>NZ_JBKBPN010000003.1:0-546833 GCF_046293095.1 Thermomonas sp.
GAACAGCAAGGATTTATCACCGTCACTGACACAAAAGTCGGCTATTCACTTCCAGAATAGCGCTACTAACAATTCATTCAAGCCGACGCCGCTTCGCGGCGCAGCTTAATTCAGGCGTTAGCTGGCAAGAAGCTGCAGCGCCTGCGCCGGCCTCAGCTCCCGCCCATCGCTACCGAAAATCTTGTCCGCGTGTCGGATGTAAGTGGCGCGGGCTAGGTTTTCTTCTTCCGGGTCGTCGTTGATTTCATCCGCCGGCCCGCCAGTTGTCAGCTCGAAATCCCCGTATCTGACGTTGCGCGTGGCAATGTTCAGCGCCTCATCCTCTGAATCTGCCAACACCACGACATTGCACATCGCTTCAATCGCTACGCTGTAAACCTTCATCTCGTTCTCCGTCATTGTTCGTTGCCAGCTAACAGGCGGTTCAAGCCGACTCCGCTTCGCTACGCGGCTTAACCGCAGCGTTAGCCTTTATGGATGACTTCTTCATTCCCGATTCACCACCACGCTGTTCACGTTGTGGGCCAGATGAATACGGCGTGCTGTTGCGCTTCGGCTACGAAGCTGACAGGTTCGATGACGCAACGGCAGTCGCACGAGGGTTCTCGGAGCGCCTTGGCTGCGATGTGTTTGTCGTGCGTGCCGAGGACGCAGAGATCTGGCGCTTAATGCTGCAGGTGGACTGCGTATATAACCTCGCCCAAGAGCGTGGCCTCGGATCCTGCATTGACCATATTAACCATCCGTCACACAAAGTTGGTCAGCCATTTCATAGGCTGGCGTCGGACATAAATTTTCACGCCGCGATGGAACTTGCAGCCGAACGTTCCAGCATCACCGATGTCATGATTAGTTATGGCCCCGGTTGGTGCGTCACTACGCGAATCAACCATGAGGAGGAGGAACAGGTCAAACGTTTAGCTGGATATTTTGAAAACGAGCCCGACATCGCGTCGAAACTACGCGATATTGAAACGTTTTCTGAATACGTCCACGCAGCGTGCGATCACCTGTGAAGGCTAACAATTCGTTCAAGCCGACACCGCTTCGCGGCGCGGCTTAACTCAGGTGTTAGGTGGCAGGCTTGAAGACCCTCGCAATTTTGTTGGCACTCCTAGCATCCAGCGGCTCCGCACCTGCGCCGCAATTCCGAATTGCCCCGATCGAACGACTCGGGCATTTCATGGTGCTCGGTCGAATTACCGATGGATTTGAGGAAGAACTTCGCCTCAAGATTGCGGAGAATCCAAAAATTAAACGTGTCTACATCGAGAGTCCAGGTGGACTCACACTCCAAGCAAAGGGAGCTGCGCGACTGCTCAACGAACACGGTATTGCTGTGCGCGTCGCGGGTAAATGTGCAAGCGCATGCGTTCATCTCTGGGCCGCAGCGGATCATCGTGAACTGACCTCCAGTGCACGTCTCGGGCTCCACGCAGGACGACCAAGGAAGGAGGCTCCGGGACCGTTGGAGCTTTTGGCCGCACCGGCCAGGCAGAAGATTTCTGACGACATGTTGCGCCACGCTGGCTTTTCGGAGTCTTTGATTGCCAAGGCCCGCCAGATTCCCCACAAATCAATCCTTTGGCTAACACCAGCTGACCTCTCCGCAGCAGGCGTGCGATTCACTCTCATAGAGCCAGCCACCTAACAATTCGTTCAAGCCGACACCGCTTCACGGCCACAATCTTTCAAGGTATCTTGCGTTCTCTTTTGTGGCCGTGCAGCGGCGCGGCTAAACTCAGGTGTTAGACCTCAACGCCGACTTCAATGAAATCCTCGATCTCCAAATCATCAACGTCGCCGTCGCGCAGCTCGATCCGGCAGGCGTCCATGATTTCCCAGGACAGCATTTCGCGTTCGTAGCCGCGCGGGCGAGTATCAAGTCGTGCGCCCAACATTTCGTATTGCTCACGGGTCATTTCAACAACACCGCCAGCACGCCACCGGCCTTCAATGCTCACTTGCACCTTGATCTTGTTGCTCATGTCACTCTCCAATAAGTTGAGTGCTAACAATTCGTTCAAGCCGAGCCCGCATCTCGGCTTCAACGGGGTTTGAAATGTCCGGCATGCGGGCCGGCTTAACTCAGGTGTTATGCCCCAGCGCTGCTAGCGCCTTCGCATACTTCCTTCGCAGCCTTGCAGCCGTCTTTTCATCCAGTAGCGCAAGCCGTGCTTCGTCGGCGTTGTCGGCTATGTCGGCCAGCTTGACGCGCAGGGCTGCCGGGAACAGTCGGATGGATGCGTAATATTCGCTATTCGTCCCGGATGCGTGGCGTGTCAACATCACAACAGCGCCAACTATGTTCTGCGGAAAGCCGGCGTAAACTTCGTCCGCATGGCTCTCGGAGTCCTCCAGCACATCATGCAGCCACGCCACCGCCTCGGCTTCGGGATCGTCTGCCACCGCGGCCGCCACGCGCGCTACATGCTCAATGTACGGGCGTCCTGCCTTGTCCACCTGCCCGGCATGTGCGCGGTGCGCCAGGTCTTTGGCTTTCTCTACTAGCGTCATATCGTGCTCCGGTTGCTGGGGCATAACTCTGCGTCGCAGCGGATGCCGCTTCGCGTCACCGCTGAACTTGGTTGTTAGCCCCCTGAATGGAGATTCCTTATGTCCCAAGGTTACGATCATCTTTTTCAGTATCCCGCTTACATTCAAGGGCAGATTGATTCACTCCGCTCACTGATTCTTGCTCTTGCCCAAGAGATCCCGAAAGACCGATTCCGCGCAATGAGCCTTTATCGACTTGATGCTCTACGCACGGCGCTGCTTTCACAGCCAGTATCCGAAACGCGGCTGATTGCGGTTGATCATTTCGAGGAATGGGTTCGCAAGGTTTCTTCTTAAGTCCTTTTGCAATTAGTGATTCAGTGGCGTCGCGCTCACGTTCAGTATTTATCCACATGCGTAGATACTCCGGGGGTCTAACAATTCGTCCAAGCCGAGCCCGCTTCTCGGCTTCAACGGGGCTTGGAATTACCGGCAGCGGGCCGGCTTAACTCAGGTGTTAGGGCTTCATAAACACGAGCCAGTGGGTCAAGCCCTTCCGGCCAGACAAGTGACCGAACATCGGCGCGATTGGCGTCAGCGCCAGCACCTCGGTCACCTTCACCTGTGTTTCGTTCCACTTGAAAACCAGCACTCCGTCGGTGGACAACACGCGGAAGCATTCGGCAAATCCGGCGCGCAAGTCATCCCGCCAGTTCTCGCTGAGCTTCCCGTATTTCGCCGCCAACCAGCTTTTCGGGCCGGCGCGGACCAGGTGCGGCGGATCAAACGCGACCAGCTTGAACGTGCCATCCGCGTATGGAAGCGCCCGGAAGTCCAGCGGCACGTCTGGCTCAATCCGCAAGGTGCGCTGGCCATTCGCGTTCCCGTGCGATCGGTCGGTGACTGTGATGACCTCGCTGCGCTTGTCGCCGAACACCACGTTCGGGTTCTCGCGGTCGAGCCACATCATGCGGCCACCGCAGCAGGGGTCCAGCACTTGCTTTCCATCTGCGTCCAACTGCTTCTCCATAGTGTGCATTCCGCCCTAACAGGGCGTTCAAGCCGATGGCGTTCCGCCACGGCTTAACTCTGCGTTAGGTCTAGCATGAAATATCTCGTCGCCTTGGCTGTCCTTCTTCCAGCGATCGCTTTCGCACGCGACCTCGCGCCATCCAAGAATGTCGGCCTAGCGTCCACTCTTGGTCTGCTTGAGGAAATCGCAACCACCGATTCTTCTTCGAACCAACCGTACTTTGTGCGTGTCTTCGCAATTCCAGAAGCTGTGCTTGAGTGCGGGGGTCCTGTCGCATCCTGCCCAAGCGTAAAGCTCTACATCACGGCGTCATACGACGATCTGGGTGAGTCACCCGTTCTCTACCAACTCCCAGCCAGTAAGGGGTGGGAGTTTATCGGTTGGTCCAAGCCCGTCACGGTAGGCGAGACGCAAATGGCGAGCTTTCGGCTTCGCACAACATTGCCGGCCAATGTTTCTCCTGAAGCTCGCAAGGCGTGGCGTTCTCGTGAGTATCGGGTTCTTGTGAGTCCGTCTGGCGCTTCCTACACAGAGAGCTAGACCTAACTATTCGTTCAAGCCGAGACCGCTTCGCGGCTCGGCTTAAATGGTGACGTGTACCATCACGCCGTGCCGCGCAGCGGTCCGGCTTAACTCAGGTGTTATACCTTCTGGGAACACTAACCATGCCCCTATGTATCTTTTGCCGCAACGAGCGTGAACTCACAGAGGAACATATTGTTCCAGACTGCATCGGAGGCTCTCTGAAACCGAGGCTACTCTGCAAGGAATGCAACAGCAATCTCGGCAGCACAATCGACGGCCCGTTTTCCAACACCGTGCTGGTTCAATTGCCACGTCAGTCCTATCAGATTCCGGGAAAGGGCGGCTCAGTTCCCAATCCATTCGGTGCTTACGGAGCAATAACCCACGAAGGCCGGGAGTTGAGCGTCCGGCTTGATGAGCAATTCAAGCCATACGTCAAGCCGATGGTTACCGAGCAAAGAACCGATCAGGGTCTCGAAATCAGCATCACCATTGACAAGGAAGATGAAGGAGACATTGAGTCCATCCTTCGGAAAAAGATCACTCGCTACTACCGAAGTCTCGGTATGCCTGACGACGACATTCAAACCAAGGTAGCTCAGGCTGTTCAGGACGCCAAGAAGGTCGCTGTGCCGGTTTCCCACCAGCCAACAATCAAGTATTTGTTCTCAATTGATATCAACGTCCTTGTCCTCGAAAGCATCAAGATTGCCTACGAAATTGCAGCGCTTGAGTTCGGAGATATGTATGTAACCGGCTCTCCCGTCGCCGAGGCCCTTCGATGCGCTCTCCGGCATCAACGACGGGATGAAATTGCCGGTGGCCTCGGCATTGACCTCGGCCCTCTGAAGGCCATATTGCCTGGGCAAGATGCTCACTACGTCTTGCTACTTCACAACTCGTGCGTTGTGTCGATCTTCGGAATTGCCTCTACCATCGAATATTGCGGAGAGCAAGAAGCCTTCGCTCGTTCCATAGACGATGCTGTGCTTTATGTCTTCGATCCAGCCAATAGATCTCACACCAAATATCTTCTGGCCAATTTCTTGTTCCAACATGCCAACGGGAAGGCATAACCCTGCGGTCCACCGGACGCTGCGCCAAAAAGCGGCGCAGCGCCGGTGACCTCCACGTTAGATCACTTTGGAGAGTGTCATGGTTGCTGAAAAGGCGGTTCCGGAACACTTCGGCAAGGCGATGATTAATGCGGTTTCCGGGTTCGCACGCACCGGAATAGCGGATGCCGAAAAGCTTGACACGAAGTGGTTTGAGCATATCAAAGATGACAACGTCCGGAGCGCAATTTGCGATACCTTCCACGGAGCTAGATGGATATACAAAGTTGGCCTTGCGCTTCTTGTCGAGGACAAGGAGCAATTCGCGCATGTAAGAGCACAAGTAATTGACTATGGATCAATCTGCGAGACTATGCTTTCTGAAATGATTTCCCATGGTTTGCAGAAGAACAAGTTCAAAGGCCGTCAGTTTGAACACAAGTTCCCATCAGGCAACGCCAAGATTCAATGGAGTCGTTTTGGCGATCTCAGCGCAGCCGTCCGAGGACAGAAATTCTGGTGGCATATCGCCGTTGCCAAAGAAGAGAAAATTATTAATTCAGTACTAGTAACCGAGTTAGAGGCACTAAGGAAGGTAAGAAACACTGTCCATCTGACAGAAAAAATTAATAGCAACACCACATATCATCTTGGAATGTCTGCGCGAGCACTCGAAACTCTTCACAAGACTATTAACCAAACAAAAGCTTGGTATAACCGCAATAAGTGATCTAACTATTCGTTCAAGCCGAGACCGCTTCGCGGCTCGGCTAACGCGGTATCGTGTACCACATCGCCAAGCCGCTACGCGTCCCGGCTTAACTCAGGTGTTAGGCGCAGCTGTTCGTTCGTCGTGCATTGAAGCTTCTCTATCAAGGAGTTGAGAGCGTCATGATCTTCCTCGTCATTCTTCTCGTCGTATTGGTTGCTTGGATCGGCCTCGTGGTTCACGGCTATCTGAAAGGAATCGAGAAAGAGCTCACGACGATTCGGCAGTACCTGCAGAAGGACTCGATCTACGCCAACATCTCTATTCCCGCACAAGCAGAAGCATGGCTGGCCCACATCGGCCAGTCGCGGCAATCTGAGTGGAAACGCCCCGAGTAACGGCAGCAACCTGGTAGGTCAGAGTCTTTCAACTTCGGGCGAGGCATCGGATGTCTTCAGAGCTTGCGGCACTAGTCGGCGTCTTGGTCCAGCTTCTTGGCGCGCTCTATCTTGCAGTTCAGTCGTTTCGCACTCGGAGAGCGCTAAGCAAGTTTCCGTCTGCCGTCACGTACGACACCTTTTCGGCCAACATCGAGACGTTGTCGGCCGAGCTCCGAGGTCAGTTTCTGCATCAGGTGATAGGGTTTGCGGCTGTCCTCGTGGGCTCGGTCTTCCAAATCTATGCAATGCTCTGCGCCTAACATTTCGCTCAAGCGGACCAATCAATCGCTTTGCGATTGATGTGGCCGCTTAGCTCCAGCGTTAGGTATCATGGAAACACTATCTCTACTAATCATCTTTCCTCTCGGCGCACTCCTCATTGGAGTTGCATTCGCCATAGCTGCCTACTTGCGAGGGAAGGTGCTTCCAGGGGTAATCGCGGCGCTATGGGCAGCATACGGCGTCTATGAATACCTGATGTATGCGCGTGTTCTGTGTACGGGCGAGTGCAATATCCGCATAGATCTTCTTGTGATCTACCCGGTGCTCCTAATTGCTACTATTGCAGGCATCGTTAGCCTAGTTAGAAAAAGCAACTCGGCCCGCTGATGCCCAACCATTCGCTACAGGCGCGACGGCCCTGACTGGCCGCGGCCTAAGCTCAAACGTTAGGTTCTTCAGAATGCGACTAGCCGCCGCCGGCTTCATTCTTATCATTGCCGCCACCGAGGTCTGCGCAACAGAGCCTCTGATGGACTGTAACGATCAAGTAGTCAAGTACGACGACTCACACTTCGTGCCGCTGGAAAGCCGCTTTTCCGTCAAACCTTTGCTGCAAAGGCCCGACCGCGTACTCCGCGAAAGCGATCCGGAGTTCACTCCAGAGTCTCCTCATCGAACAAGAGCATTCAACCGTGTCGTCATCGCCGACACAATGAAGCCAGGGCCTTACTCCAATACGATCGACGTTTTCTCAACAAAGGGAGATGCGGTTTCTTGGCGTATCGAAATAGTGGGGCTCAGGGACAACGCACGCCTCAAGTGGATCAATGAGGACCTTCTCTTCATCCAAACTTGGTGGGGAAGGATCGTGTCCACTGACATGCTTTTTGAGGTCAGCACCGGACGGTTCGTTTACGCCAAGCAGGCCAACTACGGGCTGCTCGTTCAACCGTGCGAAGAACATAACCCCTCCGTCAAGGGGACTGGCCTGCGGCCAGCCCATTACGTCGAACGTTAGGTGCATATATGTCGATTTGGCGAGTCCGAGATGAGGATCTACCTACCTGGGTACATACATCCCTCGTAATGCTTATCGTCTCTCCTTTTGCATTCTTTCTCATTGTGCCTGGCGTGAGGGCAGTTGTTACAGCCACACTTCCACCCATAATGGGGCCAGATTTCGGTTATTGGCTGTTCGGAAAAAATACTTTGCATGGCGGCCACGCAGTTCTCGCTGGCATATCCCTAATCACTGGCGGCGTAGCATTCTTAGGTGTAGGTGCATCTTTTTGTCGCTGGGCGCAAAAAATTTCAACTATTCGGCTGACGCTTTGGGCTTACTGGACGTTTTGCGTTGCCTTGTACTTCTGCACACTTAAAATTGTGCTCCCTTAGGCGGTGCCAAATCATCGTTCAAGGTGACCGCCCGCCTCAAGGCGCGGCCAAAGCGTCATTTCATTGTGCTTTGCCCATCCCTCGCAATGGGCGGCGACGGCGAGGATCACTGAATCAGATCGGCACAACGCCGACCATGGCCAGCCGGACTTTCTGACATATCCGGGGATTCCCACACCGCGCCCACACTGGCCGCCATCCCCGCCGGCAACGTGCTATACCAACGCAACCCCCTCTTGGAGGTTGCCATGCGTCTGCTGCCCGCCCTTGCCGCCCTTCTGCTGGCCGCCTGCGCCGCCAGCCCACAGGCGGCCGCCCCCCGCCCGGAGAACACCGCCATGCCCACACCCACCGCCCCCGGTGAAACACCGTCTGCGCCGCTGATACTCGTCCTGTCGCTAGGCGAACACGCCCGCCTGCCCGATGCCAGCCAGCTCGCCTATCTCGCCCTGATCAACGATTCCCGCTGCCCACCGGGCGTGCAATGCGTCTGGGAAGGCAATGCCGAAATCCGCCTGCGCTGGACCCCCCCCCACGGCCCGGGAAAAGAATTCAGCCTCAATACCAGCCCGATGGGCGGCAAACCCACCACCGCCCGCATGGGCCAGTATGAAATCGAACTGCAATCACTCGACCGCGGCATCGCCCCGCAGGCCACCCTGCGCATTACGCAAACTGGCCAGTGACCAAGCCGAATGCCAAGGATGGTGGTGACACACATCGCCTTGACAGAGACCACCGGCGACGCACTATCCTAGCCAGACCTCGCTTTCGGAGTAGAACCCACCACCGCTGCGGCGCGGCTTAACTCAGGTGTTAGAGCCACCATGAAAGCAAATCGTTACTTCTTACATGGGGATGCTGACCCAGATAAGATTGACATTTACTACTGTGTCGCATGTGATATTTTCGCCAAAGAGGATCATTTTCAACATCACGGTTCTGAAAATTGGCGTTACCTAGAACGCAGCATAAAGAAGCTTCAATCAAGCGAGCTAGCCCACAGACCTGAGAACGCGCATAATCTGGCGGAAAAGTGGAAGCATAATGGCAGCATCAAGCTTTTTGAGCTATTACGGATCCGCTACACACGTATTCCGCTAACCAAGAGGAAGCGATTCGAGATCCTTAAGCGTGACTCCTACCGCTGCCAGATATGCGGAAAAACTGCCAAAGATGGAGCAAGACTTGAGGTAGATCATAAGGTGGCCGTGGCGAATGGAGGCACAAATGATGACAGCAATCTTTGGACACTTTGCTTTGACTGTAATAGTGGCAAGCGAGCAGGCAAGCTCTAACAATTAATTCAAACCGACGCCACTTCGCGGCACGGCTTAAATCAGGTGTTAGGTCTCTACTCACAAGGAGCGCTCATGCGTCCGTTATCTGTCGTTGCAGTTTCGCTGCTTGCCCTCTCGACCAATGCAACCATTGCCAAAGAGCTCGGTGGTAACTTGGACTATGCCATTCACTTGGAAGGCCAGGAAGCAAAGCTAACCCTGACAAACAAGTATTCTGAGTCCTCTGCCACCGTCACATCTGTAGCAGTGCTCTTGCCAGCGGAGCCCGGAAAAGAATCAAAACAGATTGTCGTCCCTATGTCTCAGGGCCAGCCGATCTCACCAAGAGTAACTATATCCCTCGGATCCGTGTTCGCTCTTGCGCAACAAGTTGCACCAAGCAAGGACGCCTCTCAGTTCAAAATGATTTCAGTTTCTGAAAACAACAGTTGTAGAAACTGTGATTCTGTCGGGTTCGCTCTCAAGATCAGCGTCGAGTATCTCGGTGGTATCAAGCAAGACACTCTAACCGAAGCCTACCTTCAGTACTTTGTGCACTGAGACCTAACCTTTCAGTTAACACGGACCGCTTGCAAGCTGCGCTTACAGGTTCCCTCCGCCGCTGCGCGGCTACGGCGGCCGGCTACCTCAAACGTTTGGTTGCTAAAGGAGATTTTTCGCATGTCGTCAACAAGGCTCTGGCTCGGCATCGTTATCCTGATTGCAACAGCCTTCCTCTTTTACAACGTTGCCAACGCATTCTTGGCAGACTCGGTTGAACAAATCGGCCTTCGATCTGTAGTGATAGCGCTGTTGAGCGCCTTCGCAGGTGGCATCGTCGCACGCAATGGGTTCGTTCTTCCAGCGATCGCCCTTTGGCTAGCCCTCTGGACCGTTACGGTCTACTTCCTTTATGCAATCGCGGCACCAGTCGATCCAAATCCGCTTCCAGGAATTGCTCGACACAACTGGGCTGCGTTCTTGGGTTCCGGTGTAGCAACCATCGTAGGCGCCCAACTTGGTCAAGCACTCGTCAAGAAGCGAGCGAGTCACCCGGCTGCAACCTAATAATTCATTCAAACCGACGCCACTTTGCGGCGCGGCTTAACTCAGGTGTTAGAACTCAGGGGATAGATTTTGCGCTACGGAATTATTGAACTCACGCAGGGCAACTTGAACAACAATCACCTATACTTGACGAGCATCATGGAACTTTTCCCCGTCGCCTCTATTGGTGGCAGCTCAGAGGCGGAGCTGGCGTCTCAACTCTTGGAGGTTCACTCTGGCATTGGCGAGCCAGTCATTACTGACATTGCAGGAGACAAGAAGATCTTCCGCAAGCGCGCCTGGGTCGGTGAGTTCTTTGCCACCCACCAGTTAAAGGCCGGAGACTGTGTCGTCGTCGAGCGTACGGGTCCTAACCGCTACCATGTCTATCCAAAGCGTACGGCTGAGTTCTAACAAGTCATTCAAGCCGACGCCGCTTCGGCGGCGCAGCTTAACTCAGGCGTTATGACTGCCGCTATGAAATTCAACGCGCTGTTCATTGGATCACTCGCAGGGACATTCGCTGCCGTTGCGGCTTTCGTAGTTTTTGACTCGCTGGGCTCCGGCTTCTTCCTATCCCAAAACCCCAAGCTGATTGTTTTTCCGCTCATGGTTGCAGCTGCACAAACGCTATTTCTGGTGATCCCTGCGCTGCTCTTGCTCAACCACCTCAAGCGACTCAATTGGATCACCTGGGTACTAATCGGCGCACTGTGCGCAGCACTCCCATGGAGCATCTTGCTGCTGGCCACCCCAGAGCTTGCTGTGCCAACTTTCCTTTGGCTTGCGCTGTGCGGCGCTATTGGCGGGATAGTCGGGTACATCACAGCCCGGGCGGTCAATCCCAGCGATTCGTCCAAGCCGACACCGCCTCGCGGCGCGGCTTAATTCGGGTGTTATAGACTGCATGAACCTCTTCCTTTGGATCGCCTTGTACCTAGCGAACACTGCCTTCGTGTGGTGGGTAGTGTGGGGCGGAGCTGCCGCGTGGTTCGAAGGCTGGCGTTCCTTGCTGATCGTGGACTGGTTCTTTGCTCTACAATGGAATTCGGAGCAGATTGCCCTCTACACGCTTGTCTGCTGGGTTGGGCACACGATCTGGTTTGTGGTGGGCCTGTTCGTTCCAGAAGTAAGAACCTTTTTCTGGTAGCTCGCACCGACGCCCCATCCCCTACGCAATCCGCTCCACCGACACGGGGTGTCGCGGCTGGCCGGTGACCAGGAATTGGTGCAGGTTATCGACCGTTGTGGCCGCAATAGCGGCGAGTGCTTCCCGGGTGAAAAAGCCCTGGTGGCCGGTGATCAGCACATTGGGAAAGGTGAGCAGGCGGGCAAACACGTCGTCCTGCAGCACCTGTCCGGACAGGTCGCGGAAAAACAGGTGGGCCTCTTCTTCGTACACATCCAGCCCCAGCGCCCCAAGCTGGCCGGATTTGAGCACGCGGATCAGCGCCTTGGCATCCACCACCGCGCCGCGGCTGGTATTGAGCAGCATGGCGCCCGGTTTCATCCGCGCCAGTGCCGCTGCGTCGATCAGGTGGCGGGTGGCCGGGGTCAGCGGGCAATGCAGTGACACCACGTCACTGCGCTCCAGCAACTCATTCCGTTCGACGTACTGCACCCCCATGGCGCGGACTGCCTCACTGGGGGCCGGGTCGGTTGCCAGCAGATGCACGCCAAAGCCGGTCAGAATCCGGCAGAACGTCGCGCCGATGCGGCCAGTGCCCACCACGCCGATGGTCTTGCCGTGCAGATCAAAGCCCAGCAGGCCATCCAGCGCAAAGTTGCCCTCGCGCACCCGGTTGTAGGCGCGGTGGATCTTGCGATTTAAAGCCAGCAGCAAGGCCAGGGTGTGCTCGGCCACGGCATGCGGCGAGTATTCCGGCACCCGCGCCACCGCCACGCCGGCTTCGGCCGCCGCGACCAGATCGACGTTGTTGAACCCGGCGCAGCGCAGCAGCACCAGGCGCACGCCCATGGCGGCCAGTTGCCGCACGACAGCGGCATCGACCTGATCGTTGACGAACACGCACACGGCCAGCACACCCTCGGCGGCGCCGACCGTCGCGGCATCCAGCCGCTGGTCGAAAAACACCCAGTCGATTTGCTGGCCGGGATCGGCGTCGGTCAGGCTGGTGCGGTCATAGCTTCGGGTACTGAACACCGCCACCCGCGGGCGCTGCGTCTGACTGGACGTAGCGGCCATCGCGCTGGCTGGCTGCGTTGGATCTGGCATTTCCCGTCCCCCCGTGGTGATCGACGCCCGCAATCGCGGCATGGTAGCGCCGGGCCGGCTTGGTGCGTCTTCTACGGCCTGCTTGCGGCGGAAGCTTCCGGGCTTTCGGCGCATATGCTGCCACGGCGACTTACACTCGCCCCATTGAAGCTCCTTTTCCCCGTTCCCATATCCAAGCAGCCCGCTGCCTGCGGGTGTGCTTGCCCCGGCAGGCCCTGCCTCACCAGCAGCGCATCGAAGGCAGCCGCCTTTTCGCCCTACGGAGCTACGCAATCTGACCGCCAGGAGTGTTCTGGATGGAACGGAAAAACCAATGGAATCTGGGCTACTGGTTGTTTGCCCTGCTGTCGCTCGTGATGCTGCAAAGCTACTGGCAGACCGCTGCCCAGGTCGAGCCGGTGCCGTATAGCGAGTTCGAGAAAGCGCTGGCGCAAGGCCGTGTGGCCGAAGTGCTGGTATCGGATCGCCTGATCACCGGCAAACTGAAAGCCCCGGACGCACGCGGCAAAACCACGCTGGTGGCCACGCGCGTCGAGCCAGACCTGGCCGAGCGCCTGTCGAAATACAAGGTACCCTACGCCCGGGTGGTGGAAAACACCTGGCTGCGCGACATCCTGTCGTGGGTGCTGCCGGCGCTGGCGTTTTTTGGTGTCTGGTTCTTACTGTTCCGCCGCTTTGCCGAAAAGCAAGGCGCGGGTGGCTTTTTGAGCATCGGCAAAAGCCGCGCCAAGGTGTACGTGGAGAAGAACACCGGCGTGAGTTTTGCCGATGTCGCCGGCGTGGACGAGGCCAAAGCGGAGCTGGTGGAGATCGTCGAGTTCCTGAAGAACCCGCAGGACTACGGGCGGCTGGGCGCGCACATCCCCAAGGGCGTGCTGCTGGTGGGCCCGCCGGGCACCGGCAAGACGCTGCTGGCCAAGGCGGTGGCGGGCGAGGCCGGCGTGCCCTTCTTCTCCATCTCGGGCTCGGAGTTCGTTGAGATGTTCGTCGGCGTGGGCGCGGCACGCGTGCGCGACCTGTTCGAGCAGGCACGCGCCCAGGCGCCGGCCATCATCTTCATCGACGAGCTCGACGCGCTGGGCCGTGCGCGTGGCGTCGGTGGCCCCGTGGGTGGCCACGACGAGCGCGAGCATACGCTCAACCAGCTACTGACCGAAATGGACGGCTTCGACAGCTCGGTCGGGCTGATCATCCTGGCGGCCACCAACCGGCCGGAGATCCTCGACCCGGCGCTGCTGCGCGCCGGCCGTTTCGACCGTCAGGTGCTGGTGGACCGGCCCGACAAAAAGGGCCGGCTGGACATCCTCAAGGTGCACGTGCGCAAGATCAAACTGGCCGCAGATGTCGATCTGGAACAGGTCGCGGCGCTGACCACCGGGTTTTCCGGCGCCGATCTGGCCAACCTGGTCAACGAGGCGGCGCTGGCCGCCACCAGGCGCCGCGCGCAGGCGGTTGAACTGCAGGACTTTACCGCCGCCATCGAGCGCATTGTCGCCGGACTGGAGAAAAAGAGCCGCGTGCTCAATCCGAAGGAGCGCGAGACAGTGGCCTACCACGAGATGGGCCACGCGCTGGTGGCGCTGTCCCTGCCCGGCACCGACCCGGTGCACAAGGTGTCCATCATTCCGCGCGGTATCGGCGCCCTAGGTTACACCTTGCAGCGCCCCACCGAGGACCGCTTCCTGATGACGCGTGCCGACCTAGAACACAAGATCGCCGTGCTCTTGGGCGGGCGTGCGGCGGAAAAACTGGTGTTCAGTGAGCTGTCCACCGGCGCCGCCGACGACCTGGCGCGTGCCACCGACATCGCCCGCGACATGATCACCCGCTTCGGCATGGACGAGGATCTGGGCTACATCGCCTTCGAGGCGCAGCGGCCGCGCTTTCTGGATGTGCCGGAGCTGGCGGCCGGCGGCTGCCGCGTGGCCGAGTCCACCCAGGCACGCATCGACGCGGCGATCCGCGCCATCGTGATGGACGCCTTCGAGCACGCCTTCCGCATTCTGCAAACCAACCGCGAGGTGGTGGAGCGCTGCGCGCGCGAGCTGCTGGCGCGGGAAACACTGGACGAGCAGGACATCCAGCGGCTGACCGTCGACCTTGTACGGCCATCAGCGTCAAACTCCGGGCCGCAGGCCTGACATTTCTCACGTTTTCCCACACAGGAATTGCACCATGCTCAAGATCACTCTGACCCACGAGGGCAGCGACCACGCCGCCCATCAATCCCTGCAGGCCGCCGTCGAGGCCTGGGCAAGTGAACACCTCGGGCCGCTGCTGGCCGGATACCCCGGTGACCTGCATCTGCATGCCACCGTCAAGCATCACAGCAAGGGCGCCGCCAAGTGCACCGCGCACTTGCGCCTGCACCTGCCGCGCAAGGATGTCCTGGTGGCCCACGGTGAGGCCATCGACATCCAAAGCGCGCTTGCCGAGGCAGAAAAACGCCTGCTGCGCGAGGTGAAGAAGCACAAGGAGCGGCTGCATGGCCAGGCGGACTACCGCCGCAAGGCACGCC
The DNA here is from genome assembly GCF_046293095.1 of Thermomonas sp. Lineage (GTDB taxonomy): Bacteria > Pseudomonadota > Gammaproteobacteria > Xanthomonadales > Xanthomonadaceae > Thermomonas. The sequence continues at coordinate 14,957 of NZ_JBKBPN010000003.1, forward strand.
GGGCCCGGCTGCGCCAACTCAAGGCAGCCCAGGTCGCAGTGCCGGAGCAGGTTCAGACGCAGACCCGCCATGGCATCGAGCCGCTGTTGCCGCAGCTTACGCGGATCGTGCGGCACGAGCTGGCCTATCTGCGCGCCAGCGGGGAGCTGCCCTCGCAAGACCCCAGCGTGCAGGACGTGGTGGATGAAGCCGTGCTGGCCGTGCTGACGCAGGGGCAAGCCGATCGCCCGGCGGAGACGCTGCTGCGCGAGCTGCTGCGCGAGGCCTTCCGGGTGTTGGATGCCGAGGTCGAGGCGCGACGCAGGCACGGCGAAATCGTGTCGCTGCAATCCAGCCCCGAACAGGACGCCGTCGATCAGGCCGAGGCCATGGTGCAGGAAGAGCTCTACGAGTTCTACCAGCCGGACGAGGCGTTGCAACTCAGCGATATCGTCGCCGACGACACCTTGCCGGCCATCGAGACCGACGAAACGCGCACGGACGACACCAGCGCCCGCGACTATGGGCTGGGGCGGCTGGTCGGCTTGCCCATCGTCTGGCGCCGGGTCTGGATGCTGGCCGAACTGGAGCGGCTGGCAATGGCGGACATCGCTGCCGTGCTGGATCTGGAACTGGCACGCGCCGAGCACCTGCTGGCGCATGCGCGCGCATTTTTCGACGCGCATCTGCGCCAGGCGGGCTTCTAATCTGCCAATCTCAACGCGTGCCACCGCATGACCTGCGCATGGCACGCGTCGCATCGGCGGCGCGCACTCCGGCCCATACGGGCCGGTTTCGCGTTATACGCCGGCGATATCTGACTTTCTGCCAGACTTGCTTCCCTCAGCCCGGCGGCATGCCGGGTTCTATCACCTCTGAGCCATGAACGCCGATCTGCTGACGCCAACCCTGATCCTGATGGCCGCCTGCAGCTTTGCGGCTCTGCTGACCGCCCGCCTGCACATCCCCTCCTTGCTGGGCTATCTGGGCGTGGGCGTGCTGCTGGGTCCGGCCCTGCTGGCCTGGATCGTGCCGGGTCCTGCGTTGACGTTTCTCTCGGAGCTGGGCGTGGCACTGCTGTTGTTCATGGTGGGCCTGGAGTTCTCGCTCAGCCATTTCTGGCTGACCCGCCGGACTGTGCTGCTGGCTGGATCCTTACAGATGCTGCTGGTGGCCACCCCGGTCGGGCTGGCACTGTGGTGGCTGGGGTTGCCGCCTGTTGGGTCGGCTCTGCTCGGTGCAGCGGCGGCCATGTCCTCGACCGCACTGGTTGCCCGGCAATTGGCAGAGCAGGACGAACTGACCACCCGCCACGGCCGAACAGCCATCGCGGTGCTGGTGTTCCAGGATCTGGCCAGCGTGCCACTGCTGGCATTGCTTGCCATCTGGGCGCGCGGCGAGGCGGTCAGCCCGTTACGCATCCTTGGCGAGGTCGCCGGCGTGCTGGCCCTGTTCGTCGTGGCGGCCCTGGTGGCCCGTCGCGTTCTGCATGGACTGCTGGCCTGGGTGGCGCGACAGGGGTCCGAAGAAAGCTTCGTACTTGTGTCGCTGAGTGTGGTCATCGCGGCCGCCGCTGCCGCCCACAGCATCGGGGTCTCCGCCGCGCTCGGCGCGTTTCTGGCCGGCATGGTGCTGGGTGAGAGCGACTCACGCCACCACATGGAACGGCACCTCAAGCCGTTCCGCGACGTGCTCTCGGGCCTGTTTTTCGTGACCCTCGGCCTGCAGCTGGACCCCACCCGGATCGTGGCCTCGCCGCTTCTGGTCCTGGCCGGCCTGGCTGCACTGATCCCGCTGAAAATGGGGCTGAACTACCTGGCCCTGCGCACGGCCCGGCTGTCCTCGGTCGATGCCTGGCGCACCGCAATCGCACTCGGCCACGGCGGCGAGTTCGCCCTGCTGCTGCTGGGCATGGCACTGCAGCACCGGCTGATCCCCGCCGCCATCGCCCAGCCGGCCCTGGTGGCCTTGGTCCTGAGCATGGCGATCGCACCGCTGCTGATCCGCCAGCACGAACGCTGGGCCGGTCTGCTCACTCGCACCACGCAGCTGGCGCAACCGCCCCAGGCCGAGGAAAGCGACATCGCCGTACACGCCTGCCAGTTGCAGGATCACATCATCGTCTGCGGTGCCGGCCGGCTGGGGCTGGCGGTCAGTCACGCCTTGCGCGAACGTGGGGTCCCCCATCTGCTGCTGGAAGCCAGCGACGCGCAAGTGCAGGACGCCCGGGCATCAGGCGCGCCGGTGTGCTACGGCGATGCCAGCCGTTCCGCCAGTCTGCTGGCCGCAGGGCTAGAACGGGCACGCCTGCTGATTGTGACCTACCGTCAGCCGATCCCGGCACAGCACACCGTGGCAACCGTGCGCCGGCATCGCCCCGATCTCCCCGTCATCGCCGTCTGCGCCAATGAACACGATGCCGAGCAGCTGCGCCTTCAGCCCGGTGTCCGCGTTTACCTCGAAACCGCAGCAGTTGGCATGGCGCTGGCGGAGGCCGCATTGAGCCGGGAAGCCTTTCCCGGACATCCGGACGCCACAATCACGGGCAGCGGCCATCGTGTTGATGGGCAACAGCACGCGGCAATCTGAGCTGTGGCGGTGGAACACATGACCAGCCCACGACGAGCGGATCGCACCATTCCTGCGCCTACCATGTCTCCGATGCAGCAGGCCTTGCGGTTTCTGCTGGAACTCGCCGCTTTGGGTGCAGTGGCGTTCTGGGGCGCAAACGCCGGCCAGACCCGCATGGGTGCGACCCTGCTGGCAACCCTGGCGCCACTGGGGGCAGCCCTGTTGTGGGCCGCCTGTGTGTCCCCCCGCGCACGGATTGCAATGCCCGTCTGGGCTCGATTGGCAGTTGAGTTGGGACTGTTCGCGGCCGCAGTCGCCGGATTGGCGGCGATCGGCGCCACGCGCTGGGCGTTGATGTTGGCAGGTGCAGTGTTGCTGCATGAAGGCTTGCGCTGGGTGGCGTATCGAAATCACCACACAAGCCGGCCCGGACCGCGCTAGCCTGTAGCGCATACCGCCGGCCACCGGCGCCTTTCCGTCCCGAGGAATACCCATGCCCTACGTCGATCTGGTCGCCCTGCTCGCTCTGCTGCAATTGGTCTGGTTCGGCATCCTGGTGGGGCAGGCGCGCGGGCGCTACGGGGTCAAAGCCCCGGCAGTCAGCGGTCACGAACTGTTCGAGCGCGCCTACCGGGTGCAGATGAACACCATCGAGCTGCTGGTGGCGTTCCTGCCGTCGCTGTACATCGCCGCGCGCTACTGGCCGGCGACGTGGGTGGCGGGCGTCGGCGCGATCTACCTGCTGGGCCGGCTGGTCTACTGGCGCCGTTACACCGTGGCACCGGCCCGTCGCGGCCCAGGGTTCGCGCTGTCGATGCTGCCGATCCTGGCGCTGCTGCTGGCCGGGCTGGTGGGCGCCGTGCGCGACCTGCTGGCCTGAGCCGCCCGATGCACCTCTCCGCTGCGGCCGTCCGTCGCGTGGTGGTGGCGCTGGGCGTGGGCGGCTGGCTGGTTGGCGGCAGCCTTGGAATCTGGGCGCTGTGCGCACCGGCCAACGCCGGCAACCTGTGCGGACTGGGCGGCGCGCTGGGCAGCGGGCCGCTGGTGGCAGGGCTGGTCCTCGCGCGATGGGCATGGCGCATCGGGCGCGATGATGCCGATGCGGCCTGACCCACCGGCCCGGCCGTTGTTCACCCGCTGGGCCGTCGTGCGCGACCATCGCCGCGCGATCCGGCCAGACATCGCGCTGGGCGGGGCGCTGGTCGGCGGCCTGTTCGCCGTGCTTTACCTCTGACCGCCGATCGTTCGATGGACACCGCTATGCCGCTGCGCTACTCGCTGCTGCCCGACACCTATGCCATCGCCCGGCTGGATCCGGCCGCCCCGGTGCCGCCCGGCGTGCTGGATGGGCCCGGCTTTTCCACCATCTCGCGCACCGCGGACGAACTCTCCCTGGTCTGCCCGGAAGCCCGGATGCCGGCGGCCGATCGCGTGGAAGGCGGCTGGCGCGTACTGCGCCTGCACGGGCCGTTCGCGTTCGACGAAGTGGGCATCCTGTCGGCGCTGCTGGCGCCGCTGGCGGCGGCGCGCATCGGCATCTTCGCAATCAGCACCTTCGACACCGACTACCTGCTGGTGAAGGCGGAAGCCCTGGCAACCGCGCAGGCGGTACTGGCGGCTGCGGGGCATGTCGAGGTCGCCTGATCCCCGCCACCCAACGCTTGTCACGGAGCCCGCCATGCCAGATCAATCCCCTGCCCCTGTTGCCTGTATTGCCGCCGACGTGCCGCCGCGCACAGTTGCGTCTGCCTATCCGCCGCCGTTTGCAGCACGCATGCAGGGCCGCGAGAAGCGTGCGCTGGGTGATGTGTTCGGGCTGGCCGATTTCGGCGTGAACCTGACTTGCCTGCTGCCCGGTGCGGTGTCGGCACTGCGTCACGCGCATGCCGTGCAGGACGAGTTCGTTTACATCCTGGGGGGCACGCCGGTGCTGATCACCAACTCAGGTGAAACTCCGCTGGCGCCGGGCATGTGCGCCGGCTTCCGCGCAGGCACCGGCGATGCCCATCAGCTGGTCAACCGCAGCGATGCGCCGGTGGTTTATCTGGAAGTGGGGTCACGCACGGCAGGCGACCGGGTGACGTATCCGGACGATGATCTTGAAGCCGTGCGCGTGGACGGCGCCTGGCGCTTCCTGCACAAGGACGGCACGCCCTGGTGAGGCCTGCACGGCGCGCGCCGCGGGCGTAGAGTGCGGCCATCCATCGGCCGGGGAGGGCCACCATGCAACAGGCGACACGGGGATTGCGGGTGTGGGCGGGGCTGGCGCTGCTGTGGAACCTGCTGGGCTGCGCGGCGTTCATCAGCGACCTGCGGCTGACCGCGGCCGATATCGCGGCGCTGCCGGCCGCACAGCAGGCGCTGTACGCGGCGCGGCCGGCGTGGGCGGTGGCGGCCACCGCGACGGCGGTGTTCGGCGGGGTGGCAGGCTGCGTGGGGCTGCTGCTGGCACGGCGCTGGGCGGTGCCGCTGCTGGCGCTGTCGCTGCTGGGCATCGTGGCGCAGGACATCGGCCTGTTCGTCCTGGCCAACGGCGTTGCGCTGACTACGCCCGTGGTGTGGGCGCTGCAGGGGCTGGTGCTGCTGGTGGGGATCGGTCTGCTGGTTCTGGCACGCCGCGCCGCAGCGCGCGGCGTGCTGCGCTGACCGGCAATGTTCCGCCGCGTCAGTTGATGCGGCGGATGCTGGCCCCCAGAGCGGACAGCTTGGCTTCGATGTGCTCGTAGCCGCGGTCTAAGTGGTAGATGCGATCGATGGTGGTTTCGCCGTCGGCCACCAGCCCGGCCAGGATCAGCGAGGCCGAGGCGCGCAGGTCGGTGGCCATCACCGGTGCGCCGCTGAGTTGGGCCACGCCGCGCACCACCGCGGTGTGCCCGTCCACGTGGATGTCCGCGCCCAGGCGCAGCAGCTCGTTGACGTGCATGAAGCGGTTTTCGAAGATCGTCTCGGTCACCACGCCCACGCCCTCGGCGATGCAGTCCAGCGCCATGAACTGGGCCTGCATGTCGGTGGGAAACGCCGGATGCGGCGCGGTGGTGATATTGACCGCGCGCGGGCGCTTGCCGTGCATGTCCACGGTGATGCGGTCGCCCGTATCGGCGGTGGACTCGACGGTGACCTCCGCGCCAGCCTCGCGCAGTTTGTCCAGCACCGCGTCCATGGTGTCGGCGCGGGCGTGGGTGGCGGTGACGCGGCCGCCGGTCATGGCGGCGGCGACCAGGAAGGTTCCGCATTCGATACGGTCGGCCACCACCGCGTGTGTGCAGCCGTGCAACCGCTCCACGCCCTCCACCACGATGCGCGACGAGCCGTGTCCGCTGATGCGGGCGCCCATCGCGTTCAGGCACTCGGCCAGATCGACGATCTCCGGCTCCATCGCCGCGTTTTCCAGCACCGTGGTGCCCTCCGCCAGCGTGGCGGCCATCAGCACGTTCTCGGTGGCGCCCACGCTGACCAGCTCGAACACGTGGCGCGCGCCCTTCAGGCGGCCGGCACTGCGCGCCTTGATGAAGCCGTGCTCCACCACGATCTCCGCGCCCAGTGCCTGCAGGCCCTTGATGTGCAGGTCCACCGGGCGCGAGCCGATGGCGCAGCCGCCGGGCAATGACACCTCCGCCACGCCTTGCCTCGCCAGCAGCGGCCCCAGCACCAACACCGAGGCGCGCATGGTCTTGACCAGCTCGTAGGGCGCGATGTGGCTGTTCACGCTGCGCGGATCGACCGTCATCACATCACCTTCGTGGACGACACCCGCGCCCAGCCCAGCCAGCAGCTTGGCGGTGGTCAGCACGTCGTGCAGGCGCGGCACGTTGGTGACCCGCACCGGCGTATCCGCCAGCAGGGTGGCGCACAGGATTGGCAGCACCGCGTTCTTGGCGCCGGAGATGCGGACCTCGCCCATCAGGCAGGCGCCGCCACCCACCACGATCTTCTGCATCAGGCGGCCGCCTCCTCGGGCGTCAGGGTCTTGAGCTGGAGGGCGTGGATCTCCCCGCCCATGCGGTCGCCCAACGTGGCGTAGACCAGCCGGTGGCGCGCCAGCGGCAGCTTGCCGGCAAAGGCAGCGCACACCACGGTGGCCTCGAAATGGACGCCGTCGTCGCCCCGCACCTCGGCGCGGGCGCCGGGCAGGCCGGATTCGATCAGCTGGCGGATAGTGTCGGCGTTCATGGCGTGGCAGGGGGGCTGTCGTAAACTGAAAGGCCAAGTCTAGCGGAATCCCGCCGAGCCCCCGCCCATGCCCGCCCTGCCAGACAGCTTCGATTTCGCCGCCAGCGGCCGGCGGGTGTTCGCCGTGGAGGCCAACGCGCTGGCAACGGTTGCCGCGCGCATCGACGGCGCGTTCAGCGATGCCTGCCGCGCCATGCTGGCCTGCCGCGGCCGGGTGGTTTGCACCGGCATGGGCAAGTCCGGCCACGTGGCGCGCAAGATCGCAGCCACCCTGGCCTCCACCGGCACTCCGGCGTTCTACATGCATCCGGGCGAAGCCGCGCACGGCGATCTGGGCATGGTGACCGACGCCGACGTGGTGCTGGCGCTGTCGTACTCGGGCGAGAGCGATGAAATCCTGCTGCTGCTGCCGGCACTGAAGCGGCAAGGAAACCCGGTGATCGCGATGACCGGCCGCGCCACCTCCACCCTGGCCAGCGAAGCCGACATCCATCTCGACGTGGCGGTCCCGCAGGAAGCCTGCCCCTTGCGGCTGGCGCCCACCGCCAGCACTACCGCAGCGCTGGCCATGGGCGATGCGCTGGCGGTGGCCCTGCTGGAAGCGCGTGGGTTCACCGCTGATGACTTCGCCCGTTCGCACCCGGCCGGCGCGCTGGGCCGGCGCCTGCTGCTGCATATCACCGACGTGATGCACGTCGGCGACGACGTGCCGAAAGTGACGCCCGAGGCCAGCATCAGCGAGGCGCTGATGGAAATGAGCCGCAAGCGGCTGGGCATGACCGCCATCGTGGACGGCGACAACCGTCTGCTGGGCCTGTACACCGATGGTGATCTGCGCCGCAGCCTGGATGATGCGCGGGTGGACGTGCGCTCCACCCGCATCGACGCAGTGATGACCCGCGCGCCCAAGACCATTGGCGCCGATGCACTGGCGGTGGAAGCCGCACAGCTGATGGAAGCCCATCAGATCAACGCCTTGCTGGTGACCGACAGAGACGGCCGGCTGGTTGGCGCGCTGAACATCCACGACCTGCTGCGTGCGCGGGTGGTCTGATGGCAATGCCCGACTTCCCCGCCGACCTACTCGAACGCGCCGCACGCATCCGCCTGATCGGCTTCGACGTGGACGGCACCCTGACCGACGGCGGGCTGGCCTTCGACAGCGACGGGCGCGAGAGCAAGCGCTTCCACGTGCAGGACGGCCTGGGTCTGGTCTTGCTGGGCAAGGCTGGCATCGAGGTGGCGCTGGTCAGCGCGCGCCGCAGCGCGGTCACCCTGGCCCGCGGCCGCGAGCTGAAGGTGCCCCGCCTGCACATCGGCGAGCGCAGCAAGCTGGAGTGCATGCGCGGCATCGCCGCGGAGATGGGCATCGGCATGGACGAAGCGGCTTTCATGGGCGACGACCTGCCTGATCTGGCCGTCATGCGCGCCGTGGGCCTGGCCATCGCCCCGGCCAATGCCCACCCGTGGGTGCGACCGGCCGCGCACTGGATCACCCCGCTGCGCGGTGGCGAGGGCGCCGCGCGCGACGCCTGCGACCTGCTGCTGCATGCGCAGGGCCGGGTGGACGCGCTGCTGGCACACGGCGAACACCCATGAACTGGCGGCTCGCCCTGACCCTGCTCCTGCTGCTGGGCGCGATCGCCAGCGGCTGGTCGGTTTGGCGGATGGCACACCCGGCCGACGAGCAGGTGCTGACCACCCGCCCGGACTACGTGCTGCGCGATTTCGAGATCACCGCGCTGGACAGGCAGGGCCGGGAGTCCTTCACCCTGCGCGGCCCCATGCTGCAGCGCGACCCGGCCGACCGCGCGATGCGCCTGGACACACCCCGCTTCCTGGTACCGGATCGGCTGGGGCGCTACTGGGATGTGCGCGCGCAGCGCGGCTTCGTCCCCGCCGATGGCAGCCAGCTGGAACTGCGCGGCGAGGTGGTGGCGGACAGCCCGCCGGACGCGCCCCCACCCACCCGCATCACCACCGACTGGCTGGCCCTGGACCTGGAGCGCAACCGCGCCAACTCCACGGCTGCCGTCACCGTGACCCGTCCCGGACTTACAATGCGGGGCATCGGCCTGGAAGCGGATTTCAACCGCCAGCAGGTTTCGCTCCTTTCGCAGGTACGCACCCACTATGTCCCGCACGACTGAACTCGCCGCCGGCGCCCTGGCACTGGCCCTGCTGGCCGCCACCGGTGGCGCGGGCGCACGCAGCTCCGACCGCAACCAGCCGATGGACATCGAGGCCGCGCGCAGCGACTGCGGGCTGGGCGAGAACGCCACCTGCACGTTCACCGGCAACGCCACCATCACCCAGGGCACGCTGCGCATCGTCGCCGAGAAGGCGGTGGTGGTGCAGGTCGCGGGCAAGCCCAGCCGCGCGCAGTTCAGCGGCGGCGTGACCCTGCAGCAGGAAATGGACGACGGCGACAGGATCGACGCGCGTTCGGCGAACGTCGACTACGACATGCGCAACGAGGTGATCGTGTTCACCGGCAACGTCACCATCACCCAGAACCGCGGCAGTCTGGTCGGTGAACGGGTGGTCTATAACCTCAAGACCGGCCAGCTGGAAAGCGGCGGCAACGGCGGCGGCCGCGTCAAGATGCGGATCCTGCCGAAGCAGGGCGGCGCCCAGGGGTCACCCTGATGCTTCTGGCGGAGGGGCTGCGCAAGCGCTACCGGTCGCGCGAGGTCGTGCGCGACTTCGGGCTGACGCTCAACCCCGGCGAAGTGGTGGGCCTGCTGGGCCCCAACGGCGCCGGCAAGACCACCTGCTTCTACATGATCGTCGGCCTGGTGGCCGCCGACGCCGGCCGCATCGTGCTGGACGGCACGGATATCACCGACCAGCCGATGTACGCCCGCGCAAAGCTCGGGCTGGGCTACCTGCCGCAGGAGGCATCGGTGTTCCGCAAGCTCAGCGTGGCCGACAACCTCCGGCTGGTGCTGGAGCTGCGCCCCGATCTGGACGAGGACGGCCGCGAGGCGGAGCTCAACGCGCTGCTGGACGAGCTGCAGATCGGCCATGTCGCCGAACAGCTGGGTGCCAGCCTGTCCGGCGGCGAGCGGCGCCGGGTGGAAATCGCCCGCGCACTGGCCGGCAAACCGCGCATGATCCTGCTGGACGAACCCTTCGCCGGCGTCGACCCGATCTCGGTGAACGAGATCCAGCGCATCATCCGTCATCTGAAAGAGCGCGGCATTGGGGTGCTGATCACCGACCACAACGTGCGCGAGACGCTGGGCATCTGCGACCGCGCCTACATCCTTGCCGATGGCGGTGTATTGGCGCAGGGCGCGCCGGCCGACCTGCTGGAAAACCCCGACGTGCGCCGGGTCTACCTGGGCGACAGCTTCCGTCTGTAAGCATCCCGCGCCGCCGCGGGGATACCGGTTCTTAACGCCGCCCGGCGCTATGCTGGGGGCGATGAAGCAGCGCCTCGCTAACGATGCCCGGCAACATCCGGCCACGGAGGCTGAGCAACGCCTGCCGCACCAGCCATCGCATCCCGCCACGACCGCGCAGCGGCAACCTGTGCCAAAGAGCGCACCGGCCACTGCCCTGGATGCCGGCATCACCCCAAACCGGCTCCCTGAACGCGGCCGATGCGTCGATGACCGGCCTTGTCCGCGCGCGTGCCAGCCCTTGTCGGATGCCCGGCGGACGGATACGTTGGAGACCGAAGAACTGCTGTCGGATCGGCGTGCGTCCACGATGCACTCCAGGGCACTGCTCGTTCCGGCACGGCACCCGTGCGTACGCATCGGCAACGCCGGTGCGCCCCACCGCCGCAGGCACCCCGCCCGCGGCCTCAGCAGAAGGAGGTCAAGCATGCAGATCGAAACCTACGGCCAGCAAATGGATGTCACGCCCGCCCTGCGCAGCTACGTGGAAACCCGCTTCAAGCGGCTGGGACGGCATTTCGAGGGCGACTGCGAAATCCGCGTGCAGCTGGGACTGGAGAAGCCTGCGCACAAGGCCGAGGCCAACGTCACCCTGGCGGGCCGCAAACTGCACGCCGACGCCACCGGCCAGGACATGTACGCCGCGATCGATCTGCTGGTGGACAAGCTGGACCGGCAGCTGATCAAGTACAAGGAAAAGCAGGTGGACCACCACCGCGGCGAAAGCCTGGTCAAGAGCGGGACGCTGGACTGATCATGCCCGCCCACCGTCTTCCTCCCATGTGCGCCTGGCCATGAGCGCCGCCCGCATCACCGCCGCCGAACTGTTCGCCAACCAGCAGGAGCGGTTGGGTCTGCGCTGGTTGGCGGGCCAGGCATCCGGCGAACAGCGCGTACTGGAAGCGGTGGACACGGTGGCCCGCCGGCCCTCGCTGGCGGGCTACCTCAATGCCATTTATCCCAACAAGGTGCAGATCCTCGGCTCCGAAGAGCTGGAATGGCTGGACGGGCTGGACGCCCGCCAGCGCTGGGAGACCATCCACAAGATCATCGCTTTCCGCCCGCTGGCGCTGGTCATCAGCAAGAACCAGGCGTGCCCGGAAGACCTGCGCATCGCCGCCGAGGAGTCCGACACCCCGCTGTGGGTGTCCCCGCGCCGCGGCCACGAGCTGCTCAACCACCTCCAGTACATGCTGGCGCGCCGGCTGGCACCGCGCATCACCCTGCACGGCGTTTTCATGGAGATCTATTCGATCGGCGTGCTGATCACCGGCGAGTCGGGTTCTGGCAAGAGCGAGCTGGCGCTGGAACTGGTCACGCGCGGCCACCGGCTGGTGGCCGACGACGCCCCTGAATTCACCCAGATCGCCCCCGACGTGCTGGACGGCACCTGCCCGGAGCTGCTGCAGGACATGCTGGAGCTGCGCGGCCTGGGCGTGCTCAACATCCGCCAGATGTTCGGCGACACCGCGGTCAAGCGCAACAAGTACCTGCGCCTGATCGTGCATCTCAGCAAGCCCTCGCTGGAGCCCAGCCCCAGCGGCATGGAGCGCTTGACCGGTGACATCGGCAGCCGGCGCGTGCTGGACCTGGACGTGCCCATGATCACCCTGCCGGTGATGGCCGGCCGGAACCTGGCGGTGCTCACCGAGGCCGCCACCCGCATGCACATCCTGCGCAGCAAGGGCATCGACCCGGCGGCCGCGTTCATGGCCCGCCACAGCCACTTCCTGGAGCGCGCTGCGCAATGAACGCCCGCGAGACACCCACCATGCTGGTGGTCAGCGGCATGTCCGGCTCGGGCAAGTCCGGCGCACTGCACACGCTGGAGGATCTCGGCTACTACTGCGTGGACAACCTGCCGGCGGAACTGCTGCCGGCGTTCGTGCGCCTGCTGCAGGCCAGTGAATCGGCACCGTCCAAGATCGCCGTGGTCATCGACGCGCGCAGCCTGGGCGATCTGGCGGAAGTGCCGGCGGTGCTCTCGCAGGTGGGCGCGCTCGGTATCAACCCCCGCCTGCTGTATCTGGAGGCGCGCGACGAGGTGATCCTGCGCCGCTATGCCGACACCCGCCGCCGCCATCCGCTCAGCCACCTGGGGCTGGTGCTGGCGGATGCGATCTCGCTGGACCGGCAGGCACTGAAGCCGCTGCGCCAGATCGCCGACATCCGCATCGACACCAGCGACCTCAACGTCCACCAGATGCGGCGCCGCGTGCTGGCGGAGTTCGGCCTGTCCGGCACCGGGCTGTCGCTGCTGTTCCAGTCGTTCGCCTACCGCCACGGCGTGCCGCCCGACGCGGATTTCGTGTTCGACGCCCGGGTGCTGCCCAACCCGCACTGGGACGCGCGCCTGCGCCCGCTCTCCGGCCGGGACCCCGAGGTGCGCGACCACCTGGATGCCCAGCCCGAGGTGGCGGCCTACGTCGACCAGGTGCAGGCCTTCCTGGACAGCTGGCTGCCCAAACTGCGCTCGGACACGCGCAACTATGTCACCGTGGCCTTCGGCTGCAGCGGCGGACGCCACCGCTCGGTCTACCTGGCGGAGCGCATGGCCCGGCACTGCCGCGCCACCGGCTGGGCGGAAGTGACGGTGCACCATCGCGAGATCGACTGACCCCGCGCCGGCGCTTCCGCGGGATCGCCCGCGTCTGCTAAGTTTGCAGGCTATGTCCGTCGGCATTCTCCTCATCACCCACGAAGGCATCGGCAGCGCCCTGCTGGCGGTGGCCACGCGCCTGCTGCGCAAGCTGCCGCTGGCCTGCGAAGCGTTCGAAGTACCGTTCGACGCCGATCCCGCTGCCCTGCTGCCGCAGGCCAGCGCGGCGATGCGGCGCGTGGACGGCGGCCACGGCGTGCTGCTGCTGACCGACCTGTACGGCGCCACCCCGGCCAACATCGCCGCGCGCCTGGCACGCCTGGGCACGCCGGCGCGACGGGTGTCGGCACTGAGCCTGCCGATGCTGCTGCGGGTGATGAACTACGCGGAACTGCCGCTGGACGACCTGCCGGCGGTCGCCGCTGCCGGCGCGCGCAACGGGGCGATCGTCGATGACGCCTGAACCCACCGCCCACCGCCGGCCGCCCCGGGGAGACGCCACATGATCCGGCGCGAACTGCGCGTGACCAATCGCCTGGGCCTGCATGCCCGCGCCACCGCCAAGCTGGTGCAGCTCCTGTCGGGCTATCCCTGCCAGGCCACGCTGGAGGCGCGCGGCCGCGAGGTCAACGCCAAGAGCATCATGGGCGTCATGCTGTTGGCCGCCGGGCCGGGCGCCGAGGTGGTGCTGCGGGTGGACGGCGAGGACGAGCAGGCCGCCGCCGATGCGGTAACGGCACTGTTCGAACGTCGCTTCGACGAGGACAGCTGATGCGCCAAGTCCTGTCCGGCACCGCCGCCGCCCGTGGCAGCGCGCTTGGACGGGCCCGCGTGCGCCTGCCGCACGCACTGGACATCGAAGAGGCCCGGATCACGCCGGCGGAGGTGGATGCCGAGCTGACCCGCTTCCATGACGCCGTGGCCGCGGTACGTGCCGAGATGCGCGACCTGCGCGAGCGCCTGCACGGGGCGCTGGCCCACGAGATCGGCGAATTCCTCGATCTCCATGCGCTGCTGCTGGACGACCCCGAATTGCTGTCCGGCATCGATGCGCTGATCCGCACCGGCCTGTATACCGCCGACTATGCCCTGCGCCTGCAGCGCAACCGCATTGCCGCGGTGTTCGAAGGCATGGACGATGCCTACCTGCGCAGCCGCATCGACGACATCGACCAGGTGATCGGGCGCCTGCACGCCGCGCTGCACCGCCGCCGCGCCGATCTGCAGGGTGCCTCCGGCGAAATCCTCGTCACCGACAGCGTCGCCCCTGCCGAACTGGCGCAACTGCAGGCGCAAGGCGTAGTGGGCGTGGTCACCGCCGGCGGCAGCCCGCTCTCGCACAGCGCGATCCTGGCCCGCAGCCTGCACCTGCCGCTGGTGGTGGGCGCGGCGCAGGCGCTGCAGAAGATCAACGACGGCGACGTGCTGGTGATCGATGGCGCCAGCGGCCTGGTGGTGCTGGAGCCCAACGCCGCCGACCTGCGCGAGCACCACCGCCGCGTTGCCGAGACCAAGCGCGAACGGCGCCAGCTCAACCGCCTGCGGCGCGAACCCACCCGCACCTTGGACGGCGTGGACATCAAGTTGTGGGCCAACGCGGAGTCGCGCGGTGACGTCACCGAGGCGCATGCGCTGGGCGCCGCCGGCGTCGGCCTGTACCGCACCGAATTCCTGTTCCTGGGCACCAGCACGCTGCCCGACGAGGAGGCGCAGTTCCGCGCCTACCGCGACGCTGTGCTGGCGATGACCGGCCGCACCGTCACCATCCGCACGCTGGATCTGGGCGCGGACAAGGCCGACAAGACCGGGCTGGCGCTGCGCGACGAACCCAACCCCGCGCTGGGCCTGCGCGGCGTGCGCCTGTCGCTGGCGCGACACGACCTGCTGCACACCCAGCTGCGCGCCATCGCCCGCGCCTCCGGCTATGGCCCGGTGCGGGTGCTGGTGCCCATGATCACCTGCGGCGAGGAAGTCCGCGCGGTCCGGCAGGCGCTGGACGTGGTGCTGCGCGAGCTGCGCGCCGAGGGCAAGGAAACCTCGCCGCAGCTGGCACTGGGGGCGATGATCGAGGTGCCGGCCGCAGCGCTGGCGCTGCCGTCGTTCATCGATCAGTGCGATTTCCTGTCCATCGGCACCAACGACCTGGTGCAGTACCTGCTGGCCGCGGACCGCACCAACGAAGCATTGGATGGCCTGTACTCGCCGCTGCACCCGGCGGTATTGCGCGTGCTGCGCGACGTGGTCCGCATCGGCCAGCGCCGCGGCAAGCCGGTCACCGTCTGCGGCGAGATCGCCGCCGATCCGGCGTTCGTGCCGCTGCTGCTGGCGCTGGGCCTGACCGAACTGAGCCTGCACCCGGCCACGTTGCTGGACGTGCGCCGCGCGATCCGCAGCTGCGACCTGGGCCAGCTGCGCGCTGCCGCGCCGGCCCTGCTGCGTGCACGCCACCAGGATGGCATCGCCCGCTGGCTGGCAGACCGGGCGCCAAGCACCGTCTGAACGTTCGGGGTGGGCAACGCCTGCCACGCGGGCGATAATGGCGCCACATGAACGCCTGACCCGGGCCTGCGTATCGCAACGCGCTGCGTGCCCACCCTCCAGCCGGAAGCCCGCATGGCCGAAGCGATTCGCCACGACAAGACCGCACGCCAGCTGCGCCTGCTCAGCGACGCGCTGGACAGCGGCAGGCTGGGGCCGGTGAAGCGGTTGATCAACACGCTGTCGCCGGCGGAGATCGGCAACCTGCTGGAATCGCTGCCGCCGGCCAAGCGCAAGGTGGTGTGGGGCCTGGTCGATCCCGAGGACGACGGCGAAGTCCTGGTCCATGTGGGCGAGGAAGTCCGCGAGTCGCTAATCGCGGACATGGACGACGACGAACTCGTCGCCGCTGCCTCCGACCTCGACATCGACGACCTTGCCGACCTGGTGGAAGACCTGCCGGATACGGTCATCGATGAAGTCCTGAAGTCGATGGACCGCGAGAACCGCGAGCGCCTGGAGCAGGTGCTGTCCTACGAGGAGGACAGCGCGGGCCGCCTGATGAACCCCGATGTGGTGACGGTGCGCGCCGACACCACCGTGGACGTGGTGCTGCGCTACCTGCGCCTGCGCGGCGAGCTGCCCGACCATACCGACCACCTGTACGTGGTCAACCGCCGCCACCACCTGATCGGCTGGGTGGCGCTGCAGGACCTGGTGACCCACGACCCCGGCACGCCGATCAACCGGCTGATCGACGACAACCTGACCGCGATCCGGGTCAACGAACCGGCGGAAGACGTGGCCCGCAAGTTCTCCGACCACGACTGGATCTCGGCGCCGGTGGTCGATGACAACAACGTCCTGCTGGGCCGCATCACCATCGACGACGTGGTGGACATCATCCGCGAACAGGCCGAACACCAGGCACTGGGCGCAGCCGGCCTGGACGAGGACGAAGACCTGTTCAGCCCGGTCTGGCGTGCCACCCGCCGACGCATGCTGTGGTTGGGCATCAACCTGGCCACGGCCTTCCTGGCCGCCAGCGTGGTCGGCCAGTTCGAGGACACCATCCACGCCCTGACGGCCCTGGCGGTCCTGATGCCGATCGTGGCCGGGATGGGCGGCAATGCCGGGACCCAGGTGCTGGCACTGATGGTGCGTGGCCTGGCCCTGGGCCAGGTCGGTGCGGCCAACATCCGCCCGCTGCTGTGGAAAGAGGCACGCGTCGCGCTGCTCAACGGGCTGGGGCTGGGCCTGGTCCTGGCCCTGGTGGTTTTGCTGTGGTTCCATGACTTGGGCCTGGCACTGGTCATCGCCGTCGCCCTGACCTGCAACCTGCTGTTTGCCGCGCTGGCCGGCGTGCTGGTACCAGTGACGCTCAAGCGCTTGGGCTATGACCCGGCGCTGGCCAGCAGCATCTTCCTGACCACCGTCACCGACGTGATGGGCTTCTTCACCTTCCTGGGCCTGGCCACGCTGCTGCTGCTGCACTGAGTGCATGGGCTGCCTGGGCAAACTGGTCGAGTGGAACGACGCCCGCGGCTACGGGTTCATCGTCGCCATCGCTGCCCCGGGGCAGCGCTACTTCCTGCACATCCACGAATATCGGCGGATGGGGCGCCGCCCCGAGGTGGGGGAACTCCTGCGTTTCGTACCGGAACGCCAGCCGGACGGCCGCTGGCGCGCGGTGGACGTGGCCCGCGCGGTGTCCGTCGCCCATCGGCAGGTGCGCGCGGCCGCCGGCCACCCGCGTGATCGTGGCGCACCGTTCATCTGGCTACCGCCCTTCCTCCTGGCGTTGCTGGGCGGGCTGATTGCGTGGGCGGCGTGGCGGGACCGGCTCCCGGCGCTGTTGCCAGCGGGTCTGCTGATAGTGAACGTGGTCACCTTCCTCGCCTACTGGATCGACAAGCGCGCCGCGCAGGCGCAGGCGAGGCGCACGCCCGAGGCCACGCTGCATCTGCTGGAACTGCTGGGCGGCTGGCCCGCTGCCTGGCTGGCGCAGCGCGTGCTGCGGCACAAATCCCGCAAGCAGCGCTACCAGCTGACCTTCCTTGCCGCGGCCCTGTTCAACTTCGCCGGAATTGCCCTGCTGCTGATGCGCGTCTCCATCGCAGGGTGACGCACCTGCGCGTGGTGGCGCTGCGCCACCTTCACCGCACAGGCGCGACGGACTCAGTGGCCATCGGGCTCCACCACGACGGCCGTGCCGTAGCACAGTACTTCGGTGAGGCCGGCCATCAGTTCGGTGGCGTCATAGCGCACGGCGATGATCGCGTTGGCCCCCAGCGCGCGGGCGTGCCGGACCATGTCGCGGTAGGTCTCGTCGCGGGCCTGCTCGCACAGGTCGGTGTAGATCGTGATGTTGCCGCCGAACAGCGACTGCAGCCCGCCGAAGAAGTTGCCGACGATCGAGCGCGAGCGCACGGTAATCCCGCGCACCAGCCCCAGGCTGCGCACGATGCGGTAGCCCGGCAGTGCCTGCGCGGTGGTCACCATGGCGTCGCCCAGCGCGGGGGGCGCGGAACGGACAGGCCCAGTGTTGTAGGGATCGGTCATCGCGCCCTCCGGGCACCGTGGGGAGGAAGATTCAGGCCAACAGCGCTTCCAATGCCGCCATGCGCACCGCCACGCCGTTGGCGACCTGCGCCAGCACGCGCGACTGCGGGCCGTCGGCAACGTCGTCGGCGATCTCCACGCCGCGGTTCATCGGGCCGGGGTGCATGACAATGGCGTCCGGCGCGGCGCGGCGCAGGCGGGCGGCAGTGAGGCCGTATTCGCGGTGATAGTCGTCCAGCGAAGCAACCAGGCCTTCGGCCATGCGCTCGCGCTGCAGGCGCAACATCATCGCGGCGTCCACGCCGTCCAGCGCAGCATCGAAATCGTGGGTGACCACGCAGCCGGCCAGGGTGCCGTCATCCGGCAGCAGTGCCGCGGGGCCGCACACCCGGATCTCGCCGCAGCCCAGCGCGCGCAGGGCGTGCAGGTCGCTGCGGGCCACCCGCGAGTGCTTCACGTCGCCGACGATCACCACCTTGAGCTTCGAGAAATCATCGCCCTTGGCCTGGCGCAGGGTCAGCATGTCCAGCAGGCCCTGGGTGGGATGGTGGCTGCGACCGTCGCCGGCATTCAGCACCGCCACGCCGGGGTTCGCCGCCTCGGCCAGTGCGGCCACTGCGCCGTCGCCCTTGTGCCGCACCACGAAACCGCGCACGCCCATCGCCTGGATGGTGCGGAAGGTGTCGAGGTCGGTCTCGCCTTTGGTGGCGGACGAGGTGGAGGCATCGAAGTTGAGGATGTGCGCGCCCAACCGCTGCGCCGCCAGCTGGAAGCTCAGGCGGGTGCGGGTGGACGGCTCGAAGAACAGCGTGCACACGGCCACGCCCGCCAGCGCGTCGGGCGCCTGTGCGCCCTCGGCGAAGGCCTGGGCGCGACGCAACAGCGCGTCAATCCGCGCCGCAGACAGGCGCGACAGGTCCAGCAGATGGGGAAGACGGCCGTCGGCGTCGGGGTGCAGGTGCATGGGGGTCAGGGTGTCTTGGAAGGGAAAAGATCAGGCCAGGGACTGGGCGTCGCGCGGCGAGGACAGCCAGCGCTCCACGATGACGGCCGCGGCCACCGCGTCCAGCACCTCGGCGTCACGGCGCTTGCGGCGGCCGTCGGCGCGGGCGGCGGCGAAGCGGCGCGCGGCCTCTTGGGAACTGTTGCGCTCGTCGATCATCACCACCGGCAGCCGGGCGCGCTGGCGCAGCGCCGCGGCGAAGGCACGGGCGGCCTTGCGGATCGGCTGGTCGCCGCCGTCCAGCGTCATCGGATCGCCGACCACCAGGCCGTCAGGTCGCCATTCGCGCAGCAACCGGTCCACGTGTGCCCAGTCCGGTCCGGCGGCATGCACATCGACCACCGCGACCGCGCTGGCGTTGCCGGTGAGCGCGTTGCCCACCGCCACGCCGATGCGCCGCATGCCGACGTCGAAGCCCAGCACGGTACCGTCGGCGCGGATGGCCGGGGTGGCGGCGTCAGGGCCCGCGCTCATGCGTGCCCGCTGTGGCTGGCGTGGTTGAGCAGGTCGATGCCGATGCTGCCGGCTGCCGCCTGCCAGCGCTGCGCCATCGGCAGCTGGAACAGGATGTCGTCCCGGCTTGGAACCAGCAGCCAACTGTCGTCCACCAGCTCCTGCTCCAACTGGCCCTCGCCCCAGCCCGCGCAGCCCAGCGCCACCAGCGCGCGGCGCGGGCCCTCGCCGCGCGCCATCGCTTCCAGCACGTCGCGGGAGGTGGTCAGGTACAGGCCGTCGGCCACGGCCAGGCTGGAATCGTAGGCGCGGTCGCCGTCGTGCAGCACGAAACCGCGCTCGGGGTGGACCGGGCCACCGGACAGCACCGCCTGCGCCTGCAGGCCGGCATCGTCGCTGGCGATGCCCATCTGGCGGAATACATCGCCGAGGGTGTACTCGGACGGGCGATTGACCATCACCCCCATCGCCCCTTCACTGTCGTGCTGGCAGATCAGGGTGACGCTGCGCTCGAAATACGGGTCGCGCAGCGACGGCAGCGCGACCAGCAGGTGGTTGCCGAAGCGTTGGCCATGCTCGTTCATGCCACGCATTCTAGCGTGGCGCCGCCCGCGCCGGCCGGGCCCTTCAGCGCACCTCGGCAATCTCCACGCCGTCCAGGCCCTGGGACAGGGTGCGGGCGTCCCCTCCCTGCGCCAGCTTGATGCGCAAGCGCACCTCGTTGGCGGAATCGGCGTAGCGCAGCGCGTCCTCGTAGCTGATCTCGCCGGCCTGGTAGAGCTCGAACAGGCTCTGGTCGAAGGTCTTCATGCCCAGCTGGACCGACTCCTTCATCACTTCCTTGAGCTTGTGGATCTCGCCATCGCGGATGTAGTCCTGCACCAGCGGCGTGCCCAGCAGGATCTCCATCGCCACCCGGCGCGCCTTGCCGTCCGGCGTCGGGATCAGCTGCTGCGCGACCACGCCCTTGAGGTTCAGCGACAGATCCATCAGCAGCTGGCTGCGACGATCTTCCGGGAAGAAGTTGATGATGCGGTCCATCGCCTGGTTGGCGTTGTTGGCGTGCAGGGTGCACAGCACCAGATGGCCCGTCTCCGCGAAGGCGATCGCGTGGTCCATACCCTCGCGGGTGCGCACCTCGCCGATCATGATCACGTCCGGTGCCTGGCGCAGGGTGTTCTTCAGCGCGTTCTCCCAGCTGTCGGTATCGATGCCGACCTCACGCTGGGTGATGATGCAGCCATCGTGCTTGTGCACGAATTCGATCGGATCCTCGATGGTGATGATGTGGCCGGTCGAGTTGGCGTTGCGGTAGCCGATCATCGCTGCCAGCGAGGTCGATTTACCCGTGCCGGTGGCGCCCACGAAGATGATGATGCCGCGCTTGGTCATCGCCAGCGTCTTGATGATCGGCGGCAGGCTGAGCTCTTCCACCGTCGGGATGCGCGTCTCGATCCGGCGCAGCACCATGCCCACCTGATTGCGCTGGTAGAAGCAGCTGACGCGGAAGCGGCCCACGCCGGCCACGCCGATGGCGAAGTTGCACTCGTGGGTTTTTTCGAACTCCTCGCGCTGCTGCGGGTTCATCACGTTCAACACCAGGTCGCGCGACTGCTGCGGCGTCAGCGGGTTCTGGGTGATCGGGCTGATCTTGCCATTGACTTTCATCGACGGCGGCATACCGGCGGTGATGAACAGGTCCGACGCCTTCTGGTGCGCCATCAGTTTGAGGAACGAGGTGAAGTCGATGTTGCTCATCCGGGATGCTCCGATGTCCTTGGCGCGTATACGTCGGCGACGTACCGCTTATTCGAACAGCCGCTTGTCCTTGGCGTACTCGCGGGCCTGCTGGCGGCTGACCATGCCGCGCTTGACCAGCTCCTGCAGATGCTGGTCGAGCGTCTGCATGCCGGAGCCCTGGCCGGTCTGGATGGCCGAATACATCTGCGCCACCTTGTCCTCGCGGATCAGGTTGCGGATGGCCGGGGTGCCCACCATGATCTCCCACGCCGCGGTGCGGCCGCCGCCCACTTTTTTCAGCAGTGCCTGCGCGATCACCGCGCGCAGCGACTCCGACAGCATCGAGCGCACCATCGGCTTCTCGCCGGCCGGGAACACGTCGATGATGCGGTCGATGGTCTTGGCCGCCGAGCTGGTATGCAGGGTGGCAAACACCAGGTGGCCGGTCTCCGCGGCGGTCAGCGCCAAGCGGATGGTCTCCAGATCACGCAGCTCGCCCACCAGGATGTAGTCGGGGTCCTCGCGCAGGGCCGAGCGCAGCGCCTCGTTGAAGCCGTGGGTGTCCCGGTGCACTTCGCGCTGGTTGATCAGGCACTTCTGCGAGGTATGCACGAATTCGATCGGATCCTCGACCGAGAGGATGTGCGCGTATTCGTTCTTGTTGATGTGATCGATCATCGCCGCCAGCGTGGTCGATTTGCCCGAGCCGGTCGGCCCGGTGACCAGGATCAGGCCCTGCGGCTGCTCGATCAGTTCCTTGAAGATGCGCGGGCAGCCCAGGTCTTCCAGGGTCAGCACCTCCGAGGGAATGGTGCGGAACACCGCGCCAGCGCCGCGATTCTGGTTGAACGCGTTGACGCGGAAGCGCGCCAGGCCGGGGATCTCGAAGCTGAAATCGACCTCCAGGAATTCCTCGAAGTCGCGGCGCTGCTTGTCCGACATGATGTCGTAGACCAGCGCGTGCACCTGCTTGTGCTCCAGCGCCGGGATGTTGATGCGGCGCACGTCGCCGTCCACGCGGATCATCGGAGGCAACCCCGCGGACAGATGCAGGTCCGAGGCCTTGTTCTTGACCGAGAATGCCAGAAGTTCGGCAATATCCATGCGTTCCCCTTGCGCCTTGCGAATACGGAAAGTCCATGCCGCCGGCCGATGGGTGGCACCGGCCGCGCCCCGCAGGCAGTATGAGCGCCATCCACGCCAGCGTTCAACCACCGTGCCACACCCCACCCAGCACACAGTGCTTCCCGCCAGCCAAGCCCTGCAAACGGCCCTGTCCTCGATCGCTAACGCGGTACGACGCCCCAACAGGCCACCGCCGCGCCTTTTGGCGGTGTCGAAGACCCGCGATGCCGAGGCGGTGGCCGCGATGGCCGCAGCCGGCCAGCGCGCGTTCGGCGAGAACTACGTGCAGGAGGCACTGCCCAAGATCGAGGCCCTCAGGCCGCTGGGCCTGGAGTGGCATCTGATCGGCCATCTGCAGTCGAACAAGGCCAAGGACGCCGCCCTGGCCTTCGACTGGGTGCAGACGGTGGACCGCGCCAAACTGGTGGACGCGCTGGCGCGACACCGACCGGACGACGCCCCGCCGCTGAACGTGCTGATTCAGGTAAACATCGACGACGAAGCCAGCAAACACGGCTGCCGGCCGGAGGACGTGCCCGCCCTGGCCGACGCCATCGCCGCGCAGCCATCCCTGCGCCTGCGCGGCCTGATGGCCATCCCGGCCCCGGCCCCGGACCCGGCGCGGCGGCGCGCCGCGTTCCGCGCGATGTCGGCACTGTTCGACGCCACCGCAGCCCGCCATCCCCATATCGACACGCTGTCGATGGGCATGAGCGATGACTACGTGGCGGCCATCGAGGAAGGTGCGACCATGGTGCGCATCGGCAGCGCGCTGTTCGGCCCGCGCCCGCCCAAACACAAGGATCCGGAAGCATGAACGATTCCATCGCCTTCATCGGCGGCGGCAATATGGCGCGCAGCCTGATTGGCGGCCTGGTGGGGCGCGGGCATGCGCCTGCCAACATTCGCGTGGCGGAACCGGTGCCGGCGTTGCGCGATGCCCTGCGCAATGATTTCGGCGTGTCCGTGTTCGCGGATGGGGCGCAGGCGGTGGCAGGCGCCAGCACCTGGATGCTTGCCACCAAGCCGCAGGTGCTGCGCGGCGTCTGCGAGGGCCTGGCTCCGCTGGCGCAGGCCGCACGCCCGCTGGTGGTCTCGATCGCCGCCGGGATCACCTCAACGCAACTGGACCGCTGGCTGGGCGGTGGCCTGCCGGTGGTGCGCGCGATGCCCAATACCCCCGCCCTGCTGGGCGCGGGCGTCACCGGGCTGTTCGCCAGCGCGCGGGTGAACGCCGCCGGCCGCGCCCTGGCCGACAACCTGCTGGGTGCAACCGGCAAGACCGTCTGGATTGACGACGAAGCCCAGATGGACGCGGTCACCGCCGTCTCCGGCAGTGGCCCGGCCTACGTGTTCCTGCTGGCCGAAGCCCTCATCGATGCCGGCATCCGCGAGGGCCTGCCGGCCAACGCTGCCCGCACCCTGGCGCTGCAGACCGTGCTGGGCGCCGCACGCATGCTCACCGAGTCCGACGTGGACGCCGCCGAGCTGCGCCATCGCGTGACCTCACCCGGCGGCACCACCCAGGCCGCGATCGAGACCTTCGAGGCCGGCGGCTTCCGCACGCTGGTCGCATCCGCCGTGCATGCCGCGCGCGTACGCGGCATGGAACTGTCCGCCGCCAACGACTGAGGCTACCGCCATGCATCGGACCCGCGCGTCCCTCGTGACCCTCCTGCTGCTTGCCCCGCTGCTCGCCGGGTGCGGCGGCTCGCAGGCGCCCACCCCGGCCGCCAACGCCATGGTCTCCACGGGCGCCGGCATCAGCACCGCCACGGTGGACGATGCAACCCTGCAAGCCTCGGCGGTGGCCATCGCCAATCTGAATGCCGCCATGGCCACGCGCTACGGCCTGGACGGCCACCAGGATGGTGCGCTGCTGGTCGTCACCGTGCGCGACGCAGACGGCAACGCCCTGCCGGTCGGCGACCTGCAGCTCACGGCCACCGCCACCGTGCTGCCCGACCCGCCGAAGGGACTGCAGTTGCAACCGATCCAGGTGGACGGCCTGACCGACTACATCGGCGTGTTCGCCGCGCGGCCACCGGCCAGCGTGCAGTTCCGTGTCACCGCGATCCGCAACGGCGCGCGGACCGAGCTGACCACCACCGCGGAGCTCTACCCCCGCTGAGCCACGCCCCAGGCCTGCAGGATCCGGGCGATCTCCGCCACGCCATCGGTCAGCGCGGCGGGGCCGGGCTGCAGGATCAGCGGCGACTTGATCTCGTGCAGTTCGCCATCACGCACGGCAGGGATGGCGCCCCAGCCGGGACGCCCGGCAACCTTCTCCGGCCGGAATTTCTTGCCGCACCAGCTGCCCAGGATGATGTCCGGCGCACGGCGGACGACCTCGTCGGAATCCTCGAGGATGCGCGCCTTTGCCAGCGGCTCTGCCGCACGCTCCGGGAAAATGTCATCCCCACCTGCGATGCGGATCAGCTCCGCCACCCAGCGGATGCCGGTGATCGGCGGCTCGTCCCATTCCTCGAAATACACCTTCGGCCGGCGCGGCAGCCGCGCTGCTTCATCCGCGATGGCCGCAAGCCTGCGCTGCAATGCATCGGCATAGGCGGCAGCGCGGTCGCCGGCACCGACCAGCGCGCCCAGCCGGCGCACGTAGTCCAGGATGCCGTCCACGCTGCGGTGGTTACTGATCCACACCTCCACGCCGCGGCGGATCAGCTCGGCGGCGATGTCGGCCTGGATGTCAGAGAAGCCGATGACGAAGTCGGGCTCCAGCTTCAGGATTTCGTCGATCCTGGCGCTGGTGAAGGCGCTGACCTTGGGCTTTTCTCGTCGCGCCTGCGGTGGCCGCACGGTAAAGCCGCTGATGCCGACGATGCGGTCCTGCTCGCCCAGCGCGTACAGAACCTCGGTGGGCTCTTCGGTCAGACAGACGATGCGGCGCGGCCCGCTCACGGCAGCGCGGCCCAGCACTCGTCCACGAAGATCGCCGGCACCTCCCACGGGTGGTGGGGGCGGATGCCTTCGTCGATCACGCGCGCCAGGCGTTCGGGCTCGCGCGGCAACGAGAATTCCAGCCGCACGCTCGGCAGCCGGGCCAGCTCACCTACGCTGCCCTGGGCCGGCCGGGCGCCGGCCAGCGGGCGGAACTGCTCCTCGCCCGGCGCTGCGGTCCACAGCACCTCGGCGTAATCGCCCAGCACCAGCGGCTCCACCGCGCACAGCCCGGCTTTCAACGCCTCCAGGTGCGCGGGCGGCACGAACACGGTGACCCGGTAGACCGGCCGCAGAGTCACGGATACAGCATCCGCGCCGTCCAGGTGCCGTCCGGGCCACGCTCGTGCAACTGGCGCTCGTGCAGGCGGTACTGCGCGCCGTACCAGAACTCCACCGCATGTGGCACCACCCGGAAGCCGGTCCAGCGCGGCGGTCGCGGCACCTCGCGCCCCTCGAATTCGCGCTCGAACTGGGCCAGCCGCGCCTCGAAGGTTTCACGCGTGTCCAGCGTCTCCGACTGTTTCGACGCCCAAGCACCGAGCTGGCTGCCGCGCGGACGGCTGGCGAAATAGGCGTCGGCCTCGTCGTCGGAGACCACCTCCACCGCACCTTCGATCCGCACCTGCACGCCGTCGCGCACGCGCGGCCAATGGAACAGCAGCGCTGCGCGCGGATTGGCCTGCAGCTCGCGCCCCTTGCGGCCGTCAAGATGGCTGTAGAAGACGAAGCCGCGTGGGTCATGCGCTTTCAGCAGCACCGTGCGCGCCGAGGGGCGGCCATCTGGCGTGGCCGTGGCCAGGGTCATCGCGGTGCGGTCGGGCTCGCCGGCCGCGGCGGCTTCGTCGAACAGGGTCTGGAAGGTGGCGAGGATGTCGGTGGGGAGGATGTCCATGCGTGCATTGTCGCGCGCTTGGACGCACCGCGCACGCCTACTCCACCACGAAGCTCACCCGCAAATTGACGCGCCATTCCTGCACGTTGCCGGCATCGTCGGTGACAACCTTGATCTCATTGACCCAGGCGCCTTTGATGCCCTTCACCGACTCCGCGCACTTGCGCAGGCCGTGCTTCACGGCATCCTCCATGCTGGTCTTGGACGATGCGTTCAGTTCGATGACCTTGGCGACGGACATGGCGCGGCTCCCACGTGGCCCGGCGGCATTGCCGGACCTCTACCCTGCACCCCGGCGCGTGAACGCAGCGCGCAGGCGCCAGTGCCCCCGCTGCTAGCATGTGGCGCATGCATGTTTCCCACCACATCGTCCTGGTCGGCCCGATGGGCGCCGGCAAGACCACGCTGGGCCAGGCGCTCGCAGCCCGGCTGGGGTGCGCGTTCGTGGACGTCGACGCGCGCATCGCGGCCGATCACGGCCAGTCGATCCCGGCGCTGTTCGCCGCCGAAGGCGAAGCCGGCTTCCGCCGCCGCGAGTCGGACACCCTGCGCGCCGTGCTGGCCGGCGCACCCGCAGTGGTCGCCACGGGCGGCGGCGCGGTGCTCGACGCCGGCAACCGGGCGGCGATGCGCGCAGCCGGCACGGTGGTGTACCTGACCGTCGATCCGGTGATCCAGCTGGCGCGGCTCCGCGGCGATACCGGGCGGCCGCTGCTGCAGACCGCCGATCCGGCCGGCACCCTGGCCGCCCTGCAGGCGCAGCGCGAGCCGCTGTACCGGGACACGGCGCATCTCGTATTCACCCCCGGCACGCTGGCGCCCGATGCTGCGGCCCGCATGCTGGCCGACCGACTGGCATCCCTGGAGAGCCACCCCGCATGACCGCAACCGCACGCACGGTGGACGTGGCCGGCGCCGCGCCCTATCGCATCCATATCGGCCCCGGCCTGCTCGACGACGGCGCGCTGCTGGCGGAGACGCTGCGCGGCCGCCACGCGCTGATCGTCAGCGACAGCCATGTGGCGCCGCTGTACGCGGACCGGGTGGAGGCCGCGCTGCGCGCCGCCCGGCCCGGCCTGCACCTGGCCCGCCACGTGGTGCCCGCCGGCGAGGCGGAGAAGACCCTGGCCACCTTCGGCAGCGTGATCGACGCGCTGGCGGCATTGGGCGCTACCCGCGACGCCTGCGTGTTCGCGCTCGGCGGTGGCGTGGTGGGCGACATGGCCGGCTTCGCCGCCGCCTGCTGGATGCGCGGGATCGACGTCGTGCAGCTGCCCACCACCCTGCTGGCGATGGTGGATTCCTCGGTCGGCGGCAAGACCGCGGTGGACATTCCGCAGGGCAAGAACCTGGTCGGTGCCTTCCATCCGCCGCGCGCGGTGGTGGCCGACACCGCCACGCTGCGCACCCTGCCAGCGCGCGAGCTGCGCGCAGGGCTGGCGGAAGTGATCAAGTACGGTGCCATCCGCGATGCCGCCTTCCTCGCCTGGCTGACCGACCACGCCGACGCCCTGTTGGCAGGCGAATCAGACGCACTGGCCGAGGCCATCGCCCGCAGCTGCGAACACAAAGCCGCGATCACCGCACGCGATCCGCTGGAACGTGGCGAACGCGCACTGCTCAACTTCGGCCACACCTTCGCCCATGCCATTGAAGCCGAGCAGGGCTACGGCGACGGCCTCAACCACGGCGAGGCGGTGGCCGTGGGTATGGTGCTGGCGGCGCGGCTGTCGGCCACGCTGGGGCTGGCCTCCTGGGCGGACGCGGAGGCGCTGCGTACGCTGCTGCTGCGCTTCGGCCTGCCGGTGGCACTGCCTGCCGGGCTGGCGCCGGACGCACTGCTGGCGCGGATGCGGCTGGACAAGAAGGCGCAGGCGGACGGCCTGCGCTTCATCCTCTGGGACGGCCCCGGTCTGGCCCATGTGGTGACCGGTGTGGAGGAAGCTGCGGTATTGGCGGTTCTGGGCGACGCCGGCTGACCGGTCGCAGGCCTCATTGCCCCGGCGGCGGTTCCCACAGCTCGACCTTGTTGCCATCCGGGTCCATCACCCAGCCGAACTTGCCGAATTCCGAGTCCTCGCGCTTGTCGAGCACCTGGCAGCCTTCCTCACGCAGCGCGGCCAGTAGCGCGTCAAGGTCGGCCACCCGGAAATTCACCATGAACGGCGCGGTGCTGGGAGCCATGTAGTCCGAATCCGCGGCGAGTGGCGTCCACAGGGTCATGCCGGGCGCGCTGTCAGGACCACCCCACGGAAACACCGCGCCACCCCAGTCCGTCACGTCCACGCCAAGATGCGTCCGGTACCAGGCGCCAAGGCGCTTGGGATCCGGTGATTTGAAGAAGATGCCGCCGATGCCGATCACGCGCTGCATGTCGTCCTCCTGAAGTGCTCCCCGGCCAGCACGGCCGGCCGGCGATGTAGCGCCGGGGCGCGCGGGCGCCGGCCACGCACCTTACAATGCCGCCCCATGCGCCTGCTGCTGCAACAACGTCCTCTCGCTGGCGAAGCTCCGCGCTTCGTCCAGCTCCAGCTCCAGCCTGACCTGTTGGGCGGGTGGGAGCTGCTGCGCGAGACCGGCCAGACCGGCGGCCGCAGCACCCTGCGCAAGACCCTGTACAGCGACCAGCCCAGCGCTCTGGCGGCGCTGGAGAAGGAACGCGACGCGCAGCTGAAGAAAGGTTTCCAGCTGGTGTTCGCGCAGGGCGCCGATGCGCCGAAATGACGCCAGCGCGGCGATCACCGTTCGCCACCGCCCCTTCCACCGGCTGCCCGCGCACGCGGGCACGATGCCCCGCCCGGAGAGTCCCACGTGACCACGCCCCTGAAGAACGGCCCTGCTTTCGACAGCAGATTCCTGCGCGCGCTGCGCCGCGAACCGGTGGACTGCACCCCGGTCTGGCTGATGCGCCAGGCCGGTCGCTATCTGCCGGAATACCGCGCCACCCGCAAGGCCGCCGGCAGCTTCCTGGCCATGGCCAAGACCCCGGAACTGGCCTGCGAAGTCACTCTGCAACCGCTGCGCCGGTTCCCACTGGATGCGGCGATCCTGTTCTCCGACATCCTCACCGTGCCTGACGCGATGGGGCTGGGCCTGCATTTCGTCGAGGGCGAAGGCCCGAAGTTCGAGCGCCCGCTGCGCAGCGTGGCCGAGATCGACGCACTGGCCGTGCCCGACATGGAGACCGAGCTGCGTTACGTGATGGACGCGGTGCGCCTGATCCGCCGCGAGCTGGACGGCCGGGTGCCGCTGATCGGCTTTTCCGGCAGCCCGTGGACGCTGGCCTGCTACATGGTGGAAGGCGGCGGCAGCAAGGACTGGGGCAAGGTCAAGGCACTGGCGCTGAACGAACCGGCCGCCATGCACCGGCTGCTCACCACGATCACCGAGGCGGTGATCGCCTATCTCAGCGCGCAACATGCCGCAGGCGCGCAGGCGCTGCAGGTGTTCGACACCTGGGGCGGCACGCTGGGCCCGGCGATGTACCGCGAGTTCTCGTTGCCCTATCTCACCCGCATCGCCACCGCCCTGAAAGGGCTCGGTGCACCGGTGATCCTGTTCGGCAAGGGCAATGCCCCGCACCTCGACGCGCTGTTCACCAGCGGTGCCGACGCCATCGGTGTGGACTGGACGGTGACACTGGAGGATGCCGCGCGCCGCAACGCTGGCCGGGTGGCACTGCAAGGCAACATGGATCCGGCGATGCTGTACGGCAACCCCGAGGCGGTGCGCGCGCAGGTCCGCGCGGTGCTGGACAGCTACGCCGCCGGCAATGGTGGCAGCCGCGAAGGCCACGTCTTCAACCTTGGCCACGGCATGTCGCCGGACATGAACCCCGACCACGTGGCCGTGCTGGTGGACGAAGTGCACGCCTACAGCAAGCGCTGACACCCACGGCTGCGACGAGCATCCGGCGCCAGCGGGCAGCGCAACCAGGCAAGTATCGGGGAGCGACTTGCGCGGCCCGCTGGCGCCGGGTGCGATGCCGCAGCCAGGCCCGCTTCACGACGCGTGTCTCTGGACGCGCGGGCGCATCACGAAACACCGCCCAGCCACGCCATCGGGCAGGCACCGCAACAGGCGCGCGGGCTATCCCTTCACGTCCCGCAGCGTCTCCAGCGCACGCGCCAACATCGCCCCGGTGACGGGTTTGCGCAGGAACCCATCGAAGCCGGCCGCGCGCGCCTGCGCTTCGGCCTCCGCATCGGCACGCGCGGTAACCGCCAGCAGCGGCGCCGCGAAACCGCTCTCGCGCAGCGCGCGGGCCAGCGCCAGGCCGTCCATGCCCGGCAGGTCCAGGTCCAGCAGGGCGGCATCGAAGCGCCCGGTGGCGGCTTCGGTGAGCGCGCCAAGGCCATGCCCGACATGCGTCACCGCATGGCCCTGCGCCCGCAGCAGGCCGGCAATGGCCTCCGCCACGATGGCATCGTCCTCGACCAGCAGCAGCGCGCGGCCGGCGGGCACCGATGACGCCGGCCCCGCGGTCGTGTCCGCGCCCGGAGGCGCCGCGGCGGGCAGCGGCAGTTCCACGATGAAGCGGGTGCCCTGCCCCGGGGTGCTCTCCACCGCGATGCGGCCCCCCATCGCCGCCGCAAGTTCCTGCGAAATCGCCAGGCCCAGGCCGCTGCCGCCGTAGCGCGCCGCGGTGCGCGCGCCGTCGGCCTGTTCGAAGCGGCGGAACAGCCGTTCCCGCTGCGCTTCACCCAAGCCTGGCCCGGTATCGGCCACCACCATGCGCACCCCCTGCGGCAACAATGCCGTGATCTCCAGCGCCACGTGCCCGGCCTCGGTGAATTTCACCGCGTTGCCGACCAGATTCAGCAGGATCTGCTGCACACGGGTGCGGTCGCCCAGCAGCGCCACCGGCAGGCCTGCCGCCACGCGCAGGTCGAACGCCAAGCCCTTGCGCGCCGCCAGCGGCGCCATCAGCCCGGCCACCTCGTCCAGCAGCGGCCGCAGCGCGAACGGCGCCGGCGCCAGTTCCAGCTTGCCCGCTTCGATGCGCGCCATGTCCAGCGCATCGTTCACCAGGCGCAGCAGGTGTTCGCCGGCGCGGCGGATGGCCTGCACGTGGCCGCGCTGGCGTGCGTCAAGCGGCGTGCCTTCCAGCAGTTCGGCCATGCCCAGCACGCCGGTCATCGGCGTGCGCACCTCGTGGCCGAGGGTGGCCAGGAACCGCGATTTCGCCTCCGACGCCTGCTCGGCCAGCTGGCGCTGCTGCTCGGCCAGCTGCCAGGCATGGCGACGCCGCAGCCGCTGCCGGTACGTCCATGCCAGCGTGGCCAACAGCGCCAGCGCCAGCAGCGTCCACGCGGCCAGCGCCAGCGGGCTGCGCCACCACGGCGGCGGCACCCGCAACGTCAGGCGCTGCTCCGGCGCGACGTTGCCTGCGGCATCACGGGCGCGCACGCGCACCGTGTAGCGGCCGGGCGCCAGGCCGGTGAACACGCGCTCGCCGCTGGCCCCCAAGGCCACCCAGTCGCGGTCGAAGCCGTCCAGGCGGGACCAGTAGCGGTTGCCCGCCGGGTCGTCGAAGGCCAGCAGGCGCGCGGACACCTGCAGTTCGCGATCGCCCACCGCCAGCGCCACGCCATCCTGCAATGGCAGGTTCTGCCAGGCGCCGGCTCGCCGGACGGCGAAGCCGTCGAAACGCAGCGCCGGGCGCATCGGCGCGGGGTCGGCCATCTCTGCATCCACCAGCCGCAGGCCGCCGTCTGCGGTGGCCGCGACCAGCACGCCGTCGTCGCGCCACAGCGCCGCCCGCTCGATGTATTCCTCGCTGCCACCCGCCTCGCCCGCGCCCAGCCGGCGCAATATCCGCAGCGCGGGGTCCCAGCGGTACAGGCCGCGCGACGTGGTCATCCAGACCCGATGGCGGGCATCCACCAGCAGCGCGGAGGCGGCCACCGCCGGCAAGCCCTGGCGGGCATCGATGCGCTGCGCCTCGCGCCAACCGCCATCGCGCCAGCGGTACTGCATCAGCCCCGACAGGCGCTGCACCCACAGCGTGTCCGCACCGTCGAACACCAGCGAGAATGCGCGCTCGCCGTCCAACCCCGGCACCGCCTGGAAGCGCCCAGCCGCCGGGTCGAAGCGCAACACGCCCTGCCGGGCCGCCAGCCACGGCGCGCCCGACGGCGCCAGCACCAGCTCGTCGATGTCGGCATCGTCCAACCCGCTCGCCGCGCCCGCCGGCAGGTCGCGCAGCAGTGCACCGGTCGCGGGGTCGCGCTGCTGGATGCCGGCACCGGGCGCGCAGACCCACAGGCTGCCGTCCGGCCCCAGCGCCAGACGGACGATCAGGCTGGCCGGGGCCGGCGCGCGGGGGTCCCCGGGTGTCCATTCGTCGATCGCGCCATCAGTGCCAATCCGCACCAGCCCACCGCGGTGCGCCACCCACAGCCGACCGCCGGCATCCTCGACGATCGCCGAGGGCTTGACGCTGCGCAGGCGTGCCAGCAGATCAGGAGACAGCGCGGTGACATTGCCCTCGCTGTCCATGTGCTCGATCATCCCTCCCTGTCCGGCCAGCCACACACCGCCGCCGTTGGCCCGGGCCATTGCCCGGTACATGGCACCCTGCAGTCCGTCGGCCGGGCCGTTGAAATCCGCCAACTGGCGCCAGTCGGAGCGCAGGTAGCCAAGGCCCAGGCCGGCCACCGGCACCCACAGGCCGCCGTTGTCCGCCAGCACCAGGCTGTTGATGACCCGCGGGATGTCGGGACCGCCCAAGGGCACCGGTACCGGCGGGGCGGCATCGCGTTGACGCCACAGGCCGCGCTGGCTGCCGATCCAGTGGTGGCCGTCGCGGTCGGTGGCGATCGCCACCAGAGCATTGGGGCGGTGGAACATCGGCGACCAGTCCGGCTGCATCCAGCGGCCGCCGGCAAGGCGCCACACACCCACCGAGGTGCCCACCCACAGACCGTCCGGCTGCGACGAGAGTGCATAGACCATCGGCACGCCCTCGGCCCCGGGCAGCGCCACCGGTTCGATACCGCCGTCGCCGCGCAGGCGGGCAAGTCCCGCGGTGGTGCCGATCCACAGCACGCCCCCCGCATCGGTGGCCAGTGCCAGCACGGTATCTGCCGGCAGACGGTCGTGGTCGGCGGTGTAGCGGCGCATCGCGCCGTCCGCATCCACGCGGGTCAGGCCGCCGTCGTAAGTGCCCAGCCACACGGCCCCGCCCTGCGGCGCCATCGCCCAGACATCGTCGCTGCCCAGCGCAGGATGGGTGGCGCGGCGCAGATGGGTGAACCGGCGACGGCCGGCATCCAGCACGCTGACGCCTTCGCCCTCCACCGCAGCCCAGACGCGGTTGGCGGCATCCACTACCAGAGCCTGCACATGGTTGCCCGGCAGGCCGTTGGCGTCACCCGGCTGATAGCGCCAAACGCGCATGCCGACCCCGTCGTGGCGGGCCAGACCGTCCGCCGTACCCACCCACAGATAACCGTCGGCGTCGCGCGCCAGCGCGCGGATCTCGGTGGACGGCAGCCCCTGCGCAGGCCCGACGATGCGGAAGCGCGGGCGCTCCGGCACGGCCGCCAGCGCGCACGCACACGCCAGCCACAACAGCACCATCAGGCAGATCCGGTTTGCCATGCCTCCCCCTGTCGTCCAAGCGGCAGCCCGCCGTGCGCACTGCGCGGCGGCATCTGCCCGCCTTCCCCACTTGGGATGCTGGCAACGGAGCGTTGCACTTGCAAGCGCACCGCGGCCAGTGGGCGACCTCTAGAATCCCTGCAACTCTAGGACGGATGCCCTGTCATGCCCACGCCCGCGCCGCGCACCGACTGGAGCAGCGCCAGCCAACTGCTGCACTGGCTGGTCGCCGTGCTGATCCTGGTAATGGCCTGGCTGGGCCTGACCATGGGCGACCTCCCGAACGGCCCGGACAAGATCGCGACCTACGCGCTGCACAAGTCGATTGGCCTGACCATACTGGGGCTTGCGCTGCTGCGGCTGCTGGTGCGCTGGCGTGCCGGCGCACCAGCACCGATACCCGGCACGCCGCACTGGCAGTCGCGCATCGCCACCATCACCCACGTCGCGCTGTACGTGCTGCTGCTGGCGCTACCGCTGACCGGCTGGCTGCTCAATTCCACTGCCGGCTTCCCGCTGCAATGGTTCGGCCTGGTCAACCTGCCATCACTGGCGGCGCGTGACGAAGCCCTGCACGCGCTGTGGGTGGAAGCGCACGAGCTGCTGTTCTGGGCGATGGCCACGCTGGTGGTGCTGCATGCCGCCGCCGCGTTCCATCACCACCTGTTCCTGCGCGATGCCACCCTGTCCCGCATGCTGCCGCGCGGCCGCCGGCGCGCACGCGCGCACGACGCCCTGGAGACACACTGATGCGCACGTTCCTGCTGCCAGCCCTGCTGGCCCTGTCCGTTCCCGCCATAGCCGCCGATTACGTGCAGGCGCCCGGCTCGACCCTCGCTTTTGCCGGCAAATACCAGGGCGACGTGTTCGTTGGCCGCTTCCCGGGCTTCACCACCCGGTTGTCGTTCGACCCGCAGCGGCTGCAAAGCTCGCGGCTGGAAGTGACCATCCCGATGGCCACCGCCACCACGCGCAACCCGGACTACGACGGTGAAATGCGCGGCGCAGCGTTCTTCGACGCCGCCAAGTTCCCGCAGGCCACCTACGTGGCCACCCGCTTCCGCGCGCTCGGCGGTAACCGCTACGCCGCCGACGG
This sequence comes from Thermomonas sp., assembly GCF_046293095.1. Lineage (GTDB taxonomy): Bacteria > Pseudomonadota > Gammaproteobacteria > Xanthomonadales > Xanthomonadaceae > Thermomonas. The sequence goes on from NZ_JBKBPN010000003.1 coordinate 49,598, forward strand.
CTCGCTGACCCTGCGCGGCGTCAGCAAGCCGGTGACGCTGACGTTCGAATGGACGCCAGGCGCCAGGCCGGTGCTGTTCGGACGCGCCGCGGTGCCACGGCTGGCGTTCGGCGTGGGCGGCGGGCAATGGGCGGACACGGGCCTGATCCCCGATGCCATCGCCGTCAGCACGCGCGTGGTGTTGGCCCCGGCGCCCTGACATCCCGCCTGCGCCGGGCGCGGCATGGGCTGACAACGCCAGAACGGGGTTGTTCAGACCTTCCTCAAGGGTGAAGTCGCAGAAACACGCGCAGGGTGTCGGCATCGAACGGCCAGTCCAGCTCGTCGCCGCTGGTCGGGTCGTGCAGCACCGGCACGCGCAGCCCATAGCGCGCCTCCAGCGCCGCGTCCTCGTCTATGAACACGCTTTCGAACGCCGGCGCGCGCGCGGCCGCCAGCGCGGCCAGCGCCTGGTCGCACAGGTGGCAGTGGTCGCGCTGGTAGAGGATCAGTCCCATACGCCTGCGTCGTGGTGGGCCTCGCGGGGCGCCTAGAATACCGCCCTCCCTCTCCCGGCGATCCCCGCGTCCATGGCCGTCTCCACTTTCGACCTCTACAAGATCGGCATCGGCCCCAGCTCCTCGCACACGGTCGGCCCGATGCGCGCAGCCGCGCGCTTCGTCAGCCACTGGCTGGAAGAGGACGGCGCGCTGGCGCGCACCGCGCGCGTGCGCGCCGAGGTGTTCGGCTCGCTGGCGCTGACAGGCCGCGGTCACGGCACCGACAAGGCGGTGCTGATGGGGCTGGAAGGCCATTGGCCGAACGAAATCGACCCCGACATCATCCCGTCCGCGCTGGAACGCATCCGCTCCAGCAAGCGCCTGCGGCTGGGCGGCAAGCACGAGATCGCCTTCGACGAGAAGCGCGACCTGGTGATGAACAAGCGCCAGAAACTGCCCTTCCACACCAACGGCATGCGCTTCACCGCCTTCGATGCCGACGGTGGCGAAATCGCCACCCGCGACTACTACTCCGTCGGCGGCGGCTTCGTGGTGAACCAGGACGAAGCCGCGGAGGACCGCATCGTCGCCGACACCACTGCGCTGCCGTATCCATTCGCAAGCGGCACCGAGCTGCTGGCGCAGTGCCAGCGCAGCGGGCTGACGATCGCCCAGCTGATGTTCGAGAACGAACAGGCCTGGCGCACGCCGGAGGCCATCCGCGACGGCCTGCGCGAGCTCTGGCAGGCCATGCAGAGCTGCGTCGCGCGCGGTATGCGCGCTGGCGGCACCCTGCCGGGCGGCCTGCACGTGGCGCGCCGCGCCCCGGCGCTGCACGCCGAACTGGCAGCGAAACCGGAAGCCGCGCTGCGCGATCCGCTGACCGTGCTCGACTGGGTCAACCTCTACGCGCTGGCAGTGAACGAAGAAAACGCCGCCGGCGGCCGCGTGGTCACCGCGCCCACCAACGGTGCCGCCGGCATCGTGCCGGCCGTGCTGCACTACTACACCCGCTTCTGCCCCGGCGCCCATGAGCAGGGCGTGTTCGATTTCCTGCTGACCGCCGCCGCGATCGGCATCCTCTACAAGGAAAACGCCTCGATCAGCGGTGCCGAAGTGGGCTGCCAGGGTGAGGTGGGCGTGGCCTGCTCGATGGCCGCCGCGGGCCTGACCGCCGCGCTGGGTGGCACACCGGGGCAGGTCGAGAACGCCGCCGAGATCGGCATGGAGCACAACCTGGGCCTGACCTGCGACCCGATCGGCGGGCTGGTGCAGATCCCCTGCATCGAGCGCAACGCGATGGGCGCGGTCAAGGCGATCAACGCCAGCCGCATGGCCCTGCGCGGAGACGGCAGCCACAAGGTCTCGCTGGACAAGGTCATCAAGACCATGCGCGACACCGGCCGCGACATGCAGGACAAATACAAGGAAACCAGCCGCGGCGGCTTGGCCGTCAACGTCATCGAGTGCTGACCGGCCGGGCCGGGGTCAAGTCCTGCCCTTGCTGGCCGCTATCGGTTTAGGGTTAATCTGGAAACCGGAACGGTCTCGGGGGGCATCGCGATCGCTTGTCCATCCTCCGCGCGGAATGTGTGCGGCCTGCGCCGGGCCTATGTCCGCCTGACGCAGTGGGCCGCCTGCGCCCTGCTGACCTGGGCGATTGTGTTGCCGGCCGCCGCGCTGCAGCCAGACAAGCCTTACCGCGATTACCTGGTTGACACCTGGGACGTGGCGCAGGGCCTGCCGCAGATCAGCGTCATGGCCATCACCCAGGATGCCGAAGGCCGGCTCTGGCTGGCCACCCAGGCGGGCCTGGTCCGCTTCGACGGGGTGCACTTCGAACGCGTTTCCCGCCCGCGCGTGCTGGGCCTGGACAACATGGCGCAGGCGCTGCTGCCGGATCGCCAGGGCCGGCTGTGGATCGGCACCCCGCAAGGCCTGCTGGTGCTGGCCCAGGGCCAGCTGCGGACGGTGCCGGCCGATCCCATTCCCAGCGCACGCCGGTTCCCGGTGAACGCCCTGACGCTGGCGGGCGACACCGTGTTGGCGGCCGGGCCGGATGGCGTGTACAGCGTCGCCGGTGAGCGACTGCGCCGCTTGCATGCCCTGCCCGGCCCGGTCACCGGCCTGCTGGTACAAGGCGATACCCTGTGGGCGGGCAGCCCGGGCCAGGTGACCCGGATCCAGCACGGACAGCGGCAGGTGCTGCCCTTCCCGGCCGGGCTGGAACATGCCGACGCCGATCATCTGGCGTGGTGCGACGGCACGCTCTGGGCCGGCACCCGCAGCGGTCTGTTGCGCCTGCGCGACCAGCACTGGGATCTGGTGGCCGGCCAGCAGGGTGAGCGCCTGCGCGCCATCGAAGCATTGGCCTGCGACCGCGACGGCAACCTCTGGCTGGCCACCCCGCACTACCTGGAACGGCTGTTCCCCGGCCGCCCGCCGGAGCGCATCGAACAGCAGCCCGGCAGCCGCAACGTCCGGGTGATCTTCGAAGACCGGGAGGGCAGCCTGTGGACCGGCAGCCTGACCGACGGACTGGCCAGGATCTGGAATGGCCGGACCCGGCTGCTCTCCACGTCGGAGGGGCTGACCTCCCCGTTGCTGTGGACGGTGGTGGCCTCACCCGACGGCAGCGTGCTGGTGGGCGGCAGCGACGGGGTGTCCCGCTGGCAGGCCGGCCGCTTCACGCCGGTGGTGCGCGGCGGCGCCCTGCCGCATCCGGATGCCTACAGCCTGCTGGCCGAACCCGATGCACTCTGGATCGGCACCCGCGGCGGGGTGGCCGTGTTGCGGCGCGGTCAGCCCCAGCCCGAACTCCCGCCGCTGCTGGCCCCGCTGCAAGGGGCGCAAGTGCACGCCATCCTGCGCACGCGCGATGGGGCGCTTTGGTTTGGCACCGCCCAAGGCGCCTTCCGGCTCTGGCAGGGTAGGCTGCAACGCTATGACGCGCAGGCGGGCCTGACCGATCCACGCGTGCGCATCCTGTACCAGACCCGCGACGGCCGCCTGTTACTGGGTACCGCGCAGGGTCTGTATGCCTGGCAGGACGGCACGCTGCAGCCCCTGGGCCGGCAGACCGGGCTGCCGGACGGGGTCGGGGTCACCGCACTCCTGGAGCTGGGCGACGGCACCCTGGTGCTGGGCGGCGACCAACAACTCTGGCTGTACGCGCAGCGGCGCTGGCACGAACTGGCGCAATCCCATGGCCTGCCGTCCAACGTGCCGACCCATCTGGTGGAAATCGGCGAGGACCTCTGGGTGGCCGGCGCCCAGGGCATCTACCGCCTGCCCCTGCGCGCGCTTCGGCGAATTCCCCACAACCCCGCCACACCGCTGCAGGCGCGCATCGTCATCAACTCCGGCTTCGACCGCCCCGGCGGCCAGCCTGGCAAATGCTGCAACGGCGTCGGCAATGGCCGCGGCCTGCTGCGCGATGGCCTGCTGTGGCTGCCTACCCGTGAAGGCGTGCTGCAGGTCAGTGCCGCCCCCCTGCCTGCTGGACCGGCCTGGCCACTGCGGATCGAACGCGTGGTGGCGGGCCAGCAGACGTTCCTGCCAGAGCCCAAGGGCCTGCGCCTGCCCCTGGATGTGCGCAGCCTGAAGATCGAGTTCAGCGCGCCCGCGCTCGACCCGGCGCGCCTGCCCGAGCTGCACTACCGGCTGGTCGGCCATAACCGCGACTGGCAGGCCCTAGACACCCCGGGTCAACGCAGCATCGCCTATGCCGGGCTGGCACCGGGCGATTACCTGTTCGAGCTGGTCGATCGCAACCCCGATGCGCCACTGGCCGGCCCTGCCCGGCTGCGGCTGCACGTGCCGGCGCATTTCTACCAGACCAAGGCGTTTGCGGCCGTACTTGCCATGGTGCTTGCAGGACTGGTGTTTGCCGGCTACCGCTGGCTGCAATACCGGTATCGCCGCCAACGCGCCGCGCTGGAGCGCTTGGTGCAGGAACGCACCCAGGCCCTGCAGGAAGCCAATGCCCGGCTCAAGGAAATCAGCTTCACCGACCCGCTCACGGGCCTGTACAACCGCCGCTACCTCACCCAGCAGCTGCCCATCGACCTGTCCTTCTACGAGCGCGATCCGGCCTTCTCCGAGGGGCATCAGGCGATGGTGATCGCCCTGCTCGATGTGGACCACTTCAAGACCATCAATGACACCTGGGGCCATGCCGCCGGCGACCGCGTGCTGGAGCAGCTCGGCCAGTTGCTGGGCGAGCTCAAGCGCAGCGGCGACTACGTGGCGCGCTGGGGCGGCGAGGAGTTCCTGCTGGTCCTGCGCCCCCAACCCCGCGGCAGCCTGGCGGGGATCGGCGAGCGTCTGTGCGCGCGCATTGCCGCGCACCGCTTCGACCTCGGCAACGGCGTCGAGCACCGGCTCACGGTGTCGGCGGGGTTGGTGGAGTGCCCGCTGTTCGCCCACCACCCGCACCTGCTGGACTGGGAGCAACTGGTGACCCTGGCCGACCGCGCGATGTACCAGGCCAAGACATCGGGCCGCAACGGCTGGATGGCCTATCGGCCGCGACCGGGCGCGACCGCGCGGGATGACCTGGCATCCTTCCAGGGCAACCCGCGCAAGCTGTTGGAAAGCGGGCTGCTGGAGCTGTTTGGCCACGGCCTGGGGCAACCGCCGGGCGATACGCCGGGGCGGGGCTGAACAGATGGCCAGCGCGATCGCGAACGTACTGAGGGGAGCCCTGCTGACCGCCCTGTACTTCGCGGGCGCGGTCATCGCGGTGCTGTATCTGCGGACGCCCGCCGACGTCACCCTGTTCTGGCCGGCCGCTGGCATCGGCTATGCGCTGGTGCTGCGCTATGGCTTGCGCTATGCCATCGTCCTTCCCATCGCCCAGCTGCTGCTGCACCTGGTCATGGTGCCGGTGCCGATGGCCTTCCTGCCGTTCTCGGCATCCAGCAACTTCATCGGTACGCTGGTGGCATGCGCCTACGTGCGGCGCCGGCGCCCGCACCTGCAGCTGCGCATCGCCGACGGCTTCCTGCTGCTGCGTGGCGCCGTGCTGCTGTGCCTGGTCAGTGCGCTGATCGGCACGCTGGGGATGGCCTACGCAGGCATGGTCCCGTCCGCGGACTTGGGCCGGGTCTACCTGCAATGGGCGCTGGGTGACCTGCTGGGGGTCACCGCGGTGATGCCAACCCTGCTCCTGCTGTTCGCCCGAGGCATGCGCATCGGCCCGCTGTTGCCGGTCGAGCCGCGTCGCCACGAACGGCTGCTGTGGGTCCTTGCCATGCTGGCGGTGCTGGCCGGCGGCATGATGGTGATCCGCGACGGCAGCATGTACCCGCTGGCTATCGCCACCCTGCCACTGGCGCTGCTGCTGTGGTCGGCCGCGCGCTATCCGCCGCTGTTCACGGCGGCGGCCTCGATGGTGGTCACCATCGTGCTGGGCCTTGTCCTGGGGCTTGGGCTGGGCGGCTTCGCCCGCCCGGAGAGCCTGCACGACACCGCCCTGATGATGGGCACGCTGGTGGTGAACTCGGTGGTGCCGATCCTGCTGGTCGCGTCCTACCACGACCGCTTCGAGACAATGACGGCGCTGCAGGTACGGGCGACCTTCGACCCCCTCACCGGCCTGCTCAACCGCGACGCCTTCGAGGAACAGGCGCGTGCCCGGCTGGCCACCTCGGACGGGCCCCTGTCGCTGCTCTACGTCGATCTCGACAATTTCAAGCTGGTCAACGATTCCGCCAGCCACGCCGCCGGCGACGAAATGCTGCGCCATGTCGCCGGACTGGTGCGAAAGCACTTCGGCGGCAACACGCTGGTGGCACACAGCGGTGGCGACGAGTTCACCCTGCTGGTCGAACAGGACGCGGAAACCGCCGCGATCCCGGCACGCCAGCTGCTGGCCGCGATCGAAGCCGAGCGCGTGGCCTGGCAGGGCGGCAACCTGCGCACGACCGCCAGCATCGGCCTGGCGACCAGCGTGCCGCCGCATGCCAGTTTCGACGAGCTGCTCTCGCAGGCGGACACCGCCTGCCACGAGGCGAAGGAACTGGGCGGCAATCGGCTGCTTGTCGCGGGCCAGAACGCCGAGAGCCTGCGCATCCGCAACCGGATGATGCGGCATGCACTGGACGCGCACGAAGCACTGGACCAACGCCGCTTCGAACTCTGGTGCCAGCCGATCGTGGACCTGCGCATACCGGGTGCCCAAGGCGCGCATTTCGAGGTACTGCTGCGCTGGCGCGATGCCGCCGGCCAGCTGCGCCCACCGGCCAACCTGATCGCGGCGGCCGAGCGGTTCCGGATGGGGCCGCGGCTGGACCGCCACATGCTGAACGCCCTGCTGGAATGGATGGAACGCCACCCCGCAACGGCGGAAGCCATCAGCCAGTGCAACCTCAACCTGGGCGGCGCCACCCTGGTGGACGAGGAGTTCGCGGAGTACGCCGCCGAGCGCCTGCGCCGCAGCGTGCTGCGCCCCGGCCAGCTGTGCCTGGAAATCACCGAGACCAACGTGGTGCGCGATCTGGTCCGCGCACGCCGCTTCATCGCGCGCATGCGCGAGCTGGGCTGTCGGTTCGCGCTGGACGACTTCGGCACCGGCTTCTGCTCTTTCAGCTACCTGCGCGACCTGCCGGTGGATTACCTCAAGATCGACGGCAGCTTCGTGCGCGACCTTGCAGGCTCGCCGCTGTCGGAAGCGGTGGTGCGCTCCATCACCGAGATCGCCCACCTGCTGGACATGCGCGCGGTGGGCGAACACGTGGAAACCGAGGAGCAGCTGCGCCGGCTGCAGGCGCTACAGGTCGACTACGCGCAGGGCTACGTGTTCCAGCGGCCGGCACCGATCGCGACGTTCTTCGGCATCGCGCCCTGAGTAGCGCTGGCCTGGATCGCCAGCGCATCGTCCAGCAGTGCCGCCGCGGTGACTTCGGCGCCGGCGCCCGGCCCCTGCAGCACCAGCGGCTGTCGCGGATAGCGGTCGGTCCAGAGTGCGACGCGGTTGTCGGTACCCCCGCCGCCCGCCAGCGGATCCTCCGCGGGCAATGCCTCCAGCCCCACCCGCGCGCTTCCGTCCGCGTGCAGCCGGGCGATGAAGCGCAGCCGCGCGCCCTGCTTCCACGCGGCGGCGTAGCGCGCGCGCAGCGGGGCGTCGAGCTGCGGCAGGGCGTCGAACAGCGCCGCGCGCGGCAGCGCCGCCAGGGCTTCGGGTACCAGCGAGTCCACCGCGACATCAGACGGCGCCAGCGGCACCCCGGCGGCACGAGCAAGGATCAGCAGCTTGCGGCGCACGTCCTCGCCCGACAGGTCCTCGCGCGGGTCCGGCTCGGTGTAACCCGCCGCATGCGCCTCGCGCACGAAACCGGAGAACGGCCGCAGGCCGTCGTACTGGTGGAACAGCCATGCGAGCGAACCGGACAGCACGCCGGCGATCACGTGGATGCGGTCGCCGCCGGCCTGCAGCGCGCGCAGGGAGCGCAGGATGGGCAGGCCCGCACCGACGGTGGCGCTGTCCCCGTAGCAGGTGCCGCCGGCTTCGCGCGCGGCCTGGATGGCCCGCCAGCGCGCCAGCGACGTGCCCTGCCCCAACTTGCAGGCGGTGACCACGTGGACGCCGCGCGCCAGCCAGTGCGGGTGCCGGTCCGCCACCGCCTCGGACGCAGTGGCATCGATGACGATGCGGGTGCCGGTTGCGCCCAGCGCGGCATCCACCGCCTCCAGCGCATGCGCGCGGGTGGCGCGCGCCAGCAACGCACCGACATCGCCGGCCACATGGGCGGGTGCCAGCATCGCCACCCGCGAATTGGCGACATAGTCCAGCGCCAGCCGCGCGCCCAGCGCCGTGCCCTGCCAGCAGGCCAGCCGCGCCCACACGGCCCGCCCCACCGTCCCGGTGCCCAGCAGCGCCACCCGGGCGGGCGCGGCGTCGGGCAACGGCAGCGCGACAAGCCGGGCGTTCATCGCACCGCCTGCCGTTTGCGCGCACACGCGGCCTGCGCGCGCGCCAGGGCATCGGCCAGGTCGGCCACCAGATCGTCGGCATGCTCGATGCCCACCGACAGCCGCAGCAGGCCGTCGGAAATCCCGGCCTGCGCGCGCGCCTCCACGCTCATCGCCGCGTGGGTCATGGTGGCGGGATGCGCGACCAGGCTTTCCACGCCGCCCAGCGACTCGGCGAGGGTGAACCAGCGCAGGCCGTCCAGGAACGCGCGTACCGCCGCTTCCCCTCCGTCCAGCTCCACGCTCAGCATCGCGCCGAAGCCATGCTGCTGGCGCGCCGCTAGCGCGTGGCCCGGATGGGTGGCCAGCCCCGGCCAGTGCAGCGCGCGTACCGCCGGGTGGCCGTCCAGCAGCGCCACCAGCGCCTGCGTGTTCTCCTGGTGCACGCGCAGGCGCGCATCCAGCGTGCGCAGCCCGCGCAGGGTGAGGAAGCTGTCGAACGGCGCACCGGTGAGGCCCAGCGCGTTCGCCCACCAGGTGAGCTGCGCGTAGACCTCGGCATCGCGCGCCACCGCCGCGCCGCCGACCACATCGCTGTGCCCGTTGATGTACTTGGTGGTCGAATGCACCACCACGTCGGCACCAAAGTCGGCGATCGGCCGCTGCAGGACCGGCGAAAGGAACGTGTTGTCGACCACCGCCCGCGCCCCGGCCGCCTGCGCGGCGCCGACCACGAAGCGCAGGTCGGTGATCCGCAGCAGCGGGTTGGACGGGGTTTCGATCCACACCAGCGCCGGCCGGCGCGCCAGCACCGCAGCCACCGCCTGCGGATCGGTGAGATCGCAGGTCAGCAGCTCGAACGCACCCTTCGCCGCCAGCGCGTTGAACAGCCGCCAGCTGCCGCCGTAGCAGTCGTGCGGCACCACCAGCACGTCGCCGGGGCGCAGCAGGGCGTGCAGGACCAGGCTGATCGCCGCCATGCCGGTGGCGGTGATGACGCCACCGGCGCCGCCTTCCAGTTCGGCCAGCGCTTCGCCCAGCAGGTCGCGGGTGGGGTTGCCGCTGCGGGTGTAGTCGTAGGCGCGCTTCTCGTTGAAGCCGGCGAAGCTGAAGTTGGACGACAGCACCAGCGGCGGTGTCACCGCACCGAAGGCGGTGTCGCGGTCGATGCCAGCGCGCACTGCGCGGGTGGCCGGACGGCCGGACGGGACGGGGCTGACGTGGCTCATGCGGATGCTCCGGAAATGGGGGACGGCGACGGGGACGCGGCATCGACCAGGGCCAGCTCGCTGGCCAACAGGGCGTCGATGCGGTCGGTGTCTTTCAGGAAGGCGTCGTGGCCGTAGCGCGAGCGCAGCACGCGCAGGCGAGCGCGATCGCCCAGGGCCTCCAGCAGCGCCACCGCGTCCGCCAGCGGCACCAGCGGATCGCCTTCCACCGCCACCAGCGATACCGGCACGCCGATCGCGGCCGGATCGACGCGGTGCAGGTCGATGGATTCGGACAGACGCAGCCACGCGGTGGCCGACACCCGCGCGACGAATTTCGCGCCGGCGGCATCCAGATAATCCTCCGCGGCCACGCGCACCCGGCCGTTGCTGAGGACGGGCGGCGCGTCGAAGCGCTCGGCGAACTCCTCGGGCGTGCGGTAGCTCAGCATGGCCAGCTGGCGCGCCAGCGACAGCCCCGGCTCGTCGGCGCACTGCAGCCGGCCCAGCGCCACCGCCTTGCGCTGCAGGGCCCGCCACGCCGAGGCATACGGGTGCGGGCGATGCGCGCCGCTGACGGCGACCAGCCGGCGCAGGCGACGCGGATGGCGCGCCGCCAGCTGCAGCCCGACCAGCGCACCGTAGGAGTAGCCGACGAAGGCGTGCAGCGCGTTGATGCCCAGCGCGTCCAGCAGCAGCGCCACGGCGTCCGCCTGGTCGGCGGTGTCGATGGGCGCGTCCAGGCTGCCGTCGGCGCCCACGTAATCGAATGCGAGGAGGCGCAGTCGCGCCGGATCCAGCGCACGGCCGGCGCCCGGCAGGCCTGGCGCCCAGCCGGGTGTCGCGTCCAGGGCATTCGCGGCGACGTGGCGGTGCGCGGAGATGCCGCCGGCGACGAACACCACCGGCGCGTCGACGGGGCCAACCAGCTCGTAGTCCAGGCGCAGCGCACGCGGGCCGGCGTAGCGGGTGGCCAGCACCGCATCCACGCTGCCGCGGCAGGCGCCATCCGCGTGGGAGGATGCCGGACGCATCGCCCCCGGCGCCCGGGGAGGGGGACGGCGGTCGGGGGCGATGCGTTCGGCAAGGTTCATGGCGGACTCCGGGGATTTGGACGGCCCATCGGAGTCGCACGGGGAGCAGAAGGCCGACCACGTCGGCGTCGCGGACCGCACGCGGCGGCCTCGCAACCATCTTCCGGCAGACGCACAGGTCCCCGCAGGATTTGGCACCTCGACGACCGCGTGCGCGATCGTCCGGTTGCCCCGGCATCAAAGGGCCTGTCCCTCCGCCGGTCTCGATGGATGGACGCATTCTGCCGGTCGGGGCAGCTCACGTCAATCGCTTTATCCGCATGAAGCGATTAAATAACCAAACATCATGACGATGCCCGTGGAAAAGCGGCCGCGGCATACTTGGGCGATGCGCATGCGCACGCCCCTGTTGCTGGCCAGCCTGATACTCGCCTTGCCCACGGCGGCGCGGGACGATACCGCCAACCCGGTGGCGCGGCTGCGGATCGAACCCGGCGCAGCGGGCTATGAAGCATGGGCGGACAACCTGCTGGCCGGCCCGATCGAGGTGCGGCTGGACGTCGCGAGCGGCCCCGTGCCCGCCAGCCAACCCGCCCTGCCCGCGCGCGCCAGCGTGCCCGCCGGCGGCAGCACGCTGGTGGCACTGCTGCAGGCGCCGGAAGGACGCGAAGGCTGGCTGCGGCTGCGGTTGCGGGGCATCCCCGGCAGCGCCAACGCCCGCCCGCAGGACGTCGCCTACCGGCGGCCGGTCGCAGCCGCGGAGGCGTGCATCGAGCAGGGGTTCGAGGGCAGCTTCAGCCACCGCGATCCGGCCAACCGTTATGCGCTCGATTTCGCAGTGCCAGAAGGCACGCCGGTGCTGGCGGCGCGCGCGGGCGTGGTAATGCAGGTGCGGGACGGGTTCGACCGCGGCGGGCTGGATCGGGCGCGCGACATCGACCGCGCCAATCTCGTCCGCATCCTGCACGACGACGGCAGCATGGCGCTCTATGCGCACCTGGCGAAGGGCGGCGCGCGGGTGCGCCCCGGCCAGCGCGTGGCGGCCGGGCAGGTCATCGGAATGTCAGGCAACACCGGCTACAGCAGCGGCCCCCACCTGCACTTCGCCGTGCAGGTGAACCGCGACCAGCAGCTGGAGGCGATCCCGTTCCGGATGCCCGGCGTGGTGCCGGCGCCGGGTCAGGCGGCCTGGTCGTCCAGCAGCGATGGCTCCACCAGTTCGCGCCACTGCGGCAGCTTGTCGAGCATGCCGACCGCGCGCAGGTAGGCCTCGTCCGGCTCCTGCCCGGCCACCAGCGCGGTGGCCACGTGCACGGCGCCGGTCACCCAGAAGCCGCCCGAGCGCATCTGGCCGGGCCGCTGCTGATAGGCCACCGCCTCCACGATCGGCATGGGCAGGCCCCACAGGCCCAGCAGGTACGCCCCGGCCTCGGCGAAATCGGGTGCCTCCTCGCCCTCCGCCGCGGCCGTATCGCCGGCCTCGGCCGTCGCCACGCCAGGCAACAAGCGGCCGACCTCGGCCAGCAGGCTGGCGGTCGCTGCCAGCTCGGCGCTGGGCCCCGGCAACAGCCTGCGCGCCAGGTTGCTGGCGCGCAGGGCGCGGTCCTGCACCTGCTCGCGCAACTTGCCGGTGCCGAAGCCCGACCCGCCGAACGCCTCCACGGTCAGGACCAGCCGCAGCAGGGCCTGGTGCCCCAAGCGGATCACGGCCGAGCGCATGTCGCTGATCTCGCGCCCGCCCGAGAAATAAGCGGAATTGCACAGGCGCAGCACCTTGGCGGCAATCGCCGGGTCCTGCGACAGCGCCTGCGCGATGGCGGCATTGCTGGCCTCGGGATCGCGCAGCAGGCGGGTCAGCTGCAGGTACAGCCGCGGCGGCGGCGGCAGCGAGCTGATCCGGCCCAGCGTGCGTTTCAGCACCTCGTTGTCCAGCAGTTCGCGCAGGTCCACCACGCTCTCGACTGCGGTCACCAGCTCCACCGGATCCAGCGGGCGGCCCAGCACGCGGTGTGCGGACTCCAGGCCCTGGGCGATATCGACGCTGGCCTCGTCCGGGTTCTGGTCCAGCAGCAGGATGCGCACCGCCTGCGGATACAGCGCCGCCACCCGCGCCAGCAGCTCCGGGCCGCCGATGGGGCCGGGCGTCAGCCCGCACACGAACACGTCAAACGCGGGCATGTCCCCGTCCACGGCCGTGACCTCCGGCAACCACTCGATCACCCAGTCCAGGCCAAAGTCGCCCAGCACCTGATCGAACTCCGCGGCCCGCGCCGCATCCTCACCCACAATGACTATGCGCACTAGGTCACCCTTGATCTGGTCTTGCACTGGCAGGCGATCGACACCCGGCCCTGCCCACGCCATTGGTGAACGTGGGGAACGATAGCGACCGGCCCCGCTGCGGCCATGCTGCCCCCGCCGGTATAATTTCGCAATGTCAGAAGTCGCCACTGAAGCTGCGCGTCGTCGCACTTTCGCCATCATCTCCCACCCCGACGCCGGCAAGACCACGCTCACCGAAAAGCTGCTGCTGTTCGGAGGCGCAATCCAGATGGCCGGATCGGTCAAGGGCCGCAAGGCCGCGCGCCACGCCACGTCCGACTGGATGGCGCTGGAGAAGGAGCGCGGCATCTCCGTGACCAGCTCGGTGATGCAGTTCCCGTACGAAGGCCGCATCGTCAACCTGCTGGACACGCCCGGCCACGCCGACTTCGGCGAAGACACCTACCGCGTGCTCACCGCGGTGGACTCGGCGCTGATGGTGATCGACGTGGCCAAGGGCGTGGAGGAGCGCACCATCAAGCTGATGGAGGTGTGCCGGCTGCGCGACACGCCGATCATGACCTTCGTCAACAAGCTCGACCGCGAGGGCAAGGATCCCATCGAGCTGCTGGACGAGATCGAATCGGTGCTGGGCATCCAGTGCGCGCCGGTGACCTGGCCCATCGGCATGGGCCAGCGCCTGAAGGGCGTGGTGCACTTGATCAGCGGCGAAGTCCATCTGTACGAGCCGGGCCGCAATTTCACCCGCCAGGATTCCACCATCTTCCCGTCGCTGGACGACCCGGGCGTGGCCGCGGCCATCGGCCCGCAGCTGCTGGCTGAAGTGCGCGACCAGCTGGAACTGGTGCAAGGCGCGTCGGCCCCGTTCGACCAGACCGCCTACCTGGCAGGCAAGCAGTCGCCGGTGTTCTTCGGCTCGGGCGTCAACAACTTCGGCGTGCAGCCGCTGCTGGATTTCTTCGTCCAGCACGCGCCTGCGCCGCGCGCGCGCGCGACCACCACGCGCGAGGTGTCGGCAGGCGAACCCAAGCTGACCGGCTTCGTCTTCAAGATCCAGGCCAACATGGACCCGATGCACCGCGACCGCGTGGCGTTCATGCGCGTGTGCTCCGGCAAGTTCAGCGCCGGCATGAAGGCCTTCCACGTGCGCAGCGGCAAGGAGGTCAAGCTGGCCAATGCGCTCACCTTCATGGCCTCCGACCGCGAGATTGCGGAAAGCGCCTTCCCCGGCGACGTGATCGGCATCCACAACCACGGCACCATCTCGATCGGCGACACCTTCACCGAGGGCGAGGCGCTGGGCTTCACCGGCATCCCCAGCTTCGCGCCGGAGCTGTTCCGCCGCGCGCGCCTGCGCGACCCGCTCAAGCTCAAGCAGTTGCAGAAGGGCCTGGCCCAGCTGAGCGAAGAGGGCGCCACGCAATTCTTCAAGCCGCTGATGTCGAACGACCTGATCCTGGGCGCGGTGGGCATGCTGCAGTTCGACGTGGCCGCCTACCGGCTGAAGGACGAGTATGGCGTGGAGGCGACGTTCGAGCCGGTACAGGTGGCGACTGCGCGCTGGATCCGCTGTGACGATGCGAAAAAGCTCGAGGAGTTCCGCGAGAAGAACGCCCTGCACCTGGCCATCGACGCGGCCGGCGAGCTGGTCTACCTCGCGCCCAGCCGGGTCAACCTGCAGCTGGCGCAGGAGCGCGCACCGGCGATAACGTTCCTGGCCACCCGCGAGCACGCGCAGTCGATGGAAGTGCGCTGACGCAGGCCCATCACCACAGTTCCGGCATCGACAGCAGCCCGACCACCTGCTCCCCATCGACCACGGGCAGATGGCGGAACCCGTTTTTGGCGAGCAGCTGCCGGCATTCGTCCAGCGTCGTCGACGGCGACACCGTGACCACGTCGCGGGTCATGATGTCCACGATGCGGACGGCGTAGGGCGACAGGCCCTTCAAGGTGACCTTGCGCGCGTGATCGCGTTCCGTGACCAGCCCGACCAGCCGCCCGCCCTCCATCACCAGCACTGCATCCACGTCGTGTTCACCCATCACCCGGATGGCATCGCTGGCGGTACCGTCCGGCGCGACCATGGGCAACACGGCATCGGGCCTGGCCTGCAGCACGTCCTGGACGACCCTGCGCATGTGGCGTCTCCCTGCCCTGGCCGGGCTACGACACGATATAGCGCTGCAGCTGGTCGATGTCCTGCCGCTGCAGTTCGATCACTGTTTTCACCAGGTCGCCGATCGACAGCACACCCACCACGGTACCGCCGTCCAGCACCGGCAGGTGGCGGATGCGGCGGTCGGTCACCAGCTGCATGCAGTGGTCGATGCTGTCACCTGGCGCCACCGTCACTACCTGGGTGGTCATGATGTCGCGCACGGGGGTGTCCCTGGAGGAACGCCCCTGCAGAACGACTTTGCGCGCGTAGTCGCGTTCGGAGAGGATGCCGACCAGGCGCGGTCCCTCCATCACCAGCAGGGCACCGATCTGGCGCTCGGCCATCAGGCGGATGGCATCAAGCACCGGGGCGTCCGGGCCGATCGCGATGACCTCAGGCGACTTCGCCTCCAGCAGTTGCCTTACCGTGCGCATAGCGGGCTCCTCTCGTGTCGGGAACAAGATCGGAATGCTGGGCCGAGGATACTCCCTCCGCCGGCCGCCAGGTATCCACCAGGTACAACGGCCGCTGCTTGGACTCCTCGTACAGCCGGCCCAGGTATTCGCCGATCATTCCCAGCGCCATCAGCTGCACACCGCCAAGGCACAGCACCACAGCCATCAGCGACGGCCAGCCCGCTACCCGATCTCCCCACAACAGGGCGCGCACCACCACCCAGGCACCAAACCCGAAGGCCAGCAGCGCGGTGGCCAGGCCGGCGTAGGTGGCCAGGCGCAGCGGTGCGGTGGAAAAACTGGTGATGCCCTCCAGCGCGAAGTTCCAGAGCCTCCAGGCGTTGAACTTGCTGCGCCCGGCGATGCGCGCATCGCGCTGGTAGGGGATCGACACGGCATTGAAGCCGATCCAGCCGAACAGCCCCTTCATGAACCTGTGACGCTCGCGCAGCTGGCGCAAGGCCGCCAGCGCGCGCGGCGAAAGCAGGCGGAAATCCCCGGTATCGCGCGGCACCGGCGTGCGCGAGAGCGCGCCGATCACGCGATAGAACCCGTGCGCACTCGCGCGCTTGAATACGCCCTCGCCCTGGCGGGCGATGCGGGTGCCATGCACGTCGTCATAGCCTTCACGCCATTTCGCCAAAAACTGCGGCAACAGCTCCGGCGGGTCCTGGCCATCCGCATCCAGGATCAGCGCCGCGCCGCGCTCCACGCGGTCCAGACCGGCAGTCAGCGCCGCCTCCTTGCCGAAGTTGCGCGACAGCCGCAGCAGCGCCACCCGGCGATCCTCGGCGGCGAAGCGCCGCAGCAGGTCCCAGGTCCCGTCGCGACTGCCGTCGTCGACATAGAGAACCCGCGCCTCCAGCCCCTCGGCCTCGGCCATGTCCAACGCGGCGCGGATGCGCGGCTGCAGGCGCGGCAGGGCTTCCGCCTCGTTATAGGCAGCCACCACCAGGGTCAGGCAGCGGTGTTCCGGTGCGATCCCATCCATCCACGCAGTATGCCAGCCATGTCCTCCGGCGCCCTGGCCGGGGATGCGCCGGGCACCACTCACTCCAGCGCGCGCAGATAAGCGCTACCACCAAGTGCGCCCATCTGGCGCTGGATGGCCGCCGCCCGCCGCTGCACATACGGCCCTGGCCGCGCGGCGTTGTAGCGCTTCGGGCTGGGCAGCACCGCGGCCAGGCGCGCGGCCTCGGCAGCGGTCAAGCGCGCGGCGTCCTTGCCGAAGTAACGGCGCGAGGCCGCCTGGGCGCCGTACACGCCATCACCGAACTCGGCGACGTTGGCGTACATCTCCAGGATGCGCCACTTGGGCCACAGCGTCTCGATCAGTGCCGTGTACCAGACCTCCAGGCCCTTGCGCAGCCAGCGGGTGGGCCCACGGCCCTGCCAGAGGAACAGGTTCTTTGCGGTCTGCTGGCTGATCGTGCTGGCGCCACGGATGCGCTTGACCGGCGTGCCGCGCTTCTCTGCACGTTTCCGCATCTTCTCGTTGTGCGCCTGCGCCTTTTCGATGGCATCGAAATCAAAGCCGTGGTGGCGGGCAAAGTTCTGGTCTTCCGCGGCAATCAACGCCAGCGGCAGGTTCGGCGACATCGCCCGCAAGTCGCGCCAGTCATGCGCGAGGCGGAACCCCGGGTTGCCGGCCAGCGCCGCGTCCACCCAGCGCGCGGCCATGAAAGCGGAAAACGGCGGATCGATGAACCGCAGCACCAGCACCTGCACGATGCTGAACAGCGCGAACGCCAGCGGCAGCTTCCACCACCAGCCGCGCAGGCGGCGCTTGCGCCCGGTCGCGCTCATGCCCGCCCACCTTGCGATCCGCGCCCATGCGCCCCATTTCGATCCATGATTCCCTCCCCACCTGCCAGTCCGCGCATTATCCGCGGGCGGCCTCCCTCCCGGTATCCATCATGTCCCGAATCCCCGACGCGCAGCTGCGCTTCCTGCTTCCGGCCGCCGGCGTGCGCGGCGTGGCCGTCCATCTGGACGAGACCTGGCGCAGCATTGCCGAACGTGCCCAGTACCCGGCCGCCGCGGCGGAGTTGCTGGGTGAAGCTGCGGCTGCCGCCGCGCTGCTCACCGGCCACGCCAAGGTGGACGGCCGGCTGTCCATCCAACTGCGCAGCCGCGGCGCCATCGGCACCCTGTTCGCCGAATGCACGGCCGCCGGCACCTTGCGTGGCATCGTCCGCCTGAACGACGGTGCCCAGCCCCTCTCCCGCGACCTGCGCGCGCTGGGCGCCGACGCCCTGCTCGCCCTGACCATCGAGAACCCCGGCCTCGGCGGCGGCGAGCCGTTGCGCTACCAGGGGCTGGTGGCGCTGCACTCGGAACGGCTAGACGGTGCACTGGAGGATTATTTCCGCCAGTCCGAGCAGCTGCCCACGCGCCTGCTGCTGGCCTGCGACGGCCAGCGCGCCGCCGGTTTGCTGCTGCAGAAGCTTCCGGGCGAAGAAGGCGACGAGGACGGCTTCCGCCGCGCCAGCGCCCTGTTCGACACGCTCGGCGCCGAGGAACTGCTGGCGCTGCCGCCAGCCGAGGTGGTGCACCGGCTGTTCCACGAGGAGGCGCCGCAGCTGGTGGGCGAGAAGCCGCTGCGCTTTGCCTGCTCCTGCTCGCGCGAGCGCGTGGAAGGCATGCTGGTCTCGCTGGGGCGCGAAGAGGCCGACGCCGCGGTGGAAGCGGGCGGCGGTACCGCTTCGGTACTGTGCGAGTTCTGCGGCCAGGACTACGGGTTCGACGCCCCCCAGATCGCGGCCCTGTTCGCCCGGGAAGCCGGGGCACAACCGGCCGCGCCACGCCTGCAATGAGGCGGCCGTCACAGTTCGGCGCAGCGGCGGGATATTGTTAAAGAAACATAAACCGGCTAGGCTGTTCTGCGTATCAACACCGCGTTTACCGGGGAACTTGGCCCATCCGGGCCGGTCACAGCCAACGATGTCCTTCCGCGTCCTGCCCCTTGCCGCTGCCGCGCTTGCCCTGGCCTTCGCCAGCGGCAACGTGCACGCGCAAACCGGGAAGGCCCGCCGCGGTGATTCGAAGGTGGTCCCCGTCCTGAATCGCGACAGCGGCAAGCTCGAGGCCGTGCTGTTGCTGGAGCCCGCCACCGGTGGCACCGGCGCCGGCACGCGCTGGCGGTTCGGCAGCACCACGCTGGAAGCCACGTTCGGCCTGCAGTCGGGCGACTCGCTGGCGCTGCTGTGCGACCGCCGCGGCGGCATGGCGCCGGCCATCGGCCAGCTGGCCAGCAACTGCGTCCTGGCCTCGCTGGAAGGTGACAAGCCGGGGACGGCAAGCCGCCACGGCAACGCCGGCGTCAGCCTGTCGCGCAATGGCAGCAAGCTGGGCCTGAGCTTCGGCAACGGCCGCGATACGCTGCCGGCCTGGCTCTCGCCCGGCCAGTTGGGCGGCGCGCGCTACAGCCAGAACGATTTCTCGCTGTTCGCGGAAAAGTCGATCAGCCGCGAGGGCTTCGTCAGCGTGGGCGGCACCGTTGCCCGTGCCCGCCTGGTGCCGGCCGCGGACGTGCCGCAGCTGGCGGATGAATGGAACACCCGCAGCCTCAGCATTGGCGGCGGCTACGGGGCCTTTGGCGCCAACATCGTCGGCCGGGTGGTCAACGTGCCGGGCGAGAGCGCGGTCTGGAAGGGCTTGGGCCTGGGCCTGACCTGGCGCACGCCGTGGAACGGCCAGCTCAGCGTGGGCGCCGACAACGTGGTGACCCGCGGCAAGAATCCGTTCTCTATCAAAGGCGAGCAAGCCGATGAGGGTACGGTGCCCTACGTGCGCTACCAGCAGGATCTCTGACCGCAAGTCCCGCCCGACCGCATTGCACTTGCCGACGCCGCAAACAGCAAAGGCCGCATCCAAAGATGCGGCCTTCGTGCGTTTGGATCTGGCCTATCGAAGCCCTGGCGAAGATCAGGGCAGCACCAGGCGCGCATCACCCGAGAACGTCTGCAGCCGGATATCGCCCTTCCCGGCGCCGTAACGGACGCGGAAACTGGACCCCGGGCCGAACGCCTCCTTCTTGATCTTCGCGCCCGGCGCGGCAAGGTCACCACTGAAGCTCTCGCCCTGCACCTGCGCAGACAGGTTCGCCGGAAGCCGCAGCAGCAGGTCGCCACTGACGCTCTCCAGCCGGATCTCACCATCCTCCGCAAGCCCGGTGGAGAGGTCCATGTCGCCGCTCACCGAGCTGGCCTTGAGCTTGCGTACGCGCTCGCCCAGCGTGGTCAGGCGCACGTCGCCGGACACGGTTTCCAGCGCGATTTCGCCGTCCAGGCGCCCCTGCACGGCCAGCTGCCCGCTGACCGTCTCAACCCGCAGGCTGGGGCTGTTCATCGCCAGCCGGATATCGCCGCTCACCGAGCTGATGCTGCCGCGGCGCGGGGCACCGTTGGCGACGATGTCGCCGCTGACGGACTCCAGCGCGAGCTCGCGTGAGGCCAGGCCCTGCACGTTGATATCGGCGGACACGGTCTCGACGTCCAGATCCGCCAGCAGCGGTACTTGTACGACCAGATGGCTGGCTTCGGCGCTGCGGTTGCGCGCGGGGTACTGCACCTTGATCCGCAGCACGCGGCCATCGCCCTCGACCGACAGCTTCTCCACGTCATCGCCCAGGGTGCCGCCCAGCTTCACTTCCGGGCGATCCCAGGCGATGACTTCCACGCGCCCCTTCTGGTTCTCGATCTCGACGCGGCCGCGCGCGTCCAGCGGATGCACCTGGCTGATGGGCGTGCCCGCGGCCGCAGGCAGCGCGACGGCGATCGCCAGCGTGGTCAACAGCAACTTGGCATGGATGCGCATTTCGTAATCCTCAAGTGAACAGCGCGCGCCGCGACAGGGCGATACGGCGCGCATAAAGCCGGCGCAGCTGCTCCAGCAGCTGCGGCGAGTCGGGGTGCTGGCGCAACGCGGCTTGGACCAGCGCGGCGCTGTGGTCCAGTGCTTCCAGCCCGGCCTGCCAGCTGGCCGGCACGCTGCCGATGTCGAGCTCACGCATTGCCGCTTCGTAGTGCAGGGTCAGCGCGTCCGCCTCGTTCGTGATCGGCGCGGCCGCCACCCGCGGCGTTGCCACCGGCACGGGTCGCGGCGCGACCGGAGCGCTGCCCTGCCAGGCCAGGCCCAGCGCAAGCGTCATCGAGGCGGCCAGCGCCCACGGCCAGACCCGTGGTGGACGCGCAACTGCACGCTGCGGGGGCAGGCGCGCCTGGATCCCGGGCCAGAGGTCGCGGGACGGTTCGATGTCGCGGCGCAGGCCGCGCAGGGCAAGCCGCAATTCGGCCTCGCCGATATCCTGGATGTCGTTCATAGGGCGTCTCCGATGCGCATACGCAGCAAGCCGCGCGCGCGATGCAGCTGGGCCTTGGAACTGCCCACCGCCATGCCGAGCTCCTCGGCGATCTCTTCGTGTTTCCAGCCTTCCACGTCGTGCAGCACCAGCACGGCGCGGGCGCGCGGCGGCAGGGTGGCCACGGCCCGTTCCAGGTCGCGGCCCAGCAGGGCCTGGCCCGCGGTGTCGGGCGTGGCCGCAGCGGCCAGCGCCTCTTCGTCACCATCCAGGCCGGGCCGGCTGCGCTGGGCGCGCAGCTCCATCAGGGCGGTGTTCACCGCCAGCCGATGCAGCCAGGTGGACACCGCGCTCTCGAAGCGGAAGCCGGGCAGGGCCTGCCAGGCGCGCACGAACGCCTCCTGGGTCAGATCCTCCGCCCGCGCGCCGGCCTGGCCCACCAGCCGCACGATGACCCCATGCACACGCCGGTGGTGGCGGCGGTACAGCTGCTCGAACGCCTGCACGTCCGCCCTCGCGGCGCGGCGCGCGAGGGCGACGTCTTCGCCGGCGTCGAACGCGGCGGCGTCGGGTTCCACGGCGGGCGTCAGGGTCTGCATCAGCATGGTGATTGTGATGCAGCGGGGGCGCCGGGGGTTTAAGTCAGGCGCGGGGGTTCACGCCGGCCGGACTGAAGCCGTGTTACCGGGCCAGCTCCAACACCGCCACGCCGACCTAGGCCTGCTTGATGAGCCCGAATATCTGTTCTGCGGTGAATCGATTCTTGCACATGTCCGTCCTCTCTGGATGACGGACTCTACCTAGCTTCGTGTGGTACGGCTCAGTGGGGGCAGGTCAACTACACGGCGTCCTGCGGGCTGGCGCCCGCGTCGGCCTCCAGCCCGTCCATCAGCGCCCCCAAGAAGGGGGCGTAGGGCGTCCACTTGGGCGTCTCCCGACGCACCACCCCGTCCCGCACCTGCACCGCGCTGGCCGTGGCCACGGCCCGGCGGCTACTTCGGGGGTCCTGCATGGCCGGGACGTAGTCGAGCCCGCAGAACGCCGCGACGCGCCGCATGGTGGCCTCGGGCGAGCGGGTCAGTTCGGCATAATCGACATCAAGGATGCGCCCGGGGAAGCGGGCATGCCAGTGCGCCATCAGCCGCCGGTATTCGCCGTGGAAGTGGGCCAGTTCCTGCTGGTCGTACGAATAGGGGTTCGCGTCGGAGAATAGTTCCCGCAGGTTGGAGAAGCAGGTCTCCATGGGGTCGCGGACCATGTGCAGGATCCTGGCACCCGGCAACGCTCGGCAGATGTAGCCGATGTTGAGGAAGTTGGAAGGCAGCTTGTCGGTGAAGAACCGCTTTTCGTCCAACCGCCACGCCATACCCGCCAGGTAGCGGCGCCCCACCTCGGCGAGGTCCACGCCCGGGGAACGCTCCACGATGCCGAGGTCGATCACGCCGCGGCAATGGTGGTCGGTGGCATACCGCATGGCGCTGGTGAAGTCGTACAGCTCGCCGACGCCGCGCACGTCAGGGCTGCCATCCAGCAATTGCTCCAGCAGCGTGGTACCCGATCGATGCATGCCGACGATGAAGAGGGGCGTCGGCGCGGCCGGATCCGGCGTCGCGGCGGTGGGCCCGTCCGGGATCGCCATCAGAGCATCCACGAGGCGCGAGGTGTCCGCGGACCGGTAGTTGAGCGTGCCGCGCTTGGCACGGCACGCGCGCTGCAGCGCCTGCCAGGCAGTCGCATGGTCACCGAGGTCGTCCAGCTCCTTGTGCAGCGCGAACGCCAGGGAAATTTCCTCGTGCACAGGAAGCCCCGGGCGGGCCAGCTGCGCACGCAGCCTCGCGACGTTGTTGCGCTCTCCAGTCGCTTTCCGGACATGCGCTAGGAACCAGTGCGCCTGTCCGATCTGCGGTGCGACCCCGATGCAGCGCTCGAACTCCCGAACAGCCTCGTCGATCCTGCCGAGGTAGGTCAGCACCTGCCCTCGGGAGAGGAGCGTCGGCGGATAGTCCGGATCGGCGCGGCGAGCTTCGTCGAGGAACGGCAGCGCGGCCTCCTGCAGGTTCAGGTAAGACAGTTGCGCCGCATAGGTCAGCAACAGGGGAATCGGTATCCGGTCCAGCGGGCCGGAGCGCGCGATGAGGTCGCGCAGCAGCGCGGCATCGTTGGTCGTGCGAAGGCGGGCCGCCAGTTGCCGGCGCGTCTCGATGTCGACCGGATGCAGGCAATAGGCCATCACGGCGGCGGTCCGCGCATTCCGGTAACGCCCCTGCAGGGATTCGGCATAGGACGCTTCCACCAGGTGCCGCGCCTTCACCTCCCGGTCAACCCGGATGCCATCGAGGATGTGCCGGAGCCCCGCGAAGTCACCTTGCTCCGCCAATGGGCGAGCGTACTCCAGCATGGCCAGCATTGCGCCGCCAGTATCGCTCACGGGGCTATCCCACGGTCCTGCGGGAAGCCACCGCGCGCAAGTTCCTCCAGCATCGGCCCGAGCCACGCGGCGTACCGTGCCCACGACCCGACGTGGCGCATGCTGACGGATGAACGCACCTGCACGGCGCTGGCGGTCGGGACGCTTTCGCTGGGTTGCGGCGAGGCCCTGTCGGGAAGATCGAGCAGCAGCTTCAGCGCTTCGATCGCGGCCTGCGGCTGGCGTACGAAGGTCTCATACTCCACAAATGTCACGCGCGGGGATCCCAGCTCGCGGACGCGGCGCAGGAAGGTTTCGTAGCGGATGTACTGCCGCGCCACCTCCTCCTGCGTGTAACTGTAGGGATACGAAGCGGCGAACCATTCTTTGAGGTTCGAGAAACAGGCATCCGCGCCGCCACGCCGGACGCAGACCACGCGGGCGTTGGGCAGGGACGCCAAGATAGGGCCGATGGCGAGATAGTTCTCCGGCCACTTGTCGGCGAAGAACGCATGCCCGCGGGCGCGCCACTGGGTATGCGCGAGGTAACGCTCGCCCAGTGAGTGGAGCTGGTCGCGCCCAACGGCCTGCAACAGGTCGGCGTCCACGTGGAAGGGCCCCGCGCGCTCGGCGACCCACCGCATCTGGGCCGGGAGATCGCGCAGCTCGCCGGCGCTGGCCACGTCCGCCTGCCGGCAGAGGGCCTGTTCGATCACGGTCGTACCACTCCGCGGAAGCCCGACGATGAAGATCGGCGCCGGCCCTTGCGGCGTCACGTCCACGGGTGCGCCCACCGCCAGCCGCAAGGCCCCCGTCGCCTCGGCGAAGAGGGCCTCCTGGGCCGATTCGTCGTAACGCACCTGCCGCCGGCGGATCCGCATGGCTTCCTCCAAAGCAGGCCATGCGGCGGCGACCTGGTCGTCCCGGTCCAACTCGTGGAACAGGCTGTACCAGAGGAGCGAGGCGTCGCTTCCGTTCCCGTCGGGCCCGTCCAGCAGCGCCCGCAGGCGGCGGATCCTCTCGTCACGGCCGGCCTCGTTGCCCATCTTGGCCAGCGCCCAGTGCGCGGGGGCCAAGCCGGGATTGCCCCGCACGCTCGCCTCCAGCACGCGTTCTGCGGCACCAAGGTCGCCCGCGTACATCAGGTTGAGGCCCAGCAGGTACTGCATCGCGGGCGCATTCACCATGCCCTCCGCCATTGCACGGCGCAGCAGGGACAGGGCCGCGTCGGGGAGCATGTGGTCCGACAGCATCTTGCCGACTTCAGCCAATGCCCCGGCGGGCGTAGGCAGGCCCAGCAGGGCGTTCGCGCAGGCCAGAGCGGCATGTGTCTCCCCGAGCCGCAGCAGCAGCTTGCAGAGCATTTCGAGCAGGGCGGGATCGGCATGCGCCTTCGCGAACGCATCGAGCGCATGGCGCACGGCACCGCGAACGTTGCCGGCCTTCTGGTCCGCGACGCTCAGCCGCAGATGTGCATAGGGCGCAATGGCGCGGTTCGCGAGGAGGCCCATATACAGCGGCCGGGCTTGATCCACCTGCCCCTGCGCGCTGAGTTGTTCGGCTGTCTGCCAATCCCGGGTTGCATCCACGTCCATTCTTTGCGCCGCCGTTCCGAGAATTGCTCCGTGCAGGAAGTGTAATCGCTCCTCCTGCATGCCCCGTAAAAAGGACGGCCGCACAAGGCGGCCGTCCAAAGCACAACAATTGTTTCAGGATCAGAAGCTGTACTGGACCATGAAGCGATACGATCGCGGGGTCTGGTAGCCGGTGACCGACTTCCAAACGTTCGGCTGCCAGTTGCCAGACTGGTCCTCGCCGTACTCGTTGACGTTGACGGCGTCCTGGCTGTTGAAGACGTTGAAGACGTCGACCTTGAAGGTCAGCTTCTTGTCCGCGAACGCCGGGGTCCACGCGAGGTTCAGATCCAGCTTCCTCGTCCACGGCAGACGGCCCGCGGTACCACGCGGAACCTGCTCGCCCTGGCAGTAGAAATAGCTGTTGGCGTAGCCCGAATTGACCGGGTGGAAGCCGAAGCAGTTGATCGGACGACCGGACTGCACGATCAGGTTGCCGCCAACGGTGACGGTATCCGTGATGTCGTAGCTGCCAAACAGCTTGAAGCTGTGGCGACGGTCATTCGGCAGATAGCCGTAGGCACCTTCCGCCAGCTCCGGATAGTCGAAGTCCTGGGTGGTGCCAGTGTCGGACTGGCCGTTATCCGACTTCACGCCGCCTTCGGTGTTGCCGATGCTCTTGGCATAGGTGTACGAACCCTGCAGGAACGCGCGGTCCCAGCTGCCCTCGAAGAAGACCTCGAACGCCGAGTACTTACGCTTGGCCTTCGGGCCCAGCTGGTCGGCGGTCAGCTTGACCTCTTCCAGGGTGCCGTCGCCGTTGATGTCCATCTTGAAGGTCACATCGCGACCCGGGTTGTACAGGTGGCAGAACGCGAAGCCCGGGTTGTAGACCGCGATATCGCTGTTCTGGGTCTTGTCCGCAACTTCCTGAAAGCCGCCGCTGCCGTTATCGGTGAAGCCATTCGCCAGCGCCCAGTCGATGATCGGGCGGTAATCGCACGTGTCGTCAATCGCGGCCTTCAGGTCGCGGCGGATCAGGCGCGCACCCAGCGACAGGTTGCTGGTCAGCTCCTTCTGGAAGCCCAGGATGAACTCGTCCTGGTACATCGGCTTCAGGCCTTGGTCGGCGATGGTCTGCGGGTTCTTGCCGACGCCGAACTCGTTATTCAGGTAGCGGATCGGACGACCATTGGCCGGGTTGTTGATTAGGGTCAGGCCCGTCGGCGCACCCGTGGTCGCATCCACGCCGGTGTAGGTGTAGTACTGCTCGCTGTACAGCGACTTGGACGCACCACGCACCGCGACGGTGGCGGTCAGCGGCAGGGCGTAGCGACCGGCGTTACCATAGACCTTGAAGCTGGAGTCGCCGTTCACGTCCCACGAGAAGCCCAGTCGCGGCGCGAACTGGTTCTTGATCTTGGCGAAGGTCTCGCCATCGCCGTTCTTGTTGTCGAACGTGTCCCAACGGGCGCCGAGGTAGGCGATGAAGTGGGGCGTGATGCTCCAGCTGTCTTCCAGGTAGAACGCCCTCTGGTCAACAGCCACGGTGGAGCCGGACTGGAACACGCGCTTACGCACGACTTCGTTCTCGCCGGTGTAGCCGGTCCTCGTGTAGCGGCCGTAGCGCCACACCACGCCACCCGAGTAGGACTCACCAGCCACCGACTTGAAATTGTCGATGTCCACGCCGCCGCGCAGCAGGTGGTCGCCCAGCTGCCATTCCGCGTCAATGCGGAACTGGTCGCGGGTGTCCTTGGCGTCCGGACGACCCAGGAAGTTGGCCAGCGCGCAACCGGCGATGGCGGCGGTCTGGCCATTCACGACGGACGGACGCGCGTCCACGATGACCGGGCAACCGTTGGCCGGCACGCCGACCGTGCCCGTGTAGCTGTTCACGGTGCCGTCGGCGGTAACCGAGTAGTTGCTGCGCGAGGATTCGCTGGTGCCGGCCAGCACCGACAGGGTGAAGCTGTCGGTCAGGTAGCCGGTGTACTTGGCGATGTAGGTATCGCCGCCACGCTCGTCGAACGCCGTGCCCTTGTATTGGTTCAGCTGCGGGTTGACCGGCTTGACCGGGTCGGAGTACGTGGTCGAGAAGTAGTCAGTCTCGAACTTGCGCTTGTCGGAGAGGGCGGTTAACTCAATGATGTTACTGTCATTGATGTTCCAGTCCATCTTCAACAGCCACTTGGGCTGGGTGCTGGTGCCGACGGTACTGAAGCCGCGCGTCGAGGACATCGTCTTGCTCTCGCCGAGGTCGGTGTACTGCACCAGGCCATAGGCGAACAGGCGGTCCTGGATCAGGGCACCGCTGGCCCAGATCGAGGAGGTCAGCTCGGTACCGACGGTGTTGTTGCTGCGATCAGCGGAGAGGGTGCCATCGTTGAGGTACAGGCTCTTCGAGGTGGCATTCAGGCTGCTCGGCGACCAGAAGATGTTGCCACCGGCCTTGAACTCGTTGGTACCGCGCTTGGAGATCTGGTTCACCACGCCGCCGGTGGAGCGACCGAACTCGGCGCCATAGCCGCCAGTCTTGGTCTGCTGCTCGGCGATTGCCTCGAACGGCACCTGCGCGAAGTTCAAGTTATTGAACGAGTTGGTAATATTGAAGCCGTTGAAGAAGTACTGGTTCTCGGCCACCGAGGAACCACCGAACGACGCGAGATTGCCGAAAGCGCTATCGCCGCGCACGGTGCCCGGGGCCAGCAGGGCCACGGATGTGGTGTCGCGCGACACCGGAATCTTGGCGATCTGCTGGGCGGTCAGGATAGTGGTGGACTCAACCGACGACACGTCGATCGGGTTGATCGCGCCGGAGCCGATCACCGTCACGGCGTCCAGCGTGGTGGCGTCGCCGCCCGTGAAGTCCACGTTCGCGGCACTACCCACGTTCACGTTCACGGTGCGCGGCGAGCCGCCATTGCGGCTGACCTGGTACTGACCGGTGGGCAGCTGCGAGAAACGGTATGAACCAGTCGCGTCGACGGTGATGGTGCGGCTGAAGCCGGTCGCCTGGTTGGTGATGGTGATGGTGTCGCCGGACGCAGCACGACCGACCACCGCACCCGCGGTGTTGGTCTGCGCCTGGACGCCGCCAGCGAAGCACAGACCCAGAGCGACGGTGAGCGCGCTCCGCTTCAGGCCTTTGGCAAGATAATTAGAAGCCATTGTGTGTAACCCCCATTGGGACGAAGTGACTGATGTACAAATACGCCCGACCTGAGACGGCCTGACCGACCGACTATAGAGCAGTCAACATTTCTTTAACAAGCCCCTCAGGGCGCATTCACCTAACGGAATGCGCATTCAGGTTCATCGCGGAGGCGGCTTGCAGTGCTGCGGGTTCCGTAGAATGCCGCCCCCTCCGGCGCCGGGCACGCACGGGATGCCGGCCGCCGGCCGGGGCAAGCCCGCGCGGCCCGGATCAGACCTGATGCCTCGCGGTACCCCGTGCCGCCCCGCTCAGGCCAAGGCCGCGGCGATCCTGCGCTGTTCGTCCCGCAGCGCCTGCGGCAGGCGCGGGCCGTATTCGGCGAGGTACTCGCCGATGCTGTGGAACTCGGCCTGCCAGCCGGCGCGGTCCAGGCCGAACAGCTTGGCGCGCGCTGCGTCGGACAGCGGCACGCCCTCCAGATTGAGGTCGGCTTCCGTTGGCAGATGGCCAATGGGCGTCTCCACGGCACTGGCCTGCCCTTCCACGCGCCCGATCATCCACTCCAGCACGCGCAGGTTGTCGCCGAAGCCCGGCCACAGGAACTTGCCGTCGTCGCCCTTGCGGAACCAGTTGACGTGGAACACCTTGGGCAACCGGGCACCCGGCTTGTCGAACGACAGCCAGTGCGCGAAGTAGTCGGCGAAGTTGTAGCCGCAGAACGGCTTCATCGCCATTGGATCACGGCGCATCACGCCGACCGCACCGGTGGCCGCCGCCGTCGTTTCCGAGCCCATGGCGGCGCCCACCAGCACGCCGTGGGTCCAGTCGCGGGCCTCGAACACCAGCGGCACCAGCGAGGCGCGCCGGCCGCCGAACACGATGGCAGAAATCGGCACGCCCTGCGGGTCTTCCGCCATCGGCGAATACGAGGGGCACTGTTTCGCGCTGACAGTGAAGCGCGCATTGG
Organism: Thermomonas sp.; assembly: GCF_046293095.1. Lineage (GTDB taxonomy): Bacteria > Pseudomonadota > Gammaproteobacteria > Xanthomonadales > Xanthomonadaceae > Thermomonas. The sequence continues at coordinate 78,539 of NZ_JBKBPN010000003.1, forward strand.
GATGCGCCGCCGGGCCGTTGGCCGGATCGAACGGGCGGCCGCGCCAGTCCACGGCAGGGATCTGGCCATTGTCCAGGCCCTCCCACCACGGCTGGTTGTCCGCGGTAAGCCCGACGTTGGTGAAGATGGTGTTGGACTGGATCGAGGCCAGCGCGTTCGGGTTGGACTTGGCCGAGGTGCCGGGGGCGACGCCGAAGAAGCCCGCCTCGGGGTTGATTGCGTACAGGCGGCCGTCGGCACCCGGACGCATCCAGCAGATATCGTCGCCGATGGTCCAGACCTTCCACCCGGCCCGGCGATAGCCTTCCGGTGGAATCAGCATGGCCAGATTGGTCTTGCCGCAGGCCGAGGGGAACGCCGCGGCGATGTAATGGGTCTGCCCCTGCGGGTTCTCGATGCCGAGGATGAGCATATGCTCGGCCAGCCAGCCTTCCTGCCGGGCCTGCCAGGACGCGATGCGCAGCGCGTGGCACTTCTTGCCCAGCAGCGCATTGCCGCCGTAGCCGGAGCCGTACGACTTGATCGTCAGCTCCTCGGGGAAATGCATGATGAAGCGGCGGTTGGGGTCGAGCTCACCGATGGAGTGCAGCCCCTTCACGAACGTGCCGTCGCGTTCGATCCGCGCCAGCGCCGCGGCGCCCATGCGGGTCATGATCCGCATGTTGGCGACCACGTAGGGCGAATCGGTGATCTCCACGCCGCAGCGCGACAGCGGCGAGTCGATCGGGCCCATGCAGTAAGGGATGACATACATCGTGCGGCCCTGCATGCAGCCGTCGAACAGCGCGTCGATCTCGGCATGGGCCTCGTCGGGGGCCATCCAGTGGTTGTTGGGGCCGGCGTCCTCGTGGTGGGTGGTGCACACGTAGGTCAGGTGCTCGACGCGCGCCACATCGTCCGGATGCGAGCGATGCAGGTAGCTGCCGGGGTGGGTCGCTTCGTTGAGCCGGTGCAGGGTGCCGTCGGCCAGCATTGACTCGATGAGCGCCGCATTCTCGGCGTCGCTGCCGTCGCACCAGTGGATGGCGGCGGGGCGGGTGAGGCGCGCCACCTCGGCGACCCACTGGTTGAGGGATTCGAGCGTGCTGGTCATGGGGTCGGAGTCCTTGGCCTGTGCGGCGGTTCTTGAAATCGTTTGCAGACCGCGGCACGCCGATCCGACGCGCCGCGCGGTGGCGGTCAGCCTTGCGGCACCAGCGTCGCCATCATGTGTTCGATGTAGCCGTCGAAGCCTTCGATCGGCTGGCGGGCCTGGAAGCGGGGCAGCTCCAGCTGCAGCACGCCCACGTACATGGCGTAGGTCATGCGCGCCCGGTTCAGCGCATCCTTCTGGCTCAGGCCGGCTTGGCGAAAGGACTTGAACAGGAAGCCGATGCGGCGGTCCAGCACGTGCCCCAGCACCGCGTCGACGGCGGGATGCCCCGCGGCCTTGAGCAGCTCGGAATAGATGATGTGTGTCTTGTTGTGCTGCGCGATCAGCCGGAACAGCGTGCGCAGGCGCTCGGTGGCATCGTCGATCGCCTCCAGCGCGCCGTAGGCGGTCTGCTCGTCGCGCTCCCAGCGCTCCAGGGCGGCCTGCAGCAGGGCATCGCGGGACGGAAAATGCCAGTAGAAGCTGCCCTTGGTGACGCCCAGCCGCCGCGCCAGCGGCTCCACGGCGACCGAGGCGACGCCCTGCTCTGCAATCTGGTCAAGCGCCTCGCGGGCCCAGTCGTCGGCGCTCAGGCGCCCGGTGCGGGGGGCGGTTGCAGTCATGTCGGCAAGGCTTCCATACGGTATCGGCGGGACGCAGTATGCTGAGTTTTCACTCGATTTTGCGCGTTGACAGCGCCGACGCAAACGCCATACTAGACCGTATGGTAAGCAGGGCGCCGCCTGCGCGCAATGCCTGCCGCCCCATGACCACCCTCCAACGGGAGTCCCGCCATGAGTGTCGTGCTGCCCTTCCTCGCCCTGCTTCTCGCGGGTGCATTCACCGCCTACCACCGCCTGCGCCTTGCCGTCTGGGCTGCGATCACCGCCAGCCTGCTGGTGGCCTGCTGGCTGCTGGGCGCAAGCCCTGGCGCCACCGCCGCGGCCGCCGTGCTGGCGGCGCTGGTGGCAGTGCCGCTGCTGATCCCGGCAATCCGCAAGCCGCTGGTCACCGCCCCGGCCCTGCGCTTTTTGCGCAAGGCGCTGCCGCCGCTGTCACAGACCGAGCGGATCGCGCTGGAAACGGGCTCGGTCGGCTTCGAGGGCGACCTGTTCACCGGCAAGCCGGACTGGCACAAACTGCTGGCCTACCCCAAGCCGCAGCTCACCCCTGAGGAGCAGGCGTTCCTCGATGGCCCGGTGGAAGAGCTGTGCAAGCGCATCAACGACTGGGAGATCACCCACGTCCACGCGGACCTGCCGCCCGAGCTGTGGGACTTCATCAAGCAAAACAAGTTCTTCGGAATGATCATTCCGAAGCAGTACGGCGGCCTGGGCTTCTCCGCGCTGGCCCACCACAAGGTGATCCAGAAGATCGCCTCCATCTCCAGCGTGGTCAGCGCCACCGTCGGCGTGCCCAACTCGCTGGGCCCGGGCGAGCTGATCAACCATTACGGCACGAAGGAACAGAAGGACTACTACCTGCCGCGCCTGGCCAGCGGCCAGGAAGTGCCCTGCTTCGGCCTGACCGGCCCGTTCGCAGGTTCCGACGCCACCTCCATTCCCGACTTCGGCATCGTCTGCAAGGGCGAGTGGAACGGCGCCAATGTGCTGGGCGTCCGGCTGACCTTCGACAAACGCTATATCACCCTTGCGCCGGTGGCCACCCTGATCGGCCTGGCCTTCCGCATGTACGACCCGGACGGTCTGCTGGGCGATACCCGCGATATCGGCATCACCCTGGCGCTGCTGCCCAGCGACACCCCGGGCGTGGACGTGGGTCGCCGCCACTTCCCGCTGAACTCGCCGTTCCAGAACGGGCCAATCCACGGCAAGGACGTGTTCATCCCGCTCAGCCAGTTGATTGGCGGCGTGGAGATGGCCGGCAAGGGCTGGAACATGCTCAACGAGTGCCTGGCCGTGGGCCGCTCCATCACCCTGCCCTCCACCGCCAGCGGCGGCGCCAAGACCGGCGCGGTGGTGACCGGTGCCTATGCGCGCATCCGCAAGCAGTTTGGCCTGTCGGTGGGCCGCTTCGAGGGCGTCGAGGAAGCGCTGGCCCGCATCGGCGGCAAGGCCTACGCGATCAGCGCGCTGGCGCAGGCCACTGCCGCGGCGGTGGACCGCGGCGACGTGCCGTCGGTGCCGTCGGCGATCGCCAAGTACCACTGCACCACGGCTGCCCGCGAAGTGTCCAAGGACGTGATGGACATCATCGGCGGCAAGGGCATCATCCTTGGTCCGCGCAACTTTGCCGGCCGCGCGTGGCAGGCCGCGCCCATCGCCATCACGGTGGAAGGCGCCAACATCATGACCCGCAGCCTGCTGATCTTCGGCCAGGGCTCGATCCTCTGCCATCCCTACATCCTCAAGGAAATGCGCGCGGCGCAGGACCCGGATGCGCAAGCCGGCCTGGAGGCGCTGGACGGCGCGCTGTATCCGCACATCGGCGGCGCGATCTCCAATGCGGCACGCTCGCTGTGGTTCGGCCTGACCGGCGCGCGCCTGCAGACGGGACTGCCGGGCGACGCCTACACCCGCAAGTTCTTCCGCAAGCTCAACCGCTATGCCGCCAACCTGGCCCTGCTGACCGACGTCTCGCTGGGCGCGCTGGGCGGACGGCTGAAGTTCAAGGAATCCCTGTCCGGCCGCCTGGGCGATGTGCTCAGCCACCTGTACATGATGGCGGCGGTGCTCAAGCGCTATCACGACGAAGGCTGCCCGGAGGCCGACAAGCCGCTGCTGGCCTGGGCCTTCCACAACAGCGCCTACGAGATCGAGCTGGCGCTGTCGCAGGCGCTGCGCAATTTCCCGATCAAGCCGCTGGGCTGGCTGCTGTGGCCGGTGGTGTTCCCGTGGGGCCGGCGTGCGGTGGCACCGGGCGACCGCCTGTCGCGGCGGGTGGCCAACCTGCTGATGAACCCCAACGAAGCGCGCGACCGGTTGGCAGACGGCGTGTTCCTGACGCCTGGCGAACACAATCCCGGTGGGCGCATCAACAGCTACCTGGCCAAGGCCATCGCTGCCGAGCCGGTCGAGCGCAAGTTCCTGAAGGCACTCAAGTCCAAGGACATCGAGGCGCTGGATTTCGCCGCGCAGCTCGAGGAAGGGGTGCGCGAGGGCTGGATCACCCAGGAAGAACGCCAGCAGCTGGAAGAGCTGCACGCGATCACACTGGACACGATCACCGTGGACGACTTCGACCCCCACGAGCTGCGCGCGGCAAGCTACTACGATCTGCCGCAGCGCGCCCGCCATCCGCGCGAAGCGGCCTGACCGGCGCACGCCACTGCAATCAACGGCGGGCCCCGGCCCGCCGTTTTTGCCTCCCGCAACGGATCGCAGCACGCCATGCGCCACCGGGTTCTGTCGACATACCGAATGCTGTTGGGCAAACCCGGCGGCAAATGGCTGTTCTCCAGGTTGGTGTGCTGGAAGGCGCCGTATTTCTCAAGCATCGCGCCGCGCATCGAAACCCTGGAGCCGGGCCGCTGCGTCGCCACCTTCCGGCACCGTCGTGCGGTGACCAACCACATCGGCACCGTACACGCGATCGCCCTGTGCAACCTCGCCGAATTGACCGGCGGCCTGGCCTGCGATGCCAGCATCCCGGCGTCGATGCGCTGGATTCCGAAAGGCATGAGCGTGGCGTACCTGAAGAAGGCGGTGGGCACCATGCGCGCCATCGCCACGCCCGCACTGGCGCCGCGCGAAGCGGAAACGGGCTATGACCTGCCGTTCGATGTGGTGGTGGAAAACACTGCCGGCGAGGCGGTGTTCCGGGCGACCATCGCAATGTGGATCACGCCGCGCGACTGATCGGGACAGCGGCATCCCCATCAGCGCCAACCGCGCCGGCGCAAGCAGGCTCAGTCCACGCCTTCACGCCCATCGCGGCCTTCCGGCAGCGCCTTTGCCTCACCGACCACCCGCCACGCCCCCAGGGTGAAGGCGCCAGCCACCAGCAGCCCGGCCGCGAACACGGCCTGCGAGCCAAACGCCGACAGCAGCTTGTGCAGCCAGACGAAGGTGAGATCGCCGCCACGGTAGATCACCGTGTCGATGGCTGCCCCGGCCTTGTAGCGCCACTCCCGCGCCACCCGCGTGTAGATCGTCTCGCGCGCCGGCTTGCCCAGCGAAAACTCACCGGCGCGGGTCGCCACCTGCACCACGGCGACCAGCAGTGGCAGCGGCGAAGCGGCCAGCGCGGCATAGCCCAGCACCACCGCCAGCGCCGGCAGCATGAGGGCCGGTGCGATCCCGAACCGCGACAGCAGGGCACGGGTGATGAATAGCTGGACCAGCAGGGTCAGCCCGTTCACCGCCAGGTCGATGCCGGCGTAATAGGCCGTGGCCGCCTGCGGATCCGGATAGAACTGCCGCACGATGGCCGCCTGTTCGTTGTACAGCAGCGTGCCGACACCGACACCGAACACGGTCAACACGGCCAGCCAGCGCAGCAAGGGCTCGCGCACCACCAGCCGCAACCCCGCCAGCACGGTGCCCCCCATCGGCTGCTCGCCGCTGGTCAGATGCCGGCGCGCCTCACGCGCCACCGCATGGCGCCGCAGCCGCATCAGACACAGGATGCACAGCAGCAGGCAGCCGGCCGACACCAGCATGAGCTGGGCGATCCCGACTCGCTCTACCAGCAGCCGGGTCAGCACCGGCCCCAGGATCGCCCCCACGGTTCCGGCGGCACCGATGTAGCCATAGACCGCCCGCGCTTCCGTGTCACTGAAGACATCGGCCATGAAGCTCCAGAACACCGCCACCGCAAACAGGTTGAACACGGTCAGCCAGAGGAAAAACGCCATGCCGCGCCCCGGCATCCCGGCATGGAAGGCGGCATGGAACAGCAACAGCGTGATGATGAAAAACCCGTACACCGCGGGCAGAAACACCCGTCGCGGCCAGCGACTGACCAGCCAGCCATAGACCGGTTGCAGCACCAGCATGATCAGAAACGTCAGGGTGAACAGCACCTGCAGCTGCAGGTCCTTCAGCGCAATGCCATGGGCGGCGAAGAACCGCACCATTGCCGGCGGAAACAGCGCGGTCACCTCGCTGGATGCGCCCATCGCCTCACGCACCGGACGCAGCACGTAATAGCCGGTCAGCAGGAAGAAGAAATACAGAAACGCCCACACCAGCGGTGGCGATTGCCGCAGTGCAGCCCGGAACCGGGCCAGGTGACCTAAGGCGGGCGAGGTGTCGGCCATGGAACCGGAGTTCGGGAAGCAGCGATGCGCAACGGTACCCGCGCCACACGCCCAATGCCAGCCTTGACGCCAGTGCACCGCGCAGACCCATCGAGCAAATGCTCTAACCGCCCCGCCTACGGTCGGGGCATGCCCGCCGCAGGATCCCACGTGTACGACTACATCATCATCGGCGCCGGCTCGGCCGGCTGCGTACTGGCCAACCGGCTGAGCGAGGACCCGTCGGTCAAGGTGCTGCTGCTGGAAGCCGGCGGGCGTGACTGGCACCCGTTCGTACACATGCCGGCGGGTCTGGCCAGGATCGCCGGCCTGAAGTCGATCAACTGGGACTACGCCACCACTCCGCAGCCGCAGCTGGGCGGACGCGTGATGTGGTGTCCGCGCGGCAAGCTGCTGGGCGGCTCCAGCTCGATCAACGCGATGTGCTACATCCGCGGCGTGCCTGGCGATTACGACGCCTGGGCGGCCGCCGGGGCCGAGGGCTGGCACTGGGACAACGTGCTGCCCTACTTCCGCAAATCCGAGGGCAATACCCGCGGTGCCGATGCCTTCCACGGCGCAGATGGCCCGCTCACGGTCTCCGACCTGCGCTACGTCAACCCGCTCACCGAGGTGTACATCCAGGCCGGCCAGCAGCTCGGGCTGCCCTGCAACGCCGATTTCAACGGCCCGCAGCAGGAAGGCGTGGGGCTGTACCAGGTCACCCAGCGCAACGGCGCGCGCTGCTCGGCGGCGGTGGCGTACCTGCATCCGGTCAAAGCCCGCCCCAATCTGACCATCCGCACCCATGCCCAGGTCAGCCGTATCACCTTCGTCAAAGGGCGGGCCAATGGCGTGGTCTGCGCGATCCGCGGCCAGGGCTTCCACTTCGAGGCTGCGCGCGAAGTGATCTTAAGCGGCGGCGCGATCAACTCGCCGCAGCTGCTGATGCTGTCGGGCATCGGCCCGGCCGATCACCTGCGCCATCTCGGCATCGAGGTGGTGCACGACGCACCCGGGGTCGGCGCCAACCTGCAGGACCATCTGGACGTCACCACGCTGCAGCACTGCACGCAGCCGATCAGCTACGACCGTATCAGCGAAGTCAAAACGGCACTGCAGTACTACGTCGGCGGCCACCGCGGCCCCGGCACCAGCAACGTGGCGGAAGGCGCAGGCTTCGTGCGATCAAAGCTGGCCCCGGATGACCGCGCGGACATCCAGCTGCACTTCATCCCGGCGATGATCGACGACCACGGCCGCAACCGCCTGCCGGGCGACGGCTACACCCTGCACGCCTGCTTCCTGCGCCCGCGCAGCCGCGGCCGGGTGGCACTGGCCAGCAACCGCGCAGCCGACAAGCCGATCATCGACCCGAACTACCTCGGCGACCCCGAGGGCTTCGACATGAAGATGATGGTCGAGTGCGCCAAGCTGTCGCTGGATCTTCTGGCACAGCCGGCCTTCGCCCCCTATCGTGGCGCACCGATCTTCCCGAAGGACAGGCCGCGCAGCGAGGCCGACTTCATCGAATTCGTCCGCAACCGCGCCGAGACGGTGTACCACCCCATCGGCACCTGCCGCATGGGCAGCGACGAGGCGGCAGTGGTCGATCCCCTGCTGCGCGTGCGCGGCGTGGCTGGCCTGCGCGTGGTCGATGCCTCGGTGATGCCGGAACTGCCCGGTGGCAACACCAATGCGCCCACTATCATGATCGCGGAGCGGGCGGCGGACCTGATCCGGATGGCAGCGACCTGACCTTGCCGCGAAGCATTGCGGGGCAAGACATCGCGATGCCGCCCCGCCACCTCCGCCGATTCGTCCGCAGGCAGCACCGGGCAACCGGCTGCTGCCCGTCGCCTGCCTTCAGGCGGGTTGCTCCAACACCGGCGGCAGCGGGCAGTGCAGCACGCCGCAGATCGTGCGCAGCAGCTCCGCCTCTTCGACGCTGACGCGGCCATCGCTGCTGATCGCATCGGTCACGGCTTCCACCAGCGCCTGCTTGGCCAACGGATCCAGCGCGTCCAGCGGCTCCCACACCGCGTCCAGCGCCAGCACGCCATTCGCGGGGGGCGCATACGGCAGATGGTCGCGTGGCAGCACGCGTTGCAGACCGGCCAGATAGGCGCGCCGTGCCGCAGCCTCGTCGGTGTTTCCGTAGCGCGCCACCACCGCCAGCAAAGTGGCGAACTCCTGTCGCACATTGCCCGGCTTGCGCCTGCCGAAACGCGCATGGCGTGCCGGGTCCAGCGATTCGCGCACCTGCACGTCCAGCAGGCGGGCGAGGCAGTATTCGAACAGGGACACCGCACCATCGGCTTCGATCACCGCGCGCACGGCATCGAGAAATACGTCCAGCTGCGGGCGCGGGCGCAGGCGCAGCACCGGGAACGCCAGCGCCGCCAGTGGCAGCCGCAGGCTCGGGTGCAGGTCGGCGGTGAGCTGCTGGTGGATGCGCACGGCATGATCGGCCACTGCATCGCCCAGCCGCGCGGCGATCGCCTGCCGCTGTGCATCCAACGTGTCGTCGGACTCGGCCAGCAGCAGGGCCAGCAGCAGCGGCATCACTGCAGTGCGGTCGCGGGCCAGGTCGCGCAGCGCCTCGGGAAGCGCCTCGACGATGGCATCCGCGCGGCGGTAGTCGTCGGAGGCGGGTGTCGCCACCTGCGCCGACACCAGCGCGGGCGAGACCCGCACCTGCGCCTGCGCGGCCGGCAGCGCGCCGTCACCTCCTCCGGTCAGCCCCAGCGCCACGTCCTCGCGCAGGCCGTCGGGCGGCGTCACCCGCCAGCCCGCGGCGAGCCGCTTGAGCTGTTCGCCACGGAAGCCCGGCTCCAGCGCCTGGATGCGTTCCAACAGCGGCGGGTGGGTGGCGAACAGGCCGGAAAACCCGATGCCATCGCCGAACAGCATGTGGCTGACTTCCTCGGCATCGCCGCGATGGCTCAGACGCGCGCCCGCCTCCAGCCCGGCGATCTTTTTCAGCGCACCGGCAAGCCCGGCGGTCTGGCGGGTGAACTGCACGGCGCTGGCATCGGCCAGCCGCTCGCGCGAACGGCTGACGCCGGCCTTGATCATCCGGCCGAAGAACAACCCGATGTACCCCACCGCCATCGCCACCAGGGCCGCGACCAGCAAGGCGCCGGCGTTCTTGTTGCGGCTGCCGAAACGGCCGTACTCCAGCACCTTGCGGCCGATCAGGGCGATCATCAGGATGCCGAACAGCACCCCGATCAGGCGCAGGTTGAGCCGCATGTCGCCGTTGAGGATATGGCTGAACTCGTGCGCCACCACGCCCTGCAGCTCATCGCGGTTGAGCCGATCCAGCGCGCCGCGGGTCACCGCCACCACGGCGTCGGACGGGCTGAAGCCAGCGGCGAAGGCATTGATGCCAGCCTCCTCCTCCATCACGTAAAGCTTGGGCACCAGCACGCCGGAGGCGATGGCCATCTCCTCCACCACGTTGCGCAGGCGACGCAGCGACGGATCGGTGGTATCCGGTGCCACCGGGGTCGCCCCCATCTGCTGGGCAACGGCCTCGCCACCATTGCCCAGACTGGCGATGCGGTACAGGGAGCCAAGCAGAATGACCAGCACGGTCAGGCCGCTGGTGAAAGCCAGCATCCGCCATGACGGCGCCACCATCCACACGGCCAGGTCCACCGCCGCCACGATCCCGGCCACCGCCAGCGCGAACAGCACGACCAGCCGCGCCGAAGCGCGCCGGGCCGCGGCCTGGTGTTCGAAGAAATTCATGGCCAGCGAACGCCCTCCCTCGGGCCCGATACCACCGCCACGCCGAAGGCCGGCATGGCCATGGCGCGGGCACTCAGAACTCGACCTTCGGCGCGGCGCGCACCTGGGCCTGCTGTTCCGCCGGGATCTCCAGCAGCGTGGCCGGCTGGAAACCGAACATGCCGGCAAACACGCTGTTCGGGAACACTTCGCGGCGGTTGTTGTAGGCCATCACCATGTCGTTGAACGCCTGCCGCGCAAACGCGACCTTGTTCTCGGTGCTGGTCAGCTCCTCGGTGAGCTGCATCATGTTCTGGTTGGCCTTGAGGTCCGGATAGGCCTCGGCCACCGCCAGCAGGCGACCCAAACCGGCATTGAGCTGGCCCTGCGCGGCGGCCAGCTGGGCCATCGCCTGGGGATCGCCCGGGCTGGCCTTGGCCGCGGCCAGGCCGGACTGCGCGGCGGAGCGCGCGGCGATCACCGCCTCCAGCGTCTCGCGCTCGTGCGCCATGTACTTCTTGGCCACTTCCACCAGGTTGGGGATGAGGTCGAAGCGACGCTGCAGCTGCACGTCGATCTGGGCGAACGCGTTCTTGTAGCCGTTCCGTGCGGTGACGAGACCGTTGTAGATGCCGATAACCCAGAACACGACCACCGCCACAATGGCGATAAAAATCAGCAGGCTACCCATCGAAGCTCCCCTTGTTCATGCAATCGTGGAAACAGGCGCTAGAATCGACCCGTCAACGCAGCATACGCAGGGGGCAACGCCGATGAAAGGGCGCATCCGCAAGCACGCCTTGCAGGCGGGATTGATCGCGGCGCTGTTGCCGCTGGCGGCCGGTTCCGCCAACCAGGATGCGGTGCCGTCCACCGGCACCATCCTGCGGGCTGCCGGCGCCTCTGCCGCCGACCTGCCGCCCGCGCTGCCTGCGGCCAATGCCCCCCCCCCGCTCGACATCGCCCGCTTCGAGGCGATTGCGGAGACATTGGTGGCGAACGGCCGCATTCCCGGCATGGCGATGGCCATCGTCAAGGACGGCCGCATCCTCAGTGCGCGCGGCTACGGCGTGACCGACGTGCGGGCACCGCAGCCGGTGGATGCGCACACGGTGTTCCGGCTGGCCTCGCTGTCCAAGTCCTTCGCCGGCACCATGACCGGCATCCTGGTCAATGACGGCGTGCTGCGCTGGGACAGCCGCCTCACCGATTTCGTGCCCTCGTTCCGGCTGTCGATGCCCGATGCGGCGCAGCAGGTGACCGTCGCGGACATCCTCAGCCATCGCGTGGGCCTGCCGCACAACGCCCTCGACCGCGACCTGGAGGCCAATGCGGACTACCGTGACCTGACCCAGCGCATGGCCAACGCCCCCATGGCCTGCGCACCGGGGCAGTGCTACGCCTACCAGAACGTCGCCTTCAGCCTGATCGGCGATGTCGTGTTCGCCACCACCGGCCGCTTCTACAGCGAGGAAGTGGCGCGCAGAATCTTCAAGCCGCTGGGCATGCACGATGCCAGCTACGGGCTGGAAGGGATCGAGGCGAGCGCTCGCTGGGCGAAGCCCCACGTGCGCGGCCGCGGCGGCTGGGTCTCGCTGATGCCGAAACCGAACTACTACCGGGTGGCGCCCGCCGCCGGCGTCAACGCCAGCATCAGCGACATGGCGCAGTGGCTGCTGGCGCATACAGGCCACCGCCCCGATGTGCTGCCGGCGCCCCTGCTGGCAACGCTGCACGCCCCGCTGATTTCGACGCCCAGTGAAATCCGCGGCGCTTCTTGGCGGCGCGAACGCCTGAGCTCGGCCGGCTATGCGCTGGGCTGGCGTGCCTACAACTATGCCGGGCACCAGGTGGTCTTCCACGGTGGCGCCGTGCAGGGTTACCGGGGCGCCATGGCACTGCTGCCGGAACAGGACCTGGGCGTGGTGATCCTCTGGAACAGCGAAAGCGGGCTGCCCAGTGGCCTGCTGCCGACGATCCTGGACAGCGCCCTCGGCCTGCAGGGTGGGCAATGGCTGGACGATGACACGCTGGAAGCGTCGGAAGGCCTGCTCTATGCCGAACGCAACGGCGCACCAACCAACAGCAGCGCCTGGTCCGCCAAGGCTTCGCCGCCCTGACCGCAGGCCGTGCCCCTCGGCACGGCACTGTCTTCCCGCATAAAAGAAACCCCTCCCGCCTGGGCAACGGGAAGGGTCTTCAGGGTCTTGCATGCGCCGGACCGGGCAGCACCCGGGCCGGTCGCGAACGACTTACAGCGGAGACACCGGCGCAGACGGCATCTGCGGCGCAGCGGCAGGCTTCGCCTTCTTGGCGGCCGGCTTCTTGGCAGCGGCCTTCTTCGCGGCCGGCTTCTTGGCAGCGGCCTTCTTCGCGGCCGGCTTCTTGGCAACAGCCTTCTTCGCAACCTTCTTGGCAGCCGGCTTCTTGGCAGCGGCCTTCTTCACGGCCTTCTTGGCAGCCGGCTTCTTGGCAGCAACCTTCTTCACCGCCTTCTTGGCGGCCGGCTTCTTGGCAACGGCCTTCTTGACCGTCTTCTTGGCAACAGCCTTCTTCGCGACCTTCTTGGCGGCCGGCTTCTTGGCGGCCACCTTCTTCACTGCCTTCTTGGCAGCAGCCTTCTTCGCCGCCGGTTTCTTGGCGACGGCTTTCTTCGCAGCTTTCTTCACAGCCATGGGATGGCTCCTCGTCAATGGGTAAATCGGTAAAGCCCAGTTACGAAAGACGCCGCAGGTATCGGACCTGCGATCGACCGCCGGCGCGCAGGGCGCGCCGGAACGGATGCTGTACCGATGTTGCGACGGGCGCCGCATCGGCGGGCGACGTTGCCCTTCCACTAAAAAACCCGCGGCGCCATACGCTGCAGGCTTGGAAGCGGATACCGCCGGAGGTGGAGGGCTTGCAGGTATCGGAAGGAAGGGAAGCCCGCATCCACCATTCGATGCCACAGGTGGAATTGCTTTGGGTGCCGCCTGCCCTTGCGCTCTGCTTGCTCACCGTATTCCGCAGGTAACGTCTGCTGGGCGAAACCTAATCACGCTTTTTTCAAGTGTCAACAATCTTTCGCGAAGTTTCTCCTCGCCGCACGGACGGCAAGCGCAACCGGCGACACCGGCGCGTCGTCCACGCATGTGCGCAACGCGCCAGCGTGATGCGCGTCGACGATCATGCAATCGTCTGCACGCAAGTACTGGCGCGGCTTGCAGCAATCCAGTCATGGCAAGCACGCTGTACGTGCGGGTGGCAGCAAGCACCGAGCTCCGCGCTTGAACGACGTCCACCGCCAGTGCACGCATGCCGCATCACCGGCATCGGATTTCGCGTCGCACAAACGCGTTTGCGCGAAAAATGCGCGAACTTTTCGGCACCGATGCACCGCCGCGATGCCGCGCATCCGGTGCGGACGCAGCCGCCCAGCCCCGTCCGCAGCACCCCACGCTGGCAAGAAAAAACCCGCAGCGTTTCCGCCGCGGGTCTTCACGAGCATCACTTGCGGGAGGCTCAGTGGTCTTCGCTTTCCAGCAACTCGGCATAGGCGTCCGGATCCAGCAGGTCATTGAGCTGCTCGGCGTCCGACAGTTCCATCACGAACAGCCAGCCGTCGCCGTAGGGGTCCTCGTTGATGGTTTCCGGCTTGTCGGCCAGGGCGGCATTGACCTCGACCACCTTGCCGCTGACCGGCGCGTAGACGTCGGACGCCGCCTTCACCGATTCCACCACCGCGCAGGCATTGCCGGCTTCGAGGGTGTCGCCGACATTCGGAAGCTCCACGTAGACCAGGTCGCCAAGCAGTCCCTGGGCGTGATCGGAGATGCCCACGGTAGCCCTGCCGTTGCCTTCGGCGCGGATCCATTCGTGGGATTTGAGGAACTTGAGGTCGCCGGGGATCTCGCTCATCGGGATGACTCCTGTCGCGCAGTGCGTGGGGGTTGGGATTCGGGAAAAGTCTAGCGGAGCGGGGCCGGGAAAGTCAGATGCCGGGCTGGATGGTGTTGTCGCGGACGAACGGGAACTTGACCACGCGCACCGGCACCTCGCGGCCGCGGATGTCCACGCGCACCTCGCCCGGGTCGCCGGCCGGGATGCGGGCGAACGCGATGGCCTTGCCGATGGTCGGCGAGAAGGTGCCGGAGAGGATCTCGCCTTCGCCGTTGGCGGTCAGCACCTTCTGGCCGTGCCGCAGCACGCCTTTCTCGTCCATCACCAGGCCGACCATCTGGCGGGCGGTGCCGGCAGCCTGCTGGGCCTCCAGCGCGGCGCGACCGATGAAGTCGCGCCCCTCGTCCAGCGCGACGGTCCAGGCCAGCGCCGCCTCGAACGGGGTCACGTCTTCGTCCATGTCCTGGCCGTACAGGTTCATGCCGGCTTCCAGGCGCAGGGTGTCGCGCGCGCCCAGGCCGGCAGGCGCGACGCCCGCCGCCAGCAGCGCGTTCCAGAACGCGACGGTCTGCGCCTCTGGCACGATCACCTCGAAGCCGTCCTCACCGGTGTAGCCGGTGCGGGCGACGAAGACCTCGACGCCATCAACCGTGGTCGCCGTGCGGGCGGCGAAGCGGGTCAGCTTGGACACCGGGCCGCGGTCGTCCTCGCGGAGCAGGCCGATGACCTTGTCGCGGGCGTTGGGGCCCTGCACGGCGATCATGCCGAATTCGGGACGCTCCTTCACCGCAACGCCGAACGGCCAGGCCTGCTCCGTGATCCACGCCAGGTCCTTGTCGCGGGTGGCGGCATTGACCACCAGGCGGAACCAGTCCTCGGACATGAAGTAGACGATCAGGTCGTCGATCACGCCGCCACGCTCGTTCAGCATCGCGGTGTACAGCGCCTTGCCGGGCTTGACCAGCTTGTCCACCGAATTGGCGACCAGGTGGCGCAGGAACTCGCGGGTACGCGGACCTTCCAGATCGACCACCGTCATGTGGCTGACGTCGAACATGCCGGCGTCGCGGCGCACCTGATGGTGTTCCTCGATCTGCGAGCCGTAATGGATCGGCATGTCCCAGCCGCCGAAGTCCACCATCTTGGCCCCGAGCGCGCGGTGGGTGTCGTTGAGGATGGTCTTGTGCGCCATGGGCGGCCTGCCTGAGGGGTGGTGGGGATGCCCATTATCCCAGATGGCAATGCCCTACGCGCCAGCCCGCACAGGCTCCACCTGCAGGACCATGGTATCGCCGCCAGTGATACGGACATGGGTGCCGGCCGGCAGGTCCGGCCCCGTCACCTCCCAGTAGGCGTCGGCGATCTGCACCCGGCCGCGTCCCTCGACGATGGCGCGCTCCAGCGGTACCACCGTGCCGACCAGCGCGGCCGTGCGGCGGTTCAGGGTTGGCTGGTCGCTGGGACGCTCGCGGCGCCGGAACCAGCGGCGGTAGACCTGGATGGACACGAAGCTCAAGGCGATGAATGCCGCCACCTGCACCAGCAGCGGGATGCCCGGCATCAGCAGCACGCCAAGAAACACCGCCACTGCGGCGAAGCCCAGCCACAGCATGAAGGCGCCGGGCGCCATCGCCTCGGCGGCGAACAGCAACAGCGCGACCGCTGCCCAGGCGAAGACATCCCAACGCATGATCAGCCCCCTTTCGCCGACGCCTTGCCCATTGCGTCCTTGGCCAGCTCGGCGATGCCGGCCAGCGAACCGATCACGCCCGCCGACTCCATCGGCATCATCACGAACTTCTGGTTCGGCGCCTCGGCCAGCGCCTTGAACGCCTCGATGTATTTCTGCGCGACGAAGTAATTGATCGCCTGCACGTTGCCGCTGGCGATTGCGTCCGAGACCATCCGGGTGGCATTGGCTTCGGCCTCGGCCAGGCGCTCACGGGCCTCGGCCTCGCGGAAGGCCGCCTCGCGGTTGCCCTCGGCCTCCAGGATGTTGGACTGCTTCTCGCCTTCTGCCTTCAGGATCGCCGCCTGGCGGAAGCCTTCGGCCTCCAGGATGTTGGCGCGCTTCTCGCGCTCGGCTTTCATCTGCCGCGCCATCGAGTCCACCAGGTCGCGCGGCGGCTGGATGTCCTTCAGCTCGATCCGGTTGACCTTGACCCCCCACGGATGGGTGGCCTGATCCACCGCATGCAGCACCTTGGTATTGATCTCGTCGCGCTTGGACAGCGACTCGTCCAGGTCCATCGAGCCGATCGCCGTGCGGATGTTGGTCATCACCAGGTTGAGGATGGCGATCTCCAGCGTGGCCACCTCGTAGGCCGCCTTGGCGGCATCGAGCACCTGGAAGTACACCACGCCGTCCACCTTCACCACGGCGTTGTCCTTGGTGATCACGTCCTGGCTGGGCACGTCCATCACCTGCTCCATCATGTTGATCTTGCGCCCCACGCCGTAAACCACCGGCATCAGGAAGTGCAGGCCAGGACCCATGGTGTGGGTGTACTTGCCGAAGCGCTCCACCGTCCACTCGTAGCCCTGCGGCACCATGCGGACGGTCTTGGACAGCAGGATCACGCCGGCCAGCAGCAGGATCAGCGCAAGAATCGGGGCCATCGGTGTTCTCCCTGGGGTGATGCGGCGAGTATAGCGAGCCGGCGCGACGTCCCTGGCACGGACGCGACGCCGCTCGGCTACAATGTTGACCACTTCCATTCGGGGAGTAGCCCGCCGCGGCGCAATGCCGCGGCCCGCGCGTCAACATACTTGGCCGGCAGGCCATGGCGCGCAGCGTGGATCGGTTCGATCGGCGCGGGCAAGACCGAAGGCATGCGACGCGCACCCGGCCGGGCGACGCGGCGTTTGCCTTCGCGTCCATCGCGAATGCGCCCGGCCCCGGAGCTTTCCATGTTCGACCCCCTGCTTGTCTCCGCTGGCACCGTGGCTGTGGCCGAGATCGGCGACAAAACCCAGTTGCTTGCCCTGCTGCTGGCCGCGCGCTTCCGCCGGCCCTGGCCGATCGTCGCGGGCATCCTTGCTGCCACCCTGCTCAACCACGCCCTGGCCGGCTGGATCGGCGCGCTGGTGGCGCACTGGTTGACCCCCGAAACACTGCGCTGGATCGTGGCCATCAGCTTCATCGGCATCGCGCTGTGGACGCTCAAGCCGGACACGCTGGACGAAGACGAAGCCCTGCCCGCCCGTGGCGCCTTCGTTGCCACCACCATTGCGTTCTTCATTGCCGAGATCGGCGACAAGACGCAGGTGGCCACCGTCCTGCTGGCGGCCAAATACTCGCCGCTGTGGCAGGTCGTGGCGGGCACCACCGTGGGCATGCTGCTGGCCAACGTGCCGGTGGTGGCGCTGGGCAGCCGGTTCTCCGAAAAACTGCCGCTGAAGGCGGCACGCATCACCGCAGCCTGTATCTTCCTGCTGCTGGGCCTGTGGGCGGCGCTGGCCGGCATTTGAGGCAAGCCGGGCCGCGCCCTATGCTGCGCGGCAACGGGGGACATGCGTGGACAGTTTCGGACTCGGACTACGGGAGTTCTGGCGGCGCTTCCGCGCGCCGCCGGACGCCCTGATGCTGGAGATTGGCGCCGGCGGCGAGCTTCTGGTCGCCAAGCTGCGGGCCATCCTTTCCCTGGCGCTGCTGCTGCTGCCGCTGACCAGCATCGCCACCGGCCAGTACGGCCCCTCGCAGGGCATCGCCGGGGTGTTCGGCGTCATCCTCGCCGTCATCGCCTCGCAGCTGATTCTGCTGCTGGCCCGCCAACCGCACCGTTTCCGCTGGCTGCCCTGGCTGACCACCGGTTATGACATCACCCTCACCACGCTGGTCCTGGTGCTGCTGGCCCTGGACTCGCCAGCAGCCAGCCTGAACAGCATGGTGGCCTGGGCGTTCTATCTGGTCGCCATCTGTATGACGGCGCTGCGCAACGATGGCCGGTTGACCCTGTACGCCGGCCTGTTGGCGATGCTGCAGTACGGCGCGCTGGCCGCGGCGGTGTTCGCGCTGGCAGAGGCACCGGAGGAACTGGTCTCGGTGGATGCCGGCACCGTCCGCGCCGCAAGCGTGCTGCAACGCCTGCTGCTGATCGGCATCGTCACCGCGATCATGGCCGCGGTGGTTTACCGCATGCAGCGGCTGGTGGAGCTTTCCGGCACCGACGGCCTGACCGGCCTGCCCAACCGGACGCTGTTGGCCCACCATTTTCCGGCGCTGCTGGAGGCCGCCCGCGAACGCGGCGGGTCGCTGTCGCTTGGCCTGATCAACCTCGATCACTTCCGCCGCATCAACGACGCGGTCGGCACGTCCACCGGTGACCGCGCCCTGCGGCATGCGGTGGATGTCCTGCGCGAGGGGCTGGAGGAAGACGACCTGCTGGTCCGCCTGGGCGGCGAAGAATTCGTCCTGTTGCTGGCACTGCCGCCAGGCCGGGCCTGGGAGCGACTGGAGCAACAGCGGCGCGAGCTGGCCAACCGGCCCTTCATACCGGCCCCCGATGCGGACCCCATCCGGCTCACTTTCAGCGCCGGCATGGCGTGCTGGCCCGGCGACGGTGCCGATCTCTCGCAGCTGATGCGGCGGGCCGACCTGCGGCTGTCGCAGGCCAAACTGGAAGGGCGCAACCGGGTGGTGCTGCGCTGACCCTGCCCGGGGCGGCACGCCCCCCACCGCATCCGACCGGGCGCGCTCCGCTTGCCCGCGATGGCCGCCATGACTACCCTGCGCCCAACAGGCGCACCTTGCCGCCTGGCCTGGGAGCCCATGTGAGCCTGAAGCTACGCCTGACCGTGATGAATTTCCTCCAGTTCTTCGTCTGGGGGGCATGGCTGATCACCGTGGGCGCGTACTGGTTCCAGAACCGGCAATGGTCGGGCACCAGCTTCGGCGCGATCTTCTCCACCATGGGTATCTCCGCGCTGTTCATGCCTTCACTGATGGGCATCGTCGCCGACCGCTGGATCAACGCCGAGCGCCTGTACGGCGCGCTGCACATCCTTGGGGGTGTGTTCCTGTGCCTGCTGCCCAGCGCGGCCAACCCGGAACAGTTCTTCTGGCTGATCCTGGCCACCATGCTGTGCTACATGCCCACCATCTCGCTGGCGATCGCGGTGGCCTACAACGCACTGAAGCAGCAGGGGTTCGACGTGGTGCGCGATTACCCGCCCATCCGCGTCTGGGGCACCGTGGGCTTCATCGCCGCAACCTGGACCACGAGCTGGCTCGGGTTCGAGTCCTCGCCAGGCCAGTTCTACGTGGCGGCAGCCGGCTCGTTCCTGCTGGGGCTGTACGGCTTCACCCTCCCCGCCGCGCCGCCGCGCCTGGGGCGCGACGAAAGCCGCTCGCTGGTGGATGCGCTTGGCCTAACGTCGTTCCGCCTGTTCCGCAACCGCGACATGGCGGTCTTCTTCGTCTTCGCGATGCTGCTGGGTGCCGCACTTCAGCTCACCAATGCCTACGGCGTGACGTTCCTGAAGGACTTCGAGAACCTGCCGCAGTTCAAGGATACGTTTGGCGTGCGCCACTCGGCAGTGATCATCTCGATCTCCCAGATCAGCGAAACCCTGTTCATCCTCACCATCCCGTTCTTCCTGAAGCGCTTCGGCATCAAGACGGTGATGACGATCAGCATGCTTGCCTGGTTCCTGCGCTTCGGCCTGTTCGCCTATGGCGACCCGGGTGCCGGCCTGTGGATGATCATCCTGTCCTGCATCGTGTACGGGATGGCGTTCGACTTCTTCAACATCTCCGGCTCGCTGTTCGTGGAGCAGCAGGCCGACCCGAAGATCCGCGCCAGCGCACAGGGCCTGTTCATGCTGATGACCAACGGCATCGGCGCAGTGCTGGGCAGTGCGATCAGCGGCTGGATGATCGACCGGTTCTTCACCGACGCCAGCGGCGCCAAGGACTGGCACGGCATCTGGACCACGTTTGCGCTGTACTCGCTGGCAATGGCGGTGGCCTTCGTGCCGCTGTTCAAGCATCGCCATGACCCGCACCGCGTGGTGCCCGCGCACGGTGCCGCCGACGTGGGCAACCCCTGAGCATGGCGCGCGTCCTCGTCGCCGGCTCGTTCAACGTCGATCACGTCTGGCGTGTCGCCACGCTGCCCGCACCCGGCGCCACCCTGAGCGGCAGCTACGCCACCGGCCCGGGCGGCAAGGGCTTCAACCAGGCGGTCGCCGCGCGGCGGGCCGGAGCGACCACCCGCTTCGTCTGCGCGCTGGGCGACGACGTCGGCGCGCAACTCGCGCGTGACCTGTGCACAGGCGACGGCATCGATCTGCGCGCCATGGTGGTCGCAGCCCCCACCGGCACCGCCGGCATCTACGTGGATGCACAGGGCCGCAACTGCATCGTGATCGGGCCCGGCGCCAACGGCGCGCTGGCGCCGGCCTTCGTCACGGCGGCGCTGGATGGCCTAGCGGCCGGCGACGTGGTGCTGGTGCAGCTGGAATCCCCGCTGGACGCGGTCGCCGGTGCACTGGAGGCCGCCCGCGCCGCCGGGGCGACGGCGATCCTCAATCCGGCGCCCGCCAACGTCGCCATCGACGAACCAATGCTGGTACGGACCGACCTGCTGACCCCGAACGAGACGGAATTCTCCGCGCTGGTCGCCCGCCACGTCGGCGAGCGCATCGATGCCGACGCGGTGTCCGGCCTCGACCAGCAGCGCCTGCACGCGCTGTGCCGCGACCTGTTGCCGCACGGCACCGTGGTGGTCACGCTGGGCGCCAGCGGCTGCTTCGTCTCGCATCCCGAGGGGGCGCTGCGCGGCGACTCCGCCGCCTGCTACCGCGTCTCCGCCGAGCCGGCGCAGGTCGTCGACACGACCGGCGCGGGCGACGCCTTCAACGGCGCCCTTGCGGCCGCACTGGCCCGCCGCCCCGACGCGGCCTTCATCGAGCACGTCCGGTTCGCCGGTCGCTTCGCCGCGCGCTCGACCGAACAGGCCGGCGCGGCACTGGCGATGCCGCACCTCACCGACTAAATCCAGGCGCTCCCGCCCGCATGGGCCGCCGCCGCTCACCGGCCAGCGGGCTGACCACCGCCCACAACGACAAGCCCTTCTAGGTTGACCTGCCCCCACAGCATCCCGGGACAAGCGTCTGCCATGCCCCGCCCTTCGTCTCACAACAGGCTCACCCCCCCCCGCGAGAAAGGATGTTGATTACGCCGACCAGATCGGTTTGCTATACCTGTAAAGCAATTAAGGACGGGAGCCACACATGCTTGCAATCCGACTGCCCGCCGAAGTGGAACACCGCCTTGAAGCACTGGCGAAAGCCACCGGGCGCACCAAGACGTTCTATGCCCGCGAAGCCATCCTTGAGCACTTGGATGACCTCGAAGATCTGTACCTTGCAGAGCAACGCCTGATCGACCTGAAGCAAGGCAAGGGCGAAGTGATCGGCGGCGAGGAGTTCTGGCGTGGCGTGACGGATTGAATACCTGCGCGCCGCCCGCAAGGACATTGCCAAGCTGGATCGCCAGACCGCCCAGCGCATCAAAGACTTCCTGGAAAAACGCCTCGCTCAGATCGACGATCCGCGCAGCATTGGCGGCTGGTGCGGTGCAGTGGTGGGCCGTGTTGGAATCGAACCAACGAACAGTGGGTTGAGTCCGAATGCGAGACCGACTGTTGTGAGGTGGTGGGCCGTGTTGGAATCGAACCAACGACCAGCGGATTAAAAGTCCGATGCTCTACCGACTGAGCTAACGGCCCACGAAAGGATTGCCGCGGCATGACGCCGGGGTGCGCATTCTAACCGATGACGTAGCGGGTGGGGTCGGTCATGCCGGCCTCGGCAAAGCCCTGCGCGCGCAGGCGGCAGGCGTCGCAGTGGCCACAGGCGCGGCCCTCGGCATCGGCCTGGTAGCAGCTGACCGTCTGCGCGAAGTCCACGCCCAGGCGCAGGCCCTCGCGGGCGATGTCGGCCTTGGACATCCGCATCAGCGGCGCGTGTACCCGGAAGCGCCTGCCTTCCACGCCGGCCTTGGTGGCCAGGTTGGCCAAGGCCTCGAAGCCGGCGATGAATTCCGGGCGGCAGTCCGGATAGCCGGAGTAATCGACCGCATTGACGCCGCAGAACAGGTCGGTGCTGCCCAGCACCTCGGCCCAGCCCAGCGCGACCGACAACATGATGGTGTTGCGCGCCGGCACGTAGGTGGACGGGATGCCCTGCCCGATCACGTGGCCGTCGGCATCGGTGGGGACCCGGATCTCCTCGTCGGTCAGCGCCGAGCCGCCGATGCTGCGCAGGTCCACGTTGACGGTCTTGTGGGCCACCGCGCCCAGCGCTGCGGCCACGCGCGCGGCCGCGTCCAGCTCCGATGTGTGGCGCTGGCCATAGCGCACGCTGAGGGCATACGGCGCGAAGCCGGCCTCCCGGGCGATGGCCAGGACGACGGCGGAGTCCATGCCGCCCGAAACAAGGACGACGGCGGGTTTGGCGGTTGCGTTCATGTCGGGGCCTGTCGGTCGGGACCGCCTCAGCGGCCCGGTTCGTCGTTCCACAGCAGCTTGTGCAATTGCATCTGGAAGCGCACCGGCAAGCGGTCGGCGACGATCCAGTCGGCCAGCGCGCGCGCCTCCACCTGCCCCGCGCTGGGCGAGAACAGGACGTCGCAGCGCTCATGCGGGCGATGCTCGGCCAGCACGCCCTTGGCCCAGTCGTAATCCTCGCGCGAGCAGATGACGAACTTCACCTGATCGTGCGGGGTCAGCTGCCCCAGGTTGGCCCACAGGTTGCGGCCGACCTCCGCCGAGCCCGGCGTCTTGACGTCCACCACGCGGGAGACGCGGGGATCCACGCCGGCGATATCCATCGCGCCGGAAGTCTCCAGCGACACCACGTAGCCGGCATCGCACAGTTTTTCCAGCAGCACCAGGCAGCGCTTCTGCGCCAGCGGCTCGCCGCCGGTCACGCAGACATGGCGCGCGCCCAGGCGGGCGACTTCGGCCAGGATGGCGTCGATATCCCACCACTGCCCGCCGTGGAAGGCATAGGCGGTGTCGCAGTACTGGCAACGCAACGGGCAGCCGGTCAGGCGCACGAAGACCGTGGGCCAGCCGGCATCGCGGGCTTCGCCCTGCAGGGACAGAAAAATTTCGGTGAGCTTGAGGCGCTCGGACCGGGATGCCGCCGATGCGGCGGCCGCATCGGCGACGTCGTTCATGCGCGCATTTTACCGGCTGCCGGCCATCTGCATCGAGCGCAGGCGATCCTCGGCGATCCGGGCGGCGTCGGAGCCGGGATAGCGCTGCCCCACCTGCCGCAGCGTGGCCATCGCGGCCTCGGTCTGGCGCAGGCCGGCCTGGGACAGGCCCAGCTTCAGCAGGGCGCCCGGCGCCTTGTCGTTGGTCGGATAGCGGTCCAGCAGCGCACGGAACTGCTCCGCCGCCAGGGCGTAGTTCTGGGTGACGTAGTAACTCTCGCCAAGCCAGTACAGCGCGTTCGGCGCCAGCGCGCCGGCCGGGTAGGCGGCCAGGAAGTCACGCAGCCGCCGCGCGGACTCCACGTAGTCGCCGCTCTTCAATGCGTCGAAGGCCTGGGCATAGGCACCCTGCTCGTCCTTCGCAGGTGCAGGGGCAGGTGCCGCAGGCGGCGTGGTTGCCTGCGCGGACGCTGCGCCCACTGGCGTGGGCGCCGTGGCCGGCCCTGCCGATGACACGGCGCCGGTGCCCTCCAGCCGATCCAATCGCCCGCTGAGGTCGAGGTACTGCACGCGCTGGCTCTGCTTGGCCTGCTCCAGCTGCTGCTGCAGCTCTTCGATCTGGCCACGCAGCGCCTGTACTTCCGACTGCAGCGCGGCGATCTGGTTGACCAGCACGACCCCGTTCTGGTCGCCCGCGGCGCGGGCTTCCAGAGCCGCGACGCGATCCGCCAGGCTGGCCCGCTGGGCCAAGGCCAACGGCGACGCCAGAAGCATCGCCGCGGCCAGCAGAGAGACGCGGGCGCGCATCACTTCTCGGTGTAGATCAGTTCGACGCGGCGGTTCTTGGCCCAGCACTCTTCATTGGACTCGTTGCACACCGGGCGCTCCTCGCCGTAGCTCACCACGGTCAGCTGGGTGGCACTGCCGCCATTGGCCTGCAGCGCGGCCGACACGGCGTTGCCGCGGCGCTCGCCCAGGCCCATGTTGTACTCGCGGCTGCCGCGTTCGTCGGCATTGCCTTCCAAGCGCAGGCGCGCGCCGGGACGGTCACGCAGGTACTTGGCGTGGCAGCTCATGGCAGCCTGGAACTCCGGCTTCAGCGCGTCCTGGTCCAGGTCGAAGTACACCACGCGCTGGCGCAGGCAGGCATCGGAATCGAGGTCGGCGGGGGTGTAGGCACCGGGCGCGGTGTTGATCGGGGCCGTGGTGGCCGGCGCGGTTTCGACCGGGGTTTCAACGGGCGGGGTTTCCTTCACCTTCTTGGAGCAGCCGACAGCGACGACGGAGGCCAGCGCGGCAACGGTAAGGATGCGGGCAATGTGCGGAAGCGGAACGGTCATCGGAAGATCCTCGCTGTAAGGTGGGAAGGGAGGCAGTGGCCAGTGAGTCTAGCCGGTTCTTGCGTGATGGCGCCGTGAGTCAGCGCTTGCGATAGGGCGACCAGGCAGGCTCGCGGACATCCTCGCCCCCCAGGGTCAAACGCTGGCGTACGCGGCCATCCGCAGACACGGTGTACAGCACGCCGCGCCGGCCCTCGCGGGCCGCGTACACCAGCATGGCGCCATTGGGAGCAAAGCTTGGGGATTCGTCCAGCGAACCCGGCGACAGCAGGCTCCAGCGCGCGGCGCCGGTGCTGCGGTCCATCAGCGCGATACGGTAGGTGTTGCCCGCGCCCTGCGCGGTGGCCAGTTTCTTGCCATCGAAGGACAGCGACGGGCTGGCGTTGTAGCTGCCATCGAAGGTGACGCGGTTGGCGCTGCCGCCGCTGGCCGGCATCTGGTAGATCTGCGGGCGGCCACCACGGTCTGAGGCGAAGTACAGGCTGGTGCCGTCGTGGCTCCAGGTGGGCTCGGTGTCGATGCCGAAGTGGTTGGTGAGCTGGGTCAGGTGGCGGGTGCCCAGGTCCAGGACGTAGATGTCCGGGTTGCCGCCCTTGGACAGGGTCATGGCCAGACGGCTGCCGTCCGGCGAGAACGCGGGCGCGCCATTGATGCCCCGGAAGCTGGTGACCTTCTCGCGGCTGCCAGTGGCGATGTCCTGGATCCAGATGCCGGAGTTGCCGCCTTCGAAACTGACGTAGGCCAGCTTGCGCCCGTCCGGGCTCCAGGAGGGCGACAGCAGGGGCTCGGTGGAATTGACCACCGTATGCGGGTTGTAGCCGTCGGCATCGGCCACCACCAGCGCATAGCGGGTGTTGCGGCCAAGGCCGGTGGCGGAGACGTAGGCGATGCGGGTCCAGAAGGCGCCGGGCACGCCGAGGATCTTCTCGTACACCGCGTCGCTGATCTGGTGGGCAACGTCGCGCATGGCGCCGGCGGGCGCGGTGAGCGCGAAACCGAGCAGCCGCTCCTGCTTGGCGACGTCGAACAACTCGTACTCGGTGCGGTAACCGTCGCCGCCGCTGACGCAGCGGCCGATCAGCAGATAGTCCTGCTTGAGCATCCGCCACGTCGGATACGCCACCTCGCTGCCCTGGACCGGGCGTTCCGGCAGGCTGGCCGGATCGGGGCTGCGGAACTGCCCGGAACGGGTGAGATCGGCGCGCACCACGCCGCCCACATCGGTATCACCGCAATTGCCGCCAAACGGCACCACCGCGATCGGCAGGGCCGCGGCGTTGCCGCCGACGATGTCGATTTCCAGGCTGCCGCGGGACTGCGCCAGCGCCGCGCAGGCGGGCAGCAACAGCAGCGGGACAAGCAGGCGGCGGGCGATACGCTTCATGCGGCCTCACTGGCAGGGACGAGAAGAATAGGTTGGCCGATCCGGACGACGCGAGGATGAACGCAAGCGGACCGGAAAGGAACCCGCACGCTCAACGGTCTTCCGCAACGAAGTTCAGGTTGAGGTTGCGGTTGAACACCGCCTCGAAGCCGGCATAGGGAAGCGGCGAGGCTTTGTAGACGGCGCGCTCCACCGACTGGCGTCCCGCCGCGTCGTAGGGGCAGCTGGCGGACACATCGACATCGACCACCTCGCCCCCCGGCAGCTGGCGGATCGAAATCCGGCAGCGCTGCCCCAACGGCACGGTTTCCGGGCGGATCCACTGGCGCAGGATGGCCTGCTGCAGCGCGGCGGCGTACTTGGCCTGCAGGCTGGGATCGGTGCCGCGGTTGCCGGGCGACGGCGGCGCCGTGGCCGTGGCCGTGCTGGCCGAGCGGGCCTCGGCCAGCTGCTGGGCACGCTGCTCGGCCAGGCTGCGCTCGCGCGCGGCCTGCTCGCGCAGCCGGCGGAGTTCGGCCAGTTCGCGCTCTTTCTGGCGGGCCTGCTCCTGCTGCTGCTTGGCCAGGAGTTCCGCCTGGTCAGGCTGCTTGCGCTGCTGCTCCTGCTCGCGCGGCACCTTGGCGACCTGCGGCGAGGGCGCATCGCGCTGCACCTTCTCCTGCTCCACCGGCGCCGGGTCCGGTACCGGCGGCGGCAGCACCTTCGGCTGCGGGGGTGCCGCCTCCGGGAGGGGATCCGGCAACGGTGTCGGAACGTCCGGCTCCGGCGGCGACACGGGCTGCGCCTTCGGTGCGCGCTGCAGCGCGCGCTGCATCGAGGCACTGAGGTCGGACACCGCCACCAGGTCGGCCTCGATGGGGTCGCCCTGCGCAGGCTCGACCACGCTGCGCTGCGACCAGCGCAGGCCGGCGAACAGCAGCACGAACAGCACCGCGTGCAGCAACAACGCCTGCACCAGCGCCATCCACGTGTCGGTGCGCGTCTGCTTCACCGGGTCGTCACCGCTTCGGTTCGCCCATCAGTCCGGCGCGCGACACCTTGGCGTCGCGCTGCAGCAGCGACAGGACCTCATAGACACTCTGGTAGCTCACGTCACGGTCGCCGGCCACGTAAACGGCCAGCTGCGGATCGGCCTCGACGAAGGCGCGCACCTTGGCGACCAGTTGCCGCGCATCCACCGCCTGCGGGCGATCCACGCCTTCGTAGGTCAACGCCAGCGCGCCGTCCTTGCCGACCTGCACAACCACCGGCTGTTTCTTTTTCTGCTCCAGCGACTTGGCGTCGGCCTGCGGCAGGTTCACGTCCACGCCCACGTTGAGCAGCGGCGCGGTGACCATGAAGATGATCAGCAGCACCAGCATCACGTCGATGTAGGGAACGACGTTGATCTCGGCCTTGAGCTTGCGCTTGCGGTGCCGGCGGCTTGCGGTTGCGAGTGCCATGCGCGCCTCAGTCGTCGCCGTGGGTCTGGCGCTGCAGGATCGAGGAGAACTCCTCGCTGAAGGTCTCGTAGCGCACCGCCATGCGCTCGGCGCGGGTGGCGAAGCGGTTGTAGGCCCACACCGCCGGGATCGCGGCGAACAGGCCCATCGCGGTGGCGACCAGCGCCTCGGAGATGCCCGGCGCGACGGTGGCGATGGTCGCTTCCTTCATGCTGGCCAAGCCCTGGAACGAAATCATGATCCCCCATACCGTGCCGAACAGGCCGACGTAGGGGCTGATGGAACCGACGTTGGCCAGGAACTCGAGGTTGCGCTCCAGCCCGTCCAACTCGCGTGAGGTGGCCGCGCGCATGGCGCGCTGCGCGCCTTCCAGCTGCATCCGCGCGTCAACACCGCGGCGCTGGCGGATGCGGTTGAACTCGCGCATGCCGGCCTCGAAGATCGCCTCCAGCCCTTCGATGTCGCGGTGGCGCTCGGTGGCCGCCGCGTACAGCTTGGGCAGCTCCACGCCGGACCAGAAGGTCTCCTCGAAGCGGTCGGCCTCGCGCTCGGCGCGGTCCAGCACGCGCTTCTTGCGCAGGATGATCACCCACGACGCCAGCGAGGCCAGCAGCAGCAGCGCCATCACCAGTTGCACCGGCAGGCTGGCGTGCAGCACCAGGTGCAGGATGTCCAGTCCCGGGTCGGCGGGCGGCGCGGCCTGCGCGGTGGTCGCGGCCAGCGCCACGGCGTCGGGGGCCGCCGCGTCGGGCAGCGCCTGCGGCAGGGATTGCAGCATCGTCGATGCGGGCATCAAGGGGTCTCCAACAGCGGCTTGAGGGTCGATGAGAGGAACTCGGGCAATGGACAGGGCCGGAAGCTGGAAGCGCGCAATGCGGCGATCCGCGTCGTCGCAGCCACCAGCAGGGCGCCGTCGCGCTCGATCCGCTGTGCCAGCACGAGGCTGGCGCCACGGCATTCCAGCAGGGCCACGCTGACCGACAGCTGATCGTCCAGGCGGGCGGGCGCGCGGAAGTCGACCTCCATCGCGCGCACCACGAACACCAGGTCCTGCCCCCGGCGCAGCGCGTCCTGGTGCAGGCCGATGGCGCGCATCCACTCGCTGCGGGCGCGCTCCATGAAGGCCAGGTACTGCGCGTGGTAGACCACGCCGCCGGCGTCGGTGTCTTCCCAGTAGACGCGGACCGGCCAGGCGAAGGGCTCAGCCATCGCCGGCCTCGAACAGTCCCGGCGCGCCGGCCTTGGCCTTGAAGCCCAGGTGGCGGTACGCCTTGGGCGTGGCCATGCGGCCGCGGGCGGTGCGCACCAGAAAACCCTGCTGGATCAGGTAGGGCTCGATCACGTCCTCCAGCGTGCCGCGCTCTTCGCTCAGCGCCGCGGCCAATGATTCCACGCCGACCGGGCCGCCGTCGAAGGCATCGATGATCGTGCCCAGCATGCGGCGGTCAAGCTCGTCAAAGCCCTCCGGGTCCACCTTCAGCATGTCCATCGCCGCGCGCGCAATGGCGGCATCGATGGTGCCATCGCCCTTGACCTGGGCAAAGTCACGCACCCGCCGCAACAGCCGGTTGGCGATGCGCGGGGTGCCGCGCGAGCGCCGCGCCAGCTCACCCGCACCCTCGGCGTCGCAGGGGATACCCAGGATCTGCGCGGAACGGCGGACGATCCGCGCCAGTTCATCCGGCGAGTAGAACTCCAGCCGCTGCACGATGCCGAAGCGGTCGCGCAGCGGCGCGGTCAGCAGGCCGGCACGGGTGGTGGCGCCGATCAGGGTGAACGGCGGCAGGTCGAGCTTGATCGAGCGCGCGGCCGGTCCCTCGCCGATCATGATGTCGATCTGGCAGTCCTCCATTGCCGGGTAGAGGATCTCCTCGACCACCGGCGACAGGCGGTGGATCTCGTCCACGAACAGCACGTCGTGCGGCTGCAGGTTGGTCAGCAGCGCCGCCAGGTCGCCGGCCTTCTCGATCACCGGGCCGGAGGTGACCCGCAGGTTGACGCCCAGCTCGTTGGCGATCACATGCGACAACGTGGTCTTGCCCAGCCCGGGCGGGCCGAAGATCAGCACGTGGTCCAGCGCCTCGCCGCGGCCCTTGGCCGCCTCGATGTAGATCTGCATCTGCTCGCGCACCGGCTGCTGGCCGAGGTATTCGTCCAGCCGGCGCGGGCGGATGCTGGCGTCTACCACGTCATCTTCACGGGTGGCGGCGGGGGCGATCAGGCGAGGGTCTGTCATGCCCGGATTATCGCCCGATGTGGACGCATTTACCGACCCCGCCCGGCAGAAGCCGGCAACGGGGTTTTGCCAGGACGTGAAACGCCGTCAGATCTCGACCTGCGCGCCCAGTTCCACCAGCCTGTTGCCGGGGATCCGGAAGAAGCTGCTGGCCGAGGCCGCATTGCGGTGCATGAAGGCGAACAGCTTGTCGCGCCAGATCGGCATGCCGCGGTGGCGGCTGGGCACGATGGTTTCCCGACTGACGAAATAGGTGGTGTCCATCGGGTTGAACACCAGATCGCACTGGTCACACGACTGCATCAGTGCCAATGGCACGTCCGGGGTTTCCATGAACCCGTAGCGCACGATCACCCGGTAGAAATCCTCGCCCCCGATCGACTCGATCTTCAGCCGCCGGTCTTTCGGCACGTAGGGCACGTCGAGCGTTTCCACGGTCAAAAACACGTTGTGTTCGTGCAGCACCTTGTTGTGCTTGAGGTTGTGCAGCAGGGCGTGCGGCACCATGTCCGGATTGGCGGTGAGAAACACGGCCGTGCCCGGCACCCGGACCGGCGGGGCCAGCATCAGGCCCGGCAGGAAGGTGGCAAGCTCGATGCCGTCCTTGCGCATCTCGGCGCTCAGCAGTTCGCGCCCGCGCCGCCAGGTGCGAAGCATGGTGAACAGCAGCACGCCCAGCACCAGCGGGAACCAGCCGCCGTCGGGAATTTTGGCGCCGTTGGCGATCACGAACGCACACTCCACCGCCGCGAACACCACGCACAGCGGCAGCACCCATTGCCGCCAGCGCGGCCACAGGGCATAGGCCACCATCGCCAGCAGCAGGGTGTCGATCAGCATCGTCAGCGAGACCGAGATGCCGTAGGCGGTGGCCAGCGCGGTGGAGGTGCGGAACGCCAAGACCAGCGACACCACCAGCACCATCAGCATCCAGTTGATGCCTGGCACGTAGATCTGGCCGATGGTGTCGCTGGAAGTGTGCTTGATCCGCATGCGCGGGATGTAGCCCAGCTGCATGGCCTGCCGCGCCACCGAGAACGCGCCGGTGATGACCGCCTGCGAAGCGATCACGGTGGCGGCGGTGGCCAGCAGGATCATCGGCCAGCGCGCCCAGTCGGGCACGCCGATGTAGAACGGGTTGCGGATGGCCAGCGGATCCTGCAGCACCAGCGCACCCTGGCCCAGGTAGTTGAGCATCAGCGCCGGCAGCACGAAGAAGTACCAGGCCAGGCGGATCGGCCGTGCGCCGAAGTGGCCCATGTCGGCATACAGCGCCTCGCCGCCGGTCACCGCCAGCACCACCGCGCCGAGGATGAAGATGCCGTGGAAGTGGTGTTCCAGGAAGAAGCGCGCCGCCCACCACGGATTGAACGCCTTCAGCACCTCGGGCGCGTGGAACAGGTTCAGCACGCCGATCGCCGCCAGCGAGGCGAACCAGACGATGGTGATCGGGCCGAACACCTTGCCTACTTTGGCCGTGCCGTAGCGCTGGCTGGCAAACAGCGCCACCAGCACCAGCAACGTCAGCGGCACGATCCACTGGTGCAGGCTGGGGGCCACCACTTCCAGACCCTCGATGGCCGACAGCACCGAGATGGCCGGCGTGATCACGCCGTCACCGAAGAACAGCGAGGCGCCGAAGATGCCGAGGATGCCGACGTAGTACGCCGCCCGCGAGCCTTTTTTCAGCGTGCGCTGGGCCAGCGCCATCAGCGCCATGATGCCGCCCTCGCCGTCGTTGTCGGCGCGCATGATGATGGTCACGTACTTGGCGGTGACCGTGACCATCAGCGCCCAGAACACCATCGACAGGATGCCCAGCACCGTGTCGTGGTCGGCGGTCAGGCCGAAGTGCGGCGAGAAGGCTTCCTTGAGGGTGTACAGCGGGCTGGTGCCGATGTCGCCGAACACCACGCCGATGGCGCCCACCACCAGACCGGCAAGGCTGGCCTTGCCGTGGCCGTGCTGCCCGGAGGCGCCGGCATGCGGGGAGGCGGAAGAAGGATGCGTGGTCATGGGGAGTTCCTGTTCGGGCGCAGCCGTGGCCGCGGCCCGTTCAACGCAGGGCGGACTGTAGCGCTTTTCGGATGATGGTCTCGGCGGTATCGCCTTCGACGGCGGCTTTCTTCGCCATGCGCTCGGCTTCCGCCGGCTTGTAACCCAATGCCTGCAACGCGGTGATGGCTTCGCCCAGCGGATCGCCCGGCAGCCCGGCACTGGCCGCGACGGGGCTACCGGCCAGGTCGGCGGCACGATCCCGCAGTTCCACCACCATGCGTTCGGCGGTCTTCTTGCCGATGCCCGGGATACGCGTCAGTGCGGTCACGTCGCCGGTCTGCACCAGCCGCGCGAACTCGTCCACCGACGTGCCGGACAGCACCGCCAGCGCGATCTTCGCGCCGATGCCGGTGACCTTCTGCACGTCGCGGAACAGCCGCCGCTCCGCCTCGCTCAGGAAGCCGTACAGCGCCACGCTGTCCTCCTTCTGCGCGTAGTGGGTGAACAGGAATACCTCGCGCCCCACGTCCGGCAGGTCGTAGAACGTACTCATCGGCGCCTCCAGCTCGTAGCCGACGCCGTGCACGTCGACCACCAGCCACGGCGGTGCCTTGTGGATCAGGATGCCCTTCAACCTTCCAATCATCGCCGCCCCCTGCCCTTGCGTCCCCACGCCTCGCGCGCCGCCACGCCCAGCCGCTGCGCGCTGGCGCGCACGTGGGCGTGGGTGATCGCCACCGCCAGCGCGTCGGCGGCGTCGGCCTGCAGCTTGCCGGACAAGCCCAGCATCGCGCCCACCATATGCTGCACCTGCGTCTTGTCGGCGCTGCCACTGCCCACCAGCGCCAACTTGATTTCCTTGGCCGCGTATTCGCTCACCGGCAGGTCGCGCGCCACGCAGGCGGCCACCGCCGCGCCACGCGCCTGCCCCAGCTTCAGCGCACTCATCGCATTGTTGGACAGGAACACCTGCTCCACCGCCACTTCATCCGGCGCGTACTGCCCGATCAGCGCCCACAGGCCGTCCAGCAGCTTGCGCAGGCGCAGCGGGAAGGTCTCCGCGTCCAGCAGCACCAGCGGCTGGTGGTGGACGTGGGTGATCCGGCCATCCGGCGCGATATCGATGATGCCCACGCCCGTGCGCTGGGAGCCGGGGTCAATGCCCAGCACACGGACCGGCGCCGGCCGCGGAGGCGTGGTTGGAGACGCGGAAGGCATGGTGCGGGGGCCGACGCCCAGTGCGGCCTGTCAGCCCAGCCCGGCCGCGTTGGAGTAGACGTTCTGCACGTCGTCCATGTCCTCCAGCCAGCGCAGCAGCTTCTGCACCTGCTCGGCCGTCTCGCCTTCCACGACGGTATCGTTGTCCGCACGCATGGTGATCTCCGCGAAGCCCGGCGCAAGCCCCGCCGCCTCCATCGCCGCCTTGACGTCGGCAAACGCCTCGGGCGAGGTCAGCACGTCGATCGCGCCGTCCTCCGGATACACCACCACGTCGTCCGCGCCGGCCTCGATGGCGGCCTCGGTGATGCGCTCCTCATCCGCGCCGGGCGCATAGCTCAGCACGCCCAGCTTCTTGAACATGAAGGACACCGAGCCCTCGGTGCCAAGGTTGCCACCGAACTTGCCGAACGCATGGCGCACGTCCGCGACGGTGCGCACGCGGTTGTCGGTAAGGCAATCGACGATCACCGCGACCCCGCCCGCGCCGTAGCCTTCGTAGCGGATTTCCTCGTAGGCGACGCCTTCCAGCTCGCCGGTGGCCTTCTTGATGGCGCGCTCGATGACGTCCTTGGACATGTTGACGTCCAGGCCCTTGTCGATCGCCGCGCGCAGCCGCGGGTTGCCGGACGGATCACCGCCCCCGGCACGCGCCGCGACGGAGATCTCGCGGATGATCTTGGTGAAAATCTTGCCGCGCTGCGCGTCTTGCGCGTTCTTGCGGGCTTCGATGGAAGGGCCACGTCCCATGACAATATCCGGCCGGTTGGGCGAAGCGGCGAATTATACGGCCGCCGACCCGACGACGGGCTCGAACCGGCCCTCCTGCAGGAATCGCAGGACCTGCCGCCTTGCCTCGGCCGACACCACCAGCCCGGTATGGCTGGCCTGCACCACGCAGTGCGCGGCAATCCCCGGCAGCCGGGTCTCGGCCACCGCCACCGTGCCGTCGTGCTCCCCATCCAGTTCGGCAAACAGGCGCCCCAGCCCGCGCGGGGCGTGGCCGGCCACCACCCCAACCGCGGCCGCACCCTGCCAGGCGGGTACGCCTGCGCGCAGTAGCGCCGCATGGCGGCCCAGCAGGGCGGCGCCCCAGCGGCGGTCCGCCAGAGCAGCCGCCACCGCGCTGCCACGCAGTGGCGAACCCAGACAGACCACCCGTGCCACATCCACGTCTGGGGCCAGGCGCAGAGCCTCCAGCGCGACCAGGCCGCCCAGGCTGTGGCCCACGATGGCATCGACGGGCGCGGCGCGCAGCCGGGCCTGCAGCCGCACGATGGCCCGTTCCGACCCGCCGGCCAACGTCGGATAGCCGAACACATCGACCTCAAGGCCCGCCTTGCGCAGGCCGCCCGCCAGCGGGACCAGCCACCAGGCCGGGTTGAACAGGCCGTGCAGCAGCAGGACCCGCCGGATCACGTCGGAACCGGCTCCCGCCTGTACATGAACTCGCGGTCGCGCTGCTGGCCCACGATAAAGGCGTACTCGCCGGCGAAGGCAAAGCCATAGCGGGCGTAGAAGCGCTGGGCGCCGAAGTTCTCCGACCACACGCTGACCCACAGGGTACGCGGGCCATCACGCAGCAGCCACGCCATCGCCGCGTCCATCAGCGCACGGCCGGTGCCGGCGTTCCGGGTGCCGGCGCGGACGTACAGTCGCTTCAGTTCGCCGTCTTCCGGGCGCACGTCGACGTGCGGCAGCCCGCACGGGCCGGCCTGCGCATAGCCGATGGCCCGGCCCGCCTCGTCCTCGGCCAGCCACAACGCGTAGGCCGGATCGGCCAGCGCCCTGGCATAGGCCGCAACGCTGTGGCTCTCTTCCAGGAAGGCCTGCAGGTCCTCCGGCGAATACAGATGCCCGAAGGTCTCCGCGAAGGTCGCCGCGCCCAGCTCCGCCAGCATGGCGGCATCGGCAGGCACGGCGCGGCGGATCATCGCGCTCACGCCTGCGGCCGCACCTGTACGTGCACTTCGGCCAGCTGCGCGTCCGGGATCGGCGACGGCGCATCGGTCATCAGGCACTGCGCGCTGGTGGTCTTGGGGAACGCGATCACATCGCGGATCGAGTCAGTACCGGCCATCAGCGCGGCGATGCGGTCGATGCCGAAGGCGATGCCACCGTGCGGCGGCGCGCCGTATTTCAGCGCGTCCAGCAGGAAGCCGAACTTGGCGCGCTGCTCGTCGGCGCCGATGCCCAGCAGGTCGAACACCGCCGCCTGCATCTGCGGGCGATGGATGCGGATCGAACCGCCACCGATCTCGTTGCCGTTGAGCACCATGTCGTAGCCGCGCGATACGGCGGTCTTCGCGTTCGCGCGCAGGTCCTCGATCGAATCCACGGCAGGCGCGGTGAAGGGGTGATGCAAGGCCACATAGCGTTGCTCCTCTGCATCCCATTCGAACATCGGGAAATCGGTCACCCACAGCGGCTTCCAGCCGTCCTGCACCAGGCCGAAGTCCTTGCCGGCTTTCAGGCGCACCGCGCCCATGAAGTCGCTGACCTTGGCATACGCACCGGCACCGAAGAACACGATGTCGCCGTTGCCGGCGCCGAGATGCGTCAGCAGCGCTTCAAATTTGCCTTCGGCGAAGAACTTGGCGACCGGAGAATTGACCGCGCCCGCCTCGTCGATCTTGGCGTAGGCCAGGCCCTTGGCGCCGTACTTGGCGGCGTGGGCGGCGTATTCGTCGATCTGCTTGCGGCTCAGCGACGCGCCGCCGGGGATGCGCAGCGCGGCCACGCGGCCGTCGGGGTCGTTGGCGGCACCACTGAACACCGCGAAGTCGCAATCCTTCACCAGTTCGGCCACGTCCACCAGTTCCAGGTCGATGCGCAGGTCCGGCTTGTCGGAGCCGTAGCGGCGCATCGCTTCGGCGTACGTCATCCGCGGGAACGGCGCCTCCAGCTCCACGCCCACCACCTCGCGGAACACGCTGCGGATCATGTCCTCGGTGAGGTCCTGCACGTCGCGCTCGGTGACCCAGGCGAACTCCATGTCGAGCTGGGTGAACTCCAGCTGGCGGTCGGCGCGCAGCGCCTCGTCGCGGAAGCAGCGGGCGATCTGGTAGTAGCGGTCGAAGCCCGCCATCATCAGGATCTGCTTGAACAGCTGCGGGCTCTGCGGCAGCGCGTAGAACTCGCCCGGATGCATGCGCGCCGGTACCAGGAAGTCGCGCGCGCCCTCGGGCGTGGCCTTGGTCAGGATCGGGGTCTCGATGTCCTGGAAACCGCGCGCGTCGAGGTAGTGGCGCAGCGCCGACACCAGCCTGGTGCGGGTGCGCATCTTGCGCTGCATCTCGGGGCTGCGCAGGTCGAGATAGCGGTACTTCAGGCGGATGTCCTCGCCCGGGTTCTCGTGGTGGTGGAACGGCAGCGGCTCGGCCTTGTTGAGCAGCTCGATGCGCTCGGCCACCACTTCCACCTGCCCGGTCCTGATCTTGTCATTGACCGACTGGCGCCGGCGCACGGTGCCGGTAACGCGCAGGCAGTCCTCGTAGCCCACCGCCGCGGCGGCGGCCAGCATGTCGGCGTTGCCGGCCGCGTCCGCCGGTTCGGCGACGACCTGCACGATGCCCTCGTGGTCGCGCAGGTCGATGAAGACGATCTGGCCCATGTTGCGGGCGACATCGGCCCAGCCGCAGAGGGTGACGGTCTGGCCGATCAACGCCTCGTCGATCAGGCCGCAGAAATGGGTACGCATGGAAGCTCCGGGAAACGCGGGGGCGCGCAGGCATCGGGCCGGCGCGGAATCCGTCATTTTAGCCGATGGGCAGGCGTGGAGCGGCGGGGCTGGGCGGGCAGGACAGGGGTGGCATCGCAAGCCGCTCCCCGATACTCGCTTGGTTGCGATGCCGCCCCTGTCCCGCTGGAGGGATTCAGGCGGCTTGTGGCATGAAAGGCTGGGCACTCCCGCGCAGGCGGGAGTCCAGCGTTTCGTTTTAGCCGCCTGCGATGACGTGACGACGCCTGAGCGGCGCGCGTTATGCGCCGCTGGCGGGCTTGCTGTCCGCCGCGGGCTTGGCCGCTTCCGGCTTGGCCTCGGACTTGGTTTCCGCCGGCTTGGCGGCATCGCCGGCCAGGTTGCGCTTCTTGTCGCCCTCTTTCTTGAAATCGGTTTCGTACCAGCCGCCGCCCGCCAGCCGGAACTGCGGCGCGGTCAGCTGGCGGTGGACGCGCCCTTCCGCGCCGCAGGCCGGGCAGGCGGCGGGATCGGCATCGGACAGTTTCTGCAAGCGGTCGAAGGCGTGCCCGCAGGCATCGCAGGCGAAGGCGTAGATCGGCATCGTTCGGTCCGGTAGAAATGGCCCGGCGCGGATATCGCGGCGTTGTGCCGCCATTTCAAGCCCCCCGCTGCCATGGCGTAAGCTTGGGCTTGCCGCTTCCGGAGAACGCCCATGCAAAGCCGTCCCGTGCTTGCCGCCATCGTGATCGCCCTGGGCTTGGCCGGTGCCGGCTGGCTGGCCGCCAACGGCATGGCCCGCTTGCGGACGGCCGACCGCTTCGTCACCGTCAAGGGCAGCGCCGAGAAGATCGTCAATGCCGACCTGGTGGTCTGGCCGCTGGCCCAGAGCGTGGGCGGCAATGACCTGACGGCGGTGCAGGCCCAGTTGGAGGCCAATACCCGCACCATCCGGGACTTCCTGATCCAGGCCGGATTCGGTGACGGCGAGATCGTGCTCAGCCCGCCGCGCCTGGAAGACCGCTGGGCCTATGCCTTTGGCGACAACCGCCCCCCCGAGCGTTTCCGTTATTCCAACACCGTCACCCTGCGCACCGCACGCGTGCAGGAGGCGCTTGCCGCCCTGCGCCGCAGCGGCGATATCGTCGCCCGCGGCGTCATGCTCAACACCGAGGAAGGCGGTGGCCCGCAGTTCGATTACACCCAGCTCAATGCCATCAAACCGGCGCTGATCGCCGAGGCCACCGCCAACGCGCGCAAATCGGCCGAACAGTTCGCCAAGGATTCCGGGGCCAGGCTGGGCGGCATCCGGACCGCCAACCAGGGCGTGGTGAGCATCGAAAACCGCGATGCCGGCAGCCCGCAGATCAAGAAGATCCGGGTGGTGACGACGGTGGACTATTTCCTGCGTGACTGAAGGCGCCGATCAGGCCCCCTCATAGAGCGCCAGCAGCTCCGCCTCGGCGGTCTCCAGCTCCGCGCGCAGCTGCAGCTGGGTGCGGCCCAGGTCGGCCACCTTGCCGGCATCCGCGTAGACCGCGGGATCGGCCAGCTGCGCCTCGCAATCGGCCAGCTTGCCTTCCAACCGCGCCACCCGTTCCTCGGCTTTCTGCAGTTTGTGCGGGTTGGGCTTGGGCCTGGGAGGGGCGGGCGGCGGTGCTGCGGCCACGGGCGCCGCCTTTGGTACCGGCGTCTTGGGATTGTCGGCGCCGGGGCGCGTCCGCAGCCACGCAGCATAGTCGTCCAGGTCACCGTCGAACGGCTCGACGACGCCGTCATGCACGCGCCAGTACTGGTCGCTGACCAGGCCGATCAGGTGGCGGTCGTGGCTGACCATGACGATGGCACCGTCGAAGTCCGACAGCGCCTCGGCCAGCGCCTCGCGCATCTCCAGGTCGAGATGGTTGGTGGGCTCGTCCAGCAGCAGCAGGTTGGGCTTGCTCCACGCCAGCAGGGCCAGCGCCAGCCGCGCCTTCTCGCCACCGGAGAAATTGTCGATGACCTCGAACGCGCGGTCGCCCGGGAACTGCCAGCCACCGAGGAAGTTGCGGAACTCCTGCGTCGGCGTGTTGGGCGAGAGCGCCTTGAGGTGGTCGATCGGCGTGGTGCCCATCACCAGCGATTCCACGGTGTGCTGCGCGAAGTAGCCGATGCGCAGGTCGGGGTGGGCCAGGCGCTCGCCCGACATCGGCGGCAATTCACCGACCAGGGTCTTCACCAACGTCGACTTGCCGGCGCCGTTGACGCCGAGCAGGCCGATACGGTCGCCGGCCTCCAGGCCGAAGCCGACGTTGCGCAGGATCGTGGCGCCCGGGCCGTAGCCGCAGTCCGCACCGCGCAGCGACAGCAGCGAATTCGGCAGGCGCAGCGGCGCCGGCAGCTGGATGCTGACCCCGCGCTCCACCCGCACCGCCTCGGTGCCGGCCAGCTTCTCCAGCCGCTTCATCCGCGACTGCGCCTGCCGGGCCTTGCTGGCCTTGGCCTTGAAGCGGTCGATGAAGCCCTGCAGGTGGGCGCGCTCGGCCTGCTCCTTCTCGAAGGCGATTTGCTGCTGGCGCAGGTGCTCGGCGCGCTGACGCTCGAACGCGGTGTAGTTGCCGACGTACAGCTTCGCGGTGCCGTCGTGCAGGTGCAGGATGTGGGTAGTGACGTTGTCGAGGAACTCGCGGTCGTGGCTGATCACCAGCAACGTGCCGTCATAGCGCTTCAGCCACTCCTCCAGCCAGACCACGGCGTCGAGGTCGAGGTGGTTGGTGGGCTCGTCGAGCAGCAGCAGGTCGCTGGGCGTCATCAGCGCGCGCGCCACGTTCAGGCGCACCCGCCAGCCGCCGGAAAAATCCGCGACCGGCTTGTCGTGGGTCTCCGCGGGGAAGCCCAGCCCGTGCAGCAGGCGGCCCGCGCGGGCGGTACCGTCGTAGCCGTTGACCTCTTCCAGGCGCTGGTGCGCCTCGGCCACCGCTTCCCAGTCCTCCGCCGCGAAGGCGTTGGCTTCCATCTGGATCGCCGCGTGCACGGCGGCGTCGCCAGACAGCACGAAGTCGATGGCCGGGTCCGGCAGGTGCGGGGTTTCCTGGGCAACGCTGGCGATCCGCGCCTTGCCCGGCAGCTCCAGATCGCCCTTGTCGGGCTCGACCTCGCGCATCAGCGCGGCGAACAGCGAGGACTTGCCGGCGCCGTTGCGGCCGACCACGCCGACACGCCAACCGGCATGCAGGGCCAGGTCGACGTTGGACAGCAGGAGGCGTTCACCCCGGCGCAGGGCGAAATTGCGGAAGGAGATCATGGGCGGGCGATTGTACCGGCTGTGCCCGGCACTCCGCCGAGACACAAAGACACCTACCTTAGCGCATATCGGTATGCCGGGGCTTGCTTGCAGCGCGGTTAAGCCGGTGTTAAAGGTTGAGCGTGGTCATACCTCCCGGAGAATCCCATGCCCCGTATCACCCCGTTGGCGCTTGCCCTGTCCTCCCTGCTGGCTGCACTGCCCGCAGCGGCCCAGCAGGCCGAACCGACCAAGAAAGACGCCCGCACGCTGGACACCCTGATCGTCACCGGCACCCGGGTGACCGACCGCACCGTGGCGGAATCGCAGTCGCCCATCGACATCATCACGCCTGAAGTACTGGAATCCACCGGCACCACCGAGCTGGCCACCGCGCTCTCACGCGCCCTGCCTTCGCTCAATTTCCCGCGTGCCGCGATCAATGACGGCACCGACGCCATGCGCCCGGCGCAGCTGCGCGGCCTCGCCCCGGATCACGTACTGGTCCTGGTCAATGGCAAGCGCTACCACCTGGGCGCCCTGGTGAATGTCAACGGCAGCCAGGGCCGCAGCTCCTCGCCGGCCGATCTCAACAGCATCCCGATCGCCGCCATCGAGCGCGTCGAAGTCCTGCGCGACGGCGCCTCGGCCCAGTACGGTTCGGACGCCATCGCCGGCGTGGTCAACATCGTGCTGAAGGGCTCCGCCAGCGGCGGCAGCGCCGGCGCCACCTACGGCGAGTACAAGGAAGGCGACGGCGCCAAGTATCAGGTGATGGCCGATACCGGGCTGGCGCTGGGCGCCAGCGGCAAGGTGCATCTGGCCGCACAGTTTGGCCACCAGGATCAGACCAACCGCGCCACGCCGTATGCCGGCGCACAGACCTCCAGCTCGCCGCCGGTTGGCCAGACCGTCCAGCGCCTGGGTGACCCGGAAGTGGACAACCGCTCGGTGACCTTCAACGGTGAGCTGAAACCGGCCGACTACCTCACGTTCTATTCCTACGGCATCTACACCCACCGGGAGACGCTGTCGAACGGGTTTTTCCGCGCTGCGGGCGACTCCCGCAACATCCCGTCGATCTACCCCAACGGGTTCCTGCCCAAGATCTTCAACACCAGCAACGACTACCAGCTGGTGATGGGGATGCGCTCGTCCATCGGCGAGACCCAGTTCGACGCCAGCTACACCTATGGCTACAACGACCTGCGCTTCGACGTGAAGAACTCGCTCAATCGCAGCCTGGGCCCCAGCTCGCCCACCGAGTTCTACGCCGGTACGCTCAAGTACACCCAGCACGTGCTGAACCTCGACCTGAACCGGCCGGTGAATCTGGGGCTGGCCTATCCGGCCACGCTCTCCTACGGCCTGGAGTGGCGAGGCGAGCAGTACGACATCGGTGCCGGCGAACCGAACTCCTATATCAATGGCGGCGTGCTGCTCAACGGCAACCCCACCCCCTCCGGGGCACAGGTGTTCCCCGGGTTCCGGCCCAGCGACAGCGGCACCTTCGACCGTCACAGCACCTCGTTCTACGTGGGCCTGGAAGGTGATCTGACCGACAAACTCTCGGCCGGCCTGGCTGCGCGCCATGAGCGTTACAGCGATTTCGGCAACACCACCACCGGCAAGCTGAGCACGCGCTACGTGTTCAACGACGCGGTTTCGCTGCGCGCTACCGCCAGCACCGGCTTCCATGCGCCCTCGCTGCAGCAGCAGTTCTACCAGACCACATCCACCAACTTCATCGGCGGCATCCCCTATGACATCGTGACCTTCCGGGTGACCAACCCGGCCGGCATCGCGCTGGGGGCCGAACCGCTGAAGCCGGAGAAATCCCGCAACCTCAGCCTGGGCCTGGTGCTGACCCCTGCCAACGGGCTTTACCTGACCGCCGACGCCTACCGGATCAAAGTGACCGACCGCATCACCCTGTCGGAAAACCTCACCAGCACCGCAGTGCGCAACTACCTCAATGCCAACGGCTTCCCGTCGGTCGGCGGTGGCCGCTACTTCACCAACGCGCTGGACACCACCACCACCGGCATCGACGTGGTGGCCACCTACACCACCCAGCTTGCGGCCAGCAGCATCGACTGGACGCTCAGCTACAACCACAACAAGACCACGGTGGACCGGGTGGCACCGAACCCCGCCGCCCTGCAGGCCATCGACCCCAATGCGCTGCGGATCGGCCGGGTGGAACTGGCCCGCTTCGAGGTGGGCGCGCCACGTGACAAGTTGATGCTTGGCGCGGACTGGAAGGTGGGTTCCTGGACGCTTGGCGCGATCGTCAGCCGCTATGGCAAGTTCACCATCCTCAACAACAACCCCACCCTCGACCAGACGTTTGGCGCCAAATGGCTGACCGATCTCAGCGCCCGTTACAACACCGGCGGCTGGGAGTTCGCGCTCGGTGCCGACAATGTGTTCGACACCTACCCGGACAAAGTCATCCCGCCGAACACCAACTCCGGCCAGTTGATCTGGCCAACCCAGAGCCCGTTTGGCTTCAACGGCGCCTACTACTACGGACGGATTGCATACAAGTGGTGATCTGACGCCTGCATGCCACCCATCGACGCCCCGGCCCGCCGGGGCGTCGTCGTATGCGCAAGCCCGGCATGCGATCATCCCGTTGCGCGCACGTCCGGATGCCCCATGCCGCACTCAACGTCTCTGATCACCCTGCTCTGTCTTGCCTTCGTGCTGGCCTTCGGCTTTGGCCTGTTGGCACAACGGCTGCGGATGTCTCCCCTGGCCGGGTACCTGCTGGCCGGCGTGGTGGTCGGCCCGTTCATGCCGGCGCTGGTGGGCGATCAGACCCTGGCCCCGCAGCTGGCCGAGGTCGGCGTGATCCTGCTGATGTTCGGCGTGGGCCTGCATTTCTCCCTGCAGGATCTGCTGCAGGTCCGCGCGGTGGCCATCCCCGGCGCTCTGCTGCGCATCCTGCTGATGACGGCGCTGGGCTGGGGCGTGGGGCGGCTGTCCGGCTGGAGCGACAGCAGCGGGCTGGTGTTTGGCCTGGCGCTCTCGGTGGCCAGTACGGTGGTGCTGCTGCGCACACTGGAAGAGCATCGCCTGCTGGATTCGCGGATTGGCCAGGTCACCGTCGGCTGGGTGGTGGTGGAAGACATCGCCATGGTGCTGGTGCTGCTGCTGTTGCCGCCCCTGGCCGCCGGCGGCCATGCGGCTTCGCTTGCGGGCCTGTGGCCGCGCCTGGGCGAAACCGTGCTGAAGCTGGCCGTGTTTTTGGCCTTCATGCTGGTGGTGGGACGCCGGGTGATGCCCTGGATCCTGGCGCGGGTGGCCGGCACCGGCTCGCGCGAACTGTTCACCCTGTGCGTGCTGGCCACCGCGATGGGCGTGGCGTTTGCGGCAGCGGAGCTGTTTGGGGTGTCGTTCGCGCTGGGCGCGTTCTTTGCCGGCATGCTGCTCAACGAGTCCGAGTTCTCGCACAAGGCCGCCAACGACTCCCTGCCCCTGCGCGATGCCTTTGCCGTGCTGTTCTTCGTGTCGGTGGGCATGCTGTTCGATCCGGCCATCCTGCTCCGGCAACCCCTGCAGGTGGCGCTGACCGTGTTTCTGATCGTGGTCGTCAAAGGCGCCCTCAGCTGGCGGGGCCTGCGCATGCTGGGCGAGCGCGATGAAGATGCCCGCCTGGCCGCCGCCACCCTGGCGCAGATCGGCGAGTTTTCCTTCATCGTGATGGGGCTTGCCCTTTCACTTCGCCTGCTGCAGCCGGAAGTGCGGGATCTGGTGCTGGCCGGCGCGCTGCTGTCGATCGTCCTCAACCCGCTGCTGGTGGCCATGCTGTTGCGACAGGTCCGCAAACGCCGCGAACAGGCCTGCCTGGAAGCGCCACCGCTGCCCGCTGATCTGCGCGACCACACCATCGTGATCGGCTACGGCCGGGTTGGCCGTGACCTGCTGCGGCTGCTGCGTGAGCGCCATGTGCCGGTCGTGCTGATCGAGGAAGACATCGAGCGGGTGCACGCCGCGCGCACCGCCGGTTTCCCGGCCATCCGCGGCAACGCGGTGCTTCCACAGGTGCTGGCCAACGCCCGGCCCGAGCTGGCGAAACTGGCCATCCTGGCCATCCCACGGGCGCTGGAGAGTGGTGAGACCATCGCCCACCTGCGCGCCCTCAACCCTGCCATCACGGTGCTGGCACGGGCCCACAGCGAAGGCGAGGTCAAGTATCTGCTCGCCCACGGCGCGGATGCCGCCGTGCTGGCCGAGCGCGAGCTGGCCTACTCGCTGGCCGATATGGTGCTGGCCACGCCACCGTACCGGCCCGCGCGCACAGCCCCGCACGCCACCTCCTGACACGCAGACAGGCGCCGGAACCCCGGCGCCTGTTCTGTGGCAATGCCTGCCAATGTGAGCCTGGCGCCCCAAGGGGCACCCGGCATCGGGCTTACTTCACGAACACCAGCCTGCCGCCCTCGGCATCCACCTTGACGGTGTCGCCGCTGACAAACGCGCCCGACAGGATCTGCTGCGCCAGCGGGTTTTCGATCTGCTGCTGGATCGCCCGCTTGAGCGGACGTGCGCCGTACACCGGATCGAAACCGATGTTGGCAAGCAGATCGTAGGCCTTCTCTGTCAGCGTGATGCGGATGCCGCGTTCGGCCAACCGCTTCTCCAGACCGCGCAGCTGGATGCGGGCGATCTGCTTGATCTGCGCCTTGTCCAGCGGGTGGAACACCACGATGTCGTCCAGCCGGTTGATGAACTCCGGACGGAAGTGCGCCTGCACCACGCCCATCACCGCTGCCTTCATCTTGGTGTAGGCCTCGGGCGAGTCTTCCCCGGCCATTTCCTGGATCATCTGGCTGCCCAAGTTGGAGGTCATCACGATGACCGTGTTGCGGAAGTCCACCGTGCGGCCCTGGCCGTCGGTCAGGCGGCCATCGTCCAGCACCTGCAGCAGGATGTTGAACACATCCGGATGCGCCTTTTCCACCTCGTCCAGCAAAATCACGCTGTAGGGACGGCGCCGC
This sequence comes from Thermomonas sp., assembly GCF_046293095.1. GTDB lineage: Bacteria > Pseudomonadota > Gammaproteobacteria > Xanthomonadales > Xanthomonadaceae > Thermomonas. The sequence goes on from NZ_JBKBPN010000003.1 coordinate 123,216, forward strand.
ACCGCTTCGGTGAGATAACCCCCTTCCTCATAGCCGACATAGCCCGGAGGCGCACCGATCAGACGGCTGACGGCGTGCTTCTCCATGAACTCACTCATGTCGATGCGCACCATCGCATCCTGACTGTCGAACAAAAACTCCGCCAGCGCCTTGCACAGCTCGGTCTTGCCCACGCCCGTGGGGCCCAGGAACAGGAACGAGCCGCTGGGCCGGTTGGGGTCGGACAAGCCGGCACGCGAACGGCGTACCGAATCGGACACCACCTTGATGGCTTCCTCCTGGCCCACCACGCGGGTGCGCAGCGCCTCTTCCATCTTCAGCAGTTTCTCGCGCTCGCCCTCCAGCATCTTGCTGACCGGGATGCCGGTCCAGCGCGACACCACCTGTGCGATCTCCTCGGCCGTGACCTTGTCCTGCAGCAGGGTGAAACCGCGGGATTCGGCTTCTTGCGCCGCCTTCAGCTGCTTCTCCAACTCCGGCAGGGTGCCGTACTGGATCTCGCTCATCCGCGCATAGTCCTGACGGCGCTGCGCGGCTTCCAGCTCAAGCTTGGCCTGCTCGATCTGCTCCTTGATTTTGGTCGCGCCCTGCAGGGTGGCTTTTTCCGCCTTCCAGATTTCTTCCAGATCGGCGTACTCGCGCTCCAGCTCGGCGATCTCTTTTTCCAGATCGGCAAGCCGCTGCTTGGATTCGGCGTCTTTTTCCTTTTTCAGCGCCTCGCGCTGGATCTTGAGCTGGATCAGCCGGCGCTCCTTGCGGTCCAGCTCTTCCGGCTTGGAGTCGATCTCCATGCGGATACGGCTGGCCGCCTCGTCCATCAGGTCGATGGCCTTGTCGGGCAACTGGCGATCGGGGATGTAGCGATGGGACAGGGTGGCGGCGGCGACGATGGCCGGGTCGGTGATCTCCACGCCGTGGTGCACCGCGTAGCGCTCCTTCAGGCCGCGCAGGATGGCGATGGTGTCCTCCACGCTCGGCTCGCCCACGTACACCTTCTGGAAGCGGCGCTCCAGCGCAGCGTCCTTTTCAATGTACTTACGGTACTCGTCCAGCGTGGTGGCGCCGATGCAGTGCAACTCGCCGCGCGCCAGCGCCGGCTTGAGCATGTTGCCGGCATCCATCGCGCCATCGGCCTTGCCGGCACCGACCATGGTGTGCAGCTCGTCGATGAACAGGATGATCTGGCCTTCGTTCTTGGCCAGATCATTGAGCACGGCCTTCAGGCGCTCTTCGAACTCGCCGCGGAACTTGGCGCCGGCAATCAGCGCGCCCATGTCCAAGCTGAGCAGGCGCTTGCCGCGCAGCCCTTCCGGCACTTCGCCGTTGACGATGCGCTGGGCCAGCCCTTCAACGATCGCGGTCTTGCCCACGCCCGGCTCGCCGATCAGCACCGGGTTGTTCTTGGTACGCCGCTGCAGCACCTGGATGGTGCGACGGATTTCCTCGTCGCGCCCGATCACCGGGTCAAGCTTGCCGCCCTCGGCGCGCGCGGTCAGATCGATGGTGTATTTCTCCAGCGCCTGCCGGGTGTCTTCCGCATTTTCGTCGGTCACTTTTTCGCCTCCGCGCATTTTTTCGATGGCTGCCTGCAGCTTTGCCTTGTCAACACCGGCCGCCTTGAGCGCACGCCCGGCATCGCCACTGTCCTCCAGCGCTGCCAGCAGGAACAGTTCGCTGGCGATATAGGCATCGCCACGCTGCTGGGCCAGCTTGTCGGTGACGTTGAGCAGGCGGAGCAGGTCATTGCCGGCCTGCACATTGCCAGCCTGACCGGTGACCTTGGGCAGCTTGTCCAGCGCCTCGGTCAGGCGCTCGCGCAGCACCGGCACATTGACGCCCGCCTGTGCCAGCAGGGGCCGGGTGCCGCCGCCCTGCTGGTCGAGCAGCGCCAGCAACAGGTGCACGGGTTCGATGAAATTGTGGTCGCGCCCCACGGCCAGCGACTGCGCATCGCTCAAGGCCTGCTGGAAGCGCGAGGTGAGTTTGTCCATGCGCATCGTGTCGATCCTTTCAGAGGGGCCGTCGTGGCCCAATGTGCGCCAGATGTGGTTGGGTGGGCGTGATTCAAGTCAAGTCGCACACATTGTTGAGACGCGGTTATGCTGCGCCGGTGAGACCTTGGCACCTCTACTTGCTGCGCTGCCGCGACGGCAGCCTGTACGCCGGCATTGCCACCGACGTCGAGCGTCGCTTCCGCCAGCACAATGCCGGAAAGGGGGCGAAATACACCCGCGCGCATCCGCCCGATTGCATCCTGGCCAGCCGCGCCTACCCGGACCGGGGCAGCGCGCTGCGCGCGGAATGGGCCATCAAACAGCTGCCGCGCCAGCGCAAGCTGGCCTGGCTGCTGGCTGGCGGTCACACCTCCCCACAGCCCCGCACGGGCCTGCCGTCCCGCACATCGCAGGCAGCAGGCCCGCCGGAATGCCCCTTGGCAGCGCCTTCGGCGAGCTAAGCTAGCGCTGCGCCGTGAACCAGGCCAAAGTCGCCATTCGCCCGCTGCGGCCGTCACGGCGGTGCGAGAAGAAGCGCGCCGGATCGGAGATCGTGCACAGACCGCCGCCATGGACGTCGCACACGCCGGCATCCAGCAGGCGCTGGCGCGCGAGGGTGTACAGGTCCACCTTCCAATGCCCGGGCCGGGTCGGCAGGAACGCCATACGCGCCCGCCCGTCGCGGGCGGCAAAGGCGTCGAAGACTTCTGTGCCGACCTCGTAAGCCCGTGGCCCGGCCGCGGGACCCAACCAGGCCACCAGCCGGTCCGGCGGCGTGCGCATGGCCGCCACCGTGGCCTCCAACACGCCGGCACACAAGCCGCGCCAGCCGGCATGGGCGGCGGCGATTTCCAAGCCGTCCTTCGCCGCGAACACCACCGGCAAGCAATCGGCGGTGAGGATGGCGAGCACGTTGCCGGGCGTGGACGTGACGGCAGCGTCGGCTTCGGGTTCGTCGTCGGGCTCGACGGCCACGGCCACGCCGTGCACCTGCCGCAGCCAGCGCGGCGCGGACGGCAGGGCCAGCGCGGCCGCAAGCTGGCGACGGTTCTCCTCGACCGCCTCCGGCGCGTCGCCGCAGCGCGCGCCGAGATTGAACGCGTCGAACGGCGGCTGCGAAATCCCGAGGCCATGGCGCAGCGTGGTCAGTGCGTGCACCCCGGGCGGGGCGGGCCAGTCGGCGCGCAGGAACGGGCTCATCGCCGCTGGCGCTCCGCCTCCGCATGGGCGGCGGCGTCTTCCCGCAGCAATCGCATCAGCTGCTGCATGTCGTCCGGCACCGGGGCTTCGCAGCGCACCGGCTCGCCGGTGATGGGATGGGCGAACGCCAGCACTTCCGCGTGCAGGGCCTGCCGCCTGAAGCCCCGCAGCGCCGCGATGAGAGCCTCGGAGGCACCCTTCGGCAGCTTCAACGACCCGCCGTACAGCGGATCGCCGACGATGGGGTGCTTGAGGTGCGCCATGTGGACACGGATCTGGTGGGTGCGGCCGGTCTCCAGGCGGCACTCCAGGGCGGTATGGGCGCGGAAGCGCTCGCGCAGGCGGTAGTGGGTCACCGCGTCCTTGCCATCCTCGCGCACGGCCATGCGCAGGCGGTCGCGCGGATGGCGGTCGATCGCGGCACTGGCGGTACCGCCGGAGACCAGCGCACCGACCACGATGGCCAGATACTGCCGGTGCACCTCGCGGGCCGACAGCTGCGCCACCAGCGCGGTGTGCGCAGGCAGGGTGCGGGCCACGACCATCACCCCGCTGGTGTCCTTGTCCAGGCGGTGGACGATGCCGGCGCGCGGCAGCTTGTCCAGCCCCGGGTCGCGGTGCAGCAGGGCGTTCACCAGCGTGCCGGCCGGATTGCCCGCGCCCGGGTGCACCACCAGCCCGGCCGGCTTGTCCAGCACGAAGACGTGCTCGTCCTCGTACAGCACATCCAGCGGGATGTCCTCCGCCACCGCGTGCGTCTGCACGTCCTCCACCGCATTCAGCACGATGGTCTCGCCGCCCCGCACCGGGTCGCGCGGGCGCGCGGGCGCGCCGTCCACGGCCACGTCGCCGGACTTGATCCAGGCCGACAGGCGCGAGCGGGAATACTCGGGAAACAACTCGGCCAGCACCGCGTCCAGGCGGCGGCCGGCGCAGGTGTCGGGGACGAGGGCGGTGCGGGGTCCGGTCTGGGGCATGGAAGTTCCGTAAGCCGCCGGCAACGGCGGGAAGCGCCCGGGCTTGATCGCGACCGGGGGCTGCTATTATCCAACGTTCATGCCTCCGGCGCCCGTTCGATGCCCATGACCCAGCGTTCCGCCCTGCTGCGCACCCTCCTGCTGCTTGCGCTCGCCCTCGCCGTGACCGGCTGTGCGGGCCTCAAGAACCGGTTCAAGGACAAGGACAAGAACGAAGGCGTGCCGGTGGGCGCGCTGTACGACCGCGCACACGAGATGATGGAACACGGCAGCTGGTCCAGCGCCAGCGAAGTGTTCGGCCGGCTGATCGCGCAGTATCCGTACGGGCCATTCACCGAACAGGCCCTGATGGAACAGGCCTACGCGCAGTACAAGTCCGGCAAGTACGAAGACGCGATCTCCACCATTGACCGCTTCATCCGCACCTACCCCACCCACAAGAACATCGCCTATCTCTACTATCTGCGCGGCATCTCCAACATGGCGCGCAACACAGTATTCCTGGCGCGCGCGTTCAAACTGGACGCCAGCACCCGCGACTTGCAGGCGCCGCTGCAGGCCTACGATGACTTCAACACCCTGATCACCCGGTACCCCAACAGCCGCTATGCGGGTGATGCCCGCCAGCGCATGGTGTTCCTGCGCGACCAGTTCGCCCGCTTCGAGCTGAATACCGGCCTGTACTACCTGCGCCGCGATGCCTGGGTATCGGCTGCGGATCGCGCCATCTATCTGCTGGAGACCTATCCGCAGAGCGCCTACCAGAACGACGCGGTGGCGCTGCTGGCCGAGGCGTATACCCGCATGGGCGAGAAAACCCTGGCCGCGGATGCACGCCGGGTGCTGGAGCAGAACGACCCGCAACACCCGTGGCTGGCCGGCAACTGGCCCAAGTACCCCTCGGTGCTCAAGCGGATGAATCCGTTCAGCCCGGACGTGCGCTGAAATTTTCCGGCTGCCGCGGCAAGTCCACGGCAGGACGCAATCGGCAAAGGCAGGCGCGACCCGCCCGCCGCCCACGCGTTTATCTGCCTGGCGCCCGGGTGCTAATGTTGGACCGGCCCGAATGGGAGGCACCCCAGCCATGCAACGCATGCTTGCTAAGGCAACCCCGGTTCTCCCCTATCACTGGGGCCACCTGGCTTTCATCGTTGTCGCCGCCCTGCCGCCCGTGGTCAGTGTCTGGATGGCCGGTCGGCTGGGCCACTGGGATGCCTGGGCATGGTTCCCGCCGGTGTTTTACTTCGTGATCATCCCGATCATCGATCAGCTGGTTGGCCGCAATGCCGACAATCCTCCCGATACCGACGTGCCGCAGCTGGAGCATTCGCTCTTCTACGCGGCACTGCCGCTGGCCTGCGTGCCGCTGCAGATCGGCCTGATGCTGTGGGGCGCATGGGTATTTGCGACCGCCCCGTTTGGCCCGATCGGCGGGGCCGGCTGGATCATCTCGCTGGGCTGTATCGGCGGCATCCTGGGCATCAACGTCGCCCATGAGCTGATCCACAAGACATCCCGTCTGGAACAATGGGCCGGCGGCTTGCTGCTGTCCACGGTGCTGTACGGCTCGTTCAAGATCGAGCATGTCTATGGCCACCACGTGGACGTGGCCACCCCGCGCGACACCTCGACTGCCCGGCCTGGCCAGACCGTTTACGCCTTCCTTGCGCGGGCACTGCGCCACAACATCCCGAAAGCCTTCGCGCTGGATCGCGCCCGCGCCGTCCGGCGTGGCACGCTAGGCAATCGCATCTGGCGCAGCGAGCTGCTGGTCTGGTACGCCGCCTCGGCCTTTTGGGCACTGGCATGCGTGCTGATCGCAGGCACCTGGCAAGGCCTGATCTACTTTGCCGGGCAGGCACTGGTGGCCGTCTGCCTGCTGGAAATCATCAACTACATCGAGCATTACGGCCTGCAGCGGCGTCTGCTTGCCGATGGCCGCTACGAGCGCGTCAACCCGCGGCACTCCTGGAACTCGGACTTTCTGGTCACCAATCTGCTGCTGTTCAATCTGCAGCGCCACTCCGATCATCATGCCCACCCGGCGCGGCGCTATCAGGTGCTGCGTCATTTCGACGAAAGCCCGCAACTGCCGTTCGGTTACGCCACCGCCGTCGTGCTGGCACTGTGCCCGCCCCTGTGGCGGCGGATCATGGACCCGCGCGTGGCGCGCTACGCGCAAACCTCAAGCCCGGGCACCACAAACACCAGCACTGCCTGACCTGCCTGCGGCCCGGTCTGCGCATGACGACGGCCGACGCGCCGGGTCACGGCCGCAGCGGGCATCCCCCGCTCATTCACGCCAGCCGTTGCTGATCGGATAGCGCCGTTCGCGACCAAACGCCCGCCGGCTGATCTTGGGGCCAGGCGCTGCCTGATGGCGTTTCCATTCGCTGATCCGCACCAGATGCAGCACCCGATCCACGGTGGCGGCATCGAAGCCGGCGGCGACGATCTCGGCCCGTGACTGCTCCTGGTCGATATGCCGCAGCAGGATCGCATCCAGCACGTCATAGGGCGGCAGCGCGTCCTGGTCTTTCTGGTTTTCGCGCAGCTCCGCCGAGGGCGGCCGGTCGATCACCGCCTGCGGGATGACGGCATCCCCCACCGTGTTACGCCAGCGCGCCAGCGCAAACACTTCGGTCTTGTACAGGTCCTTGATCGGCGCGTAGCCGCCACACATATCGCCGTAGATGGTGGCGTAGCCCACGGCGTACTCACTCTTGTTGCCGGTGGTCAGAAGCAGCCCGCCGAACTTGTTGACCAGCGCCATCATCAGCGTGCCGCGCACGCGCGACTGCAGGTTTTCTTCGGTGGTGTCCACGGGCAGACCGGCAAAGGTGTCCGCCAGGGTGCCCAGATAGGCGGAGAACGGCGCCTCGATCGGCAATGTCATCAGCCGCACCCCTAACGCCTCGCACTGCATCTGCGCCAGGTCATTCGACAAACCGGCGGTGTAACGCGACGGCATCCGCACTGCGGTCACGTTCTGTGCCCCCAGCGCGTCCACCGCAGCGGTGAGCACCAGCGCCGAGTCGATGCCGCCGGATAACCCCAGCCAGGCCTTTTTGAATCCGTTTTTTTGACAGTAGTCGCGGGTGCCACGCACCACCGCTCGCCAGGCCAGCGCCTCGCGGCTTTCATCGCCATCCACCGTCCATTGCAACGGCGCGAACCGGCGGCTCTCGGGCTCGTACTCCACCACCAGCCATTGCTCCTCAAAGGCCACCGCCGCCGGGTGCACATGGCCATCGCCATCGGCGACCAGGCTTGCACCGTCGAACACCAGCGCATCCTGTCCGCCAACCAGGTTGAGGTAGACGATCCCGACGCCCGTCTCGCGCGCACGCCGCGCCAGCAGCGCATCGCGCTCGGCATGCTTGTCATGCTCATACGGCGAGGCATTGGGCACCAGTACCAGCTGCGCCCCTTTGCCCACGGTGGCGGCGATCGGTTCCGGGAACCAGAGATCCTCGCAGACCAACACGCCCACCGGCACGCCATTGACCTCGAACACGCAATCCTCGCGGTCCGGATCGACATTGAACCAGCGGCGCTCATCAAACACTGCGTAGTTGGGCAGCTCACGCTTGCGGTAGGTCGCCGCGATACCCCCATCGCGCAGGACACTGGCGGCGTTGTACACCACGCTGCCGGCCGACTGTGGCCAGCCCACCACCGCGACGATCCCGGTCGCCGCCTGCGCCAGGCGGGCCATCGCCGCCTCGCATTCGCGCAGGAACGCCGGCCGATACAGCAGGTCTTCCGGGGGATAGCCAGACAGCGCCAGTTCCGGAAACAGCACGATGTCGGCGGCGAACTCGTCGCGGGCAAAGGCGATCATCTCGGCGATACGCGCCGCGTTGCCGGCGACATCCCCCACCGGAAAATCGAACTGCGCCATCGCGATGCGGAGGCTTTGCGTCATCGGAACCCTCGGACTGTGCGGAAACCGTCATCGCCCCCCAAGCGGGGCACTGCGGCGGGAGGCGACGCAAGAATACAGGCTCCATCCGGGTGGGCAGCACGCCGCCCATGGGGCACAGCGGTTAAAATGACGATTCTCCCCCCTCATCGCCGCGCCCGTCCGGGTGCGGCCCGCACGTCGGAGCATTCCCCATGGGCCTGGACCTCGTCCCCACCGGCAAGAACCCGCCGGAAGAAATCAACGTCATCATCGAAATCCCCAAAGACGCCGAGCCGGTCAAATACGAGGTCGACAAAGCCACGGGCGCGATCTTCGTCGATCGCATCCTGTCCACCCCGATGCGCTATCCGTGCAACTACGGCTATGTGCCGCACACCGTGTGTGGCGACGGCGACCCGGCCGACGTGCTGGTGATCCTGCCGCTGTCGCTGGTGCCCGGCTCGGTGATCCGCTGCCGGCCGGTGGGCGTGCTGAAGATGACCGACGAGGCCGGCGGCGACGAGAAGATTCTGGCCGTACCGGTGGACAAGGTGTTCGCCGGCTATACCCATATCGACGATATCGGCAAGGTCAGCCCGCACTGGCTGCAGCGCATCGGCCACTTCTTCGAGCACTACAAGGATCTCGAAGCAGGCAAGTGGGTGAAGCTGGACGGTTGGGGCGACGCCGCCGAGGCCCGCAAAATCATCGTCGAGGCGATCGAGCGCTACGAAAGCAGCGACGACAAACCGAAGTTTTGATGTCCGCGGCGCCGCCGACGCTCAGGTCGCGCGGCGCCCGATCCCGTCCCGGCCTCAGTTGCCGGCGCGATGGGGGAACTTGGCAAAGATGGCGGCCACGGTACGGTCGATCCCGGCCAGGCGCTGCTCCGGCTTGCCGCCCGGCGTCAGCGGGGCATTCGCAGACCCGGTCCAGACCATGCGGTTGCGCTTGCCATCCACCAGGTCCACAGTCAGTGTGCCCTGGCGGTAGTGGCTGACTTGGGTCTCGTCGTACCAGATCGGCACGGCGATGTAGCTGCGGTGGCGATAGCTGTAGAACCACTCCACCTCGCTGCGCGGTATCTGCCACACCGCGGTCTTGTCTTCGATCACGCCCTGGAAATTGACCAGCAGGTCGGCGCCCTCGGCGGCATAACGGTAACCGCGCGCCTCCATCTCGCGCCGGATATCCTCGCGGACACGGTCGGAGATCCAGCTGGAATAGCCGGCCTGTTCCATCGCCACCGGCTGGTAGAAGCCCCAGGTCCGGTACTGGACGAAATCGGCGGTGGGGTCGTAGTCGGTACGCACCAGCGGCGTGGTGGCACAGGCGGACAAGCCCAGAGTCACCGCAGCCAGCAGTGCACAGGCAGCAAGGCGGATGGGGCGCAGCATGGTGGTCTCCGGCATCGGGGTCTGCTGCCATGATGGCACCGCTTGGCATACCGCGGCTGAACCGTCGCGGAGCCGGCTGCATCCGGGATGCCGGAAACGACGAAGCCCCGCACGGGGCGGGGCTCCGGAGCCAAGCAGGGCGGGCCCACAGGAGGCCCGGCCCGGTCAGTGGCGCAGGTTCTTGCGCAGACGCTCCAGCGCCTGCAACTGCGCGGTGACCTCGGCCAAGCGGGCCTGCGCTTCGGCGATCTCCATCGCCTCGGCACGGCGGGCAATGATGCGCTCCGCCTCTTCCTTGGCGGCACGCACGGCGGCCTCGTCGATCTCGTCGGCGCGGATCGCGGTATCGGCCAGGACGGTCACCACCGTCGGCTGTACCTCCAGGATGCCGCCGGAGATGGCGAAGTCCAGCTTCTCGCCACCCGGCAGGGTGACCACGACCTTGCCCGGCTTCAGGCGGGTGATCAGCGGCGCATGCCGGGGCGCGATGCCCAGCTCGCCCAGTTCGCCGGTGGCGACGACCAGCTCGGCGTCGCCGTGGAAGATCTCGGCCTCGGCGCTGACGATGTCGCAACGGATGGTGGATGCCATGTGTTTCGATTCCGTAAGGCGGGCCATGACCCGCCGGGGTGTGCCGCGTCGGCGGGCCCATGCCCGCCCCGATGCAAGGCGCGATGGTTCAGCCGGTGATCTTCTTGGCCTTCTCGATGGCCTCGTCGATGGTGCCGACCATGTAGAACGCCTGCTCCGGCAGGTGGTCGTAATCGCCGTCGCAGATGCCCTTGAAACCGCGGATGGTCTCCTTCAGCGGCACGTATTTGCCCGGGCTGCCGGTGAAGACTTCGGCCACGTGGAACGGCTGGCTGAAGAAACGCTCGATCTTGCGCGCGCGGGCCACGGCCAGCTTGTCCTCTTCGGACAGCTCGTCCATGCCCAGGATCGCGATGATGTCCTTCAGCTCCTTGTACTTCTGCAGGGTGGCCTGCACGCGGCGCGCGGTCTCGTAGTGCTCGTTGCCGATCACGTTCGGGTCCAGCTGGCGGCTGGTCGAGTCCAGCGGATCGACCGCCGGGTAGATGCCCAGCGAGGCGATGTTGCGGCTCAGCACGACGGTGGCGTCGAGGTGGGCGAAGGTGGTCGCCGGCGACGGGTCGGTCAGGTCGTCCGCGGGCACGTACACGGCCTGGATCGAGGTGATCGAACCGGTCTTGGTGGAGGTGATGCGCTCCTGCAGGACGCCCATTTCCTCGGCCAGCGTCGGCTGGTAACCCACCGCCGACGGCATGCGGCCCAGCAGCGCCGACACTTCGGTACCGGCCAGGGTATAGCGGTAGATGTTGTCCACGAACAGCAGCACGTCGCGACCTTCGTCGCGGAAGTACTCGGCCATGGTCAGGCCGGTCAGCGCCACGCGCAGGCGGTTGCCCGGCGGCTCGTTCATCTGACCGTACACCATCGCCACCTTGGACTTGGCGTGCTCCTGCACGTTGACGACGCCCGACTCCTGCATCTCGTGGTAGAAGTCATTGCCCTCGCGGGTGCGCTCACCCACGCCGGCGAACACGGACAGACCGCTGTGCTCGGTGGCGATGTTGTTGATCAGCTCCATCATGTTGACGGTCTTGCCCACGCCGGCGCCGCCGAACAGGCCGACCTTGCCGCCCTTGGCGAACGGGCACATCAGGTCGATCACCTTGATGCCGGTTTCCAGCAGCTCGGTGGTGGATGCCTGGTCCTCGTAGGACGGGGCGGCACGATGGATTTCCCAGGTGGTCTCGGCGGCCACCGGGCCGGCCTCGTCAATCGGGTTGCCCAGCACGTCCATGATGCGGCCCAGCGTGCCGATGCCGACCGGCACCGAGATCGCGCGGCCGGTGTTCTCGGCCACGAGGCCGCGCTTCAGGCCATCGGTGGACCCGAGGGCGATGGTACGGACCACGCCGTCGCCCAGCTGCTGCTGCACTTCCAGCGTGATGGCGGTGTTCTGCACCTTCAGCGCGTCGTACACCTTCGGCACGCTTTCACGCGGGAATTCGACGTCGACGACCGCGCCGATGATCTGTACGACCTTGCCCTGGTTGCTCATACCTGTTTCCTCGGGAACTCTTGAATGCTGCTGCGGGATTGCCTGGGATGCGGTGGTCGGTCAGACCGCGGCCGCACCGCCCACGATTTCCGAAATTTCCTGGGTGATCGCCGCCTGCCGCGCCTTGTTGTAGACGAGGTTCAGGGTGCCGATCAGCTTGGTGGCGTTGTCGCTGGCGGCCTTCATCGCCACCATGCGGGCGGCGTGTTCGGAGGCCACGTTCTCCATCACCGCCTGGTACACCAGCGACTCCACGTAGCGGGTCAGCACGTGGTCCAGCACGCTCTCCGCGTCGGGCTCGTAGATGTAGTCCCACTCGTGCTTCGCCATCTGCGTCTCGGCGGCCGGCAGCGGCAGCAGCTGGTCGAAGGTGGCCCGCTGGGTCATGGTGTTCACGAAGTCGTTGTACGACAGGAACACCTTGTCGACCCGGCCCTCGGTGTAAGCGTCCAGCATGACCTTGACCACGCCGATCAGCTGCTCCAGCTGCGGCGCATCGCCGAGGTGGGTCACCGAGGCCAGCATGCCCACCTTGATGCGGCGGAAGAACACCGACGCCTTCTGGCCGATGGTCACCACGTCCACCTCGATACCGCGCTCCTGCAGCGCGCGGAACTCGACCAGCAGCTTGCGGAACATGTTGTTGTTCAGGCCGCCGGCCAGGCCGCGGTCCGACGACACCACGATGTAGCCGACGCGCTTCACGTCGGCCCGCTGCACCAGGTACGGATGGCGGAAATCCGTATTGGCCTGCGCCAGGTGGCCGATCAGCTGCTTCATCGCCCGCGCGTAGGGACGGGACGCCTTCATCCGGTCCTGCGCCTTGCGGATCTTGGAGGCCGAGACCATTTCGAGCGCGCGCGTCACCTTGCGGGTGTTCTGCACGCTCTTGATCTTCGTCTTGATTTCGCGTCCGCCTGCCATGCTCGTCTCGTCAATGTGGATCGACAGCGCGGGTCAACGGCCCGCGCGGATGCTTCCGTCGCTTACCAGCTGCCGGTCGCCTTGAAGTCCTCGATGCCCTTCTTGAAGGCGGCCTCGATCTCGTCGTTCCAGTTGCCGCTGGCGTCGATGCTGGCCATCAGCTCGCCGGCGGTGTTGGCGAAGTGCGCCTGCAGGCCCTCTTCGAACGCCAGCACCTTGTTGACCGGCACGTCGTCCAGATAGCCCTTGTCGACCGCGTAGATGGACAGCGCCTGCTGCGCGACCGACATCGGGGCGTACTGCTTCTGCTTCATCAGCTCGGTGACGCGCTGGCCGCGCTCCAGCTGCTTGCGGGTGGCGTCGTCCAGGTCGGACGCGAACTGCGCGAACGCCGCCAGCTCGCGGTACTGCGCCAGCGCGATGCGGATGCCGCCCGACAGCTTCTTCATGATCTTGGTCTGCGCCGCACCACCCACGCGCGACACCGAGATGCCGGCGTTCACGGCCGGGCGGATGCCGGCGTTGAACAGGTCGGTTTCCAGGAAGATCTGGCCGTCGGTGATCGAGATCACGTTGGTCGGCACGAACGCGGACACGTCACCGGCCTGGGTCTCGATGATCGGCAGCGCGGTCAGCGAACCGGTCTTGCCCTTCACTTCGCCGTTGGTGAACTTCTCGACGTAGGCTTCGGACACGCGCGCGGCGCGCTCCAGCAGGCGGCTGTGCAGGTAGAAGACGTCACCCGGGTAGGCTTCGCGGCCCGGCGGGCGGCGCAGCAGCAGCGAGATCTGGCGGTAAGCCACAGCCTGCTTGGACAGGTCGTCGTACACGATCAGCGCGTCTTCGCCGCGGTCGCGGAAGTATTCGCCCATCGCGCAGCCGGAGTAGGCGGCGATGTACTGCATCGCGGCGGACTCGGAGGCCGAGGCGGCGACGACGGTGGTGTAGGCCATCGCGCCGAACTCCTCGAGCTTGCGCACGATGTTGGCGATGGTCGAGTTCTTCTGGCCGATCGCCACGTAGATGCAGCGGACGCCGGAGTGCTTCTGGTTGATGATCGCGTCGATCGCCAGCGCGGTCTTGCCGGTCTGGCGGTCGCCGATGATCAGCTCGCGCTGGCCGCGGCCAATCGGGATCATGCTGTCCACCGACTTGTAGCCGGTCTGCACCGGCTGGTCGACCGACTTGCGCCAGATCACGCCGGGCGCAATCGTCTCCACCGGCGAGTTGGTCTTGGCGTCGATCGGGCCTTTGCCGTCGATCGGCTCGCCCAGCGCGTTCACCACGCGGCCCAGCAGCTCCGGACCGGTCGGCACGGACAGGATCTGGCCGGTGGTCTTGGCCACGTCGCCTTCGCGCAGGTGCTCGTAGTCACCCAGCACCACCGCGCCCACCGAGTCGCGCTCCAGGTTCAGCGCCAGCGCGGTGGTGTTGCCCGGCAGTTCGATCATTTCGCCCTGCATCACGTCGGCCAGGCCGTGGATGCGCACGATGCCGTCCGACACCGAAGTGACGGTACCTTCGTTGCGCGCCTCGGCAGCAAGCGCGACCTTCTCGATGCGGGTCTTGATCAGTTCGCTGATTTCGGACGGGTTGAGCGTGGTGGTGGCCATCTTGGTTTCCTTGGTGCCGGCGTCGCCGCCTGCGTATGCAAATGGATTAGTTCGTCAGCGCCGACTGCAGGCGCTCCAGCTTGCCCTTGATCGAGCCGTCGATCACGACGTCGCCCGCGTCGATCAGCGCGCCGCCGATCAGGCTGGCGTCGATCGCCGTCTCGACCTCGACCTCGCGGCCGAAGCGCTTGCGCAGCGCGGCCTTGATCGTCTCGAGCTCACCGTCGGCCAGGGCCACGGCGGACGTGACCTTCGCGCGCACCACGCGCTCGGCCTCGAAGCGCAGCTCGTCGAACAGCCCGGCGATCTCCGGCAGCAGGGCCAGGCGGCGGTTGTCGAACAGCAGGCCAAGCAGATTGCGGAACGCGTCCTGCGCGCCATCCGGCGCCAGCAGGGCGATCACATCGGCGCGGGTCAGCTTCGGGTTGTCCAGCAGTGCCGCCACCTGCGGATCGGCCGCAATGCGGGCAGCGAAGCCCAGCGCGGCAGACCAGGCAGGAAGGTCACCGGCCTCGCGCGCCACTGCAAAGGCGGCGCGGGCGTAGGGGCGTGCAAGGGTCAGGGCCTGGCTCATCGTCCGGGCCTCAGAGCTGCGCGGCCAGCTCGTCGATCAGCGCCTTCTGGTCGTTGGCGTTGATCTCGCGCTTCAGCAGCTTTTCGGCGCCCGACACGGCCAGCGCGGACACCTGCTTGCGCAGTTCTTCCTTGGCGCGGTTGGCGGCCGCCTCGATCTCGGCCTCGGCAAGCGCCTTCTGGCGCTGCGCCTCGGCGATCGCGTCGGCCTTGGCCGCATCGATCAGGGCATTGGCACGCTGGTGGGCCTGCTCGATGATCTCGTTGGCCTTGGCGCGCGCGGCCTTCAGCTCCTCGGCGACCTTGGCGTCGGCCTGCGCCAGGTTCTTCTGCGCATTGTCAGCGGCCGCCAGGCCTTCGGCGATCTTCTGCTGACGCTCCTCGATCGCCTGGATCAGCGGCGGCCAGATGAACTTGACGGAGAACCAGATGAGGATCGCGAAGCTGATCATCTGGCCCAGCAGGGTGATATTCGGATTCATGTCGTGACCTGACGTTTCAAAAGACCCGGCGCTGCGGGGCTTTTTCAAGGCGGCGCCGCGGCGACATGCCGCGGCGCGATGTTGCCGGTACGCGCTGCGCAAGGGCCGCGCGCACCTTCATCCACGCGACGCGATCAGGCGCCGGCGGCAGCCTGCACGGCGGCCAGCAGCGGGTTGGCGAACGCGAACATCATCGCCACGCCGACGCCGATCAGGAACGCCGCGTCGATCAGGCCGGCCAGCAGGAACATGCGGCCCTGCAGCATCGGGACCAGCTCCGGCTGGCGGGCGGCGGACTCGAGGAACTTGCTACCCATGATGCCGATGCCGAGGGCGGCGGCGAGGGCACCCAGGCCGACGATGATGCCGATGGCGATGGCGGTGTAGGCCTGGACTTGGGCGATGAATTCCATGGTGGATCTCCAGTTGCGGTGCTTGCGGTGAATTGAAGGTGGAACGACGGAAGGTGAAGCGGAAGCGGGGTGCAGCGATGGATCAATGGTGCTCGTGGGCCATCGCCAGGTAGACGACGGTCAACACCATGAAGATGTAGGCCTGCAGCAGGATGATCAGGATGTGGAAGATCGCCCACATCGACTGGAACACAATACCCGGCAGGAAGGTGAACCAGGACACGAACAGGCCGGCGATCAGCATGAACACCAGCTCGCCGGCGTACATGTTGCCGAACAACCGCATGCCCAGGCTGACCGGCTTGGACAGGTACTCGACCAGATTCAGAAACAGGTTCGGCAGCGCCAGCACGATCTTGGCCACGGTGCCTTCCGCGTGGAACGGTGCAGTGAACAGCTCCTTGGTGAAGCCCCAGCCGCCCTTGGCCTTGATCGAATAGAAGATGATCAGCAGCAGCACGGTGAAGGACATCGCGAACGTGGTGTTCACGTCGGCGGTCGGCACCCAGCGGAAATAGGTGTGGTGCGCGGCCTCTTCGCCGGCGACGGCCTGCACGGCGGCACTGGGGATGTCCAGCGGCAGCAGGTCCATCGCGTTCATGAAGACCACCCAGACAAAGATGGTCAGCGCCAGCGGCGCGATGAAGCGACGGTCGCCGTGGAACGTGTTCTTGACCTCGGAATCGACGAACTCGACGATCAGCTCGACGAACGCCTGGCCCTTGGACGGGACGCCGGAAGTCGCCTTGCGGGCATACCACCACAGCCAGAAGCTGGCCAGCAGCCCAAGTACCAGCGCGACGATCCAGGAGTCCATATGGACGGTGCCGAACGCGAACTGCTTGGTGTTGTGGGTCAGGTGGTGGACGATGTAACCGGTCAACCCGCCACCGGTTTCGCCCCCCTCCGGGGCCAGGCCCATTGCTTCCAGGATCACGCGTTCGTCCTCGTCGTAGTGCGCTGCGCCACGAATCTCATCGAAACCACCCAGGCCGCGGCGGCCATTGCCGCCCCTGCCAGCACCGGCACTGCCGGCAATTTCCATACCGCCATCGACAGATACAGCCCGACGATGACAACCAACCACTTGACCGCGGTGCCCAGCAGGAGACGCCCCAGCGCCACGCCAGCCCCCGCCACGCCGCCGCCGAAGGCGCCCCAGGCCGCCAGCAGGCTGCCCAGCGTCATCGCGCTACCGCCCGCCAGCGCAGCCAGAGCGGCGCGCGGGCCGCTGGCATAGCAGACCGCAGCTGTCGCCAGCGTGGCAGCGGCCTGGCTGGCCACCACCCGCAGCGCCAGCCGCCAGCCAGCGGCGGCGGAATTGAGCACGCGGATACCCCGGCGATGTCGGCTGAATGACGGCGTAGGTGTGCAAGACGGGATGGAAGCCGCCCTGCGAAGCCGCGAGAGTATAGCAGTGGCCAGATTTCAGCGGCAACCGCCATTGGCCGGGGCGCGATCGAGGGAACTCCCCGGGCGGGGGACAGTCTCAGGCATGCGTCCGCATTTCCTCGTCGATCCCCATGCGGATGCCCGGAGCCCCGGCCCGTCCCCGGCCGGGGCTTCTTTTGCCGCAGACAGCCGCCCATGGCTCACATCAAAGGCCGGCATTGCACGAAAGGGGTGGACCCGCGGCAGCACGCCGCAACACGCAAGATCGCCTCATCGCCGCGGCTATCCCCGTGCACAAGACCTGCGTCTGGCCGGCCTGCCTGTCACGCAGGCATTCTCGGTCGGCTGACGGATGAGTGGCAGCCGGCAGGTGGGCGCCGCGCCGACGCTGGCCATGGCTGCCTGCAAGACCGCGGCGCACCATCTTCCCGTGCAGGTATGGAAGCGGACGACGCGCGCCGTGCCCACAGGGATATGACGCGCCGGCAAGCCCTTGTGGCTTGAAGCAGAACGGCGCGAACCCTTCGCCCCGCGCCACTAGGGCTGTCGCGGGGCGAAGGCGCCGCCCTACTTCTTCTTCGGGATGTACAGATCGGTGATGCTGCCGTCGTAGACCTCGGCCGCCATGCCTACCGATTCGCTCAACGTCGGATGCGGGTGGATGGTGTGGGCGATGTCCTCCACCTCGCAGCCCATCTCGATGGCCAGCGCGATTTCGGCAATCAACTCACCGGCATGCACGCCGACGATGCCGCCGCCGATCACGCGATGGGTGACCTCATCGAACACCAGCTTGGTGAAGCCTTCCGTGCGCGCCAGGCCGATGGCGCGGCCCGAGGCCGCCCACGGGAACTTGCCCACACCGACCTTGAGCCCCTTGGCCTTGGCTTCGGTCTCGGTGACACCCACCCAGGCGATTTCCGGATCGGTGTAGGCCACCGACGGGATCACCCGCGCCACCCAGGATTTCTTGTGACCCGCCGCGACTTCGGCCGCCAGCTTGCCCTCGTGGGTGGCCTTGTGCGCCAGCATCGGCTGACCGACCAGATCGCCGATGGCAAAGATATGCGGCACATTGGTGCGCATCTGCGCATCCACCGGGATCAACCCGCGCTCGCCGACACGCACGCCGGCCTTGTCGGCATCCAGCTTCGCACCGTTGGCACTGCGCCCCACCGCCACCAGCACGCGGTCGAACAGCTTGGTGTCGGGGATGGACTCACCCTCGAACGTACAGGCAATCCCGTTTTTCTGCGCTTTTGCCTCGACCACCTTGGTCTTGAGGTGGATCGCCACGCCCTGTCTCGATAGACGATCGGCCAATGGCTTGACCAGATCGGCGTCCGCGCCCGGCATCAGCTGCGGCATGAACTCGACCACGGTGACCTGCGCGCCCAGTGCGCGATAGACCGTGGCCATCTCCAGCCCGATGATGCCGCCACCCACCACCAGCAGCGTCTTCGGCACCTCGGCGAGCGCAAGCGCATCGGTGGAATCCATGACGCGCGGATCGCCCCACGGAAACGCCGGCAACTTCACCGGCTGGCTGCCCGCGGCGATGATGCACTGGGCAAACCGCAACAGTTGGGTGCTGCCATCCGCCGCGCTGATCTCAAGCTCGTGGGGCGAGACAAACTTCGCCACGCCCTGCACGACGCGCACCTTGCGCTGCTTGGCCATACCCGCCAGGCCCTTGGTGAGCTGGCCGACGACCTTGTTCTTGTAGTCACGCAGCGCGTCGAGGTTGATCGTCGGCGGGCCGAACTGGACGCCAAACTCACTGGCGTGCGCAGCCTGGTCGATCACTTCGGCGGCATGCAGCAACGCCTTGGACGGAATGCAGCCGACGTTGAGGCAGACGCCCCCGAGCGCGGGGTAGCGTTCGACCAGCACCGTATCGAGGCCGAGGTCGGCACTGCGGAAGGCGGCGGTATAACCGCCTGGGCCAGCACCGATCACCACCATCGCGCACTCGATGTCGGCCTTGCGGCCGGACGATGTGGCGGCCTGCGTGGCGGGCGTCGTCTCCACCTTCCCGGACGGGGCAGCGACGGGCTTCGGCCCTTCGGCCTTGGCCGGGGCGGGCGCCATCGGCGCCACCGCGGTGTCGCCCGCCGCGCTCTCGATGAGCGCGATCACACTGCCTTCCGACACCGTGTCGCCCAGCTTCACCTTCAGCGCCTTGATGACGCCGTCGGCGGCCGCCGGGACTTCCATCGTGGCCTTGTCGGATTCCAGCGTGACCAGTCCCTGGTCCTTTTTCACCGTATCGCCCACCGCCACCAGCACTTCGATCACCGGCACGTTGGCGTGACCGCCGATGTCGGGCACTTTCGATTCAATCTGCATTTTCTGCTTGCTCCCTGGTCAGTCGCCCGTCCCGGGTGACCTGCTCATCGCCTGCCCGGTGGTGGCCGCACGCGCCGCGTCCTCGCGGATCTCGCGCTCGGCATCCTCACTCGCATCATTGCGCGCCAGACGCTCGCGCTCGTACGCACTCAGCTGTTCTGCCTGCTCGCCGCTCCCGGGGGCAACGGTCTTGCCGTGCAAGCCGGCCAGTCCCTCGCTGCCCCGCAAGCCGAACAGGCTCCTGATATGCAGGTCGCGCTGGGGGAACGGGATCTCGATTCCGTGCGCAGCCAGCGCAGTCTCCAGTTCCCAGAGATAGGCCGCCGCCACCGCGGTGTTGCGGCGCGCCGCGTCGGCATTCAACCAGACCACCAGCTCATAGTTCAACGCGCTATCGCCAAACCCGACCAACCACACCTGCGGGCGCCGCTCCCCCTCATTGGCCAGCGTGAACGGCACCCGGGCGGCAGCCTCCAGCGCCGCTTTCTTCACCAGCTCCTTGTCGGTGCCGTAGGCCACCCCGAACGGCACCCGGATGCGCCGGGTGACCGAACCGTAGGTCCAATTGACCAGCCGCTTGGTCACGAACTCCGCATTGGGAACCAGAATATCGATGTTGTCATTGGTGGTGATGCGGGTAAAGCGGATATTGATGGCCTGGACGGTGCCGCGAAGCCCTCCCTCCAGCTCGACGAAATCACCGACCTTGAGCGATCGGTCGAACAGCAGGATCAGTCCGGAGATGAAGTTGTTGAAGATCGCCTGCAGGCCGAACCCCAGGCCCACGCCCAACGCACCGGCAAACACGCTGAACTTGCCAACCGGAATGCCCGCCGCATCCAAGGTCAACAGCAGGCCCACGAGGATCAGCAGGTAGGTCACCACCCGGCTGACGGTGTACAGCGCCGCCTGGTTGACATCGGGATGGCGCGACGCATAACGCGCCAGTGCCCGACGGGACAACCGGATGGTCGCCCAGGTCGTCACCACCACCAGCAGCGCCAGGATCACACCGCCGACGGTGACGGTCACCCCCGAGAGGTGCAGCAGCCGGAAGTCGAGCACGGGCTGCAAGTCGCCCAACCCGCGACCCACCGAACGCTCGGCGACATCGCGGATGTGACCACCCGCCTCACGCAGTTCCTGGCCGGTCTCCGGGCGCATCGCTCAGAGCATGGCCCGACGCAGGTCGGCCAGCAGTTGCCCCAGATAGCTGGTGAAGCGCGCCGCGGCGGCGCCATCGATCACGCGATGGTCGTAGCTCAGCGACAGCGGCAGCATCAGGCGCGGCTGGAACTGCTTGCCGTCCCAGACCGGCTTGGTCTCCGACTTGGAGACGCCCAGGATCGCCACTTCCGGCGCATTGATGATCGGGGTGAAGGCGGTGCCACCGATTCCGCCCAGCGAGCTGATGGTGAAGCAGCCGCCCTGCATCTGCTCGGGCTTGAGCTTGCCCTCGCGCGCCAGCGCGGCCAGCTCGCCCATCTCGCGAGCGATCTCCATCACGCCCTTCTGGTCGGCATCGCGCAGCACCGGCACCACCAGCCCGTTGGGCGTGTCGGCGGCGAAACCGATGTGGAAATATTTCTTGAGGACGAGGTTGTCGCCCTCCAGCGACGCGTTGAAGGTCGGGAACTTCTGCAGCGCCGCCACGCAGGCCTTGATCAGGAAGGCCAGCATCGTGACCTTGCCGCTCTTGCCCGCCGCGATCGCCTTGGCGTTCTCGTTGTTTAGCGCAACGCGCAGCGCCTCCAGCTCGGTGATGTCCGCCTCGTCGTGCTGGGTGACATGCGGGATCATCGCCCAGTTGCGGGCCAGGTTCGCGCCGGAGATCTTCTGGATGCGCGACAGCGGCCTGGTCTCGATGGCGCCGAATTTGGCGAAATCCACCTTCGGCCACGGGATGAGGTTCAACCCGCTGCCACCGCCCGCGGCCGCCGCCGACGTGGCGCCGCCGCCGGCCAGCGCAGCCTTGACGTACGCCTGCACGTCTTCCTTGGAGATGCGTCCGCCGCGCCCGGTGCCGGCCACCTGGCCGAGATCCACGCCCAGCTCGCGCGCAAACAGGCGCACGGCCGGGCTGGCGTAAGGCACTTTGTCGGGCAGCACCGCATCGGCATCGAAGCGCATCGGCGGGATGCCGGGCTGGCCGGGCTCGGCCACGGGCGCAAGGGCGGGAACCGGTGCGCCGCTTTCCACCAGCGCCGGCGGCGCGGGCGCCGGTCTCGGTGGCTCCGGGGCAGGCGCGGCTTGGGCAGGCGCGGCTTGGGCGGGCGCCGGCGGCGCGGCGGCAGCAGAGGCGGCCTCGGCCACCTCGATGATGGCGACCAGGCCGCCTTCGGACACGGTGTCGCCCAGTTTGACTTTGACTTCCTTGACCACACCGGCAAACGGCGACGGCACTTCCATGGTCGCCTTGTCCGACTCCAACGTGACCAGGCCCTGGTCCTTGGCCACCGCGTCGCCGGGTTTCACCAGCAGTTCGATCACTGGAACGTCGTGATGCCCCCCGATGTCGGGGACGCGCGCTTCCTTCAGCTCGGCCATGGCCGGACTCCGCGTTCAGGGAAAGCACCATGGGAACACATCCCGGAGCGCGCCACAATGCACGGCGCAACAATCCGATAATTTTATCCGGATAAATAAAAATCGCTTGAGGAAACACGCCATCACACGCCTGAAACACGGCCGGATCTGTGTTGTACCCGGTGCAATCAGGGGTGTTCGGCCTCCACGTGCACCCGCTCGCGGCGGAGCAGGTACAGCCCGCTGGCCACGATGATGCCGGCCCCCAGCCAGGTGATGCCGTCCGGCAGGACGCCCCACACAGCGAGGTCCAGGCCCACGCCCCAGACCAGCGCGGTGTATTCCAGCGGGGCGATCAGCGAAGCCTCACCCTGCCGGAACGCCTCGGTGATGGCGTACTGGCCCAGCGCACCAGCCACGCCGATAGCCGCGACGATAGCGAGATGCTCGCCGCGCAGCGCTACCCAGCCCGGCAGCGCCAGCGCGCCGGCGCCCAAGGCCATCAACGCCAGCAGCCAGAAGGTGATGGCCTGCGTGCTGTCGGTCCGGGCCAGCACCCGCACGGTGATCGCCGACACCGCATAGCCCATCGCCGCCACCAGCACCGCCAGCCCGGCCAGGGTCAGCATGCCCTGCCCGGTGGGCCGCAGCACCACCAGCACGCCCAGCAGGCCGATCGCGATCGCCGTCCAGCGCCGGGGCCCCACGCGCTCACCCAGCAACGGCACCGACAGCGCGGTGATCAGCAACGGCGCGACGAAGAAGATGGAATAGGCCGTCGAGAGCGGCAGGCGCTTCAGCGCGTACACGAAGCTGGCCATCATTGCGATGCCCAGCCCGCCGCGCAGCAGATGCAGCGGCCAGCGCACCCGTAGCAAGGCCCTGGGTCCCGCGCTCCACAGCGCCCACGCCAGTACCAGCGGCAGCGACGAAAGCCCGCGCAAAGCCGCCACCTGGAACGGCGGGTAGTGCGCGGACAGCGCCTTCAGCCCCGCGTCCATCAGCGAAAACAGCGCCACCGAAGACAGCATCAGCCAAAGCGCGCGGTGCGGATGGACAGGGCGGGCAAGCGGTGTCGGCATGCACCCAGCATGCGGTAACCTGCGTCCCCCGTCACCTTGCTGATCGCCATGCCCTCCTTCGACATCGTCTCCGAAGTGGACACCCACGAACTCACCAACGCGGTGGACCAGGCCGGGCGCGAGCTGGCCACCCGCTTCGACTTCAAGGGCGTGGAGGCCAGGTTCACCCGCGAAGAAAACGTCATCACCCAGTCGGCGCCCAGCGAGTTCCAGCTGCAGCAGATGACCGACATCCTGCGTGCAAGGCTGATCGCGCGGAAGATCGACGTCCGCTGCCTGGAGTTCGGCGACATCGAAACCAACCTCGCCGGCGCGCGCCAGAAGGTCACGGTGAAGCAGGGCATCGAGCGCGAGCTGGCCAAGAAGCTGCAGGCGGCGATCAAGGATGCCAAGCTGAAGGTCGATACCCAGATCAACGGCGACAAGCTGCGCGTGACCGGCAAGAAGCGCGACGACCTGCAGGCGGCGATCGCCCTGCTGCGTGAACAGGATTTCGGGCTGCCGCTGCAGTTCGACAACTTCCGTGACTGACCACGTGACCGACAACCACGCCGGCGCAGTTGGCTTCGATGCCGACGCCATCGAGGCCGACGTCCGTCGCTGGCTGGAGCGCGCGGTGATCGGGCTGAACCTGTGCCCGTTCGCCAAGGCCGTCTACGTGAAGCAGCAGGTCCGGATCGTCATCAGCGACGCCAGCACCGAACGCGCCCTGCTGGAGCAACTGGGCGAGGAACTCGCATTGCTGCGCGACACGCCGGCCGAGACCGTCGATACCACCCTGCTGGTGCATCCGCAGGTGCTGGGCGATTTCCTGGACTACAACGATTTCCTCGACGACGCCGACGGTCTGGTGGAGGCGATGGACCTGGACGGCGTGCTGCAGGTCGCCAGCTTCCATCCCGACTACCGTTTCGCCGACACCGCGCCGGACGACGCCGGCAACCTGACCAACCGCGCGCCGTGGCCGATCCTGCACCTGCTGCGCGAGGACAGCATCGACCGCGCGGTGGCCGCCTATCCCGACCCGGACGGCATCATCGCGCGCAACATCGCGACGATGCGGGAACTGGGTGCCGAGGGATTCCGCACGCTGCTGGCCGACCCCGCGGACTGACCCGTGCGCCTGCCGGCCACCGGCAACTTCGGCCCCGGCCAGAGCACGCTGGCCGGGCGCGTGACAGGCACGAACGGCCTGCCGCTGCTGGCCCTCGACGCCATCGCCCGGGAGCCGGGCAAGACCGCCGTGCAGCGGCCCATGGACGCCGTCCTGGCCAGTCTGGACCGGCTCTTGGACGCGCCACGTCCGCTGGGTGGCCGAAGACGGCTGCGGCGATCGCGGGCCTATCCGGCAGCCTGATCGCCCGCGAAGAGTCGCGCCCGGTCGTCGTCGCCCAGCGGCCGCCACTCGCCGGGTGGCAGTCCGTCCAGCCCCAATCCGCCGATGCGCTCGCGGTGCAGCGCGACCACGCGGTTGCCGGCAGCGGCGAACATCCGCCGCACCTGGTGGTAACGGCCCTCGTGTAGGGTCAGCCGCGCGCTGCGCGCGCCCAGCACCTCAAGTTCCGCCGGCAGCAGCGGCGCCTTCTCGCCCTCCAGCAGCAGCGTGCCGCTGGCGAACAGCGCCGCCTCGCCGCCGCGCAGGTCCTCGGCCAGCGTGGCCACATAGACCTTGGGCAGTTTCGCCTTCGGCGAGATGATCCGGTGCAGCAGCTGGCCGTCGTCTGTGAACAGCAGCAGGCCGGAGGTATCGCGGTCCAGCCGGCCGACGGTGGACAGCACCGGCTGGCGCAGGCGGAAACGCGGCGGCAGCAGGTCGTAGACGAGGCGGCCGGCATCCTTGGTCGAACAGGTGTAGCCGGTGGGCTTGTGCAGCATCAGCAGCAGGCCCGGCGCGGGATCCAGCGGCTGCCCGTCCACCCGCACGTCGTCGTGGTCCAGCGGATCGTCCGCGTACAGGACCTCGCCCGCGGCGTTGGTGATGCGGCCCTCGCGGAACAGCCACTGGACCTCCTTGCGGCTGCCGTAGCCCAGGTTCGCCAGGTGCTTGACCAGCTTCATGCCTTCACCGCGCGCACGATCTTGAAGCCGCCCTGCTGGGCGACCGCATCGACCTGGCCGAAACCGGTGGCCAGCGCCTCCTCGTAGGGCAGGTGGCGATTGGCGACCAGCCACAGCTGGCCGCCCGGGCGCAGCGCCCGTGCCGCCGCCGCGATGAAGGCGCGACCGAGGTCGGGACGCTCGCCGCGGCCCAGCGCATGGAACGGCGGATTGCAGACGATGGCGTCAAAACGCCCTTCGACCCCGGCCGCCACGTCGTGCCAATGCACCTGCACCGGCACCCCGCGGGCCTGCGCGGGCCCGGCAAGGTTGGCCTCGGCCAGTGCCAGGGCGCGCGCATCCGCCTCGAACAGGTCCAGCGACGCCACCTTGGGGCAGCGCGCCAGCACCTCCAGCGATAGATAGCCCCAACCGGCGCCGAAATCGGCAACGCGGCCCGACAGCTCCGCGGGCAGCGCCGCCGCCAGCATCGCCGAAGCGGCATCCACCCGGTCCCAGGCGAACACGCCGGGGCGGGTGCGGAAGCTGCCGCCGGGCACCCCGGCGCACGCCTGCGTGCGCGGCGCGTCGGCCCGGGCCCACTGCGCCTGCAGTGCGGCATCGGCCGTGGTGGCTGTGGTCGTCCAGAACACCCGGCAGTGGTATTTGCTGGCGGTGCTGACCGCACCCGCCAATTGTTTCAGGTCGGCCTCGCGGGATTTGGCGCCCTCGTCGTTGGCCACCGCGACCACCACGGTGCCGCCGGGCGCGACCGCGGCGCAGGCCTTGGCCAGCAACGCCCGGGCCTCTTCGCGCTGGCGCGGCGGCAGCACCAGGACCAGCGGGAACCCCGCCGCCGGCAACACATCCTCGTCCAACAATTCGAGGCCGAGCCGCTGCAGGCGGTCGGCCTCGGGCTTGAACGGCTGGGTGCCCGCCACGCCGCGCCAGCCGCGGGCGTGCAGCGCCGCACCCTCGCGCGCCCGCAGGAACAGGCAGCGCTCCGGCCAGCGCAGCAAACCGGCGTCGAAGGGATACAGCAGGGCGTCGAGGGCAGGATCACGGTGCGCGGCAGGCATCCGCGCAGTGTAGCGGGTGGGTCAAGCCGCCGCGGACCGCCCCACGCGTCGACGCAGCAGGCCCAGGCCACCGTTCGCCAGCAGGCACAGCGCCGCCGTCCCGCACCAGCCCAGCGCCTCGCGCCCGCCCGGCAGGACCTGCGCCAGGCCTGCGGCCCAGCCGCGGCCGAACCACGCCACCACCACCGCGGCGGACAGCGCGAACACCACGCCCAGCGCACGCAGCAGCCAGGCCTCCAGATCGAGGCCCGCGACGGCGTCCGCGCGGGCCCTGGCCGCGACCTGGGCGGCGAAGTCCGGCGGCAACGCCATCGGTGGCGCCTGCCGCAGCGCGCGGGCGACGCGCAGGTCCTGCGGGTCGGCCTCCGGGTCACCGCGGCGCGCCCGTTCCTGCGCGTGCCAGCGGGCATCGTCGACGTCGGTGGGATCGCGGGGCTTCATGCGGCAACTCCAATGCGTGGCGCGAGCAGCTCGCGCAGTTTATTCCGGCTGCGGAACAGGTGGCTCTTGATGGTGCCTTCGGCCAGGCCCGTGATGGTGGCGATCTCACTGATCGGCAGCTCCTCCAGGTGGTACAGGGTGAGGACCGTGCGCTGCAGCGGCGGCAGCCGTTCGATCGCCGCATGCAGGTGGCGCGCGTCCTCGGCCTCGAGGTGCGACTGCTGGAGGTCCACGTCGTCGCCCAGGTTGTCGAGCAGCGACAGGCCGTCCTCGTCGCCCGCGGGCTCGGCCAGCGGGATGCGCTTGCGCTCGAGGTGGCGCTTGGCCACCGAATAGGCGACCTGGCCGATCCACGACTTCAGCGGGCTGTCGAAGCGGTACTGGTGCAGGTAGCGGTGCACCCGCAGGAACGCTTCCTGGCACAGCTCGCGGGTGTCCTCGGGATGGCGCACCATGCGCTGGATCACGTGCCAGCACAGGCCCTGGTAGTCGCGCACGAGCCGCTCGAACGCGCCGGGGCGGTCCGCGAGCACGGCGTCGACAAGGGCGCGATCGGTGTCCATGCTGCATGGGATACGCCGGGGGCGGCACCGGTTGCAACGGATTTCTTCCTCCGCCCCTGCAACCGGCCGCGCCGCGCCCGTATCCCTTTGCCCGAACGGCCATCCCGGCCCGACCCACGAGGCATCCCCATGAACTTCGAACTGCTCATCCCCGTCACCCTGTTCGTCTGCATCGCCTACTCCATCAAGGCGGTGGTCGACGCCCGCGTGCGCAAGCAACTGGTCTCCGGCAACGGCTCGCCCGAGCTGGTCGCCAGCATCCTGCGGGCCGACGAAACCAACCGCCGGCTTTCGTCCCTGCGCTGGGGGATCACTCTGGTCATGCTGGCGCTGGGCTTCGGCATCGTCGAGGCGGCCGGCTGGCAGGACATCACCCCGGGCGTGATCGCGGTGCTGGTGGGCGCGGTGGGGCTGGGCAACCTGGCCTCGTTCGCCGCGGCGCGCAAGCTCGGCTGAACGGCCGTTGGCGGGTATGCTGTCGGCCCCTTTCCACGCCGGCAGCCTGCCCATGTCCGACACCCCGCCCGACCGCCTCTCCAACGACCCGCGCAGCCCGTTCTACCAGCCCGAGCTGCTGGAGCGCGGCATCGGCATCCGCTTCAACGGGACCGAGCGCAACAACGTCGAGGAATACTGCATCAGCGAAGGCTGGGTGCGCGTGCAGGCCGGCCGCTCGCTGGACCGCCGCGGCATGCCGATGACGATGAAGGTCAAGGGCACCGTGGAAGCGTGGTTCCTGGATACCGCCGGCGACACCGAAACGGCGGCTGACTGACCCGCGGCCTGCGGCGCCCATCCGGAGCCGGGCGGTTGCACACTGGGCCTGTCCCGAGCCACGGAGTACGCCCATGAAATCCGTCACCCGCGCCGCAGCCGCAGTGACACTGGCCCTCGCCTTGGCCGGCTGCGCGGCGTCCGGCAGCAGCCTGCTGGCCACCGACGCACCGCGCGCCCTGCCCGACAGCGGACCGGTACAGGTCGCCTGGGGCGACCCGTCCCGGTTCAGCGAACTGACCAGCACCGGCAACCGCTATGCCGCCGCGCAAGGCGACTGGCTGCCGAAGCTGGCCATGTACCTGCGCACGCAAGCGGAGAAACAGCTCGCGCCCGGCCACCGGCTGGAGCTGACCATCGTTGACATCAAGCGGGCCGGCCAGTACGAACCGTGGCATGGCATCGAGCGGCAGGACGTCCGCATCATCCGTGACATCTACCCGCCGCGCATGACGGTGAAGTTCCGCGAACTGGACGCCAACGGGCAGGTCGTGGCCGAGGGCGAGCGCAAGCTCACCGACCCGGGCTTCCTGGTCAGCGGCGGCATGCTCAACGACACCGACCCGCTGCGCTACGAGAAGCGGATGATCGACAGTTGGGTCCGGCGCGAATTCCGCGCCCCCGTCGCCGAGCGCTGACCTTCCCCTACTCGGAACGCACCGCACGAAGCCGCCTCCGGGCGGCTTCGTCGCGTCAGGGTGGCGGATAAGGCGCGCAACGCATCTCCCCGGCGCCTCCAGCAGCAGCGCCGCTGGACGGTCCGGGGAATTCCCACGTAGGCCTGCGGCGTCCGCCGATGGGCGCCGCTTGTCCGAAGCGCGAGGCTGGCGCTCCGTTCCCTCGGAGCCTGCCATGGATCTGCGCACCGCCCTGCTCGCCCTGCTGCTGCCGGCCGCCTGCCTGTCGCCCTCGCCCAGCTGGGCCGCCATGCCGGCGCCGGCGCCGATGCTGGCCACCGCCCTGCACGGGCAGGTCGACGTGGCCGGCTACCTGGTCAGCGAGAAGCTGGACGGCGTGCGCGCCCGCTGGGACGGCCGCCGGCTGCTGACCCGCAACGGCGATCCCATCGATGCACCGGCCTGGTTCACCGCGGGCTGGCCGGCGGTGCCGCTGGACGGTGAGCTGTGGCTGGGCCGCGGCCAGTTCCAGCAGGTCAGCGATCTGGTGCGGGCCGTTCGCACCGACGACGACGCCTGGAAGGCCGTGCGCTTCATGGCCTTCGATCTGCCCGCCGACGCGGCGGTGTTTTCGCAGCGCGCGAACCGGTTGCAGGCACTGGTTGCGCAGTCGGATGCGCCGTCACTGCGGGCCATTGCACAAACCCGCATGGCGAACCGCACCGCGCTCGACGCCCGCCTGCGCGCCGTGGTGGCGGCGGGCGGCGAAGGCCTGATGCTGCATCGTGCCTCCGCCCACTACCGCGGCGGGCGCAGCGACGACCTGCTGAAGTACAAACCGGCGGCGGATGCCGAAGCGCGCGTGGTCGGCTATCGCCCGGGCCAGGGCAAGTACGCGGGGCTGGTAGGCGCCCTGCTGGTCGAAGACGCCCACGGCCGCCGCTTCGCGCTGGGCAGCGGCCTGTCCGACGCCGATCGCCGTTCCCCGCCGCGGCCGGGAACGGTCGTGACCTACCGCTACAACGGCCTGACCGCCAAGGGCACACCGCGGTTCGCCCGCTACCTGCGCGTGCGCAACGACCTGCCCGTCGCGCCGCGCTGACGCTCAGGGCTTGCGGTACAGGTGCACGAAGCGGTCGGTCCTGCCGCGGATCGCCGGATCGAACACGTTCCTGCTGCGGTCATCGTCGGGATTGCGCAGCACCGGGATCGCCGCTTCCCACTGCAGGCCATGCTGGCGGAAGTCGGCGATGGTGAACTGCTCGTCGATGCGGTGCAGCGTCTGCGCTTCGGCGCTGCCGGTGCCGGCCTTGGCGCTGTGGTCGACCACCAGCAGCACGCCGCCCGGCTTGAGCGCACGCACCACCTGGTCAAGGAACCGGCCGGCATCGACCTTCGGCCAGCCTTCCTTCTCGTCCACCCAGTACAGGTCGTGGTAGGACATCACGATCACTGCGCCGTCCAGCACGTTCTCGCCCATGCCCAGCGCGTCGGTGGGGCCGACCACGTGGGTGACGTTGGGCAGGCGATTGCCGGCAAGGCGTTCGGCAAGCGCCTTCCTGCCGAATGCCTCGTAGCCGGGATTGTTGACCAGCAAGACCTTGCCGCTCGGGCCGACGATGCCGGCGAGGATCTCGCTGTAGTAGCCGCCCCCCGCCAGCAGATCGGCCACGGTGTCGCCACGCTTGAACTTCGCCAACGCCAACACCTCGGCGGGCTTGTCACGGGCATCGCGCTCGCGGTCGGCAGCGCTGCGGGCCGGGTTGGCCAGCACCCGGGCGATGGCAGGGGACGGACTGACGCTGACGCCGGCGCAGCCGGACAACAGGACAAGGGCAAGCGTCGAGGCGAGGCAGGGGACGAACAGGACGCGGCGCATGGCGGGCTCCGATGTGGCGTTGGTTGCCCCATCTTCCTCCCCGCCACTGGCGAAGCACGGGCCGGAGGTCATGCCGTTGGCTGCCGGTTTCGTCGCGCGTCACACCGCCTTCGTCGCCCCACCCCTTCCGCCCCTGGCCCGCCCCGCTATGCTCGCGGCCATCCCGGAGTTGGCCCATTGCCATGTTCAAGCGTCTGTTCTTCCTGCTGCGCATCACCGTTGCCTGGGGCCTCGCAGTGATGCTGGTGGTCGGCGTCTACTCCAGCCTGCCGCTGATCGGTCAGCTGGAGTTCCCGGCCGTGCTGTTCACCCTGTTCACCATGGGCCTGGTGGTCGCCGGCGCGTTTTCGCACCTGCACCGGGTACGCCTGGTGGCCGGCCGGGTGGACAACGAAACCCTGGACAACCGCCAGAAGCGGGTCATCGAGATCCCGTTGGAAGCCGGCGAGGCCTTCGACGTGGTCGAGGCCGCGGTGCGCGGGCTGCCCGGCGCCGAGGGCGTGCAGGCCGCGCGCGACAGCCTGCAGGTGCGCGCCAAGATCGCCCGCCCGCACCTGTATGGCGAGCCGCCGCTGCGGCGCTGGAACCCGCTGCTGTGGTTCGCGCCCGACCACAACCAGCTGCAGGCCACGGTCACCCCGGCCGGTGACAGCGGCCGCGTCACCCTGATCTGCGAACCCGAAAGCCCCGCCTGGAGCGACTGGTTCCTGGTCGATGACGGCACCAACTTCGAGAACGCCGAGGCCGTGGCCCGCGCCATCACCCGCCGCATCGGCGAGCGCCGCCGCAGCGAGCAGGCCAGCGCCGCGCAGACCGCGACCGAGAAAGAGCTCACCGAAGCCAAGCTGCACCTGCTGCACGCGCAGGTCGAGCCGCACTTCCTCTACAACACGCTGGCCAGCGCCCAGCTGCTCACCCGCAGCGACCCGGCCCGGGCCGAGGCGATGCTGGGCCACCTGATCCAGTACCTGCGCCGCTCGCTGCCCAATGCCGAGGACGACATGTCCACGCTGGGCATGGAGCTGGAACGCGCGCTGGCCTACCTGGAGATCCTGAAGATCCGCATGGGCGACCGCCTTGGAGTGCAGGTGGACGTGCCGCAGGCGCTGCGCACCACCCCGCTGCCGGCGATGATGCTGCAGACGCTGGTGGAGAACGCGATCAAGCACGGCCTGGAGCCGCGCACCGGCGGCGGCACCGTGTGGATCCGCGCCCGCCGCGACGACGACGGCAAGATCGCGGTGACGGTGGCCGATGACGGCGAGGGCTTCAACACCCAGACCAGCGGCACCGGCATCGGCCTGAAGAACGTGCGCGAGCGCTTGCGCCTGCGCTATGCCGGCGAGGCCAGCCTGTCGGTCATCGCCAACTTCCCCAGCGGCGTCGCCGCCACCATCACGGTCCCGTCGAACGGAGCCCGCCATGACTGAAACCGCGCCCGCCAAGACCTGGACCTGCGTCGTGGCCGAGGACGAAGCCCTGCTGCGACAGGCGCTGGTGGCCGACCTCAAGCGCGCGTGGCCGGCCTTGCAGGTGCTGGCCGAATGCGAGGATGGCGCCAGCGCAGTGGAGGCATTGGCCGAACACCAGCCCGACGTTGCCTTCCTCGACATCCGCATGCCCGGCCTGACCGGCCTGGAGGTGGCGCGCATCGCCACCGAAGCCAGCCCGCGCACCCACATCGTGTTCGTCACTGCGTACGACCAGTACGCCATCGACGCCTTCGAACACGGCGCCGTCGATTACCTGCTCAAGCCGGTCAAGCCCGAGCGCCTCGCCGCCACCCTGGAACGCCTGCAGGCGCGCGAGGCGCAGCCGGACACGGCGGCGCTGGCGGCGCTGCTGGACAGGCTGGGCGCGCTGCCCAAGGCTGCCGGCGCGGTGGAGCCGCTGACCTGGCTGACCGCCAGCGCCGGCCGCGAAACCCGGTTGGTGCTGGTGGACGACGTGCTGTATTTCCGCGCCGACCAGAAGTACACCACCGTGGTCACCGCCGAGGGCGAGGCGCTGCTGCGCAGCTCCCTGCGCGAACTGCTGCCAAGGCTCGACGGCAACACGTTCAAGCAGATCCACCGCTCCACCATCGTCAACCTGAAGGCCATCGCCGGGATCGTCCGCGACGACAGCGGGCGCGGCACCGTGCGCCTGAAGCATCGCCCGGAAACGCTGACCGTGAGCCAGCCGTTCATGGCGCTGTTCAAGCATATGTAGCCGCGTCCGTTCCGGCGGAGGCGCCGCGCCCGTATCCACATCCGTATCCACCACAGCGGCGCGCCTCCCGCGCGACGCGCAATCCGCGAGACATTCCCATGGCCGAGCTCGTCATGTTTGCCCGACTGCTGCTTTCCCCGCTGCTGCTGATTCTCTCGTCCTGCGGCCCCGGCGGCACCACCTACAGCAACCGCGTCGACAGCAACGGGCACGATGTGCTGTACAGCAAGGCGCGGGTGAAGGACGGCGTGGCGCGTTTCGAATGCAAGGCCAGCGACAGCGGCAGCTGCCACTACACGCTGTACCCGGACGCCTGCGCCGGCAAGGCGGATTGCACGCTGGCGCCGCTGCAACGCTTCAGCGTGGCGCGCGGGCAGACGCGCCAGATCGCGGGGCTCGATGCGTTCCGTGTCTGCGTCGGCACCGACGCACGCGCCTTGCGCGCGGATTGCGCACCGGCCACCGACGACAGCAAGGCGCCATGATCCAAGGACGTGGCGCGGTGCATGGCCCACCACGCCAGCGCAAGCACGGCCTGGCATCGAACGGGGGCCGTGCGCGCCTCGTGGCGTTGCCCGGACGCCTCATGCCGCCATGCCTGCGCCGCCCTACCATGGGCGCATGAACTATCTCGCCCACGCCTGGCTGGCGCGGCACTCGGACGACGCGATCCTGGGTGCCCTGCTGGGCGATTTCGTGTTTGGCCAGAGCGCGCTGGCGGATTGGCCGCCGGCCGTGCGCGCAGAGATCCTCCGGCACCGGCGGATCGACCGCTATACCGATAACCACCCCGCAGTGGTGGCCATGCGCATGCGCTTTGGCGGGTTGCGCCGCTATGCCGGCATCGTGCTGGACGTGTATTTCGATCACTGCCTGGCGCGCGAGTGGTGGCGCTGGAACGACGCCCCGCTGGACGCCTTCACCGGCCGGATCTACCGCCTCCTGGACGAGCGGCGCGGGCGGCTGCCGCCGCGTCTGGCGGCGCTGGCCCCGCGCATGGCCGCGCATGACTGGCTGGGATCGTATGCCCGGCGCGAGAGCGTGGACGCTGCGGTACGCGGCATCTCGACCCGGCTTTCGCGCAATGGCGATCGGCTGGTGGCCTGCCTGGATGTCCTGCGCCGCGACGAGGCTGCGGCGCAGCAGGCGTTCGACGCATTCTGGCCGGACCTGGTGGTTGCCGCGGCGCGGCTGCGGGACGGGCACTTCGGACAGCCCGACGCCGTTGGCCCGTGGGATGCCGGTCGCGTTCTCAGTCGGCCAGCACCAGCGTCATCGGCCGGCCCTGGCGGAGCACCTTGAACGTCACAGGCTGGTCCGGCTTCAGGGCCCGCCAATACGCCTGGACGTCCTTGGCCTTGTGCCCCGGAACCGGCTGCGCGTTGATCTGCAGGATCTCGTCACCCTGCTGCAACTTGCAGTCGAATCCCGCCTTGGTCGATTTCATCGAGCGTACGGTGAGCTTGTCCAGGGTCGGATTCAGGAAAAACCCGCTGGTCACCGGATGGATGTCCAGCTTGCAGTTCCCCGCATGCCCCGCGAGCGGCAGGAGGAGGAGGCTCACGACGCTGGCGGCAAGGCGGGGAATCTTCATCGGGCGGAATGGGGCTTGTCTGGAGAATGTGGGCAGGACAATACGGGGTTTACCGCCTCAGCGGCAGCGGAACAGGGCGGGCTGCGAGGTCACATAGCTGCGGGTGCGGACGTAGCCGCTGCTGCGGCCGTAGCCGACGCCGAATTCGCGCTCACCGCGTGGACGCGGCTCGAAGGTGGTGGCTGCGGGGCTGCGCGGCAGGTGGCGACGCTCGGCGACATGGACGGGGCGGGGGATCGAGTGGGTGGACATGACAGGCTCCTGAACTGGTGTGCTGGTAATGTAGTACACCATTATCCCGAAGCACATGGGTAGGAAGTCATACCGCGGAATGCAGCCAGCGTGGGTTCAGTTACGCTGCCCGCCGAACCCGCCTCTGGCTCTTACGGAGATGCCGAATGCCCCGTCCGATCTCCCTCCTGACCGCCTGCGGCCTGCTGCTGGCCACCGCCTGGGCGCACGCCGGCACGCCGACTGCCCGCGTGCGGGTGGCCTTCGACCGGGGCGGCGAAACCGCCGTCCAGGCCGAGGGGCTGGCCGATGTGGCCGCGGGCCGGGCCCTGACCGCGGATGATCCCGCGCGCATCGCGTCCATCAGCAAGCTGGTCACCACCATCGGCGTGCTGCGGCTGGTGGAAGCCGGCCAGCTGGATCTCGACGCCGACGTGTCCACCCTGCTGGGTACCCCGCTGCGCAACCCCGCCTTCCCGGACGTACCGATCACCCTGCGCATGCTGCTGTCGCACACCTCCAGCCTGACGGATGCCGCCGGCTACTGGAACGTGCCGCTGGGCGAGGACATCCGCAGCATCACCGCCCAGCCCCAAGCCTGGGACGCCGCCCACGCGCCCGGCACCTTCTTCCGCTACACCAACCTCAATTTCCCGCTGGTGGCGCAGCTGATGGAGCGCGCCACCGGCGAGCGCTTTGACCGCCTGATGCGGCGGCTGGTGCTGTTTCCGCTCAGGCTGGATGCCGGTTTCAACTGGTCCGGCAGCAGCAACGCCGCGTTGGCCCGCGCGGTGGTGCTGTACGACGCCGACGGCCAGCCGCAGAAGGACAACTTGCACGGCCAGCGCCCCGCCTGCCTGGTGATCGCCGCCCGCGACGGCAGTTGCGATCTGGCCCGCTGGCAACCCGGCACCAACGGCACCCTGTTCTCGCCGCAGGGGGGGCTGCGCATCTCCGCACGCGACCTGGCGCGCATCGGCCGGATGCTGCTCAACGACGGCACCCTGGACGGCGTGCGGATCCTCCGCCCCGCCTCGGTGGCACTGCTGGCCACGCCGGTGTGGCGCTTCAAGGGCGACAACGGCGTGACCGGCGAGGAGGACGAGCCTGACCGCGGCGGCGTCTTCTGCGCCTACGGCCTGGCCACGCAGCATCTGGCGCAGGGCAATGGCACCACCTGCCGGGACGATCTGTTCGGTGACGGCCGCCCGCGCATCGGCCACAGCGGCAATGCCTACGGCCTGCTGTCGGGGCTGTGGATCGACCGGGACGCAGGCACCGGCGTCGCCTACTTCGCCACCGGGGTGGCCAATGACGGCAATGGTGCCCACTCCAATTTCACCATCACCGAGGAACAGGCCGCCTCCGGCTGGTGAAGCCACCGGCGCCGGTCGCGGCCACGGCAGCGCGGCCGCAGGCCGCCGCGCGCCGGCCCCACTGCCGCGGCGCGTCGCACTTGGACGCTGCGCGGCAACCGGTTATCGTGATCCGCATCATGAGCGCCCTTGCCCGAAGCCCCGCTGCCCACGCCCCCGCTTGCGCCCTGGTCGTCGATGACGAGCGCGACATCCGCGAACTGCTGGTGCTGACCCTGGGCCGGATGGGATTGAAGTGCGACACCGCGTCCTCGCTGCAGGACGCCCGCGCCCTGCTCAAACGCAACCAGTACGCCCTGTGCCTCACCGACATGCGGCTGGCCGACGGTTCCGGCATCGAGCTGGTGCAGGAAATCTCCCAGCTCTACGCCCAGACCCCGGTGGCCATGATCACCGCGTTCGGCAACCAGGAAGCCGCGGTAGAGGCACTGAAGGCCGGCGCCTTCGACTTCGTCAGCAAGCCGGTGGACCTGGCGGTGCTGCGCGGACTGGTGCAGCACGCCCTCAAGCTGGCACCCCCGCACCGGCCCGGCGATGGCCCCGGCAGGGCCACCGGCCCCGCCCCCAATGCCGTGGCCGCCCGCCTGCTGGGGCAGTCGTCGGTCATGGCGGACCTGCGCGCCACGCTGGGCAAGGTGGCCCGCAGCCAGGCGCCGGTGTACATCGCCGGCGAGTCCGGGGTCGGCAAGGAGCTGGTGGCCCGCACCATCCATGACGAGGGCGCCCGCGCCGGCGGCCCGTTCGTCCCGGTCAACTGCGGCGCCATCCCGGCCGAGCTGATGGAAAGCGAGTTCTTCGGCCACAAGAAGGGCAGCTTCACCGGTGCCCACGCCGACAAGACCGGCCTGTTCCAGGCCGCCGAGGGCGGCACCCTGTTCCTGGATGAGATCGCCGAGCTGCCGATGTCGATGCAGGTCAAACTGCTGCGCGCCATCCAGGAGAAGTCGGTGCGGCCGGTGGGCGCCAACGCCGAGGTGCCGGTGGACGTGCGCATCCTCTCGGCCACCCACAAGAACCTGGCGGCGCTGGTGGAGGAGGGCAAGTTCCGCCACGACCTGTACTACCGCATCAACGTGATCGAGCTGCGCGTGCCGCCGCTGCGCGACCGCCGCGAGGACCTGCCGGTGCTGGTGGACGCCATCCTCAGCCGGCTGGCCTCCGCCCAGGGCCGGCTGCGCCCGGTGCTGCACGCCGACGCCATGGAAGCGCTGGCGCATTACACCTTCCCCGGCAACGTGCGCGAACTGGAGAACATCCTGGAGCGCGCCTTCGCCCTGGCCGACGACGACGGCATCCGCGCCAGCGACCTGCGCCTGCCGGAAAACCGCCCGGCACCACCGCTGCCCGCGCAGGCCACTGCCGCCGCGGCCAGCCTGGACCCCACCCTGGTGGACCCCCGCGAATCCGCCACCAGCGCCCTGCCCAGCTTCATCGAGGAGATCGAGCGCAAGGCCATCGAGCAGGCGCTGCAGGACAACCGCTACAACAAGACCAAGGCCGCCGCACAGCTGGGCATCACCTTCCGCGCCCTGCGCTACAAGCTCAAGAAACTGGGCATCGATTGACCCTGCACCCGCCCGGCCGCCAGGCTTCCCAGCGCCCCGCTGGCGGGCGGGCGCCGGAGGAATCTCCGAACAAGCAGGAGACTCCTCAGGCCAAGGACGGCAGGCCACCCATCGATCTCGCAAGCAATGGGGTCGCGTGAGCCGCGCCGGACGGAGATGTACCGGGCGCGGCGCGGGCCAGCAGCACCAGGATGGCATTGTTCAGACCTTCCCAACCGGGCGCCGCCACAGGCGTCCAACGCAGTGCGCTGGCCAGGCATGCCGGAGGCCGCCTGCGCCACCGCCGGCCCGCTTCCGCGTGACGAAGGGCCGCAACCGACGCAGCCTGACACAAATCGTCACTTATTGACGCTAATCGTCAATCCTTCCGCGCCTCGCTCCCGCGCCAGACTGTGACGAACATCGCAAAACCGCGCTCCCCGCCCAAATGGCCGCGTTTGGCACGATTCCTGCGTTATAACTCCCGCACGTGTCACCGCGCCCGTGTCGGGACCGGTACCGGCGGGCAACGCAGCACGTGAACCACCCAACCCAAACCCTAGGGGAACACCATGAACAAGCAGCAAGGCTTCACCCTGATCGAACTGATGATCGTGGTTGCGATCATCGCCATCCTGGCCGCCATCGCGCTGCCGGCGTACAACAACTACCGCATCCGTTCGGCCGAAGGCGCTTGCCAGGCCGAAGCCAAGGCCTACATGAACTCGGCCGTCTCGGCGCTGATGTCCAGCATGACCGTTGCTGCCCCGACCGCCAAGGCGTGCACCGCGCCCACTACGCCCATCAGCTCGATCACCGGCACCACCAGCTTCACCCCGAAGTCGCCGGGCACCAGCCCCACCGTGTGCAACAACTCGACCGCCACCTGCACGATGACCCCGTCAGTCTGATCCAGACCCACGGCATTCGCCAGCGTGGCACCAAGAGGCCCCTCTCCGAGGGGCCTCTTTCTTTTCCTCCTCCGCACCACCTTCGCTGCCTCTGCGCCCGCTGCTGGCATGACTCTTGCTGGCAATTCTCCGATACAAGCGTCGCCACGCCATTTCCTCGGGGATCCAGACAATGCACCGCACCAGCCGCGGCTTCACGATGATCGAACTGATGATCGTGGTCGCGATCATCGCCATCCTCGCCGCCATCGCGCTCCCGGCCTACAACAGCTACCGGATCAAGTCCGCCGAGAACGCCTGTCTCGCGGAGATGAAGAACTACGCGCAGTTCGCGCTGGCCGCTATCTACACCAGCTCGCCAATCGCAGCCCCACCCCGGAAGGCCTGCCAAAGCGCGGACACCGCAACCAACTTCGTCACGCCAATCACCGGCACACCCAAGACCCCAGGCGTTGCCATGACGACCTGCGACATGCACACCGCCAACTGCTCGCTCTGACACAACCGCAGAGCCGCTGGCTTCCCCCGCAAGCGGCAGGCAACAGATTCACGGGACATGCAGAGGTGGGGAGGATCGACGATACTCGGGCCATTCGTCGCCACCCCCTCTGCCTATACATGACGCCATCCACGCGCGGCTTCCTGATCCTGACTCTCCTGCTCGCCGCGCTTGCCGGACTGGTCTTCATGCCGGGACTGCCCGGCGGCTTCGTCTTCGACGACGCCTACAACATCGTCCAGAACCCGGGACTGCAGTTGCGCTCGCTCCAACCCGGCGCCGTGATGGATGCGATGTTCAGCGCCCAGCCCGGCAGCGCCACCCGCGTCCTGCCGATGCTGACGTTTGCCTTGGACTACTTCCGGGCCGGGGGGATGGACCCCGCGACCTTCAAGGCCACGAACATCGGCATCCACATGCTGACCGCGGTGGTGCTCGCTTTCTTCCTGCGCACACTGTTCGCCGCCGCCAGCGTGCCGGAACGGCGGGCGCACTGGATGGCCCTGGCCCTGGCCACCGCGTGGGCCGTGCATCCGCTGCAGGTCTCGTCGGTGCTGTACGTCGTACAGCGCATGCAGACCCTGTCGACACTGTTCCTGCTACTGGCCCTGTGGAGCTACCTGCGCGCACGCATGGCCCAGCGCCAGGGACAGCCCGGGCGCGCTGGCTGGCTGGTGGCCGGCATGCTGTGGGCCGTCGCCTTCAGCTGCAAGGAGGACGCCATCGCGCTGCCAGCATATACGCTGGCCTTGGAGCTGACGATCCTCCGGTTCGATGCCCAAGACCCCGCACTGGCACGCGCGTTGCGCCGCGGCTACCTGGCCGCCGGACTCCTGGGCCTGGCGCTGTATCTGCTGGTCGTCGTGCCCTTCTTCTGGTCGTGGGACCATTACCCGACCCGTGACTTCTCCAGCCTCGAACGGCTGCTGTCGCAGGGACGCGTACTGTGCATGTATCTGGGCCAGATCCTGCTGCCACTGCCCTCGCACCTGCCGTTCTACTACGACTGGCTGGCACCCTCCCGGGGCCTCCTGTCGCCATGGACGACTCTGGCCTCCCTGCTGGTACTGGCGACCCTGTTGGCTACCGCTTGGGTCCTGCGCCGCCGTCGGCCGCTGTTCGCCCTGGGCGTGCTGCTGTTCTTCGCGGGCCACTTCGTCACCAGCAATGTGATCGGGCTGGAACTGGCGTTCGAGCACCGCAACCATTTCCCGATGATCGGCATCCTGCTGGCGGTGGGTGACCTGCTGATGTTGGCCGCCAGCCGCCTCCGGTTCGGCAAGTCGTCCGCTCTCATCACCTGCGTGCTGGCACTGGCGGCACTGGCGGGGACCACGATGGTGCGGGCCCGCTCGTGGAACAGCGAGTTGGCGCTGGCCACCACCAGCACCCAGCTGGCACCCGCCTCCGCCCGGGCGTGGAACTCGCTGTGCGTGGTGCAGTTCGAACTCGGCGGCGGCGCACGGGCGGACAACCCCAACCTGGACAAGGCCATCGCCGCCTGCGACAAAGCCGCCGAGGTCGGGCAGGACTCCATCAAGAGCCTGACCAACATCATCGCGTTCAAGGCCCTGCGCGGCCCCGTGCCAGAGGCGGACTGGGACCGCTACTTGGCGCGGCTGCGCAAGGTGACGATGACCCCGGACAACGCCTCCTCGGTCTGGGTGATCCTCAACCGCGCGCGCGACGGCATGCCAGTGAACGGCGAGAAGATGCTGGAGGCCATCGGCATCATCAACCAGCGCGCGCGGTTCAAGCCCATCGAGGCCGCAGCCATGGGCTACTTCATCCTGGGTCACACCGGCACCCCGGACCGGGCCTACCCCTACTTTGCACAAGCGGTCCTGGAAACCCGGGACCCGGCGTTCGCCGCCAGCCTGATCGACGACCTCCGCAAGGAAGGCCGTTCGGCATGGGCCGACCAACTATCCCAGCAGCTGCGCAGCGCCGACACCGCCGGCGGACGCCCCCGATAACCCCGCACCCAAGAGCAGCCGCCCCTGTGGCCACCAAGCAGATCCGCACCCCCGCCGACCTCGCCATCCACGGCGCGCCCCCTGCCTTCGAGG
Organism: Thermomonas sp.; assembly: GCF_046293095.1. Classification (GTDB taxonomy): domain Bacteria; phylum Pseudomonadota; class Gammaproteobacteria; order Xanthomonadales; family Xanthomonadaceae; genus Thermomonas. Next base: position 163,956 of record NZ_JBKBPN010000003.1, read on the forward strand.
CGCCGCTGCACGTTGGGCGCCCCAACCTATGCAACCGCGACGCCTTCCTGGCGCGGGTCGGTAGCATCCTGGACAACCAGTGGCTGACCAACAACGGCCCAGTGGTGCAGGAATTTGAAGAGCGCATCGCCCGGTATCTGGGCGTCAAGCACTGCGTGGCCATGTGCAACGGCACCATCGCGCTGGAAATCGCCATCCGCGCACTGGGCCTGCAAGGCGAAGTGATCGTCCCGTCGTGGACTTTCGTCGCCACTGCCCACGCCCTGTACTGGCAGGGCATCACCCCGGTGTTCGCCGACATCGACCCGGCGACCCACAACCTGGATCCAGCCGCCGTGCGCCGCATGATCACGCCGCGCACCACCGGCATCATCGGCGTGCATGTGTGGGGGCGCGCCGCGCCCATCGACGCGCTACAGGCGATCGCCGACGAGCATGGCCTGAAGCTGATGTTCGATGCCGCACACGCCTTCGGCAGCAGCTACCGCGGTCAGAGCATCGGCCGCTTCGGCGCCTGCGAGGTCTTCAGCTTCCACGCAACCAAGGCCTTCAACACCATGGAAGGCGGCGCCGTCACCACCAACGACGACACGCTGGCGGACGCCCTGCGGCTGATGCGCAACTTCGGCTTCAAGGGCTACGACAACGTCGTGCACCCCGGCACCAACGGCAAGATGATCGAAGTGTGCGCCGCGATGGGGCTGGCCAACCTGGACGGGTTCGACGCCATCGTCAAGGCCAACACGCGCAACCATGCCGCCTACAAAGCGGCGCTAGCCGGCATCCCCGGCGTGCGCCTGCTGGACTACGACCCCGCCGAGCGCAACAGCCACCACTACATCGTGGCGGAGATCGGCCCGGACTGCCCGGCCAGCCGCGACGCCATCGTCGCCGCGCTGCACGCCGAAAACGTGCTGGCCCGCAAATACTTCTGGCCCGGCTGCCACGGCATGCAGCCGTATCGGGATCTGTTCCCGCATGCCGGGCTGGTTCTGCCTCAAACCGAACGGGTCGCAAGCGAGGTGGTCGTCCTGCCCAATGGCTTTGCTGCAAATGAGACTGTAATTTCTACCATCGCCAGCACCATCAAGACACTCGCGGAATACCTAACAAAGTAATGCCAACACCCTTATGAAGGCCGCACCCAAGAAGCTTTATATTTTTGGCGCTGGAGGATTCGGCCGAGAGGTCGCTTGGCTCGCGCAACAAATCTACGTAGGGGGAGTGGACATCGCGTTTGTTGTCGACCATGCGCAACACATGGGCCCACCCATCCACGGGATTGAGTTAAAACATCTAAGTCAGACGAATTTTACCCGAGACACATACTTTGTTGTCGCAGTCGGAAATCCACATTCTCGCCGCACCATCGCAGAAAAAATGGCTTTTGCAGGCCATAAACCAATAACCCTAATTCACCCTAACGTCTTGACCTCGCAGCACGTGGATATCGGCGCAGGAACCATCATCTGCGCGAACAGCGTTATTACTTGCGACATAAAAATCGGACACCACGTCCATATAAATCTTGCATGCACTATTGGACACGATGTTGAGATTGGCAATTATTCGACTATTTCCCCAGGCGTAAACATTTCTGGAAACGTGCACATCGGACGCGAAGTATTCATCGGCACCAACGCCTGCCTCATCAACGGCAATGCCGACAAACCCTTGGTGATCGGCGATGGCGCAGTGATTGCGGCGGGAGCCTGCGTGACGCGGGATGTGCCTGCCGGCGCCATGGTGGCCGGCGTTCCGGCCGAACGTAAGCGATGACGACACGCCGCCAGATGCAGCCCGGTCGTCACGTTAGCTTTGACGTCGCACGATGCGACACGCACGCACGCGGCTGAGATGACCACGTCGACCGACCTCAGCCGCCGCGCCACGCACGCCGTCTGGTGGAGCGCTCTCGAGATCGGCACCCGCTATGGCGTGCAGTTCGCGGTCACGATGGCGCTGGCCCGCCTGCTCACGCCCGCCGATTTCGGCCTGATGGCGATGCTGCTGGTCTTCACCACCTTCGCGGCGCTGCTGGTGGAGGGCGGCTTGGGCACCGCGCTGGTGCAGAAGCAGGCCAGCACCGACAACGACGAGACCAGCGTTTTCCTAGTGAACCTGGGCGCGGGGTGCGCGCTGGCGTTGGCCCTGTGGGCGCTGGCGCCGGGGATTGCGCGGTTCTACGCGCAGCCCGCGCTGTCACCTCTGTTGCAGGCGCTGGTGTGGCTGCTGCCGCTGGGCGCGTTGGCCACCGTGCCGAATGCCCTGCTGACCCAGCAACTGGATTTCCGCCGGCGCGCGGGCGCGGAACTGCTGGCCTCGGTGGGGTCCGGGGCCGTGGCCCTGTGGCTGGCCTGGCGCGGCCACGGCGTGTGGAGCCTGGCTTGGCAGGCACTGGTGGGGGCGGCGCTGCGCGCGGCGCTGCTGTGGTGGCTGTCGGGGTGGCGGCCGCGTGGCCGCTACGACCGCGCCGCGTTTGCAGGCCTGTTCCGCTTCGGCGGCTACCTGCTACTGGCCAATGCCCTGTCGGTGGGTGCCCTGCGCCTGCAGTCGCTGCTGCTGGGCCGGCTGTTCGATGCGCGCACGCTGGGCGTGTACGCCATGGCGCAGGACACCCAGCAGGCGCCGGCGCAGCTGGCCAGCGCCCTACTGAACCGGGTGGGATTGCCGATGTTCGCCAGCGTGGCGGACCAGCCAGCCAAGCTGGCCGGGGCACTGCGCCTGTCACTGCGCCTGTCGATGTTCGTGTTCGCGCCGTGCATGGCGGGGCTGGCCGTGGTGTCCGCACCGCTGGTCCGGCTGCTGTACGGCCCGCAGTGGGGCGAGGCGGCCCCACTGCTGTCCGTGCTGGCGCTGGCCGCCCTGTTCTGGCCGCTGCACGTGTTGAACCTGGCGGCGCTGGGTGCGCTGGGCCGATCGGACCTGATCCTGAAACTGGAAGTGGCAAAGGCGGCGGTGACCATCCCGCTGGTGGCCGTTGCCAGCCCGTTCGGCGCGCAGCCGGTGGCTTGGGCCGCACTGGCGGCCAGCCTGGCCTGCGTCTGGATCAACACCCGCCATGCGCACCGCCTGCTGGACTGCGGGCTGCGCGTGCAGCTGCGGGACCTGCGCCCCATCCTGCTGCTGACGCTGGCGGCCAGCGCCTCGGCTTGGGGGGTACTGGCGCTGGCCGGGCACGCACCGTGGGCGCTGGGTCTGGCCGTCGCTGCGGCGATCACTACCTACGCACTGGGCGCCGTGATGTTGCGCCTGCAAGCGTGGCAGGACCTGCTGGAGTTCCTGCGCACTCTGCGGGCCGGCTTGGCGCCCACCAACGGAGGCCTGCGCGCATGACCGGGCCGACCATCTGCGTCTGCGTGGTGACCTACAACCAGCGCGACTACATCGAACACTGTCTGCGCAGCATCCTGGACCAGGTCGTGGACGCGGAGGTGCGGGTACTGGTGGGCGACGACGGCTCGACCGACGGCACCAGCGATATCATCCAGATGCTGGTGGCGGAATACGGCCCGCGCCTGCTGCACTTGCGGCGCGAACAGAACCTGGGGCCCTTCCCGAACCTGCGGGACCTGCTGATGCGCGCCGAGGGCGAGTTCATCGCACGGGTCGACGGGGACGACTACTGGCTGCCCGGCAAGCTGGCACGCCAACTGGCCTACCTGCAGCGCCACCCTGACTGCAGTGCCGTGTACACCAACGCCCTGACGGTGGACGAGTATGGGCAGCCGCTTGGTGTATTCAACGATTTGGGTGACGTCCGGCTTGACCTGGCCACCCTGCTGCGCCGGGGCAACGCGTTGAACAACAGTTCGGTGCTGTACCGGGCCTGCCACGGCACGGGCTGGCACGCAGGCGAGCAGATCGATTACCAGATCCACCTGTGGCTGGCCCGCCATGGCTGGCTGGGCCACATCGGCGAGCCGCTGGCGGGGTATCGCGTGAGCACGCACGGATCGCTGGTGCTGAGCGCCAACGAACGCGTCCGCGCACTGTACTGGCAAGCGATCCAGAGCGTGCCGCGATCGCTGGTCACTGACGCGGATTACGCCCGCGGCATCACCGATTTCCTGCGTCGAGTTTGCCTGCGCGCCGCACGCACCCGGGACTGGCCGTTGCTGCGCCGCTGGGCAGGCGTGGTCTATGCAGACTCTCCGTACGGGGCGCTGCGAACCAGCCTGTTGCTGGCCGGCAACCTGGCACGCACCCTTGCACGACTTGCGCTGGCCCGCCTTGGCCGTGCGATGGGCCGCGTCGTGGGCCGCCGGGTGCCGGCGGTCCTCTACCCACATTGAGAGAACACACGCCCGATGGCACTGCATCCGGGAAAACTGATCGCATACGGGCTGGCCGGCTGGATCCCCGGCGGGCGGCGGCATTGTGTTGCCTGCCGGCAGGCGGTGTGGCGCTTCATGCCCTATCGGAAGGGATCGCGCGGACTGCCTCCGCTGATGCGGGCGCTATCGATCGTTGGCAGCGACGTGGACCACTTCGAATGTCCGCGCTGCGGTGCCCATGACCGCGAACGCCACCTGCTGCTGTACATGCAGGCCAGCGGCCTGCTCGATGCGTTGACAGGCGCCACGGTGGTCCACTTCGCGCCGGAGAAGCGACTGGCGCGCGTAATCGCCGACCGGCAGCCCGACATCCACGTGCGCTGCGATCTCTACCCCACGACTCCCCCGACATCCAGCGCGTGGATATCCAGCGCATGCCGTTCGCCGACGACAGCGTCGACCTGTTGCTGGCCAACCACGTGCTGGAGCACGTCGATGCCCCCGACGTGGCCCTGGCCGAGATCCACCGCGTCCTCAAACCCGGCGGCCACGCAATCCTGCAAACCCCTTACAGCGCGAAGCTGCATGCCACGTGGGAGGACGCGGGCGTGGACACGCCGGAGGCACGGTTGCAGGCGTACGGCCAGGAGGACCACGTCCGCCTGTTCGGGCGGGACATTGTTGAGCGCTTCGCGGCCTCGGGGCTTGTCCCTAGGGTGCAGACCCACGAGATCCTGCTGCCCGGGTGCGATGCGGTGCGCCAAGGGGTGAACCCTGCCGAACCGTTCTTCCTGTTCGGCAAGGCGGACTGACCCCACCGCTCAGCGCAGGCTGGGCACGCCGTGCCGGACCAGCATCACCAGCTTGCGGGGCAGCAGCACGAAAGGCCGGAAATAGTCCCGCAACGTGATGGCCCGCCCGCGCTGCACGCGCTGGCGTTCCGCCCGCAGGAAGCCACGTTGCCGGACCGTCTGGAGCACGGCGTTGGCGTAGATCTCCCGCCACGCCCGCAGGTCCCGCTTCAACAGCGCCAGGACCAGGCCCTCACCCAGCAGCAGCGCGACATGCAGCAACAGCAGCGGCAACGCCACGATTCCCGGCGTGCAGATGCACAGCGCCGCGGTCTTGTTGCGCTCGCTCAATGCGCGCCGCCGGTAGGTGGACCGCAGCTTGCCGCCATCGACACGGTTGCCCCCGAAACTGGCCCCTTGGCGATGCAGGTAGCCGCTGCGCGACGCCACGCGGACCGGCATGCCGTGCAGCCGTGCGGCGCAGCACAGGAACACGTCTTCCGCCAGCGACCCGAACGTCTCCGGAAAGCCGCCCAGCACCTGCCAGCGCGCACGCGGCAGGAACAAGCACGCACCGATGACCATGGCCACGTCGGCGCGACCGGGGTCGAGGTTCGGCACGGGGTTGTAGAAGGGGTCCAGCAGGCAGCCCCGATCCACCAGATCGCCGGTCTCCCAATCGAACTGCGGCAATGACAGAACGCCCGCCGTCGACAAGCCGCCTGCATCGGCCAGCAGGACGGAGATGGCATCGCGGAACAGGGCGGCATCGTTATTCAGCAGCAGCACGAACTCACCGCGCGCATGCGCCACCATGCGGTTGTTGGCGATGCAGAAGCCCACGTTGCTTTCGGAGGCCAGCAGTTCGACGCCCGGGTAGCGGCTCTGAATCCAGTCCACGGAGCCATCGCTGGAGGCATCGTCGTGGACGATGATCTCGATCGGCACGTCGATGTCCTGCGACAGCACCGATGCAAGGCAATCCTCCAGCACGCCCACGCCGTTGTAATTGGCGATGCAGACGGAGACCACGGGCCGTTCGGGCCGTGACGCGGCGGGGAAGTACTGCAGGCCGCCCATGGCATCAGTCCTGCGTCGCGGGAAGACCGGGCACCGGCCGGCGGGTATCCGGCAGGAGCGCCGCCCACAGCCGGTCCTCGAACCGCGGCCATGCAAACCCTTCCGCAAACGCTCGCGCGGACTCACGGAGCCGGGACGTGGGCGGCTGCAGCAAGGCCACGACCGCCGAAGACAGGGCGGGATAGTCGGCATTCGCGACCAGCCGTCCGGAGACGCCGTCTTGGACAGCATCGACAACGCCGCCTACGGCGAACGCCACCGTGGGCAATCCGTGCGCCGCCGCTTCGATCGCCACCATGCCGAACCCTTCGGGATCGCCCGGCAGCTCGATCACGGGAAAGACATGGACGCTGGCGGCCTCGTAGGCACAGGCCAGCTCCGCATCATCCACGCCGCCGAGAAACCGGAGATGCCCGCCAATGCCAGCGGCCTCTGCTTCCGCCTGGATGCTGTCGCGGGTCTGCATCCCGGGCAGCAACGAATCCCTGGCGACGTCGCCGACCACCACCAGCAACGTATCGGGCATCTCGCGGATGATGGCAGGCAATGCCTCGCGGACGAATTCGCGCAGTCCTTTCCGCCTGGTCAATCGCCCAACGGAGAGCAGCAGGGGCGCGTCGCCCAGCCCATGTCGCTCGCGGAAGGCGCGCAGTGCAGCCGGGGTTTGCGCCGTGGCAGGCAACGCCACTCCGGGCGACACGACCTGCACGGCGCCGGCATCGACGCCAATGTCCCGGACGAGGGCAGCCGTCGGGCGGCTGTTGGCGACCACGACATCCATCCGCCGCAGCACTGGATGCCAGAGCATGCGGTAGACCGGATGCCGCACGGCGACGTCCAGCCCATGCACATAGACCGCCGCCCGCGCACCGCACGCGCGGGCAGCCAGCCAGGCGGCTGGCGCGGTCAAGCCGCTGCCGGCCAGCACCAGCGCCGGCCGGTGCCGGCGAGCCAGGCGGCACGCCTGCCAGGCGGATCCCAGGAGGAACCGCCACAAGGGACGCAGCGGCACTTCCTGCACGTCGACATCGGCCGGCTTGCCGGCACCGGAGCCGACCGGGCCCACCACCTGCACATGCGCGCGGCGCGACAGCCCGTCCGCAATGTGCCAGTTCAAGCGCTCCATGCCACCCACAAGCGGCGGCAAATTGCGGGTGACATGCAGGATGCGATACGGGCGCACCCGCTCAGCCATCGCGCCGATACGTCAGGTTGGTGATCTGTTCGGACACCAGCCCGATCAAGAAAACGATCACCGCGGCGCTGATCAGCAGCATGCTCATGTTGGTGAAGCGGGCGCTCTCGTGGAACGTCCAGGCATACCACCCCATGCCAGCCAGGAAGAACGCCGCCGCCGTGGGCGCGAACAGCTTGAGCGGCGAATACAGGCTGGCGATCTTGAAGATGATCAGCAAAAAGCGGATTCCATCCTTGAATGGACGGATGTGGCTGCCGTTGCCCACCCGCTTGGCCACCGGGATCGGCACATAAGCCACCGGATAGGCGCTGCGGAAGAACGCCATGGTGCAAGTGGTGGGGTAGCTGAAGCCGTTGGGCAGCAGATGCAGGAATTCTTTGAACTTGTCAGCGCGCACGGCGCGGAAGCCGGAGGTGAGGTCGGCGATGTGGTGTCCGGTCATCCAACTGGCCAGGCGGTTGTAGAAGGCGTTGGCCAGCCCGCGCTGCAGGTTGGCCTGGCCCTCTCGGCTGCGCGCACCCACCACCATGTCGTAGCCATCATCCAACCGGGCCAGCAGCGCAGGCACGTGCTCTGCGGCATGCTGGCCATCGGCATCCATGAAGACCAGCACTTCGCCGCTGGCGGCGCGCGCCCCGCGCTTGATGGCGGCACCGTTTCCCATGGAATAGGGCGAGGACAGCACCCGGGCGCCGGCGCCGGCGGCAACGGCCGCGGTGTCATCGGTGGAGCCGTCGTCCACGACCAGGAGTTCCGCATCGGGAAACCGGGCGCGCAAGGCCGGCAGCGTGCGCCGCAGGCCCTCCGCTTCGTTCTTTGCAGGCAGGATGATGCTGATGGTCGGCACGCGGTCCCCTCCGGTGGCTGCGCCCATGGTAACCGGCCCGGCGGCACAGGCCGAGATACGCCCCCACCCGCGTTTACGCTAAAGTCGCACCGTCCATGGGAGACCACCTGCCGATGAGTACCGCCGCACCCGCCAACCTGATGGGAATCACCGGGATCGCCCGCCGCCTGGTGCTGGACGGGGCCCTGGACGAGGCTGCCGCGCGCAGGGCCATGGAGGCCGCCACGGCGGAGAGGATGCCGCTGGCCAGCTACCTGGCCGACCGTCGGCTGGTGTCCGCCAGTGCGTTGGCCGCCGCCAACGCCATCGAGTTCGGCATGCCGCTGGTGGATGCACTGGCCATCGACCCGGCGCAGTCCGCCGTCTCGCTGGTGAAGGAGGAACTGCTGCGCAAGCACAACGTGCTGCCGCTGTTCAAGCGCGGCAGCCGCCTGTTCGTCGGCACCTCCGACCCCACCAACAACCGGGCGCTGGAGGAGCTCAAGTTCCACACCAACCTGGCGGTGGAGCCCATTCTGGTGGATGCCGACCAGATCAAGCGCAGTCTGGACCTGTGGCTGGAAGCCGCCGACTCGCTGGCCGACGATCTGGCCGATGCCGACGGCCTGGACGGTCTGGAGGTCGGCGGGGACGAGGATCTGTCCAGCGATGCCGGCCTCGACGCGAAGGGTGACGACACCCCGATCGTCAAATTCGTCAACAAGGCGCTGGTGGATGCCATCCGTCGCGGCGCCTCCGACATCCACTTCGAGCCCTACGAAACCGACTACCGGGTGCGCTACCGCATCGACGGCATCCTGAAAACCGTCAAGACGGCGCCAGTGAAGCTGCACGCGCGCATCGCGGCACGCCTGAAGGTGATGGCGCAGCTGGACATCGCCGAAAAGCGCGTCCCGCAGGACGGCCGCATCAAGCTGAACCTCAGCAAGAGCAAGCAGGTCGATTTCCGCGTGAGCACCCTGCCCACCCTGTTCGGCGAGAAGATCGTGCTGCGTATCCTGGACGGCAGCGCGGCCAAGATGGGCATCGACAAGCTGGGTTACGAGCCGGACCAGCAGAAGCTGTTCCTGGACAACATCCACAAACCCTACGGCATGGTGCTGGTCACCGGCCCCACCGGCTCGGGCAAGACGGTGAGCCTGTACACCGCGCTGGGCATCCTCAACGACGAGACCCGCAACATCAGTACGGTGGAAGACCCGGTGGAAATCCGCCTGCCCGGCGTCAACCAGGTGCAGCAGAACGCCAAGCGCGGCATGACGTTTGCCGCCGCCCTGCGCAGCTTCCTGCGCCAGGACCCGGACGTGATCATGGTGGGCGAAATCCGCGACCTGGAAACCGCGGAGATCGCGGTGAAGGCGGCGCAGACCGGCCACATGGTGCTGTCCACCCTGCACACCAACGACGCGCCGCAGACCATCGCGCGCCTGATGAACATGGGCATCGCGCCCTACAACATCACCAGCTCGGTCAACCTGGTCATCGCCCAGCGCCTGGTCCGCCGCCTGCACGACTGCAAGCGCGCCGTGCATCTGCCCGAGCACGCCCTGCTGGCGGAAGGCTTCACGGCCGACGAGATCCATGCCGGCATCACCGTGTACGAGGCGGTGGGCTGCGAGGACTGCACAGGCGGCTACAAGGGCCGCGCCGGTATCTACCAGGTGATGCCGATGACCGAGGAAATCCAGCAGATCGTGCTGGCAGGTGGTAATGTCCAGCAGCTGACCGAGGCGGCCCTGCGCAGCGGCGTCCGCGATCTGCGGCGTTCCGCGCTGGACAAGGTGAAACAGGGGGTCACCAGCCTGGTCGAGATCAACCGCGTCACCAAGGACTGAAGGGGAGCGCCATGTCCGCACGCAGAGCTGCTATCACCAAAGCCCGAGAAAAGGCTGAGACCCGCCGGTTGAACCCGCTGGAAGAGTTCGTCTGGCAAGGCCGCGACCAGCGCGGCAAGGTGATGAAGGGCGAACAGCTGGCCCGTACCGCCAACCTGCTGCGCGCCGAACTGCGCAAGCAGGGCATCAATCCGACGATGGTGAAGCCCAAGCCGAAGCCCCTGTTCGGCGGCGCCAACAAGAAGATCTCGGCGCGCGACATCGCGGTGTTCAGCCGGCAGATTGCCACCATGATGAAGTCCGGCGTGCCGATCGTGCAGGCGCTGGAGATCATCGGCGGCGGCAACAAGAACCCGGCGATGAAGAAAATGGTCAACAGCCTGCGCACCGACATCGAGGGCGGTGCTTCCATCTACGAGGCGATGAGCCAGTTTCCGGTGCAGTTCGACGAGCTTTACCGCAACCTGGTCCGCGCCGGCGAGGCTTCGGGCGTGCTGGAGACGGTGCTGGAGACCATCGCCGACTACAAGGAAAACATCGAGACCATCAAGGGCAAGATCAAGAAGGCCCTGTTCTATCCGGCGGCGGTGATCGCGGTAGCGATCCTGGTGAGCGCCGTGCTGATGGTCTACGTGGTACCGATTTTCAAGGAAACCTTTGCCGACTTCGGCGCCGACTTGCCCGCGTTCACCACTCTGGTGTTCGGCATTTCCGACATCGTGGTGAAGTGGTTCTGGCTGATCGGCATCGTTATTGCGGCCGGCGTTGGTTTCTTCCTCTATTCCTACAAACGCTCGGTGAAGCTGCAGCGCGCCGTGGACCTGATGATGCTGAAGATTCCGATCATCGGAAACGTGCTGCACCAGTCCGCCATCGCCCGCTTCGCCCGCACCCTGGCGGTTACCTTCCGCGCGGGCGTGCCGCTGGTGGAGGCACTGGACAGCGTGGCCGGTGCCACCGGCAGCATGGTGTACGAACAGGCCGTGATGAAGATGAAGGACGATGTGGCGGTAGGCTATCCCGTCAACGTCGCCATGAAGCAGGTCAACCTGTTTCCGCACATGGTGGTGCAGATGACCGCGATCGGCGAGGAAGCCGGCGCGCTGGACACCATGCTGCTGAAGGTGGCCGAGTTCTACGAGGAAGAAGTCAGCAATACGGTGGATGCGATCAGCAGCCTGATCGAGCCGATGGTGATGGTGATCATCGGCGGCATGGTGGGTTCGATCGTGGTTGCCATGTATCTGCCGATCTTCAAGATCGCCATGACAGTGATGTAAGGCCGGATCTGCGCACCCGATGGCATTCCTCGACGCACACCCCGGCCTCGGCTATCCCGCCGCGGCCGGCCTTGGCCTGCTGGTGGGCAGCTTCCTCAACGTCGTGATCCTGCGCCTGCCGGCGCGGATGGAGTGGCAGTGGCGGCGTGACGCCCGCGAGATCCTGGAAGAGCCCGACCTGTACGATCCGCCGCCACCCGGGATCGTGGTGGAAGGTTCGCATTGCCCGAAGTGCAAGAAACCGCTGGCCTGGTACGAGAACATCCCGGTGCTGAGCTGGGTGCTGCAGGGCGGCAAGTGCCGGGGCTGCAAGGCCCCGATCTCCATCCAGTATCCGCTGGTGGAGTTGTTGACCGGCGTGCTGTTTCTGGCCTGCGCGCTGCGTTTCGGCTTCGGCTGGCAGGCCTTTGGCGCCATGCTGCTGACCTCCTTCCTGATCGTCCTGTCCGGCATCGATCTGCGCACCCGCCTGCTGCCCGACCAGTTGACCTTGCCGCTGCTGTGGCTGGGCATGACGGCGGCGGTGGAAAACCTCTACGTCGGCCAGAAAGCCGCCATTCTGGGGGCCATGGCGGGCTATCTGAGCCTGTGGTCGGTGTACTGGGTGTTCAAGCAGCTCACCGGCAAGGAAGGCATGGGCCACGGCGATTTCAAGCTGTTGGCGGCCATCGGGGCCTGGACCGGGCTGGCCGGGATCTTGCCGACCATTCTGCTGTCCTCGCTGGTCGGCGCCATCGTCGGCTCGATCTGGCTGGCCGCGAAGGGGCGGGACAAGGCAACCCCGATCCCGTTCGGCCCGTATCTGGCCGTCGCCGGCTGGATCAGCTTCATGTGGGGCCAGGACCTGGTCCACGCCTACCTGCGCCTGTCCGGGCTGGCGTAAGCGGCCCCCGGCTCGGCTCGACGTTCGCTTGCAAATATCTGGCGGAAACACCCTCTGGCCCATCTGCCGCCCCCGGTCGTGGCGACCGAACGTCACTGGCGGCGATAACCCCATAATGCGGCCATGAGCGATTACATCATCGGCCTGACCGGCGGCGTGGCCTCCGGCAAAAGTACGGTCGAAGCCTGCTTCCGCCGACGGGGTGTGGCCGTGGCCGATGCCGATGCCGCCGCGCGCGAGGCGCTGGCGCCGGGCAGCGACGGGCTGGCCGAGGTGGTGGCCACCTTTGGCCATGACGTGCTGGGCGCCGACGGCCAGTTGGACCGGGCGGCGATGCGTCGGCGCGTGTTCGCCGATCCGGGGGCGCGTCAGCGGCTGGAGGCCATCGTCCACCCGCGCGTTCGCAGTGCCATGGCCGCGGCCTGCCGCGCCGCGCAGGGCCACTACGCCGTGGCCTCGATCCCGCTGCTGGCCGAGGGCGGTGGCCGCACCGCCTATCCGTGGCTGTCGCGCATTCTGGTGGTGGATGTCCCCGTGGAGGCGCAGCGGGCCCGGCTGCTGCGCCGCGACGGGATCGACGACGCGCTGGCGCGGGCGATGATCGCCGCACAGGCCACGCGCGCGCAGCGCCTGGCCATCGCCGACGACGTGCTTGTCAACGACGGCGCGCTGGCGGCGCTGGACCCGCAGGTGGCCGCATTGGACCGGCTGTACCGGGCGCTGGCCGCGGCTGCCGCATAGGGGCAAAGCCACGCGGTATGACGGGACCTGCCCGCGGCTGGCATACGGCGTCAAAGGCATGCCGGACTGCGCGCGCCACTCGCGCTTGCCGGCGGGAGCCTAACCGCGCCGCAACAATGCCTCGACCACCGGCACGTCGGCAGGCGGCATGGGGTACTCGGCCAGTTTGCGCAGCGGCACCCACGCCAGCGCCTGCCCCTCCAGCCCGCGCGGCTGGCCGCTGAACGCGACATCGCGGACATCCAGCACCAGGCGCCGGCCGGGGGTTTCCACCGGCACACAGGCCACGGGCGCACCGACCGTCGCCGCGATGCCCAGCTCCTCGCGAAGCTCCCGCACCAACGCGTCTTCGGGCGACTCGCCCGGTTCGACTTTACCCCCCGGGAATTCCCACAACCCGGCCAGCTCGCGCCCCTCGGTGCGGCGCGCCAGCAGGATCCGGCCGCGTGCATCACGCAGCACGCCGGCGACGACGTGGATTTCTTTCATGGGATCAACGGCAGCGATTGCATGCTGGAGCATCGTAAGCGCATCCGGCCGCCCATGCGCCCGCAGACGGGAATGCGCGGCGGATCTGAGGCTCAGCGCGGGCTTTGCCTGGCCGGATCGTGCCGCGCCCAGGGCGTGCACGCGGCCCATGCCGGAACTTCGAGCCCCACAAGAACGCCGGCCCGGCGGGCCGGCGTTCTTGTGGGATTACGCCAGCTGCCCGTGGCAGTGCTTGAACTTCTTGCCGCTGCCGCACGGACAGGTGTCGTTGCGGCCGATATTGGCAAACGCCTGCTGCTGGGCCCGGGCGGCCTGCACCTGCGCGGCCTCCTCGTCGGCGCCCAGGCCGCCGGCGCCAGGGTGCTGGAACTGCATCTGCCGCGCCACCGCCTCGGCACGTGCACGCTCCTGCGCTTCGGCGGCCGCCACTTCCTCCTCGCTGCGGATGCGCACGCGGGCCAGCAGCGAGACCACTTCCTGCTTCACCTTCTCCAGCAGCTCGGAGAACAGCGCAAAGGCTTCCTTCTTGTATTCCTGCTTGGGCTGCTTCTGGGCGTAACCGCGCAGGTGGATGCCCTGGCGCAGGTAGTCCATGCGGGCCAAGTGCTCCTTCCAGTTCTGGTCCAGCACGTTCAGCATCACGTGCTTTTCCAGCATGCGCATGGTCTCCGCGCCAACCTGGGCCTCCTTCGCCGCGAACAGCGCATCCACCGCCTCGTGCACACGGGCCTGGATCTGCGCCGCATCCAGCTCGGCCTCGTCCCGGTGCAGACGCACCAGGTCCATCTGCAGGCCCATCTCGGAGGCCAGCGCGGCTTCCAGGCCAGGCAGGTCCCATTGCTCGTCGATCGAATCCGGCGGCACGAAACGCTCCACCAGGTCCGCCACCACGTCATGGCGGATGCCTTCGATGTTCTCCTTGATGCTGTCCGCCTCCAGCAGCTCGTTGCGCTGGGCGTAGATCACCTTGCGCTGGTCGTTGTTGACGTCGTCGAAGTCCAGCAGGTTCTTGCGGATGTCGAAGTTGTGCGCCTCGACCTTGCGCTGGGCGTTGGCGATCTGCTTGGTCACCAGCGCCGACTCGATGATGTCGTCTTCCTTCAGGCCCATCCGCGCCATCACCTTCTGCACCCAGTCGGCGGCGAAGATGCGCATCAGGTTGTCTTCCAGCGACAGGTAGAAGCGGGACGAACCCGGATCGCCCTGGCGGCCGGAGCGCCCGCGCAGCTGGTTGTCGATGCGGCGCGACTCGTGCCGTTCGGTGCCGATGATGTGCAGGCCGCCGGCGGCCTTGACCGCGTCGTGGCGCTGCTGCCATTCCGCCTTGACGCGCTCCTTCTCGGCCTGCGGGGCATCCTCGCCCAACTCGGCCAGGGCGGCCTCCAGCGATCCACCCAGCACGATGTCGGTGCCGCGGCCCGCCATGTTGGTGGCGATGGTCACCGCGCCCGGGGCGCCGGCATTGGCCACGATGTGCGCCTCGCGCTCGTGCTGCTTGGCGTTGAGGACCTCGTGCGGGATGCCGGCCTCGCGCAGCTTCTCGCTGAGCAGTTCGGACACTTCGATGGACGTGGTGCCAACCAGCACCGGCTGGCCCTTGGCCACGCATTCCTTGATTTCGTTCGCCACCGCGCGGTACTTGCCGGCACGGTTGAGGAACACCAGGTCCGGATAGTCCTTGCGGATCATCGGGCGATGGGTGGGGATCACCACCACTTCCAGGCCGTAGATGTTCTGGAACTCGTAGGCCTCGGTGTCGGCCGTACCGGTCATGCCGGACAGCTTCTTGTACATGCGGAACAGGTTCTGGAAGGTCACCGACGCCAGCGTCTGGTTCTCGCGCTGCACCGGCACGCCCTCCTTGGCCTCCACCGCCTGGTGCAACCCGTCGGACCAGCGTCGGCCAGGCAGGGTACGGCCGGTGAACTCGTCGACGATGATCACCTCGCCATCGCGCACGATGTAGTCCACGTCGCGCTGGTAGATGGCATGGGCCCGCATGGCCGCATTGAGGTGGTGGACGATGTGGATGTTCTGTGCGGCGTACAGGCTCTCGTCCGGCCCCAGGATGCCGGCCTGGCGCAACAGCTGTTCGGCGTGCTCCTGCCCGGCTTCGGACATGTGCACCTGCTTCTGCTTCTCGTCGACCCAGTAGTCGCCTTCGCTCTCTTCCGTCTCCTGGCGCTTGAGCGACGGCACCACCTCGTTGACCCGCAGGTAGAGCTCCGGCGATTCATCGGCCGGGCCGGAGATGATCAGCGGCGTGCGCGCCTCGTCGATCAGGATCGAGTCCACCTCGTCGACGATGGCGAAGTGCAGGCCGCGCTGGAAGCGGTCCTCCTTGGACAGCGCCATGTTGTCGCGCAGGTAGTCGAAGCCGAATTCATTGTTGGTGCCGTAGGTGATGTCGCACGCGTAGGCCTCGGCCTTGTCGGAATGCGGCATGCCCGGATAGACCACGCCCACGGTCAAGCCCAGCCAGTTGTACAGCTTGCCCATCTGGGCGGCGTCGCGGCGGGCCAGGTAGTCGTTCACGGTGACCACGTGCACGCCCTTGCCTTCCAGCGCGTTCAGGTACACCGCGCAGGTGGCGGTGAGGGTCTTGCCCTCGCCCGTGCGCATTTCCGCGATCTTGCCGTCGTGCAGGACCATGCCGCCGATCAGCTGGACATCGAAATGGCGCATGCCGAACACGCGCACGGACGCCTCGCGGCAAACCGCGAAAGCCTCGGGCAGCAGCTTGTCCAGCGACTCGCCCTTGGCGATGCGCTCTTTGAACTCGGCGGTCTTGGCCTTCAGCGCCTCGTCGGAGAGCGCCTGCATCTGCGGCTCCAGCGCGTTGATCTTCTTGACGATGGCGCCGTATTGCTTGAGCAGACGTTCGTTACGGCTGCCGAAAACGCGGGTGAGCAAACTGTTGAGCATGGGGTTGTGCGGTCCCTGGCGGGATGCGCGCCGGCGGCGCGGCATCGGGAAGAGGCGTCGAAACGACCGGATGCGGGCGCGGGCGCCCGTTCGGGAATCGGGTAGTTTAGCTGGAGGCGGCCCGCGGCGTCCGCAAGCCCCCCCGGCGTTGTCAGCCGCGGGACGGCCCGTGCCGGGCCAGGGCGTTGTTGTGGCCCAGGAACTTGCGGGGATTGACCACCACCCCGTCCTGCCACAACTCGAAGTGCACGTGCGCGCCAGTGGAGCGGCCGCTGGAGCCGGCCCTGGCGATTTCCTGCCCTGCCCGCACCAGATCCCCGACCTGGCGCTCCAGGCGCGCGTTGTGGGCATAGCGGGTCACATAGCCATTGCCGTGGTCGATTTCCACGGTGTTGCCATAGCCGCTGCGCACGCCGGCGAAGCTGACCACGCCGTCGGCCACCGCCAGCACCGGATCACCTGTCCGGGCCTGGAAATCGATGCCCTTGTGGAACTGGCTGCCGCCGCCGAACGGGTCGGCGCGACCGCCGAAACCGGAGGTGACGAAGCTGTCGGCAACGGGTGCGCGCGAGGGCAGCAGGCTGCGGTCAAGGGCGCGGTTGAACAGCAGGCTTTCCAATATGGCCAGCTGGATGCCGGCGCGGCGGTAGTCGCCTTCCAGCGCGACCAGGTGCGCCCGCAGCTCGGCGGCGGGCATGTCGCGGGTCACCCCGCCGCCGCCCTGCCCGACAGGTGCGTCGAAGTCGAATTCGCCATCTTCCAGCTGGCCGGCCCGGGTCAGGCGGCTGCCGAGGGCGTTCAGGCGGTTGGCCTGGGCCTGCAGCTCGGCCAGGCGCGCGGCCAGCGCATTGATGTCACGCTGGGCGTCGCGGCGCACCTTCTCCAGTTCGGCCTGGCGCTGGGCATCGGCTGCCTGCAGGGCTTCCAGCTGGGCCATGCCGATCACGCTGCGCACCGCGGCACCACACAGCATGCCGGCGCCCAGCAGCAGCGCCAGCGCCGCCCACGGCCGGCGCATCGCCCAGCCGCGCAGGCGGTCGGCCTGCGCGACGGCGCGTTGGGGGGTATCGTGTGCGTTGCTGTTATCGATCATCCGTATGTCTGGTTCGCGATCCACGCCCGCCAAGGGCCAAGCCTCCACCCTCGCCCCCCGCACTGCACTGGACGCGCTGCTGGCGGGATCCTCCGGTGGCACGCTGCGCCGCGCCCAGTGGCTTGACGCGGTGGATCGGTTGCTGCGACCGCACCTGCCCCCCGGGATGGCGGCGCATGCACGCCTGGCCAATGTCCGCGGGGACAGGCTGGTGTTTGTCGTCGATGCCCCGGTCTGGCACGCCAAGCTGCGGCTGGCCGCGCCGGGGCTTATCGACGTTGCCCGCTCCATCGGGCTCGAGGTGAACGACGTGGGCGTCAAGACGACCACCGCGCCGCTGCAGCCGCTGCCGCCAGCCACCGCGCAACGCCCCCCGATGTCGGCCACCGCGCAGTCGGGACTGGCGGCAGCCATCGCCATGCTGCAATCGGAGACGGCAGATGACGCCGACACCGAACGCAAGGCCGCACGCAAGCGGAGACCGCAAGCACCCGCCGATCCGGCCGAAGGCGCATCCTAGCGGCCCGAGCCCGCGGCTTTGTTAAAAAATCGCAACAATGCCGGGCAAACGCCCCCGCCGCCCCGCCGGACGATGTTCAGGCCGCTGGAATCGCGGCGCCGTAGCCCAGCACCGGCGCCTGCGCGGCGTCCGCGAAGCTGACCTCTTCCCAGGCGTCGGCATCGGCCAGCAGCGCACGCACCAGCCGGTTGTTCAGCGCATGCCCGGACTTGTAGCCCTCGTAGGCCCCCAGGAGGGCGTGACCTGCCAGATAAAGATCGCCCACCGCGTCCAGCACCTTGTGGCGCACGAACTCGTCGGCATAGCGCAGGCCGTCCTCGTTCAGAACGCGGAAGTCGTCCAGCACGATGGCGTTGTCCATCGAGCCGCCCAGCCCCAGGTTGCGGTCGCGCATGAACTCCAGGTCGCGCATGAATCCGAACGTGCGGGCGCGGCTGACTTCCTTGATATAGGTGCTGGTGGAGAAATCCACCTCGACGCGCGAGAGGGCATCCGGGATGGCCGGATGGTCAAACTTGACGGTAAAGCGCAGGCGGAATCCGTCATACGGCTCGAAGCGGGCGAATTTTTCGCCATCGCGAACTTCCAGCGGGCGCAGGATGCGGATGAACCGCTTGGGCGCCGGCTGCTCCACCACCCCTGCCGATTCCAGCAGGAACACGAACGGCCCGGCCGAGCCGTCCATGATCGGGACTTCCGGCGCGGTCAGCTCGATGTAGGCATTGTCGATCCCCAGCCCGGCCAGCGCCGACAGCAGGTGCTCGACCGTCTGCACCCGCACCCCGCCACGGCCCAGACCGGTGCACAGCGTGGTTTCGGCGACCAGATCGGCGCGCGCGGGAAGCTCCACCACCGGCTCCAGATCGGTCCGTCGGAACACGATGCCGGTGTCAACCGGCGCAGGGCGCAGGGTGAGGAAGACTTTTTCGCCGCCGTGCAGGCCCACGCCAGTGGCGCGGATGACATTCTTGAGGGTGCGTTGGCGGAGCATCGCCACAGGTTACCACGCCAGCACCTGAATCCAGCCCTTCACGCAACGGGCAGGACGGCACAATGGGGTTTGTGGCTTGGCGCAAGCGGTCCCGATGGAAAGCGGCCGGTCGGCAACGCGCCGACCGGCCAGAAGACACGCCAGGTGGACGACCCGACGCGCGATGGAGCATGACACTTTGCGACCCGCCTTCCCGAACACGGCGGGAGGGCTGCCGCAGGAGGCGCCATCCGGACGCCTCCCGACCCTGGCCCCGCCGCTGCAGAGTGCGGCGGGGCGACGCGTTGCAACCTCAGTCGGCCTGTCGGCGCAGGAACGCCGGGATGTCCAGATAGTCGTCCTTCGGCAGCTCGGCGGCGACCGGCGCGGCTTCGACGGCATGGCGCCGCAGACTGCCGGCAAGGCCGGTGGGGACTGCGGTGGCGTAGGCATCGGCGACCGCGTCGATCGGCAGGCCGGTGGTGCCGTCGCGCTTGGTCTGGGTATTGATCAGCTGGACGAACGGAGGACGGCGCGGCGATTCCTGGGCGGTTTCGTAGCGGACGTCGCGGCGGTCGTTGCCGATCGGCTGACGCAAGCCCACCGTGGCGCGGCTGAGGCCAGTGGCCACCACGGTGACGCGCACCTCGTCCTGCATCTCCGGATCCAGCACGGTGCCGATGACCACGGTGGCGTCCTCGGCGGCGAACTGCTCTACCGTGCGCCCCACTTCGTCGAACTCGGCCATGGTGAAGTCCGGGCCCGCGGTGATGTTGACCAGGATGCCGTTGGCACCGGACAGGTTGACGTCGTCCAGCAGCGGGTTCTGGATGGCGGCCTCGGCGGCGGCCTGGGCGCGGTCGTCGCCGCGGGCGCTGCCGGTGCCCATCATCGCCAGACCCATCTCGGACATCACCGTGCGCACGTCGGCGAAGTCGACGTTGATCAGGCCCGGGCGCACGATCAGGTCGGCGATGCCCTGCACGGCGCCCAGCAGCACGTCGTTGGCGGCGCGGAACGCCTGGATCATGGTGGCGTTGCGGCCCAGCACGGTGATCAGCTTCTCGTTCGGGATGGTGATCAGCGAGTCGCAGTGCTGGCTCAGCTCCTCGATGCCCTTGGCGGCCACCTGCATGCGGCGGCGGCCTTCGAACGGGAACGGCTTGGTGACCACGGCCACGGTCAGGATGCCCATTTCCTTGGCCAGCTGTGCCACCACCGGCGCGGCGCCGGTGCCGGTACCGCCGCCCATGCCGGCGGTGATGAACACCATGTCGGCGCCCTGCAGAGCCTGGATGATCGCCTCGCGGTCTTCCAGTGCGGCCTGGCGGCCGACTTCCGGGTTGGCGCCGGCGCCCAGCCCCTTGGTGACGTTGCCGCCGAGGGTCAACTGGTGACTGGCGCCGCAGTTCTTGATCGCCTGCGCGTCGGTGTTGGCAGTGATGAACTCCACGCCCTCGACGCTGCTGTTGACCATGTGCGCGACCGCATTGCCACCGCCGCCGCCGACGCCGAAGACCTTGATGATGGCATTGGGTGCCACCTGGTTGATCAGTTCGAAATGTGCCATGTCCATGTCCTGTCGTTGTGGCCGGGATCGGCGGGATCGTGTCCGCCTTCGCCAGCTTGTTATTGGGAAGTGCTTTGTATGTCCTGCTTTACTGCTTGCTTTGCCGCCTGTTCCTGCCCTCTGCTACCTGCTGCCACGCCGCTCAGAACGCGCCGCGGAACCACTTCACCGCTTTGCCCAACACGCCGCCTACTTTGCTGTTCGGCAAGGTGGGACGCTTGGGGTGTTCCATCTGGGCGCCCATCAGCAGCAGGCCCACGCCGGTGGCATGCACCGGGTTGCCCACCACCTCGCCAAGCCCGGTGACGTGCTGCGGAATACCGATCCGCACCGGCATCTGCAGCATCTCCTCGGCCAGCTCGACCACGCCCTCCATCTTCGAAGCGCCGCCGGTCAGCACCATGCCGGCGCGCACCCGCTGCTCGAAGCCCGAGCGGCGCAGTTCGGCCTGCACCATTTCGAAGATCTCCTCGTAGCGCGCCTGCACCGCCTGCGCCAGCGCATGCCGCGGCAGGCGCCGCGGCGGGCGATCGCCCACGCTTTCCACTTGGATGCTTTCCTCGGCGCGCGCCAGCTGGGCCAGCGCGCAGGCGTACTTGACCTTGATGTCCTCGGCGTGCGGCGTGGGCGTACGCAGCATGTGTGCGATGTCCTCGGTCACCTTGTCGCCGGCCACCGGCAGGTTGGCCGTGTGGCAGATCGCGCCCTGCATGAACACCGCGATGTCGGTGGTGCCGGCGCCCATATCGACCAGCACCACGCCCAGCTCACGCTCGTCCGGAGTCAGTACCGCGGTGCTGGACGCCAGTGAGGACAGGATCAGATCGTCCACCTGCAACCCGCAGCGCTGCACGCACTTGCTGATGTTCTGCGCCGCCGACTGCGCGCAGGTGACCAGGTGCGCGTGCACCTCCAGGCGCACGCCGGTCATCCCGACCGGGTTGCGGATGCCCTCCTGCGAATCATCCAGCACGTACTCGCGCGGAATCGCATGCAGGATACGCTGGTCGGCCGGGATCGCCACCGCTTTGGCGGCCTCCAGCACACGGTCGAGGTCGCCGTAGGTGACCTCGCCGTCACGGATCGGGACGATGCCGGGCGAATTCTTGCACTGCACGTGGTTGCCGGAGATCGAGGCATACACGCTGCTGACCTCGCAGCCGGCCATCAGCTCGGCTTCTTCCACCGCGCGCTGGATCGACTGCACGGTGGAGTCGATGTCCACCACCACGCCGCGGCGCATCCCGCGCGACTCGTGTGAGCCGATGCCGATCACCTCGATCGGCTCGCCCGGCGCGTATTCGCCGACCAGGGCCGTAACCTTGGATGTGCCGATATCCAGGCCGACGATGAGGGACTTGTCGCCTTTGCGGTTCATGTATTGCTGCCGTGATTCATGGAAAGGGTTTCTGCCTTCGCCCAGGTCAGGGCGAAGCCGTTGGTGTAGCGGAGGTCGGCGCGGACCAGCCGCCGCTGCGGGTTCTGCGCGGCCAGCTGCGGCAGCAGCGGCGCGAAACGTGCCAGCCGGGCGCCCGGATCATCGCGCCCCAGGATCACGCGGGTGCCGTCGGCAAGCGTGATCGACCAGCTGCCACGCGGGTCGATGGCCACGCCCAGCACGCCACCGGCGCCCGCCAGCTGTTCGCGCGCCTGGTTGTACAGGGCGACCACTTCCGGCACGCGCCCTTCCGGGCCATCCAGCAGCGGCAGCCCGGCTGGCACCTGCAGGCGTCCGATCGGGAACAGGCGACCATGCTCGGAGAGCAGGCGCGCAGTGCCCCAGCGCGCAAACGGGCGATGCTCGACGATGCGCACTTCCAGCACGTCCGGCCAGTGCTTGCGGACTTCGGCCCGCTCCACCCACGGCAGTGCGTCCACGGCGTCCTGCACCGCGCCCAGGTCCACCGCGAAGAACCCGCGGCGCGCGTACGGCAGCACTGCCGCCTGCAGCTGCGCGCGATCCACCCGCTCCAGCGTCCCCTGCACGCGCAGGGTCCGCAGCGGCCAGTGCTCACCGCCCATCCAGCCCTCGACCACGGCGACAACCGGCAATGCGACCAGCGCCACCGCGAGCAACCACAGCAACGGGCGCTTCAGCGCGCTCACACCGTCTGCTCCAGGATGCGCCAGCACAGCGCGTCGAATTCACAACCCAGTTGGCGCGCCGCCTTGGGCACCAGCGAATGGCTGGTCATGCCGGGCGCGGTGTTGACTTCCAACAGGTACAGCTGGCCGTCGGCGCGCGCGCGCATCACGTCCACCCGGCCCCAGCCGCTGCAGCCGGCAGCGCGGAATGCCTCCAGCGCCAGCGTGCGGATGGTCGCCTCGTCGGCCCCTTCCAGGCCCGGGCAGAGGTACTGGGTGTCCTCGGCGACGTACTTGGCGTTGTAGTCGTACCAGCCGCCCTTGGGGACGATTCGGATCGAGGGCAGCGCGACGTCGCCGAGGATGCCGACGGTCAGCTCGTCGCCGATCACCATCTGCTCCATCAGCATCTCGCCGCCGTAGGCGCGGGCCACGTCGATGGCGGCGGCAATGTCGGCCTCCGTCTCCACCCGCGCAACGCCCACGCTGGAGCCTTCGCAGGAAGGTTTGACGAATACCGGCAGGCCCAGTTCCATCGCGGCCGCGCGCAGATCCGCGCCGGGCGGCAGCCGCACGAAGCGCGGCGTCGACAAACCGGCGGCCGCCCACACCTGCTTGGTGCGGATCTTGTCCATGGTCAGCGCGCTGCCCAGCACGCCGGAGCCGGTGCAGGGGATCTCGAACGCCTGCAGCAGCCCCTGCAACACGCCGTTCTCGCCGTCGCCACCGTGCAGGATGTTGAACACGCGGTCGAAGCGGCCATGCACCAGCCCATCCACCAGCGCCGGGATGCCGTCCACCGCATGCGCATCGACGCCACGCGAGCGCAGGGCCTCCAGCACGTTGCGGCCGGAATCCAGCGATACGTCGCGCTCGCTGCTGCTGCCGCCCATCAGTACGGCGACGCGGCCGAACGCGGCGGGATCGGCGAGGCGCACCGGTGGCAGGGCGATCGTCGTGGTCATGCCGCGTCTCCCTGCGGGCGCGCGGCCATGAGGCCGTCGCGCGCGATCTGCTGGGCCGCGGCGCCGATGTCACCCGCGCCCATCATCAGCAGCAGGTCGCCGCCCTGCAGGACACCGGGCAGCACGTGCGCGAGCTCGGCGGCACTGCCCACCACCACCGGATCGACCCGCCCCCGCGTGCGGATGCTGCGCGCCAGCGCCTTGGCGTCGGCACCGGCAATGGGGGCCTCGCCGGCCGGGTACACCTCGGTCAGCAGCAGCGCGTCCACGCCGGACAGCACCGCCGCGAATTCGTCGAAAAGATCGCGGGTGCGGGTGTAGCGGTGCGGCTGGAACGCCACCACCAGCCGCTTGTCCGGCCAGCCGCCGCGCGCCGCGGCGAACACTGCGGCCAGTTCCTTCGGGTGGTGCCCGTAGTCGTCCACCAGTGCCACCTCGCCGCCGTCCGGCAGGGCCAGCGTGGCCAGCTGGTTGAAGCGGCGGCCGATGCCCTGGAAGCCTTCCAGCGCGCGCGCGATCGCCGCGTTCGCCACGCCCAGCTGCCAGCCGATGGCGGCCGCGGCCAGTGCGTTCTGCACGTTGTGGCGGCCCGGCAGGGCCAGCGTGCAGGCGGTGCGGCTGCCGTCGGGCAGGCACAGGGTGAAATGCATGTTCGCGCCCTGCTGGCGCACGTCGGCGGCACGCACGTCGGCCTCCGGCGCGAAACCGTAGGTCACCACGTGGCGCGGGGTCTTGCGCGCCAGTTGCGCCACTTCCTCGTCGTCGATGCACAGGACGGCCAGGCCGTAGAACGGCAGCCGGTGCAGGAATTCGGAGAACGCGTCCTTGACCCGCTCGAAGTCGCCGCCGTAGTTCTCGAGGTGGTCGGCGTCGATGTTGGTGATCACTGCCACCACCGGGTTCAGGCGCAGGAAGCTGCCGTCGCTCTCGTCGGCCTCGGCCACCAGCCAGTCGCCCTTGCCCAGGCGCGCGTTGGCCCCGGCCGCCAGCAGCTTGCCGCCGATCACGAAGGTGGGATCCAGCCCCCCTTCGGCCAGCACGCTGGCGGTCAGTGAGGTGGTGGTGGTCTTGCCGTGGGTGCCGGCCACCGCCACGCCGCGCTTGAAGCGCATCAGCTCGGCCAGCATCTCGGCACGCGGCACCACCGGGATGCGCTGCGCGCGGGCTTCCAGCAGTTCCGGGTTGTCCTCGCGGATGGCGCTGGACACCACCACGCAGTCCGCGTCCAACACGTTGGCGGAGGCATGGCCCTTGCGCACGGTGATGCCCAGCGAGGCCAGCCGCCTGGTCACCGCATTGTCGGCGTTGTCCGACCCGCTGACCTGGTAGCCCAGCGTGCACAGCACTTCGGCGATACCGCTCATGCCGACGCCGCCGATGCCCACGAAGTGGACGCGCGGCAGTGCCTTGGCGGGGTCGTTGATCTGCCGCAGGTGCAGGCTGTGCGGGCTCATCGGGTCACCTCGTATGGGATCGCGGCCAGCACCGCCTCGGCCACGCGCTGCGCGGCGTCAGGACGGGCCAGCGCGCGCGCGGCGCGCGCCATGGCCAGCCGCTTGTCCGCATCGGCGGACAGCGGGGCCAGCACGTCGCGCAGGCGCGCGGCGAGTTGATCGGATTGCGGCAGCAGCACGGCGGCGCCGCGCTCCACCAGGAACTCGGCGTTGCGGGTCTGATGGTCGTCCACCGCCTGCGGGAACGGCACCAGCACGCTGCCCACCCCGACCGCGCAGAGCTCGGCCAGGGTCAGCGCGCCGGCCCGGCAGACCACCAGGTCGGCCCAGGCGTAGGCGGCGGCCATGTCCGCGATGAACGGCTCGACGCGGGCGGCCACGCCGGCATCGGCATAGGCCTGGCGGGCGGCGTCGAGCATGCGTTCGCCTGCCTGATGCAGGATCTCCACCGGTGTGCCGAGTGCGGCCACCGCCTGCGGCACCGCCTCGTTGAGCGCGCGTGCGCCCTGGCTGCCGCCCAGCACCAGCAGGCGCAGCGGGCCGGCATGGTCGAAATCACGCGCTTCGGGCGGCGCGAGCTCGGCGATCTCCGCGCGCACCGGGTTGCCCACGTGGGTTTCCTTCGCGAAGGTCTGCGGAAAGCCCACCAGCACCTGCCGGGCGACCCTGGCCAACACCTTGTTGGTCATACCGGCAGCGCGGTTCTGCTCGTGCACCAGCAGCGGAATGCCGGCCAGCCGCGCGGCAATACCGCCTGGCCCGGCCGCGTAGCCGCCGAAACTGACCACAGCATCAGGCCGCTCGCGGCGCAGCACCGCGCCGGCTGCACGCACCGCGGCGAGGATGCGCAGCGGTGCACGCAGCAACGTGCCGACGCCCTTGCCGCGCACGCCCTGCACGGCCAGGGTGTCGATGGCGATGCCGTGCGGCGGCACCAGCCGGGTTTCCATGCCGCCGTCCGCACCCAGCCAGCGCACCTCGGCGCCACGCGCGCGCAGCGCGTGCGCGACCGCCAGGCCCGGGAAGATGTGCCCTCCGGTGCCGCCGGCCATGATCACGATGCGGGGCGCGCGCACGTTCAACGCGACCTCCGCAGGGCCGCCAGCGCGGCCGATTCCACCACCGGACGGCCCATGGCGGGCTCGATCCGCTGGCGCAGGCGGCCGGCGCCGCGCACCGCGGCATCGGCCGGCAGCGGCGGCTGCGCGGCGACCGGCGGTGCACCCACCGGCATGCCCGCACCCACCGCGCGGCGACGCGCCACCTGACGGGCGGCACGCTCGTATTCCCAGGACACCCGCAGCAGCAGACCCATCGCCACGCAGGTCATCAGCACGGACGAACCGCCGGACGAGACCAGCGGCAAGGTCAGGCCCTTGGTGGGCAGCATGCCAAGGTTCACGCCGATCGACACGAAGCTCTGCAGCGCCATCCACAGCGCGATGCCGAACGCGATGTAGCCGGCGAAATGGCGCTTCATCTCCACGCATTGCAGGCCCAGCCAGAACGCACGGCCGGCCAGCAGGGCGTACAGGCCCACCACCAGGCAGACGCCGGCAAAGCCCAGCTCCTCGGCCAGCACCGAGAAGATGAAATCGGTGTGCGCCTCGGGCAGGTAGTTGAGCTTCTGGATCGACGCGCCCAGGCCCACCCCGAACCATTCGCCGCGACCGATGGCCATCAGCGCGTTGCTGAGCTGGTAGCCCGCACCCAGCTGGTCCTGCCAGGGATCCATGAACGAGGTGACGCGACGCATGCGATAGGGCTCGAACACCACCAGCAGCACCAGCGCCGGCAGCAGCAGCAGCACCGGCAGGATCAGCCGGCGGATCGGCGCGCCGCCCAGCACCAGCATGCCGGCGGTGATGCTGAGCAGCAGCACCGACGAACCGAAGTCCGGCTGCACCAGCAGCAGGCAGACCAGGCAGCCGACCACGCCCACCGGCTTGATCATCGCGCCCCAGGTGACCGCCACGTCCTCGCTGTAGCGCTTCAGGTAGCTCGCCAGCCAGACGATGTAGAGCACCTTGACGGCCTCCACCGCCTGGAAGTTGGACACCCCGAGGTTGATCCAGCGGCGTGCACCGTTGACGGTCTTGCCGATGCCGGGCACGAACACCAGCAGCAACAGCACGACGCAGCCCAACAGCAGCCACTGGCTGTGCTTCTCCAGGGTCTTCAGGTCGGTGCGCATCATGATTGCGGCCAAGCCCAGACCGACCAGCAGGAATACGATGTGGCGGCTCAGGAAGTACCACGGGCCGGCATCCGTGCCGCCACCGGCGATCGCCGCCGAACCGACCATGACCACGCCCAGGCAGGCCAGCGCGATGGACGCGCCCAGCAGCCACGGGTCGAAGCGCCCGCCGATCTCGTCAAGGCGGGTCGCCTGGCCCAGTCCGTCGATGCCGGTCGCAGCCATCAGCGCACCTTCAACGTGGCAAGACCGACCAGCACCAGCACCACGCTGATGATCCAGAAGCGCACGATCACGCGCGGCTCCGGCCAGCCCTTGAGTTCGAAGTGGTGGTGGATCGGCGCCATCCGGAACACGCGCTTACCGGTGAGCTTGAAGCTGGCCACCTGGATCATCACCGACAGCGTCTCGATGACGAAGATGCCGCCCATCAACACCAGCACCAGTTCCTGCCGCACGATCACCGCGATGGTGCCCAGCACCGCCCCCAGCGCCAGCGCGCCGATGTCGCCCATGAACACCATCGCCGGATAGGTGTTGAACCACAGAAAGCCCAGCCCGGCGCCGGCGATGGCCGCGCAGATGATGGTCAGCTCGCCCGCGCCTGGCACCTGCGGGATCTGCAGGTAGCGCGAGAACTCGGCATGGCCCGAGACGTAGGCGAACACGCCCAGCGCGCAGGCCACCAGCACGGTTGGCATGATGGCCAGGCCGTCCAGGCCGTCGGTCAGGTTGACCGCGTTGGAAAAGCCGACGATCCAGAAATAGGCGATCGCCACGAAGCCCACGCCGGCCAGCGGCAGCGCAATCGACTTGAACAACGGCACGTAGAACGTGGTCGCGGCCGGCACATCGGCGAACGCGAACAGGTAAATGCCCGCCGCCAGGCCCAGCAGCGACTGCAGCGCGTACTTGGTGCGTGAGCGCATGCCGTTGGGGTCGCGCTTGACGATCTTGATCCAGTCATCCATCCAGCCGATGGCGCCGAAGCCCAGCATCACCACCAGCACCACCCACACGTACTTGTTGCGCAGATCGCCCCACAGCAGCACCGAGGCGGCCACGGTGGACAGGATCAGCGCACCGCCCATGGTCGGCGTGCCCGCCTTGGAGAAATGCGACTGCGGGCCGTCCTGGCGGATCGGCTGGCCGCCCTTGAGGGTGGCGAGGTAGCGGATCATCGCCGGCCCCCACCACAGCGACAGCGCCAGCGCGGTGAGCGCGCCGAGGATGGCGCGGAACGTCAGGTAGTTGAACAGGTTGAAGTGGCCTTGCAGCTGCTCCAGCCAGCGCGTGAGTTCAAGCAGCATCGGTGGTCTCCCCGTCCTGTCCGGCGTCGCGCTGCAGCAGCGCCGCCACGATCCTGTCCATCGCGCTGCCGCGCGACCCCTTCACCAGCACGGTGGTGCCCGCACCCAGCTCGCCCCACAGTGCCTCGGCCAGCGCCGCATGGGTATCGAATTGCCGCGCGCCCTCCCCGAAGGCCTGCGCGGCCTGCGCGCTCAACGGCCCCAGCGTGTACAGGCGGGCGATGCCGGCGGCCTTGGCGCGTGCGCCGGCCTCGGCGTGCAGGGCCGCCTCGTCGGCGCCCAGCTCGCGCATGTCGCCCAGCACCAGCCACGCCTCGCCAGCCCCTTCGGCCAGAGTGTCGATGGCGGCGGCCAGCGAGCCGGGATTGG
This sequence comes from Thermomonas sp., assembly GCF_046293095.1. GTDB lineage: Bacteria > Pseudomonadota > Gammaproteobacteria > Xanthomonadales > Xanthomonadaceae > Thermomonas. The sequence goes on from NZ_JBKBPN010000003.1 coordinate 192,835, forward strand.
CGTTGTAGCTGTCGTCCACCAGCGTCGCGCCGCAGCGCAGGCGATGGGTGGCCAGCCGGCCGGCAACACCCTGCACCGCAGCCAGCCCGTCGCGCACCTGCGCCAGGGTGGCGCCAACGGCCATCGCCATCGCTGCCGCGGCCAGCGCGTTGCGGACGTTGTGCCGCCCCGGCATCGCCAGCGCGACGTCGATCTCGCCCTGCGGCGTGACCAGGGTGAAATGCGAGCCCTGCAGACCCATGTGGATGTCGCGCGCCGTTATCTCGGCCTCGGCCTCGAGGCCAAAGCGGATCACGTGGCGGCCGCGCAGGCGCTCGATGAAATACAGTGCGAAGGCGTCGTCGGCGTTCACCACCGCCACGCCATCCTCGGGCAGCGCCTGGTAGATCGCGCCCTTGGTCTGGGCGACGCCAAGCAGGCTGCCCATGCGCTCCAAATGGGCCGCCGCGACGTTGTTCACCAGCGCCACGTCCGGCCGGGCGATGGCGGTCAGATAGGCGATGTCACCCGGCTTGCCCGCACCCATTTCGTAGACCGCGAAGCGCGCGTCGTCCGGCGCATCCAGCACGGCCAGCGGCAGGCCGATCTCGTTGTTGCGGTTGCCGGGATTGGCGTAGGCGCCGCCCAGTTCGGACAGGATCGCATGCAGCAGGGTCTTGACCGAGGTCTTGCCGTTGCTGCCGGTCACCGCCAGCACTCGGGTCGCGCGTTCGCGCTGCACCGCCGCGGCCAGGCTGGCCAGCGCGCGCTCGGTATCGGCCACCACCACCTGCGGCAGGGCGACCTCGACCGGATGCGCCACCAGGACCGCCACGCAACCGCCGTCGGCGGCAGCCTGCACGTGGGCATGGCCGTCGAAACGCTCGCCCTTGAGGGCGACGAACAGGGCCGCGCCGCCGGGAAGCGCGCGGGTGTCGGTGGCGATGGCGTCCACCGCACGGTCTTCGCCCAGCAGGCGCCCATGGGTCGCCTGGGCGATCCAGGACAGCAGGCGCGGCGTCATGCGGCACCGCCTTCGATGCGATGGCGCAGGCAGTCGCGCGCCACCACCGCATCCTCGAACGGCAGCTTCACGCCGCCCACGTCCTGGTAGGGCTCATGGCCCTTGCCGGCCACCAGCACCACGTCATCGGGACCGGCGCCCGCGATCGCCGCGGCGATGGCGGCGGCGCGATCGCGCTGCACCACCACGCGCGCGGCATCGTCGAAACCGGCCAGGATGTCGGCCACGATGGCATCGCCGTCTTCGTTGCGCGGGTTGTCGTCGGTCACGATCACGCGGTCGGCAAGGCGCTCGGCGATGGCGGCCATCTGCGGCCGCTTGCCGGTGTCGCGCTCGCCGCCGCAGCCGAACACACAGATCAGCTTGCCGGCGGTGTGCGCACGCAGCGACGCCAGCGCCTGCTCCAGTGCGTCCGGCGTATGGGCGTAGTCGACCACCACCAGCGGTGCACCGCCCTCGCCACCCAGCCGGTTCATGCGCCCATCGACCGGCATCAGTTGGGACAGGGTTTCGGCGATCAGCGCCGGCGCCATACCCAGCGCGAACAGCGTCGTCGCCACGCCCAGCAGGTTGTCGACGTTGAAGCGACCCAGCAGCGGCGAGCGCACCGGATGCGCCTGCCCGCCCGCGTGCAACAGGAAGCGAATGCCACTGCCGTCCAGGGCCACGTCTTCCGCACGCACCGCCGCGCCTGCGGCGCCGCGCGAGGAAAAGCCCAGCGCACGCACTTTGCCACCCACAGCCGCGAACAACTCCCGCCCGAACGCATCGTCCAGATTCACCGCGGCGGCGCGCAGACCCGGCCAGTCGAACAGCCTGGCCTTGGCGGCACCGTAGCTGGCCATGTCGCCGTGGTAGTCGAGATGGTCGCGGGTGAGGTTGGTGAACACCGCCACGTCGAAATGCACGCCGTCCACCCGGCCCTGGTCGAGCGCGTGCGAGGACACCTCCATGGCCACCGCGGAGGCCCCCTGGTCACGGAGTTCCGCCAGCAGCGCGTGCATGCGCAGCACCAGCGGCGTGGTGAAGCCGGTGGGCACGATGGCCGGCCAGAGGCCGGCGCCCAGCGTTCCCACCGTGCCGGCGCGCTGGCCGCGCAACGTCCACGCCTGCGCCAGCAGCTGCACGGTGGAGGTCTTGCCGTTGGTGCCGGTCACGCCCACCGTGGTCATCGCCGCACTGGGATGGCCATGGAAGGCGTCGGCCATGGCGCCCATGCGGGCACGCAGGCCCTGTACCGGAATCGCGTCGGCAGGGGCGGGCAGATCCTCCGGTGCCGGCGGCTCATACAGGATGGCGGCCGCGCCCGCTTCACGGGCGGCATCGACGAAATGCAGGCCGTGCGCGCCGAACCCGGCGATGGCGACGAACGCATCGCCCAGAGTCACCTCGCGGCTGTCCTGCACCAGCCCGGTGATGGCAAGGTCCGCGGACAGGCCTTCCAACTCCGGCAGCAGTTCGCCCAGCAGCATGGCGCGGGTCATTGCGGCGCCCTCGCGGCGGCAACGGCCGCAGTTGCAGGCGCACCACGCCCCTCCACCTGCTGGCGCTTGGCCTCGGCGGCGGCCTGCACGGCCAGCCAGGCGTCGAGGTTGTCGGGCGAGACGTCCATCAGGCGCAGCGCACCTTCCATCACGTTGCGGAACACCGGACCGGCGACCACGCCGCCGTAGTAGCCCTTGCGGGTGGGATCGGGATCGTTGACCGCGACCACCATTGCGAAGCGCGGATGATCCACCGGCACCAGCCCGGCGAAATAACCGATGTAGCGGCGCGAATAGCCGCCCGCGCTGGCCTTGCGCGAGGTGCCGGTCTTGCCCGCCACGTGGTAGCCGAGGATCGCCGCCTGGGTCGCGGTGCCACCCGGCTCAGTGACGGTCTGCATCATCCGCAGCACTTCATTGGCGATGCGCGGGTCCAGCACGCGTTTCGGGGGATTGTGCTGGCCCTTCACGAAGCTCGGCTGGTGCAGCAGGCCGCCGTTGCCCAGCGCGGCATAGGCGGTCGCGATCTGCAGCGGCGTGACGCTGAGACCGTAGCCGTAGCTCATGGTCTGCTTGGTGGTGCCGCTCCAGCCCGGGCTGCCCGGCGCCGGGAACAACCCGGCCGCCTCGCCCGGGAAGCCGCTGCCGGTGCGCTGGCCGTAGCCAAAACGCCGCATGAAGGCATAGAACTGCGCGTCGCTCAGACGCCTGGCCACCAACGAGGCCCCCACGTTCGAGCTCTTGCGGATGATGCCGGTAGTGTCCAGCACGCCGTAGTTGTGGGTGTCGGTGGTGCGGTACTTGCCGTTCGGGATCCAGCCCGGATTGGTATCGAACAGCGTCGCGGGCGTGATGACGCCCGCCTCCAGGCCGGCCGCCACCGTCAGCGGCTTCATCGTCGAACCCGGCTCCAGCAGGTCAGTGACGGCACGGTTGCGGTGGGCATCGCGCGGGCTGCTGCCAACGGCATTGGGGTTGAAGGTGGGCAGGTTGGCCATCGCCAGCACTTCGCCGGTGGCCACGTCCAGCACCACCGCCGAGCCGCTGCTGGCACCCGTCTCGGCGATGGCGCTGCGCAGTTCGCGATGGGTGAGGTACTGGATGCGACGATCGATGCTCAGCACCAGGTCATGGCCCGGCTGCGCGGCGCGCACCAGGTCCACGTTCTCGACGATCCGGCCCTTGTTGTCACGGATGACGCGCTTGGCGCCCGGCGAACCGCGCAGCCAATCGTCGAACGCCAGCTCCAGGCCTTCCTGGCCGCGGTCGTCCACGTTGGTGAAGCCCAGTACGTGCGCCAGCACCTCGCCCTGCGGGTAGAAGCGGCGGTATTCCCGTTGGCTGGCCACGCCGGGGATCTCCAGCGCCAGGATGCGCGCCGCCTCGTCCGGGTTGATGCGGCGCTTGAGGTAGACGAACTCCTTGTCGGCGCGCGCGCTCAGGCGGCTTGCCAGCTCGTCCTGCGGCATGCCCAGCGCGGCCGCCAGCGCCGGCAGGCGTTCAGGCGCTTTCAGCAGCTCCTTCGGATTCCCCCAGATCGATTCGACCGGCGAGGAGATCGCCAGCGGCTCGCCGTTGCGGTCGGTGATCATGCCGCGTGAGGTGGCGATCGGAATCTCGCGCAGGAAGCGCGCGTCACCCTGCTGCTGGTAGAAGGCATGGTCCACCACCTGCAGGTCCAGCGCGCGTGCCAGCAGCGCCACTGACCCCAGGCCAAGAAAACCGCATACCAGCAGCATGCGCCGACGCACGTCGAACTGCGCGCGCATGCGCGGCTGGCCGGCGGCAGCGCGCTCGCGACGCGCCTCCCCCCCGAACCAGCGCAACCGTTGGCCGAAGTGCTTCATCATCGGCGCAGCACCACGGTGTCTTCGGTGCGCGGGAACACCATGCCCAGCCGCGTGCGCGCCACCTGGTCGACGCGGTTGCTCTCCGCCCAGGTCGCCTGCTCCAGCTGCAGCCGGCCGAACTCGATATTGAGCGCGTCGCGCGCCTTCTCCAGCCGGCTCAGCTCGACAAAGGCCTGGCGGTGCTCGTGGCGGTCGCGCACGATCAGCAGGGCGCTGGCGACGTTGGCCAGCACCAGCACGGCAAGCAGGACATAACGGTTCATGCCGCCACCTCCAGCTTCTCGGCCACCCGCAACACGGCACTGCGGGCGCGCGGGTTCGCGGCCAGTTCGGCCTCGCCCGCCTTCTGCGCGCCGCCAACCAGTCGCAGCGTGGGCGTGAACGCCACGTCCACCGGCATGCGCCGGTTGGCCGGCGGCGCTTTGGCGTGCTTGGCCATGAACTGCTTCACGGTGCGGTCTTCCAGCGAGTGGAAGCTGATCACCGCCAGCCGGCCGCCCGGCTTCAGGCGCGACAGCGCGGCGTCAAGGCCGGCTTCGAGGTCGGCCAGTTCACGATTGATGTGGATGCGGATTGCCTGGAAGCTGCGGGTGGCCGGATGGGTCTTGCTGTCGCCACGCGGCATCACCGACGCGATGAGGTCGGCCAGCTGCGCGGTGCGGAGGATCGGCTGTTCGGCACGGCGCATCACGATGGCGCGCGCGATGCGGCGGCTCTGGCGCTCTTCGCCGTAGACCCACAGCACGTCGGCAATCTCCTTCTCGGAGGCGCGCGCGAGCCACTCGGCGGCACTCTCGCCGGACTCGGGATCCATGCGCATATCCAGCGGACCGTCCTTGCCGAACGAGAACCCGCGCACCGCCACGTCCAGCTGCGGCGAGGACACGCCGAGGTCGAGCAGCACGCCATCAAGGCCGGCCGCAGTCGCGTCCCAATCGGCCAGGCCCGCAAAGCTGCCGCGGCGGAAGGCAAGGCGCGCGTCGGCAGCGGCCATCTGCATGGCCACCGCGATCGCCTCGGGATCCTTGTCCATCACCAGCAAGCGCCCCTGCGGCCCCAACCGCTGCAACACCCCGCGGGCGTGCCCGCCACGCCCGAACGTCCCGTCCAGGTAGGTTCCATCCCGTTCCACCGCCAGACCGTCCATGACCTCGGCAAACAACACCGGGAGGTGGGCGGACGCGATCCCCGCGCCGCCCCCGCTCACAGCGTGAGATCCAGCAGGTGCTCGCCCAGCTCGGCGTCCCCGAAGGTCAGCCGGACCTGTTCGTGATGCGCCTGCTCGCTCCAGAGTTCGAATTTGTCGCCCACGCCCAGCAGCACGGCTTTCCGGTCGATCCCGGTGGCGGAGCGCTGGCTGGCGGGTAGCGAGATGCGGCCGCTGCTGTCCGGCTCGACGAACGCCGCCGCGCCGACCAGCTTGCGCTGCAGCAGGCGGCTGTCGCTCTTGATGCGCGGCAGCGCGTTGACCTGGTCGCGCACTTTTTCCCAGACCGCGTGCGGGTACAGGTACAGACAGCCGGCATCGAACGGGCTGTAGGTCAGCACCAGGCGATTGCCACACTCGCGCGCGACCAGCTCCCGGTAGGCGGTCGGAATCGCCAGCCGGCCCTTGTCGTCGATCGTGATGGCGGTCTCGCCCTGGAACATGCTGCCTTGTGCCCCGTCTGCTGCGGAGTTCTTGCCCGGAAAACCACAAATTCCCCGGTTTTCCCACGAGACGCCACATTAGCAGGCAATCACACCTTGTCAACAGCCCCGCGCCACAACTTTCTTCCGCCGCGACAAGGACTTGCGTCAAACTTCAACAAGTTACTGAAACTTTATCCACAACCCTCTGTTTAATCTCATTTTTTGAGAATCCATCCCGCGCGCGCCGTTGCACCAGGCCGGCTGCGCCGCGGGGGAATCTGGATGCTGCATTGCAGCATGCAACCCTGCACGCAGCCGACAGGAGGCCGGCCCGGGCGGGGTTTCTCCGGGCCAGACAGGGATCGGAGCACTGCGGCCGCGGTCAGGCCATCAGCGTGGCGCGCATCGGCTGCAACCGGATCTGCGTCTGCGCCAGCCAGCCGTCCAGCTCCGGCGCAGCCAACGCGGCAAACTCGGCCTGGCGGGCCGACGCCAAGGCATCGCGGGCACCATCACCGGGGTGGCACATCAACAGGTCACCGTCGCGTGCGGCCGCCAGCCAGCCGCGCAGCAGGGCGGCATAGCGCGCCGGCTCGGCGTCGAATCCGTACACCCCCAGCAAGGCCTGGTTCTGCGCGAAGCCCTGTCGGCGCGCCGCTGCCGCCAGGCCACGTGCCCCAAGCGCGGCGATCAGGGTGGCCTTGGCCGCCGCACGCGGCCCGGCCACCCGCACCGCCGGCCAGCGCACGGCGGTGCGCCGCAGCCATGGGCGCGCAGCAGGTGGATAGCGCTGCTGCAGTGTCTCCAGCAGGGCGCTGCGGATGACGGGAAGCTGATGCACGTGCTGGTGCCCATCGACAAAGGCCGGCGGCCGCCCCAGCCCATCCTCGAACGCCGCCAGCTGGGCTTGGATCTCCGCCCGCACCCGCGCCACCGCCAGCCGTCCGGCGTAGCATTGGGCGATCAGCCGCCCCAGCGGCTGGCGTGCGCCCGGCGTCAGCGGCACCTCGGTGAAATCCAGATGCAACCCCACTTCCAGCCCGTACGCGCCGACCGTGCGCAGCCAGTCCCGCTCCTGCCGCCAGGCCGGCGCCCCCACCAGCACGCCGGTCGCCTGCAAGCGGCCGGCCTCGGCCAGGGCCCTGATTGCGGCATTGACGCCGGCATCCAGGCCAAAATCATCTGCGCACAGGCAGAGTCTGGTCGTCATCGTCCCTGCTCCCGGAACCTCTGAATTGCCCATGTTGCCCGACATCCCCCGCCCCTTGCGCTTCATCGCGGTCGGCTGCGCCGCCGCCGGTGTCCACTGGCTGACGGTGGTGGCGCTGGTCGAACATCTGGCGTTGCGCCCGCTGATCGCCAATGTGCTGGGCTGGCTGGTGGCATTCGGAGTGTCGTTTGCCGGCCACCACCATCTGACCTTCCGCGGCCATGGCGTGCCGGTGCGTGACTCGATGCGACGGTTTTTCCTGCTGTCGGCACTGGGGTTTTCGATCAACGAGGCCACCTATGCGGTGGCCCTGCATGTCAGCCGGATGGGCTACCAAGTGCTGCTGGGCGGGGTCCTAGTGCTGGTGGCACTTCTCACCTGGGTGCTGAGCCGGCTGTGGGTGTTCCGCACCCCAGCGCCTGCCTGACCGCAGGGGCGCCGGCATCGATCCGCCACAGGGCCGCGTCCGCGTCCGTGACCACCATGCGGGCCTGCCCCAGGAACGGATACGCCCGTGCAGACGCCTTGGGGCCCACCAGCCAGGCCACACCGCCCTGGCACAGGGCCGGGGCCAACTGCACCGGGCGCAGCAGCAATGCCCGCATCCGTACCGGATCAAACACCCCGGCGTCGGCCAGTTCCTTGCGCCAGGTATCACGGCGCCGCACCTCCGCCGCGTCCCAATCCAGCACATGGCGCGGCGGCTGCTGCAGACGGGCGTACAGCGGCAGGTCGAAATACGGCTGCTCAAGCAGATACACCGGCTCGCCAGCCTGGTGCCGATCCCGCAGGGCCTGCCCCAGCGCCTTGACGGACAGCGGGGTGTGCACGGTCAAGACCACGACCGCCAGCCCCCCCAGCCCCGCCGAAATCAGGCCGCTGATCCACCACCGGCGACCATCCGCCCCGCGCCGGGCAACCCCCTCCGCCAGCAGCACCGCCAGCGGCGGCACCGCCGGCAAAACGTAGCCCAGCAGCTTGGACGCCGGCACCGAGAAAAACCCGACCACCACCAACAGCCAGATCCACATCAGCCGGCGCAGATCGGCCGGCAAGCGCGCTCCGGCGGCGCCATCCGTGGTGCGCCGCCGCGGCGCCGCCAGCCAGGGCAGCCACGGCAGCGTCGCCAGCGCCAACACCACCGGGTAGAACCAAACCGGCTGCACGTTGTTGAAGCCGGTTTCGGCAAACCGCTGGAAATGCTGAACCACAAAGAAGTAGTGGAGGAATCCGGGAAACTGCCGCTGCATGGCGATGAACCACGGCGCCGCCACCAGCAGGAACAGCAGCAGCCCGGGCAACGACAACAGCCGCCACCACGTGCGCCAGCGCGCCGACGACCACAGCCAGAGGCTGATCACCAGCCCCGGCAGCAGCACGCCGATCAGGCCCTTGGCCAGCACCCCCAGCGCAGCGGCGACATACGCCGAATACAGCGCAGCGCGGTAGCGCTGGCCATGCTCCATCGCCAACGCCGCCTGCGCGAGCAGCAAAATGGTGACGGTGATGCACCCGGCCACCAGCATGTCCAGATTGGCGAACTGCGCCCCCAGGAAGAACATCGGTTGCAGCAGCAGGACCGCCAGCGCCAGGACGGCCTGCCGCTCGCCCCACCAGCGCCGCAACCACAGATACGTCGCCATTGCCCCGGCCCATGCGCCCAGCAGCGAGGCCAGCCGCGCCGGACCTTCCCATGCCCCGATCGTGCGCAGGGCTGCGGCGGTGATCCAGTAGAACAGCGGCGGCTTGTGGAAATAGGGCAGCCCATCCAGATGCGGCGTCAGCCAGTCGCCGCTGGTCAGCATGCCCCAGGCCACCCCCACGTAACGCCCTTCGTCCGGCAGCATCAACGGACGCAGCCAAGCCAGTGCAGCCAGCCACAGCAGCGCCAGCCCGGCCAGCTGCGCGGCGCTAAGGCGCCCGACCATCGGACCGCGGCTCATTCGCCCAGCCCCCGGCCGTGCTGGCGCTTGACCAGATACACCGGCCGCTGCTTGACCTCTTCGAAGATGCGGCCGACGTATTCGCCCACCACGCCCAGCGAAACCAGCTGCAATCCGGCCGAAAACATCACGCCCACTACTATGGTGGTCCAACCACTGATGTGGTGGCCATGCAGCACATAGTCCACGACCAGATAACCCCCATAGGCAAACGCCAGGGCGGCGATCGCAAAGCCCATCAAGGTCACCAGCCGCAGCGGCCAGGTGGTGAATCCGACCAGCCCGTCCAGAGCGAAGCGCACTAGTCGCCACGGCCGAAAGTGGCTGCGCCCGGCCGCACGCGGTGCCGGCGTGTAAGGCACTGCCGCGGACTCAAAGCCCACCCAGGCATACAGCCCCTTCATGAAGCGGTTGCGCTCCGGCAGGGCCAGCAGCGCATCCACCACGCTGCGATCGAGCAGGCGGAAATCGCCGGCATCGGGCGGGATCTTTACCCGGTCGCCGGTATTGACCAGCCCATAAAAGCCCCAGGCCCCGATCCGCTTGAACAGACCCTCATCGCGACGATCGGCGCGCACCGTGTAGACGTTGTCGGCCCCGCGCCGCCAGTGTTCGAGCATGACCGGGATCAGCTCTGGCGCATGTTGCAGATCGGCATCCAGCATCACCACCACGTCGCCGCGCGCCGCCTGCAGGCCTGCGGTCAGTGCAGCCTCCTTGCCGAAATTTCGCGACAACTCCAATGCCCGGATGCCCGGAGTGCGCGCCCATACCGCCAGCCGTTCGGCGGTGGCATCGCTACTGCCATCATCGACCAGGATGATCTCCCAGGTCGGAGTCAGCGGCTCCAGCACCGCCCGTAAGCGCGGCAGCAGGATGTCCAGATTGTCAGCTTCGTTGCGGCAGGGGATCACGCAGGACAGACAGGGCTGCACCTCGGCCCGCCCATGCCGGCGGGCATCGGACGCGGCGGCATCAGGGGCAGGAGCAAGGGGTGACACTTGGGCCATGGCATCCACTCAAAGCGCCCGGCGCGGCGCGGCGAGGGCAGCATGATCGGGGCGTTGTAAGCCCGCCTCAGCCAAAACTCAGGCAGAAGTTAAGCGGCGGAGCCGGCCGATAAGCCGGGTTCTGTCGACGCTTGCGCGCCGCGGCAGCCATTCCTCTAGGCGCATCGTCACCGATACGCTCGAGCAACCTACCCGGAGACTCGGCGGGCCGCCTCATCGTCTCCCTATTTGGTCTTGCTCCCGGTGGGGTTTGCCGTGCCGGCCTGTTACCAGGCTCGCGGTGCGCTCTTACCGCACCATTTCACCCTTGCCGTCCTGCTTGCGCAGGCTTGGGCGGTATCTTTCTGTTGCACTTTCCGTCGGCTTGCGCCGCCCAGGCGTTACCTGGCACCGTGCCCTGTGGAGCCCGGACTTTCCTCGGCACCCTGAAAGGATGACGCGACTGCCTGGCCGACTCCGCCGCGTGCATTTTACGGCTTTCGCCGTCAAATGACCCCAAAGTTTGCAAGAGCGCAAACTTTGGGCCCCGCTCCTTTGCTCCCGATCCCCTGCCGCTGTCGCGGCGCCCCCCTTACCAAGGGGGGCTATGGCACGTTGATTGTTTTGAAAGATCGACCTATTCGGCGCCGTACAGCGCCTTGCGCGGCGCGCCGGACAGCTCGGCCGCCAGCTTCGCTGCGGTGGATGGCGGCAGGTGCTGCTTGAGAGTCGCGTACAGGCGCCGACCTTCGGCCACCTTCGCATCGGCGTCCTCGCCCGCACCCTGCACCAACAGCACGAACTCGCCCTTGCGCTGGTCGGCATCGGTTTCGACCTTCGCCAGCAGTTCTGCCAGCGTGCCATCGAGCACGGTTTCAAACAGCTTGGTCAGTTCGCGCGCCAGCACCGCGGGGCGGTCGCCGCCAAACGCAGCCACCATGTCCGCCAGGGTCTCGGCGATGCGGTGCGAGGCTTCGTAGAAGATCAGCGTGCGCGGTTCGGCCACCAGCGCCTGCAGGCGCTCCCGGCGGGCCGAGGCCTTGGCCGGCAGGAACCCCTCGAAGGCGAAGCGATCGCTGGGCAGGCCGGCCACGCTCAAGGCCGCCACCAGCGCGCTTGGTCCGGGCACCGGGCTGACCTTCACGCCCGCCGCACGCGCGGCGCGCACCAACCGGAAGCCGGGGTCGGACACCAGCGGCGTGCCGGCGTCGCTGACCAGCGCCAGCGACTCGCCACCCTGCAGGCGCGCCACCACCCGCTGGGCGATGGCGTCCTCGTTGTGCTCGTGCAGGGCGACCAGCGGCGTGGCGATGCCGAAATGCGCCAGCAGCTGACCGCTGCGACGGGTGTCCTCGGCGCAGATGGCCGCAACCTCGCGCAGCGTCTGCTGCGCGCGCGGCGACAGGTCGCCCAGATTGCCGATGGGCGTGGCGACGACGAACAGCGTTCCTGGAGCTTGCATGCCTGCCTTCTGCGTGGGCGCGGGTAGAATCCTAGCCGGTTCCCGAACGAGCGCCCACGCCCGTGGCCCAGATGCGACTGCTCATCCTCATCCTGCTGCTGGCGCTTGCCGGCTGCGCGAACGTGGCGCCAAAGGCGCCGCCCCCGCCGCCCTATGCCGCCGCCACCATGCAGGCGCAGGCTCTGGCGGCCGGCCACGGCGCGCTGGCCGGGCAGGCGCGCCGCGAGAACACCGAGGCGATCGAACGCCTGCTGGCCAGCCTGGACGACGCCACCCTGGCCCGCGACGCTGCCCGCCTGCCGGCCGGTGATCCGCTGTACAACTTCGCCGGGCGGGTGCTGCTGCGTCGCGGCCTGCCGCTGCCGCGCGGCTTCGACCGCGGTGACGCCAGCTTCGGTGCCATCAACCGACCGGCCGCGGAGGCCGATGGCTACCGCCCGCCCCTGAAGGTGGCCGTGCTGCTGCCGCTGTCCGGCGCCCAGGCAGCCGCTGCGGAGGCCGTGCGCGACGGCTACCTGGCCGGTTACTACGGCGAAACCCGTCGCCGCCCGCAGCTGCACTTCTACAACACCGCCACCGGCGCCAAGGCGGCGCTCGCGCGGGCCGCCGCGGACGGCAATGATTTCGCGGTGGGCCCGCTGGGCCGCGACGAAGTGGACGCCGTCTTTGCCGACGAGCCACCGCTGCCGCTGCTGGCGCTCAACCGCGGCGCCGCTACGCCCAGCCCCGGCAGCGCCGCGTTCTCGCTGTCGCCGGAGGACGAGGGCATCAGTCTGGCGCAATACCTGGCCGACGAGCGCGGCAGCAAGCGGGTGCTGCTGATCGCCGGCGGCGAAGACACCCAGCGCCGCACTGCCGACGCCGCGCGCCGCCAGCTGGAAAACCGCGGTGTCACGGTGATCACCGGCATCGCCGCCAACGAGCGGATGGGCGAGGCCTTGCGCCAGCTGCCGCAACCGCCGGACGCCGTGCTGCTGGTGCTGAAGGCCGCGCAGGCGAAAGCGGTCGCGCCGCAACTGGCACTGGCCGGGCTGGGCGCCCTGCCGCGCGTGGCCAGCTCGCAGATCGTGTCCGGCACCGGCAAGCCCGCCGACGACACTGCGCTGGACGGCATCGTGTTCCCGACCGAACCGTGGCTGGTGCAGCGCGTGGACGGTCTCCCCGCGCAGGCCGCGGCCGCCAGCCGGGTCGACACCGCCAAAGGCCCGGCGGCACGCCTATTCGCGTTCGGCTTCGACGCCTGGCGCCTGACCGGCTATCTCGAACATCTGGCCCTGCAACCGAACGCGAGCATCGCCGGTGCCACCGGCCGCCTGCGCCTGGACGGTTTCGGCAACATCCTGCGCCGGCCGGCCTGGTCGCGCTTCACCGGCGGCGTGCCCGTGCCGCTGGCCGATGGCGCGCGCTGAGCCGGACCGGCGCGCACGTGGCGACGCGGTGGAAGCCGCGGCGCGGCGCTTCCTCGAAACGCGCGGCCTGCGCCTGCTGGCACGCAATGCCCACAGCCGCGGCGGCGAAGTGGACCTGGTGATGGACGACGCGGGCACCGTGGTGTTCGTGGAGGTGCGCTACCGCGCGGCGGCCGCGTTCGGCGGTGGCGCGGCTTCGGTCGATGCCGGCAAGCAGCGCCGGCTGGTGCACGCCGCGCAGGCCTTCCTCGGCCGCCACCCGGAGTACGCGGACGCCTCCTGCCGCTTCGACGTGGTGGCCGCGGCGGGCGATCCGGCCGCCCCTGAACTCGACTGGCTGCGCGACGCCTTCCGCGCTGACGACTGCTGACCCGCATGGCCCTGCCCGCCGCCCTCGCCGCCGACCTGTCCACGCTGCTGGGCGACGGCTGGCGCGTGGACGACGCCGCGCGCGACGCACAGGGCGGCGACGATTCCCGTCGCCACGCACGTCCCGACGCGGTCGCGCTGCCGCGCACGCGCGACCAGGTCATCGCCCTTGTCCGCGCCTGCCGTGCGTACGGCGTGCCGCTGGTGGCACGCGGCGCCGGCACCGGCACCACCGGCGCGGCCGTGCCGACCCAGGGCGGCATCGCGGTGTCGTTTGTCCGCATGAACCGCATCCTCGATGTCCGCGCCGCCGACCGCTGCGCGGTGGTGGAACCCGGCGTCCTGAACGGCGCGCTGCAGGCGGCGCTGGCCCCGCACGGCCTGTTCTGGCCACCGGACCCGTCCAGTGCCGACAGCTGCACGGTCGGCGGCAATCTCGCCACCAATGCCGGCGGCCCGCGTGCGGTGAAATACGGCGCCACCCGCGACAACGTGCTGGGGCTGGTCGCCGTCACCGGCACCGGCGACCTGATCCGCGCCGGCGGCGCCTACACCAAGGCCTCCGCCGGCTACGACCTGACCCGGCTACTGGTCGGCAGCGAAGGGACGCTGGCGCTGATCGTGGAAGCCACCTTGAAGCTGGCGCCGCGACCGCAGGCACAGGCCGGCCTGCGCGCCTTCTACCGCGATGCCGCCAGCGCCGCGGCGGCGGTTTCGCGGCTGATGGCGCAGCCGGTGGTCCCGGCGATGCTGGAGTTCATGGACCGCCGCAGCCTGGCGCTGTTGCGGCGCAACGGCAGCGCCGTGCCCGACGCCGGCGCGATGTTGCTGGTCGAGGCTGACGGCAGCGCCGATGCGCTGCCCGACATACTTGCCGCGCTGGGCGCCGCAGCCGAGGGCGAGGGCCTGCTGGACCTGGACGTCGCCACCGATGGCGCCGCGCGCGACCGCCTGTGGGCGGCGCGGCGTGCGCTTTCGCCGGCACTGCGCAGCATCGCCCCCGGCAAGATCAACGAGGACGTGGTGGTGCCGGTTTCGCGCATCCCCGATCTGGTGGCCGGCGTGGAGGCATTGGCCGATGCCAACGCGCTGACCAGCGTGGTGTTCGGCCACGCCGGCAACGGCAACCTGCACGTCAACCTGCTCTACCACCCCGACGATGCCGATGAAACCGCCCGCGCGCACGCCGCGCTGCCACGCGTGTTCGAACTGGCGCTGGCGCTGGGCGGCACCCTGTCCGGCGAGCACGGCATCGGCCTGTCCAAGCGCGACTTCATGTCCCGCGCGTACGACCCGGCCACGCTGGCCGCGATGCACGCCATCAAGCAGGCGCTGGACCCGGACGGCATCCTCAATCCAGGCAAGCTGTTGCCGCCGCTTCAAACGAAATGTTGATACCCGCTGGCGCCCGGGCTAAGACCAGGGCAGTGCACACCGGTGCCCGGCACGATCCGACCGACCGGCGTCAGCGGCATTGACAACTGCGCCGCCAGGGCCTGCACGGCCGGACGCTTCGCCGGTGGCACGGTGAAGCACAGTTCGTAGTCATCGCCACCCGTCGCCTGCAAGGCGCGGCGGACGTCGGCATCGAAAGCGGCACGCAGAGCGTCGCTGGCCGGCAATGCGTCGATATCGATCTCCGCGCCAACCCCGCTGGCGCGGCAGATGTGGGTGAGGTCAGCCAGCAACCCGTCGGAAATGTCGATGCAGGCGCTGGCCAGCCCCCGCAACGCCTGCCCCAGCGCCACCCGCGGGGTGGGCCGGTCGAGCCGGTCACGCAGGGCCGGCGCCATCGGCGCACCGGCCTGCCAGTGCCGTAGCGCGCCCGCGGCATCGCCCAGGGTGCCGCTGACCCAGACCTCGTCGCCAATGCTCGCGCCATCGCGGCGCAGGGCCGCGCCTGCCGGCACGAACCCGTGTGCGGTGATCGACACCGACAGCGGCCCGCGGGTGGTATCGCCACCGACCAGCGCCACGCCGTGCTGCGCTGCAAGGGCAAGAAAGCCATCGCAGAAGCCATCCACGAACGCGATATCGGCCTGCGGCAACGTCAGCGACAACGTGCACCAGGCGGGTTCCGCGCCCATCGCGGCCAGGTCGGACAGATTCACCGCCAGCGCCTTCCAGCCAATGTCGGCCGGCGCCGTTTCCGGGGGGAAATGCACGCCCGCGTTGAGCGTGTCCATGGTCACCGCCAGCAGCTGGCCTGGCGGTGGCGCCAGCAGCGCGCCGTCGTCGCCGATCCCCAGCACCACGTCGCCGCGGGAGGCGGCGCGCTGGCGGATGCGGGCGATCAGGTCGAACTCGGACATGGCGGCTGCTTTCGCCCGTTATTCCCGCAACCGCGGGAATCCAGGGCCTTGTGACTGCGTCGTTGCGAGAAAAACTACCTTGCCGGATGCGCAGACACGACGGCTGCGGAAACGTGCCCGCAATCGCGGGATGACGCCACGCCTACCTCTTCGCTTCCACACCACGCAGCGCCGCAGCCGCCTTGTCCAGCACGCCGTTGACGTAGGTGTGGCCGTGCTCGGAGCCGAAGCGCTTGGTGGAGTCGATGGCCTCGTTGATCACCACCCGGTACGGCACATCGGGCCGGTGGATGAGCTCGTAGGCGGCGATGCGCAGCGCGGCGCGCTCGATCTGGTCGACCTCTTCGATGCCGCGATCCAGATGCGCGGCCAGCGCCGCGTCCAGTTCGGCGACGTGGCGCAGCACGCCGCGCACCAGGTCCTCGAAGTACTCGAGGTCGGCGATTTCGTGGGCCTGTTCGTGGGCGAACTGCGCGATCAGCGCGCGCTCATCGGCGCGGTTGATCTGCCAGGCGTAGATGGCCTGCAGCGCGCGGCGGCGCGACCGCGAGCGGGCCACGGGGTCGATGCCGTCGGGACGGCGGCGGTGTGGATTCATGCGTGCTCCTGCAGCTTGCGGCGCAGATCGGCCATTTCGATGGCGACCAGCGCCGCTTCCTCGCCCTTGTTGCCATGGCTGCCACCGGCGCGGGCCAGGGCATCCTCGAACCGTTCCACCGCCAGCACGCCGTTCATCACCGGCACGCCGGTGTCCAGCGCGACGCGCATCAGGCCCTCGGACGCGCCGTCGGCCACCTGCTCGTAGTGGCGGGTGTCGCCACGCACCACGCAGCCCAGCGCCACGATGGCGGCATGCCGGCCGGCATGGGCGAGGTCGCGCGCGGCCATCGGCAGCTCCCATGCGCCGGGCACGCGCACCACGTCGATGGCATGTTCGGCGACGCCGTTGGCGAGAAACGTCGCGCGCGCCGAGTCCACCAGCGCATCGACGATGCGCGGGTTCCAGCGGCTGGCGAGGATCGCGAAGCGCGCATCCGGGTGGATGCGCAGGTCGCCTTCGTGGTGCGGCATCGGGGCGTGGTCGGGACGGGGCCGTGCAGTTTACCGCGCCGGCAGGGCCACGTAATCGACGACCTCCAGACCGTAGCCGGCCAGGCCGACCTGGCGCCGCGGGGTGCCCAGCACGCGCAGGCGGCGGGCGCCCAGGTCGGCCAGGATCTGCGAGCCGGCGCCGTTGCGCCGCCACTGCGCCAACGCCCCGGCCTTGCTGGCGGGCGGCGCCGGCTGCTGGCGGATACGCGCCAGGGTGGCCTCGGCGTCGGGCGCATCGCCCAGCAGGACCAGCACGCCGCGCCCCTCGGCCGCGATCAGCGCCAGCACGTCGCCGACCAGCGGGCCGAAGTCCTCGCGCCGCCAGTGCAGCGCGTCCGCCAGCGGGTTCTGCGGCTGCACCCGCACCAGCACCGGATCGGCGTCCGTCCATTCGCCGCGGGCCAGGGCGAAGTGCAGGCCACGGGTCAGGCGGTCGCGGTAGGTGTGCAGCACGAACGGGCCGTGGTCGGTCCCGATCGGCCGGCTGTCGATGCGCTCGACGGTGTGCTCGGTTTCCAGCCGGTAGCGGATCAGGTCCTCGATGGAGCCGATCTTCAGCCCGTGCTCGCGGGCGAACACCTCCAGCTCGGGGCGGCGCGCCATCGAGCCGTCGGGGTTGAGGATCTCCACCAGCACGCCGGCCGGCTCGAACCCGGCCAGCCGTGCCAGGTCGCTGGCCGCCTCGGTGTGCCCGGCGCGGTTGAGCACGCCACCCGGTTGCGCCATCAGCGGGAAGATGTGGCCCGGCTGCGACAGGTCGTGCGGCTTGGCGTCCGGCCGCACCGCGGTGCGCACGGTGTGGGCGCGGTCGTAGGCGCTGATGCCGGTGGTGACGCCCTCGGCCGCTTCGATGCTGACCGTGAAGTTGGTGTGGTGCGGCGAGGTGTTGTCGCGCACCATCGGGTTCAGGCCCAGCTGCGCGCAGCGCTCGCGGGTCAGCGACAGGCAGACCAGTCCGCGCGCATGGGTGACCATGAAGTTAATGTCGGACGGTTTGACCAGCTCGGCGGCCATGATCAGGTCGCCTTCGTTCTCGCGGTCTTCATCGTCCACCACCACCACCATGCGCCCGGCGCGCAGCTCGTCCAGCAGTTCCGGGATGCTCGCAAAGCTCATGTCCAGTCCTTCGTTGCCTGGAGCCGCTCGGCGTAGCGCGCCAGCAGGTCCACTTCGATGTTGACCGCATCGCCCGGCTGCAGGGCGTGGAACGCGGTGTGGGCCACCGTGTGCGGAATCAGCGCGACCTCGAAGCCGGTGTCATCGGCCGCGTTCACGGTCAGGCTGACGCCGTCCACGCAGACCGAGCCCTTCTGTGCGATGTAGCGCAGCAGCGCGCGCGGCGTTTCGAACCGCCAGCGCACCGCGCGCGCGTCGTCCCACGCCCGCGCCGCGGTGGCCAGGCCGTCCACGTGGCCGCTGACCAGATGGCCGCCAAGGCGGTCGCTGGGACGCATGGCGCGCTCCAGGTTCACCGGCGCGCCGACCGGCAGCCGGCCCAGCGTGGTCAGTGCCAGCGTCTCGTTCGACGCATCGACCGCAAAACTGCGCGCATCGAACGCGACCACCGTCAGGCAGCAGCCGTTGACCGCGATGCTTTCGCCCAGCTGCACGTCGTCGAACGGCAGCGTACCGATGTCGATGACCAGGCGGGCGTCGCCGCCAAGCGGCTCACGCGACGCCAGTGCGCCAACGCCTTCGATGAGTCCTGTGAACATGTCTTTGGTTTCCCGCAAGCACGGGAAACGCCCGCAAGGCGCGCGCAAACGCACGGCCATCGCCGCGCGGGTGCGTCTTCTTTCATCCGGACTGTGACCGTCGGCCCCGGCATTCGACCGGGTCTGCTGACCTTCCCGCCCAGACGGCCGGGAAGCGCTCGCGGGCTCACGCGGCGCTCCCGAAGGAACTCACCGCGCCTACCGCCGGTGGGGAATTGCGCCCCGCCCTGAAGACGTTTCGTGGTGGATTGTCGCCGGTTGCCCGGCACTGCCAGTGTACCACCCGGCCGGGCCCGGCCCGGGCCGCCGGGGGTCAGGCGGAGGACGGTGCGGGGCGCAGCAGCAGGCGCAGGTCCTCGCCCACCACGGCGCTGTCGACGCGCTGCAGGTGCAGCCGCTGCGCCATGGCGTCGATGTGCAGGCCGTCGAACAGCGGGCGCGCGCCGGGGCCCAGCAGCACTGGCGCCACGTACAGCAGCACTTCGTCCACCAGCCCCGCATCGAGGAAGGCACCGGCCAGCGTCGCACCGGCTTCCAGCTGCACTTCGTTGATGCCGCGGTCCGCCAGCAGGCGCAGCACCGCCTCGAGATCGAAGCGGTTGCCCAGGGTGGGTGCCGCCACGTGGTCGATCGCCACGCCGCGCGGCAGCTTGGCGTCCGGCGCGTGGAGGTACAGCGTGGGGGCATCGCCTTCGCGGATGCGGCCGCGCGCCACCGTGGCCAGCCCGGCGTCCAGCACCACCCGCAGCGGCGGCACGAAGGGGGTGTCGTCCTCCAGGCGCACGGTGAGCTGGGGATCGTCGGCCAGCACCGTGCCGGCGCCGGTCAGCAGGGCGCCGCTGCGCGCGCGCCAGCGCTGCACGTCGCGGCGCGACGCCTCGCCGCTGATCCACTTGGAATCGCCCGACGCCACTGCGGTGCGGCCGTCAAGGCTCATCGCCAGCTTGACCCGCAGCCACGGCCGGCCGCGCTCGACCCGCGACAGGAACCCGCGGTTCAGTTCGCGCGCCTGCGCTTCCATCAATCCGTGGGATACCGCGATACCGGCCGCACGCAGGCGCTCGAAGCCGGCACCGTCCACCTGCGGGAACGGGTCGCGCATCGCCGCCACGACGCGCGCCACGCCGGCCGCCACCAGCGCGTCGGCGCAGGGCCCGGTGCTGCCGTGGTGGGCGCAGGGCTCGAGGGTGACGTAAGCGGTGGCGCCACGGGCCCGGTCGCCGGCCGCCTGCAGCGCGTGGACCTCGGCGTGCGGCCCGCCCTTGCGCTGGTGCCAGCCTTCGCCGACCACCTCGCCGTCGCGGGCCAGCACGCAGCCCACCATCGGGTTTGGCCGCGTGGTGTAGGCGCCACGCTCGGCCAGGCGCAGGGCGCGGGCCATCAGGGCATGGTCGGCGGCGGAAAACCCGGCCGCCGTCACTTGTCGCGGTCCTTGCCCGCCTTCGCCGCGCTGCGCGCGGGTGCCGCGGCCCCCTGCTTGCCGTCGCCGTCCAGCAGCGGCAGCTGGCCCTCGCCGGGCAGCTCACGCTCCAGCCGATCCAATTCCTCGCGGAAGTCCGCCACGTCCTCGAAGCTGCGATACACCGAGGCAAACCGCACATAGCCCACGTGGTCGAGCTTGCGCAGCTCGGTCATCACGAATTCGCCCACCCGGCGCGCCGCGATCTCGCGCTCGGCGGCCATGCGCAACTGGTGCACCACCGCGCGCACCGCCGCCTCGATCTGCTCCTCCGACACCGGCCGCTTCTGCAGCGCGCGATCGAAGCTGGTGCGCAGCTTGCGGGCGTCGAACGCCTCGCGCCGGCCGTCGGACTTGACGATCGCCGGCAGCTTCAGCTCGATGGTCTCCAGCGTGGAGAAGCGCTCCCCGCAGGCTTCGCAGCCGCGGCGCCGGCGGATGGTGGCGCCATCCTCGGACACGCGCGAATCGATCACACGGGTGTCGCCGTGCTGGCAGAACGGGCAGTGCATCGGCTCGGATTACTCCTGGCTGCTGCCGGTGCTGGCGGCCTTCTCGCCCTCGCCCGTGCTCTCGCCCCGCCGCGGCTGGCGGAACGAGATCGGCACTGCCAGCACCGTGGTCACCGGCGTGCCATCGACGGTGGCCGGCGCGAAGGTGGCATTGGCCAGCACCCGCTTGGCCGCGATTGCAAAGGCGCCATCGCTCATGCAGACCGCCTCCGAGGCCAGCGGCTTGCCATCGGCACCGACCAGGACCGCTACCACCACGGTGGCCCATTTGCCTTCCAGCCCGCGCGGCGGGATCACCTTGCCGTGGCTGAGCACCTTGGGTGGCGCATGCGCGCTGCTGGCGGCGGGCACCTCCGGCCATGCCGCCCCAAACACTTCGCCCATGGTCTTGCCGGCAAAGGGCTGGATGTCGCCATCACGGCAGATGACCGGCAGATTCCGCGCGCCCGGTGCGCTGTAGTCGGTATTGCTGCTCCAGCGTGGCGCCTGCGCGCTGGCGGCAGCCGCCAGCCCCAAGGCGCCAAGCGACAGGGCCAAACCAAGGATTTTCCGCATCACATGCTCCCGCATCGTCTGGATTCCTCAACCGTACACCGGGAAGCGCCGGCACTGCTGCTCCACGTTGGCGCGCACCCCGGCAATCACGTTCTCGTCGTTCGGGTTGTCCAGCACGTCGCAGATCCACTCGGCCAGCGCCACGCAGTCGGGCTCTTTGTAGCCGCGGGTGGTGACCGCCGGCGTGCCGATGCGCAGGCCGGAGGTCACGAAGGGCTTGCGCGGGTCGTTCGGCACCGAGTTCTTGTTGACGGTGATGTGCGCCTTGCCCAGCGCTTCCTCGGCCTGCTTGCCGGACACGTCCTTGTCGATCAGGTCGACCAGCATCAGGTGGTTCCGGGTGCCGCCGGAGACGATCCTGTAGCCACGCGCGATGATGACGTTCGCCATCGCCTGCGCGTTCTTCACCACCTGCTGCTGGTAGTCCTTGAACGCCGGCTCCAGCGCTTCCTTGAAGGCCACCGCCTTGGCGGCGATCACGTGCATCAGCGGACCGCCCTGGATGCCGGGGAAAACGATGGACTGCAGTTTCTTCTCCAGCTCCTCCGCCTGTTCGCCCAAGCCGGCCTTGCTTGCCACGATGATCCCGCCGCGCGGGCCGCGCAGGGTCTTGTGGGTGGTGGAGGTCACCACGTGCGCATGCGGCAGCGGGCTGGGATACACGCCGGCGGCGACCAGGCCGGCCACGTGCGCCATGTCCACGAACAGGTAGGCGCCCACCTTGTCGGCGATGGCGCGGAAGCGCGCCCAATCGACCACCTGCGAATACGCGGAGAAGCCCGCCACCACCATCTTCGGCTTGTGCTCCAGGGCGAGGCGCTCGACCTCGTCGTAATCGATCAGACCTGCGTCGTTGACGCCGTACTGCACCGCGTTGAACAGCTTGCCGGAAGCGTTGACCTTGGCGCCGTGGGTCAGGTGGCCGCCGTGCGCCAGCGACATGCCGAGGATGGTGTCGCCCGGCTGCAGCAGCGCGAAATACACGGCCTGGTTCGCCTGTGAGCCGGAATGCGGCTGCACGTTCGCATAGTCGGCGCCGAACAGCTGCTTGCAGCGATCGATGGCCAGCTGCTCGGCGATATCGACGTATTCGCAACCGCCGTAGTAACGCTTGCCCGGATAGCCCTCGGCGTACTTGTTGGTCATCTGGCTGCCCTGCGCTTCCATGACCCGCGGGCTGGCGTAGTTCTCGGAGGCGATCAGCTCGACGTGGTCCTCCTGGCGCTTGTCCTCGGCGGCGATGGCCCGGGCCAGGTCGGGGTCGAAGGCGGCAAGCGTGTCGGCGCGGGAAAACATGCGGATGGCTCCGGGAGGGCGTGGGGATCAGCCGATTGTAGCCCGCAGGAACGCTTCAAGCAGCGCGCCGCGGTAGCGCCCACGCGGCAACAGCAGCGACAGCCGGCGACGCAGGAAGGGTTGCAGGAACGGCGTGCGCAGGGCGCACAGGCGGCCTGCGGCCAGTGCGTCCTGTACCGCCACCTCGGGCAGCAGGGCGATGCCAAGCCCGGCCACCACGGCCTGCTTGATCGCCTCGGTCTGATCCAGCTCCAGGTGCATGCGCGGCGGCGGCAGCTGCGCCAGCACCTGCTCGGTCATCCCGCGGGTGGCCGAGCCGGCCTCGCGGATCACCCAACCCACGCCGGCGAAATCGGCGGGCGCCAGCCGCCGCCGCGCGGCCAGCGGATGTCCAACCGGCGTGCATACCACCAGTGTGTCGTCACGCCAGTGCACCGCGTCCAGTTCGGCGTGCAGCACCGGCCCCTCCACGCAGGCCACGTCCAGCGCATGCGCCAGCAGCGCCTGCGCGATCCCGTCGGTATTGCCCACCCGCAGGCGGATCGACACCTGCGGCGCCATCCTCACGAAGGGTTGCAGCAGCTCGCCCACCCGGTAATTGCCGACCGTGTTGCTGGTGCCGATACGCAGCTCGCCGGACAGCACGCCGTCGGCATCGCTGGCGGCACGCACCAGCGCGGCCTGGCGTTCCAGCAGGTCCCTTGCCAGCGGCAGCAGGGCGCGTCCACGCGGATTCAGGTGCAGGCGCCCGCGCACACGGTCGAACACAGGGGCGCCCAGCAGCCGTTCCAGCTCGGCCAGGGCCATGCTGGCTGCAGGCTGGGTCAGATGCAGTTGACTGGCGGCCTGGCGCAGGCTCCCGCTGGCGGCAGCCTGCACGAAGATTTCCAGTTGCCGCGGCGGGATGTGCTTCATCAGATAATCTTATCGAAGCAATCAGATATTCAAAGTTTCAATGATGGATTCCGGGGCGCAGACTGCCCCGCTCGTCTCCCCGCAACAGGCCGCCATGTCCGTCGCCACTGCCGCGCCCCCGTCGCCCGATCGCCCCGCGCGCCTGTTGCCCGGGCTGCTGCTGAGCCTGCTGCTGGCCGCGTTGGCGTTCAGCCTTGGCCGCGCCCTGCCACTCATTGGCGGCCCAGTGCTGGGCATCGTGCTGGGATTGCTGGTGCGCAACGTGCTGGCGCTGCCGGCCAGCACGGCGCCCGGGATCCGCTTCAGCAGCAAATACCTGTTGCAGGCGGCGGTGATCCTGCTGGGGTTCGGGTTGGACCTGCACGTGGTGGTGCGCACGGGATTGTCCTCGCTCGCGGTGACCCTGGTGACGCTGGTCGTGGCCTTCCTGACCGCGTGGGGGCTGGCACGCCTGCTGAAGGTGCACCACGTGCTGGGCACACTGATCGGCGTGGGCACCGCGATCTGCGGCGGCTCGGCGATCGCGGCCGTGGTTCCCATCCTGCGCCCGGACGAACACGACACGGCGCTGGCGATGTCCACCATCTTCCTGTTCAACCTGCTGGCGGTGCTGCTGTTCCCGCCGCTGGGCCACCTGCTGGGACTGAGCGACGCGGGCTTCGGGCTGTGGGCGGGTACCGCGATCAACGACACCTCTTCGGTGGTGGCCGCCGGCTACCACTACAGCCAGGCCGCCGGCGACATCGCCACTGTCGTCAAGCTGGCGCGCGCCACCCTCATCATCCCGATCTGCCTGGTGCTGGCCGGCTGGCAGGCGTGGCGCGCACACGGCCGCGGCGAAGGCCGTCCCACCCTGCGCGGCATCGTGCCGTGGTTCATTGTCGGCTTCCTCGCCGCCTCGGCGCTGCGCAGCGCGGGACTGGTGCCGGCGGGGCTGCTGGCGCCACTGCATTGGGCGGCCGGGTTCCTGATCGTGGTGGCGCTGACCGCGGTGGGCCTGTCCGCCGACCTGCGGCGGATGGCTGCCACCGGCGCCCGCCCGCTGCTGCTGGGGCTGGGCACCTGGTTCGCGGTGGCCACCAGCAGCCTGGCGGTGCAACTGCTGATGCAGCAGACCTGAAGGCCGGCGGAAACGACGAAGGCGCCCGCAGGCGCCTTCGCGTAGGTGTCGGCGTGGCGCCGCTCAGTGGTTCAGGACGATGTCGGCGATGATGCCGGTGGCCAGCGCAACCAGCAGGAAATCACCGGTGTCGCTGCGCCGCCAGTAGTACCCGCGCGGCGGAGCGTGCAGACCGTAGGGACGCCAGTCATTCACCACGTAGGTCGGTGCATAGCCGGCACCGTAGTAACGCACCCCGCGCTCCCAGTGCGGGCGCGGCACCGGGCGGTACACCACCCGCCGCGGCGGCAGATAGACATGGACGATGCGGCGCGGCGCATAGCGGTCGCGGTACCCGTCGTGGTCGCGATCATGGCGGCGATGCTCGCGACCGTAGCCGCCATCGTGGTGGCCACGGTCGTGGTCGTGGGCGCCGGCCATCCCCGGTGCGGCGGCCAGGCCCAGCAGCAGGAGGGAGGCGGCGATCGTCGGCAGGGGCTTCAAGTGCGTACTCCGCGTTGTGGACGTGGGCCCACTATCCCGCGGCGGATCTGAACCGGAAGTGGCTCGCGCCGGCCCCGGGGCGCCATGGCCATCCCCCGTTCAACGGCCAGCAAGGCGGCGGGGCCGCTATAATTCCGCCATTCCCCTTCCTGCCACCGTCCGTGCCTGCCTGCGCGGACGCGGCCGTGCTCACGGAGCGTTCCCGCATGTCCTCGCAATACATCTACACCATGAACCGCGTGTCCAAGGTGGTGCCGCCCAAGCGGCAGATCATCAAGGACATCTCGCTCTCCTTCTTCCCCGGCGCCAAGATCGGCCTGTTGGGCCTGAACGGTGCCGGCAAGTCCACCGTGCTCAAGATCATGGCCGGCGTGGACACCGATTTCGAAGGCGAGGCGCGGCCGCAGCCCGGCATCAAGGTTGGCTATCTGGCGCAGGAGCCGGAGCTGAACCCCGAACACACCGTCCGCCAGGCCGTCGAGGAAGGCGTGGGCGAGGTGCTGCAGGCGCAGGCACGGCTGGATGAGGTGTATGCGGCCTACGCCGAGGAAGGCGCCGATTTCGACGCGCTGGCCAAGGAACAGGAACGGCTGGAGGCAATCCTCGCCGCCGGCGACGCGCACACGCTGGAGAACCAGCTGGAAGTGGCCGCCGACGCGCTGCGACTGCCGCCGTGGGACGCCATCGTCGGCAAGCTGTCCGGCGGCGAGAAGCGCCGCGTGGCGCTGTGCCGCCTGCTGCTGCAGAAGCCCGACATGCTGCTGCTGGACGAGCCCACCAACCACCTCGACGCCGAATCGGTGGAATGGCTGGAGCAGTTCCTGCACCGCTACACCGGCACCGTGGTGGCGGTCACCCACGACCGCTACTTCCTCGACAACGCCGCCGAGTGGATCCTGGAACTCGACCGCGGCCGCGGTATCCCGTGGAAAGGCAACTACACCGACTGGCTGATGCAGAAGGAAGAGCGCCTGAAGCAGGAAGAGAACCAGGAGAAGGCGCGCCAGAAGGCCATCCAGAAGGAGCTGGAATGGGCACGCCAGAACGCCAAGGGCGGCCGCAGCAAGGGCAAGGCACGCCTGGCGCGCCTGGACGAGCTGCAGTCGGTCGAATACCAGAAGCGCAACGAGACCAACGAGATCTTCATCCCACCGGGCGAGCGCCTGGGCAACTCGGTGATCGAGTTCAAGAACGTCTCCAAGAAGTTCGGCGACCGCCTGCTGATCGACAACCTGTCGATGATCGTGCCGCCCGGCGCCATCGTCGGCATCATCGGCCCCAACGGTGCCGGCAAGTCCACCCTGTTCAAGATGATCACCGGGCAGGAAAAGCCGGATTCCGGTGAAATCGTGATCGGCCCCACCGTGAATCTGGCCTACGTAGACCAGAGTCGCGGCGCGCTCAACCCCAACAACACCGTGTTCCAGGAAGTCTCCGGAGGGCTGGACATCCTCAACATCAACGGCGTGGAGATCCAGTCGCGCGCCTACATCGGCCGCTTCAACTTCAAGGGCCAGGACCAGCAGAAGCTGGTTGGCAGTCTGTCCGGTGGTGAACGCGGCCGCCTGCACATGGCCAAGACCCTGCTGCAGGGCGGCAACGTGCTGCTGCTCGACGAGCCGTCCAACGACCTCGATATCGAGACGTTGCGCGCGCTGGAAGACGCGCTGCTGGAGTTCCCCGGCAACACCTTCGTGATCAGCCACGACCGCTGGTTCCTGGATCGCATCGCCACGCATATCCTCGCTTTCGAGGGCGATTCGCACGTGGAGTTCTTCCAGGGCAACTACCGCGAGTACGAGGAAGACAAGAAGCGCCGCATGGGCGATGACGCGGGCCCGAAGCGGCTGCGGTTCAAGGCGTTGAAGTGACAGTCTGGACGCCCACGGCAACGTGGGCGTCCTTGCATGCAGCAGGAGGACACCATGGGCTTCATCGACAAACTCCGCGCCCGCTGGCGCGATGCCGACACCCTGCTCTGCGTCGGCCTCGATCCCGATCCGGCGAAATTTCCGGATCGCTTCGTGGACGATGACGATGCGCTGTTCAATTTCTGCCGCGACATCGCCGACGCCACCGCCCAATTCGCCTGCGCGTTCAAGCCGCAGATCGCCTACTTCGCTGCCCACAATGGCGGCGAAGCGCAGCTGCAGCGGCTGATCGCCCACCTGAATGCCGAGTACCCCGAGATCCCGGTGATCCTGGACGCCAAGCGCGGCGACATCGGCAGCACCGCCCAGCAATACGCCTGCGAAGCGTTCGAGCGCTACGGCGCCGACGCGGTGACGCTGAACCCCTACATGGGGCGCGATTCCGCCGACCCGTTCCTGCAGTACAACGACCGCGGCTGCATCTTCCTCTGCCACACCTCCAACCCGGGCGCCCGCGATTTCCAGGAGCTGCAGGTAGGCGGCGCGCCGCTGTACCAGCACATCGCGCGCACCATCGCCGGCGCGTGGAACGCCGACGGCAACTGCGCGCTGGTGGTGGGCGCCACCTTCCCGGAGGAGCTTGCCGTGATCCGCGGCATCGTCGGCGACATGCCGCTGCTGATCCCCGGGGTGGGCGCGCAGGGCGGCGATGTGGAAGCCGTGGTGCGCAACGGCCGCACCGCCGACGGCACCGGCCTGATGATCAACTCCTCGCGCGGCATCCTGTACGCCGTTCGCGGGGAAGGTTATGCCGAGGCTGCCGCCGATGCAGCCAAGGCACTGCGCGACGAGATCAACCGCTACCGTTGACGGCGGCCGCGCGCGCCTTACCGGCGCCGCACCGCCGCGCGCAGCAGCGCGAGCGGAAAGTGCCCCCAGATCATCGCAAACACCGCGCCGCGCACGAACGCACCGCGCCGCGCTGCTTCAAAGCGGCGGAAGTAGCGCCACAGTCCGCGGTGCTTGTGCCACTCCACAAACAGCGGCCGCGCGCGCGACGACACGCCGCGCACGTGCAGCACCTCCACCGTGTTGTCGATGGCGACGCCGGCACCGGCCTGGCGCACGCGCCGGCACAGGTCCAGGTCCTCGGCGTGGAGCCGGTAACCCGGATCGAAGCCGCCGACCCGGTCGAACAGTGCGCGCGGCAGCACCATCAGCGCACCGGACACCGCATCGACCGGCTGCACCGGCCGGGCAGGATCACCCGGCACCGCCAGCACGCGGGCTGCGCGCGAACGCAGCATCGCCGCGAAATCGGGGTCACGCCGGCGCGCGGCCGGATCCGCGACGCCATCCTCGCCACGCAGCACCGCGCCCACCAGGGCCCCGCCCAGCCCAACGGCGGTATCGCGCAGCCGCGCCAGGGTGTCGATCTCGACAAGGCAGTCGGGGTTCACGAACGCCAGCCACGGTGCACTGCTGGCCGCAGCGCCCTGGTTGCAGGCCACCGCGAAGCCGGGGTTGTCCGGGTTGGCGATGAAGCGCACCCGCGGATCCGCCACCGCATGCCGCTGCACGATCTCCAGGGTGGAGTCCCGCGACGCGTTGTCCACCACCCGGACCTCGGCCACGTCCCGCGCCGCGCGCAGGCGCGCCAGGCAGGCGTCGATCGTCTCCTCGCTGCCGTAGGCAACGACAACGGCGGCAATGCCCGCGTTCACGGCGCGTCCGCGAACAGGTCCGCCTGCGGCGGCTGACGCGCCCGTCGTGCCAGCGCGTCGTCGAGCTGCATGCGAAGCGCACGGAATGGATCGTCCATCAGGCACTGCGCGATCCGCGCATGCCAGGCCGGCCAACGCGCCGCCAGCGCGGCCATGTCGCCCTCGCCCGGCGCATCCTCGCGGGCGCGCAGGACGAAGGCGGTCTCGCACAGCACGTTGCGTCCGCCCAGGCCGGCCATGCGCAGCGACAGATCGATCAGGGCGGCATACCAGGAGCGGTAGCTGGCCGCATCAAGGCCGCCGGCGCGGGTGCGCGCCACGCCGCGCAGCAGCACCGCGTGGCCCACCGCAGCAGGCAGGTCGGGATGGACGGGCGGGAGCTGGGCGCAGGCCTCGGCCAGCCGTGCGGGCGGCAGGTCGACCGGCACGATCTCGCCAATCCGCGGCCATGCGGCGGCCTCACCGGCATTGCTCCACGGCGTGGCACTGGCAATCGCGGGGTCCCGCCCCAGGCAGTCCGCCAGGCGCTCCAGCCAGCCCGGCACCGGCACCGCGTCACTGGCCAGCACCGCCACATCGGCGTCGCCGCAGGCGCGCAGCGCCTCGTCCAGGTGCGCGGCCTCGCCCAGAGGCGCGGCGCGACGGGTATGCGCGGCCTGCAGACGGGTCCGCCCCAACCAGCCACGGATCAGGTCCTGCCCGCGCGGGCCGGCCTGCGCATCGTCGGCCAGCCACACCCGCGTGCCCGCCGGCGTACCGGCCTCCAGCGCGGCCAGGCAGGCATCCAGCGCGTCCTCGTCGGTGCCAACCGGCACCAGCACGATCGGCAGGGCGGCTGCGGCGTCCCGGCTCACTGCTTGGGCTTGTAGATCGGATCCAGCGCGCGGAAGCGGCTGCCGTATTCGTCGGTCAGCGCGCGCGCTTCCTGCGGGTTGCGCACCACCGTCGGCGTGATCAGCACTACCAGTTCGTCGCGGGTCTTGCTGCTGCCCTGCTGGCCGAACAACCCGCCCAGCACCGGGATCCGGCTGAGGCCCGGCACACCGGTGGCGCTGCGATTGCTGCCGTCACTGATGAGGCCCG
The DNA here is from genome assembly GCF_046293095.1 of Thermomonas sp. Lineage (GTDB taxonomy): Bacteria > Pseudomonadota > Gammaproteobacteria > Xanthomonadales > Xanthomonadaceae > Thermomonas. Next base: position 222,323 of record NZ_JBKBPN010000003.1, read on the forward strand.
CCAGCACCACCGTCTCGCCGCTGCTGGCGACCGCGCTGGTGGTGACCTTGCTGGTGTCGATGCGCACATTGCCGAACGGGTCGGCGATGCCGGTGGGCTTGCTGACCTCCTGCACGATGTCGAGGAAGACCATGCCGTCGCGGGCGATGCGTGGCCGCACCTTGAGGATGATGCCGGTCTCCAGGTACTGCACCTGGTTGTAGGTGCCGGTGCCCCCCCCGGACTGCGGGTTGAAGCTCACCGACGTCACCGGGATGCGCTGGCCGACGTTGAGCACGGCCTCGCGGTTGTTCTGCGCCATCACCGAGGGCGAGGACAGCGTGCGCACGTCGGTCACGTTGTCCAGCGCCTGCACGATGGCCGCGGCGCTGCTGCCGAGGAAGGTCCAGCTGAGCAGGTTGCCACCGCCATTGGCCAGCGGCGAAACGCTGCCGGCATGCGTGCCCCAGCTGTTGCGACCGGTCGGGAACGGCAGGCCCTTGTCAGCCACCGCGTTATCGAAGAACCAGCTCACGCCGTACTGCAGCTCGCCCTTCAGCGCGACGCTCAGCACCTGCGCCTCGATGTGGACCTGCATCGGCATCACGTCGAGGCGCTCGATCACCTGGCGGATCGACTTCCACTGCGCGCCGTTGGCGCGCACCAGCAGCGAGTTGGTGTCCTCCACCGCGGACACGCCAACCTCGGCGCCATCCACTTTCAGAGTCACTCGGCCGTTACCGCCGCCCGCAGCAGGCAGGTTGCCGCCTTCGCCGCGGCCGGTGCCGGACGCAGGCTGGCCATCGCGGCTGGTCGCTTCGCCATCGCGCAGTTCGCCGGCCTGCAGGCCAGGCATCAGCGAGGGCGCGGCGCGGTCGTCGCGCGCACCGCTGCCGCTGCCGAAGGCCTCCGCCAGGCGGTCGGCCAGGTCGCGCGCACGGATGTATTTCAGCTCGTACGAGAACAACCGGCCATCGCCACTTCCTCCCTCGATGCGGTCGATCCATTCGCGGATCTGGTCCAGGTAGGCCGGCTGCGGGGTGATCACCATCACCGCATTGGCGGTGTCCAGCGGCATGAAGCGGAACATGCCGGCCACCGGGGTGTCGGCCTGGTTGCCGAACACCCGTTCCAGGTCCTGCACCACGTCGCTGGCGCGACCCGATTGCAGCGGGAACACGCCCACCGACATGCTGGCCATCCAGTCCACATCGAACACCTGAACGGTGCGCAGGTAGTTCTCCAGTTCGGCGCGGGTGCCGGCGACAGTGACCAGGTTGCGGGCGTCATCAACGCTGACAATGGCTCCCTGCCGCGCGTACGGCTTGAGGATCTTCTCCATCTCCCGCGCCGAGATGTAGCGCAGCGGGATCACCCGCGATTCGAAGCCGCGCGCCAGTGCCGGCGCGCCGGTGCGCGGCACCACCCCGCTCTGCAGGGCCTGGTCGGCCGGCACGATGTTGTAGCGGCCGTCGCTGTAGACCATGCGCGCGCCGTTCTGCGCCAGCACCTGCTCCAGCAGGCCCAACGCACCGGCCGCGCCCACCGGCTTCTGGGTGGCCACGGTGACGGTGCCCTGCACGCCCGGCGCGATGGTGTAGCTCTGCCCCAGCATGTCGCCGAGGATCGCCTTCACCACGGCCTGCAACGACTCCCCTTCGAAATTGAAACTGGCCTGGCCGCTGCTGGCCAGCGACGGCGGCGGGGCACTGGCGGCCGCACGGTCGATCGCCACGCCCGCGCCGCGCCGGATGACGGGACGGGCCCCTTCGCTGCCGATCTCCTGCAGAACCTCGCGGCGCAGGTCGTCGGTGGCGCTTGCCTTGCCCTCTGCCGCTGGCGCTGGGGACGGCGCGGCGGCCCGCTGCATCCGCGGCTGCGGCACCGCAGCACAGGCGGCCAGCAGCCCGAGCAGCAGGGCGGGAAGGAAAGCGCGCAGCATTGCGCGGGGCAGGGTGGGGTTCATGGCAGGCATCATCGTGCTCATCGTGCGGGCCCCGACAGCGGGCGCGCGCGCGCGCCAGCGTCGTTGGCATCCGGGTTCTGTGATTGCAACTGCGCGCGGCGCGCCTCGATGCGGCGGCGGATATCCTCGATCCGGCGCGCATCGTCGGACGCTTGCGCGTTGTCCACGGCGGCATCGGCGGCGCTTGCCGCCCGCATCGCCGAGGCTGCGGCGGTAGCCGCCTGCGGGGCATCCACCGCACGCGCGGGAGTGGGATCTCCCGCCACCCCGAACGTGCGCAAGTCCAGCGTGGTCTGCCCGCCCGGCCCTTCAAACACGGCGCGGCGCGGCTGGACTTCCAGCAGCCGCCAGCCTGGCGCGCCTTCCGGTACGGCGCCCTCACGCACGCGCAGGGACGTGCCGCCGGCCGTGGGCTGCAAGATCGCCAACCGAACCTGCGGGCTGATCAACACACCGGTGAGAACAAAATCGAAGGGCTGCGCGGCGACCGCGCCGTCGTCGTCGCCGGCGCTTGCCAGAAAGGCGCGCGGCCGCCGGTCCTCGGTGAACAGGGGGTGCGCCGCCGCTTCGGCGTACTGGGCCAAGGGCCCAACCCGGTCCGGCACCGGTGCCAACGGCCGGGGAAGCGCCGGCTGCGCGACCGGAACAGCCTCGGCAATCCGCCCGCCCATGCCCAGCAGTGCACCGACCCACAGCAGCAGCGCCCAGCCGCAAGCTGCCGCCAGCACCCAGGTCATGGCACCGGCCTGTCCCAGCCGATGCAGCAGGCTGCGCTCAGCCGCCATTGCCACCTCCCGGCGCCGGGCGCAGATAGCCATAGAGATTGAAAGTCACGTCAAGCCCGCCCTGCTGCAGCTGGGCGCTGCCCGGCACGGCGAAGAAACGCTGCGCCGAGATCCCCAGGGCATCCACGAACAGGTAGGGCCGCGCCGACTCAAGCGCATGCAGCACCGCCAGGGTCTCGGCGTTGCCGCAGCGCAAGCGGACCTGCACCGTGACCCGGCGATAGCGGCTGCCCTGGCCTGCCTCTTCGATCGGCGTCCGGTTCACGATGGCGCAGCCGCGGCCACCCGCACTGGCATCGGCAACCACGCGTTCCAGCTGCTGGATCAGGGCGGCCGTGGCCAGTTCCGCAGTGGGCTCGGCCAGGAAGTCCGAGGGCGCACCGCGGGCTTCCAGCGCCGCTAGGCGCTCCTGGATCTGCGGCTGCTGCAACAGCAGCCCCCTCAGCCGGCCATCGCGCGCGCGCAAGTCGGCGATCCGTGCATCCACCTCGGCGAACGGCGCGGCGAACCAGGACCACGCCACGGCCACCCCTGCGGCAAGCAGCCCGGCCAACAGGCCCAGCGCCAACCAGCGCTCCTGCTCCGCGCGACTCATCGTGCCCCTCCGCCACCGGGCGTGGTCGCGTTCCCCTGACGCAGCTGCGCGACCAGAGTGAACCGGTCCATGCGCGTAAGCGGATCCTGCTGCAGCGCGCCACTCAATGCCGGAGCGTTCCATTGCGGCGCGCCCTCCAGCTTGCCCACCAGCGCCGCCGCCTGGTTGGACAGGCCGATCAGGGTCAGCTGATTGCCATCGATGGCCAGTTTCTCCAGGTACGTGCCTTCCGGCAGGCGCCGCGCCAGCGCGTCCATCACCTCCACGGCGGGCGGGCGGCCGTTACGCTGCGCGCGCAGCCAGGCCCCGCCCTCGATGGCATCCAGCACCTGCTGGCGCTGGCGGGCCACGGCACGGGCCTGCGCCTCGCGTCCCGCCATCGCCGCCTGCAGCTCCGCAGCGGCGGCACGCCGGTTGTCCAGCAACTGGGCCAACCCGAACCCCAACGCGCACAGCGCAACAGTGGCAAGCGCCAGATTCCACATGCGCCAGGGATTGCGCTGCGCCAAGCGTTCGGCAGGCGGCAGCAGATTGACGCCAAGCGGTGCTCCTGCTGCGTCCAGCATGTCCACCCCGGCCAACGCGGTCATACCGCCCAGCCGCGCGAGCAGTGCCTGGTAGTGCCGCCGCGGCAACACCACCAGTTCCGCAAGCAGGCGGCCATCGTCAAGCATCTGCAAAACCCGGCCGTCGTGCAGAACCTCCCCGGCGGCGAACGGCGTCTGCCTCTCGATCTCGAACGCCAGCACGTCGCGCAGGCGCGCCCCGGCGGCGGCGGGCAGAACCAGACGCCGCCGCAGCCCTGCGCTGGCCGGTAGTTGCAACCAGCGGGGCCAGTCGCGCACGTCCTCGCGCAGCAGGGAACCCAGCGGATCGGGCCCGGCTGGCAACGGCAGCGGCAGCTCGGCCAGCGGCTGGACGTGGTCACCGTGCCGGGCGCACAGCCGCAGCGCATCACCCTCGACCTGCAGCAGCAAGCGTCGCTCACCGCAAAGGGCATCGCGCATCTGCGCCGGCAGCCATGCACACAGATTCCTGCCCCACCAGGCCAGAAAACCACGCAGGCTGGCGCTGGAATGCGCCAGAACCACGCTGCCCGCGGACGATGCACTCATCGCGCCTGCCCTTCCGCCCGCTGCCCCAGCGTGCTGTATGTCGAACCCGGCAAACCATTCCCCCCCAGACGGATCACCACCGACCACCGCACGTTACGCCCGTCGGCGGAGCGGGCACTGCTGTCAATACTATACGTGCCGCTGCCGGGCACCGCCGCTGCGGACGGATCTGCCGGCTGCCGGTCCGGCAGGCCCATCGCACGGCGCAGCAAGGGATCGGCGAAGGCTGCATCGGGCAAGGCGCGGCCGGTATGCACGGTCAGGTGCGGCGCCGCCGCGGCGTACAGCGCAGTGCGCATTCCCAGCACCTGCGCCAACTCGCTGACGCTTTCAAACGGCGCGTCCTTGGCTCCGCCGGCAAGGCCCGCCGCGGCATAGTCGGCGTCCTCGCCCCCTCCGGCCGGCTGGACCAGACTGTCGGGATCGCGCCAGTCCACCACCGCGCCGGCCAGCCGCGCCGCCGCATCCTCAGGTTCGCCCAGCGCCACGAAAAAGCGCTGCAGGAGCTCGAACGGGGCGCCATTGAGATCCAGCTTCGCGGCCTCGTCACGCACCGTGATGACCACCGGCATGCCGTCGAACGTCCAGCGGTACGTGCGTCCGTCTACCGCCCAGCGCCGCGCCGGGTCGGGATCGAGCAGGCGGAAGACCGCATATTCGATACCCGCACGTGCCGCCTCGCCGGCCACCACGCCACGCACCGTACCATTGCCCTGCAGGGATTCGACCCGCGCCGACAGCGCATAGCCGGCCACCAGTCCGCTGAGCAGCAGCACCAGCCACAGCACCAGCAGCAGCGCCGTGCCGCGCTGCGCCCTCATCGGCCATCCCCACCGGCGCGCGCCAGCGCCACGACCATCTCCGGCCACGGGCCTTGGGCATCGCGGATGCGCACGCGCACCTGCGGCGGCAGTGCGTCGGGCTGGTCCCATGTCTCCCGCCACGGGCCTGGCCGGCCGTCCTGCGCCAGCGTGCGATAGCCGAAAGCCACCTCGACCAGCCCCCTTGCCAGCGGCTCGGAAGGTTGCATGGCGGCCGGTATCTGGCCGGGCTGCAGCCGACGGAAATCCACGTCCAGACGCTGCCCGCCGCCGTCCCTGCGCACCTGCAGGACGTGCAGTCTGGGGCCGCCGCGGTCGAAATATGCCGGCACCTCGGCGACAAACCACATGGCTCTGGCGTTGCCGGAAAAGCGCAATGTGCGTCCGCTGCCGGCATCCAGGCCAAACGCGATGCCCTGCGCGCCGCCGATGCGCTCGCGCAGGAAAGCCGACACCGCCCGGATGCGCTCGTTCCGTTCCGCCATCGCCTCGCCGCGCGCCACGGTGGCACCGGCCGCGCGCAGAATGCCGAACGCCAGCACCAGCGCCGCCGCCAGCAGTGACGTGGCCAGCAGCACCTCCATCAGGGTGAAGCCGCCCGCTGCCCGCCGGCTCATGGCACACCGCCCGCCGGCAGCGGTCGCACCAGCCGCAACGTCGTCAACCGCAGGCGTTGCTGCGGCGTGCCTTCGCCCCAGGCCACGTCCAGTTGCACGTGCAGCAGGCGCGCTGCCAACGGGTCCTCCGGGCCGCCGGGGGCATGGGCCTGTGGATCCTGCCAGGGCACCACCGCCAGCTGCCAGCGGTAGCGTCCCTGTTCGAAGGTACCCGACAGCCGCCCCGGCCGCAGCAATGCATCGCTGCGCTCGACCAGCAGCGACTGCGCATGCAGCGCCGCCTGCCCGGCATCACCGGCCTGGCGCAGCTGCCGGCTGGCGCCGGACAGCGTGCCCAGCAGCAGGGTCAGGCCCAGCGCAAGCACGCCGAACGCGACCATGATTTCGATCAGGGTGAACCCACGCTGCGGACGCGCAAGGACACGGCGTGGGGCACTCATCGTCCGCCCCCGATGCGGCGCACCCGCACCTCGCCGGTCAGCCACGCCACATCGACGTCCCAGCCACCGCCATTGGCGGCCAGACGCACCCGGCCGCCGGTCGCGGCGCCATCGGGGAAAAAGCGCACCGCGCCCTCGCCCGCCGTCGGCTGCAGATCGCGCGCACCGGTGAACACCACCTCGCCGGTGTCCGGCAGGCGGCCGTGGCGGCCGTTCGGCGCGTGCCAGGTGCGCGCGCCCGGGTCGATCACGAACTCCTGCGGAACGCCGCTGGCGATCGCCCGCGCGCGGGTGAAGCGCAGCTGCGCGGCGACCTCCTTTGCTGCCGCCTGCAACCGCGCACCGCGCAGGCCATCGCCGAATGCGGCCATGGCAAGGACGCTGGCGGCGGCGATGAGTGCCAGCACCACCAGCATCTCCAGCAGCGTGAAGCCCGCCGGCCGCCCGCGCACGCGCCTGCCTCCGCCAGTGTCCGCTTATTCGTAACGGATGTCGGCATTCACGCTATCGCCGCCGGGCTGGCCATCGGCCCCCAGGCTGACGATCTCGAATGGCCGCCCCTCGCCCGGCACTTTGTACTGCACCGGATGCATCCATGGGTCCTTGAGATCCGCCTGCTTCGCGTACGGGCCCAGCCAGCCGGTCACACCCGGAGGTGCCGCCACCAGCGCCTCCAGACTGCCCGGCAGCACGCCGGTGTCCATCTGGTACTGCTGCACTTTCTCCGCCAGCGTCTGCAGCTGCGCCTGCGCCAGCTTGACCTTGGCGCGGTCGCCGCCGCCCAGGATGCGTGACGCCGCGAAGGCGACGATGCCGCCGATCAGCACCACCACCACGATGATCTCGATCAGCGAGAAACCGCGCTGCGCGGCCTTCGGAATCGGACGGAAATTGCGACGTTCACGCATGGGACTGCCCCGGTTGGGATGGGAATTCGGTTTCGGGAAGGCGCGGCGCCGGCGCTCATCCCACCACATTGGTCAGGTCGTAGATCGGCGCCAGCACCGACAGGATGACCACGCCAACGACCGCCGCCAGCACCAGCGTCACCACCGGCACCAGCGCGGCCAGCAGGCGGTCCATCGCCGCCTGCGTCTCCTGGTCGAAGGTGTCCGCGGTCTTCAGCAGCATGACGTCGAGCGCGCCCGACTCCTCGCCAACCTGGATCATCTGCAGCGCCAGCCGCGGGAACCGCTTGCCGCGGGCCAGAGCGGTGGAGAGGCCGATGCCGTTCTTGACCTCCTCGGCGGCGGCGGCCACGTCGTCGGCCAGCACGCGGTTGTCCAGCACGTTGCGGGCGATGCCCAGCGCTGCCAGCAGCGGCACGCCGTTGCGCAGCAGCGTCCCCAGCGTGCGCGCCAGCCGCGCGGTGTCGAGCTTGGCCACCAGCGCGCCGGCCAGCTTGCGCTGCAGCAGCCATCCATCGAAGCGGCGCATCACCGCGGGATCGCGGCGCAGGCGCTCCAGCCAGAGCAGCGCGAGCAAGGGCACCGCGAGGATCACGATCCACCAGTCGCGGACGAACACGCCGGTACCCAGCACCAGCTGCGAGAACCAGGGCAGCTCCGCATCCAGGCTTTCGTACATGCCGGCGAACTGCGGTACCACGTAGCCCAGCAGGAACAGCAGTGACAACCCCACCATCACCAGCAGGATCGCCGGGTACACCAGCGCGTTGACCACCCGCGTGCGCAGCGCGCGCGAACGCTCCAGGTAGTCGGCCAGCCGCTGCAGCGTCTCGTGCAGGCTGCCGCCCGCCTCGCCGGCGCGGACCATGTTCACGTACAGCCGGCCGAACGCGCCGTGCTGGCGTTCCAGCGCGGCCGACAGCGAGGCACCGCCGCGCACCGCCTCGCGGATGTCGCCCACGATGCGCTTGGCCGCCTCGTCCTCCGGCAGCTCCAGCAGGATGCCCAGCGCGCGATCCAGCGGTTGCCCTGCACCCAGCAGCGTGGCCAGCTGCTGGGTGAACTGCACCAGGCGCGCACCGGCAAACGGCGCCGGCCTGAACAGCGCGCGCCACAGGGGGCCGCTGCCCACGTCGGACGCGGGCCTGGCCTCCACCGGCAGCTGGCCCTGCGCCTGCAGGCGCGCGGCCACGTCGGCCTCGCTGGCCGCCTCCATCTGCCCGTCCACCAGCGTGCCGCGGGCGTCCAGCGCCTTGTAGCGATACAGCGCCATCGGCTCAGGTGTCCTCGGTCACGCGCAGGACTTCCTCGATCGTGGTCTCGCCGCGCAGCGCCTTGGCGATGCCGACCTCGTACATCGTCGCCATGCCCGCCCGCCGCGCCAGCTGCTCGATCTCATCCATGCCGGCGTGGCGCATCACCGCACGTCGCACCTCGTCGTCCATCACCAGCAGCTCCATGATGGTGGTGCGGCCCAGATAGCCGGTTGGGGTCAGCGGCGAAGGCACCGGCCGGTACAGGTAGAGGGTGCCCTCCGGCTGGAACCGGCGCAGGCCGAACTTCTCGATCTCCTCCGGCGAGGCCGGATAGCGCTGCGCATGGGTGGGTTCAAGCCGGCGCACCAGGCGCTGGGCCAGGATGCCGTTGACGGTGGAGGTCAGCAGGTAATCCTCCACGCCCATGTCCAGCAGGCGGGTGATGCCGCCCGCCGCGTTGTTGGTGTGCAGCGTGGACAGCACCAGGTGGCCGGTCAGCGCGGACTGGATGGCGATGCGCGCGGTTTCCAGGTCGCGCATCTCGCCGATCATGATGATGTCCGGGTCCTGGCGGACGATGCTGCGCAGGGCGTTGGCGAAATCCAGCCCGATCGCCGGCTTGGCCTGGATCTGGTTGATGCCCTCAATCTGGTACTCCACCGGGTCTTCGACAGTGATGATCTTGACCTTGGGCGTGTTGAGCTTCGACAGCGCGGTGTACAGGGTGGTGGTCTTGCCCGAGCCGGTGGGGCCGGTGACCAGCAGGATGCCGTGCGGCTGCTCCAGCACTTTCTGGAAGCGCGGCATGAACGCCGGGCCGAAGCCGAGGCGCTCGAAATCCAGCACCACCGTCTCGCGGTCCAGCAGGCGCATGACCACCGATTCGCCGTGCGCAGTGGGCACCGTGCTCACGCGCAGGTCCAGCTCCTTGCCCTGCACGCGCATGACGATGCGGCCGTCCTGCGGCAGGCGGCGCTCGGCGATGTTGAGCCTGGCCATGATCTTGATGCGGCTGATGATGGCGGCGACCAGGTTGGCCGGCGGGCTCTCGCCCTCCTCCAGCACGCCGTCGATGCGGTAGCGCACCTTCAGCCGGTTCTCGAACGGCTCGACGTGGATGTCGGACGCGCGCAACTCGACCGCACGCTGGATCAACAGGTTGACCAGCCGGATCACCGGCGCTTCCGAGGCAAGATCGCGCAGGTGCTCGATATCATCGGGGCCGGTTTCCCCTTCCGCACCCTCGACGATGCCTTCCATCTCGCTGCGACCCTGGCCGTGCCAGCGCTCGATCAGCTCGTCGATTTCGCCGCGCAGCGCCACCGCCGGACGCAGGGCGCGTCCCAGCGCCAGCCGCACCGCATCCAGCACGTAGTCGTCCTGCGGATCGGCCAGCAGGAGATCGACGCCCGACGCGTCCGCTGCCACCGGTACCACGTGGAACTGCTGCATGAACTTCACGCTGAGTGCGACATCGTCCGGCGGCAGTTCGGGCATGTCTTTCACGCTGCGCAGCGGCAGGCCCAGGGCGACCGCACAGGCCTCGGCGTGGTCGCGCTCGGAGACCAGCCCCAGCCGGACGAGCAGCTGTGGCAGGTTGCCGCCGTCCTCGGCATGCAGCCGGCGCGCCCGCACAAGGTCGGGCTCCTTGAGCTTGCCGCCCCCAAGCAGCAGGGCGACGATGCGTTCGTCGGCATCGGCCTGCTGTGGCTGAAGCTGGCTTGCAAGTGCATTCACGCGCGGAACTCCCACGATCCAACGCCGACTTTAGCAGGCGTCGGACCGCCGCTGGAACGAGGGTGCGCGCACCCTCGAAGGACGCCGGGCGTTCGCGGGCTCGCGGCTAGCGCCGCTCGAAAGCCCCGCTCACCCCAGCCACACCCGGGCGTTGCGGAACATGCGCAGCCACGGCGAGTCCTCCGGCCAGTCGGCCGGGGCCCAGCTGAAGTTGACGCTGCGCAGGGTGCGCTCGGGGTGCGGCATCAGGATGGTGGCGCGGCCGTCGCGGCTGGCCACGCCGGCGATGCCGTCGGGCGAGCCGTTCGGGTTGGCCGGGTAGCGGTCGGCAACGCGGCCACCTTCGACATAACGGGCCGCCACGTCCACCGCGCCCTGGTCGATCACGCTGGCGAACACCGCGCGGCCTTCGCCGTGCGCCACCGCCACCGGGATCTTTGATCCGGCCATGCCGCGCAGGAAGATCGACGGCGACTGGCCCACCTCCAGCAGCGCCAGGCGCGCTTCGTACTGCTCGCTGGTGTTGCGCTGGAAGGTCGGCCAGTGCTCGGCGCCGGGGATGATGTCGCGCAGCTGCGCCATCATCTGGCAGCCGTTGCAGATGCCCAGCGAGAAGCTGTTTTCGCGGGCGAAGAACGCCGCGAACATCTCGCGCAGCGCGGCGCGTTCCAGGATCGAGGTCGCCCAGCCGCGGCCCGCGCCCAGCACGTCGCCGTAACTGAAGCCGCCGCAGGCGGCCAGGCCGTGGAAGTCCTTGAGGTCGAAGCGGCCGGCGATGAGATCGCTCATGTGCACATCAAAGGCATCGAAGCCGGCGCGGTGGAACGCATAGGCGGTCTCCACCTGGCTGTTGACGCCCTGCTCGCGCAGGATCGCCACCTTCGGGCGCGCACCGGTGGACACGAACGGCGCGGCCACGTCCTCGGCGGCATCGAAGGTAAGCACCGGCTGCAGGCCAGGCGCGTCGAAGCGCCGCGCGGCGTCGCGCTCGCTGTCGGCGCAATCGGGATTGTCGCGCAGCCGCTGCATGGCGTGGGTGACCGACCACCAGGCGTCGAACAATTCCTCCCAGCGCCACTCGGCCAGGATCTCGTCACCGTCAGCGATCCGCACCACCGGCGCAGTGGTAGGTGCCGCGATGCGCTGCGCGCACTCGATCAGGCCATGGCGGGCGACCAGGTCGGCGAACGTGGCGCGCTCCTCGACGGGCACCTGCACCACCGCGCCCAGTTCCTCGTTGAACAGCACCCGCAGCGGGTCGTCGGTGCGGCCGTCGCCCCAGCCGTCCAGGCGGATGTCGAGCCCGAGGTGCGAGGCGAAGGCCATTTCGCACAGCGCCGCGAACACGCCACCATCGGAGCGGTCGTGGTAAGCCAGCAACAGGCCGTCCTCGCGCGCATCGCGGATCAGCTCGAACAGCGCGCGCAGGCGCTGCGGATCATCGAGATCAGGGGATTCGCCGCCAAATGCCGGCAATGCCCCCCCGTTGTTCGCCTCGGGATGGCACTGCGCCAACACCGAGCCGCCCATGCGCTGGCGGCCGCCACCCAGGCCGATCAGCCAGAGCTCCGACTCGACATCGCGACGCAGCAGCGGGGTGAGCTGGGCGCGCACATCGACCACCGGCGCGAACGCCGAGACCACCAGCGAGACCGGCGAGACCGATTTCTGCGCGGCGCCATCGCTGGACCACTGCGCCTGCATCGACAGCGAGTCCTTGCCGACCGGGATGCCGAGCTCCAGTTCGGGGCACAGCTCCATGCCCACCGCCTTGACCGCGTCGAACAGGCGCGCATCCTCGCCGGGGTGACCGGCGGCGGCCATCCAGTTGGCGGACAGCTTGATGCGGTTGAGCGATTCCACCGGTGCGGCGAGCAGATTGGTGATCGCCTCGCCCACCGCCATCCGCGCGGAGGCGGCGGCGTCCAGCAGGGCCAGCGGGGTGCGCTCGCCCACGCTCATCGCCTCGCCGGTGAACCCGTCGAAGCCCGACTGCGTGATTGCGCAGTCGGCCACCGGCATCTGCCACGGACCGACCATCTGGTCGCGCGCGGTCAGGCCACCCACCGTGCGGTCGCCAATCGTGATGAGGAAGGACTTGGCAGCCACCGACGGATGCGCCAGCACGCGCAGGCCGGCCTGACGCAGGTCCAGCGTGTCGGTGTCAGCTTGCGGCCAGCGCGGCGGCGCCGGATGCACGGTGTCGCGGTGCATCTTCGGCGGCTTGCCGAACAGCACGTCCATCGGCAGATCAATGGCCGGTGGCTGGCCTTCGTAGCCCACCCGCAGGTGTTCCTCGGCGGTGGCGGTGCCGACCACCGCGAACGGGCAGCGCTCGCGCGCGCACAGCGCCGCGAACTCGGCCACACGCGACTGCGCCACGCCCAGCACATAGCGCTCCTGCGACTCGTTGCACCACAGCTGCATCGGCGACAGCGACGGGTCGTCCTTCGGCACCTGGCCGAGGTCGATCACGCCGCCCACGCCGGAGTCGTGCAGCAGCTCGGGAATGGCATTGGACAGGCCACCGGCGCCGACATCGTGGATGCACAGGATCGGGTTGTCGGCGCCCAGCGCCACGCAGCGGTCAATGACCTCCTGCGCGCGGCGCTCCATTTCCGGGTTGTCGCGCTGCACCGAGGCGAAGTCGAGGTCTTCGGCGGAATCGCCGGACGCGACCGAGCTGGCGGCGCCACCGCCCAGGCCGATCAGCATCGCCGGCCCGCCGAGCACGATCACCGCATCGCCGGGGGACAGCCGCAGCTTCTCCACCTGCCCGCGGTCCATCGCGCCCAGGCCGCCGGCCAGCATGATCGGCTTGTCGTAGGCGCGGGTCAGTCCATCGGCCTCGTGCAGCTCGAAGCTGCGGAAGTAGCCGGTCAGGTTGGGCCGGCCGAACTCGTTGTTGAACGCCGCGGCGCCCAGCGGGCCATCGAGCATGATTTCGAAAGCGGAGGCCATGCGCGGATTGAGTGGACGCTGGCCCTCCCACGGCTGCGGCAGCGTCGGGATGCGCAGGTGGGAGACGGAGAAGCCGGCCAAACCGGCCTTCGGACGGCCACCGCGACCGGTGGCGCCCTCGTCGCGGATCTCGCCGCCGGCGCCGGTGGACGCACCGGGGAACGGCGCGATCGCGGTCGGATGGTTGTGGGTTTCCACCTTGATGCAGAACGCCGAATCCACGGCCGGCTCGCTGCGGTACTGCTGCGTCGCCGGGTCCGGGCGCCAGCGCGAGGCCGCGTAGCCTTCCACCACCGCCGCGTTGTCGCTGTAGGCCGACAGCACGTGCTCCGGCGTGCGCGCCTGCGTGTTCTTGATCATCTTGAACAGCGAGGTGGGCTGCGGCTGGCCGTCGATGGTCCAGCTGGCGTTGAAGATCTTGTGCCGGCAGTGTTCGGAATTGGCCTGCGCGAACATCATCAGCTCGACGTCGTGCGGATCGCGGCCCAGCTCGGCGTAGCGGGCGCGCAGGTAGTCGATCTCGTCGTCGGCCAGCGCCAGGCCCAGGCGCAGGTTCGCCGCCTCCAGCTGCGCCAGCGGGATGACCTCGACTCCCCCCGCCGGCTGCGAAGCAAACAGCGCCGCCGCGGCGTCGCGCTCGTCCAGCAGCGACTGGGTCATCGGGTCGTGCAGCAGCTTGGCCAGCGCCGCCACCTGGGCGGCATCGGCCGGCCAGCCCGCAAGGTCGATGCGCAACCCGCGCTCGACGCGCTTCACCGGCAAGCCAGCGCCGCGCAGCAGCTCGGTGGCCTTGCTGGCCCAAGGCGACAGCGTGCCCAGCCGGGGCACCACGTAGCGGCTGACCGCGCCGGGCTCGGCGGCGGCAAACCGCTCGCCCGCCTGCAGGATGCGGCAGAGCGCGGCAAGGTCCGGCGTCGCGCCGGGCTCGGGGTCGATCCAGTAACCGTGCCAGGCCCCGGCGATGCGCAGGCCGGGCACGAGGGTCTGGAGGCGGGCTTGCAGGCGGTCGCGGCGGAACGGCGACAGGGCGGGCGCGCCCTCGAGGACGATCATGTCCGGCTGATAGTGGGGACGGCCCATTATTGTAGCCGAGCCCGCCGGGCCCCGATCCGGCCTACCGCCGCGCCCGCCTCTGCTTCAGCCGCCCGCCTTTTCCTTGGCCAGCGCGTCCAGGCGCTCCAGCAGGCGGTCCGGCGGCAGGTAACCCCCCACCATCCGTCCATCGGCGTTGAGGATCATCGGCGTGCCGGTCAGGCCCATGCGCAGACCGGCGTTGTACTGCATGTCCACTGGCGAGCGGGGACACGCCCCCTGCGCCACCGGGCGGTCGTTCTTGGCGTCGGTCAGCGCCTTGCGACGGTCGGGCGCACACCAGACGGCCACCATCTTGCGGTAATCCGCGCTGCCGATGCCGGCACGCGGAAACGCCAGATACTCCACGCGGATGCCGCGCCGGTTGTACTCGGCAATGTCGGAATGGAACTTGCGGCAGTAACCGCACTCGACATCGGTCAGCACCACCACGGTGTGCTTGGGCACACCGGTCGGGGCGAACACGATGCGGTCGGCCTCCGGCAGGGTGGCCAGCACCTTTCGGCGCACCTTGGCCATCGCCTCGTCGCCCAGGGCCTTGCGGGAGGCGATGTCCAGCAGGTCGCCCTGGAACAGGTACTTGCCGTCATCGCTGACCCAGATCACCTGGCCACCGGCCACAACCTCGCGAAAGCCCGGCACCGGCGCCTTGTCGATGGAGTCGACGGTGATCTCCGGATTGAGCGAGCGCAGGGCATCGCGCACCCTGGCCTCGGGCGTGCCCGCGGCAAACGTGGGCTCTTTCAACACCGCCGCGGGCTTGGTGGGCGCCGCCGGCGGCGCGACGTCGGTGGATTGGGCGCAGGCCGACAGGCTGGCGCAGAGCAGGGCGGCAAGGACGAGACGCTTCATCGGGACTCCGGTCGCGGGCGCAGGGTCCGACCCGGACGCGCCTTCAAGGTTCCGGCATTTTCGCACACGGCGCCGCAGCCACGCCGCACGCCGCGCTCAGGCGCGCGGATGATGGCGCGCATGCAGGCTGCGCAGGCGTTCGCGCGCCACCAGGGTGTAGATCTGGGTGGTGGTCAGCGAGCTGTGGCCCAGCAGCATCTGCAGTGCGCGCAGGTCGGCGCCGTGGTTGAGCAGGTGGGTGGCGAAGCTGTGCCGCAGCCCGTGCGGGCTGATCCGCGCCGGCGCGATGCCAGCCACCGCCGCGCAGCGCTTGACCAGTGCCCAGAACGCCTGCCGGCTGGGCGCACTTCCACCCGGCGCGACAAACAACGCCTCTACCGCGGCAGGATGACGCAGGTTGGCCAGCAGCACCGGCCGCGCCTCGCCCAGGTAGCGCTCCAGCCAGTGCTGCGCCTCCTCGCCCAGCGGCACCAGCCGCTCGCGGCTGCCCTTGCCGGTCACCCGCAGCACGCCCTGGCGCAGATTCACGGCGGTCGCGGGCAGGCCGACCAGCTCGCTCACGCGCAGGCCCGCCGCGTACATCAGCTCCAGCATCGCGCGGTCACGCAGCCCCTCCGGCGTGGCCACGTCGGGGGCATCCAGCAGCGCGGTGACCTGCGCCTCGGACAGCGCCTTGGGCAGCAACCGGGGCAACCGCGGCGGCTGCAGCAGCGCACAGGGATCGTCGCGGCGCAGGCCGCTGGCCACCGCATGGGCGAAGAAGGCACGCAGGCAGGACAGCAGTCGCGCCGTGCTGCGCGCGGCGTAGCCGGCCTCGGCGCGCATCGCCAGGTAATCGAACAGGTCCTCCCTGCGCGCCCCGGGAAGCGGCGGTCGGGCGTTGGCACGCAGCCAGCGCGCCAGCGCCTGCAGATCACCGCGGTACGACGCCAGCGTGGCGCGGGACAGGCCATGCGCGGCCCAGGCCGCGTCCAGGAAGCGCTCGATCACGGCGGCATCCGCCGCCTCCAGCGGAGGCAGCTGGCGCACGAGCTGGCGACGGTGGGCAGCGGTCGGCATGGTCCAAGCGTAGCCCGTGCCAGGCCCGGCTGTATCCTTCGCACAATGCCTTCTTCCTCGTCCGAACGCTCCCCTGCCCTGGTCGGCTGGCGCCTGCTGGCGCTGCTGTACGACGTCTTCCCGGCGCTGGCGCTGTGGATGGTGCTGTCGGCCGCCTTCACCCTCGGCTACACCTTCCTGGGTCACCACGCTGCGCGCGAGAACATCGCGCCGTTCAGCCTGTTGCAGTGGCTGCTGTGGCTGTGTTGCTGGCTGGCGACCGGGGTGTACGCAACGGCCAGCTGGCGGCGCGGCGGGCAGACGCTCGGCATGCGTCCATGGCGGCTGGTGGTCACCGATGCCGCCGGCCAGGCGCCCAGCACACATGCCCTTTGGCGCCGCTACGCGACGGGCACGCTGTCACTGCTGCTGGGCGGGCTGGGCTTCTGGTGGGCCTGGATCGACCGCGCCGGGCTGACCTGGCACGACCGCGCCAGCGGCACCCGCCTGCAACGACGCCCCAAAACCGCCTGACGCGACCAGAGCCTCTCCATGGACACGCCCCGCTCCACCCGCTCGACCGCCCGCAGCGCACTCGGCTTTGCGCTGCTGTTCCTGCTGTACCAGTCGGCCGAAGGTATCGGCGACCGCATGCTGCACAGCTTTTCCGCGCAGGCCGGGTTGATGCTGGCCTGCGTGCTGGCGGCCTGGCCGGTGTCGCGCTGGCTGGGCTATCGCGGCCTGGAAGCCTTTGCGCTGCCGATGCGCGGCCGCGACCTGATCTGGCTGGTTCCGCTGCTGGTGCTGGCGTTCGGCCTGAAAGGCGCGGCACTGCAAGCCGGCCTGGCGCTGGGAATCTACCAGCCCGACCCGGCGGGCAGCGCGTCGGGCGCCACGCTGGCGGCGGCGCTGCCGATGCTGCTGCTGTCCACCTTCGTGCCTTCGATCGCCGAGGACATCCTCACCCGCGGCTTCCCTTATCGCGCGGCCGGCGTGCACTGGCGGCGCGGGCTGGCCTTCGTGGCAACCAGCAGCCTGCTGTACGTGCTGAATCACCTCTACCGGCTGGGGTTGGGGCCGATGGAATGGCTGATGCTGCTGGTCTACGGGCTGGCCTACGCCAGCGCACTGTGGCGCACCGGCAGCCTGTGGGCCGCTGTGGGCCTGCACTGGGGCTGGAACCTGGGCAACGCCGCGCTGGCGGTGGCCATGCCGACGAGCATCGCCAACGTGGACGGCGGCCGCCTGCTGTCGATGGCGGCGCATCTGCTGATGCTGGCCTGTGTGCTCATCGCCACCCGCCGGGTGGCTCAGGCGCGCTAGGGCATCCCCAGAGCGCCCGGAGCTTCCCGTCGGCCCCGGATGGGCGCCCCCGCATCGATCGCGCAAGCGATGGCTGCGTATGAGCCGAGCCCGGACGGCTGCCGGGCTTGGCGTGGGCTGGCAACGCCTGAATGGCGTTGTTCAGGCCTTCCCTAGCGGCTGCGCCGCCGGAACATCAGGAACGACACCGCCAGCATGATGATCGGCGGCATCGCATAGGCCACGCGGAAGTCGAGGTGGAACACACCGGCCACCTGCACCGACACGCGCTGCAGCAGGTAGAACCCCAGCGCGAACACGATGCCGATGAACAGCCGCTTGCCGTAGCCGCCGCTGCGCAGCGAGCCAAACGCGAACGGGATCACCGCCAGGCACAGGGTCAACACGTTGACGGGATAGAACCAGCGCCCCCAGTACACCGTCTCGAAGTCGGCAGACTCCAGGTTGTTGCGCTTGCGGTAATCGATGCTACTGGCCAGTTCGCGGCTGCTCAGGTAATCCGGCTTGGTGACGTTGGAGGCCAGCGTGGATTCGTCCAGCCGCGAGTCCCAGCGCTCCTCCGGAACGTGTTCCCGGCGCACCGACTTGGCCTCGAAGCGGGTGCGCTCCACCCCGCGCAGCAGCCAGCCCCCCGGACGATGCTCCGCCTGTTCGACGTTGGCGATGGACTGCAGGCGGCCGTCGGCATCGAACTGGAACAGGCGCACGCCGCGCAGCTCCAGCCAGCGATCGCTGCCTCGCTGGCGTTGCTCGCCGCTGCGGGCATTGATGAAGATATCGCCTTCGCGCGCCCATAGGCCGCTGTACTTGGACACCACCGCATCAGGATTGCGTGCTGCGCGCAGCGCATCCGATCGCTCATCCCCCCAGGGGGCCAGGGTTTCGCCATTGACCACCATCACCACGGTGAGCAGGGCCACCAGGAAGATCACCGAAGCGCCCAAACGCCGCCGCGAAATCCCCAGCGCCCGCAGCGCGGTCAGCTCGGAGGACGCGGCCAGTTGGCCCAGGCCCAGCAGCACGCCGATCACGGCGGCAGTGGGGAACAAGTTGTACGTGCGCCAGGGAACCGACAGGCCAGTGTCGGCGATGGCGTGGTTGACGGTATAGGCGCCCTTGCCGATATCGCCGACTTTGCCGGCAAAGGCCAGCACCACGTCCAGGCCCACCAGCACCACCCAGACCATCAGGATGCTGGTGATCACCGCGCGGGCGATATAAAGGTCGTGCAGCCGCGGCCAGCGTTTCATCGGCGCCACCATGCGCGCGCCACGCGGCCATCGCGGGCGTACAGCCATGCCCCCAGGCCCAGCATCGGCAGCACCAGCCACCACAGCCCCAGCGCCAGCGGCAGTTGGCCGGAGGCCAGCCACTCGGTACCCAGGATCATCAGGAACACGCCCACCAGATAGGCAAGAAAACCCAGCAGCAGCGCCCCGTGGCGGGACTGACGGGGCGAGCTGCGCGCCAGCGGCACCGCCATCAGCGCGAACGCCAGCCCCAGCAGCGGCGGCGCGATGCGCCAGTGCAGCTCGGCCCGCGC
The DNA here is from genome assembly GCF_046293095.1 of Thermomonas sp. Taxonomy (GTDB): domain Bacteria; phylum Pseudomonadota; class Gammaproteobacteria; order Xanthomonadales; family Xanthomonadaceae; genus Thermomonas. Next base: position 241,351 of record NZ_JBKBPN010000003.1, read on the forward strand.
CGCCGCGCCGGGGGTGGCCAGCAGAACAGGCAGCGGCAGAAAGGCGGGGTCATCCATCGGCCGCTGGTCGTCCGGGGCGGGCAGCAGCATTTCGTTGCGGGCATAGCGCATCAGCCGGTAGTCCAGCGCCGGTCCGGCCACCGGGCCTTCCACCCGGAAGCCGTCCAGCAGCGCCAACACGCGGGCCCCCTGGTCGCGGTAAAGCTCGCCGGTACGGGCAGTGGCCACGTCCAGGCGCTCGCCGCGTTCGCGGAAAAGAAAGACGCGGGCCAGGCGCGTGCCGTCACTGGACATCTGGCCGACATAGGCCATCCCCCCGTTGGCCATGGGGGTGAACCGGCCCGGCTCCAGGCCGGCCACCAGCAGGTTCTTGTTGGCCTCGATCACCATCCCGCGCGCCAGACGGTTGGCCCACGGGCCCAACCACAGCGAACAGGCCCCCACCACCAGCAGCACCGGCACCACCACCAGCAGCAGCGGCCGCAGCAGCCGGCGCGGGCTGACCCCCACGGCGGTCAGCACATACATCTCGGAGTCGCGGTACAGCCGTCCCACCGACAGCAACAGGCCCAGCAGCAAGGCCAGCGGCAGGATCAGCGGCAAATACGCCAGCAGGCGCAGCCCCAGCTGCGACAGCAGCAGCGCCGGCGGCATCTTGCCGCGGGCCATCTCGCCGATCAGGTCGGCAAACAGCCCGCCCAGGCTGACCATGCCCAGCACCACCAGTGCCGCCAGGACGGCGCGGGCGAATTCGCTGCTGAGGTAGCGGTCCAGCTTCGGCATGGGGCCGGCTTGCTCCGGGAAGATGCTTTAGAATCGTGGGTTCGCCGCGCGCGAAGCCTGACGCCTGTCGCGGCCGCGCATTGTAAGCGACCCCAGCCCGCATGCCGCCGGCCCCCGCCGACGGGCATCCGCCCGCCTCAGATGGCACTTAGCCCGGATACCTTGTTCGATGAGCCTCGAATTCAGCCTGAACCAGACCCCCGCCGCCGCCGCAGGCGTTGATTGCGTCATCGTTGGCGCCTTCGCCGACGGCAGCCTCACGCCCGCCGCACAGGCCCTTGATGCCGCCAGCAGCGGCCGGCTGCGCGCCCTGCTGGACCGCGGCGACGTGTCCGGCAAGACCGGCAAGACCGCCCTGCTGCACGACCTTGCCGGCGTGGCCGCGCCGCGCGTGCTGGTGGTGGGCCTGGGGGAAGCAGGCAAGTTCGGCGTGCCGCAGTACCTGAAGGCGGTGGGTGATGCCGCCCGCGCGCTGAAGACGGGCCCGGTGGCCATCGCGCTGCTCACCCTCAGCGAAGTGCCGGTGAAGGACCGCGACGCGGCCTGGGCCATCCGCCAGGCCGTGATCGCTGCCGACCACGCCTGCTACCGCTACGTCGCCACCCTTGGCGCCAAGAACAAGAAGCGCGACGAGAAGGGTCTGGCGCACCTGCAGATTGCCGGCGCGGACACCACCGCGCTGGCGCAGGGCAAGGCCATCGCCGAGGGCGTGCGGCTGACCCGCGAGCTGGGCAATCTGCCGCCCAACATCTGCAACCCGGCCTATATCGCGCAGCAGGCGCAGGATCTGGCCGCACGCAGCGACAAGGTCACCTGCGAGGTGCTGGACGAGGCGGCGATGGATGCGCTTGGCATGGGCGCCCTGCTGGCCGTGGCCCGCGGCAGCGCGCAGCGCCCGCGCCTGGTGGTGCTGAAGTACTCCAACGGCGGCGACGCCAGGCCCTATGTGCTGGTCGGCAAGGGCATCACCTTCGACACCGGCGGCGTCAACCTGAAGACCCAGGGCGGCATCGAGGAGATGAAGTACGACATGTGCGGTGCCGGCACCGTGCTGGGCACCTTCGCCGCCGCGGTGGGCATGCAGCTGCCGATCAACCTGGTGTGCATCGCCGCGGCGGTGGAGAACGCCATCGACGGCAACAGCTACCGCCCGTCCGACGTCATCACCAGCATGTCCGGCAAGACCATCGAAGTGGGCAACACCGACGCCGAGGGCCGCCTGATCCTGTGCGACGCACTGACCTACGCGCAGCGCTTCCAGCCGGCTGCGCTGGTGGACGTGGCCACCCTCACCGGCGCCTGCATGGTCGCGCTGGGCAAATACGCCACCGGCGTGATGACCAAGGACAGCCACGACCTGGCCCGCGAACTGCTGGATGCCGGCGAGACGGTGTTCGACCGCGGCTGGCAGCTGCCGCTGTGGGACGAATACCAGCCGATGCTCGATTCCGCGTTCGCCGATGTCTACAACATCGGCGGCCGCTGGGCCGGCGCCATCACCGCCGGCTGCTTCCTGTCGCGGTTCACCGACGGCCAGCGCTGGGTGCACCTGGATATTGCCGGCAGCGCCTCCGACGAGGGCAAGCTGGGCATGGCGACCGGCCGCCCGGTCGGCATGCTCAGCCAATGGCTGCTGGACCGCGCCGCCTGATGCGCTGCCCGCCGGCGGCGCCCGTGTTGCCCCCACGGCCCGCCGGCCACGGCTGATGCCGTCCACGCCAGGACCTCCCATGCCCCGTGCCGATTTCTACCTGATCGACAAGCCGCGCTTCCGCGAGCAGCCGCTGCTGCTGGTCTGCGAGCTGGCCAAGCGCGCCTTTGCTGCCGAGCTGCCCACCCTGGTGCTGGCGCGCGACGCCGCCCAGGCGGAAGCGCTGGACGACCTGCTGTGGTCGTTCGATCCCGACGAATACCTGCCGCACCAGATCGCCGGTATGGACGAGGACGAGGACGAGGCGCCGATCCTCATCGCCGCACCCGATACCGACGTGCCCCCGCGCCCGCTGCTCATCAACTTGCGCGATGCCGCGCCGGACGGCAGCTTCGAGCGGGTGCTGGAAGTGGTGCCCGCCGACCCCGCCGCGCGCGGCCCGCTGCGCGCGCGCTGGAAGCACTACCAAGCGCTGGGCTTCGACCTGAACAAATTCGACATGTGATCCCGCCCCCATGACCACCCTTGCCTCCGGCTACGACCCCAAGTCCTTCGAGTCCCGCCTGTACCAGCAGTGGGAGGCCAGCGGCGCGTTCACGCCCCAGGGCGACGGCCCGGCCTACACCATCCTGCTGCCGCCGCCCAACGTCACCGGCACCCTGCACATGGGCCATGCGTTCCAGCACACGCTGCAGGACGCGCTGATCCGCTACCACCGCATGCGCGGTTACCGCACGCTGTGGCAGATGGGGACCGACCACGCCGGCATTGCCACCGAGATGGTGGTGAGCCGCAACCTGGCCATCGAAGGCAAGGGCGAGACCCGCGATTCGCTGGGCCGCGAGAAGTTCATCGAAAAAGTGTGGGAGTGGAAGCAGCACTCCGGCGACACCATCGAGCGGCAGATGCGCCGTCTGGGCGCGTCCGGCGACTGGTCGCGCAGCGTCTTCACCATGGACCCGATGGCCAGCGAGGCGATCACCGAGGCCTTCGTGCGGCTGTTCGATGCGGGCCTGATCTACCGCGGCCAGCGCCTGGTCAACTGGGACCCGGTGCTGAAGACCGCGATTTCCGATCTGGAAGTGGTCAGCGAGGAAGAAAACGGCCACCTGTGGTCGATCCGCTACCCGCTGGCCGACGGCGCCACGTTCGAATACGTCGAGCACGACGCCGACGGCAACGAAGTCCTGCGCGAAGTGCGCGACTACGTGGTGGTGGCCACCACCCGTCCGGAAACCCTGCTGGGCGACACCGCGGTGATGGTGCATCCAGAAGACCCGCGCTATCGCGGCCTGCATGGCAAGGCGGTGCGGCTGCCGCTGACCGACCGCTGCATTCCGGTCATCACCGATGACTACGTCGATCGCGCCTTCGGTACCGGCGTGGTGAAGGTGACCCCGGCGCACGACTTCAACGACTACGCGGTCGGCCAGCGCCATGGGCTGCCACTGCGCAACGTGTTCACCGACGACGCCCGGATCGTGGCCGCGACCGACATCCCGGCGCGCTACCACGGCCTGGACCGGTTCGAGGCGCGCAAGGCCATCGTGGCCGACCTGGAGGCCGCCGGCCTGCTGGTGGAGATCAAGCCGCACAAGCTGCAGGTGCCACGCGGCGACCGCAGTGGGCAGGTGATCGAGCCGTTCCTCACCGACCAGTGGTTCGTGAAGATGGACGATCTGGCCCGCCGCGGCCTGGAACTGGTCGAGTCGGGCGAAGTGAAGTTCGTGCCGGCGAACTGGATCAACACCTACCGCCACTGGCTGGAGAACATCCAGGACTGGACCATCAGCCGCCAGCTCTGGTGGGGCCACCGCATCCCGGCGTGGTTCGACGACTCCGGCAATGCCTACGTGGGCCGCAACGAGGCCGAGGTGCGCGCGCGCCACGGCCTGGGCGATGCGCCGCTGCGCCAGGACCCGGACGTGCTGGAAACCTGGTTCTCTTCGGCCATGTTCCCGTTCAGCACGCAGGGCTGGCCGGACGAAGGCAGGATGGCCGAACGCGGCTTCGACCAGCACCTGCCCAGCAACGTGCTGGTGACCGGCTTCGACATCATCTTCTTCTGGGTGGCGCGGATGATCATGATGACTGACCGCCTGGTCGGCCGCGTGCCATTCCGCGACGTCTACATCACCGGCCTGGTCCGCGACAAGGACGGCCAGAAGATGTCCAAGTCCAAGGGCAACATCCTGGATCCGCTGGACATCATCGACGGCATCAGCGCCGACGCGCTGGTGGCCAAGCGCACCACCGGGCTGATGCAGCCGAAGATGGCCGAGAAGATCGAGAAGGCCACGCGCAAGGAATTCCCCGACGGCATCAACCCCCATGGTGCCGATGCGTTGCGCTTTACCATGGCCGCGCTGGCCGGCCCGGGCCGCGACATCAAGTTCGACCTGGCCCGCGCCGAGGGCTACAAGAACTTCTGCAACAAGCTGTGGAACGCCACCCGCTTTGCGCTGATGCACGTGGGCGATGCCAGCTTCGACGGCGTGCCGCAGCCGAAGACGGATGCGGAGAAGTGGATCCTCGCCCAACTTGCGAATACCTGCGCGCAGGCGGAGGAGCATTTCGCCAGCTACCGTTTCGACCTGCTGGCGCAGTGCCTGTACGAGTTCACCTGGAACCAGGTCTGCGACTGGTTCCTGGAACTCGCCAAGCCGGCGCTCAGCGGCGACGACGCCCAGGCCGCCCAGAGCACCCGTCATACGCTGGCCTACGTGCTGGAATCCCTGCTGCGCCTGCTGCATCCGCTGATCCCGTTCATCACCGAAGAGCTCTGGCAGGCGGTGGCACCCCGGCTGGGCAAGTCCGGCAGCATCATGACCCAGCCCTATCCGCGACCCGGCGCGCTCGACACCGCCGCCTTCGCGCAGGCCGAAGCCGACATCGAGTGGCTGAAAGCCATGGTGAGCGCCGTGCGGCGCATCCGCAGCGAGCTGGGTGTCTCCCCCGCCCGTCAGGTCGCCCTGCTGGTACGCGGCGAAAGCACCGGGGACGCCGCGCGCCTGGCCCGGTTCGACGCGCAGCTGCGCTTCCTGTGCAAACTGGAACAGATCGAGGCGATCACCGGCGAGCCCCCCGCAGCGGCGCCGGCGGTGGTCGGCGAGCTGCAGCTGTTCGTCCCGCTGGAGGGCCTGGTGGATCTGGCCGCCGAACGCGCGCGCCTCGACAAGGAAATCGCCAAGGTGGCCGCCGAGAAAGACAAGAGCGCCAGCAAGCTGGCCAAGTTCGGCCCCGGCGTGCCCGCCGCCGTGGTCGAGCAGGAGCGCCAACGTCTGGCCGATTGGAGCACCAAGCTGGCCGCCTTGACCGAACAACGCGCACGGCTCGGATAAAAACGCACAAGGCTGCTGCCAGGCGTGCGGGGAAGACCCGCACGCCGCTGCATGCGGCTGACTTCCGTCGGGAACCCCACGCGTTCGCGAAAACCCTGCATCGCTGTTCGGCTTTCGCCAGCGTCAACCGCGGAAAATTGCTTTGGTACGGAAAATTCCATCGTCTTTGCCGGGCCGCCTGTCCGAAAGGCGGGCGCACAAACGACGGTTCGAGCACGGACCGGGCTGCACGGCTGTTCCGGCAGGCCCGGATGCCTGACGGATTTGATCCAACGCAGACAATCGGTACGGGGTCGCCCATAATATCGGCCTGATGACTGCGCGACGTTGCCACCGCCTGCTGCTTTCGCTTGCCTTCGCAGGCAGCCTGTTGCTGGCCCTGGTGCCCAGCATTGGGCGGATGTACCAGGCGTTCGCGCAGGATCCATTGGCGAGCCCGCTTGGGCTGTTCTGTTCCAGCGACGGCTTGGTGACGGCTGCCGACCTGCCGCACTGGCGGGCGGGCGATGCCGGCGATCCCGCGCCGCGGGCGCCCGCCGATGATTGCGCCTATTGCCCGTTGCTGGTGTCCCCGGCGCTGCCGTTGGCAGGCCTGTCGGTGCCGCCGGCGCAACCGCTGCCGCAGACCCGCGCCGCCTTGCGCGTGCAACCGCGCCTGCCACAACGCCACCTGATGGGATGGGCCCCGCGCGGGCCGCCGATGTCGAACGCGGGCTGAGCCCGACTGCCGTTCCACCGACACCTGCCCGGGCGCTCGCCAGCCGCGATGCGCCCGGCTCCTCGGCCGTGCAGCCCAGCACCGGCCGCATCCCATCCTGGAGTTCCCATGCGTCCCCATCCCCTGCTGGTCGCGCCGCTCGCGGCTGCGATCCTTGCTGCATTGCCCACCCTCGCCCACGCGTCCGACCTGCCCGCCGCCGACGGCGACACCGTCCTGCCGAAGGTTGTCGTGCAAGGCACCCGCGCCAACATCGCACCGGCCCGCGCGGTCGACGACGACGCCCTCGCTGCCGCCGCCGCCGCGACCAGCGATACCGCCTCGCTGCTGAAGGACCAGCCCGGCCTGTGGCTCAATCCCGCCGGCGGTGTCTCCGGCCTGCCCTCGATCCGCGGCCTCGCCGACGATCGCCTGCGCATCCGCCTGGACGGCGCCGACATCACTGCCTCCTGCCCCAACCACATGAATCCGGCGTTGTCCTATGTGGCGCCGTCGGATGTCGCCCGCATCGTGGTGTATCCGGGTATCACCCCGGTTTCGCAGGGCGGCGACTCGATCGGCGGCAGCATCGTCGTCGAGCGCAGCCAGCCCAGCTTCGCGGCTCCGGGCACGGGCATTGCGCTGTCAGGCGAACTGGGGACTTACTACCGCAGCAATGGCGATGCCCACGGCGCGAATGTCTCGCTGAACGTCGCCAGCGAGCACTTCAGCATGCGTTACACCGGCTCGACGGCGCGGGCGGACAACTATCGCGCGGGCGGGGATTTCAAGCTCTACGATTTCACTGGCCGTGCGGGCCACGTGTTGGCCAGGGACGAGGTGGGCTCGACCGGCTACGTCTCCCACAACCAGTCCCTGCAGCTGGCCTACACCAACGGCGACCACCTGCTGGAGGCGCGCCTTGGCTGGCAACAGATCCCGCGCCAGGACTATCCGAACCAGCGCATGGATATGACCGACAACCGCCAGCGCAGCGCCAACCTGCGCTATCTCGGGCAGTTCAGCTGGGGACGGCTGGAGGCGCGGGCGTATCGCGAGCTGCTGGACCACGCGATGGATTTCGGCCCGGACAAGCGGTTCTGGTACGGCGCGGCATCGGGCGGCAATAACCCGCCGGGTGGACAGGCGACCCCGTGCGCGCCGATCGGGTCGACCTGCGCGGCCGGCATGCCGATGCTGACTTCGAGCAACACCACCGCCTTCATGCTGGATGCGGACATCGCGCTGCAAGGGGAGGATCACCTGCGGCTGGGACTGGAGCAGCGCGCCTATCGGCTGGACGACTGGTGGCCGCCGTCAGGCGGGATGATGGGGCCGGGTGAGTTCTATAACATCCGCGATGGGAAGCGCGACCGCAGCGCGGCCTACGCCGAGTGGGAACACCACCTCGCCCCGCGCTGGACCGCCGAGCTTGGCGTGCGCTACGAGCGCGTCCGGATGAATGCCGGCCCGGTGCAGGGCTACAACCCCATGACCAACATGATGGGCTCCTGGCAGATGCGCGATGCTGCGCTGTTCAACGCAGCCAACCGCTCACGCTCGGATGGCAACTGGGATGCTACAGCGATCCTGCGCCAGTCGGTCTCGGATCGCATGGACATCGCGTATGGCGTGGCCCGCAAGACGCGTTCGCCCGGCCTGTACGAAGTGTTCCCGTGGTCCACCTGGACCATGGCGGCCGTCATGAACAACTTCGTCGGCGATGGGAATGGCTACGTCGGCAACCTCGCGCTGGCCCCGGAACGCGCGCTTACTGCCTCGGTGACCTTCGACCTGCACGGCGCTGACCGTCGCTGGGAATTGCAGATCACCCCCTACGTGACCTCGGTCGCCGACTACATCGACGCGATCCAGTGGGATCCCAGCACCAATGCCGCACCCAGCATTCCGGTACGCAATGCCTTCACCGTGCTGAAGTATGTGAACCAGGACGCACGGCTGTACGGCATGGATCTCTCGGGCAAGGCGCGCCTGGCGGAGAGCGGGCTTGGGGTGTTCGCGCTGCAGGGCACGCTGTCGTGGATGCATGGCGAAAACCGGACCACCGGCGATGGCCTCTACAACCGCATGCCAACCAACGCGCGCGTGTCGCTGACCCAGCGGCTTGGCGGCTGGGACAATGCGCTGGAGCTGGTGACCGTGGCCCGCAAGCACGACGTATCGCAGGTCCGCAACGAACTGGAGACCGCGGGCTACGGCTTGCTGAACCTGCGATTCTCGCGGGCGTGGTCGGCGCTGCGGCTCGACTTCGGGGTGGAAAACCTGTTCGACCGCCTCTATGCACTACCGACGGGTGGTGCCTACGTCGGCCAGGGCACCACGATGTCAATCAATCCGCCGGTGCCGAACTATCCGCAGTGGGGGACGCAGGTGCCGGGGCCCGGGCGTTCGCTGTACGCAGCAGTGACCCTGACGTTCTGATCCCGGCGCTATCAGCGGGGATGGATGAAGCCGGCGGCCACCCGCCGGCCTTCACCCATCAGGACTGGACAGAGCCCCTGGCAGCCGCGGCATCACGCCAATGCAAAAACTGGCACTGGCAGCATGACTCCACTTTTGCTGCCCGCTAAAAGCGGGGGGATCACCGGTGACCAGACGGCGGCGTGCGCGGTAGAAACACCCCCACGCGTGTGGGGAAGACCTGGGCTGGGGGCTGGGCTGGGGCATGGATCAGGAAACACCCCCACGCGTGTGGGGAAGACTCACGGGCTCGGGGAATGACACCTCAACGTCCAGAAACACCCCCACGCGTGTGGGGAAGACGCAGACCTTAGCGGGCTCGTCGCCTCTTGTCTGGAAACACCCCCACGCGTGTGGGGAAGACGACATTCGGCTACCGCCTAAGCTGAAACCTGTAGAAACACCCCCACGCGTGTGGGGAAGACGCACCGTGGCGCGCACAACTGCGAGGGCAAGCGGAAACACCCCCACGCGTGTGGGGAAGACATAACGTCGGAATCCAATGCGTAGTACCTCGGAGAAACACCCCCACGCGTGTGGGGAAGACTTCCTCGCCAGCTACTACGAGGTGGGTGAGAAGGAAACACCCCCACGCGTGTGGGGAAGACAACATCGCCTGCGCTTGGATCGCCGTGAGCAGAGAAACACCCCCACGCGTGTGGGGAAGACCCGGCCGTGATGACGTGGCGAGCCTTTACAGCGGAAACACCCCCACGCGTGTGGGGAAGACCCCACCCGCGACATGAGCGCACCGGCAATCGGAGAAACACCCCCACGCGTGTGGGGAAGACGCCATCATCGCCAGCGAACCCAGCAGGCCGCTGGAAACACCCCCACGCGTGTGGGGAAGACAGCGACTGGTTGCGGGCAGACGAATATGCGTCAGAAACACCCCCACGCGTGTGGGGAAGACTTGGCACCGCGTCGGGCGTGGCCGGCAGCAAGAGAAACACCCCCACGCGTGTGGGGAAGACTAGGCCGGTCGGCGGGACTCGGGTCATCTTGCGGAAACACCCCCACGCGTGTGGGGAAGACGGCGCTCGGGGCGAGCATCCCCGAAAAGGCGTAGAAACACCCCCACGCGTGTGGGGAAGACCATATCATCCTCGCAAAGCGCCACAACTCGTCAGAAACACCCCCACGCGTGTGGGGAAGACTTCGACGACCGCGAGGATGGCCGTAAGCACCTGGAAACACCCCCACGCGTGTGGGGAAGACCTTGCCAAGCCAATGCTTGACCACATCAGCCTGGAAACACCCCCACGCGTGTGGGGAAGACAGTTTGAGGCCGGCAGCTACGGTGCGCCCATCAGAAACACCCCCACGCGTGTGGGGAAGACGTCACGACCCTGCACACGACACCCGCAGAGGTAGAAACACCCCCACGCGTGTGGGGAAGACACTGCCGCGATCACCCACGCGCTGCGGATGGCAGAAACACCCCCACGCGTGTGGGGAAGACGACAAGGCAGCCAATGCGCGCCCATTGCAGGCAGAAACACCCCCACGCGTGTGGGGAAGACGATAGGCGTTGTCAAGCGCCTTTCACTAACCTGGAAACACCCCCACGCGTGTGGGGAAGACTACATCGAAGACGAACTGGTCGGGACGGCCGTGGAAACACCCCCACGCGTGTGGGGAAGACTGACGGGATCAAGGTGAAGTAATGGCCGGTGCGGAAACACCCCCACGCGTGTGGGGAAGACATCTTCACCCGGCGCCGCAGCATCGGGAGCCTGGAAACACCCCCACGCGTGTGGGGAAGACGACATTCGGCTACCGCCTAAGCTGAAACCTGTAGAAACACCCCCACGCGTGTGGGGAAGACTGTTCGTGCCGATGCCGCGAGCGCACGAGCGGAGAAACACCCCCACGCGTGTGGGGAAGACGCAATCTCTTTGGGGTATCTGGCGTGATAGCTGGAAACACCCCCACGCGTGTGGGGAAGACACCAACATATCGTTAGCGCTATGCCTCGTCTACGCGAAATGTAGTGGAACGTGCGGGTTTCAGGGTTTCCACAATCAGCTGCAGGCCGGATACATCGATCATCGGTTTGCGCGGGGGGCCGATGCAGCACATTTCGTAGCCCGGCGGTCGGTTGATCGAGCGAACCAGAAGCAGGCCGGCTTCGGACGGGCAATGCTTATAGAGCCAGGCGATGACCGTGTCGGCCACCGAGTCCTTGATGCCCGAGACGAACACGTTTGCCCGCGGCTCCACGAACCACAGCTTCATGCGACCACGCACGGCGGGCGGCAGATCATTAGCGACGACGATCAGCACGCGCAACTCCCAGCATGGCTGCAATGTCTTCGCCGTACTTTGCCAGAAGATCCATCTCGATCACGCGCTTGCGGAAAGCGGCAGCCACCTTGTGCTTGTCGTAGCGCCCAGCCAGCTCGCGCGTGAGATGGAACGCCAGATCGATGCACAGCTCGGCCTTGTACAGGTCGGCCATGTCGTAGATGAAGGGCAAAGGGCTGCCGCAATGGATGAAGCCGATATGCGGCGAGTAGCCCAAGCTATGCGTGGCCGAACACAGGATGCCGTAGAGCGCGGCATTGGTCGCGGTGAGAATCTGGTTGGTCAGGTCGCTGACCTCGAATTTTCCCGGAGTGAAGCTGCGGCCCTTCCACCCCACCTGGTATTGCTCGGCCTTGGCCTGGTAGAGCACCCGCACGCGGTTGCCCTCCATGCCCATCAGCTCCTGCAAGGTCTTGCCGGTGAGGTCGACATCCGGAAAACGGCGGGCGAACATGCGGCGCGCCACCTCGATGGATTTCTTCGGATCGGCGGAAAGCTCGATCTGCTTTTTCAGGTTACGGGTGTCGGCAGTGGGCAGGAAGCCGGCCGAATAGAACAACAGGCTGTCCGCCCCCACCCAGCAGATGGCGCAATTGGCCGCCGCTGCGGTGCGCACGGCATCATGGGTCACCGTAGTACCGGGACCAAGCAGCAACGCATTGATCGTGGCAACCGGCAGCGGCACCACGTTGTTGGTCGCGTCAATCCACTTGATGCTGCTGTCGTCGATCTCCAACCGCCCATGCTCAAGATACAGGAACGGGTATTTGTCCTTGACCTGCGGCAGCGACTCGCGGGTGACTTTGACAAACAGCCGCTGCGTATCATCCATCATCGTCTGGCCCCGGCTTCAGCACGGTGACACGGCGGTCGCGGTAGCGCTTGTCCGGACCAAATTGCACCGGCACATCGTTGAGCGTCAGCACCTCGCCATCGTGCTCACCTTGCCTTACGACAAAGGCCAAGGCACGGTGTTTCGCGTCGGCCAGCGCCCTACCCGCTGCCAATGCTTCCTCCGCACTGGCATGCAAACCCTGAAATACCAGTTCTGTGGGCACGCAGTTCTTCCGCCCCAGGTACAGATCCCAGACCGGTGCCTTGAGCGACTCGACGATGGCATCGGCCTGGCCAATGGGCGCCTCAATGACCACGGCAAAGGCCATGTCCTGCAGGTAGTAGCGATAGGTCATCTTCGTACCACCGCCCACAGCCTTCTTGCCTTCGCTGGTCTTGGGGATCAGCAGGTTCTGCCATGGATCGGCGTCATCGTAACCGCTGCCCACCATGTGGAAGTCGCGCAGCAGGGGCAGCCTTGGCAACGGCGTACCCTTGGCATCCCGTGGCACGAAGGCCTCAACTTGCATGTCAAGACCCGCCCAACCGGACAACCAGTCACGCTCGTCGCCACCTGCGCCCCGCGCGCAGCAAATCAGCCCCAGCACGCCGGACTTGGTCGGGAAATCCAGGCTATCGCGGCGGCCAAACTTCGAATCGTGGCCCCAGGCTTGCAGCGGGGCCTCCAGCCAGAGCAGCAGATAGGGATTCATAGGGCGCCCTCACGCGGCATGGCGCTTCAGATCCGCGATCAGCTCATCCACGCTGTAGTCGTCACGCTCACCCCAGTCGTAACCGGCGATTTTGCCGAACAGACTGCCAGCCAGCTTTTCCTTCTTGTCCAGATAACTCTTGAGCGCTTCGATACTGCGCGAAAGGAAACCGTCGCCACGCGCCTTGACCGGCTGCTCAAACGGCACCTGCAGACGCTGCCCCTTGCGCACCAGCACGCGTGCGAACTCCCACGGGCTGGCGCCCGATTGCGTCGTCTGCCGGGCGTGGGGCACGGCCACGAACAAGGCCTTGGTGAACGCCTCCACCGCCTGGCCGAGATCCTCCGTGCCCAGGGAATGGGCCAGTTGGCCAAGATCGAGGCTGACGTAGCGGTAGTAGGTCGCCGAATTGAATTCCAGGCTGCCCATGTGCGCCGAGCCCGGCTCGTCCGCCAGGTCATCCAGTGCAGTAAAGAACTCCACCTCGTTGCTGACGCGGTGGGTGGAAATGGCGTGAGCGAAAGACGCCGCGGCCTCGACGTTCATCTCGCCCGCTTTGGCCACCATGCGCCCGAACAAGGCAATATCCAGCGCGTCGGTGGCCGGGCTCAATGCCTTCTTGGCCACTTTGGCGAGCTCCTTGTCCTTCAACTTGTCGACCTCGAAACCCTGCTCCTTGGCATAGGCCGCAAAGGCATCGGCTTCACTGCCACTGATGAACAGCAGGGTGTCATCAGCAAGCACGTCCGCCATTTTCTGGCCGCACGCCGCCGCAACTTCGTCGATGGCACCGGCCGCCTTGCAGGCGGCAGCAAACAAGGTTTGCGCCTGCTTGGTACGAGAGGCGAGTTTCACGCCAAATTGCGGCAGCGCCATGCGCACCTGGCGCTTCCAGCACTGCGAGCTGACGCGCGCACGGGTGACACCACCCACGACGGCGGTCTTGGGCGCGCCCACATCGTCGCGGTTCAGGCAGGTCACCGGGAAAGACTGCAGGATGTGAAACTCGATGCGGGTGTTGGTGAACTTGTTGCTCATGGCGAAATTCCTTTTGACGTGAGAATCAGGCGAGGGGGTTGTCGATCAGCGGCACGACCTGCAGCAAGCCGCAACCAAAGCTGCGACCGCGGCCGATACCAGAAGCAAAGCTGTGACGGAACTGTTCGGGGTCGGTGACGGTGAGCTGGCCCTGCACATGCGCTTGCGCCAGCGTGACCAGGCGCTGCGCCTTGTCCTTGAAACGCAGCACCTCAATGCGATCCACTTGCAGGTGCTCCGGTGAAACCGCAAAGCCCCAGCTGGCCGGACCACGCTCGGTAAACCACGCGGCCACCGCCTCGCGCCCTTTGACGGGCAGCAGCTTTCCGCTGGCGCTGTCGCGACGGGTCGGATTGACGATCACCTTGAAGCGATAGCGTGCGTGACTGAGGAAATCGATGGGGATGACCTTGCTGCGCACCTCGCCAAAGCCACCTTCGGCATGATCCGCAGGTGGTCGGTCGGCCAGCAGCAGGATGCTCCGGCCATTGAAATCCCCCCCTTGGTCGGCATGCAGGATGCCGCTGGGCGTGTGGCCGGCCTTGCTCCCGGCATCGCGCACGTCCGGGTACAGGCCGTACACCACGCGATGCAAGGAATACGGATCGGTGATGCGCAGCGCCTTGACGGCTGCACGATCAAGCTTGAGCACGCTGGCGATCAGGCTCATGCGGCCTCCCCGGCTTCCGCCTCGGGCTTCTGACCGTAGAAATCCTGCGCCCACTGCGCCCTGATGCGTTGCAGCCAAGTGTCGTTGCCGCCGGCAGAGGCACGCCCGAAATCCACCAACTGCTTGAGCAGACGCGCGTAGTCCAGCGGCTGGGCTACGCGGCTTTCGATCAGGGTCAGCATCGGGCGCAATACGCGGCACAATTCCGCCAGCTCGTCGCAGGCCAGCAAACGTCGCAGGCGCGTCTTGGCTTGGTCGCTCTGGTTGCCCTCGTCGAAGCAGCGCGCGACGGCGCGGCCCAGCGACAGACGTCCGTTGGCCGGTGGCTTGGCGCGGGCGATGGCGGCGGCCACGGTGGCAAATGGCAGGCGTTGTCCCTCTCGCTCCAGATCGACGCCCCAAGCCGCCAACGTCTCCCAACACTGGTACTCCGTGGATGGGTTGTCGGCACGGCGCAATCGCGCCGCAAGCCCCTTGTCCTCCTGACAACGTGCGATAAGCCAGGCGACGAAGTTCGCCTCCCTGCCAGCGTTTGCCGGGGTGCCTTTCTCTGTGATTTCCATCACTCACGCCTCCTGTTGCAGATATTTGCCGTGGTCGGGCCGGCAGCGCGCCCACGCATCAAGCTGCCGTGCGGTGTCTTTGGGGCAGTAGCGGTCGTAGGCCTGTTGGGCATAGCCGGCAAAGCGCCGCCGCAGCTGGCGGCGCGCCTCTACGTGCGCTTCGCCTTGTTCGCAATGGTCAAGCAAGCGCTGGAAGTCGCGTTCGCAGAGTTGCCAGAACAGTTGGGTGGCCTGCGCTGCCAGATCACCGCCATCGACCAGCTGCGCCTTGAAATAGCCCACCACGCGCCCGTACAAGCCCTTGGCGAGTTCGTCCAAGGCGGTCATTTCCGCCTGCAGTTGGTCGAACCAGAGTTGGTTCAAGGCGTCCCCATGCACCCAGATGACCGATTCCACGAAATCATCCGTACCCGATGCGTACTGCTCACCCGCATTGCTGCTGACGCGCAAGCCGCCCGACCAGATCGCAAAAGACTCGACGCAGGCACAGGCACGCGCCACACCGGCGGCAAGTTGCAGACACTCGAAGCCTGCGCTCTGCTGTTGCGCCAGAAAGCCAAGCAGCGCCGTCAGTTCACGCCACGGGCGCTTTTCCGGGTTGACCCACAGTGCCTTGTGCTCCTTCCCTGACTGGTTCACCGCCACGGTGGGATCCCACATGCCTTCCTTGTAGTTCGCGTGGGCGATGCCTTCGGAGTAATGCAGCCCGTTTTCGGTGAGCAAGCAGAACCGGCACAGCGGCAACAAACGCCCCATCAGCGAGTGCTTGAGGTCTCGCGCCACGGCGTCATCCTCGCCCGACGGCATCTGCTGCCAGGGCGCCACGCCAATGCCCGCCGGAAACCGTTGGCTTTGCGCCACCTGCTCGCGGGTCAGCAAGTTCAGCCACAAGCTTTGCTGCACACTTTCACCTTGCAGCAGGTTGTGCAGCAGCCCCATGTGCGCCACGGCCGGCCCAGGTTTACCGGTTGCCGGCTTACCCTTGTCATTGTTTTTCCCTTGATAGCCAGGTGTCAGCACCACCTTGTTGTCGGTCTTCTTGCCGCCCAGTGCAAAACCCATCTGGCAGATCAGGAGCACGGCCTTGTCGGCATCGGAAAGCACGCGTTCCACTTGCCCGCCATTGAGCACCGTGGTGTTGCCAGTGGCCACGTGGGGCAACACAGTGCCGTAGCTTTTGACTTCGGCGGCAGCGATAGCCGGCATCTGCAGGAAGGGCTTGTCTCCGTAGAGGTCAAACCGGTCATGCCATTGGTCAAGGTAGGCGAGGCACTTTTCAGCCAGTCCCTGCGCGCCCAGCGCACGCCACGCGGTTTCGTCGTCGGGCGTGGCGGCGGCTTGGGCGATGGCCAGCAGCAGCTTCATCAGCGCGATTTTCTCCACCGGGTTGCCGCCCAACGCACGGCAACTGGCATCGGTGAAGATCTGCCGCAAGCTGACACGCCCCTTGTCCGCCACCGGGATCCACGGTTCGTCGATCAGGTTGAAACGCTTGTCCATGGGTTCTCCTTGTCAACTCTTGATGACCCGGTAGCCGAGGTCATCGCGGTATTCCAGCGGGTACTTGTCATGCACGACCTGACCATGCAGGCCGCGCAGCGTGCCGGCGTCATCGACCAGCGCCACGCGCAGGAGGCTCTCGTCCTCGGCCCAGTCGGCACTGCCCAGATAGAAACAGTGCTGCAAGCCGTATTTCTCCAGCGTGTCGCGCACGATGGCGGTTGGGGCATCACCGGGACGAACAGGCACGATCTGGCGCATTAGTTGCGCCGTGACGGTCTTGAGCGCGCCACGTTGTGCCTGGGGCAAGGCCTTGCGGGTGGGCAGCTCCACCACGCTGCCATCTAGCAAAACCAATCGAGCGACATGGCGCTCCGTGTCCTGCTGCATGTCACGCAAGAGCAGCACGTCAAGGCTGTCGGTTTCGCTGTAGCGGGTCTGCGCCTTGCTTTCCGGCAAGGTATTGCCGTCCATGGCCAGGCCCAGCCGCGCTAATTGCGCCAGCGCGGTGCGGCCCTTGCGTCGCGGCGTGCCGTTGTTCAGCTCGTGCAGCCAGCGCGCCATCGCGCCATCTTCGCTCTGCTCAACGTAGGTTGCTTCGATCAAAGCACGAATGTCGTTCGGCAGTGCGACGGCGCTGCGCTCGCACCAGACCGCGAGGCTGCGGCACAGCACATAGGGTGCATAGACATAGGCACTGAGGCCGAAAGCCGCGGATGGCGAATCGATGGCGACGTCAAGCGTCGGCGCCAGCAGCCACGCCTCGCAGCGGGCACCTGTCGGACGTGGCGTATCGGCATGGCGCCAGAGGCGACCCATGCGCTGCAGAAGCATGTCAGTGGGAGCGAAGCGGCTGACCAGAAAGTCCGCGTCGATATCCAGCGACTGCTCCAGCACCTGCGTCCCGACCAGGATGCGTCCACGTTCGCTTCGCCTGTCCCGGCCCGGCTTTCCGAACAGGTTCACCCACCGCTCCTCGATGCGGGCGCGGTCGGCCATGGTATAGCGCGAATGCAGCAAGCCATGCTCGACACCCAAGGCGCTGGCACGCGAGGCAATGTCCAGGTAGCGCTGCTGGGCCTCCTTAACGGTGTTCTCAACCCACAGCACCTGTTGGCCCGCAGCCGCGCGCTCCAGCACCTCATCTACCGCCCTTGTATCGTCGCGCTCCAGATGGATCGCCACCTGCACGCCGGCGTCCGCCAACACGGGAAGCTCGCGAACGCCTTCTCCGGCAGGCAATGCCGTAATCAGCGGATAGGCCTGCCCCGTCAGTGGAACCTGCAGAAGCTGGCTGCGCCGCTGCTGGTTGAGGGTGGCGCTCAAGATGATGACAGTGCAGCGCAGCTCACGCAGCAACTTGACAAGCGCATCGAGCAGGGCGCCGGTATAAGCGTCGTAGGTGTGCACCTCATCCAGAATGACCACCTTCCCAGCCAAGCCAAAGGCTCGCACGAAGCCATGCTTGACGTGCATGGCGGCCATCAAGGCCTGATCGATGGTACCCACTGCGAAGGGAGCCAGCAGACCGCGCTTGGCGTGGTTGAACCATGCGCCTCCGGGGCGCCCCTCCTCGCCCATCTCGGTATCCACCAGCCAGGCATTGGCGTGCAGCAGCAATGCACGCTGTGGGCAGCCGTCGTCCAGCACCCGGTCAAGGAATTGGTTGAAGCGTTCGTGGATCTTGTTCGAGGTGAGCTGGGTGGGCAGCGCGAAATACACGCCGCAGGCTTGGCCCTGTTCCAGCAGACGATAGGCCACGTATAGCGCGGCCTCGGTCTTGCCCAGGCCCATCGGTGCTTCCAGAACGTACATGCCAGGCGTCATGGCCGCGTCGATCAACTGCTGCTGTGCGGGCCGAGCCGGAAAGCCGAAGATCTCTTGGAAGCTCAAGCCTTTCCGGTAAACCGGTGGCACGAAGCCGGCTTCGTCGAGCGCACGCTCGATATTTGGCTGCCACGGTGCACCCGGATTCTCGAAATGTCGCCCGGAGCCGATCCAGTCGGAAACCGAAGTAAGGCCGGCGATCAGCCGCGCCTGCGCCACTGACGCAGGCTGCGGCCAGTCCATGGCCATGCACGCTTTCAACTCCTCCACCAGGGCGAGCCGTTGCTCCTGCCAGGCGGCACCCCCAAACTGCTCTGCTTCAGCGTGTCGTGCCGCCAAATTGGGGGAGAAGCCATGATGCTGCCCAGCGATCTCGGGTATCCAGCGGGGCACATGCATGGCCTTCAGCGCGGCTTGGCTGACACCGGCGTGACCGCCCCATTGGCGCTCGATCTCGGGCAAAAAGCCGGGAATCTGCGGTAATTGACACGCCTTCATCAGCTTGTTGAAGAACGTGGGGCTGACCTTGCCGGTGTCGTGGCTTGCCGCAGCCAGCGGACTGCCTTCAGGGAAAAGGACTTCTCCGAGGCGTGGCGGATAGCGCGCTATCAACGCCCGTGCTACCTCGCCCACGATCCGGCAATGATCGAAGACCATGCGACCCGGCTGCACGACGCCATCCTCGCGGGTGTAAGTCTTGGCGGGACATTTCGAGAATGAAACTGCCGGAGCCGGGTACCCGGCATTTTCCGCTCGCCGCTTCAACATTTTGCCTCCCCAGGCAACTCAAGGCGCTACTCGCCGCCAGTCACAAGCGTGCAAGACGACGGTCTCACGCCCTGCGACAAGCGCTTGGCGCGAAGCGTTACGACTGGAATCTACCAACAAAAAGAAAGGCCCCGCATGGCGGGGCCTTTCGAGTGGACGCAGATGGCAGGCCGATCAGAAGTCCATGCCGCCCATGCCGCCGCCCGGCATCGCCGGCTCTTCCTTGTTCGACAGTTCGGCCACCATGGCTTCGGTGGTGATCACCAGGCAGTCCCTAGCTAGCGGGCTTTTCCTTCTGGCGCATGCGACTGCTTGCCCAGTTTGCGGTAGGCCTCCACCTGCGCCGGCGTGAGGCGCAGGAATCGCGCGGCGTTGTTGAACAGGATGTCCCGCTTCTGCCCGGCGCTCAGGAACGGGGCTTCGTTGATGACGTTCACCGAGCGCTCGATCGCGCCGGGCCAGACCATCTGGTCGGAGCCGAATAGGATGCGCTTGCCGAAGCCGGCGTCCACCAACGCCTGCAGGTAGCGGTAGAAGGCAGGGCGAGGCTGCGTGTACACGATGACGCCGGTGTCCAGATACACCTGGGGGTGGGCATACAACAGCGCCATCGTGTCGTCCAGCATGGGAAAGCCCGCATGCATGACGTCCACCCGCAGCTTCGGGTGCTTGACCAGCACTTCCTCGAGCTGCAGTGGGCTGTGCAGGCGCGCACGGTAGCCGGTGGCGCCCATGTAGATCACGCCCGGAGGCCCAGGGCCGATATGGAGGGCGACCGGAATATCAAGCTCCTCGGCCAGGGCCCAGTAGGGCTCCAGCTTGGGATCGTCCGCCGCGATGCCCAGGTACTGCGCGCTGACTTCGCCCAGTACTGCGAGGTTTCCGGCCGCATGTTGCGCGCGCAAGACCTCCATGGCAGGCAGCATCAGGTTGTTGCCCATCCCCGGGATGACGCGCTGGGGCACCAGCGCGCGCAGGGCCGCGATGCGGTCATCGGCGCCGCTGACCACGCCGATGACGTTGAGCTTTTCCATCGCCGCCGCGTTCTGCCGGACCAGATCCTCTTCCCTGGTTGGCGACCACAAAGGATCGGCGCAGGTCGGGTGCATGAACATGCCCATCAGCACAGGCGTATAGGGCGTCGCCGGGTCCCAGGCCGGCATCCCGTCGAGCGGCGTGCACATGCCCAGCGGTGGCGGACCCTGGTCGTCCACGTGCAGGGCGTGCATGTGCATGTCGATGATCGGCTCCTGCGCCTGCACCGACTGCGGATGGAACAGGACCAACAGGCAGCAGGCTGCCAGGATGAGACGAAGCGACGGCATGCGTTTCCCCAGGGTATCGACGAGTGTCGACCTTGCTAACGCAGACCACGCCGTTTGCCGGACACACGGCAGCCGGCGAATGAGCCGGCAAATAGAAAGGCCCCGCATGGCGGGGCCTTTCGAGTGGACGCAGATGGCAGGCCGATCAGAAATCCATGCCGCCCATGCCGCCCATGCCGCCGCCCGGCATCGCCGGCTCTTCCTTCTTCGGCAGCTCGGCCACCATGGCTTCGGTGGTGATCATCAGGCCGGCGATCGACGCCGCGTTCTGCAGCGCGGTGCGGGTGACCTTGGTCGGGTCCAGGATGCCGAACTCGAGCATGTCGCCAAACTCGCCGTTGGCGGCGTTGTAGCCGAACGCACCGGTACCCTCGGCGACGCGGTTCAGCACCACGCTCGGCTCTTCGCCGGCATTGGTGACGATCTCGCGCAGCGGGGCTTCCATCGCGCGCAGGGCGATCTGGATGCCGTGGTTCTGGTCCTCGTTGGCACCCTTGAGGTCCTTGATCGCGGCCTTGGCGCGGATCAGGGCCACGCCGCCGCCCGGGACGATGCCTTCCTCGACCGCAGCGCGGGTGGCGTGCAGGGCGTCTTCGACGCGCGCCTTCTTCTCCTTCATCTCGACTTCGGTGGCGGCACCGACCTTGATGACGGCCACGCCGCCGGCCAGCTTGGCCACGCGCTCCTGCAGCTTCTCGCGATCGTAGTCGGAGGTGGTCTCCTCGATCTGCGCCTTGATCTGCTTGATGCGCGCCTCGATGGCGGAGGTGTCACCGGCACCATCGATGATGGTGGTGTTTTCCTTGCTGACCTGCACCTTCTTGGCGCGGCCCAGATCCCTGATGGTGGCCTTCTCCAGGGTCAGGCCGACTTCCTCGGAGATCACGGTGCCGCCGGTCAGGATGGCCATGTCTTCCAGCATCGCCTTGCGACGATCACCGAAGCCCGGGGCCTTCACCGCGCAGACCTTAACGATGCCGCGGATGGTGTTGACCACCAGCGTCGCCAGCGCTTCGCCTTCAACCTCTTCCGCCACGATCAGCAGCGGCTTGCCGGCCTTGGCCACGCCTTCCAGCACCGGCAGCAGGTCGCGCACGTTGGAGATCTTCTTGTCGTGCAGCAGGATGAACGGGTCGTCCAACTCAGCCTGCATCGACTGCTGGTTGTTGATGAAGTACGGCGACAGGTAGCCGCGGTCGAACTGCATGCCCTCGACCACGTCCAGCTCGTTCTCCAGGCCCGAGCCGTCCTCGACGGTGATCACGCCTTCCTTGCCGACCTTGTCCATCGCCTGCGCGATCAGCTCGCCGATGTTGGCGTCGCTGTTGGCGGAGATGGTGCCGACCTGGGCGATTTCCTTGCTGGTGGACGAGGGCTTGCTGATCTTCTTCAGCTCGGCCACGGCCGCGGTCACGGCCTTGTCGATGCCGCGCTTGAGGTCCATCGGGTTCATACCGGCGGCGACCGCCTTCATGCCCTCGCGGATGAACGCCTGCGCCAGCACGGTGGCAGTGGTGGTGCCGTCACCGGCGTTGTCGGAGGTCCTGGACGCGACTTCCTTCACCATCTGCGCGCCCATGTTCTCGAACGCGTCGGCCAGTTCGATCTCCTTGGCGACGGAGACGCCGTCCTTGGTGATGGTGGGGGCGCCGAAGCTCTTCTGCAGCACGACGTTGCGGCCCTTCGGGCCCAGGGTGGCCTTGACGGCATTGGCGAGTACGTTGACGCCGCGCACCATGCGCACGCGGGCGTCTTCGCCGAAACGGATATCCTTGGCAGCCATTGCGATTACCTCAGTCTTGAATCAGTTGAATTGGGGGAGCGAGGCGCGATCAGCCGAGGATCGCGAACAGGTCGTCTTCCTTGACCACCAGCAGTTCGGCGCCGTCCAGCTTCACTTCCGTGCCGCTGTACTTGCCGAACAGCACCTTGTCGCCCACCTTCACCTGCGGGGCGCGCACCTGGCCGTTGTCCAGCACCTTGCCGGTGCCCACGGCAATCACTTCGCCCTTGATCGGCTTCTCGGTGGCGCTGTCGGGGATGACGATGCCACCCGCGGACAGCTTCTCTTCTTCCATGCGCTTGATGACCACGCGGTCGTACAGCGGCTTGATGTTGGACATGTGCAACCTCTGCAAATGGTTGATTTTGTGGAGAAAACCCGGGGATTTTAGCACTCGGCAAGACCAGGTGCCAAATCGCGGGGACAAGCAGACCCCGCTACCGGGATGCCTGCGTAGATGGGGCGGTGCGCAGGGGTTTCAAGGGGAGGCAGTGAAAAAATCTCCACCCCGCCAGGCAGCGGCCGGGCCGGCCGGCACCAGGGCAGGAACGCCGCAGCACGGGCAAGGCGCCAGGCGAGGCACTAGGCTATCGTGCATGGACACCGCCCTGTTGTGCTTTTCCACCTGCCCCGATGCCGCCAGTGCCGAACGCCTGGCGGAGACCCTGGTCGGCGAACGCCTGGCCGCCTGCGTGAACCTCTTGCCGGGCCTGCGCTCGGTGTACCGCTGGCAGGGCGCGGTGGAGCGCGCGGACGAGGTGCTGCTGCTCATCAAGACCAGCCGCGACCGCTACCCAGCGCTGGAGGCGCGGCTGCGCGCGCTGCATCCGTATGAACTGCCGGCGCTGGTGGCGGTCGAATCCGCGGCCGGCCTGCCTGCGTACCTGCAGTGGGTGGTCGCATCGACCCGTCCAGTAGAATGACCCGATGACCGGATTGACCCTTCGCCTGCGCCCCTGGCTGGCCGCGCCAGCCCTGATCGCGGGCCTGCTGGCCACGCTGCCGGCCACCGCCACCGACGTCGAGCTGCCCCCGGTCGACCAGGTCTTCGTGCTGTCGGCACAGGCCACCGCGCGCGACCGCATCGAGGTGCGCTGGAAGATCGCCGACGGCTACTACCTGTACCGGCACCGCACCTCGGTGAAGACCAGTGCCGCCTTCGCCAACCCGACGTTGGCGCTGCCGACCGGCGACAGGCATCGCGACGAGTTCTTCGGCGACGTGGAAACCTACCGCCAGCAGCTGGTGGGCGTGGTCCGCGGCACCCCGGCCGCGGACGCCACCGGCGTGGCGCTGACGGTGAAGTACCAGGGCTGCGCCGATGCCGGCGTGTGCTATCCACCGCAGACCCGCACCCTGACCGTGGCGCTGCCGCCAGCCGCAGGCAGTGCTGACGCGGGCTTTCTGCCGACCCGCAAGGGCGGACTGTTCGCGCTGGGTGGGGCGGACGCGGGCGCGGTGGACGCCGCGCCGCTGCCGGCCGAACAGGCTTTCACCAGCGAGCTGATCGCGCTGGACGGCAACACCCTGCTGCTGCGGCTCACCCCGGCCCGCGGCTACTACCTCTACCGGGACAAGCTGTCGGTGGCCCTGGCCGACCGCGGCCTGTCCACCGCGCTGCCACCGCCGGCCGCCCTGCCGCGGGCCACCCCGCACCGCGACGAGCATTTCGGCGAGGTCGCCGTCTACTTCGACGAAGTCGAAATCCCGCTGCCGGTCACCCGCACGACCACCGCCGCCACCCGCGCCACCCTCGTGCTGGGCTTGCAGGGCTGCCAGACCGACGGCATCTGCTACCCGCCGATGACGCGCCGCCTGGCGGTGGCGCTGCCGGCCGGCAAGGCTGGCACGCTGGCCTCCGCGCCGGTGGCCGCAACACCCGCCACGGCAAGTACGCCGACCGCCCCGTCCGCCGCCCCCGTCGCCGCCCCCGCGACCCCACCCTCCGCGGCGGTCGTGCAAACCACACCCAGCCGCGAGGCGCCGCCCACCCGCGCCACGCCCGGCCTGCTGGCGGCGCTGCTGCTGGCGCTGGGCGGTGGCCTGGTCCTCAACCTGATGCCCTGCGTGCTGCCGGTGCTGTCGCTGAAGGCGCTGTCACTGGCGCAGAGCGGACAAGGGCGCGGGCGCCGCCATGCCCTGGCCTATACCGCTGGGGTGCTGCTGTCGATGCTGGCGCTGGGCGCGCTGGTGCTGGCGCTGCGCCACGCCGGGCTGGCGCTGGGCTGGGGTTTCCAGCTGCAGCAGCCGCTGGTGCTGGCCGGACTGGCGCTGGTGATGTTCGCGCTGGGCCTGTCGCTGTCGGGGCTGTGGCACGCCAACGTCGGCCTGGGCCAGCGCACCGGCGCGCTGCTGCAGGGTGACGGCATCCGTGCCGATTTCTTCACCGGCGTGCTGGCGGTGGTGCTGGCCACGCCCTGCACCGCGCCGTTCATGGGCGCGGCGCTGGCCTATGCCTTCACCGGCCCCGTCGCCGGTGCGCTGCTGGTGTTCCTGTTGCTGGGGCTGGGGCTGGCGCTGCCGTTCCTGCTGATCGGCTTCGTCCCCGCCTTCGCCCGCCTGCTGCCGAAGCCCGGCGCATGGATGGACACGCTCAAGCAGCTGCTGGCGTTCCCGCTGTACGCCACCGCCGCCTGGCTGGTGTGGGTGCTGGCCAGGCTGCGGGGTGCCGACGCCGTGGGCCTGTGGCTGGCGGCTGCGATCCTGCTGGCTTTGGCGGCCTGGGCCGCAGCACGCGCCCGCCACGACGGCGCCCGGCGCTGGCGCGCCGTGGCCGGCCTGGCGCTGCTGGCCATCGCCTGGCCGCTGCTCCGCCTGCACGCCCTGCCGCGTCCGCAGGCCGTCACGGCAGCGACCTCCGCGGACGGCTTGCCCCAGGTCCGCTGGTCGGAGCAGGCACTGGCCGACCTGCGCGCGCAGGGGCGTCCGGTGTTCGTCAACATGACCGCGGACTGGTGCGTGAGCTGCAAGGCAAACGAAAAAACCGTGTTCTCCAACCCGCGCTTCCGCGCCGCGCTGGCCGCGACCAACGCCGTCTACATGCTGGGGGACTACACCGACGTGGATCCCGCCATCACCGCCTACCTGCAGCGCCATCGCGCGGTCGGCGTGCCGCTGTACGTGGTGTACCCGCGCGACGGCGGCGAGGGCCGCATCCTGCCTCCCCTGCTCACCGCGGGCATGGTGGAAGACGCGCTGCGCGAGGCGGCGCGCTGATGCCATCGCACCGGGCGGTGGTGGGCGTGGCCGTGCTCGCCGCGCTGGCCGGCGCTGCCGCCAGCCTGTTCTTCGAACCCACCGTGGCCTACCGGCTGGCCGGCACGGCGCTGGGGCAGCGGGTGCTGGGGGTCACCCTGAAGGCCCGCGCCCCGGCCCCGCCCGCCGGCGTGGCGGTGGCCCAGCCGGGTGCCACCGTGCCCCCTATGACCCTGCGCGACGTGGCCGGTACCGCGGTCGAGGTCCCCCGCGCCTGGGCCGGCCGGCCGACGCTGGTCAACCTGTGGGCCAGCTGGTGCGCGCCCTGCCTGAAGGAAATGCCCGACCTGCAGGCGTTTTCCGCCACGCAGGGGGCGAACGGCGTGCAAGTGGTCGGCATTGCGCTGGACGATGCCCCGGCGGTCCAAGCCTTCCTGCGCCAGCACGGGATCACCTACCCGGTGCTGGTCGATGCCCCCGGCCCCGCGGACGCGGGCGTGCGGCTGGGCAACCCGGCCGGCGTGCTGCCCTACTCGGTGCTGGTCTCCGCGGATGGGCGCCTGCAGAAGACGCGGATCGGGCCCTTCGCCGACGCAGCCGAGATCGCCCGCTGGGCCGACGCAGATGCGCCGGCACAAACGCCGGGGCCCGCAGCGGGCGGACATTAGAGCCGCAACTCAAACATCCGCTTAAAATCGCGTTATCCGGTAAAAGTTCGCCGAACTGGACAGCATCCACCTTTCGCGGGACACTGCGCGCCTGTTTTCGGGGATCCCACCCGCACGATGGCGAAGCTCCTGCTCCTGCACGGCCCCAACCTGAACCTGCTCGGCACCCGCGAGCCGGAGGTTTATGGCCGCATGACGCTGGCCGACATCGACGCCGACCTCGCCGCGCGCGCACAAGCCGCCGGCCACGCGCTGGAGGCGTTCCAGTCGAACGCCGAGCACGCGCTGGTGGACCGCGTTCAGGCCGCTCGCCTGGATGGCACCGCCTTCATCCTGCTCAATCCGGCCGCCTTCACCCACACTTCGGTCGCCCTGCGCGACGCGCTGGCGGCGGTGGCCATCCCCTTCATCGAAATCCACCTCTCCAACCCGCACGCCCGCGAACCCTTCCGCCAGCACAGCTACTTCAGCGACAAGGCGGTCGGCGTGGTCTGCGGCTTCGGGGCGGATTCCTACCGTTACGCCCTTGACGCCGCGCTGGCGCGGCTGCGGGCCTGAAGCATCCAAGAAAGGAGCGTCCCCATGGACCTGCGCAAGATCAAGAAACTGATCGACCTGCTGGAAGAGTCGAACCTGGCCGAAATCGAAATCCGCGAGGGCGAGGAATCCGTCCGGCTGGCGCGGGTGCCCAAGGGCGCGCTGGCGGCGGCCCCTGCCCCGGCGGTGCACCACGTCCCGGCCCCGGCCACCGCGCCGATGCCGATGAACTCGCCGGTGCAGGCCGCCACCGGCGGCAGCCCCAAGCCTGCCGATCCGGAACTGCCAGCCGGCCACGTACAGCGCGCGCCGATGGTGGGCACGTTCTACGCCAGCCCGGCACCGGACAAGCCGGCGTTCGTGACCGTGGGCCAGGTGGTCAAGGCGGGCGATACCCTGGGCATCATCGAGGCCATGAAGATGTTCAACCCGATCGAAGCCGATGTTTCCGGCACCGTGCTGGCGATCAAGTGCGAAAGCGGCCAACCGGTCGAGTTCGACCAGCCGCTGTTCGTGATCGGGTAAGCAGGCCAACGCCTGCGATCGCCCCCGGCGCGCGCGTCGGCGGGCCGGACGAACGAATCGGAAACCCTCATGCTTGAAAAAGTTGTCATCGCCAACCGCGGCGAAATCGCATTGCGCATCCTGCGCGCCTGCCACGCCATGGGTATCCGCACCGTCGCGGTGCACTCCACGGTGGACCGCAACCTGAAGCACGTCGCCATGGCGGACGAGTCCGTCTGCATCGGCCCGGCGCCCTCGCCGGAGAGCTACCTCAACATGCCGGCGATCATCGCCGCCGCCGAGGTCACCGATGCCCAGGCCATCCACCCCGGCTACGGCTTCCTGTCGGAGAACGCGGATTTCGCGGAGCGGGTGGAGCAGAGCGGCTTCGTGTTCATCGGCCCGAAGGCCGACACCATCCGCCTGATGGGCGACAAGGTGGAGGCCATCCGCGCCATGAAGGCCGCGGGCGTGCCCTGCGTGCCCGGCAGCGGCGGCCCGCTGGGCGACGATGCGGCCACCAACGTCAAGATCGCCCGCGAGATCGGCTACCCGGTCATCGTCAAGGCGGCCGGCGGCGGCGGCGGGCGCGGCATGCGCGTGGTGCATTCGGAGGCGGCGCTGGTGAACGCCATCGCCACCACCAAGCAGGAAGCCAAGGCCGCGTTCGGCAACGATATGGTGTACATGGAGAAGTTCCTGGAGAACCCGCGCCACGTGGAGATCCAGGTGCTGGCCGACGGCCAGGGCAACGCCATCCACTTGGGCGAACGCGACTGTTCCATGCAGCGCCGTCACCAGAAGGTGGTGGAGGAGGCGCCGGCACCGGGCATCACCCCCGAGCTGCGCGAACAGATCGGCAAGGTCTGCGTGGAGGCCTGCCTGCGCATCGGCTACCGCGGCGCGGGCACCTTCGAGTTCCTGTTCGAGAACGGCCGCTTTTACTTCATCGAGATGAACACCCGCATCCAGGTGGAGCACCCGGTCACCGAAATGGTCACCGGCATCGACCTGGTGCGCGAGCAGCTGCTGATTGCCGCCGGCCACAAGCTGTCGATCAAGCAGAGCGACGTGGTGCTGCGCGGCCACGCCATCGAATGCCGGATCAACGCCGAGGACCCGGACACCTTCTTCCCCAGCCCCGGCCTGATCCAGCATTTCCACGCCCCGGGCGGCCCGGGCGTGCGGGTGGACAGCCATATCTACGAGGGCTACCGGGTCCCGCCCAACTACGACTCGATGATCGGCAAGCTGATCGTGCACGGCGCCGACCGCGCCCAGGCGATCGCCCGCATGCGGGTGGCGCTCTCCGAGATGGTGGTGGATGGCATCAAGACCAACATCCCGCTGCAGCAGCGGATCATGGCCGACGGCGGCTTCTGCCAGGGCGGCCAGAACATCCATTACCTGGAAAAGCGACTGGCCGAGCGCAAGGAAAAGGCGCTCTCGCTGCTCTGAGCACTGGCACATTGCCGGCGCGGGGGGCGGCCGATGTCCGCTTGCGCCGGCTTTTTACGCTGTACCCGGAAGCCATTGCCGCTTCCGGAGTTCACCATGCGCCGCGCCGCCCCTCTGATCGCCCTCGCCACCACACTGCTCACGCTGCCCGCCGCCAGTCAGCAGGGCAAAGCGCCGCCTACCAACCTCTATATCGACGTCGCCACCCACAACATGGCCGGGATGCCGGACATGGGCGCGATGATGGGCGGCCTGGGCGGCTTCATGGCCCGCCACATGGGCGGCAGCGGCGCGACGAAGCCCATCTACCCGACCGCGCGCAATGCCGGCATGAGCGGGCAGTTCCTGGACATGGCCCTGCACAACGCGCTGCAACCCGGCGCGCGGGCGCAGGACCTGGTCCCGGACGGTCTGCGCCTGGGCAAGTCGCTGAACCTGATTCCGATCGAACCGAGCACCCCGACCAAGGGCGACAACTTGGACGGCAAGGTGCCCGACGTCGAGGTGAAGATCTCCGAATACTGGGGCTGTGGTGAGACGGTCCGCCCCGGTCAGCCCAAGGTCGCCACCTTCAAGGTCAAGGGCGGCAACCGCGACATCGACGCGCGCAACCCGGTGGCCGGGATGCAGGGCATTGGCATTGAATCCAGCGGCAGCCTGTCCAAGGGCCTGTATGTGCCCGACCGCGACATCGACCTCAAGCCCGGCTACGTCTACTGGCCGAACCGCGAGGACGGCAAGCAGGTGCCCACCGGCGCGCGCCTGGCGGGCGAACACCGGATCGTCGGCAATGGCATCCCGGACTCGATGCGTTTCGCGGTGGAGGACGGCGCGGACTTCATGCCCAAGCTGGCGCTGCGCACGCAGGGCGATCTTGCCGATGCCATCGGCCTGGACTGGCCGGCGGTGGAGCGCGCGCGCGCCTACTTCATCAGCGGCATGCACATGCAGATGCTCAACGAACATTCCTTCGCGCTCACTGTCTGGAGCAGCGCCGACGTCCCCGGCGCCGGCAGCGACCTGCACGCCTACCTGGGCAGCGGCCAGATCGACAAGTGGCTGAAACAGAAAATCCTGCTGCCGGCAACCGCCACCCGCTGCACCATCCCCAAGGGCATCTTCGCCAGTGCCGGTAGCAGCGAGGCCGGAATAGTACCGGCCATACTGATGATGACTGCCTATGGGCCGGAGCACTGGATCACCTACCCGCCCAAGCCGGCCGATCCGAAGCAGCCGTGGAACCCGGAATGGAGCGTGCGGCTGCGCGCCAAGTCCAGCGCCACCGCGATGCTGGGCCTGGACTTCGGCGGGATGGACATGCCGCAGGAGCAGGACAACGGCGACGGCGGTAAGGCACCTGCCCAGAAGCGGCCCACCATGAAAGGCCTGCTGAAGGGCTTGCTGGGTGGCTGACCCGCCCGTGCAGCCCACGGCGAACCTGCGAGAATGGCGCGATCGCCCCGCGCCATCCCCGCCATGCCCTACCTGCAACTGACTCTTCCCTGCACCGAAGCCCTGCAACCGCGCGTGGAGCGCGCGCTGGAGGATGTGGGCGCGCTCGCCGTGACCCTGCAGGACGCGCACCTGGATGCGGCCGACGAGCAGGCCATCTTCGAACCCGGCGTCGGCGAGCTGCCGCTGTGGGACGAGATGACGCTGACCGCGCTGTTCCCCGACGACACCGACGCACTGGTGCTGCTGGCCGCGCTGGAGGCGTTCGATCCGGGGCTTACGTGGCACAAGGCCCGCTTCGAGAAGGTCGAGGACCAGGACTGGGAGCGCGCGTGGCTGGACCTGTTCCAGCCCATGCGGTTCGGCGCACGCACCTGGATCGTGCCGTGGGATCACGCCCTGCCGGACGGCGCCGACACGCCGGATGCGGCGGTGGTGCGGCTGGACCCGGGCCTGGCGTTCGGCTCCGGCACCCATCCCACCACCGCACTATGCCTGCGCTGGCTGGATGGCCTCGCCGCCTGCGGCGAGCTGCAGGGCAAAACGGTGCTGGACTTTGGCTGCGGCAGCGGCATCCTTGCGCTGGCTGCGCTGAAGCTGGGCGCCGCCGCTGCGGTGGGCATCGACAACGACCCGCAGGCCATCACCGCCACCGCCGACAACGCCCTGCGCAACGGCGTGGCTATCCAGGTGGCCACGCCGCAGGACGCGCCCGCGGGCACCTATCCGGTGGTGGTGGCCAACATCCTGGCCTCGGCGCTGGACGCGCTGGCGGAAGTGCTTGCCGCACGCACCGCGCCGGGCGGCCGCTTGGCGATGTCCGGCATCCTGGCCGGGCAGGAGGACGAGCTGCTGGCGCGTTTCGCGCCGTGGTTCGATGCGCTGCAAATCGCCCGTGAGGACGACTGGGTGCGCGTGGACGGCGTGCGCAACACCCGGCCGGTCGGCCCATGAGCCGCACCCCGAGCTTCATCGCGGGCGCATCTGCAAGGCCGCGCCGCAGTGGCGAATGGCTGGCCGCCACGCTGCTGGGCCTGGCCCTGCTGGCGCAGCTGGGCTGGCTGCAGCGCGAACGGCTGGCCGCCAGCCCCGCCCTGCGGCCGCTGCTGGCCAGCGCCTGTGGCGCGCTGGGCTGCCGCCTGCCGGCCTGGCGCGAGCCAGCGGCCTTCGTGCTGCTCTCGCGCGATGTGATCGCCCCGCCCGACCGTCCCGGCGTGCTGCGCGTGCAGGCCAGCTTCCGCAACGATGCGCGCTGGCCGCAGCCTTGGCCCGTGTTGGCCCTGACCCTGTCGGACATGACCGGCAAGCCGCTGGGCGCGCGCCGCTTCCGTCCGGCCGACTACCTGGGCGACGCCCCTCATACCGCCGAAATCGCACCGGGCCAGGCCGGCCAGATCGCGTTCGACGTCGTCGAGCCCGCGCCCGGCGTGGTGGGGTTCGATTTCCGCTTCGAGTGATCCTGCGCGCGGATCCGTGACCTGCTGCACCGATGAATGCGGGCGGGGACTCACGCAGTTGCGCGCATCGCGCTAGACTCGCTGCCCCCGTCGCGCATGCCCTGCGCGCGCGGGCCGTTACAGAAGAGGTATTGCCTTGAATTCCGCCAGTCATCGCCAGGACACCGGCCCCCGCGTGCCGCTGCGTGAACACGTCGCCGAATCAGTCCGCCGCTACCTGCGTGACCTCGATGGCTGCGATACCGACGACCTCTACAGCATCGCCCTGCGCGAACTGGAGATCCCGCTGTTCGCGGAAGTCCTGCGCCACTGCGACGGCAACCAGAGCCGCGCCGCGGCGATGCTGGGCATCCACCGGGCCACCCTGCGCAAGAAGCTGCGCGACTACGCGATGGGCTGAGGCCGGCGGGGCCGGATCAGCGCACCGCCGTATAATTTCGCGCTTCCCCACTGCCCCGCCCCCTGCATGTCCACCGACCTGACCCCCGCCGCGCCGGTCGTGCTGCGCCGCGCCCTGCTCTCCGTTTCCGACAAGACCGGCCTGCTCGAGCTGGCTCGTGCGCTGGCCGCGTTCGGCGTGGAACTGCTGTCCACCGGCGGCACCGCCAGAACGCTGCGCGAGGCGGGCCTGGCGGTGAAAGACGTGGCCGAGATCACTGGTTTCCCGGAGATGATGGATGGCCGGGTCAAGACTCTGCACCCGGTGGTACACGGCGGCCTGCTGGGCCGCGCCGGCCTCGACGACGCGGTGATGGCCGAACACGGCATCCCTGCCATCGACCTGCTGGTGCTGAATCTCTACCCGTTCGAAACGGTCACGGCACGCGCCGACTGCACCCTGGCCGAGGCAGTGGAAAACATCGACATCGGCGGCCCGACCATGCTGCGCAGCGCCGCCAAGAACTTCGCCCGGGTCACCGTGCTGACCGATCCGGCCCAGTACCCGCAGCTCCTGGCCGAACTGCAGGCCAATGCCGGCGCGGTCAGCGCGCGCACCCGCTTCGACCTGGCCGTGGCGGCCTTCAACCGGGTTGCCCAGTACGACGCCGCGATCAGCAACTACCTCTCGGCCATCACCGACGCCTCCACCGATGTGCCGGTGCGGGCAACCTTCCCGGCGCAGGCCAACGGCAGCTTCGTGAAGGTCATGGACCTGCGCTACGGCGAGAACCCGCACCAGCAGGCCGCCTTCTACCGCGACCTGTATCCGGCGCCTGGCTCCCTGGCCACGCTGGAGCAGTTGCAGGGCAAGGAGCTCAGCTACAACAACATCGCCGACAGCGACGCCGCCTGGGAATGCGTGCGCCAATTCGATGCGCCGGCCTGCGTGATCGTCAAGCACGCCAACCCCTGCGGCGTGGCCGTAGGCACCGGCTGCCTCGACGCCTACGAGGCCGCCTATGCTACCGACCCCACCAGCGCGTTCGGCGGCATCCTGGCCTTCAACAGGCCGCTCGATGGCGCCACCTGCAAGACCATCCTCGACCGCCAGTTCGTCGAGGTGCTGATCGCGCCCGACTACGACGCCGACGCGCTGGCGTATGCGAAGAAGAAAGCCAACGTGCGGGTGTTGCGCATCCCGATGGCGCCCCCGTCGCCGGGCTTCATCGACACCAAGCGGATCAATTCCGGGATGCTGATGCAGACCGCCGACGACCGCGTGGTCACCCGCGACGAGCTGAAGGTGGTGACCAAGCGCGCGCCGACCGAAGCGCAGTTCACCGACCTGCTGTTCGCGTGGAAGGTCGCCAAGTTCGTGAAGTCCAACGCCATCGTCTATGCCAAGGACCAGCGCACCATTGGTGTTGGCGCCGGACAGATGAGCCGGGTGTATTCGGCACGCATCGCCGGCATCAAGGCGCAGGATGCGGGGCTGGTCGTGCCGGGTTCGGTGATGGCCAGCGATGCCTTCTTCCCGTTCCGCGACGGCATCGACGCCGCCGCTGAAGCCGGCATCCAGGCGGTGATCCAGCCTGGCGGTTCGCTGCGCGACGCCGAGGTGATCGCCGCGGCAGACGAGCACGGGATTGCGATGGTGTTCACCGGCGTGCGGCACTTCCGGCACTGACACCCACCATGGCCAGCCACTGCACCCCACCCCTCGCCCGCACCTGCGCACTGGCGCTGCTGCTCGCCGGGCTTGCCGCCTGCGGTGACGACGCCACCCGCGCGGCACTGACCCGGGCGCAGGCCACGCTGGCCTCCGGCCTGCCGGCGCCCTACGTGGAAGACCTGACCATCGCATCGGTGCGCGTGGAAGGCGATGCCCTGGTGCAAACCATCCGCAGCCCGCTGGGTGATGCCATCAAGACCCGTCGTAACCCGCGTATCCACGAACTGGAACAAGCCGAGCGCGAAGCGCTGCGCGACTGGTGCACAGACCCTGCGGTGCAGCCGCTGCGCACCACCCAGGCCCACCTGGTCCGCCGCTTCATCGACCGCAAAGGCAGGCTGTTCTTCGAAGTGGCGATGCCCGCCGCCGCCTGCCCGCCACCGGCATGAGTTTTCCACCTCCACCGCATGAGGCCCCTGCCATGAAAGTCCTGGTCATCGGTTCCGGCGGCCGCGAGCACGCACTGGCCTGGAAGCTGGCGCAATCGCCGCGGGTTGCCGACGTCATCGTCGCCCCCGGCAATGCCGGCACCGCAAGCGAACCGAAGTGCCGCAATGCGGCCGTCAAGGCCACCGACATCGACGGCCTGCTGCAACTGGCGCAGGACGAAGGCGTGGCGCTGACCGTGGTCGGCCCCGAGCAACCGCTGGTGGCTGGCGTGGTGGATCGCTTCCGCGCCGCCGGCCTGCGCATCTTCGGGCCCAGCGCCGCTGCTGCGCAGCTGGAAGGCAGCAAGGCGTTCGCCAAGGCCTTCCTGCACCGTCATCGCATCCCGACCGCGCATTACGCCGTGCACACCGACGTGGACGCTGCGCTGGCCCACGTGCGCGCGCACGGCGCGCCGATCGTGATCAAGGCCGACGGCCTGGCCGCAGGCAAAGGCGTGATCGTGGCGACGACGCTGGCCGAGGCCGAAGCCGCGGTGCGCGACATGCTGTCTGGCAACGCCTTCGGTGATGCCGGCGCGCGGGTGGTGATTGAAGAGTTTCTCGAAGGCGAAGAGGCCAGCTTCATCTGCATGGTGGACGGCCAGCACGCGCTGCCGATGGCCACCAGCCAGGACCACAAGCGGGTGGGCGATGGCGACACCGGCCCCAACACCGGCGGCATGGGTGCGTATTCGCCGGCGCCGGTGGTCACGCCCGAGGTGCATGCACGCATCCTGCGCGAGATCATCCAGCCCACCGTGGCCGGCATGGCCGCCGACGGCGTGCCGTTCACCGGCTTCCTGTATGCCGGGTTGATGATCGACGCCAGCGGCGCACCGAAAGTGATCGAGTTCAACGTGCGCTTTGGCGACCCGGAAACCCAGCCGGTGATGCTGCGCCTGCGCTCGGATCTGGTCGATCTGATCGAGGCCGCCCTCGACGGCCAACTTGATCGCATC
This sequence comes from Thermomonas sp., assembly GCF_046293095.1. Classification (GTDB taxonomy): domain Bacteria; phylum Pseudomonadota; class Gammaproteobacteria; order Xanthomonadales; family Xanthomonadaceae; genus Thermomonas. The sequence continues at coordinate 276,403 of NZ_JBKBPN010000003.1, forward strand.
GAAGCGCAATGGGAACCGCGCCCGGCGTTGGGTGTGGTGATGGCGTCCCGGCCCTATCCGGATACGCCCATCAGCGGCGAAGCGATTTCCGGCCTCGATGCCGTGCCCGCCTCCGCCAAGGTCTTCCACGCCGGCACCGCACTGGGCAACGACGGCACCATCGTCACCGCCGGCGGCCGCGTTCTGTGCGTGTGCGCGCTGGGCGAGAGCATCGCCGCAGCGCAGCGCGCGGCCTATGCGGGCGTGGCCGCGATCACTTGGCCGCACGCCTTCCACCGCCGCGACATCGGCTGGCGCGCCATCGCCCGGCCATCCGCGTAAGCACAGCGCCCGCTCGCGCAGGCGAGCCAGGTTTCAACGCGGTGGCAGCGCGTCCAGTGCGCGCAGCACCTCATCGGCCAATAGCGGCTGCGCCTCCGCCACCGGATGCAGATTGTCGGCCTGGAACCACTTGCGCTGCGTGCCCAGCGGGGCAAGAAAATGGGGAATCAGGCCGGTCCGCAGGCGCTGGCTGATCAGCACATAGCTGCGCTGGAACTGGTCGGCATAGGCCCCAAAGTTCGGCGGCAGGCGCAGCCCCACCAGCAGCACGCGGGCGCCGGCCGCGCGGCTGCGGCCGATCATCCAGCCCAGGTTGGCGCCCATCTGCCGCAGCGGCAGGCCGCGCAGGCCGTCATTGGCGCCCAGCTCGATGATGACGATATCCGGCCGCGTGCGCGCCAGTTCAGCATCGATCCGACTGCGCCCGCCCGCCGTAGTCTCTCCCGAGACGCTGGCGTTGCGGAAGGTATAGCGCGTGGATTTTGCGTCCGCCAGCGCCACCCAGCCCTGCTCCGGGCGCAACCCGTAGGCCGCCGAAAGTGAGTCCCCCATGACCAGCACCACCTGTTCCCGCGCATGCGCGACCGATGCCGCTAGCATCGTCGCCATGACCACCGCGCCCAACACCCACGCCCGCACCGCTGACACCATCGCGTCTGCCTCCGCATCCAGTCCCGGCAACGCTAGCACGCCCGGCCGCGGCAGCCTGCGCGCGCACCATGTCGGCAAGACCGTACCGCTGCCCGACGGCGAACTGACCATCCTCGACGATATCCGCCTGGACATCGCCCCCGGCGAGCGGGTTGCCATCGTCGGCGAATCCGGTTCCGGCAAGACCACCCTGCTGTCGCTGTTGGCCGGGCTGGACCTGCCCAGCCGCGGCGAGGTGTGGCTGGACGGCACGCCGATCCACGCCAGCGACGAGGACACCCGCGCCGCCCTGCGCGCCCGCGCGGTGGGGTTTGTCTTCCAGAACTTCCAGCTGATGCCGACGATGAGCGCGCTGGACAACGTGGCGCTGCCGCTGGAGCTGCGCGGCGAAGCCGGCGGCGCAGCCGCGCGTGCACTGCTGGAGCAGGTCAGCCTGGGCCGGCGCCTGCACCACCTGCCGCGCCAGCTGTCCGGCGGCGAACAGCAGCGGGTGGCGATCGCGCGCGCCTTCGTCACCCGGCCGCGGATCCTGTTCGCGGACGAACCCACCGGCAACCTGGACCGCAAGACCGGGCTGGCCATCGAGGACCTGCTGTTCGGCATGGACGACGCCCGCGCCACCACGGTGGTGGTGGTGACCCACGACGAGCGCCTGGCCGCGCGCTGCGACCGCCAGCTGCGGCTGGACGCCGGGCGGTTGCTGCCGTGAGGCGGCTGGCGCGGATGGCCGCACGGCAGGCCTGGTCGGCCTGGCGCAACGGCGACTTCGGCGTGCTGCTGGCAGCGCTGTTCGTGGCCGTGCTGGCACTGGCTGGCGTTGGCAGCGTCGTCCAGCGCACCACCGACGCGCTGACCGCGCAGAGCCGGCGTCTGGTGGGCGGCGACGCGGCCTTCAGCAGCGACGACGGCGGGGTGGACGCCGCCCTGCGCGACGCCCGCCGGCTGGGCCTGCGCAGCTACCGCAGCGTGGAGCTGACCAGCATGGTGGGCATGCATGGCGGCGTGCCGCAGCTGGGCACGCTGAAAGCCCTGGCGGGGGATGCGCCGCTGCTGGGACCGTACCGTGTGCGGACTGCCAGCGGTCTGCAGGCATTGGCCCGGCCCGCGGCCGGCACACTGTGGCTGAGCGCCAGTGGTGCCGAGCGTCTGCAGGCGCCCTTGGGCGCAGTGATCGAGGTGGGTGGCCGGCCACTGCGCCTGGCGGGGATCGTGGTGGAAGAACCGGACCGACCGCTGGGCGGCGTCGAGCTGGGCCCGCGCGCCATCGTGCCGCTGGCGGATATCGAAGCCGGCGGCCTGCTGGCACCCGGTGCGCGCGCCTCCTGGCGGGTGGCGGTGGCCGGGCCGCCGGCTGCGATCCAGGCGTGGGTGAAGGCGCGTGAAGCAAGCAAACGCCCGGGCGCGCGGGTGGAAACCGGCGACGACCTCAGCCCGCAGCTACGCGCCGCGCTGGACCGTGCGCAGCGTTTCCTGGCGGTGTCGCTGGTGTTGACCGCGGCACTGGCCGCCGTGGCCATCGGCATGGCCGCGCGCCAACATGCCGAGCGCCACCGCGCCATCGCCGCCACCCTGCGCGCACTGGGGGCAGGCCAGCGCACCATTGTCGGTCTTTACATTGGCCAGCTGGCGCTGCTGGGGAGTGCCGCCATCGCACTGGCGCTGCTGGCCGCGGCGCTGCTGCAGCAGCTGGCGGGCATCTGGATCGCGGAAAAACTGGACACCGCCTTGCCCCCGGCCACCGCCTGGCCCCTGCTGAAGGGGGCGCTGGTGGGGCTGTGGATCCTGCTGACCTTCGCGCTGCCGCCGCTGCTGGCGCTGCGCCGGGTCAGCGCGCTGGCGGTACTGCGCAGCGACCTGCGCACGCCCTCGCCCCCCGCGCTGCTGCTGTTCGGGCTGGCGCTGACCGGGTTGCTGGCGCTGTTCTGGCAGGCGGCTGGCAACGCCACCACCGGCGCCATCCTGCTGGGCGGGCTGCTGGCCACCGCCACGGTGCTGGGCGTGGCCGGTTGGGCGCTGACCGCACTGGTGGCGCGCGCCGGGCGGGCCGGGCGTGGCATCGTCCGGTATGCGCTGCTGAACCTGTCGCGCCGGCGCCGCCTCACCATCGCGCAGGTGGTGGCGCTGGGGACCAGCCTGATGGCGTTGCTGCTGCTGTTGCTGGTGCGCACCGACGTGTGGGAACAGTGGCAGGCGACCGTGCGCGGCGACGCGCCCAACCGCTTCGTGATCAACGTGCAGCCGGACCAGCGGCCCGCCTTCGACGCTGTGCTAAACCGGCTGGGCTACACCTCGGCCGGCCTGTCGCCAGTCATCCGCGCACGCTACGTCGGCGCAAGCGCCCAGCAGCGCGGCCGGCCGGCGCCACAGGGCCGCGGCGAGCGGCTGCTGGACCGCGAGTTCAACCTATCCACCGCCGACACCCTGCCCGCCGGCAACACCTTGCGCGCCGGCCGCTTCTGGAACCCGGCCACCGCGCGCGGTGAGTTCTCGGTGGAGACGAAATTCGCCGAAGCCCTGCACTGGCAGCTGGGCGACAGGCTGGTGTTCGATGTGGCCGGCCAGCGCATCGAGGGCCGCATCACCAGCCTGCGCGACGTGCGCTGGGAAAGCTTCACCCCGAACTTCTTCGTACTGGCCTCGCCCGATCTGGCGCGCGGTCTGCCCGCCACCTACATCACCGCAGTGAAGGTCCCGGTGGGCGACACCCGGCTGGCGGTCGCCCTGTCGCAGACGATCCCGAACGCCAATGTGATCGACATCGACGCCATCACCAGCGAGATCCGACGCATCGGCGACCAGGCCGCGCTGGTGATCCAGATCGTGTTCTGGTTCGCCTTTCTGTCAGGCTGCCTGGTGTTCGTGGCGGCGGTGGCGGCAACCCGACGCGAGCGCATCACCGAGCTGGGCGTGCTGCGCACGCTGGGCGCCAGCAGCGCGCAGCTGCGTACCGCGCAACTGGTGGAATTCGGCGCGATCGGCGCGATCGCGGGCGGCATCGCCGCAGTGGCCGCCGCCGGCATCGGCACCCTGTTCGCCCAGCGCGTTCTGGACCTGCCGCCCACTTGGAGCGGCAGCACGCTGGCGATCGGCGCACTGGGCGGCATGCTGGCGGCGATGCTGGCCGGCTGGCTGAGCCTGCGCCGGCAGCTGCATGCCAGCGTACGCGACACCCTGGGTGCAGCGGTGAACTGAAATCCGCCCGGCCTGCTGACTACGCCTTGATCGCGGCAGAAGTTTTTCAGCCAAACCGGAACGCGCTCTGCACCGCGCCCAAGACGACATCGCGAAAGATACGGCGTGCCTTGTCTGCGCCGCCCGCACCGGCGGCCACGAACAGCGGCAGCAGATGTTCCTCACGCGGCGCCGCGTCACGGGCACCGGGCGCCTGCGCCCAGGCCAGCAGCCGCTGATGGCGCGCATCGGGATCGTCCAGTTCGATCGTCTCCGTCAACCAACGATCGAACGCCATGCCATGGACGGGGGCAGACGGGTCATGCGCCGCGCCCAGCATCACCGGAAGGTTGTGATAGGTGTTGCCGGAGCCCAGGATCAACACCCCTTCGTCACGCAACGACGCCAGTGCCTGGCCAACCGCCAGATGCAGGGCTGGATCAAGCCCGGCGTGCAGCGACAGCTGCACGCACGGAATGTCCGCCTCGGGGAATGCCACTTTCAACGGCACGAACACGCCATGGTCGAATCCACGTGCCTCGTCGAACCCGTAGGGCAGCCCAGCCGCATCCAGCAGTGCCGCCACTTTTTCGGCAAGCACCGGCGCACCGGGCGCGGGCCAACTGAGCTGGTAGGTGTGCGGCGGGAAGCCGACGTAGTCAAACAGCAGCGACGGGGCTTGCTGACACTGCACCGTCAGCCGGGCGCATTCCCAATGCGCGGAGATCACCAGCAACGCCCGCGGTCGCTCCGGCAGCAGGGCCGGCAGCCCCGCCAGAAAATCCCGGTGCTTGACCCAGGTCTGCGGCGGCTGCCAGTCCATGAAGAAACAGGGGCCGCCGCCGTGCGGAATGAACAGCGCGGGCTGCCGCATCAGAACTCCGTGTAGCCCTTGGCGTCGGCGGTGTAGAACGTGGCGGGATCCGCCTCCGCCAAGGCCGCGCCGCTGGCGAGTTTCTGCACCAGGTCGGGGTTGGCGATGAACGGGCGCCCGAACGCCACCAGATCGCCCTTGCCGGCGGCCAGATCGGCATTGGCACGGGCCGCATCGTAGCCACCGGAGAGGATGTAGCGGCCACGGAACGCCGACCGCAGCGCATCCTTGAGCGTCTGGCTGACCGGCGGGGCGCCCATCGCGCTGTGATCGACGATGTGCAGATACACCAGGCCAATGTCGGAAAGCGCCTCGGCCAGACGCTGGTAGAGCGCATCCATGTCGGGGTCGTCCGCCGTGCCGTTGAACACGCCGTAGGGGGAAACCCGCATCCCCACACGTGCCCCGCCAATGGCAGCCACGGCCGCCTTGGCCACGTCCAGGGCAAAGCGGATGCGGTTGTCGATGCTGCCGCCCCAGCGGTCCTGCCGCTGATTGGTGGCGGTATTGAGGAACTGGTCGATGAGGTAGCCGTTGGCACCGTGCAGCTCGACACCGTCAAAGCCGGCCGCGATCGCGTTTTTGCACGCGGTGGCGTATTCCTCGATGGTGGCGGCGATGTCGTCTTCGGTCATTTCCGTGGGCACCGGATACGGTTGCATGCCCCGGGTGTCGGTCCAGATCTCGCCCGGCGCGGCCAGGGGCGAAGGCGCCAGCAACCGTGCCCCGGGCGGCAGATTGGCTGGATGGCCGACCCGTCCGGTGTGCATCAACTGCACGAAAATCCGGCCGCCCGCCGCGTGCACCGCGTCCGTGACCGTCTTCCAGCCCGCGATCTGCTCCGGCGAGAACAACCCGGGAATGCGCGCATAGCCCAGACCATTGGGCGAAGGCGATGTGCCCTCGGTGATGATCAAGCCGGCGTCCGCCCGCTGGCTGTAGTAACGGGCCATCAGCGGATTGGCCACATTGCCCAGCGCGCGGCAACGGGTCATCGGCGCCATGACGATGCGGTTGGGCAACTGCAGCGTGCCCAGAGTGATCGGTGTAAACAGCGGTTCCATGGAATGTCCTGGTCATGAAGTGAATGTGTGTGGTGAGGCTTTTCAGCGCAGGCCTTCGGCGGCCAGCGCCGCCTGCACCGCCGGCCGCGCCGCAACCCGGCCGCAATAGGCCGCAAGGCCCGGCCAGGCCGCCAGATCGACACCGACGTACTTGCCCCAGCCCAGCACGGTGAACAGGTAGGCATCGGCCACCGTGAAGGTTTCGCCCAGCACGTAAGGCTGGTTGCCCAGACGGCGCTGCGCCTCGTCCAGCCGGGCCTGCAACAGGGTGCGGAAGATGGTCTTGGCCTGTTCCGGGAACGCCGGGTTGAACAGCCCGCCAAAGCCCTTGTGCAGCTCGGTTGAGATGAAGTTGAGCCATTCCAGCAGCCGGTAGCGCGCCAACGTGCCCGGCGCCGGTGCCAGCTGGGTGTCCGGCACGCGGTCGGCCAGGTACTGGACGATGGCCGGGCCTTCGGTGAGCACCTGGCCGTCGTCAAGCTCCAGCGCCGGTACGCAGCCAAGCGGATGCACCGTGCGGTAATCGCGTCCGTGCTCGGTCTGTCGGGTTTTGAGATCGACCCGCTCCAGCTGGAAATCAAAGCCGCCCTCACGCAGCACGATATGCGGCGACAGCGAGCAGGCACCGGGGCTGTAGTAAAGCTTCATGGTCAGATCCTCCTTTGCGTGGGTGGAAGGCAGGGCGTGACGGCCGCGTGGCCTGTCCACCCCGACAGCAAATCGCCGCTTGCGCTCAGCCGGCAGTCCCCGTCACGGGCACCAGCAGCGGCGGCAGGCCGTGCGGCACCGCGCGCAAAAAACGCGGCGACGTGGCGACCGTCGCGCCCAGCGCGGCGGCGGCATGCCACGGCCAACGCGGGTCGTACAGCAGCGCACGGGCCAGGGCGATGGCATCGGCCTGCCCCTGCGCCAGCGCGGCCTCGGCCTGTTCGGGCGTGGTGATCAGACCGACGCCGATCACCGGCATCGCCACCTCGCGGCGAATCGCTTCGGCAAACGGCAACTGGTAGCCCGGTGCCAGCGGGATGCGCTGGGCCGGGTGCAGGCCACCACTGGAAACGTGCAGATAGTGGCAGCCACGGGCATCCAGCGCCCGCGCCAGGGCGATGCTCTGCGCCAGATCCCAACCGCCGTCCACCCAGTCGGTGGCGGAGATGCGCACGCCCACCGTCATCGTGTCCGGCACTGCGGCACGCACGGCATCGAACACCTCCAGCAGGAGCCGCATGCGGTGCTCCAGCGGGCCGCCGTACGCATCGCTGCGGTGGTTGCTGAGCGGCGACAGAAACTGGTGCAGCAGGTAGCCGTGCGCGGCGTGAAGTTCGATTGCCTCCAGCCCCAGCCGCGCCGCGCGCCGTGCCGCATCGGCAAACGCCTGCACCACCCGTGCGATGCCGGCCGTGTCCAGCGCCTGCGGCACCGGGCCGCCCTCGGCATAGGGCAGCGGTGATGGCGCCACCACCTGCCAGCCGTGCGGCGCGTCCGGCGCAATCGCCTGCCCGCCGTGCTCCCACGGGCGATGGGTGGACGCCTTGCGCCCGGCGTGCGCCAGCTGCACGCCCACGGGCATCGGCGACCAGCGCCGCACGCTGGCCAGCGCCTGCGCGAACGCCGCTTCGCAGGCATCGTCATACAGGCCCAGATCGGCCCAGCTGATCCGCCCTTCCGGCATCACCGCGGTGGCCTCGGTCAGCAGCAGGCCGGCGCCGGACTGCGACAGCACGCCCCAGTGCTGCACATGCCAGTCGTTGGCCAGGCCGTCGGTGCTGGCGTACTGGCACATCGGCGCCACCACGATGCGGTTGGCCAGGGTGAGCGGGCCCAGGGTGATGGGCGAGAACAGGCGGGACATCGCGGCCTCCTGAATGCGGATCGCCCACTATCTGCGGCCAGCCTGCCCGCCATCAAGCGCGGCAGCAGAACACTGCCTTGCATGCACCGCTGGTCGGAAACGCCGCGCCGGGTGCATCCAGGGCGACGGGTTCGGCGTATCGCTTGCCACCAGCACCCCTGCTGGCCTTCCAACCCTACAGGAGTCCCCCGCATGAAACGCCTGTCCGTTGCCCTGTTTGCCGCCGTTCTCGGCCTGCCCGTCACCGCCATGGCCCAGAGCGGCCCGACGTTCTCGCTGATCGGCGGTACCGACACCAGCGTCAGCGGCGATGTCCACAAAGGCGCCATCGCCCCCATCGCCGATCTCGGCCCGCTGAACCCGGCGCTGGCCGGCGTGTCGGCCGAGCTGCGCATCGGCGCGCGCTCGTACGACAAGATCTACGGCAAGGCGACCAACTTCGGCGTCGAGATGGGCTGGCCCATGGGCGACAATTACGAGGCCTTCGGCCAGCTGATGTACACCCGCTCCGGCGCCGGCAGCACCCAAGTCGGCGGCGCGTTCGTACCGGCGCTCAACACCACCCTGCCCGTCTACGGCCGCTTTGGCAGCTACAAAGCGCTTTCGCTGGAAGGCGGCTACCGCTACTACTTCGGCACCGGCGGCGTGCGCCCGTACGTGGCCGGCCGGCTGGGTGCCACCCATGTGAACAGCATCAAGGCCACCTTCACCATCCCCGACGCGAACATCGCGCTGAATGACGTGCCGTTCTTCGACAGCGGCTGGCAGCTCAGCGGCGGTGCCGATCTGGGCATGCTGTGGTCGGTGTCCGAAAAGACCTCGCTGGGTCTTGAGGTGGGTGTGCGCTACCACGGCAACCTGTCCGACAACGACAGCGCCCTGGCCGGCCTTGGCCTTGCCTCCATCAACAACACCGGCAAGCGCACGTCCTATCCGGTGAACCTGCGTTTGCAGATGCGCTTCTAAGCCCTTTCGCGCACCGCCGCCGCTCCCCCAACTCCCCTGCCCCACGCGGCGGTGCGCGCCTTTACCCCCGGCATCGGGATGACGCAAGCTTTCGGCGCGTCATCCCGATGTTTCTATGTCCGGCCCCTTGCGGCAATCAGGCCGGCAAAGCGCGGACGAACAGTGCCTTCACCCCGGGCGCGGTCTCGCGTTCCACCACGCTGAAGTGCTTGGGCTGCTTGCGCAGCAGGTCGCTGAGTTTCTTCTGCCCGTACAGGCGCGGATCGAAATTCGGCTTGATCTTGTTGAGATACGCACCCATCGCGCCCAGATGCGCCCAGCCCTCGTCGTCGGACGCTTCCTCGATGGCCTGCCGCAGCAGGTCGAGGGGCACCGGCTGCGGCGCGGCCTTGCCCGCTGCAGACGCGGGGGCCACAGCGGGCTCCGGCGCCGGCGCGGTCGCCTTCGCGGCGGCCGGCTTGTTCTCGGCGGTCTTCTGCACGGGCTTGGCGGGCGCGGCGGCGGCCGGCTCCGGCGCCTCGGCGCGCAGCACCTCGGTATAGATGAACTTGTCGCAGGCCTGCACGAACGGGTCCGGCGTCTTGTGCTCGCCAAAGCCGTACACGGTCAGCCCCTCCTCGCGCAGGCGCTGCGCCAGGCGGGTGAAATCGCTGTCGCTGGAGACCAGGCACATGCCGTCGAAGCGGCCGGTGTACATCAGATCCATCGCATCGATGATCAGCGCGCTGTCGGTGGCGTTCTTGCCGCTGGTATAGGCGAACTGCTGCACCGGGCTGATGGAATGCTTCAGCAGCACCTTCTTCCACTGCGCCTGCTGCTGGGTGGTGAAGTCGCCGTAGATGCGCTTGACGCTGGCCAGCCCGTACTTGGCCACCTCCGCCAGCAGGCCTTCGATCACCGACGCCTGCGCGTTGTCGGCATCGATCAGCACCGCCAGCCGGCGCTGGCCGTCGTCGTGGGCCACGTGGGTGCGGGGTTTCATGGGGTATCTCCTGTCTGTGGCGCTTGCCCAGTATCACCGCCACGGCGCCCCCGTCCTCCTCAACGAACTACCAATTTCCTACCGATTACTATATGTTTCGGTAGCAAATTGGTAATTGCCCATGAAGCTCCCGGTCTCGCCGCCACCCCTGCCTTCTTTGCTCAGGCGCCATGCCGGGCAGATAGGGCGGATATTGGGACTGGGCATTGGCCCGGAAGTGCGCGGCACGTATGACCACTGGAACCACCTGCGGCACTTGACGCCCCCGCCTGGCCTGGACGTCGAACAATGGTGGCTGGGCATCAAGCTTGCCCGGCAATCGCTGCGCAAACCCCTGCCCCTTCGCGACAAATCGGGGCGAAATTTCTGTTTCTCTCCGAGCGACAGCATCCAGCGCAAACTGTTCCTGGTGGCCCGCGACGCGGCGGGCGCGCTACAGGGCACGGGCGCCCTGCCTTCCGCCGCGATGCAGGATCGCTACCTGGTGCGATCACTCATGGAAGAGGCCATGACCTCGTCCCAACTCGAGGGCGCCGCGACCACCACGGAAGTGGCGAAGGAAATGCTGCGCGCAGGTAGACCGCCCCGTGATTACGGCGAGCGGATGATCGTCAACAATTTCCAGACGATGCAGGAGCTGAAACGCTGGCTCGACGCACCGCTGACCCGGGATACCGTCTTCGAAATCCACAGGATGCTGACCGACGGCACCCTGAAGAACCCGGATGCCGCCGGTCGCTTCAGGCGGAGCGATGAAAACATCGTGGTCGAGGACGAAACGGGCACAACGCTGCACGTTCCACCGCCCGCCCACGAGCTGCCTGCACGCATGCAGGCCCTGTGCGATTTCGCCAACCAATCGGATGACGGCGAACACTTCATCCACCCCGTGGTGAGGGCGATCATCATCCATTTCATGATCGGCTACGACCACCCGTTCGTTGATGGGAATGGCCGTACCGCCCGCGCGTTGTTCTACTGGTCGATGCTGCGCTCCGGGTTCTGGATGACCGAGTACTTCTCGATCTCCAGCATCCTGAAAAAGGCGCCGGCGCAGTACACGCGCTCCTACCTTTACACGGAATCGGACGACAGCGACACCAGCTACTTCATTTCGCACCAGCTCGACGTGCTGCTGAAGGCCATCGATGGCGTGCACGGATACATCGCTCGCAAGCAGCGCGCCCAGCGCGAAGCGGAAGCCTTGCTCAAGCCCGGCAGCAAGCTGGGCCGAACCCTGAACCATCGCCAGCGGGCGTTGCTGCTAAACGCCCTGAAGCATCCGGGCAAGGCCTTCACGGTGGCGGTTCACCGGCGGACGCACGACATCGCCTACGACACGGCACGCTCCGACCTGCTGGGCTTGGTCGATGCCCAACTCATGAGTCGACATAAGCAGGGCAAGGCACACGTGTTCCTGGCAAGGCCTGACTTGGGCGAAGTGCTGAAATGAGCCAGCCACGCCCCGGATGATCCGGTAATGCGTGGCGTTGTTGCGTAGCGGTGGCGGTAGAGGTGATGCGGAGCAGCCTGTGCAACGGAGTACGCAAGGCGCCTGGAAGGCCCTGCAGAAAGGCCGCTCCGCCCATGCAGGCATGATTGCGGTGCTGCCCTGTCAGCGCAGGGCATCAGTCCTGGAGGTCGGGGTAACGCTTGCTCAACGCATGCACGATGCGGTTGCGCTGCGCAGGGGCAAGCGGCGGGGCCGCGCCCGCATCCACGAACAGCGCCGTCATCTTGGGATTGATCACGCGCACCGCCGCGCCAACACTGCCCTTGCCCAGGGTCACAAACCAGCCCGGCAGGCACACCACCGGGTACACCACCACGGGCTCGCCGGTTTCCTCGCGCAGGTACTTGGCCAGCCAGTCCGCGATGGCGCGGGCCTGCTCGATCGGGCGGGTTTCTTTCCAACCGGGGAACTGCAGGCACGTGCCGTCGTAGCTGACATTGGCGGATGCTTTACCTGTCCCCGGCTTGCGCCGCGACTTGGTTTCGATGGCGAACACCGCGTGCGGCGCCACCACCACGTGGTCGATGTTGAAGTCGCCCGCGGGAATGTCGTGCAGCACGAAGCAGCCCTGCGCCTGCAACCGGTCCAGCTGCTGTGCGGCGGCGATCTCCGCCAACATGCCTTCGCGCCATTGCCGGCGGCTTCGGCGCAACTGGGTGAGGCTGTGCACCAGCCACGCGGCCCATGCCGTGGCGCCCACCATTACCAGCCAATTGAGCCAGTTGAACTGGAGTTTGTCCCAGCGCACCCGCGGCAGCAGGATCACCAGCATCGCCAGCGGGCCGATCAGCATCAGCTGGGCCAGCCGTTCCATCATGTCCTCGCCCAGCGCGTCCATCTTCTGGCGCGCCTGCGCACCCGCCTGGTGCAGCAGGCGCTGGCTGATCGGCAAGCGGCGGTCGCTGCGCTGCTCCCAACGCCGCTGCCACAGCACGGCGGCGATGGCGATGCCCGGCGGAACGAACACCAGCGCCAGCAGGATGACCGTGGGCAGCAGGGTGTTGAACATGCGTTTCTCCTTGCCGCCTTACGCGCGCTTGCGCGCTGCCTTCTTCGACGTGTCCGCCGGCAGCAGGCTGGTCAGGGCCTGGTAGCGCTGGAACAGGAAGGCCACGCGCTCGGCATCGGTGGTCAGCCGGGGCGGTTTGCGGCCGGCGGCTTTTTCGGCGGCCAGGTACGCGGCATCCACGGCCTTGTCCAGCGCGGCGTGTGCTTTGACCAGCGCGGGCGGCATGGTGAGCGGGTCGTAGAGGTCGGCCAGGGTGGCGTCGGGGAACTGGGCGCGGGTGTCGAGCACGGCCTGGGCGGCGGCTTCGATCGCGGCGCGATGTTTGTCGTCATCGCTCAGGTCGGGCCAGGGGAAGTTGTTGTAAACAATAGTGCTGGAATAGCGATAATCGCTCTTGAGTCGTCCACAGACGCTCTTGACCCACGCCATATGCATGAGAGATGTCATCACACCAAAGTGATAAAGACCCGCGCCAGCAACCGTGAAAATCTCGCTGGCAGCAATGACATCCTTGGACATGAACCCAATAGGGATGTAGGTACGCCGCTCTGACGAAGTTTTCGGCACGGCCAAGTAGGATGACTCCGGCTGTGCAATTTGCCTGAAGAGAGTCGGGTATTTCGCGTAATCCCTAGTTGAGGCCGCTTTACTTTTCAGGCGAAATTGCCTCACGGCCTCGATACGACTGGCCAACTCAGGCATAACCCTAAGTTCATCCGGCTCAATATCTTTCAACCAAAGACAATAGCGCAACTCACCATTAAGAAAATCTTCGCTACTGACATACCTTCTAATGTAACTAGCAGCAGCAGGCTCCTTCTGTAAGAGGACATCCCTCTCAGCGGGCGAAAGCACGAAATTACCACCGTCAGTAGCCTTATTACCCCACAACATCTTCGGCACGTCACAGATCGGCCGACCTCGATTCTCTAGCACCACATCGGCCGCATCGACTAGATACGGATTGATATTTGTGACTGAAAGCTCATGCGGCTCGCCACGTATTTCCTGATAGTCAAACAATCGCTTTGGTGAAATGTCATAATTCGCGAAACCAATAATCACACAGTGCACAGCCGCTTTTCCACGCGCTTCGTTGCTCCATTGAAAGGGCCTGTGCGCAAAGAAGATCCGCACCCCCTTCTTTAGCAGCAGGCCCCACAACAATCCCGCCTGCTCTCCTTGCGTGATCGAATTGGTTGATACGAATGCCGCCCGAATTGATCGATCACCAATGTAGTTGGTGGCTGTGACGTACCAGTTCGACACGAAATCCAGCACCCCGCTACCCCTGATCTCGTGCAGCACCCTCGCTTGATCGGCCTTCTGCTCTTCGCTCTGGTAGTGATGCCCGATGAACGGCGGATTTCCCAGGATGAAGTTCAACCGCTCCGCCGGCACCACGTCGTTCCAGTCGATCCGCAGCGCGTTGCCATGGACAATCGTGGCGGACTTCTTCAGCGGCAGGCGCACCACGTTTTCGCCGAACTGCTCGGACACGCGCAGGTTCATCTGGTGGTCCATCAGCCACATCGCCACCTGCGCGATCTGGGCCGGAAACTCCTCGATCTCGATGCCGTAGAACTGGTCCACGTCCACCAGCACATGGTCCTGCACGTGCGCCAGCACCGACTGCTGGGTGGCAAACTGGCGCTTGAGGATGTCCAGCTCCAGCGCACGCAGCTCGCGGTAGGCAATCACCAGAAAGTTGCCGCAGCCGCAGGCCGGGTCCAGGAAGGTCAGCGTGGCCAGCTTGCGGTGCAGCTGCGCCAGTTTCCTCTCGTCGTTGCCGGCCTTGTCCAGTTCCGCCTTCAGGCCGTCCAGGAACAGCGGGCCGATCAGCTTCAGGATGTTCTTCTCGCTGGTGTAGTGCGCGCCCAGGTTGCGGCGGGCCTTGGCGTCCATCACCGACTGGAACATGGCGCCGAAGATGGCCGGGCTGATGCGGCTCCAGTCCAGCGTGCTGGCGTCCAGCAGCAGGCCGCGCATCTGCGTGTTGAAGTCGGCCAGCGGCAGCCGCTCTTCGAACAGCCGGCCATTGACGTAAGGCAGTTCCGCCAACTGCTCGTCCAGCGTGGACTGGCGCTTTTCCGGTGGCGTGTTGAGCACCTGGAAGATGCGCTCCAACCACATGCCCAGATCGCTGCCGTCCTCGCGGGTGCGCTGGGCGATGAGGTCGTGGAAGCTCTGGCGCAGGAAAATGCCGGTGTCATCGGCAAATAGGCAGAACAGCAGCCGCACCAGCAGTACTTCCAGCGGGTGGCCATCAAAGCCTGCTGCCTTCAACGCATCGTGCAGCCGCCCCATGCGCTCGGCGGCCTGCACGTTGACGGGATCTTCTTCCTTGTAGCTGCGGGTCTGGTAGCCGCTGATGAAGCCGAAGCGGCCAATCTGCCTGTGCAGGTCGGAAAGAATGAAGTCGCTGCGCTCGCCGGTTTCCAGGTCGTGCAGGCGGAAGCGCTGGAAGTCCGAGACCAGCACGTAACGCGGCAACTCGGCGTCCTTCAGCCCGGCGAAATAATCGGTGGCCTGCTCGAACGCGGCGTCCAGGTCGCGGCCTTCGCTCTTGTGTTCGGCCAGCATCACGCCGGGCCAGAACACGTCGATGCGGCCGTGGCGGCTGCCGGTGAAGCGGGCGGCCTTCTGCTCGAACACCGCCACGCGCCGGCGGTTGACGCCGAACACGTTGAAGAACTCGTTCCAGAAGCTCTGCGCCTCGGCGCGCTCGCTGGACTCGCCGGCCCATTCCTTGGCAAACGCGCGGGCACGCTCACGGATCTCGTTGAGGCTCAGTGGCATCGGTTCCCTCCTGTGCCTTTCACTATGCCACGCCGGCTGCATTGGCCGGCATGGCCGGGTAGGCTTGCACTTCCCCACTTCCCCTCCCGCTGGTGAAACTGCCATGCGCCTGCTGCCTGCCCTGCTGTTGACCCTGGCCACCGCGGCCGTTGCCGCCCAGGACGCGCCGCCGCCATCCGACCTGCCGCTGCTCGATACCCTGGGCACCGCGCCGTCGGCGGCCAACATCGAACGCGACGTGCGCACGCTGGTGGGCTTTGGCACCCGCCACACGCTGTCGGATACGGCCTCGCCGACGCGTGGGATCGGGGCGGCGCGACGCTGGGTGTTCGACGAGTTCACCCGCATCTCCAAGGCCTGTGGTGGCTGCCTGGAGGTGCGCTATGTCAGCGGCATGGTGCAGGGCGAACCGCGCATTCCGGGGCCGGTGGAGGTGGTCAGCGTGATTGCCATCCAACGCGGCACGGCGGATCCGAACCGCTACGTGATCATGAGCGGCGACATCGACTCGCGCGCCAGCGATGTGATGGATGCCACCTCCGATGCGCCCGGGGCCAACGACAACGCCAGCGGCTTGGCCGGCACGCTGGAAGCAGCGCGGGTGCTGAGCCGCCACCGGTTCCCGGCGACCATCGTGTATGCCGCGCTGGCCGGCGAGGAGCAGGGCCTGTACGGCGGCAAGTTTCTGGCCGAAGAAGCCAAGCGGCAGGGTTGGCGGGTGGAGGCGGTGCTCAACAACGACATGATCGGCAATATCCAGGGCATCGACGGCGTGTTTGACAACAGCACCGCGCGGGTGTTCTCGGAAGGCACCCGCGCCACCGAAACCGCCGAAGAAGCCCGCGCGCGCCGCTTTACCGGCGGCGAGCTGGATTCGCCCAGCCGCAACCTGGCGCGCTACATCGCACGCATGGCCTCGCATGTGCCCAACCTCACGGTGCGGATGGTGTATCGGATGGATCGCTTCGGTCGCGGCGGCCATCACCGCCCGTTCAATGAAGCCGGCTTCCCGGCGGTGCGGGTGATGGAAGCGCACGAGCACTACGATCGCCAGCATCAGGACGTGCGTACCGAAACCCTGCCCGATGGCCGGGTGCGCCACTATGGCGACACGCTCGACGGCGTGGACTTCGCTTACGCCGCCAAGCTCACCGCGCTCAACGTCGTGACGCTGGCGGCGCTGGCCTCGGCACCACCGCCGCCGGCCGACGTGCGCATCGAAGGCGCGGTCAGCCCCGACACCACGCTGCGCTGGACCCGCCCACCCGCCGCGCAGGCGCCGCAACTGGCCGGCTATCGGGTGTACTGGCGCGACACCACCGCGCCGCAGTGGACCCACAGCCGCTGGGTGGGCAACGTCGATCATGTCACCCTGCACAACACCATCATCGACGACGCGTTCTTTGGTGTTGCCGCCGTCGCCAAGGACGGCAGCGAAAGCCCGGTGGTGTTCCCAGGGCCGGCCGGCAGCTTCGGCGGGTACTGACGCGGGCATCCGCTATCCTCCGGCAAACCGTTCGGGGGATGCCATGGCTCATTCGCAGTTCGACCTGCTCAGGCAGCGCCGCTTCCTGCCCTATTTCATCGTGCAGGCGCTGGGGGCGTTCAACGACAACGTGTACCGGCAGGCGATCATCGGCCTGCTGGCGTACATGGCGGTGGGAAGCGCGGAGATGGGGCTGTACGCCAACCTGGCACCGGCGATCTTCATCCTGCCCTACTTCCTGTTCTCGGCCACCGCCGGGCAGATTGCGGAAAAGCTGGAGAAGCAGCGGCTGATCGTGATCACCACCACGATGGAAATCATCGTGATGTCGCTGGCGGCGGTGGGCTTTTTGCTGCAGAGCATGCCGATCCTGCTGGTGGCGCTGTTCGGCACCGGCCTGCAGTCCACCCTGTTCGGGCCGGTGAAGTATTCGATCCTGCCCTCGGTGCTGAAGCCGGAAGAACTCACCGGCGGCAACGGGCTGGTGGAGATGGGCACCTCGCTGTCCATCCTGGTGGGCATGATCTTCGGCGGGCTGATCTTCCAGCTGGCCGGCGACCACGGCCCGCAGGTGGCGGCGGTGTCGGTGGTGCTGATGGCGATTGCCGGCAACACGGTGGCGCGGCGCATCCCCAAGGTGGATGCGGGCGACCCGACGCTGAAGGTGGACTGGAACCTGCTGCGCGAGTCGTGGCGCATCTGGCAGCTGACCCGCCGGCAGCTGGCGGTGCGCAACGCGGTGCTGGGGGTGAGCTGGTTCTGGTTCGTGGGCACCGTGCTGACCGCGCAGCTGCCGGTGTATGCGCAGGCCAACCTGGGCGGCACGCAGAACCTCTACATCTTCGCGCTGGCGCTGTTTTCGGTAGGCGTGGGCATCGGCTCGATGTCCTGCGAGAAGCTGTCCGGGCGCACGGTGGAAATCGGCCTGGTGCCGCTGGGCGCGTTCGGCGTCAGCGCCTTCCTGCTGGACCTGTACTTCGCCCGTCCCGGGCAGGCGCTGGCGCAGGGGCTGTCGGTGATGGAGTTCGTGCGGGCGCCCGGCACCTGGCGGATCATGCTGGACCTGACCGGCATCGGCCTGTTCACCGGCTTCTTCGTGGTGCCGCTGTTCGCGCTGATCCAGAGCCGCACGCCAAAGCACGAGCTGGCGCGGGTGATCTCCGGCATGAACATCCAGAACGCGATGTTCATCGTTGCCGCCGCCGGCATCGGGCTGGCGTTGCAGCGCTACCTCGGCTGGACCATCCCGCAGGTGTTCCTGGCGCTGGCGATCGCCAACACGCTGGTGGCGGTGTGGATCTTCAGCATCGTGCCCGAGTTTTTCATGCGTTTTCTCAGCTGGCTGCTGGTGCGCACGCTGTACCGGCTGAAGCTGCACGGCATCGAAAAGCACGTCCCGGACGAAGGCGCGGCGCTGCTGGTGTGCAACCACGTCAGCTATATGGACGCGCTGATCCTGGCGGCCTGCATCCCGCGCCCGGTGCGCTTCGTGATGTATTACCGGATCTTCAACATCCCGGTGCTGCGCTGGATCTTCCGCACCGCCAGGGCAATCCCGATTGCCGGCGCGCGCGAGGACCCCGAGATCATGCAGCGCGCCTTCGACGCGGTGGACGCGGCGCTGGCCGAGGGCGAGCTGGTCTGCATCTTCCCCGAAGGCGCGTTGACCAAGGACGGGCAAATCGCGCCGTTCAAACCCGGGGTGGAAAAAATCCTAGCGCGGGCGCTCGCACGCGGGCAGGACGTGCCGGTGGTGCCGATGGCGCTGCGCAACATGTGGGGCAGCATGTGGAGCCGGCGTGACTCACGTCTGGGCCGCATGCGCCTGCCGCGCCGGCTGCGTGCGCATATCGAGGTGGTGGCGGATGAACCGATCGCCGCAGCCAACGCCAGCGCCGCCCTGCTGGAGGCGCGCGTGCGCGCACTGCGTGGCGACGCGGCCTAGGCCCGTCAACCCACCCAGCCGGCCACGACGAGCAGCGCCAGCAGCGCCAGCCACAGCACCAGCACCCGCCAAACCAGGCGCATGGCGTCGCGCAGCTCGGGCAGTTCGCCGAAGACCTCGGCAAGCGCGGTGGCCGCCGGAATGCCGGATTCGGTGTAGTCGGCCACCTCCTCGGCGATCTCGCTGCGCACGCTGGCGCGCGCGGCGGTGCCCAGCACGCGGCCGTCGAGCGCCAACGCGCCCGGCTCGCGCCAGGCCGCAGCCACGCTGTCGAAGTTGCCCAGCAGCGCCAGCAGCAGCACCACCAGCTGCACCGCCGGCCATTCCAGCAGGGCCACCCACCCGCGCGCGCCGTCGCGGGTGGCCGGCGGCAAGCTGGCGCTGGCGTCACGCGCTGCCAGCGCACTGAGCCGGTACAGCAAGGCGCCGACCGGCCCCAGCACACAGAACCAGAAAAGCATCGCGAACCAGCGCTGCAGGGCGTTGCGGAACACCGCCTCGACCGGCGCCGGGCCGTCCAGCCGGGGCGCCTCGCCGTCCGGCCACAGGCGGGCCGCGGCATCACGACGGGCAGCGGCGTCCGGCGCATCGAGGATGGCCCGCACATCCATATCCAGGTCGCGCGGCCCCCAACACCAGGCCAGCACCGCCGCGCCCAACAGCAGGCCCGGCAGGCCCCACAGGGCGCGCGATGCGCCGATCTGCAGCAGCGCCAGCGGCAGCAGCGGCACCGCCAGCGCCAGCGCGATGCCGTAGGGCCCGCGCCAGAACCCGTGCTCGGGGAATTGGCCGTACAGCCATTGCAGCCAGCTGCGGAACCAGCCGAACTGGCGCATGCGCGCCGCAAGCGCGGGCGCCAGATGCCCGATGGCAAGCGCAACGATGACAGCAAGCAGGGTGACGGCCATGCGCAGAGTGTAGAGCGTGGGCGCCTTGAGGAATCCCCGAACAACGGCGGAGATTCCTCAAGGCCATGCATGAAGGCCATGCATGGCCCGCCCCGCATCGATCGCGCAAGCGATGGGTGCGGGTGAGCCGGGCCCGGACATATGCCGGGCCGATGTGGGCTGATGACGCCCGGATGCGGTTGTTCAGACCTTCCTCAGCAGGCGGCACGCGCGGCGTCGTAGGCGTCCAGCCAGGCGCGGATGACGTGGCGGGCAATGGAAATCGGCGGTGCCAGCACGATGCCCTCGCCGGGCGCGTCCGCCTCGGTCCAGTCGCGGGCCAGCCCGGCGCGGACCTCTTCCGCATCGAACCAGCGCGCGTCCTCCAGCTCCTCGCTGGCACGGGGTGCGTCGGGTTCGGCCTCGGCGATGAACCCCAGCATCAGCGAGCCGGGAAACGGCCACGGCTGCGAGCCGAGGTAGCGCGCCGTGCCGGGGCGCACGCGCACGCCGGTTTCCTCCCGCACCTCGCGGGCCACGGTCTGCTCCAGCGTCTCGCCGGGCTCGACGAAGCCGGCCACCACCGACCAGCGCCGCGCCGGCCAGGTGGCCTGGCGCCCCAGCAGCAAGCGCTCGCCGTCGGTGATGGCGGCGATGATGGCCTGGTCGGTACGCGGGTAGTGCTCGCTGCCGCAGGCATCGCAGCGCCCCAGCCAGCCCGCGCGGACGAAGCGCAGCGCGCCGCCACAGGCCGCGCAGAAGCGGTGGCGCTGATGCCAGTGCTGCAGCGCGCGCGCCTGGGCGAACAAGGTGGCCTGCCACGCCGGCCAGGTGGCCGCGGCCTTGCGCAGGTCGATCCGGGGCGTGGTGTCGTCGGCCGACGCAGCCACGCTGAACCAGGCGCGGCCGTCGCGCAGGCCGAGGAACGTCGCATCACCCGGATCGGCCGCGACAGTGGCGCCTTCCAGCACCAACAGGTGGCCGGTGGGGTCGATGGGCGCACGGCCCGACGGATCCAGCGCAATCACGCCGGCCTGCGGCCACAGGGCCTGCAGCGCGGCGGGGTCGTCGCGGAGATAGTCGGCGCGGTCCAGCGCGCCGTCGACGAACGCGAAAGGCGAGGCGCCCGGGGCCGGCGCCATGCTCACACTGTGAAGCTGCTGCCGCAGCCGCAGGTGGTCTTGGCGTTGGGGTTGCGGATCACGAACTGCGCACCCGCCAGCGACTCGCTGTAGTCCACTTCCGCGCCCATCAGGTACTGCAGGCTGAGCGGGTCCACCAGCAGGGTGGCGCCGTCGGTGACGATGGCCAGGTCGTCCTCGTTCTGGCCTTCGTCGAACTCGAAGCCGTACTGGAAGCCGGAACAGCCGCCGCCCTGGATGTAGACGCGCAGCTTCAGCGAGGCGTTGCCCTCTTCGGCCACCAATTCCCGCACCTTGGCGGCGGCGGCAGGAGTGAAGCCCAGCGGCGCCGGGGGCGGGGACGGCGCGGCTTGGTCAAGCATGACAAGTTCCATGCCTCCAGCATGGGGCGCATCGAGCGCCGATTCAACCACCGGGAGCATCCGCCGCAGTGGCCTCGCTCCAGGTGAAGGCCCGCTCCACGGTCGCCCCGGCGTCAGGCAACAGCCGCACCACCACCCGCACAGGGCGCACCCCGCGGGGCAGCACGATATCGCCCTCGACCCGCTGGAAATACCGGAACGCATAGGCGATGTCCGCCGCCCCCGCCTGCTGGCGCAGGACGGTCCAGTCCAGCCGCCGCATGCTGCCGCCGTCGGTCACCTCCATCGCCAGCTGCAGGCGGCCGCTGTTGATCGCGCCGCGGTTGAGGTTCTGGGTCAGGGTGGCGACGAAATGCCACAGCTGTGGGTCGCGCTGCGGGAGCAGCTTCAATGCGTGCACCGACAGGCCGCGGCGCTGCCCGGTGGGCCCCACGAAGCGCTCGTAGAAGGCGACATCGGCACGCAGGCCGGCGATCTCCTCGTCGCGCTCGGCCAGCGTGTTCTGCAGCGCGGCATTGGCCTGCCGGCTGATCTGGTCGGAACGGGCCAGGGTGGCGTTCGCCTGCGCCAGTGCTTCGATCCGGCGCGCCTGCAGGGCCAGCCGCTCGCGGGCATTGGCGGGGGCCGGCGCGAAGCTGCGCCAGGCACCCCACACCCCCAGCAGCAGGGCAGCGCCCACCAGCAACCCCAGCGCGATACCCGGATGGCCGCGGTGGCGCAGGCGCTGCAAGGGCGATGGCAGGTCCATCGCGGCGGTATCGCATCGGGGCCGCGCCTGCGTCAAGGCGGCTCCGCGGTTAGACTGGACCGCCCCGTGCCGGTTTCGGAGCCTCATCCCGGATGGAAACGGCCCATGTGTTCGCGATTGGCGTGCTGCTGGCCTGGCTGGCGGGTATCCGCGCCTACCTGACGGTGTTCGGCGTCGGCATTGCCGGGCTGCTGGGCTGGCTGGCGCTGCCGCCGGCGCTGCAGGTGACGCAGTCGCCATGGGTACTCGGCATCTCCGGCGCGCTGGCGGCGGGCGAATTCTTCGCCGACAAGCTGCCGGGCGTGGATTCGGTCTGGGATCTGCTGCAGACCTTGCTGCGTATCCCGGCCGGTGCATTCCTCGCAGCAGCCACACTGTCGGCGGACGGTACGCTGGGCACCGGGATGCTGGCCACCGGCGCCGGCGTGGCGCTGGCCAGCCATGCACTGAAGGCGGGCACCCGGGGGGGTCTTGAACGTGTCACCCGAGCCCGTGACCAACTGGATGGCCTCGCTGTCCGAGGACGCGCTGGTGGTCGGCGCGCTGCTGCTGGCGTTCCACCACCCGTGGCTGGCGCTGGGCGCCGCCATCGCCGTCAGCCTGGGCCTGGCCCTGCTGGCCTGGTGGCTGGGCCGGCATGCGCTGCGCGCGCTGACCCGCCTGCGCGGCACCGCCCCCTCCCCCCGTCCCGGCCGTCCGTAGTACCGTTTGCCGTCTATGACTAGCAGATCCCCCACCATGCCTTTCGCTGCTGCCATGCCCTCCAGTCTCGCCATACCCCCTGTACCGGCCCTCGTCCGGTCCAGTGCCGCGGGAGCCACAGCATGACCGGCCCGCAGAATGCCGCCACGGACGCCACCCCCTACCGCGTTCTGATCGTGGAGGACGACCGCAGCCAGGCGGTTTTCGCGGAGGCGATCCTGCGCGGCGCCGGCATGCAGGCCGAAGTGGTGGCAGTGCCGGAACGGGTGATGGGCACGATGGAGCGCTTCGACCCCGATCTGGTCCTGATGGATCTGCACCTGCCCGGCTCCAGCGGCACCGCACTGACCGCGCAGATCCGCGAGCATCCGCGCTTCGAGCACACGCCCGTGGTGTTCCTGACCGGGGACCAGGACCCGGATCGCCAGGTCGAAGTCCTGGAGCAGGGCGGCGACGACTACATCGTCAAGCCGGTGCGGCCGCGTCACCTGGTCGCCGCTGTGCAGAGCCGGGTCAAGCGCGCGCGCGCGCTGGCCGCCAGCCGCCAGGCCCCGGTGGAAAGCGATCGCCACCCGGTCACCGGCCTGTACACCCGGCCCGCACTGATGAGGGCGCTGGCCGCACAGCTGGCGCAGGGCAAATCCGGCGGGGCTTTGCTGGTCGAGCTGGGCAACGCCGCAGCACTGCGCAAGCACTACGGACTTGCCGCCTTCGAGACACTGATCAACGACGCCGGCCGCTACCTGGGCACCCTGACGGGCGAGCACATCACCGCGCGCCTGAGCGACAACGCATTCATGGTGGTGATGCGCAGCGGCGATCGCGCCGCCTTGGACAGTTACGCACGCAGCCTGCGCGATGGCATCGGCTACCACGACTTCGCGGTCGAAGGCGAAACCCTGCGGCTGCGCTGCACGCTGGGCTACACCACCTTCGAGCACGGCTTCACCGACGCCGGTGAAGTGCTGGCGGCCTGCGAGGATGCCGCGCGCGAGGCGCAGGCCTCGCCCATCGGCATCGCTGCCTACGCCCCCACCCGTGCCGTGGTTGCCGGTGACATCGTCGACGAGCTGCGCGCTGCGCTGGTGCCGGGCAGCGATCGGCTGTACCTGGCCTTCCAGCCGGTGGTGGCGGTGGCAGGCGGCGACGATGCCCAGTTCCAGGTGCTGGTGCGCATGCACGGCCCGGACGGCAACGTGCGCAAGGCCGCGGAGTTCCTGCCAGTCGCACAGGCCGCCGGCCTGATGCCGCAGCTGGATCGCTGGGTGATGGAGCAGGCGCTGCTGCTGCTGCAGCAGCGCCGCGCCGAAAGCCGCCCCCTGCGCCTGTTCGTCTCGCAGTCACCCAGCACGCTGGCGCAGGACAGCTACGTGGGCTGGCTGCAGGAGGCACTGGAGCGCCACAGCGTGGACCCGCCATCGCTGGTGGTCGACCTGCGCCTGGACGACGCCATCGTGCACGTGGTCCTGCTGCAGCAGTTCTGCGAGCAGCTGGTGCCGGTCGGAGTGCAGTTCTGCCTCAGCCAGTTCCGTCGCGGCGAGGATGCCAACCAGCTGCTGCAGGAACTGCCGCTGGGCTATCTGCGCCTGTCCGCGGACTTCGCCCAATCGCCCCTGCCGCAGGCGCTGCACGACGAGATGCGCGACATCATCGACCGTGCGCACCGGCTGGGCCTGCAGGTCATTGGCCAGGCGGTGGAAGACCCGCAAGCCGCTGCAGCGCTGTGGGTGGCCGGCATCGACTTCATCCAGGGCAATCTGGTCCAGGGCCCCGACCAGGCGCTGGACTTCGACTTCCGGAGTGCGACTTTGTGAACGGTGACGATGCCCGCGGCTTCAACCTGCTGACCGCCCGCTGGCTGGCGCTGGGCGCGGCCGGAGGTGCATCGCTGGCGCTGCTGGTGGAGCAGTTCGGCGTGCAGGGGCCCTGGCAGATGATCGCGCTGGTGCTGGCCCTGCTGGCGCTGTTTGCCACGGTTGCCCTTGCCTTTGCCGTACATGGCCGCGAGCGCCAACTGCAGATCCAGCAGGAACAGGGGCGTCGCAGCGCGGAGGAAATCAGCGCACTGCAGAAGGAAATCGACCGGCATACCCAGCTGGAAGCGGAGTTGACCCGCGCCAAGCTGGCAGCCGAATCGGCGGTGATGGCCAAGGGCGAGTTCCTGGCCACGATGAGCCATGAAATCCGCACGCCGCTCAACGGCATCATCCCGATGCTGGACCTGCTGGCAAGTTCACGATTGACGATGGAGCAGCAGGAGATCCTGCGCACTGCCAGCGCCTCCGCACAGCAGCTGCTGCGGATCGTCGACGACATCCTGGACTACTCCAAGCTGGAGGCCGACCGGCTGGAGCTGGAAACCACCGGCTTCAACCTGCGCGAGCTGCTGCACAGCGTGATCACGCTGATGGAGCGCCCGGCGGAGGCCAAGAACCTGCACCTGACCCTGTTCATCGATTCCTCGGTGCGCCTGCCCGTGCGCGGCGACCCGGTGCGGCTGCGGCAGATCCTGACCAATCTGATCAGCAACGCCATCAAGTTCACCGAACGCGGCAGCGTGACCGTGAAGGTGCGGCGGATCGGCGAGACCCCGGCCCAGCACCAGCTGCGCTTCGAGGTACAGGACACCGGCATCGGCATCGATGCGGCCACCCGCGAACGCCTGTTCCAACCGTTCAGCCAGGCCGACGCCTCCACCACCCGCCTGTACGGCGGCACCGGCCTGGGCCTCGTCATCTCGCACCGCATCGTTTCACTGATGGGCGGCCGGATCGGGGTGGAGTCGCAACCTGGCATGGGGTCCACGTTCTGGTTCGAGATCCCGCTGCTCAAGGTCGCCGGCGACATGCCCAGCCAGCAGGAAGACCTGCACGGCGGGCGCGTGCTGCTGATCACCACCGACCAGCGCCTGCGCATGCGGCTGACCCTGCTGCTGCCCAACTGGGGCCTGCGCGTGACCACCGTGGAAAACACCCACGACGCACTGGAGCGCCTGCGCCAGGCGCGCGCGCAGGGCGAGCCCTGGGTGTACTCGGTGGTATTGGCCGACCTGTCCAGCATCCGCAGCACCGCGCTGTCGCTGGCCCGCAACATGGAGCGTCGCGCCCAGTACGGCGACGCGCGCCTGGTCTACCTGCGTGGCGACGACGTGACCTCGCTGGAATTGCCGCTGTCGGCCACCATCGTCCCGCGCAATATCGAGGACGCGGATCTGCGCGCCGTGCTGTCGGCCTCGGGGGTGTCGTGGTCGCACCACGAAGCGCACCCGGAGCCGGCGCCCCGCCCGCCGCGCGCGATGCCGCAGCGCAAGACGCGGGTGCTGCTGGTGGAGGACAACCCGGTCAACCTGATGGTCGCACAGCGCTTGCTGCAGGTGCTGGGCGTGGAGTGCGACGCCGCCGGCAACGGCCAGGCGGCGCTGGAAAAGCTGGACGGCGGCGACTACGACCTGGTGCTGATGGACTGCCAGATGCCGGTGCTGGACGGCTATGCGGCCACCCGCCGCTGGCGCGAGATCGAACAGGAACGCGGCGCCGAGCGACGCCTGCCGATCGTGGCGATGACCGCCAACGCCATGGCAGGGGACCGCCAGAAATGCCTCGACGCCGGCATGGACGACTACCTGGCCAAGCCGGTCACCCGCGCCGAACTGGAGCAATGCGTGGCGCGCTGGAAAGGCTCCAACCTGGCGGTGCCGGACAGCCCGCCACCGCCGGCACAACTGGCGGAGCGCTCGCCGCCCGTGCTGGACGGCGGCGTGCTGGGCGAACTGCGCGAGGTGCTGGGCGCGGAGGTGGACCGGATTGTCACCGTCTACCTGGAGGACGCCCCGCGTCTGATCGCGCAGCTGGAGCGTGCGGCCGCGAGCAACGACCCCATCGCGCTGCGCGTCGCCGCGCACACGCTGAAATCGTCCAGCGCGAACGTTGGCGCCACGACCCTGGCCGATGCCGCGCGCGACTTGGAGCACGGTGCACGCGACGGCACCCTGGCCAACCCCGTCACCGCGGTGGCACGCATCGTCGGGGAATTCGCCCAGGTCCGCGCAGCCCTGCAGGCCACCCTGTCGCACTGACACAACGCACACGCGGCGGCGTCAGTGATCGCCGGCCGCCACGGGAACCGGGTCAACCGCGATAGCGGCAGCCCGAAGTACACGTCTCGTGCACCACCACCTCCGACAGCAGCGGCACGCGCGGCTTCATCTGCGCCCAGATCCATTGGGCCAGGCGTTCGCTGGTCGGGTTCTCGAGCCCCTCGATGTCGTTGAGGTAGTGATGGTCCAGCCGCTCGTACAGCGGCATGAACGCCGCCTTGAGGTCGGCGAAGTCCATCACCCAGCCGGTGTGCGGATCGGGTTGGCCCTCGACGTGCAGCTCGATCCGGAACGAATGCCCGTGCAGGCGCGCGCACTTGTGCCCTTCCGGCACGTTGGGCAGGCGGTGCGCGGCCTCGAGGGTGAAGCTCTTGAAGATGTCCATGGCGCGCATTCTAAGCCGCCGTGGACGCCGCGCTCAGTCCAGCAGCTCCATCGCCATGACGATGGCATCCTCGCGGCCGTCGTGGGCGGGATAGTAGCGGGGGCGGCGGCCGATCTCGTTGAAGCCGGTGCGCTCGTACAGGGCAATCGCCCTTGGATTGGAAGGCCGCACTTCCAGGAACACCCGCTGGGCGCGGTGGCCGCGCGCGATCTTCAGCAGTGCTTGCAGCATGCGCTGGCCCAGGCCCTGTCCCTCGTGGCCAGGGGCGGTGCAAAGATTGAGGACGTGGGCTTCGTCGGCGGCGATGCTCAGCACGCCGTAGCCGACGATGACGCCCTGTTGCTCCTGCACCCACATGGCGTAGCCGGAATGCAGGCAGTCGCGGAAGATGCCGCGTGACCAGGGAAACGGATAGGCGCGCAGCTCGATCTCCATCACCGCGTCCAGGTCGGCCTCGCGCATGGGCCGCAGGGTGATGGCGGTATCGGCCCGGTAACCCTGCGCAAGACTCATGGCTGGCCCCGGCGCAGGGCGCGCAGGCGCGGCCACAGCGCCCGCTTGGCCGCGGCATTCCCCCGCAACCCGGCGGCAGCGGCCAGGATGTCGGCGTGGTCGCACAGGGCCTCCGGGGCGACGCGCGCGGCCCGCGCCAGGCGGGCCAGCATGGCATCGCTGGGGATACCGGCCGCGGCTGGCGCGACAGCCTCCCCGATCCCGGCAGGCGGCAACGCCGGCGCCGCCCCCGGCCCCCGGTACAGGACGAGGCCCAACTCGGCCAAAGCCGCCCGCTGGAACGGATCCCAATTCACGCCGCAGCGTCCTGCCCCGGTTGCCAGCGGCGACGCAGCCACAGCAGCGGCCCGGACAATGCATACAGCACGCTGCTCGCCAGCAGGGTGACCGCCGGCGCGATCCACAGCGCGATCAGCACCGCCAGCGCCAGCACCAGGGCAAAAAACGGCACGCGGTCCGCCTTCGGGCCGCTGCCGCTGCCCTTGAAGCTGGTGTAGCGCACCCGGCTGACCATCAGCAGGCCCGCCACCACGGTCAGCGCCAGCGCCGCATAACGCAGCTCCCCTCCGGACCAGCCGAAGTCCTGGCAGGTCCACACGAAGCTGGCCACCAGACCGGCAGCCGCAGGGCTGGCCAGCCCCACGAACCAGCGCTTGTCCACCTTGCCCACCTGGCTGTTGAAGCGGGCCAGGCGCAGCGCGGCGCAGGCGGCATACAGGAAGGCCGCCAGCCAGCCGATCTTGCCCAAGGTCGGCCCGTCCAACTTCAGCGACAGCAGCGCCCAGTGGTACATCAGCATGGCCGGGGCCATGCCGAAGCTGACCAGATCGGCCAGCGAGTCGTACTGCACGCCGAACTCGCTCTGAGTATTGGTGAGCCGCGCCACCCGGCCATCCAGGCCGTCCAGCACGGCGGCCACGAAGATCGCCACGCAGGCGGCCTCGAACCGCCCCTGCGAGGCCGCGATGATGGCAAAGAAGCCGCCGAACAACCCCCCCGTGGTGAACAGATTGGGCAGGAGGTAGATCGCGCGCGGGCGGTTTTCGGAGGGAGGGGTCTTTTCCATTGCGCCAGTTTACGGACTTGCGGCGGCGGCGGCGCGGTGCTGCAATCGATGCTCATTCCCCCCGGAGCGCCCGCATGCCGTTTCTCCACCCTCTTGCCCTCGCGCTGGCATTGGCCGCGGCCGCATCGCCCGCGCCCGCCCAGCAGCAGCGCGTTTACCAGTGGAAGGACGCCAACGGCGTGACCCACTACACGGATGTCGCCCCGAAGCAGCCGCACCAGGCCCGCGACATCGAGGTCAAAGATGGCCAGCCGGCGCCCAAGACGGCCAATGCGCCGGAGAACGCGCAGTGCAGTAATGCCCGCGCCAACCTCGAGCGCCTGCAGGGTGGGGCCGCCATCGGCATCGACACCAACGGCGACGGCAAACCGGATCGCAACCTGACCGCCGACGAGCGCAAGGCGCAACTGGAACTCAACCAGGCCGCGGTCAAGGCATTCTGCACACAGGGCGGGGCATGAAGCAGCTGGGGATGGTGCTGGTGGCGGTGGCTCTGGCCGCGGCGGCATGGTGGTGGCTGACCGTGGAAATGCCGCGCCGCGAGCAGGCACACAAGGCTGCCGCCGAAGCCGCCGCCATCCAGGCCAGGCGCGCCGATACCCTGTACCGCTGGCGCGACGATGCCGGCAACCTCCATGTCACCGACCAGCCGCCCAAGGGCCGCCGTTACGAGCGCATCCCCCGCACCCCCCGGGATGGGATCGCCGTGGACGGCGGCAAATCCTGAGCTTCCCCGCGGATCACGCAGCGGCGCGTGGCAGAATGCGGGTTTTCCCCACGCAAGAACGCCATGCGCCTGTCGCACTTCCACCTCCGCACCGAGAAAGAGACGCCCGCCGACGCCGAGATCGTCAGCCACAAGCTGATGCTCAAGGCCGGCATGATCCGCAAGCTGGCCGCGGGCCTGTACACCTGGTCGCCGCTGGGACTGCGGGTGCTGCGCAAGGTGGAAAACGTGGTGCGCGAGGAAATGAACCGCGCCGGCGCCATCGAGATGGCGATGCCCTCGATCCAGCCCAAGGAGCTGTGGGAGGAAACCGGGCGCTGGGCGAAATTCGGCCCGCAGCTGCTGAAGATCCGCGACCGCAAGGAGCAGGAATATTGCTTCACCCCCACCGCGGAGGAAGCGGTCACTGATTTCTTCCGCCAGGAAGTGGCCAGCTACAAACAGCTGCCGCTGAATTTCTACCAGATCACCACCAAGTTCCGCGACGAGATCCGGCCGCGCTTCGGGGTGATGCGCGCGCGCGAATTTGTGATGAAGGATGCCTATTCCTTCCATATCGACGACGATTCGCTGCATGCCGAATACCGCAAGATGTACGACGCGTATTCGCGCATCTTCACCCGCCTGGGGCTGGAATTCCGCGCGGTGGCCGCGGACACCGGCGCGATCGGTGGCAGCGCCTCGCATGAATTCCACGTGCTGGCGAATTCGGGAGAGGACGCGCTGGCATTTTCCGAGCAGTCCGATTACGCCGCCAACGTCGAACTGGCGGAAGCCGTGGCGCCGGGCCCGCGTCCCGCCGCGACCGAGCCCCTGCGCGATGTCGAAACCCCTACCCAGAAAACCTGCGAGGACGTGGCCGCGCTGCTGGGCATCCCGCT
Source organism: Thermomonas sp. (assembly GCF_046293095.1). Taxonomy (GTDB): domain Bacteria; phylum Pseudomonadota; class Gammaproteobacteria; order Xanthomonadales; family Xanthomonadaceae; genus Thermomonas. The sequence goes on from NZ_JBKBPN010000003.1 coordinate 306,545, forward strand.
GCAGCGCACCGTCAAGTCGGTCGCGGTCATCGGTGCCGATGCCGACGGCCAGCCCCAGTTCGTGCTGGCGCTGGTGCGCGGTGACCACGCGGTGAATGAGATCAAGCTGGCGAAACTCCCCGGCCTGGCCGACTACCGGCTGGCAACCGAGGCGGAACTGCAGGACTACCTGGGCAGCGAATCCGGGTTTCTCGGCCCGCTGCGGGCAAAGAAGCCCATTCGCGTCGTGGCCGACCGCACGGTTGCGGCCATGGCCGACTTCGTGGTTGGCGCGAACAGGCCCGGCTTCCACATCGCCGGCGTGAACTGGGGCCGCGACCTGCCGGAACCGGAAGTCGCGGATATCCGCAACGTCGTCGAAGGCGATGCCTCGCCGGATGGCCACGGCACTTTGCGTCTGGCCCGTGGCATCGAGGTCGGCCATGTGTTCGCGCTGGGGCGCAAATATTCCGAAGCGATGCAATGCACCGTGCTGGACGCCAGCGGCAAGGCGGTACACCCGGCCATGGGCTGTTACGGCATCGGCGTGTCGCGCATCGTGGCGGCGGCGATCGAACAGAACCACGACGACGCCGGTATCCTATGGCCGCCGGCAATGGCGCCCTGGCAGGTGGCCATCTGCGTGATCAATCCGAAAAACGACCCGGCGGTGGCCGCCGCCGCGGAATCCCTGCACGCGGAATTGAATGCCGCCGGAATCGATACGGTGCTGGACGACCGCGGCCTGCGTCCGGGCGCGATGTTCGCCGACATCGAACTGATCGGGATTCCGCACCGGGTGGTGGTCTCCGGGCGCGGGCTGGAAGCGGGCACGTTCGAATATCGCGCCCGCACGGCGCAGGAGGCCGAACAATTGGATCGGGAAACCCTGCTCGCCCGCCTGCGCGGCTGAGGACTCTCCGAACAATCCGGGCAATCCTGCCGGCCGCGGATGGCCGACCACCCGTCGACCACACATCGATGACGCAAGGATGGATTCGTTGGCGCCCGGCATGGCGATGTGCCGGGCCCGGCGTGGGCTGACAACACCAGGATGGGATTTCTGGGATTCCCCCTGATGCGGGCAGCCGCCCGGCGGGTATTGCCGATTCACGAACCTATATTGGCTATGGAATGACGGGCGCGTATCATCCGCAAATCCAAGGAGCGGATTCCCTTTTTCCTATCAAGAAGCAACGATACCCATGAGCCTGAATATCGAACAATTGAGCCCGCAGGAACTTGCCGCCCTGATCAAGCGCGCCAACAGCCGCCGCAAGGTATTGGCCAAGCGCAAGCCCGCCGCGCAGACCAAGGCCGCGGTGGCCAAGCTGCTGAAAAGCGCCGGCTGGACCTTCGAAGAGCTTTACGGCAAGGCCAGCGGCGCCAGCGCGGCCGCACCGAAGAAGGCACGCAAGGCTGCCAAGGGCCGCAGCACCGGCAAGGTGCCGCCGAAGTATCGCAACCCGGCCAACGAGAAAGAGACCTGGACCGGCCGCGGCCGCCAGCCCCGCTGGGTGGCGGCGGAAATCGCGAAGGGCCGCAAGCTTGAGGAATTCCTGATCAAGTAATCCAGCGTCGCGGCGCCATCCCCGCATCCTGCGGAGACGTCCCGCACCCTGGCTGCTGCCCGCGGACGCCGGCCTTGCGCCGGCGTCTGCCGTTTTCACCGCGCCGCCGGCGCAAGGGCATCTCCGGGCAATCCGGGAGATTTGCGTCGGCCATGGATGGCCGGCCACGCAGCGATCGCGCAAGCGGTGGATGCGTGTGCGCCCTTCCCAAGCGCCGGCCGCGTCACAGGTTGCGGCGTGCGCTCACCAGCAGGTTGCCGAAGATCAAGCCGGCCAACAGCGCCATCAGCGTATTCAGGGCCGCCATTGCCGCAGCCCCGCCAGCGCCAAGATCCTGCGACTGCACCAGCGAGATCACGCCGCGCAGGGAAATACTGCCGGGCACCAGGATGATGATCCCGGGCAGGCGCAGCAGCGCGCCAGGCCGGTTGAACCACCGGGCGTAGGCGTTGCCCGCGGCGGTCGCCGCCAGCGCCGCCAGGAACACCCCGGCAGGCGGGCCCAGCCATTCGCCCGAGAAGCGTGAAATCAGATAACCGCCGATCACCGCCGCCATCACCCGCGGATAATCGCGCCGATGCGCGCGGAACAGCACCGCGAAGGCGTAGGCCGCCACCGCCAGCGCGCACCACACCACCCATTCCGGCTGCGGCCGCAGGGCCCGCACCTGTGGCGTGACCCCCGCAGCGTTGGCCACACCCAGCGCGATCGCGGTGCCGATGGTCAGGGTCACGATGACCATCAGCGCCCCGGCGAAACGGGCGGTGCCGGAGACAAGGTGGCGGCTGGTCAGCTCGTTGGCGGCCAGGGTCAGCGACATGCCGGGCAGCAGCACGATCAGCGAGGCGATGATGACGGTGTTGAGGTTCAACGGCCCCACCACGCTGCTGACCAGGATCGCCACCGCACCGGCCAGCAGGCCGGCCAAAGCCTCGAAGGCTTCACTCAGGCGCGGCCGCGACTGCGCCGCCAGCGCCAGCAGGCCGATCAGGAACCCGATCGCGCCCGAGGTGGCGATGTCCAGCCAGGGCAGTCGCAGCAGCCCGGCCACCGACGCCGAGGCCAGCGCGAAACCGACCGCCTGCATGGCGCGCGCCCGGCGCGAGTCGGGGCGGTCGAGATTGCCCAGGGCGGCGCGCCCGGCCGACACCCCCATGCGCCCGGAAATCACCTCTTCGGCAATCCGGTCGGCCTCGCACAGCTTGCGCAGGTGGGTATCGCCCGGCCCCAGCCGGATCACCCGGGTGGTGTCCGACTCGCCGGCCGGGCGCAACGGGTCGCTGAACGCCAGGATGACCCCGGTCGGGTTGGACCAGGGCTGGCAGTCCAACGCCAGCCGGCGGGCGACCGATTCGATCGCGCCCTCCATGCGCTGCGCGGTGGTGCCATAGGCATGCAGGTGGCGGGCCAGGTCCACCACGAAGGCGATGCGTTCGGTGTAGGTCGCGTCGGTCATGGGGGTTGGCATGGGTGCAAGCATGGCATGGCCGGCGCTGCATGCACATGGCAACGCCGCATTGCGTAAGCTTGGACCCGCATGAGCCCGGCTACCGACCGCTTCGCGCCCACCGCCGGCATCGCCGATGGGGACGCCGCCACTTTGCGCCTGCAGGGCCGCTGGACGCTGCGCTATGCCGCCCACATCGCCGCCGCGCTGGCGGAGGCGCCCGATGACGTGGTGGCGGTGGACGCGCGCGCCTGCGAGCGGTTGGACACGCTGGGCGTGCTGCAGCTGCTGCGCTTCGCCGACCGCCGCGGGCTGGACTACACGGCGCTGCATTTCCGTCCCGACCAGCAGCCGCTGGTGGACGCGATCGAGGACGTCCACGACGACCGCCCCACCGGCAAGCGCGAATACGGCGTGCGCGCCGCGCTGGAACGGCTGGGCCGCGCGGTGGTGGCGAACACCCGCGAGGTGGTGGCGCTGGTGGGCTTCTTCGGCGAGGTGCAGGCCAAGCTGCTGCGCCTGCTCAAGGCTCCCGGACGGTTCCGCCTGACCGCGACCGTGCACCACATGGAGCAGATCGGCCTCGACGCCGTGCCGCTGATCGCGCTGCTGTCGTTCATGGTGGGCGCGGTGATCGCCTTCCTCGGCGCCATGGTGCTGGCGGATTTCGGTGCCACCATCTTCGTGGTGGAGCTGGTCAACGTGGCCTTCCTGCGCGAGTTCGGCGTGCTGCTGACCGCGATTCTGCTGGCCGGCCGCACCGCCAGCGCGTTCACCGCGCAGATCGGCATGATGGTGAACGGCGAGGAGATCGACGCGATCCGCGTGCTGGGGCTGGACCCGATCGACCTGCTGGTGATCCCGCGCGTGCTGGCGCTGCTGGCGATGCTGCCGCTGCTGACCTTCATCGCGATGATGGCGGGCCTGCTGGGCGGCATGGCCGTGGGTGCATTCAACCTGGACATTCCCGCCGCCGCCTATCTCGCCCGCATGCAGGAGACGATGCAGGTCCGCCATTTCGTGGTGGGCATGGTGAAGGCACCGGTATTCGCGCTGGTGATCGGCCTGATCGGCTGCCTGGAGGGCCTGCAGGTGCAGGGCACGGCGCAGTCGCTGGGCGAGCGCACCACCTCCAGCGTGGTGCAGGCGATCTCGCTGGTGATCGTGATCGACGCCTTCGCCGCGCTGTGGTTCATGCAGATGGATTACTGATCGTGGCCGATACCACCGTCATCCGCACCAGCGACGGCGCCGCACTTGGCGATGCGCCGCTGATCCGCGTGCAGGGCCTGGTCAACCGCTTCGGCGAACAGGTGGTGCACGACGGCGTGGACCTGGACGTGCGACGCGGAGAGATCCTCGCCGTGGTGGGCGGCTCGGGGTCCGGCAAGTCGGTGCTGATGCGCTCGGTGCTGGGGCTGCGCCGGCCCGACGCCGGCCGCATCGAGGTGCTGGGCATGGACGCGCAGTCGGCGGACCCTGCGGTGCGCCGCCATATCGAGCGCAACACTGGGGTGCTGTTCCAGGACGGCGCCCTGTTCTCGTCCCTGACCGTCGGCGAGAACGTGCAGGTTCCGTTGAAGGAGTACTACCCCGGGATGCCGGAGTCGTTGCGCTACGAGCTGGCCCTGCTGAAGGTGAAACTGGCGGGCCTGCCGGCCGACGCGGTGGACAAGCTGCCATCGCAGCTGTCGGGCGGCATGCGCAAACGCGCCGCGCTGGCGCGCGCGTTGGCACTGGATCCGCCGCTGCTGTTCCTCGACGAACCCACCGCGGGGCTGGACCCGATCGGCGCCGCCGCCTTCGACGAACTGATCCTGACTCTGCGCCGCGCGCTGGGGCTGACCGTGTTCCTGATCACCCACGATCTCGACACGCTTTACGCTATCTGCGACCGGGTGGCCGTGCTGGCCGACCGGCGCGTGCTGGCCACCGCGCCGGTGGCAGAGCTGGAACGGCTGGACCATCCTTGGGTACAGGCCTACTTCAACGGCCCGCGCGGACGCGCCGCGCGCGCCTCGACGGCAGGAAACGACTGATGGAGCCCCGCTGATGGAGACCCGTGCCAACTACGTGCTGATCGGGGCCTTCACCCTGCTCACCACGGTATTCCTGCTGCTGTTCGCGCTGTGGGCCAGCAACTTCTCCTCGTCGCGCGACTGGCGCGCGTACACGGTGGTGTTCACCGAGCCGGTGACTGGCCTGACCGAGGGCAGCAGCGTGCAGTACAACGGCCTGGCGGTGGGCACCGTCGAGAGCCTGAGCCTGGACGAGAAGGATCCGCGCCGGGTGATCGCCCGGCTCAAGCTGAAGGTGAGCACCCCGGTGAAGGCGGACACGCGCGCCAAGCTGTCGCAGCAGGGCATCACCGGCGTGCCGTTCATCCAGCTCACCGGCGGCAGCCCCACCGCACCGGCCCTGCCGCAACCTGCGGACGGCAGCCCGCCCGTCATCCGCACCGAACCCTCGGCGCTGCAGAACATCGCCGACACCGCCAATCGGCTGGTGGCGCGGATGGACCAGCTGCTCAGCGAACAGAACATCCAGCGCATCTCCGCCACCCTGGAGCACCTGGAGAAGACCAGCAGCAGCCTGGCAGCGCGACGCGAAGACATCGGCCAGCTGATCGTCAACGCGCGCGATGCCACCGCCGCGATGAAGGCCACGTTGGCCACCGCCGACGGCACCCTGAAGGGCCTGGACCAGAATCTGGTGCAGCGCCTGCCCGGGCTGCTGGACCGCATCGACGCCGCAGTCACCAAGCTCGATGCCACCGCCGGCAACGCCAACGCGCTGATCGCCGAGAACCGCCCCGGGCTGCAGCGCTTCACCAACGACGGGCTGGGCCAGCTGGGCCCCACCCTGGCGGAACTGCGTGCGCTGATCCGCGACCTGCGCGCGGTCAGCCAGCGTCTGGAAGGCAACCCCGCGCGCTACCTGCTGGGCCGCGACGCGCCGAAGGAGTTCGACCCCCAATGAACCGGCATCTGCGCTCCCACGCTGCCCTGCTCGCCTCCTGCCTGCTGGCCTCCGGCTGCAGCACCCTGGTCGGCGGCCCCCGCGAGACCCCGACGATCTTCGCCCCCGAGCCGACCCGCCAGACCGACCCGGCCTGGCCTGCGGTGGACTGGTCACTGGTGGTCGCCGGCAGTGGCGACGGGTGGATGATGGACGGCCAGCGCATCGTGGTCAGCCCGGTGCCCGGCGAACTGCAGGTTTACCGCGGCGCGCTGTGGGCGCGCAGCCCGTCGGCGATGGTGGAGGATGCCGTGCTGCGCACGCTGGAGGACAGCGGCAAACTGCGGGTGGCGGCACACGCCGGCAGCGGCATCGCCGGCGACTACCGGCTGCTGCTGGAAATCCGCACCTTCAAGGCCGATTACGCCGGCGCAACAACGCCAGCCGCGATGGTGGAGGTCAACGCCACGCTGCTGCGCGTCCGCGACCAGACCGTCGCTGGCAGCCGCACCTTCCGCCAATCGGTTCCGGCTGCGGGCACCGAGGTGGCGCGGGTGGCGGACGCCTTCGGCGCGGCCCTTGGCAGCGTCAGCCACGACATTGCCGGCTGGACGCTGCAAACCGGCCAGGCCCACCAGCGGCAGGCGCACGGCCCATAGCCTCAGACGGGGCACCACGCCTCCATCGAGCGTTTGGATTGCCGGCTCCCGCCAAAGCCCGGACAATCGCAGGTTCGATCCAGGAGACCCCCATGAATGCAACCCGCCAGGCCACCGTCGAACGCGAATCGATGGACTACGACGTCGTCGTGGTCGGGGCCGGCCCGGGCGGGCTGGCCACCGCGATCCGCCTGAAACAGCTGGCCGCCGAGGCCGGACGCGAGGTCTCGGTGTGCGTGCTGGAAAAAGGCTCCGAGCCCGGTGCGCACATCCTGTCCGGCGCGATCATGGACCCGCGCGCCTTGACGGAACTGTTCCCGGACTGGGCCGAGCGCGGCGCGCCGCTCAAGCAGGCCGTGACCGAAGACGAGTTCCTGTTCCTCGACGAAACCACCGCCAGGGCCACGCCGCATTGGTTGCTGCCGGACTGCTTCAAGAACGAGGGCAACTACATCGTCAGCCTGGGCGCGGTGACGCGCTGGCTGGCCCAGCAGGCCGAAGCCCTGGGCGTGGAGATCTTCCCCGGCTTTGCCGCGGCGGAAGTGCTCTACGACGACGCCGGCGCGGTCAAGGGCGTGGCCACCGGCGACATGGGAATCGGCAAGGACGGCCAGCCGACCGACCAGTACCAGCCGGGCATGGAACTGCACGCCAAGTACACGATCTTCGCCGAAGGCGCGCGCGGCCAGCTCGGCCGCCAGCTCATCGCCAGGTACAAGCTCGACGAGGGCAAGGACCCGCAGAGCTACGGCATCGGCATCAAGGAGCTGTGGCAGGCCGATCCGGCCAAGCACCGGCCGGGCCTGGTGGTACACACCGCCGGCTGGCCGCTGGATGCCGACACCTACGGCGGCTCGTTCCTGTACCACGCCGAGGACGGCAAGATCGCGATTGGCTTCGTGGTCGGGCTGGACTACAAGAACCCGTGGCTGAGCCCGTTCGGCGAATTCCAGCGCTTCAAGACCCACCCGGCAATCCGCAAGCACCTGGAAGGCGGCAAGCGGATCGGCTACGGCGCCCGCGCCATCACCGCCGGCGGCCTGCTCAGCCTGCCGAAGACGGTGTTCCCGGGCGGCGCGCTGGTCGGTTGCGAAGCCGGTTACCTCAACGCCAGCCGCATCAAGGGCAGCCATGCCGCGATCAAGACCGGCATGCTGGCCGCCGAAGCCGCCTTTGCCGCGTTGGGCGAAGGCCGCAGCCGCGATGAATTGACCGCCTACCCGGCCGCATTCGAGCGAAGCTGGCTGCATGCCGAACTGCTGCAGGCCAAGAACTTCAAGCAGTGGTTCAAGAAGGGCCGCACGTTCGCCACGCTGATGACCGGCATCGAGCAGTGGCTGCTGCCCAAGCTGGGCATCCGCAATCCGCCGTGGACGATCCATCGCCAGAAGCCCGACCACGCCTGTCTCGAACCGGCGGCGACGCAGCCAAAGATCGAATACCCGAAGCCGGACGGCGTGCTGACCTTCGACCGCCTTAGCTCCGTGTTTCTCTCCAGCACCCACCACGACGAGAACCAGCCCTCGCACCTGACGCTGAAGGACCCGGCGATCCCGGTCGCGGTGAACCTGAAGCAGTACGCCGGCCCCGAGGCCCGCTACTGCCCGGCCGGCGTGTACGAGTATGTTGGCGAACCCGGCGCCGAGCGCCTGCAGATCAACGCCGCCAACTGCGTGCACTGCAAGACCTGCGACATCAAGGACCCCACCCAGAACATCGTCTGGGTGGCCCCGCAGGGCGGCGGCGGGCCGAACTACCAGAACATGTGAGGCCCATGAAAAAGCCGCCCTCGGGGCGGCTTTTGGTACGATCGGCGTGGAGGCACTACCGATGGAATCCACCGTACTGCCCGCCGAGTTCTCCCCCAAGGCCATGTTCGGCGTCATGCCGGACGGATCGCTCGCCTGGGAAGATGACCACGTTGCAAGGTCGTTCCCTTCCGGCAAGGTCTTGCCCGGCATGCTGTTCCGCGAGGAAGCCGACTTGATCCCCAAGGACGAGTTCATGCGGCGCATCGCCGAGTCCCAGACGGGGCCGTAAATCCCGGCCTGCGCGGCTTGTAGGCGGTCAAGCTCCGCAAGTTCGTCTTGCGTTAGTTGCCGACCATGAGAGTTTCGCTCGATCTCCAAGTATTTCACGTAGAGCGGGTGCGCCTTCTCCTTGGCGGCCAGCATCTCCGGCAGGTTGATCTGCAGCTCGACGGGCTCACCGTCGATCATCCACACCGAGTTGATGTCGCGGTAGCCGTTCGCAGCCAGTGGCGGCTTGCTGGGGTCTAGGCTGTTCTTTAATTGGCGGCGCCCACGCAGGCAGGCAAACGCGCAGGGGCATCGGCAGGCGAACCCCTTCCGCGAATGCCCTCCGGCAGCGGCAATGCCGCTGCCTCCTCCTTGATTTCGCTACAGGGGTTCGCCTGCCGGCGGCTCCGCGATACCTCAGCGCAGCGGAACGCCGGTCTTCTCCACCGCTTCCTCGCGGCTCACGCCCTCGGCCAGCTCGACCAGCTTGAGACCCTCCGGCGTCACGTCGAACACACCCAGCTCGGTGATGATGCGATCGACCACACCCACGCCGGTCAGCGGCAGGGTGCACTGCGGCAGGATCTTGGGCGTGCCGGCCTTGGTGGTGTGCTCCATCAGCACCACCACGCGCTGCACGCCGGCCACCAGATCCATCGCCCCGCCCATGCCCTTGACCATCTTGCCGGGCACCATCCAGTTGGCCAGGTCGCCCTTGTCGGTGACTTCCATGGCACCCAGGATGGCCAGGTCGATATGGCCGCCGCGGATCATGGCAAACGATTCATGGCTGCCGAAGAAACTGGCACCCGGCACCGCCGTCACGGTCTGCTTGCCGGCATTGATGAGGTCGGGATCGACCTCGTCCTCGGTCGGGAACGGGCCGATGCCGAGCAGGCCGTTCTCGCTCTGCAGCCAGACATTGATGCCCTCGGGGATGTAGTTGGCCACCAGCGTCGGCAGGCCGATGCCGAGGTTGACGTACATGCCGTCGGCCAGCTCCTGGGCGGCGCGACGGGCCATCTGTTCACGGGTCCAGGCCATCTCAGTTGCCCTCCGGCTGGCGAACGGTGCGCTGCTCGATGCGTTTCTCCGGATGCGGATTGAGCACCAGGCGATCGACATAGATCCCGGGCAGGTGCACCTGGTCGGGGTCGATCTCGCCAATCTCCACCAGCTGCTCGACCTCGGCCACGCAGACCTTGCCGGCCATGGCGCAGACCGGGTTGAAGTTGCGCGCGGTCTTGCGGAAGACCAGGTTGCCGGCGGTGTCGGCCTTCCATGCCTTGACCAGCGACACATCCGCCTTCAGCGCGGTTTCCAGCACGTACATGCGGCCATCGAATGCACGGGTTTCCTTGCCCTCGGCCACGATGGTGCCGTAGCCGGTGGCGGTGTAGAACGCCGGGATGCCGGCACCGCCGGCGCGCAGGCGCTCGGCCAGCGTGCCCTGCGGGTTGAACTCCAGCTCCAGCTCGCCGCCCAGGTACTGGCGCTCGAACTCCTTGTTCTCGCCCACGTAGGACGAAATCATCTTGCGGATCTGGCGGGTGGCCAGCAGCTGGCCCAGGCCGAAGCCGTCCACGCCCGCGTTGTTGGAAATCACGGTGAGGCCCTTCACCCCAGAATCCCGCAGCGCCGCGATCAGCGCCTCGGGGATGCCGCACAGGCCGAAGCCCCCCACGGCCAGGGTTTGGCCATCCGCTACCAGCCCGGTCAGGGCGGCGGCGGCACTGTCGTACAGCTTGCTCTTGGCGGACGCCACGGGCGGATCTCCGACTGCCGGTTAGAGCCGTCATTCTAGCGGTTCGTGCGACAAGACCCAGCGTACCTTCGGGCAATCGCCCGTCCCGCGGGCAGCGCCGGCGGGGCTCCGTTAAAATGACGGGTCAGGCCGGCGACGGCCCCCTTTCCGCTCCCCCAAGGACATCCGCACGATGAAGATTCTCGTCGGCTACAAGCGCGTGGTGGACTACAACGTCCGCATCCAGGTCAAGCCGGATGGCTCCGGCGTGGTCACCGACGGCGTCAAGCTGTCGCCCAATCCGTTCGACGACATCGCGCTGGAAGAAGCACTGCGCCTGCGCGACAAGGGCATCGCCACCGAGGTGGTGGTGGCCACCATCGCGCCGGCCGACGCCCAGGCGCACCTGCGCAATGGCCTGGCCATGGGCGCCAACCGCGCCATCCACGTGGTGGCCGACGCTGCCATCCAGCCGCTCACCGCCGCCCGCGCCCTGCTCAAGCTCATCGAGAAGGAACAGCCGGACCTGGTGCTGCTGGGCAAGCAGGCGATCGACGACGACGCCAGCCAGACCGGCCAGATGCTGGCCACGCTGTGGGGCCGCCCGCAGGCGACCTTCGCGTCCAAGCTCGACATCGAAGGCGGTAAGGCCACCGTGGTGCGCGAAGTCGATGCCGGCCTGGAAACGCTGGAGGTCGAGCTGCCGGCGGTGGTCACCACCGATCTGCGCCTGAACGAGCCGCGCTTCATCAAGCTGCCGGACATCATGAAGGCCAAGAGCAAGCCGCTGGAAACCATCGCGTTCGCCGACCTCGGCGTGGACGCCAATGATTCGCTCAAGACCCTCCACTACGCCCCGCCTGCCCAGCGCAGCCGTGGCGTGATGGTGAAGGATGCGGCCGAGCTGGTGGCCGCGCTCAAGCAGAAGGGGCTCCTGTAATGGCCAAGGTTCTCATCGTTGCCGAACATCTCGACGGCACTCTCAACCCTGCCACCGCCAAGTGCGTCAGCGCCGCGCAGGCCCTGTCGCCGGAACGCATCGACATCATGGTGCTGGCCGCCGACCCCGCCGGCGTTGCCGCCCAGGCTGCGCAGATCGCCGGCGTGGCCAAGGTGCTGACCGTTGCCAACCCGGCCAACACCCACCCGATCGCCCAGGTGCTGGCACCGCAGGTGGCCGCACTGGCCGCCGGCTACACCCACGTGTTCGGCCCGTCCACCACCTTCGGCAAGGACCTGATGCCCTGCGTGGCCGCCCGGCTGGGCGTGAACCAGGTGTCCGACCTGATGGCGGTGGAGGATGCCTACACCTTCAAGCGGCCGATCTACGCCGGCAATGCCATCATCACCGTGCAGGCACCGGCCGACCAGACCGTGGTCGCCACCGTGCGCACCGCGTCGTGGCCGGAAGCCGCGCGCGGCGGCAACGCCCCGGTGGAAGCCGCGCAGGTGGACGTGCCCCTGCCCAGCCACACCCGCTTCGTTGGCCTAGCGGCCGGCAAGTCCGACCGCCCCGACCTGCAAAGCGCCAAGCGCGTGGTCTCCGGCGGCCGCGGCGTGGGGTCGGCGGAGAACTTCCGGGTGATCTACAGCCTGGCCGACAAGCTGGGCGCCGCGGTCGGCGCCTCACGCGCCGCGGTGGACGCCGGCTACGTGCCGAACGAACTGCAGGTGGGCCAGACCGGCAAGATCATCGCGCCGGAACTGTACGTCGCCGTGGGCATCAGCGGCGCCATCCAGCACCTCACCGGCATCAAGGACGCTGGCACCATCGTCGCCATCAACAAGGATGCTGATGCGCCAATCTTTGAAGTGGCCGATATCGGCCTGGTCGGCGACCTGTTCCAGATCCTGCCGGAGCTGGAAGCGGCGCTGGGCTGAGCCAGCACGCCGCACACAGACAAGGGCGCCGATCGGCGCCCTTGTCTTTCGGTCCCATCGGACGACTGCTTCCGCGCGCGTTGTCGCAGCAAAAATGGTCGCCGTCACCGCGAGTGCCGTCAGTCAGCCAGTCCGTACCGTGCCGTATAGCCAGGCAGGGTCAACCCAAGCCGCCCCTTACGTCGCGCTGTCAGCACCACTATTCATGGCCAAACCCGTAAGACGCGTGAAAGAACCCCTGCCAACCCATCACGCCGGATTGCCCGCTTCAATCGGGTGATCTGACTGCGCCGATAGTTCGCATCCCGGAGGCTGAGGCGCAGTGCGGAAAGCCACTGCCGGAATCGCACCGCGATCCGCTGCCAACGTCTCAGCCATGAGCTTTTTTTGCGAACAGCTCCGGATACTCGATCGGGGCTTGAAGACGCATCCAGGATGCCAACGACGCCAGCGACGTGGCATCGAAGGGATCGGGATAGGCCTGCTGAAGATCGGGGCGTTGCCTGTAGAGCCGACGATGGCTGAGCTCTACGGGGCTGCCGTCGCTGTAGCGGCCAAAGGCCCACTGCACCCGCGACAGCGGATCCTCATGATCGAAGCGGGTCTGCTGGGCGTACCACGCCACCAGGGCCTGTACGGCCAGGTTGCCCGGGGCATTCTTGTCTGCCATGACGCGATGGGCACCGCTATCGAAGCCGGTGAAGTGATAGAACCCCAGCGGCGCCCCCTCCACCCGGAATCCACGCTCGGCATCGCCTTCCAGGTGGCGGGTGGTCAGGTTCCAGGTAGCGACATTGAACCGCGGCGACTTCAGGATCCGCACCCCCTCGAAGAAAGCCGGCGCGAAATCTACCCAACGCTGGTCGGTGAACAGGCCGTTGGGGATGTCGGCGACGCAGAAATGGTAAATGCGCTCGGCCCACCATGCAGCAAAGCGGCGTCCTTCGTCATTGGCATTCACCCCAAGGAAGCCGAGGTTGTAGATGCCATGCTTGAGGCTGGCGATTTCGTTGTCGCGGATCGCCTCCAGTTCGGTTTCAGGCGTCGTCTGATGCGGCGTCAGGGCGATACTGCCGCCCTCCATGGCCTCGAGCAGATCGTCCAGACGCGAGAACAACACCATGTCCGGGTCGAAATACAGCACCCTCTCGACGTTGGGCTCGGCGAGCAGCTGCTTCAGGACGAAGGGCTTGATGGCCGTGGCCAGTTCGACGATGGAATGGAAAAAAACCCAGCGTTGGCGGTCAGGAATATCGAGCGCAGCGACGGGAATGATCCGGTCGATCGGCTCGTCAGCCAGACTGAGTGCAGGATTCGGCTCATCGGCCAGCGCCAGCACGATCTCGAACTCGGAATGGAAGCGGCGGATCGAGCGACACAACTGCCTCACCTTGGGCAGATAGTTCACAGCGGCGGAGGTGAAGGCAATGGTTTTCATCAAGACGTTTCGCTTCAAACAAACAGTGACCGTATGTTCTCACATCAGTTCGCCAACAAAGGCGAGCAGCTGCCTGAACAGAGAGGTTGGATCCTCCCCAGCCAGCACCCGGCCCTGCGGATAGCGGCGCACCCGCTCTGCGGGTGCGCCACGGTCGAGAACGGCCAGAGGCAGGCCCATGGCCATGATTTCATCGGCTACATAGGAGTAGGTCTCCGGGCACACCGAAGGCAGCAGCGCCAGACTGACACCCTCCGCCTCCAAGTGATCACAGAGTGTGTCGCGGGTGTAGCGACCCAACACGCGCAGGCTCGGATGGCCTCCTGTGCCGCCCTCCAAGGTTCCGAACACGACGAACTCGAGCGGCCGACCCGCGTCCTCGGAGGCGCCGGCAAGCGCACGGAGCAGGTCGGCGCCCTTGGCCCGACTGATATGACCGAGAACGGCCACCATGGCAGGCTGCGTCTTGACGGTTTTGACACGCCGCAAACCCTTGCCTGCATCCTGATGGCCTTCAATCTCAACCAGGCCCTGACCATCGATCCCGGGATAGGCACACCGCAGCAGATCCACCGACGACATCGAGAATGCGGCAATACGGTCGCAGCCTGTCAAAAAGGCCTGCCAGGACGCCCGCCACTGTGAAATGTCGCGGTGGGTATCGAGGCCCAGAGTGGAGATGGCATTCCTCGGCAGGCACTCGCGGCAGCGGGTCAGCGCCGGAATGCCGCAAAAGCGGCCCTCGAAATCGATCAGCGTGAACGCCGGACAGATGCCGTGAAAATCATGCAGATTGAATCGCAGGTGTCGCCCTGGCCGCGCCCGCCGCCAGGCGAGAGCCCAGGCCAGCACCGCAGGCACATCATCGAATCCCACCAGGCTGTTGATCTCCAGGACATCGGCTTCCAGCGTCTCCAGCAAGGCCAGCAGGGCCTCCTGGGTGGGCAACTGGTGCTCATACCGTCCGCGCTCATCATGGACTGCAATGCAGAAATCGAGCGTGCTTCCTTGCGGCGCCACCATGATCACAGCACGCCCTGCCCCTCGCCAGAATGCAAGCCGCGACTCACCATACCGGGCAGCCCCTCCCCCCATGCCATGATCGAGGATGAGCACAGCATGGGCGGGCCAGCGCCGGCGCTTGTGGGACCGCAGTCGGGCAAGGCGCCGAACGCCGCCGCGCAGGCCCGCGATGAGCGCCGCCAGTGCTCCGCGCTGGCGCCACACTTGCCAGAAGCGCCGGTGAACCGATGCCATCGGGATGGTCTGCGGCGGTGCAAACGCCTCTGGGAATCCGGTCAAAGGCAGTTCCACCCACTCGCCTGCGCGACGGAAGCGCAATCGAGCCTCTCCGCTGACTGGTGGGGCTGGCAGGATCGCCTGCACCATGAACCCTGCTCCGCCGGCATGGGGAACGTCGGGCTGCCAGCGCACGAGATCCTCGCGATAACCACCGGGCAGCAAGTGGATCTCATACCAGCGGCCGTCCGCCAGGGGGACGCAGAGCCTGCCCTCTTCCAGAACCGTTGCCGTGTCGAGACAAAACCCCCAACCGAACACACGGCAGCCACGAACGGTTAGCGAATCGAGTGAATAGTGCAGGCTCATCGGGTCTTCTTTGACCAGTACTTCTCCAGTCGCCGCAATGGGGCCGTCCAGCGCCAGGATCTCGACGCCAGCACTTTGGCATGTGCCATGCCAAGGGCGCGAAGCTCGCCCTCTAACAGCATATTCCGATGCTGACAGGCAGCGAGCGCGGCGGCATGAGCCGCCAGTTCGTCGAGTCGCTGATAGGCAAGCCGCTCCGCCGCCGCCAGCGCCGCCTGCGTCTCCGACAGCACCGCGTCCGTCCGCTCCAAGGCCGCCAGGCGCTCATGCGACAGCATCTCTGCCGCCGCCAGCGCCGCCTGCGTCTCCGACAGCACCGCGTCCGTCCGCTCCAAGGCCGCCAGGCGCTCATGCGACAGCGCCTCTGCCGCCGCCAGACCATGGCGCAGCGCAGCTACCTCCCGGCCCAACTGCCACCTGGCCCGCCGCTCAAACCAGAGCGCCATCCGTACCCCCTGCGATGCCGCAGTGGGCGCAAGCAGGGCGTTTTCCGCCGACTCCGCCACTTCGTCGAACGCCTGCGCATTGATGGGATCCCGGAGCAGACCAAACACATGACTCAGCAATGCCACCAGACCCTCTCCCTCCGCAGTGGCAACCGGCCGATGGTGTCGCTGGCCGACATCAACGAGCGTTGCAGCGCCAGAGATCGCATCCGGATTCACCGACCAGTCGAGCTGCATGGCCAGCCGATGCAAACGCTGACCGGGGGCCGAGAGCCAGTCATCGTAATCAAGACAGGCCCGCGGCAAGGATCGGCTGTCATGCTCCGCAGCCAGCCAATGGCGCAGCGTCAGCGCCATCGCCCCCTCAGGCTCCATGTGATCGCGTCGGATGATTGAAGCAACGATGGCCTCCGGAGCACGGGTGGCCAGCACCACGTCGAGGTGGAATCCCGCGGCGCGCAGCTCGGGCAACCACAGCGGCAGCAATCGACAGAGCCGGGGATCTTTCAGCACCGACCAGGACGCCTCGGAAAACTCCTCCTTGAGGAGGTCACGGATGGCTAGACGGGCCGAGCAGGCCGCCTCACCGTCAGACCATCCGGCAGGGAACGGCCGCGGATCATCCCAGCCTCGACCGATGTCGAGCAGAAACCCTTCATTGATCTCTACCGCTCGGGCATTCTCGAAATACCCCCCCGGATTGTCGTCAGCGGGCGGTACCAGCGCCCCGCCCAATGCCGCTCCCAGCCGATGGATGGCAGCCGTCAGCACCGAAGTGCCACTCCGGTGCATCCCAAGGACGAGTGTCATCCGCCGCATCTCAGGGGGCCTGCTGGAGGGTACAGACGATGCCAAGATCGACCACGCCGGTTGCCTGCATGCGCGGGAACGGCTGCACACGCACCATCAGGAGGTCGAGACGGCGATCGAGGTAGATCTCTTCTTCCCCTTCGCGGCCCAACACACCCGCATTGAAGAAATAGACTCCAGGCAACATCCGGCACTCGAACTCGAAACAAACCTCGATACGGTTCCCGCGATCGATCAGGGGAAGGGCCTCCGAAGGCGGGGGGGAGGCGGCACCGCCCACCTCACTTCCGGTAAGCGTCCTCACCATCATGCCAAACCGCACACCAGCCGCGGACCGCTCGAACGCGACGTCGTAGCGATAGCGGTATCGCCGCCCGGTGACGAGCAGATTCACCTTGCGGCCGTCGAGCGTCTCGACTCTGGGTTCGAGAATTTCAGCACCGCGATTTTCGTAGGCAGTGGTGGCAGACGAAACGAGACCGGGGTCGAAGCCATCCTCCGGGCCCTGCGGCGCGGGGATCGATGCGGGGACGCCTGAGGTGGAGACCGCCGGCTCAGGCAACAGGCCTGCGGCACTGATCCCGGTGGAACGGCGTTCACGCAGCTGACGTCGCAGCTCGGCCTTGCGATCATCCGATGCATGAGCAAACCGCTGGTACTGCGCTACCACCTCCCTCGCGCTGCCATCGGCCATCAGTTCGCCCTCATCAAGCCACAGGGCCCGATCGCACAGATCGATCACGGTCCCCGCGGAGTGGGAGACGAACAGCAGCGTCGTCCCTCGCTGGCGCAGCGCCTCGATGCGAGCAAAACACTTGCGCTGAAATGCCTCGTCGCCGACTGACAGGGCCTCATCAACCACCAAGATCTCGGGTGTCACATTGATCGCCACCGCAAAGGCCAGGCGCACGAACATGCCACTGGAGTAGTTCTTGACAGGCTGATGTATGAAGTCGCCGATATCCGCGAACGCCAAGATGTCATCAAGCCTGGCCTCGATCTCGCGTCGCTCCAATCCCAGGATTGTCGCGTTGAGAAAGACGTTTTCCAGCCCGGTGAATTCAAGATTGAATCCCGCGCCCAATTCCAGCAGCGCAGCCAGCCTTCCAGTCACATCAACCCGTCCGGCGGTCGGCGCCAGCGTTCCACAAATGATCTGCAGCAAAGTCGACTTGCCGGACCCGTTACGCCCGACGATGCCTACAGCGTGGCCTTTGCGGATTTCCAGGTCGATGCCCTTGAGTGCGTGGAAATCCTTGCGATAACGCCTACCGACCGGCGACAGCATCTCCAGCAAGCGATGGTGCGGCTTGGTATAGATGGGGAAAATCTTCTCGATCCCCTCGGCCCGAATCACGACATCAGAGCACATCGGCGAACCCACGCTTGGTGGCCATGAACCAGGCGTATCCCGCATACATGAATGCCAACGCAACCATGGTGTAACCAAGCAAGCCCATCCAGTCCGGCGCCTGCCCCCAAATCAGGATTGCGCGAGCCTGTTCGGCGATGAACGATACCGGGTTCAGCATGAAGATCATGCGATAGCGCTCGGGTACGGCCGCCATCGGAACCATCACCGACGACAGGAACAGCAGCGACATGCTCGCCAGCCCCACCACCTGCCGGACATCGCGGAAGTACACCGAGATCGACGCAAGGAACCACGACACGCCCAGCCCCAGAATCGCAATGGGGATGATCACAAACGGCAGGTACACGACGGTCCAGGCCATCTGGCCCTCCATCGCCAGACGCATCGCAAGGAACACCAGCACATTCATCGCACTATGAAACAGGATGGAAAACAGCATCGGCCAGGGCAGGAGCTCCAGCGGGAACACCACCCGCTTCACATAAGCAGGGTTGCCGACCACCAACTCCGGAGAGCGCGTCATGCACTCGGACAACACGAAGTACGGGATCATCCCCGCGAACAGCACAATCGAAAACGGAGTCCCGCTGGCCTGCGCCTCCGGCCAGCGTCCGCCCATCACCGTACCAAATGCGATGGCGTAGATGCCCAGGAACAGGAAGGGACTGACCAGCGACCAGAACAAGCCCAGATTGGCACCGCGATAGCGACCGTTTACCTCGCGACGCGTCAACTCGGCCACCAGTGCGCTGTGGACGGCCAGTAGCCGGAAAGGCGCAAGCAGCGCCGCGGGGGCTTTCAAAATATGCATTCCTTTTGCCCATCCGGAGGGGCTGCAAGCACCGCCCCGCAACCCGATACGTCCATGTGAACAGGCGCTTGAGCGCGTACACGGCATGATACAGGAAGCCCCGGACCCGCAGGCCTTATCCCTGCCAGATCCTGACATCGCGCCATGGCCGCTCGAACAGCAGGAACGAGACAACCGCTGCAGTCAGCATGGCCCCCAGCAGCAGCGGTAAGCACCAAGCACCCCAATCGCGTATTCCCAGCGCATCCAGCCCTTGCAGCACGGGCATGTGCCACAGATAGGCGCTGAAACTGACCATGCCCATCAGCCGCAGCGGGGTGCTGGAGAACAAACGCGACACCAGGCCACCTCCCCAGAGCACCGACAACAGCAGCAACGCCCAACCCGCGCCGAACGCCGCGAACCAACGATGGTTCATTTCCGGGTTGAATTTAGCGCCCAGCGCCACCCAAAGCCCCGGCGTCGCCAATGCCAGCGCCACCAGCAAGGCCCAGCCCAATACGCGCCAGGCGCGGGCATGCCTGCGCAGCCCGGGCCACTGCTGCGCCAACCAGGCCGCCCCCACGCCAGACAAGAACACGACGAGGTAATAGCCCAGCTGGATGCTATTGGTGGGCGCCGCAGAGGCAGGCCAGCGCCAGCTGGCCCAAAAACCCAATGCCAGCAGCAAGCCCAGCCCCCACCAGCGCCCGCCAGGCCGCCCGCGCAGCCATGCCAGTGCCAGGCAGATGCCCGGCAGCCATAGGTAGAAAGTGAACTCCACGGGGATCGACCACAGCACGCTCTGACCTTCGCGCAATGCTAAGTGGCGCCACAGCGCTGCCGTATCCAGCTGATAGTGCCATGCCGTCACACCCAACCGTGTCAATACCCAGCTGACCAGCAGCACCAGCAGGTACAAGGGCCAGATTCGCAACACGCGGCGCAAGGCATAGTTCATCCAGTAACCCGCGCGGCGCAGATCCAGCGGGGAACGGGCCAAGATGGCGTGCGACAGCAGGTAGGCGCTGAGGACAAAGAAGAGGTAGACGCCGCTTTTGCCGATACCGACCAATCCAGGCTGGGGCAACCAACCGGCGTTGGAAAGATGCGAGGCGATGACGATGAGCACGGCCAGCCCGCGCAGGCCGTCCAGTGCCTGCACGTGGCCGCCGCGGGCCTGCGGCGGCCGCAAGATATCCGTGCGAATCCACCCCACCGTGCACGCTCCCTCCGAACGGGCGCGCAGTATACCGCCCTCCACCTCCGTCACTGCGGGCGACAACCACCTCACATCCCATGATGGGTGCAGCCCTCGCGACAGCACCGTCCCCATGCGTTCTTTTTCGCAGGCACGCACGGGGGCAGGCGCCAGATGGGCCGCGCGCGCAGCATGCCCGCAAAGAGAAAGGCCCGCCGAAGCGGGCCTTTCCGGTTACAGCACAGGAGCGCCAGCCGATTAGTGGCCGCCGGTGTCCTGGTTCACCATCACGTAGTTGCTGAGCGACATGCTGGTGGTGTTGACGATCTGGTACAGACCCTTGATTTCCTTCTCCGGGCCGGCCACGGTGGCCACGATGGTGGCGCGCGGCGCACCGGTGAAGCCCTGCAGCACGGTGTTCAGGTCGTTGATCACGTAGGTGCTCTTGGCCTTCACGGTGTAGCCGGTCAGGTTGCCGGTGGTGAGGGTGTTGCCATCCTCGCCCTGCACGGTCAGGAAGAACGTGCGGTCCTTGTTGCCGGTGTTGGTGATGACCATGCGGCTGATCCAGCCCGTCGGGACCTGCACCAGCGGGGCCTGCAGGCGCACGCCATCCTGGACGATCTGGCCGGCGATGGCACTGTTGTCATCAACCTGGTTGTCGGTCGCATTCAGAGACTCGTCAACCGACGGCACCAGCACAACTTGCGTGTTGTTACCGTTGCCCAAGTCGTAACCCGAATTCGGGGTGACTTTCAGGCTGGCGGAGTAGATGCCGGCCGGGATCTCCTCGGTCGAGGTGCTGTCGGCGTAGACGTAGAAATCGGCGCCCAGGGCGGTCGGATCCACGGTCCAGCTGGCCGAGGTGCCGGCGCCCGACACAGTACCGTTCACGCCGTCGAACTGGGTGTAGTCCAGCCACGCGCCGAAGTCGCCGTCCACCTTCAGGGTGGCCGTGGCCGGGAAGATGTCGGTCAGGGCGATCGGGGTGCCGTTGGCCTTCAGGTTGCCCACGTTGATCTGCACCAGCTCGGCATAGGCCAGGCGGGCCTCGTCGGCGTTGGTGCTGACGCCGGCGACCGGGTACTTGAAGCCAGCGAACGAGGTCGGGGCGTTGTCAACCGAGGCAGTGGCCTTGTTCGGGTCGATGCTGAACTTGTAGCTCGGCTTGAACGAGATCAGCTGCTTGGTGTCGCCCGAGCCCGGGATCAGCTGGGCGCTGGCCGGGTCGCAGGTGCCGGCCGCAGCCGGGTTGTCGTACAGGCCGACGGTGGCGGTGACGGTGGTGTTCTGGTTCGGAACGTTGAACTGCAGGGCGTTCAGGTTGACCTTGTAGTTGCTGGTGGACGGGTCCGGCTTGCCGCTCAGGGTACCCGAGGTCAGGGTGAAGAATGCCACGTTGCCGTTCACGTTCACGGCGCCCACGGTCATGTCGGTAGCCGGCGAGCTACCCGCCACATTGTTGCTGTCGTACTCATCGACGCTCGGGGTGACGGTGCCGGCGACCGGGGTGGCACCGGTCAGCTTCACGCACGCGTAGCGCAACTCGGTGTCGTTGAAGTTGTAGCCGAGGTTCCAGTTCAGGTTGACGGTCAGCGTGGCCGGCATCGCGATTTCCTTCGCGTACACCGTGTTGGCGGTGTTGATGACCGCACCTGCCGACGCATTGCCCGCGGCCAGCGCACCGACGATGGCGAACGCCAGGGTCTGCTTGTTGAAGAACTTCATTCTTGTTAGCTCCTAAGCTTAGGGTTGTGAAACTTCATTACACCGTGGGCACTACTCGCCGCTCGCATGCGCGTATCGGCGCCGATACAGAACCGGAGAAGAAAGAAGAAGGCCCGAACCCTGCAACCCCATCCCCAGACCCGGTTCATCTGCGCATACAAATAGCCAAAACCAGCGCAGCGTCCCAGATGTGCCGGCAGCATACGGCGAGGATTAAGAAAGTGTCAACCGCTCAAGACCCCAAATGTCGACGCGTTGGCAAACCGGCCGCCAAGCCTTGCCAGATAACGCTTGTAACAGCACCTCCCCTATCCAGAAACGGGGCCGGACGCCGATACATGCAGGCCCCCCCGCCGGGTGTGCTGACCTGGAGTGACGCCCCCGGTATGACAGCCGCGAAGGCGATCAGCCGCCCGCTGGGATCAACCCATGCCGGGACGCGTCATGCCAGTGGATTGTGGCCTGTCCGCGCCGGGCCGGCTTGGCAGAGCGCCGCCCGGGGCGGGGGTATCGGACGGCGCGGGCGCAGTCGGGGCCTGTGGGTCCTTCAGGCCAGCCGCCGGCACCTCCTCCGCCCCTTGATTGGCCTTGCCAGGGACGGGCGAAGGGGACTCGCCCCGCAGCGGGGCAGGCAAGGAGGGCTCGCCCATGCCGTCGGGACTACCCGGCCAGCTGCGCTCCGTGCGCCCAAAGCGCTCGCGCACCGCGCGCGTGACCTCCTCGACTTGGGTCGCGTCTTCCAGCACATACGGCGTGATCAGCAGCAGCAGCTCGGTGCGGACGCTGGACTTGGTGCGGTTCTGGAATGCGCGGCCCAACAGCGGAATGTCGCCCAGCAGCGGCACCTTGGTCTTGCCGTCGGTGCGGCTGGTGGAAATCAGGCCACCCAGCAGGGTGCTCTGGCCGTCCGCCAAGCTGAGCACCGTGCGCAAGCTGCGGCTGAGAATGCTTGGCGAGGAGATCTCGCTGGTGTCGGTCTTGGTGGCCTCGCTGACTTCCTGCGAGACCTTCAGGTCCACCCGCTGGCCCGAGTGCACCACGGCCTCGATGTCCAGCAGGGTACCGGTCTTGCGGTACTGGACGGACTGCAGGATGGAGCCGTTGCCCCCGCTGCTGGGCAGGTCGGCAGCGGTGGCTTGGCTGGTGATGATGGGCACCTCGGTGCCGACGTCGATACTGGCCGATTCGCCGCTCTTCACCAGAATGCGCGGCGTGGAGAGAATGGTGACGCGGCTGTCCTTGGCGAACAGATTCAATGTGGCGCGCACCTGGCCGGACGACGACAGGGCGGCCCAGCGCAGGCCGCCTGCGGTGGCGTTATCGGCCAGCGCGGTCAACGGACCGGACATGCCATCGACACCGATGTTACGCAGCGCCCACTCCACGCCGTGGGTCAACTCGTCGGTCAGAGTGACCTCGGCCACGGTGACTTCGATGAGGACTTGCCGCGCGGGCTGGTCGAGGCGGGTCAGCACGCCCTGGAGCGCGCGCCAGCTTTGCGCATCACCTTGGAAGACGATCATGTTGCGCACGGTGTCGGCGGCGAGTTGGCCACCGAAGCCCGACACCGACGTCACCGCACCGCTGCGCCGCCCGGCGTTGTTACGCGCGGCGTTGGCGGCACCTGCCTGCATTCCGACATTGCTGTTGCTGCCGGCATTGGCCGCGTTGGCCTGGGCGTTCCCGCCGTTGTTGGCACTGGCGCCGCCCGCCAGCGCCTGCAGCACCGGCAGCATCGTATCCACGGTGGTGTGGCGCGCGGCATACACGTACATGCCGCCGCTGCCGGCCGCATCGCTGGGCTGGTCCAGACGCTCCACCCACTGGGAAACGGTATCCAACGCCTGCTGGCTGTTGCCAAACACGATGAGCGCATTGGCGGAATTGACCGGCACAAAGGTCAATGGCGCCGGCTCGCCCGGCCCGCTCTGCACCGCCACGCCCTGGCCCGCCAGCACGTCACGTAGCTCCTTGGCCAGCAGATCGGCAGGCAGGTAAAGCGGGTTGATGCGCAGCGAGTATTTGTCGCGCAGCACCGCCTGGTCGAGAGCATCGACAGCCTGCATCGCAGCACGCACGTCGGTACCCGGCCCGCTGATCAGGACTGCGTTGGACTCGATGAGCGGCGAGAAATTGACCGATTTGCCACCGAACAGATCCTTGGCCTGCGGGATCACCGAGGCCGGACGCCGATACTGCAGCGGCATCGTTACGAACACGGTACGTTGTCCGGCCGGCACATCAGCCATCGAACGCGTCTGCAACAGCGGACTGAGATCGCTGGTGCGCTGGTCGATGGGCATGAAACGCAGTACGCCGCCAAGCTCGTCGATGCGCACGTTGTAGCTGCGCAGCACCTCCTCGGCCACGCGGAATGCCTGCTCCGGCGGCATCGGCTTGGCCAGGCTGAGGCTGAGCAATTCCTGCCGGTTGCGCAGTGACTGGTCGATCTGCACCGGCAGGCCCAACTCCATGCCATAGACGATGTTGATGAAACTGTCGATCGGCACGCTGTCCAACGCGATCGAGACCGGTTCGGTCCGCTGCATCTGGGGTATGCGCGCTTGGGTGCGCTCCAGCTGCGGCGCGGGTTGGCTCGCCTGCGGCGGCGCCGGGCCGAGCTCGATACGCGGCCGACCACGCCCGGCACCGGCCTCCCCTAGGGTTTCGCCTGACGGTAGTTCAGCCTTGGGGGCACGCAGCGGCTTCGGCAACTCCGGCGGCCGGGTGGCGCACGCGGCGAACAAGCTGACCAAGCCAGCCATTGCCATGACGCGCATACGCTGCCAGCCTGGAGACGAGGCGAGTCGGGATTGGGTCCGATCCATCATGGGGTTCCGGTTGCCTTGACGTGGGGGTGCTGACCGACCACGCATTAGCGCCGCCCTTTCTGGGCAGGCTGCTTGGGTGCAGGCACGGGCGCCACCTCTTCCTGGATTTGATAGCTATTAAACATCTCACGCCGCTGCCGCCGGCCCTTGGCATCGATCCATTCGACACTTAGGCCGGACACCCGCAGCACCTTACCCCCCCCAGGCAAAGGTGCCCCGGCGCGCAGCAGCATGTTGCCCATCCCCTGCACAGCAAATACCGCGCGCGCACCTGAGCGGCTACGGGCAATGCCTACGGGCATGGCCACCGGGCCTGCGTCCTCCACTTCCCCGACCACCGCCTCCGGAGGCGGTGGCAACGGCCATGGCGCCACCTTCTCCCAAGCCGCATCCACAGACTTCAGCGGAGGACGCGGAGACGGCGGTATGCGCCAGTCCTGGGACGCGGCATGGGCAATCGGCGCCGTTGGCGGGATATCCACCAGCACGCGGTTCGCGACCGCGCCAGCAGCCATCGCAAACAGCGCTCCTAGCGCCAGTCGCAAGATTGTCGATCGGCTCATGGCGACGCTTCCGCAGCGGTGGCGTCCTGTGACAAAACTCCCGGTGCGCGGCGATAGTAGGCCCGCACGACGAGCGACAGTTTGGCAGCGCCCTGATCGCCAATCTCAAGACGCTCCACCTGGATCCACGGCAAGGCTGCTGCCAAGCCTCGCACAAGAGCTCTCTGCGAGAACGCCGGCAAGTTACCATCCAGCCTAGCCAGAACCTGCACCAGTGTCGGATGGCCTGGCACATCCAGAACCTCTTGAACCTTGACGGTGGGGTTTGCCAAGTTCTGGGTCTTGGCAAACTCAGTCAGCCAAACCTGAATCTCCGCTTGCACTTGACCGGCAGATGAGACCGTACGCATCTGCCGACGCAAGACTTCAAGCTCCGTCTCGGCCTGCTTGGCGCGTGCTACCCATTCCGGCTGGGCAGCCAGTTCGGCAAGCCCACGCATCAGGCGCGCATCAGAGGCCTGCGCCTGCATGGCGGCCTCGCGATACCGGCTCAGACCATCCAGCATATGCAGCGTCAGAACCACCAATGCCACTAACACAGCCATGCGCAAGCGGCGGTTTCCGGACCACTGCGCGGATAGGTTTTCGAGGACCGGCATGCTCATTCCGAGCTTCCTTCAGTCGCGCGCGCCGCAGGCAGTTCGAACTCAAGCAGCATATCGCCACTGCCTGTAGGGGTGGCAGTCAGTTTGTCAAAGGGCGGGGCGTCCAGGAACGCTTCGATAGCACGGCGGGGGTCGGGGTCACCACCACGCACCAGTACGCGCAACTTGCCGGGCTCCCGCGCCCAACCTGCGAAATTCGCGCCCTGCGGAAGCCTGGCCGCAATGCGGGCCATCCATTCGTAATCACTGTAAGCAGGCTCCAGATCGCGCAAGGACTGGATCTCAGCAATCGTCGCTTCGGCGCGCTCTCGCGCAGCCTGCAGCGGTGCCGTCCTAGCTCTCGCAGCATCGACACGCGCAGCTTCCTCACGGGCTGCAGCATCCCACCGCAATAGACTGGCGATCTGCCAACCCAAGACCGCCAACAGCAGGCAGCCCGCAGCGATCCAAGCAGCCCGCTCCGCAGTATCGACATCCATGGCCCAACGACGACCTGACTGTGCCCAGGGGCGCTCCAGCCACTCCAAGGCCTCCAACGCCGGCATAGCTGCATCACCTGCCCATGCCGATGCGCGCAGGAAGTTCAACCACTCGGCATCGGAAGGTTGGCGTGCCCACCACTGGCTGGCAACTAGCATGCCGGAGCGCCACAGCTGCCCCTCTACGCCTTGGGACAACGCAAGCAACCTCGGGCCGTCCTGCACAGGAGGTGCAAGCAGCAACGTTTCAGGCAACCAGCGGCGATAGTCGGCTTCACCCCCCCCCTCGGGCGTCCATATCCAGTAATGCGCAAGCCCGCCCTGCCACGCCAGATGGATGCGCGCCCCCGGTTGCGGCAGAAAACGCGCGGCCGCCAGCTTGGCTGCTGCCAGCCGCTTACGCGGAGGCAATGCAGAGAAATCCTGCTGGCGGTATTGGCACTCTCGCCGGGGAGCGACCCATTCCTGCGCACCCAACAACCCCTTCGGCTGGCGGCAGCCCGGCGTCTCGCCCGGCAGGCTACGGCCCGGCGAGAAGAGGGCTCTGGGTCTTTTCTGCATCGCGGTCATCGGCGGGGCGTTGGACAGGGTAGGCGGCCATGATGGTCCAGGGCCCGCGCTGGTCTGCAAGCGGGGTCAATTTAACATGATAACGCTGGCCCCTTCCTGTACGCCCCCACACGTCTAAACGCAGGATGCCCTCCGCCACCGAGCGGTAGTCGATAGCGGCATCGCCGGTCAATCGACCCAGCGTCAATGCCTCCGCTTCCTGTCCGTTGAGGAAGGGGCGCTGCTCACGGCGCTTGCGGATGAGGGCACAGGCTTCCGGACAATTGGGCACCCAGAGCGGCAGCAGGTCCGCGGGAGCGGTGTTCAGGTTGCTTGCTCCCACATACAGAACCGTCACGTGCTCGATGATACGGTGGAGCTGTTCCGGTGGAAGCTCGTCCCAACCCAGAACATTGACCAGCTCTGATGGCAGCAACAATGGACGATTGGCTGGCGGCGGCCGCTTCGCCCGCTCGTAGTCACGACGCTCGGCGCCCTGCAGCCGGTTGAGATCATCGGCATCAATGTAATCCAGGAGCGTATCCCGCAGTCGAGGGATCTTCGCCTTGTCGACGCCTTCGAGCGCCAGGAATCGATCCAGTCGCTCCGGCATCGGCCGCCGGAGGGAGAACAAGCCAGCCTCGTCCTGGATGGCGAATGTGGCTTCCCCGCGCCCGTGATAGAGGGTTCCGTCCAGTCGCAATTCGCCACCCACGGGATTTCGGGAGGCCACCCCCATTTCGTCCAGCTTGCGCATCGCAACCGTATCGCCAGCGAGCGGTTCGACGGGCAGCCCTGCCACGGTAAACTCTCTGGTCGCGGCAATGTAGAGCAGCGTATCGCGGGTTTCCAGCGCCGAGACCTCATCCTGCAGGCGCTCGCTATCGAGCCTCGCATGTTCGATCTGGGAACGCGACCACAACATCATCAAGCCGACAGCAACGCCGATGCCCGCCAACAGCCATAAAGTCATGGCCAGAACGAACCCCCGCGGTCTCGGATCAGAGCTCCACATGGCCGGCCTCGTCGAAATCGATGCGATCAACCGCCCGCAAGTCCGCGGGCAAGTAGACCAACCAATACAGCTGCCGCCCCGACGCCGTCGTAGCCTGGAATCGCACTAGCTTCGGCAGCGTGCCGCTGCCTTTTTCTGCCAGTCGGCTGGCCTCGTCCGCAGTGGTGCTACGCCATTCCGACATCCAGTCGCCGCCATCGACGCCAAGATAGGAAAACCCAGCGCCCTGCAGCGGTCCAGGCAAGATCAACAAGTCGCCGGAGGTTGGATCTTCGTAGTGCAGTGCGACCTCACCATCGCTCCCCCTCTGCAGCCACCACCTGACACGGACGCTCCCAATCGCTGCCAGGGGAGCGGCTGATACGAACTGGATGCCGCCAGCATCACCGACAAACCCATCGACTTCACCATGCCGGGTAGGCGGCTGTGCTGCGGCAACGCTGTCGCGAAACCATGCCTCCTGCAATAGCATCTGCCGTGACTCTCCCTGAACACGAAGCATGCGCGTGCGCAGGGACAACGATTGCGACAGCGCATTCATCAACACGGTCACCAGCATAGAGACGATGACCAACGTAACGATGGCCTCCAGCAAGGTGAAACCGGCCTCCGCATCTCGCCGACTCACAACACCTCCGGTTTACGCACCTGCTTGTAACCAACCCGACGCACCTCCATTTCCACCAGCGGCTGGCCGTCCTGCTCAAGCTCGAGACGGACGCGATACAGGCCCACCTGGTACAAACCGGCCTGCAGGTAGCCCGCCATGGCGTCTCGCGGTGGCTCCACAGGCTGGGCGGCCCATCGCACGAGTACATCTCCCAACCGCACCATGCCACTGGGCTGGTTAGCCGGATTAATGGTCTGCAGCCAAGCGATTGCATTCCGCTGGGCCAATTCCCGGTCATGCGCAGCCTCCGCGCGTTGAACCATCTTCACGGACTGCGCCATCGCCGCGAACAGGGCGATACCCGCAGAGGCTAGTATCGCCAGCGCAACAATGGCTTCTAGCAGCGAGAAACCGACGGTACGGCTAGGGGGTGTCCTAACAACTCGGAGATTTCCATCGACTATTGATGGCCGACTACGGATCGATCGCGCAAGCGACCGATTCGCGTGAGCCGAGCCTGGATATGTGCCGGGCTCAGCGTGGGCTGATAACCCAGGAATAGAGTTGCTCAGGCCTTCCCTAAAGCGCATTCCGCACCCGGCAATCCGGCATCGCAAGCTCCCACTTCTCCTCCGTGCCCGCGCCGCGAACGCGAACCGTCGCGGGATCGCAAACACCGTTGTCACGGACATGCAGTGCCGTGATGGTAGAAACTGACCAACCATCGGGAAGCTGGAGCAGCGCCCCCATCGCCGCCCCGGATGGCAGGCGAATCGCACCGTTCTGGAGACGCGCCCGCAGGGGTAAGTCCTCCAGTTGGCGCAGCACCTCGGCACGATCCCCACTGCTGCCGATGGACTGGACCATCTCTGCTAAACGAGGCGCGGCCAGCGCCGCCATAATCGAGATCAGCGCAAGCACCACCAGCATCTCAAGCAGGGAGAATCCCTCATGCTGCACAAGATCAGCTCTTGGGCGGCAGGAAACCGACGTCTGCATCATTGCCTTCCCCCCCCGGCTGTCCGTCGGCGCCAAGTGAGTAGATGGCGAACGGCATGCCATCACGTCCTGGAATCGAATACTTGTAGGGCCGGCCCCATGGATCGTTCGGCACGGCTTCGTCGAGGTAAGGACCTCGCCAGCGGGCTTTGGCGCGCTCGTCGCTGGGCGCGGTGCTCAGCACCGCAAGACCTTCCTCGGCGGTCGGGATGCGTCCGACTTCCAGACGAAACGTTTCGATAGCGCCGCGTAACAACCGCGTCTGGGTCTCGGCAATCTGGACTTTGGAGCTATCTACCCGACTGAACAGGCGCGGACCGACCAAGCTGGCGATCAGTCCGATAATCACTAGAACCACCAGCATTTCCAGCAGTGTAAAGCCGGCAATGGAGCGGGACGCAGACATGGGGACTCCGTGGGGCGTGAGCTTAGAGGGGAACATCGTTGACGCTAGTGATAGCGAGAATGATGGCGGTCATGATGGTGCCCACCACGACACCTATGACGATGATGGCAAGCGGCTCGATCAATTGTAGCGCTCGCCTCATCCGGTCTCGGCCGCTGGTTTCGTAAAGCCTGGCTAACGCGGACAGCAGCTTTGGAAGTTCGCCACTGGCCTCGCCAACTGCCACCAAATCGTAACCCGTTGGATTGAGCGAGCGGTGTTCGCGCAGGGCAGCAGACAAGGTCGCACCACCTTTGACGGATTTCGCGACCGCAAAAAGCCGGGTGCGGAGGAACTTCATGCGCACCGAAGATGCGGCCAGATTGAGCGCGCGAATCAACTCCACCCGTCCGGTCAGCAATGCGGACAACGTGCTGGCCCAACGACCGACTTCGGCCTCGACCAGCCAATCGCCGATGATGGGCAGACGGGCTGCACGCTCAGCGAGAACATCAACGAATCCCGGCGCCTTCCAGATCGCGCGAACACCAAGCGCGAGTAGAACGATTGCCAGCATCACCAGCCAGGCGTGACTGCTCAGCCACACGCCACTGGCAATGGTCCAACGGGAAATCGCGGGCATCGTCTGCTTATGCTGGGTTAGCAGACCGCCAAAGCGAGGCACTACCCACATGAAAATGATGCCAACGGCAGCAATGCCGGACGATACCAGCACTGCGGGATAGATCATTGCCCCCGCCATTTCCGTGCGTACGCGCTGGTCGTACTCGTATTGATCCACGCCGCCGCGGATCGATTCGGCCAAGCGCCCTGTAGCCTCGCCAGCATAGACAAGCTGGTGTATGTATTCGGGGACAGAAAGCTTCGATTGCCTCAGCGCAGCACTGAAGCTCTCACCTTGTCGAACCGAGCGCTCCATATGGCCGAATGCCGTGGTCAATGACGGGTGGTGGCTGGACTTTGCCAGCGAGGACAAGGCCGTTACCAAGCCCACGCCAGACTCGAGCAAAGTCGTGAATTCTTGCAAGACCAGTTGAAGCTCACGGGACGACGCGTGCTTGCGCCGCGGCCCGCGCCACCCCTGTCGGGCGCGCTTCAACGCATATGGCATCAAACCCTGCTGCGCTAGCTGGCGCGCAGCATCACCTTCGGTTTCCGCCTCTAAAGTCCCGGTCGTTTTTGCGCCAGAACGATCCAATGCCTCGTAATTGAAGAGGACGCGTTCAGCCATCGCCAGACCCACCCGTCACCCTGACCACCTCGTCCACCGTAGTCAGCCCCGCCATCGCCTTGAGAAGGCCATCCTCCCGCAACGTCCTGCCACCTTGATGGGTCGCCAACGCCCGCATCTTCTCTGCTGTCGCGGACGCAATGATCAACTCCTGCATTTCCGGAGTCACATCTACGAGCTCATAGATTCCCAGCCGCCCCCGGTAGCCCGTGCCCTGGCAGTGGGGACAACCCACAGCGACACGCCAGTTCGGCGCAACGTCGCGCTCGGCTAAGGGTTCGACCAGCTTGCGAATCGCGGGGAGTACGTCGTCTTGCGGGCGGCTGCAGTGCGAGCACAAACGTCGCACAAGCCGCTGCGCCTGCACAGCGCGCACGCTGGTAGCGACCAAAAAGGGCTCAACACCCATATCGATCAAGCGTGTGAACGCGCTGACCGCATCATTGGTATGCAGCGTCGAAAGCACCAGATGGCCGGTCAACGCTGACTGCACCGCGATTTCCGCCGTCTCCAAATCGCGGATCTCGCCGATCATGATGACGTCGGGATCCTGACGAAGGATGGCACGCAGCGCCCGTGCGAAGGTATAACCAATCTCCGCATTCGTCTGTATCTGGGTGACGCCATCGACTTCGTATTCGACCGGATCTTCGACCGTGATCATCTTGCGGTCGCGCTGATTCATCTCTTCCAGCGTCGCATACAACGTGGTGGATTTACCCGAGCCTGTCGGGCCCGTCACCAGCACGATGCCATGGGGCTCGCGGGCCCAGCCTCGGAACATGGCCAGGTCACGGGAGGAGAACCCGAGGCGTGCCAGGCTCAGTTCCTGCCGCTCTTTCGGCAACAGTCGCAGGACGATGGATTCGCCGTGGACGGCTGGCACCGATGACACGCGGACATCAATCTCCTGACCACTGACCCGCGCACTGAGCCTGCCATCCTGAGGCAGTCGACGCTCGGCGATGTCCATGCCGGAAATGAGCTTGACACGTGACGCGACGGCGGGATAACGACTGGAGGGCAGAGTCATGCGCGTGTGCAGGATGCCGTCAGTCCGCATTCGGACATGGAACACCAGCTCCTCCGGCTCAATGTGGATGTCGGATGCACGCTGATCCATCGCCTGCGCTAGGATATTGTTCACCAGCTCAATGACCGGTGCCTCTTCCGCAAGTTCCCGGAGATGACTGACATCGTCGTCGAACTCACCCTCGTCCGCAGACCGGCTGCGCCCAGCCATATCCAGAAGTCGGTCCAAATCCTGGCTCCGAACTAGGCGCCACTGCCAATGTATCTGCTCTAGACACTTGCCGAGCGACTCATTGACGAGCGGATCCAGAGGGTCACGCGCCACCGCCAGCACCTTGCCGGATTCCGTTCGCCAAGCCACCACGGCGTTATCGATCCACCACTCGATGGCGAAGCCGCTCTCCCGCAGCAGATCACGGATCGCACCTGGGGGCTCTGGCCACTCGTCACCTGCCAGGATCGGAATCTCCAGCTGCTGCGCCAAGACCGGCAATAGCGTTTCCTCCGACAAGGCGCCCAGACGCACCAGGATGCTGCCAATCCGTCCGCCGAACTGTTCTTGGAAGGACAGAGCCTTCTGGACGTCTCCTTTGGAGACGATGCCCGCCTCCATCAGCAACTCGCCCAACCGCCGGATGCGGATGATGGGGCGCGCTTCCTCGGGAGCCGGGTTCATGGTCTGCATCTTATGCCCCTGAACATCTTTGTCGCCCTCACATAGGCTCATGCCAACGCCTGCTCAAGATCCCGCCGCAGGTCGCCCACGTCCTCCACGCCCACGCTCAGCCGCACCAGTTCGTCGCCGATGCCCAGCTGGGCGCGGCGGTCGGGCGGGATGGAGGCGTGGGTCATCACCGCGGGATGGTTCACCAGCGATTCGACGCCGCCCAGTGACTCGGCCAGGGTGAACAGCTGCAGGCGTTCGCAGAACCGCTTGGCGGCCTCGAAGCCGCCCTTGAGGCGGATCGAGAGCATGCCGCCGAAGCCGGCCATCTGTCGCGCCGCCAGCACATGGTGGGGATGCGTGGGCAGACCGGGGTAGATCACCTCAGCCACCGCATCCTGCGTTTGCAGCCATTGCGCCAGCGCCAGCGCGTTCTCACAGTGCGCCCGCATGCGCAGGTGCAGGGTCTTCAGGCCGCGCAGGGCGAGGAAGCTGTCGAACGGGCCCTGCACCGCGCCCACCGAGTTCTGCAGGAAGGCCACCTGCTCGGCCAACTCGGCGTTGTCGCCCACCACCAGCATGCCGCCCACCATGTCGGAGTGACCGTTGAGGTACTTGGTGGCCGAGTGCATGACGATGTCCGCGCCGAGCGCCAACGGGCGCTGCAGGATCGGTGAGGCGAAGGTGTTGTCCACCGCGACCAGCAGGCCGCGCCGCTTGGCGATGGCCGCGATCGCGGCGATGTCGACGATCTTCAGCAGCGGGTTGGTCGGCGTCTCGATCCACACCAGCTTCGTCTTCGGCGTGATCGCGGCTTCGAACGCCGCCGGATCGGTCAGGTCAACGAAGCTGAAGGACAGCCCGGCGCTGCGCCTGCGCACGCGCTCGAACAGGCGGTAGCTGCCGCCGTAGATATCGTCCATCGCCACCACGTGGTCGCCGCTGTCCAGCAGCTCCAGCAGGGTCGAGGTAGCCGCCATCCCGGACGCGAACGCGAAGCCGCGGCGGCCGCCCTCCAGCGCCGCCACGCAGCGCTCGTAAGCGAAGCGGGTGGGGTTGTGTGTGCGCGAATACTCGAAGCCCTGGTGTACGCCCGGGCTGGACTGCGCGTAGGTGCTGGTGGCGTAGATCGGCGGCATCACCGCGCCGGTGGACGGGTCCGGCGACTGGCCGCCGTGGATGGCCAGGGTGCCGGGCTGAAGCAGCGCGTTGTCGCTCATACGGGAACCTTCGGGAATGGCGGTCACTGCACGCGGCGGCGCAGGTAGTTGAGCAGGTCGATGCGGGTGATCAGGCCGAGGAAGCGCTCGCCGTCCATCACGATGGCGACGTGGCCGCGGTCGAACACCGGCAGCAGCGATTCGATGGAGGCACGCACGTCGACCTGGTCGAGCTTGCGCACCATCGCGGTGGCCACCGGGTCGCGGAAGCGTGCTTCATCCCCGTAAACGTGCAACAGCACGTCGGACTCGTCGACGATGCCGACGAGGCGCTCGCCGTCCATCACCGGCAGCTGGCTGACGTCGTACAGCTTCATGCGCTGCCAGGCGGTGACCAGCAGGTCGTTGGGGCCCACCACCACGGTGTCGCGCTGGGCGAACGGGCGCAGGATCAGGTCGCGCAGGTCACCGTGCTGCTCGCGAGCCAGAAAGCCGTTGTCCAGCATCCAGTAGTCGTTGTACATCTTCGACAGGTACTTGTTGCCGGTGTCGCAGACGAACACCAGCACGTTCTTCGGCGTCGTCTGCTCGCGGCAGTAGCGCAACGCGGCGGCCAGCAGGGTGCCGCTGGACGAGCCGCCCAGCACGCCCTCCTTCTCCAGCAGCTCGCGCGCGGCCAGGAAGCTGTCCTTGTCGCTCACCGCGTAGGCCTTCTTCACCCGGGTGAAGTCGGAGATCGGCGGCAGGAAATCCTCGCCGATGCCCT
This sequence comes from Thermomonas sp., assembly GCF_046293095.1. GTDB lineage: Bacteria > Pseudomonadota > Gammaproteobacteria > Xanthomonadales > Xanthomonadaceae > Thermomonas. The sequence continues at coordinate 341,108 of NZ_JBKBPN010000003.1, forward strand.
CCACCAGCCAGCTGCCCGACTTGTCGCTGAGGGTGCCGCGGTTGATGTATTCCTCGAGGATCGAGCCCACCGGGTCGGCCAGCACCAGTTCGGTGTGCGGCGACTGCGCGGCGAAACAGCGCGACAGGCCGGTCATGGTGCCGGAACTTCCGCAGCCGAACACGATGGCATCCAGCCCGCCCACTTCGGCCATCTGCCGCAGGATCTCGGGGCCGGTGCCGAACTCGTGCGCGGCCGGGTTGTCCGGGTTGCCGAACTGGTTGATGAAATACGCACCCGGCGTCTCGGCGGCGATGCGCGCGGCGAGGTCCTGGTAGTAGTCAGGGTGGCCCTTGGCGACGTCGCTGCGGGTCAGCACCACCTGCGCGCCCATTGCCTTGAGGTTGAAGATCTTCTCGCGCGACATCTTGTCGGGCACCACCAGAATCAGCATGTAGCCCTTCTGCTGCGCCGCCAGCGCCAGGCCGATGCCGGTATTGCCGGCGGTGCCTTCCACCAGGGTGTCGCCGGGCTTGATATCGCCACGCTTTTCGGCGGCCTCGATCATCGCCATGCCGATGCGGTCCTTGATGGACCCGCCCGGGTTCTGGCTTTCCAGCTTCAGGTAGAGCGTGCAGGGGCCGGTATCGAGCCGGCGCGCGCGGATGATCGGGGTGTCCCCGACCAGTTCGAGGATGGAATCGTGGATGGCCATGCGGGGCTCACGTCCTGTGCAGCCCGGGATTCTAGCAGTGGCCCCGCGCGAAGCCGCCTGGCCGCAGTCCGCGGCGGCGGCGTCTTGCCGGCTCCCGGCCAAGGCGGCCGGGAGCCCGGACCTTCACCCTCAGTGGGCGCGTTCGTACATCTGCAGCAGGCGCTGCTTGGCGGCCAGTTTCTCGCGCTTCATCTGGCCCAGCGTGTTGTCATCCACCGGCAGCACGCCCAATTCGGCGTCAAGCACCTGTTTGTCGAGCTCGCGATGGCGGAAATACAGCTGCCGGAACTCGCTGTTCGCCTTCATCATCGCTTCGATGTCAGCCTGTGATTGCCCTTCGAACATGAAGACCTCCTGATCGGCTGGTTGCCACGCAGGCGGACTGCCCACGCGGCGCGGGGGAACGGCAGCAGAGGCTGCCGGGAACGACGCGACCGGCAATGCCGGGTCGCGAAGGGGTCGGGCGCGGCCACTGCGCGCCAGATGCAGAAACGCCCCGGCCGGCCGGCACGGGGCGTCGCAAGAGAATCGGGGCGGCCGGCACGTCATGGGGCATCCGGCCCCACCCGCGCCCGCCGCAGGCCTGGCGGGCAGCGGCGGTCTCCGGGTTGTCGAACGGGTCATGCATCGGCCGGTCTCCGGCCGGGCGGTGGCCGAGGAATTCAGACCGCCCGGGTATTCGACCCTACGCCTGCCCTTCGGGCTTGGCAAGGGGTTCCGATGAACGGCGCCACGCTGAATGAATCAGCCCAACTCCATGATTTAACGGGAATTTCCCGAAACAATCACCTCGACCCGACGGTTCCTGGCGCGGCCCGAGGCGGACCCGTTGTCCGCCACCGGATCGGCTGCGCCGCGGCCCTCGGCGCTTACCCGATCCCGGGCCAGGCCGGCCGCGACCAGGCGGGCGCGAACCTGCTGCGCGCGCTTCTCGGACAAGGCCTGGTTGGTGGCGGGGTTGCCTTGGCTGTCGGTGTGGCCCACCACCTGCACGGCGCCACCGGGCAACGCCGCAAGGTACAGGCCCAATGCCTGCACGCTGGCCGCGGCGGCCTTGGTCAGCGTGGCCTGGCCCGAGGCAAAGGCATCGCCAGCCAAGGTGAACACTTCGCCGCGCGCGTCCCGCACCGACGGCGGCAACTTGGCGCCAGCCACCAGCTCCGCTTCCTTGCGCGCCAGCGCCGCTTCCTTGTCGCGGGCGGCCTGCAGCTTGTCCTGCTGCGCCGCCTGCGCGCCGTCCAGCGCGGCCTCCACCTGCGCGGCCTGCGCGCGCAGGCGCTCGGCCTCCTCGGCCTGCAGCTGGGCCTGGATGCGCATGCGCTCGGCCTCGGCGCGGGCACGCTCGGCATCGCGTCGGCTGGCTTCGACCAGCAGCTCGCTGCGTTCGCGGTCAAGACGGTCGATCTCGCGGCGGGCAGCTTCGATGCGCGCGGCCTGCTCGGCGATACCGACGCGCCGCTCGGCCAGCGACAGCGCCGCCGGCAACTCGCGGCGCGACACCGTGGCCAGGGCCGCCAGCGCCTGCCGGGCCTGCAGACGCTCGTACTGGGCCAGCGGCCCCAGCATCGGATCGGCATCCAGCGCTTGCAGGCGCTGTTCGACGGGCCCCACCGACGGTGGGCCATCCAGGGGATCGGCGGGTTGCGGCGTCGCCCCCACCTGCAGCTGCGCCTGCAGCTCGGCCACCTCTTTGCGCTTCTGCTGCAGCTCGGCGCGTGCCTGCGCCGCCGCGCTGCGGACCCGGGCCAGATCCGCATCCGCGCCCGCCGCCAGGGCCGCCGCACGCGCCTCGTCATCGCGCCCGCGGGCCATCGCCGCCTGCGCACGCTGCAGACCATCCCGCGCGCGGGCCCGCGCGTCGGCGGCGTACTGGTCGGCATCCGCGGCCGCGGCGCGCGCCAGCGCCTGGCGCGCGGCGCCCAGTTCGGCAGTCGGTGGCGGCAGACTGGCGCAACCTGCGACGGACAGCACGCCGCAAAGAAGCGGGGCATAGAGGGCGCTACGGAAGTATGCGAAGCTTTGGCGCATGGGGGTCGCGGCTCGTCGTTGCGTCGCGGCCATTGTGGGAAGCCGTCGCCGGCGATGCAATGCCGGGACGCGCAGCATGGGGAAACTGCATGGATATCGGCCCGTATTTCAAGGTGATGGCGGAAAAAGACGCCTCGGACATGTTCCTGTCCACCGGCGCACCGGTGAACATCAAGATCGAAGGCATGCTGCAGCCGATGAGCGAAGCCCCGCTCACCGCCGGCGAGTGTCGCGACATCGCCTACGGCCTGATGGACGCAGCCCAGATCGCCGAGTTCGAGCGCGAGAAGGAACTGAACATGGCGATCTCGGTGCCCGGCTGCGGCCGGTTCCGCGTCAACGTGTTCCAGCAGCGCGGCGAGGTAGGCATGGTGATCCGCGCCATCCGCAGCGTCATCCCCACCATCGAGGAGCTGCAGCTGCCAACGGTGCTGAAGGACATCATCATGGCGCCGCGTGGCCTCGTGCTGATCGTCGGCTCCACCGGCTCGGGCAAGTCCACCACCCTGGCGTCGATGATCGACCACCGCAACAGCACCAGCACCGGCCACATCCTCACCATCGAGGATCCGATCGAGTACCTGCACCGGCACAAGCTGTCGGTGGTGAACCAGCGCGAGGTCGGGCTGGACACGCACAGCTTCCATGCCGCGCTGAAAAACGCGATGCGCGAGGCGCCGGACGTGATCCTGATCGGCGAGATCCGCGACGCCGAAACGATGGAGGCGGCGATCGCCTTCGCCGAGACCGGCCACATCTGCCTGGCCACGCTGCACTCCAACAACGCCGACCAGACCATCGAGCGCATCCTCAACTTCTTCCCCGAGGGCGCGCACAAGAACGTGCTGATGAACCTGGCGCTGAACATGAAGGCGATCGTCAGCCAGCGCCTGGTGCTGGGCGTGGACGGCCGCCGCCTGCCGGCCACTGAAGTGCTCATCAACACGCCACTGATCCGCGACCTGCTGCGCCGCGGCCAGGTGCATGAGGTCAAGATGGCGATGGAGGAGTCGCTACAGGAAGGCATGCAGAGCTTCGACCAGTGCCTGTTCCGGCTCTACAAGGAGGGCAGGATCGAGATGGAGGAGGCACTGAAGGCCGCCGACTCACGCGACGGCCTGGCGCTCAAGTTCCGCCTGTCGGAAGGCGCGACCGGCGAGCACGACCCCTACGCGGACGTCTTCGCCTCGCATTGAGCCCCGCGCCGCCCCGGCCGCAAACGCGCCGGGGCGGCATCACGGCGCGTCGGGCTGGTTCTCGGGCCGCGCGGCGTCGAACGCGGGCAGCGCGAGGCAGGCGGCCTCGATGCGCCGGATGGTGGGATACGGCGCCAGGTCCACCCCGAAGCGACGGGCGTTGTAGACCTGCGGCACCAGGCAGCAGTCCGCCAGCGTGGGCATCTCGCCCTCGCAGAAATCGCCGGTGGACGGATGCTCCGCCAGCAGCGCCTCCGCGGCGCGGAAGCCGTCCTCGATCCAGTGCTTCACCCACGCATCGCGCTCGGGCTGCGGCACGTTCCACTCGTGCTCGAAGTACTGCAGCACCCGCAGGTTGTTGAGCGGATGCACCTCGCAAGCCACCAGCAACGCCAGTGCGCGCACGCGCTGGCGTTCGCGCGCGGTGGCCGGCAGCAGCGGCGGCGTGGGCCAGACCTCGTCCAGGTACTCGAGGATCGCCAGCGACTGGGTCAGGCGGCGCTGGCCGTGGCCCAGCGTGGGCACCAGTTCCTGCGGGTTGAGCGCACGGTAGGCGTCCGAATGCTGCTGCCCGCCGTCACGCACCAGATGCACCGGGACGATCTCGTACGGCAGCCCCTTCAGGTTCAGACCAATGCGCACGCGATAGGCGGCGCTGGATCGCCAGTAGGAATACAGCTGCAGCGATTCGCTCATCGTTCCTCCTTGGCGCGCGCCGTGCGTGGCCGGTGATGACCGCCGGGGCGGCCCGCGCCGCGCCCGCCCTCAGCGCGGCGCGGGCTGCTGCTCGATACGCTGCTCGATCGCGCCGAACACGCTGTTGCCGGCGCGATCCAGCACCTCGATGCGGACGATATCGCCAAACTTCATGAACGGCGTACTGGGCTTGCCGTCGCGCAGTGTTTCCACGGTGCGCAGCTCGGCAAAACAGGACGCGCCCAGCGCGGTGTCCTGGTTGGCCACCGTGCCGGAGCCGACAAGGGTGCCGGCCGACAGCGGGCGGGTCTTGGCCGCGTGCGCCACCAGCTGGGCGAAATCGAACTGCATGTCCACGCCGGCTTCCGGTGCGCCAAACCACTTGCCGTTGATGTGGGTGAGCATGGGCAGGTGCAGCTTGTTGCCCTGCCAGGCCTCGCCCAGCTCGTCCGGGGTCACGAATACCGGACCCAGCGCGCTGCGCGGCTTGGACTGCAGGAAGCCGAACCCCTTGGCCAGCTCTGCCGGGATGAGATTGCGCAGGGAAACGTCATTGACGATGCCGATCAGCTGGATGTGACGTGCAGCCTGCTCGGGCGTCACCGCCATTGGCACGTCGTCGGTGACCACCACCACCTCGGCTTCGAGGTCGATGCCATACGATTCGCTGGTCACCTTGACCGGATCGCGCGGGCCGTAGAAGCCGGCACTGGTGGCCTGATACATCAGCGGATCGACGTAGAAGCTCTCCGGCACTTCGGCGCCGCGGGCGCGGCGCACGCGCTCCACGTGCGGCAGATAGGCGCTGCCATCGACGAATTCGTAGGCACGCGGCAGCGGCGCGGCCAGCGCCTGCATATCGAGCGGAAACGCACCGTCGGCCTGGCCGGCATGGAGCGCCTCGGACAGCGCGTTCAGGCGCGGCGCGGCGTTTTCCCAGTCCTCCAGCGCCTGTTGCAGGGTCGCGGCGATGCCGGTGGCGCGGACCGCCTGCGACAGGTCGCGCGACACGACGATCAGGGTGCCGTCGCGCCCGCCTTCCTTGAGAGAACCCAGCTTCATGGTGACCTCGGACGTGTTGTTCTTTAGTTGCAATTGTAACGGTGCTACTTGCCGATGGCAGGCCCGTGCTCAGGCCGCAGGATCGCCCTGGAAGCCGTCGGCGCGGAAGGTCAGCACCAGGGTATCGCGATGGCCTCGCGCGGCATCCAGCGGCTGGATCGGCGTGGATTCGTGGATCACCCGCGCATCGTCCAGCAGCAGCAGCGACCACGGCTCAGTCAGGGTGAAACGCTGGCCGGCGGGCCCCTGCGCCTCGAACACCCGGGTCTCGCCACCCTTGATCGCGTGCCGCCCTACCAGCAGGACAGCGACGAAATCCACGCCGTCGCGGTGCGCACCTTCTGGCGTCGGGCGACCCACGCCGTCGCTGGTATCGATGCGGAACTGGTGCGCCTCCACGTGCCAGCGCGGCACCGCCCGCTGCACCGAGCACACCCGCGCCAACCCGCGGATGAGCGCCGACCATGCCGGTTGCGCGAGCGTGGCCGCGTCCACGGGCGCGAACCAGCGCTCCATGCCGCCGTGCAGCGCGTTGTATTCCACCGGTTGCCAGTGCATCCGGTGCGGGACCGGCCGCAGCGTGTCGCCTTCCACCACGCAGCAGGCGTGACGCCGCTGGCGGTAGCGGCCGCCGTCTTTCAGGTAGTCGTCGGGGCGCAGGTCGTCCCAGCTGGGCACCAGCGCATCGAATGCGGCGCGCGGCAGGCCTGCCAGGGTGGCCACGGCCTCGGGCGCAAGGACGACGAAACCACGGTCACGCAGGGTGGCATCCAGCCGGTCCAGCGGCGTGTGCGGCGCGGGGAAACTGGCAACCATCGGCGGCTCCACGGGGGCTGGCGCCATTGTCGCACCGCGACGACCGGCGCCGCGCGGGATGAGGCGCCGCGGAAAAAACGAAACCCGCCTTGCGGCGGGTTTCTTGGGTGTGGCAGCCCCGGATGGATTCGAACCACCGAATGCCTGAGTCAGAGTCAGGTGCCTTACCGCTTGGCGACGGGGCTATGGAGCAAATTGTACCGCGTTCGGCGTGAAGTGGAACCCGCCGAGGCGCCGGCAAACCGGCGCCCTGTGCGCCAGGATCAGCGCTTGGAGAACTGCGTGGCGCGGCGTGCCTTGTGCAGGCCGACCTTCTTGCGCTCGACCTCGCGGGCGTCGCGGGTCATGAAGCCGGCCTTGCGCAGCTCGGTCTTCAGGGTTTCGTCGTACTCGACCAGCGCGCGGGCGATGCCCAGGCGGATGGCACCGGCCTGGCCGGTGGTGCCGCCACCCGTGGTGGTGACCACGATGTCGAAATTGTCGGTGTTCTTGGTCAGCTCGAGCGGCTGGCGCACGATCATGCGCGCGGTCTCGCGGCCGAAGAACTCGTCCAGCGGACGGTCGTTGACGGTGATGTTGCCGCTGCCCTTGCGCAGGAACACGCGGGCGGTGGAGGACTTGCGGCGGCCGGTGCCGTAATTCTGGGTGATAGCCATGATTGATCTGACCTTAGATGTCGAGCGGCTGCGGCTGCTGGGCGGCGTGCGGATGCTCCGCACCGGCGTAGACCTTGAGCTTGCGGTACATGGCGCGGCCCAGCGGGCCCTTCGGCAGCATGCCCTTCACCGCGATCTCGATGACGCGCTCGGGATGGCGCTCCAGCGCCTGGCCGAGGCTTTCGGTCTTCAGGTTGCCGACGTACCCGGTGAAGCGGTGGTACATCTTGTCCTTCAGCTTGTTGCCGGTCACCGCGATCTTGTCGGCGTTGATCACGACGAGGTAATCGCCGGTGTCGACGTGCGGGGTGAAAACGGGCTTGTGCTTGCCGCGCAGGCGATAGGCCAGTGCTGCGGCCAGACGCCCCAGGGTCTTGCCCTCGGCGTCGACGACGTACCAGTCGCGCTGGACGGTCTCGTTCTTGGCGATGAAAGTCTTCATGACGAACTCTTGTGGGGTGCCTGGCCGGGCTGGTTCCGGGACGCGGAACGTCGCCTCGCGTTGTTTTCCACGCCGGCCGGTGACCAGGTCCGGGCAGGGAAGAGGCGGAATGATACGCCCCGCCGGCGGCGGGTGCAAGCCACCCTCCGCTCGCGACGCCCCACGGATGCTCGGCCGCCCTGGCGACGCGGTAAACCCCCACGCCACGCGGCGCGTCCTAGAATGGGCGCCATGGACACCCTTCGCCGCCTCAGCCCGCTGGACCGCCTGCTGGATTCGGCCCAGAACGCTTTGTCCACCGTGGCGGGCGCGCCACGCGCCGCACGCGCAAACCCAGGCCTGGCCGCACCTGCGCCGACGCTGGACGACGATGAGCGGCGCCACGCCGCCGGGCTGATGCGGATCAACCATACCGGTGAAGTCTGCGCGCAAGCGCTGTACATCGGCCAGGCGGCGGTGGCCCGCGATCCGGCCACCCGCGCCCATCTGCTGGAGGCAGCGCAGGAGGAAACCGACCACCTCGCCTGGTGCGCGGACCGCCTGCACGAGCTGGACAGCCGCCCCAGCCTGCTCAACCCGCTGTGGTACGCCGGCAGCTGGGCCATCGGCGCGGCGGCCGGGCTGCGCGGCGACGGCTGGAACCTGGGCTTCGTGGTGGAAACCGAGCGCCAGGTCGAAGCGCACCTGGCGGAGCACCTGGCCTCGCTGCCGGCGGGCGACGACCGCAGCCGCGCGATCCTGGCGGTAATGAAGGACGACGAGGCCCGCCACGCCGACGCCGCGCTGGCCGCTGGCGCGCGCCGGCTGCCAGCGCCGATCCCGGCCGTGATGGCCGCGATGTCGAAAGCGATGAAGACGGTGGCGTACCGGCTCTAGGCCGGCCCGATCCGGCCCGCCGGGGCGCCCGCTCAGTCGGGCTGCACGGCGCCGTCCACCATCCGCAAGCGCGGACGCAACGTCACCGTGCGGGCGGTGTCCATCAGCTGCAGCTCGCCGTCCTGGATCATCGCGGTGACGCGCATGCCGCGCTCCAGCAAGGCCACGGCGTCCGCGACGGCGGCATCGTCCAGCTCCAGCACGGTGAGGTTGCGCAGCCGCGACAGCGCGGCGGCATTGCGCTTCCACCACGCTTCGGCGGCCTGACCTCCGTAGCCGACCACCACCACCTGCGCCGCGCGCCCGCTGGCCTTGCGCAGACGGGCCTCGTCCGGCTGCCCCAGCTCGATCCACTGCAGGACCTCGCCGGTGTAGTCGCGCCGCCACAGCGCGGGTTCGTCCTCGTCGCTGAGCCCGCGGCCGAATTCCAGGCGCTCGTCGGCATGCAGCGCGAAGGCCAGCAGCCGCACCAGCAGGCGGGTCTCGGTTTCCGACGGATGCTGGGCCAGCGTGAGCGCGTGGCTGGCGTAGTAATGGCGGTCGAGGTCAGTGACCTGCAGCTCGACCCTGTAGATGGTGGCGTTGGCGGCCATGATGCGTCCTGGGCCACGGGGCCGGATCGGGAAGCGCTGCATTCTACGGACAAGCGGGCAGCGCAGCCCGGCGCGGCCGTATCCTGCGCACCTGCGTGCAGACAGGACCCGCCCGATGGCCAGCCACGACTACGATCCCGACGACAACTTCGGCCACGCCTTTCCCCGCCATGTCGAAACGGACGACGACGACGCGCTCGACGTGGTCGCGTGGCAGTTCCTGCTGCTGGTGAACCCGGACGACGAGGACGCGGCACGGGAGCAGTTCGCCGCGTTCCACGCCGCGCTGGAGGAATCCGGTCCGGACGCCGACCCCGCCCTGCTGCTGCGCGACGTCATCGACTGGAAAGCCGGCTTCCACATCGGCGAAGACGATGCGACAGGCCTGATGGACGCGCTGGACGAGCTGGCCTCGCGCTGGCGCCAGCGGATCGACTGGGGATTGGATGACGACGCGGAGGCGGCGCCCGATACCGACGCCGTGCTGCAGACGGCGTTCGTACAGCTGCGCGAGCAGCATTACAGCCTTTGGACGGTGGAGACCGGCGAGGCCACGCTGGCCGGCTGGATCACCCACGAGCGCGACGAGGAAGCGATGCAGCTCGTGACCACTGCGCTGGGCCTGTCCGCGCGGCCTGGCGTGGGCTGATCGGAAGCGGACACGAGAACGCCGGCTTGCGCCGGCGCTTCGGGATACCGCGGCTCGTCTGGCTCAGTCGACCAGGTTGCGCCCGTGGTAGAGCTCCTCGATCTCGCGCTTGAGCCGCGCCTCGATCTTCATGCGCTCCTTGAAGGACAGGTTGCGCGCCTTCTCCTCGAACAGGTACTGGTCGAGGTCGAAGTCCTTCAGGTGCATCTTGGTGTGGAAGATGTTCTCCTGGTAGACGTTGACGTCCAGCATCTCGTAGCGGGAGCGCACGTTCTTGGCCAGGTAGTCCTGGATCGAGTTGATCTTGTGGTCGATGAAGTGCTTGCGGCCCTTCACGTCGCGGGTGAAACCGCGCACCCGGTAGTCCATCACCACGATGTCGGACTCGAAGCTCTCGATCAGGTAGTTGAGCGCCTTCAGCGGCGAGATCACGCCGCAGGTGGACACGTCGATGTCGGCACGGAAGGTGGCGATGCCGTTGTCCGGATGGGTTTCCGGGTAGGTGTGCACGGTGATGTGCGACTTGTCCAGGTGCGCAACCACCGCGTCGGAAATCACGCCCTTGGCGTCGGCCTTGTCGATCACCGGCTGCTCGGAGATCAGGATCGTCACCGAGGCGCCCTGCGGGTCGTAGTCCTGACGGGCGATGTTGAGGATGTTGGCACCGATGATCTCCGCCACGTCGGTGAGGATCTGGGTGAGGCGGTCGGCGTTGTACTCCTCGTCGATGTACTCGATGTAGCGCCTGCGCTCATCTTCCGACGCGGCATAGCACACGTCGTAGATGTTGAAGGACAGCGACTTGGTGAGGTTGTTGAAGCCCTGCAACTTCAGGCGCGGCAGCGGTTTGACCACGGCATTGGATCCAGCGGTGACGGGACAGACCGGCCATTATGGGGCAAAGCGCCCGGCGACGCCTGCGGGTGCCCCGACCGGCTCGGGCCGGGAATTTGCCCGCCATCACGGTTCGGCCTAAGCTTTGGCATTCTCGAACGTGCGCCCGAATGAGCAGCAAAACCCCCAAGCCCGCCATGCCGCGTGCCTTCACCCCGCTGGGTGCCGATGCCGAAACCATCGCGCGCTTCATCGGCAACTGCCACCGCCGCAAGTATCCGGCGCGCAGCGAGGTATTCCGTCCCGGTGACCCGGCCGGCACGCTGTACTACATCATTTCCGGCTCGGTCAGCATCATCGCCCGCGAGGACGACGGCCGCGAACTGGTGCTGGGCTACATCGGCGCCGGCGAATTCGTGGGCGAGATGGGCCTGTTCGTGGAGTCCGAACACCGCGTCGTGGCGCTGCGCACCCGCACCGCCTGCGAGCTGGCCGAGATCAGCCATGAGCGCCTGCAGGCCCTGCTGGCCGCGCAGGCCAACGACGCCACCCGCCTGCTCTATTCGATCGGGGCGCAGATCAGCCAGCGCCTGCTGGACACCAGCCGCAAGGCGGGCCGGCTGGCGTTCCTGGACGTCACCGACCGCATCTACCGCACCCTGTTCGACCTGGCCCGCGAGCCGGAGGCGATGAGCCACCCGCTGGGCACCCAGCTGCGCGTCTCCCGCCAGGAGCTGGCGCGGCTGGTGGGCTGCTCGCGCGAGATGGCCGGGCGGGTGCTGAAGAAGCTGCAGGCCGACGGCAAGCTGCACGCCCGCGGCAAGACCGTGGTGGTCTACGGCACCCGCTAGCCAGGAGCGACACGCGCATGAGCCACGCTTTCTCCCCGGGCCACCGCGCCGCCGACGTGGATCTGCGCAACGCGGTGCCGGCCGACGCCGACGACGTCGCCCACCTGCTGTCAGAGCTGGGCTATCCCTGCGACATCGCCGATGCCTCGGAGCGGATCTCCGCAATCCTCGCCAACGACCGCCAGGCGCTGGTGCTGGCACGCCGTAACGGCGCGGTCTGCGGGCTGGTGGCACTGGACTTCATGTACTACCTGCCGCTGGGCACCACCACCTGCCGCGTCACCGCGCTGGTGGTCACCCCCACCGCGCAAGGCATGGGCATCGGCCGCCACCTGCTGAAGGAAGCCGAGCGCCGGGCCCGCGCCGGCGGCGCGGCGCGTATCGAGCTGACCTCGGGCGCCCAACGCACCGAGGCACACGCGTTCTACCAGGCCTGCGGCTACAGCGGCAGCTCGGTGCGCTTCGTCAAGGCGCTGGGCTCGGCCTGAGCGACACGATCAGGCCGCCGGTTCGCCCGCGCGGCCCGGGCAGCCCCAGTTGAGAATCGGCGTGCCGGCCGGCAGCACGCGGCGGAACATCGCCACCCTGCCCCGCTTCGGATTCACCACCACCGGCTTCGCCGCCGCCTGCAGCAGCGGCAGGTCGGCGCTGCTGTCGGAATAGGCCTGCGCCACCGGCTGGGTGTAGCCGGCCGCGCGGATCATGGCCATCTTCATCGCATGGTGGCAGTGGCGCAGCGCGACCATGCCGCCCAGCCGCGGCCCCAGCAGGGTGCCGATCACCGGCACGTCCGCATGCGCGACGAAGGCCAGGATCGCCCGCGCCAGCTCCGGCGGCGCACCGGTGGCGACCAGCACGCGGTCCCCACGCGCGCGGTGCTGCTGGAACACCTTCAGCGCGACCGGCAGCAGCCGCGCCCGGATCGCGTCGGCGTGCAGCGCCACGTAGCGGTCGATCAGCGCATCCAGCGCGGCGCGGTCGCGCACGCCCAGCGTGCCCGCCCAAACGAACAGGGAGATACCCGCGCGACGGGTGGGCAGGAACGCCACCAGCGAACCCGCAACGGGCGCCAGCAGCAGCGCCAGCAGGCGCCGCCACCACGCACGCCCGATCAGCCACTTGAACAGGTGGCTGCCGGAGTCGCCGTCGTACAACGTGTGGTCGAAATCGAACACCACCAGCGGCGCGTCGTCCCGCGGGGACGCCGCCGTCATGCGAAGAGGTCCCGCAGCGCCGCGCCCGGGTCGGGCTGGCGCATGAACGCCTCACCGACCAGGAAGGCGTGCACGCCGGCACCGCGCATCAAGGCCACGTCGGCCGGCGCCAGGATGCCGCTTTCGGTGACCAGCACGCGGTCGGCCGGCACCGCCGCCTGCAGGTCCAGCGTGGTCTGCAGCGACACATCGAAGGTCTTCAGGTTGCGGTTGTTGATACCCAGCAGACGCGCCGGCACCGGCAGCGCCCGCTCCAGCTCGTCCAGATCGTGCACTTCCACCAGTACGTCCATGCCCAGCTCGGCGGCGATGAAGGCGAACTCGGACAGCCGCGCGTCATCCAGCGCCGCGGCGATCAGCAGCACGCAGTCCGCGCCCAGCACGCGCGCCTCGTAGAGCTGGTAGGCATCCACCACGAAGTCCTTGCGCAGCACCGGCAGCCCGCAGGCGGCGCGTGCCTGCTGCAGGTAGGCATCGCTGCCCTGGAAGAAGTCGATGTCGGTGAGCACCGACAGGCAGGCCGCACCGCCGTCGGCGTAGCTGCGGGCGATCGCGGCCGGATCGAAATCGGCACGGATCACGCCCTTGCTGGGGCTGGCCTTCTTCACCTCGGCGATCACCGCCGGCAGCCCGGCGCGGAGCTTCGCGTCGATGGCATCGGCGAAACCGCGCACCGGCGGCGCGGAGGCGGCGCGCGTGCGCAGTTCGAACAGCGAGACCTGCTCGCGACGGGCCGCCACTTCGTCGTGCTTGCGGCGCAGGATGGTGTCGAGGATGGTGCTCACGGGCAGGGGATCCGAAATAGGAAAAGAGTCAGCCGGCGGCGAGCGCACGGCTGGTGGCGACGTACTGCTCCATACGCGCGCGGGCGCTGCCGTCGGCGATCGCGGCGCGCGCACGCGCCAGGCCGTCGCCGATGCTGTCGGCGACGCCAGCTGCGTACAGCGCGGCACCGGCATTGAGCGCGACGATGTCATTGGCGGGGCCGGGCTGGTTGTCCAGCACGCCGCGCAGCATGGCGATGGACTCGGCCGGATCGGCCACCCGCAGGTTTCGGCTGGCGGACATGGCGATGCCGAAGTCTTCCGGATGAATGTCGTACTCGCGGACCTGGCCGTCACGCAGTTCGCCCACCAGGGTGGCCGCACCCAGCGAGATTTCGTCCATGTTGTCGCGGCCCCAGACCACCAGCGCGCGCTCGGCCCCCAGCTCGCGCAGCACGCGCGCCTGGATGCCGACCAGATCCGGATGGAACACCCCCATCAGGATGCTGGGGGCGCCGGCAGGGTTGGTCAGCGGGCCAAGGATGTTGAACAGCGTACGCACACCCATTTCGCGCCGCACCGGCGCGACCATCTTCATCGCCGGGTGGTGGATGGGCGCGAACATGAAGCCGATGCCGGTCTGCTGGATCATCTGCGCCACCTGCGCCGGCGCCAGTTCGATGGCGGCGCCCAGCGCCTCCAGTGCGTCCGCACTGCCGGACTTGGAGGACACACTGCGGTTGCCGTGCTTGGCCACGCGTGCGCCCGCCGCGGCAACCACGAACATCGCGCAAGTGGAGATGTTGAACGTGTGGGCACCGTCGCCGCCGGTGCCCACGATATCGACCAGATGGGTCTTGTCCGCCACGGCCACCGGCAGGGCGAACTCGCGCATCACGGTGGCCGCACCGGCGATCTCGCCGACAGTTTCCTTCTTGACGCGCAGGCCGGTGAGGATGGCCGACACCATCGCCGGCGAGACTTCGCCGCGCATGATCTGGCGCATCAGGTCGACCATCTCGTCGAAGAAGATCTCGCGATGTTCGATGGTGCGCTGCAGGGCTTGCTGGGCAGTGATGGGCATGGCGGTTCCTGGCGGGAATCAGGAAAGGACGATGTAGTCGCTCTGGCTGTCGATGCCGGCGTGCGGCCCCGGCACCAGGTGCACGTGCAGGCCGCCGATCGGGCCCAGCGGCAGGCAGGCGTCCACCTCGAACAGCGCATCGCGGTGCGGCTTGGCCCAGTCGCCCCCGGCCTGCCCCAGCGCTTTGCGCTTGGCCTCGGCCAGGTCGTCGGCCACCACCAGCAGGTAGCGGTGGTCCTCACCGAATACGCCCGGCTGGTAGCCGCCGAGATTGGCGAAGTAGAGCCGCGGCGCGCCGGCGGGCGGTGGCTCCGGAAGCAGGCGGACCTGCCGGTTCTCCACGCCGTCCACCGTCATCCACGCATCGATGTGCAGGCCGTCCGCCGCGCCGAACCACTGCTGGCGCAACTGCGGGTAGGCGGCGCGCAGATCCGGCGCGACCGCGAACACGACATCGTGCACTTCGGTGTTGGCGCGCGCATGGTGCCCGCCCAGCAGGACGACGAACAGGCGCAACGGCGGTGGGGGCGACGACGCCATCGCTCAGCCCGTGCGCTCGAGGAAGTTCCGCAGCAGCGCGTGGCCGTGCTGGGTGAGGATGGATTCGGGATGGAACTGCACGCCTTCGACCGGATGTTCGCGGTGGCGCAGGCCCATGATCTCCTCCATGGAGCCGTCGCTGTTTTCGGTCCACGCGGTGACCTCGAGGCAGTCCGGCAGGGTTGCCTTGTCCACCACCAGCGAGTGATAGCGGGTGGCCTCGAAGCCGTCCGGCAGGCCGGCGAACACGCCCTTGCCCTCATGACGGATGTTCGACGTCTTGCCGTGCATGATCCGGCCGGCGCGCACCACATCGCCGCCGTAGGCCTGGCCCATCGCCTGGTGACCGAGGCAGACACCGAAGATCGGCGTGGTGGGCCCCAGCCGCTGGATCAACGCCAGCGACACGCCCGCCTCGTTCGGCGTGCACGGCCCCGGAGAGATCACGATGCGCTGCGGCGCCAGCTGTTCGATCTGCTCCACCGTCAGCGCGTCGTTGCGCTCCACCCGCACGTCCGCCCCCAGTTCCTGCAGGTACTGGACCAGGTTGAAGGTGAAGCTGTCGTAGTTGTCGAGCATCAGCAGCATGGCGGCCTGCGCCCGGATGCGGGCGGCACGAGGGGGAGCCGCGCAGGATAACGCAAGCCGGCCCCCGGCCGCCCCGCTCAGGTCGCCGGCAGCAGCACCGCCACGCGCAATCCCGGCGCGTTGTCCAGCAGCGCCACGCGCCCGCCGTGATGGCGCGCGATGGCACGCACCAGGCTGAGCCCCAGCCCGACCCCGGGCGTGCCGCGATGGGCTTCCAGCCGCTGGAAGCGGTCGAACACACGCTCGCGTTCGGCCTCGGGGATGCCGGGGCCTTGATCGGCCACCTGCAGGCGGACGCCAGAGGTGCTCGATTCCAGAGTCACTTCCACGGTGCTGGCGGCGGGTGCGTACTTGAGTGCGTTGTCGAGCAGGTTCACCACCAGCTGGAACAGCTGGTCACGGTCGCCCCTGACGGAGGCGGTCGCGTGCAGGCGGGTGTCCAGCCGGATGCCCCGCTCGGCACCGATCGGGGCATACAGCTCCACCGCATCTTCCACCACCGCGCGCAGGTCCACCCCCGGGGCATCGGCGTCCAGCGTCTGGGCTTCGATGCGGGCCAGGCGTAACAGGGCGCCGAAGGCCTGCAGCAGCTGGTCGGTTTCGGCGACGGCGCGTTCCAGCCGCAGCTGGACGGGCTCCGGCAGCGCCTGGTGGCGCAGCTCCTCAAGCTGGTTGCGCAAGCGCGTCAGCGGTGTGCGCAGATCGTGGGCGATATGGTCGGTGGCGTGCCGGACGCCGTCCAGCAGTTCCTCGATCCGGTCCAGCATGGCATTGAACCGGTGCGCGACCTGGTCGAAGGCATCGCCGCTGTGGTCCAGCGGCGCGCGCAGCCCCAGTTCGCCGGCGCTGACCCGGGCGGCGGTGGCGTCCAGTCCACGCAGGCGGTGAGCCACCCAGCGCGAGGTCAGCCAGCCCACCAGTGCGGCCAGCACGGCGGCTGCCAACAGCGCGCGCAGCGCGGCCTCCTGCATCAGCCGGAGCAGACGGTCCTGGGCCTGCAGCCGGCGGCCGGTCAGCAAGACCTCGCCGCCGGACAGGCGCTGTTCGAAGGCAATGACCCGCAGAGTATCGCCAGCGGACTCCGACGCATGTTCGCGGAACTCCACCCAGCGTCCGCGCGGCCCCGGCAGGCTGGTCTCCGGACGCTGGCCGACCAGGGCGCTGCCATCGGCGGCGCTGAGCGCATACACCGCGTCCGGATCGCCGTCATCGCCGTGGATGCGCGCCTGCAGTTCCGACAGCAGCCCGGCGCGCCCGCCTTCGCGGTAGATATCGACCAGCGCGACCGCATCGGCACGCACCAGATCGCGGGCGTCTGACAGCAGCAGCCTGGAAACCGCGTAATACAGCCCACCACCGATCAGCACCACCGCCGCCAGAAAGCTGCCCATCACCAGCAGGGCCAGGCGGGCGCTGGTGGAAGGCAGGAAGCGCTTCATTCCGAGAGCCGGTAACCGGCGCCACGCACGGTGTGCAGCATGGGCCGGGAGAAGCCCTGGTCGATCTTCTGCCGCAGCCGGCTGATGTGGACGTCGATCACGTTGGTCTGCGGATCGAAGTGGTAGTCCCACACGCTCTCCAGCAGCATGGTGCGGGTCACCACCTGGCCGGCATGACGCATCAGATACTCCAGCAGACTGAACTCGCGCGGCTGCAGCTCGATCCGGCGGCCTTCGCGCCGCGCCTGGCGCGCCAGCAGGTCCAGCTCCAGATCGCCGACCTTGAGCCGGGTCGGCTCGCGTCCACTGCGTTGGCTGCGGTGGACGATGCCCTCCAGGCGTGCGCTCAGTTCGGCGTAGGCAAACGGTTTGACCAGATAGTCGTCGGCACCGGCACGCAGCCCCTCGACGCGATGGTCGGTCTCGCCCAGTGCGGTCAGCATCAGGACCGGTACCGGATTGCCGGCGCCGCGCAGCGTGCGCAGCAAGGTCATGCCGTCCAACCCGGGCAGCATGCGGTCCAGCACCAGTGCGTCGTAGGGTTCGGTGGTGGCCAGGAACAGCCCCTGCTTGCCGTCGCTGGCGTGATCCACGCTATGACCGTCCTCCCGCAGCCCTTTGCTGATGAAGGCAGCGGTGTGGGCATCGTCTTCGACCAGCAGAATGCGCATGGGCCCTCCCGGAAACAGGAAAAAAAGAATACCCCGCAAGCAGACTGCCGCGGGGTATTGGGCGATGAAGGTGGCGGGAGACGACCGCCTGCCCGCAGAAAGACGAGCCGCTTACTTCTTGTCAGTTGCGCCGTTCGCTGCGCTGGCCGGCGCGGCGGCCTGCGCCTTGCCATGCCTGTGGTGCTTGCGATGGTGCTTCTTGTGCATGGCGGGCTTGGCATCGCTGCTGGCGCTGGCCGACGGGGTAGCGCCGGTGCTGGATTGGACGGGCGCTGCGGCGACCGAAGTTCCGGCCACGGCAGTGAGTGCGAGGGCAAGCAGGCTGTTACGGAGCAGGGTCATGGCGGAATCCTCGGGATAGGGGTTGCGACGGGGCGGTGAAAGCAGGATCGCGGGCGGCGTTCCGGACGGGGGAGGGCCGTCGCCCGCGATCGCACGCTTACTTCTTGGCCGGGGCCGCGCTGGCGGCCTTTTCGTCATGCTTCTTCGCCTTCATCGGGCTCTTGGCCGGCGTGGCGGCAGTGGCGGGCGTGGCGGCGGTGGCAGGCTTGGCCGGGGTCGCCGGATTGGCCTGGGTCGCGGCCAGCGCAGTACCGGCCAGGGCAGCCAGGGTCAGGCCGATCAGGGTCTTGCTCAGGGTCTTCATCACGGAATCCTCGTTGGAGTGGGCAGGCTGGGAAGCGTCCCAGTGCAGGCGCAGGATGCGCCGGCGCGCCTCACCGCCCGCTTGCCGCCGGATGAATGTTTTTTAATGCAGGCGCTTACAGCCCTTTCGCCGCCTGCGCCACCGCGCGGAACAACGCGCGCCCCTTGTTCATGGTCTCGTCCCACTCCATCGCGGGGTCGGAGTCGTAGACGATGCCGGCACCGGCCTGCACGTGCAGACGGCCGTCCTGGATGACCGCAGTGCGGATGGCGATGGCGGTATCGGCATCGCCGTGCCAGCCGATGTAGCCGATCGCCCCCGCGTACACGTTGCGCTTGACCGGCTCCAGCTGGCGGATGATCTCCAGCGCGCGGATCTTCGGCGCGCCGGACACGGTGCCGGCGGGGAAGGTGGCGCGCAGCACGTCGGCATAGCTCAGCCCGTCCTTTAGGCGGCCGGTCACTTCGCTGACGATGTGCATGACGTGGCTGTAGCGTTCGATCACGAAACGCTCGCCGACCTCCACGCTGCCGGCCTGGGAAACGCGGCCGACGTCATTGCGACCGAGATCGATCAGCATCAAGTGCTCGGCGCGTTCCTTCGGGTCGGCCAGCAGCTCGGCTTCCAGCGCCTGGTCTTCTGCCGCCGTGCGGCCGCGCGGGCGGGTGCCGGCGATCGGCCGCACCGTGACCTTGCCGCCCTGCAGGCGCACCAGGATTTCCGGCGAAGAGCCCACGACCTGGGTTCCGCCCACATCGAGGAAATACATGTAAGGCGACGGGTTCAGCGCGCGCAGGGCGCGATAGACATCCACCGGGCGGGCGTGGAACGGCACGCTCAGGCGCTGGCTGAGCACGACCTGGAAGGCGTCGCCGGCGCGGATGTAGTCCTTCACCTGCTCCACTGCGGCGATGAAACCCTCGCGGGTGAAGCCACTGACGAAGTCGGCTTCGTCCAGCGCCTTGGGCTGCAGGGTTTCGGGATAGGGCGCACCGCCGTGGCGCAGGCGATGTGTCAGTGCGTCCAGCCGGCGGTTGGCGCGTGCCCAGGCCTGCGGCTCGCGCGGGTCGGCGTGGACGATCAGGTACAGCCGGCCTTTGAGATTGTCGAACACCGCCAGCGCGTCGCTGAGCATCAGCAGGATGTCGGGCGTGCCGAGTTCGTCCGGCTTTGCCTGCGCACGCAGGCGCGGCTCGATGTATTCGATGCATTCGAAGCCGAACCAGCCCACCAGCCCACCGGTGAAGCCTGGCAGTCCCTCGAGTTGCGGCACCTTGTGGGCGGTGCGCAACCGCTCGACCTCGGCCAGCGGGTCGGCCACGTCGCGCGTTTCCACTACTTCGCCGTGTTCGCGCACGGACAGCGTATGGCCGCGGAACTCGTACACCCGCCGCGCCGGCAGGCCGATGATGGAATAGCGCCCGAAGCGCTCGCCGCCCTCGACCGATTCGAACAGGTAGGTGTGCGGCCCGTCGGCCAGCTTCAGATAGACCGATAGCGGCGTGTCGAGATCGGACAGAACTTCCCGGACAACCGGGACGAGGGTGAAACCGTCAGCGGCGGACTGCTGGAATTGATCGTGCGTGGTCACGGAGGGGGGCCTTCAGGGAATGCATGGGGACAGACGAAGCGGCACTGCCGCGCCACCATCGCCAGCCATGCTCGAAAGAAGGAATCGCCCGGTCCATGGCGCCACTGTAGCGGCAGCCGGCGTCATCGCGCAAATGCAATTCGGTCATCAAACGGTCATCGGGCGTGCCGAGCATGGAAGGCCATCGCAAGGAGGATGGACGGGCAGGACGCCCTTGTATTTGCGGGCAGCCGGGTGTCGGTCTGCCCACTCCACCCGGCCGGGATCGGCGGCCGGGTGGAGGCGCGGTGGGCATCAACGAGGCCGGGCAAGCGCAGGCGGGGTGAGGACCCCAGAGCGCATGGCATCGCGGGCGGCCTTGAATGGATGCCGGCGCGCCCGTTGCGCCATTGACCGTCCACCGCATCGCGGAACTGATCGCAGGTCATGGCAAGGGCTGCCAGGCCGGCCTGGTGTTCAACCCCGCCAGCTCGCTGGACGTGCTGGGCGCGATGCTGGACCAGATCGACTGCGTGTTGCTGCTGTCGGTGAACCCCGGCTTCGGCGGGCAGTCGTTCATTCCGTCCGTCCTGAAGCAGCTGCGCAAGGTGCGGGCAATGATCGATGCCTGCGGCAAACCGATCCGCCTGGAGATCGACGGCGGCGTGAAGCCGGACAACATCGGCGAGATCGCCCAGGCCGGCGCCGACATCTTCGTGGCCGGCAGCGCCATCCTCGGCCAGCCCGGCCATGGGCATTGAGCACCAGCACCCAGGGCGTATCCGGAGGGGAGTGGTTGCCGCGCGTTGAACCCGGCGCGGCACGGGCGAAACCGGTTGGGCTGTCAGAGCATTCCGATGCAGCAATGACATGGAAAAACAGCCGGCACCACGCAGGGGTAACGCGGCACCGGCTGCCGCAAGAGATTGGCGTCCTGCCCGTCCATCGCCGTTGCGATGGGCCTCCATGCTCGGCGCGCCCAATGACCGGGTGATGACGGCATGGCGTTTGTGCGATGACGCCGGCTGCCATTACAGCACCCGCATGGATCGCGGCTTGATTGCTTTCGCGCATGGCGGCCGATGCTGGCGCCACTCGGCCGCTTCGCTCGTCTTCATTCCTTCCCCCGAGGGATCCGCGCGCAGTGAATCGATGGTTCGCATCCATCCGGGGCTACCATCTTCGACAACCAAGCCCGCCATCCGGCGGGCGTTGTCGTTGCAGCAAGACGGACGTCCGAACGTTTCCCCATCCGAACAGCTCCGTCATGCCTGACCGGTCGATCCCAGATGCCAGCGACCAGCTGCGCTATGGAAAACGGGAACTTGTTCCGGCTTTGTGCACTCTTTCTGCATCCCACCAGCGCGTCCCTGTACCCACGCCGCCATGACCGAACGCCCGACACACCTCTCCTCGATTCGCCGACCGGAGATCTGGACTGGCGTCTACCTGCTGCTGTTCGGCCTCGCGTGGTGGTGCATTTTCAGCTTCACGCGACACGCGCTCGACCATGCCGACATGGTCGAGAACTACGTCTGGGGCACGGCCTGGCAATGGGGCAACAACAAGCATCCTCCGCTGTTTGCCTGGATCACGGCCGCCTGGTTCCGGTGGTTTCCGACCCGTGACAGCGCCTATTACCTGCTCGAGGAGGCCAATCTGGTGCTGGCGTTCTGGCTACTGGCCTTGGCGATGCGACGGTGCATGGACTGGAGCCGGGTGCTGATTGGAATCGTACTGACAACGCTGGTCACCGTGTATGGCCCCGACAGTGGCTTCAAGTACAACGCCAACACCGCCCAGCTGCCTTTCATCGCCGGCTTCATCTGGAGCCTCCTGCACGGGCTGCAGAGCCACCGGCGGCGCTGGTTTGTGCTCACCGGCGCGTTCGCCGGTGCCGCCCTGCTCTGCAAATACTCCGCCGCGCTGCTGCTGATGGCGATTGCCGGCACCCTGGTCTTGCGTTTACGACCACCGCGGAGCATCGTGATGACCGGGGCAATGCTCAGCTCGGCCGTAGCCGCACTCCTGCTTGCCCCGCATGTGCTGTGGTCGATCCGTCACGGCTGGCCAAGCCTGCACTACATGGAGTCCGCACACCCGGCGCAAGGGCTCACCTCCGTCATGACCTCACACCTAGCCTTCCTGGTGTCGGCCCTGCTTTATATGGCCCTGCCGGCAGTGGTCTGGGCACTGGCACGCCGGCAGCTTCCCCATCGGGCTGGCCCCATGCCTGACGCCCCGCGTCTTGGTCTTCCGCTGCTGCTGTCGACACTGACGCTGACCCTGGCGGGCGCCCTGATCAGCGGGATGACGCCGGTGTCATCCTGGCTCATTCCCGTCATGCTGTTTGCGGGTTGGGCCCTGGTCGATCGCATTCCGGCGGGCCTAAACCTGCGGCCGATGGCCGCACGTACGTTGGCGCTGGCAATGGTCTGCCTTGGCCTGTATGGCGCTCTGGCCGTCATGGAAGATGCCAGCACACAGCACCAGCCGGCACCTCAGCCGTATGTCCTGCAGCAAACCATGGCGGAAACAGTCGCCCGGATCTATCGGCAGCGCTATGGCCAACCACTTGACTATGTAGCCGGCAGCTTTCCGCTGCCGTATTTCGTCGCCTTCTATGCCCCCGAGCATCCGCAGGCCGCCTATGGACTGGATCTTCGGCAATCGACCTGGCTTGATGCCCATGCATTCCGGCAAGGCGGCAAGGCCGTGATCTGCGGCTCGGTGCGCTATTTCGCGCAGCCGCCCGATCCGGACTGCGCGGCACAGGCCCGTCGCCAGTTCGGCCCGTCCGACGAGATGCGCTGGTTGCGCTGGCCGGTGTATGACCCGGCAACCCGGCGGCAGGCGCTACAAACCATCCAGTTGCTGATGTGGGCCCCGACGCCCTCGCACAGGCAGACAGCCGCACCGCGCGTCAACGCGCGCGCGCAATCTCCTGCCGCATCCGGCTGATCACCGCCGCGTAGTCGGGCTGGCCGAAGATGGCGCTGCCGGCCACGAAGGTGTCGGCGCCGGCCCGGGCGATTTCGCCGATGTTGTCCGGCTTCACGCCGCCGTCGATCTCCAGGCGGATCGGTTTGCCGCAGGCATCGATCATCGCCCGCACCTTGCGCAGCTGCTTCAGGGCGGACGGAATGAACGACTGCCCGCCGAAGCCGGGGTTCACCGACATCAGCAGCACGTAGTCGATCTGGTCCAGCATCGTGTCCAGCACGTCCAGCGAGCTGGCGGGGTTGAACACCAGGCCGGCCTGGCAGCCCTTCGATTTGATCAACTGCACGCTGCGGTGGACGTGCCTGCTGGCCTCGGGATGGAAGCTGATATGGCTGGCGCCGGCATCGGCGAACATCGGGATCAGCGCGTCCACCGGCTCCACCATCAGGTGCACATCGATGGGCGCGGTGACGCCATGCTTGCGCAGCGCCTCGCACACCAGCGGGCCGATGGTCAGGTTGGGCACGTAATGGTTGTCCATCACGTCGAAATGCACCCAGTCGGCGCCGGCGGCCAGCACGTTGCCGACCTCCTCGCCCAGCCTGGCGAAGTTGGCGGACAGGATGGACGGCGCGATCACCGTCTCTTGCAGCAGGGTCGGGGCCATGGTCATTTCTTCCGGAGTTTCTGGATGCGGTCGTAGGCGGCATTGATCTCGCGGGATTTCTGCTCCGCGATTTTCTGCAGGTCGGGCGCGGCGCCGGCCACCCGGTCGGGGTGGTACTGGCCCATCAGCTTGCGGTAGGCGCGGTCGATCTGGGCGTCGCTGGCGTCCTCGGGCAGGCCGAACACGCGGTAGGCCCAGTCCACGTCGGCGTTGCCGGTATCGTGGCGCAGCGGCGCCTTGTCTCCCGGCCGCCGTGCGCGGGGGCGGGAAAACGCGTCGTGGTCGAAGGCATAGCCCACCAGCAGGCCCAGGAACCCGCCCACCGGATGGCGCAGCAGCAGCCAGCCCGCGATGAAGCCCAGAAATTGTCCGTACCAGCGCCGCATGCGCCCAGTTTACAGGGCGGACCGGGACCGCCGGCTTTAAACTAGCGGCCCCACCTTCCTGCCCGCCCGCCCATGGCCACCACCCTGCTGCACGCCGACCTGCCCGGCCTGAACCTGATCCACCGCGGCAAGGTCCGCGATGTGTTCGACCTCGGCAATGGGCACCTGCTGATGGTGGCCACCGACCGCCTGTCCGCGTTCGACGTGGTGCTGCCCGATCCGATCCCCGGCAAGGGCGAGATGCTCTGCCAGATCAGCAACTTCTGGTTCGACAAGACCGCCCACATCATTGCCAACCACCTGACCGGCATCGATGTCGCCAGCGTGCTGCCGGCCGGCGTGGACGCGGCGCTGTACGCCAAGCGTGCGGTGGTGACGAAGAAGCTGAAGCCGGTGCCGGTGGAGTGCATCGCACGCGGCTACCTGATCGGCAGCGGCTGGAAGGACTACCAGCGCACTGGCGCCGTCAGCGGTATCGCGCTGCCCGCCGGCTTGCAGCAGGCGCAACAGCTGCCCGAACCCATCTTCACCCCGTCCACCAAGGCGGCAGTGGGCGACCACGACGAGAACATCGATTTCGCCGCGGCGGTGAACCTGGTCGGCCGCGAGCTGGCCGAGGCGGTGCGTAACGCCACCCTGGCGATCTACGCGTTCGCCCGCGACTATGCCGCACAGCGCGGCATCATCCTTGCCGACACCAAGTTCGAATTCGGCACCGACACCGACGGCAAGCTCTACGTGATGGACGAGATGCTGACGCCCGATTCTTCGCGCTACTGGCCGGCGGAGCAGTACGCCGTCGGCACCAGCCCGCCGAGCTACGACAAGCAGTTCGTGCGTGACTACCTGGAGACGCTGGACTGGGACAAGACGCCGCCCGGCCCGCGACTGCCCGCCGAGGTCATCGCCCGCACCCGCGCCAAATATGCCGAGGCGCTGGACAAGCTGGCGGGGATTTCGGTCGACTGAAGTGCCGGTACGGCGCGCCCTCAGGGCGGTGCGTCGAATGTCCCCGGCGGCGGCCGGAACGGGCGCGGCGCGTAGCCCAGGTCGCATGCAGCCGGCGCACTGTCGAACACCAGGTCGTCGCGCATGCGCGCGATAACAGCATCGGTGAGGTCGCGCGCCAACCCAGCGCCGCGCGCCGCGACGGCCAGCAGGCGGAACAGCGGGTCCGGCAGCAAATGCAGCGGCGGCGAGGGCGACAAGCTGGCCAGCACGCGCGCCACCATCTCCCGGTACGGCAGCGCCTCCCCGCCCGGCAGGTCGTAACTTCGCCCCGCGGCCTCCGCGCGGCCTGCTGCCGCCAGTGCCGCAGCGGCCAGATCCTCCACATGCACCGGCTGGCGCAGACCATGGGCACTGCGCGGCAGGGCGAAGCGGCCGGCCCGACGCGCCAGTGCCGCGATCCGGGTCAGGGTGGCGTCGCGACCGGCGCCATAGACCAGGGTGGGACGTAGCACCACGGCCGCCTCGCCGCGGCGGGCCGCCGTGGCGAACACGGCAGCCTCGGCCTCACGCAGCCGCCTGGCGACATCGCGCTCATCCGCATCGGCGGACCCCTGCTTCACATGCACGCTGGTGGAACCGAACGCGACAACGCGCGGCGCGATTCCCGGGGATTGCACATGCCACTCGGCAAACCGGTCCAAAGGGCCGCAGCTGAACACCACATCGCAGGGCGCGGGCAGCGCCGGCATTTGCGCGAACTCGCCGCGCAGCCAGCGCACCCCCGGCATCTGCCTGCGGGGAAGGCGCGACAGTGCCAACACCTCCCACCCCGCAGCGCGCAGAGCGGCCAACAGCGCCGCGCCGATCTGCCCGCTAGCGCCGAACACCAGCGCCGTGCGGGAAGTCATCCGCGCGAGCTGCGCGGCAGCACCGCCGCCAGCCAGCCAAAACCCAGCCCAGCCGCCAGAACCGACGCACCCAACACGCCCAGCACGCCCTCGGCGTAATGCAGGGGGTGAGCCGAAAACGCCAGCGCGCCGATGAACAGGCTCATGGTGAAGCCGATGCCGCACAACATCCCCAGGCCCAGCATCGCCCGCAGATCCATGCCCTCCGGGAACTTCGCCAGCCCGGCCGCGCGCATCAGCAGCGCGGCGGAAACGATCCCCAGCGGCTTGCCCAGCACCAGGCCCAGCACGATGCCCGCCGGCAGCGGGGTCAGCATGTCATCCAGCTGCAAGCCGGCCAGCGACAGCCCGGCATTGGCGAATGCGAACAGCGGCAGGATCGCGTAGGCCACCCACGGGTGCAGGGCGTGTTCCAGGGTTTCCAGCGGGGAATATTCGATGGCGTCGTCGATCGCGTTCTTGCGGTCGTAATGGGGGATCATCAGGCCGGTGACCACGCCTGCCAGGGTGGCATGCACGCCGGACGCCAGCACCAGGCCCCACAGCACCGCGCCCAGCAGCAGATAGGGCGCCAGGGCCGTCACCTTGCGCCGGTTCAGCACGGCCATCGCCAGTACCACCACCGCAGCACCCGCCAGCGCACCCCACTGCAGCCCCTGCGAATAGAAGAAGGCGATGATGAGGATCGCGATCAGATCATCCGCCACCGCGATGGTGGACAGCAGCAGCTTCATCCCCAGCGGCACCCGCGACCCCAGCAGGGCCAGCACGCCCAGCGCGAAGGCGATGTCGGTGGCGGTGGGGATGGCCCAACCACGCATTGCCTCGGCGTCGCCGTGGTTCAGCAGGGTATAGAACAGCGCCGGCGCGGCCACGCCGGCCACGGCGCAGACCACCGGCAGCGCCAGCTGGGCGCGGTCGGACAGCTGCCCGGACACCACCTCGCGCTTGATTTCCAGCGAGACCAGCAGGAAGAACACCGCCATCAGGCCGTCGTTGATCCACCAATGCGCCGATTTGGCCCATTCGCCACGGCCCAGCGGGGTGTCCCGGGCCAGCTCATACAGATGCGCCCAAGGCGAATTGGCGGCCAGCATGGCCAACCCTGCGGCCAGGATCAGGATGATGCCGCCGGCCGCTTCCAGCCGGAAAAACTCTGCCAGTGCACGCTGTGCGCGCGCCAGTACCGCGATCCGCGTATTCATGCGCCCAGTATAACCGCGGCCTCACCGCCACCTGACGGCATCGCCACCGCCCGTTGCGCGCCTTTTGCATAACGCTTAAGGCGCTGCTGGCCACAGGCGCACCTGTGGTGAAGCACCTTCAGGGCTGGAAATGCTTGCGCAAGCCGGCCCAGCACGCCGGGTAATCGGGCTGGCGATGGGCTGCCGCCAGCGCCTGTGCGGTGGGCCGGATCACCGCGCGGGTTTCGAACATGAAGGCCATGGTGTCTTCGATGTAATCCGGCTTGGATGTGTCGGCCGCGCTGGCTTTCTCGAAGGTGGCGGCGTCCGGGCCATGCCCGGTCATGCCGTTGTGCAGCGAACAGCCGCCCGGCGCAAACCCGTCCGCCTTGGCGTCGTACGCGCCATGCACCAGCCCCATGAACTCGCTGGCCACGTTGCGATGGAACCACGGCGGCCTGAAGGTGTCGCGCATCGCCAGAATGCGCGGCGGGAAGATCACGAAATCCATGTTGCTGGTGCCGGGCGTATCGCTGGGCGAATGCAGCACCAGGAAGATCGACGGATCGGGATGATCGAAACTGATCGAACCAATCGTGTTGAAACGGCGCAGGTCGTACTTGTAAGGCGTGTAGTTGCCATGCCAGCCGACCACGTCCAGTGGCGAGTGGTCGATCGGTGCCCGCCACAGATGTCCCTGGAACTTGGCCAGCAGTTCGAAGCTGCCTTCCACGTCTTCGAAGGCCGCGTTGGGTGCCAGGAAATCGCGCGGATTGGCCAGGCCGTTGCTGCCGATCGGCCCCAGATCCGGCAGGCGCAGCAGGGCGCCGAAGTTCTCGCAGACATAGCCACGCGCGCTGCCGTCCGGCAGGGCCACACGGAAGCGCACGCCACGTGGAATCACCGCGATCTCCTGCGGTTCCACGTCCAGCACGCCCAGCTCGGTCTCGATGTGCAGCCGGCCCAGTTGCGGCACGATCAGCAGCTCGCCGTCGGCGTCATAGAAGAACCGACCCTGCATGTCACGGTTGGCGGCATACAGGTGGATGGCCACGCCCGTGCCGGCCTCGGGGCCGCCATTGCCGCCCATGGTGACCAGCCCGTCGATGAAATCGGCAGGTGCCTGTGGCAGCGGCAGTGGGCTCCAGCGCAGTTGCTCTGGCGTCACCGGGCCTTGACCGAAGTCGTTGTGGAAGGCCGGCTGGGAAAACGGCGCAAAGCGCCCATGCAGCACCGCCGGGCGGATCCGGTACAGCCAGCTGCGCCGGTTGGCATGCCGCGGCGCGGTGAACGCGGTGCCCGTCAGCTGCTCGGCGTAGAGGCCGTGCGCGACGCGCTGCGGGGAATTGCGGCCCACCGGCAGCGTGCCGGCCACCGCCTCGCTGGCGAATTCGTTGCCGAACCCGGACTGGTAACCGTTGCTCTGGATCGCCATGGTCTGCTCGCTCTGCAAGCCCGCACTCAACGCGCGGGCGGAAGTCACCGCGGTTACAGCACGCCGCGCTTTATCTGGTCGCGCTCAATGCTCTCGAACAGCGCCTGGAAGTTGCCTTCGCCGAACCCCTCGTTGCCTTTGCGCTGGATGATCTCGAAGAAGATCGGGCCGAACGCGTTCTGGGTGAAGATCTGCAGCAGCTTGCGCTGTCTGGTCTCCGGATCGGCGTCGATCAGGATCTTGTTGCGCGCCAAGCGCGCGACATCCTCGCCGTGGTTGGGAATACGCTGGTCGATCACCTCGAAGTAGGTGTCCGGCGTATCCAGGAACTCGACGCCCGCCGCGCGCATGCGCTCGACGCTCTCGTAGATGTCGTCGGTGAACAGCGCGATGTGCTGGATACCCTCGCCCTTGTACTCGCGCAGGTACTCGTTGATCTGGCTCTTCTCGTCGCTGGACTCGTTCAGCGGGATGCGCACCACGCCGTCCGGCGCGGTCATCGCCTTCGACAGCAGGCCGGTCTTGGCGCCCTTGATGTCGAAGTAGCGGATCTCGCGGAAGTTGAACAGCTTCTCGTAGTAGTCCGACCACTTCGCCATGTTGCCCACGAAGAGGTTGTGGGTGAGATGGTCGATGAAGGTCAGGCCGAAGCCCACGGGATGCTGGTCCACGCCCGGCAGGGGCGTGTAGTCCGCGTACAGGTCGGCACGGTCATCATCGACAAGGTAGAGCATGCAGTCGCCGATGCCCTTGATGGCGGGCGTGGCCACCGCGCCGGTGTCCGCCTTGTGGTCGACCTGGGCGCCCCCGTTGGCCAGCACGTGCGCCAGCACCTCGGCGGTGGGCCGGGTGAAGCGGATCGCGAAGCCGCAGGCGGAAGGACCATGCTGGGCGGCGAAGTCGGCGGCGAACGAATCGGCCGACTCGTTCAGCAGGAAGTTGATGGTGCCCTGGCGGAACAGGGTGATATCGCGCGTGCGGTGGCGGGCGATGGCGGTGAAGCCCAGCTTCTCCAGGTACTCGCGCATGCGCGGGCCCTGACCGGCCGGTGCGGCGAACTCCACGAACTCGAAGCCGTGGATGCCCATCGGGTTATCGAAGGTGGTCGGCTGCATGCCAAGATTGGGTTGCGCGCTCATGGGGTGGTCCTCAACGCCGGGAATGCGCATTCTATAGTTGCAATTGCAACCATCTCAAGCGGACCCGCCCTCTCGCTATGCCCGACCACGCCCGCCTCGATCTCGACCGCTTCCTGCCCTACCGCCTCAGCGTGCTGTCCAACCGGCTCAGCAGCGCGATCGCGCGCGAGTACTCGCAGCGGTTCGACCTGGGCGTGACCGAATGGCGGGTGATGGCCATCCTGGGCCGCACGCCGGAGCTGTCGGCCAACCAGGTCGCGCAGCGCGCGGCGATGGACAAGGTGGCAGTGAGCCGCGCCGTGGCGCGCCTGCTGGCATCGGGGCGGATCGAGCGCGATTTCGACGAGGACGATCGCCGCCGCTCGGTGCTGCGCCTGTCGGAGGCGGGCTACGCGATCTACGACGAGGTCGTGCCGCTGGCGCTGGACTTCGAACGGCAGGTGTTGGGCGAACTTCCCACGCAGGAACGGGCGCTGCTGTTCCGCCTGCTGGACCGGCTGGACGAACTGGAACTGCGCGCCGAAGCCGCAAGCAAGGCCGGCGCGGGCTGACCCTCGAAACAGGCGCGGCGGCCCGAAGGCCGCCGCGCGGAACTGCCGGGGCGCCGCGTCACGCGCGCGGCGCGGCCATCGGTATCACTTCACGCCGTGCATCCAGCGCTGGATCAGCGGCGCGATCAGGAACAGCAGCACGCCCGAACCAACCAGCGCATAGAAGCCGAAGGTGTAGCCGGCGCGCGCCGATTCCACGGTCATGCCGCCTTCGCCGCTGACGATGCCGGCGAAAATACCGGCCAGGTTGTTGCCAATGGCAATCGACAGGAACCAGCAGCCCATGGCCATGCCGGCCAAGCGGGAAGGCGCCAGCTTGGTGGTCATCGACAACCCGATCGGCGACAGGCACAGCTCGCCCACCGACTGGATCACGTAGACCATGAACAGGGTCCAGAACGGGATCTTGCCGGCATCATCGACCATGCTCTTCAGGGCCACCATCAGCAGCAGGAAGGCCAGCCCGTTGAAAATCAGGCCGAGGCCGAACTTGCGCGGGATGATGGGGTTGTTCTTGCCCATCTTCACCCACAGCCAGGCCATGACCGGGGCCAGCGCGATGATCGCCACCGAGTTGACCGACTGGAACCAGGACACCGGGAAGTCATTGGTGCCGGCCAGCGCCTGGAACAGGCTGGTCATGCCGATGTCGCGGTTGACGATGCGGTCGGCCAGGAAGTTGAACGAACTGCCGGCCTGCTCGAAGAACATCCAGAACAGCACGTTGAACACGAAGATGGTCAGCATCGCCAGGACCTTGTCGCGCGCCACCGGGCCCTCGGCCACACCCTCGCGCACCAGCATCAGCGCGGGAATGACGAACAGCGCCATCAGGATGTACTGCAGCAGCGTCGCGTCGATGGTCAGGAGCGCGTAGAACAGCGGGATGCCGATCACCACGCCGAACAGCAACACCAGGCTGACGTTGCGCAGGCCGGTCTGATGCGGCGCCGGCAAGCCGATGCCCTTGAGCTGGCGGCGGCCGAACCAGAACCAGACCAGGCTCAGCAGCATGCCGATGCCCGCGGAGATGAAGACGACCTTGTAGGCCGGCGTGTCCTCGATGCCGAAGAGCTTCTTGGCCAGGTACTGGGTCACCAGCGGCGCCAGCAGCGCACCGAGGTTGATGCCCATGTAGAAAATGGTGAAACCGGAGTCACGACGCTCGTCGTCCTGCGCGTAGAGCTTGCCGACCATCGTCGAGATGATCGGCTTGAACAGGCCATTGCCGACGATGATGGTGGCAAGCCCCAGCTTGAACAACGCCTCGTCGGGCAGCGCCAGCAGGAACAGGCCGACCGACATCACCAACGCACCCAGCAGGATGGAGCGCTGGAAGCCGATCAGCTTGTCCGCCACGTAGCCGCCGAAAATGGCTCCGGCATACACCAGCGCGAGGTAGGCGCCGTAGAGCTCGCTGGCCGGTTTCTCACCGCTGGCGTCGCCACCGTGGAACTGCGCCACGATGTACAGCACCATCGCCCAGCGGATGCCATAGAACGCGAAGCGTTCCCAGAACTCCGACATGAACAGCATCCACAGCGGGCGCGGATGCCCCATCAGCTGCGGGAAGTCCGGCGGGCTGGCCGGCTGGGTGGTTGGTGTGGCTCCGCTCATGCGGCGTCCCCCTTGTTGTGGTGCATGGGAATGAGAATGTCGAACCGCGCCGATAGCCGGCGCGGAACCCGCGGAGGATGGCCGAGCAGGCCGGCCAGCGTCAAACCCGATGGATGCTGCAACGCAACAGAACGCGCGGTCCCGGCCGGGTTCAGCGGGCGGCGCCCTCAAGACCAACCGAGGTACGCACTTCGAACAGCTCCGGGAAGAACGTCAGCTCCAGCGCACGCTTGAGGAAGGCCACGCCGCTGGAACCGCCGGTGCCGCGCTTGAAGCCGATGATCCGCATCACCGTACGCATATGGCGGAACCGCCACAGCTGGAACTGGGTTTCCAGGTCCACCAGGTCCTCGCACAGCTGGTACTCCCGCCAGTAGCGCGTGGTATCGCCGTAGATGCGCTCGAACACCGGCAGCAGCGCCGGGTCCAGCACGTGCGGCTGGCTCCAGTCGCGCACCAGATGCCCGTCCGGCACCGCGTGCCCCCAGCGCGCCAGGTAGCGCAGGAACTCGTCGTACAGGCTGGGCGCACGCAGTACCGCCTCCAGCGCGGCGTGGCCTGCCGGGTCGTGGGCGAAGACCTTCAGCATCGCTGCGTTCTTGTTGCCCAGCAGGAACTCCACCGTGCGGTATTGCAGCGACTGGAAGCCGGACGACGGCCCCAGCACATCGCGGAACTCCATGTATTCCGACGGCGTCAGTGTCTCCAGCACCGACCACTGGGCGGTGAGCTGGTCCAGCACCCGCTTGCAGCGGGCGGCGCCCTTGCCGAACTGCCAGACCCGGTCATGGCGCAGGTGGTCCAGCGCCGCCGACAGCTCGTGGATCAGCAGCTTCAGCCACAGTTCGCTGGTCTGGTGCTGGACGATGAACAGCATCTCGTCATGGTGCGGCGGATCCGACAGCGGCTGCTGGGCTGACAGCAGTTGATCCAGACGCAGGTAACCGCCGTACGTGATGCGACCCGCCAGATCGGTGTGGATGTCGGCCTCGAGCTCGCGCCGGTTGGCGCCCGCCGTGTCGTGTTCGCTGGTCATCGCGGGATTCTCGCATGCACCCCGGCAGGACGGCTGATCTGCGTCAATTCCGGGCGATGCCGCAGCGCGCAACGGACCGTCACGCGTTGCCCGTTATCATAGAGCGATTGCTCCAGACCCAAGGCGAACATGAGCACTGCCGCCCACTTCGACATCGAATACCTGCAATACCTCAAGCCCGACGGCACCCTGGCCGGCCCGCTGCCACCGGCGGTGCCCGACGCGAAGGCGCTGCTGCCGCTGTTCAAGCAGATGCTGTTCGTCCGCACTTTCGACAGCAAGGCGATCGCCCTGCAGCGCACCGGCAAGCTGGGCACCTACGCGGCCTGCCTGGGCCATGAGGCCACCCACGTCGGCATCGGCGCGTCGATGCAGCCAGAGGACGTGTTCGCGCCCAGCTACCGCGAGTACGGCGCGCAGTTCATGCGCGGCCTGCGCCCGCGCGAGGTGCTGATGTACTGGGGCGGGGACGAGCGCGGCAACCTGCTCACCGGTGCCCCGGCGCACGACTACCCATGGTGCGTGCCGATCTCCACCCAATGCTTGATGGCGGCCGGTGCGGCGCTGAGTTTCAAGCTGCGCGACCAGGCGAGGATCGCGGTGGCCTGCTGCGGCGACGGCGGCAGCTCCAAGACCGATTTCTACGCGGCGGTGAACTCCGCCGGCGCCTACACCCTGCCGCTGGTGCTGTGCGTGATCAACAACGGCTGGGCGATCAGCGTACCGCGCAAGGCCCAGACCGGCGCGCAGACGCTGGCGCAGAAAGGCCTGGCCGGCGGCCTGCACTGCCTGCAGGTGGACGGTAACGACCTGGTCGCAGTGCTGGAAGCCATGCGCCGCGCCACCGGGCGTGCGCGCAGCGGCGAAGGCGGCAGCGTCATCGAGTTCATGACCTACCGCCTGCACGACCACACCACCGCCGACGACGCCCGCCGCTACCGCGGCGAGGAGGAAGTGAAGGCGGCGTGGGAGAAGGAACCGTTCCTGCGCCTGCGCACCTTCCTGACCCAGGCCGGTCTGTGGGACGAAGCGCAGGAGAAAGCCTGGATCGAGGAGTGCGGCAAGCGCGTGGACGAGGAAATCAACGCCTACCTGGAGACGCCGGTGCAGCCGGTGGAAGCGATGTTCGACTATCTGTACGCCGACATGCCAGCGGACGTGCTGGAACAGCGGAATGCGGCGATCGCGCTGGAGGGCCGGGCATGAGCGCGCAACCCATCCCCCCTGCTCCTATCACGCTCATCGAGGCGATCACCCAGGCGCTGGCCTACGAACTGCGCGCGGACGACAGCGTGGTCGTGCTGGGCGAGGACGTGGGCGTCAACGGCGGCGTGTTCCGCGCCACCGCCGGTCTGTCGGCCGAGTTCGGCCCGGAGCGCATCCTCGACACCCCGCTGGACGAAACCACGATTGCCGGCTTGACCGTGGGCATGGCCAGCCAGGGCATGAAGCCGGTGGCCGAGGCCCAGTTCGACGGCTTCATGTACCCGATGGTGGACTTCATCGTCTGCCACGCCGCGCGCATGCGCTACCGCACCCGCGGCCGCCTGACCTGCCCGATGGTGCTGCGCGTGCCGTGGGGCGGCGGCATCCGCGCGCCGGAGCACCACAGCGAGGCCAACGAGGCCATCTTCACCAACGTGCCCGGCCTGCGCGTGGTCATGCCCAGCTCGCCGCAGCGCGCCTACGGCCTGTTGCTGGCCGCGATCCGCGATCCGGATCCGGTGATCTACATGGAGCCCAAGCGCATCTACCGCCAGTACAAGGAGCTGGTGCCGGACGACGGCCAGGCGCTGCCGCTGGACGTGTGCTACGTGCTGCGCGACGGGTCCGACATCACGCTCGTCACGTGGGGCGCACAGGTGAAGGAGACCCTGGAGGCCGCCGACAAGCTGGCCGCCGAGGGCATCAGCGCCGAAGTCATCGACGTGGCCACACTGAAGCCGCTGGACTTCGCCACCATCGCCGAGTCGGTGGCCAAGACCGGCCGCTGCGTGATCGTGCATGAAGCCGCCAGGACCGCCGGCTTCGGCGCCGAGATCGCCGCCCGCGTCGCCGAGGAATGCCTGTTCGACCTGCTGGCGCCGGTCGAACGCGTGACCGGTTACGACACCCACATCCCGCTGTTCCGCCTGGAAATGAAGTACCTGCCCAGCGTGGACAAGATCGTCGCCGCCGCCAAGCGCGCGCTGGCCTATTCGTGAAGGACGCCCCATGAGCAAGAAGTTCCTCCTGCCCGACCTCGGCGAAGGCCTGCCGGACGCGACCATCGTGGAGTGGCACGTCAAGGAAGGCGACGTGATCCGCCTGGACGAGAACCTGGTGTCGATGGAAACCGCCAAGGCGGTGGTGGACGTGCCCTCGCCCGTCTCCGGCAAGGTGCTGAAGCTGGCCGGCGGCCCGGGCGACGTGATCGTCACAGGCGCGATGCTGGCCGAGTTCGAGATCGACCCCAGCCTGCCGCAGCGCGCGGAAGGCCAGGACACCGGCCACCACCACGGCCCGTCCCACGTCGCGCCGGAAGCAGCCGCGCCCGCAGCGCCGGCAGCCACCGCGAAGGCGGAGCCGGAAGACGCCGGCACGGTGGTCGGTGCCATGCAGATGGGCAACGCGGTGGTCAGCGAAGCCGCGGTCGCGGTGGGCGGGGTCAAGGCCGTGCCGGCGGTGCGCGCCATGGCACGCAAGCTGGGCGTGGATCTCACCCGCGTGCGTCCCAGCGGCCCGGACGGCACGGTGACCATGGACGACGTGAAGCGCGCCGCCGCCGATGGCTCGGCCAAGCCGGGTGCCACGCCCGCAGCCGCCGCACGCGCGGCCGCACCGGCCCCGGTGGCCGCGGCGCCGGCGCAGCGCAGCACGCTGTCGCAGTCCGGCAAGCCGATGCGCACCCAGCCGCCCGGTGTC
Organism: Thermomonas sp.; assembly: GCF_046293095.1. Classification (GTDB taxonomy): domain Bacteria; phylum Pseudomonadota; class Gammaproteobacteria; order Xanthomonadales; family Xanthomonadaceae; genus Thermomonas. The sequence continues at coordinate 376,738 of NZ_JBKBPN010000003.1, forward strand.
ACCGCGGCTGGCCAGCCCGAACAGCTCAAGGGCGTGCGCCGCAACATGGCGCGCGTGATGGCCGACGCCCACGCCAAGGTGGTGCCCACCACGCTGGTGGACGACGCCGACCTGCACGCCTGGATCGGCAAGCAGGACATCACCGCGCGCCTGATCCGCGCCATTGTCACCGCCTGCAAGTCGGTGCCGGCGCTGAACGCCTGGTTCGACGGCGAGGCGCTCACCCGCACCCTGCACCCGCACGTGGACATCGGCATCGCGGTGGACACCGACGACGGCCTGTTCGTGCCGGCCCTGCGCAACGCCGACATGCTGGATGCGCGCGGCATCCGCGAGGGTATCAACCGCCTGCGTTCGCAGGTGGAAAGCCGCACCATCCCGGCCAGCGAGCTGTCGGGCTACACCATTTCGCTGTCCAACTTCGGGATGTTTGCCGGCCGCTACGCCACGCCCGTGGTGGTGCCGCCATGCGTGGCCATCGTCGGCGCCGGCAAGCTGTGCCATGACGTGGTGGCGGTGATCGGCGGCATCGAAGTGCATCGCCGCCTGCCGATCTCGCTGACCTTCGACCACCGCGCCTGCACCGGTGGCGAGGCGGCGCGCTTCCTCAAAGCGCTGCTGGACGATCTGGCGCTGCCGCAGTAACCCCTGCGGCCGCCATCCCGGAAGCAAGACCACGCGGCGGGGAGTAAACCCGCCGCGATTCTTTACCCGTTGCTGCCTTCCGCTGCTGCCGCAACGAACGCCGCCAGCGCCGCATTGACCTCGTCGGCGCTCACACCCTCGCCCAGCACGAAGTCGCTGCCGGGCTCGCCCAGCTCACCCTGCTTGAGCGCGGCCAACCGCTGACCGGCATCGCGTGGCGAATCGAACCCGATGCTCTGCAGCAGCACGCGGTCGCCCTGCACCAGCTTGAAGTAGAACTTGCCGTCGGCCTCGCGGTATTGCTTGAACGTGGGCGCCACGCCGGCCTCCTTGCGCGCAGCCTGCTGTGACTCAGGCTGCGCGATGCGCGCCAGATCACGCAGACCCACCGCTTCGCGCAGCCGCGCCAGCATGGGCGTGGCATGGGTGGCGCGCAGGCGGGCGGCACCCTCGCGCAGGATGGCCTCGATCTCGGCGGGTTTGGCCATCAGCGCTTCGTACTTCTCCCGCAGCGGCGCCACCTCCGCATCGATGCGCTCGAACAGTTTCTGCTTGGCGTCACCCCAGCCGATGCCCTCGGCAAATGCTTGTGCGAATGCTGCGGTTTCCTCGCCGGTGGCAAACGCCTGGTAGAGCTGGAACACCGCGGAGCCTTCGGTGTCCTTGGGCTCGCCCGGCGCGCGCGAGTCGGTGAGGATGCCGGCGATCAGCCGCTTCAAGACCTCGCGCGGCGCGAACAGCGGGATGGTGTTGTCGTAGCTCTTGCTCATCTTGCGGCCATCCAGGCCCGGCAAGGTGGCCACCTGTGCATCGACCACCGCCTCGGGCAGGACCAGAAACTCACCGCCATAGACATGGTTGAAGCGCTGGCCGAAATCCCGCGCCATTTCGATGTGCTGGATCTGGTCGCGCCCCACCGGCACCTTGTGGGCATTGAACAGCATGATGTCGGCGGCCATCAGCACCGGGTACATGAACAGCCCGGCGGTGATCCCGGCGTCGTCGTCCTCGCCCTCGGCGCGGTTCTTGTCCACCGCCGCCTTGTAGGCATGCGCGCGGTTGAGGATGCCCTTGCCAGCCACGCAGGTCAGCAGCCAGGTCAGCTCGGTGATCTCGGGGATGTCACTCTGCCGGTAGAACCAGACCTTGTCCGGGTCCAGCCCGCAGGCCAGCCAGCTGGCGGCGATCTCCAGCGTGGAGCGCTGCGTTCTGGCCGGGTCCTGTGCCTTGATCAGGCTGTGCAGGTCGGCGAGGAAATAGAAGCTCTCGACATCGTCGTCCTTGGCGCTGGCCAGCGCCGGGCGGATCGCGCCCACGTAGTTGCCAAGGTGCGGGGTGCCGGACGTGGTGATGCCGGTCAGGATGCGGGTCTTGCTCATTCGGGCGGCGTGGGGCGCGTGGCGTGGACCCTGCATTCTAACTGCGGGCTCGACCCCGTTCCGCGCTGGCGGACGTTGACAGCCAGGCAGCACCCCGCCTGCGCTACCGGAGCCCGCCATGCCTCGTCCAACCATCCCGGCCCTCGTGGCCCTTGCCTTGCTGTGCTGCGCGCTGCCGACTGCGGCGCAGGATCTGGTCCGGCTGGAACTGGTCGACCGCGACCAGGGCAGCGTCCTGACCGAGTACCGCCATCGCGGCACCGGCTGGGTGGCCGGCACGCCCGGCCATCGCTATGCGGTGCGGCTAACCAACACCACCGGCGCTCGCGTGCTGGTGGTGCTGTCGGTGGACGGCGTCAACGCGGTGAGCGGCGAAACGGCCGCTCCCGGCCAGGCCGGCTACGTGCTGGCGCCGTGGGAATCGGCGGAGATCGGCGGCTGGCGCAAGTCGCTGGATCGCATCGCGCAGTTCGTGTTCACCGACCTGCCGGACAGTTACGCAACGCGCACAGGACGACCTGACGACGTGGGCGTGGTCGGCATCGCGGTGTTCCGGGAGCGCGTCCGCCCTCTGCCCGCGCCGCCGGCGCCCTCCGCGCAGGAGATCGCCCGGGCCGCAGAGGCGCCGCGCAAGGCGGACGCACCCGCGGCGTCCGCCTTGGGGACAGGTCACGGCGCATCGGAGTGGGCGCCGGTCGGGCAGACCCGCTTCGAACGGGCCAGCCGGCAACCGGAGCAAGTCACGATGCTGCGCTACGAGCGCTGGGAGACGCTGGTCGCGCTGGGTGTGGCGCCCCGGCACGAGGGATGGCCGGCGGCGCGGCAGCCGCGGCCGTTCCCGGGGGGCTTCGTACCGGATCCACCGGCCCGCTGAAGGCATCCGGCCCGCCGGGAAATCCGGCGGGCCGGAGAGTCACTTGGCAGCGCCTTCGATCTTCTCGCCGGCTTTCTTGAGGTCCTTGCCCGCGCCGGCAATGGTGTTGCAACCGGCCAAGGCCAAAAGGCAGGCCAAGGCCATGAGGGTGAACGTCACTTTCTGCTTCATCGGCAATCCTCCTGGCAAGCCGGCACATTACCGGTCCGCGGGAGGGGCAGGCAAGGGGCCCGTCTGCGCGCCCACCCGGTCACGGCGCGCAGGGGGAAAAGGCCATCAGCACTTCATGTCCTTGCAGTCTTGCGCCTTCTGTTCGACTTTCTCGCCGACCTTCTGGACATCCTTGCCGGCACCGGCAACGGTATTGCAGGCGGTCAGCGCGCTGCCGGCGAACATGGCCAGGATCATCAGGGCGATCATGCGCTTCATGGAACCTCCTATTGCGGTTGCTGCTTGTGGTGGGGGCCCATTGACCCGCACGCGACGTGAAGCCGGCGTGCAGGCCCATACTGCGGCCCCCTCACACCTCACGCGCAGGCGCGCTTGCGCGTGATCACGGTGATATGCCCATTGGTCTCCAACAGGGCCAATTCCACGTCGGCGATGTCCTTGACGTTGTTCATGCGTAGTGCCTCGGCAAAGTCCTGTTCGCTGACCAGCTCGCGCCGCAGCGCCCCCGGAAACACCCGGCCATCGCGGGCCAGCACCACCGGCTCGCCCTCTACCAGCCTCTCGGCGCAGCGGTTGCGGGCGGTCACCCAGGCGACGCCGTAGTTCAGGAGAATCAGGGTGGTGGCCATCAGTGCCGCGCCCGTGAGCGAGTTATCGCCGCCATTGATGCCGTTCTGCACCGCGTTGCCAATCAGGATCAGCAGCACCAGATCGAACGGGGTGAACTGCCCCACCGCGCGCTTGCCGGACAAGCGCATCAGCACCATGACCATCACGTAGATGGCGGTGGCACGCAGGACGAAGACCCACCAGGGCGCGGAGAGCTGGAACAGGTCGTTCATGGGATCCCTCGGAAGCGGTCGCGCTGCCTAGCCTGCCCGGTAACGCGTCCAGGGGGAATGCCCGGGCGACGTCGGCTTGGCGGCCCCAACGGGCAACCGGCACGCCGCGGACACAAAAAAGCCCCGCAGCCAGGGGGGGACTGCGGGGCCGGGGAAGGCCGGTTGGGGAGGACCGGTGCCTTCCGGTGATCACACCAGGGGAGGGGTTGTGATCGGCAACAGGCGTTGCACCTGTTGCGGGCTATATGACCACGCCGCACATGGATGGTTCGTGAAGATCCGGGTTAAAAAACCGTTCGGTTCAGGAATGATTCATTGCATTTTTCTGAATCCCCTCGAACCCCGCGCCACGTCACGCTTTCAAAGCCCCGCAGGAAGTCTCAGTGGGCCTGGTCCCAGTTGTCGCCGACGCCGCAATCCACCACCAGCGGCACCCGCAGGTCGGCCGCACCCGCCATCCGCGATGGAACCTGTTCCAGCAGGACGGGCACGAAATCGGCATCGACCTCGAACACCAGCTCGTCGTGCACCTGCAGGATCATCAGTGCGCGGTCACGGTGGCCTTCCAGCCAGGCATCCACGCGCACCATCGCACGTTTGATGATGTCGGCGGCGGTGCCCTGCATCGGCGCGTTGATGGCGGCACGCTCCGCGCCCGCGCGCTGGGCCGCATTGCGGGAATGGATGTAGTCCAGCGCCAGCCGGCGGCCGAACACGGTTTCCACGTAGCCAAGCTCGCGCGCCTGCTGGCGGGTGCGCTCCATGTAATCGCGCACGCCCGGATAGCGGCTGAAGTACAGCGCAATGTAGTCCTGCGCCTCGCCGCGGCCGATGCCCAGCTGCTTGGCCAGGCCGAAGGCGCCCATCCCGTAGATCAGACCGAAGTTGATCGCCTTGGCCGCGCGGCGCTCGTTCGTCGTGACGTCGCCGATGGCCTTGCCGAACACCTCGGCGGCGGTGGCGCGGTGGATGTCGGCACCCTCCGCGAAGGCACGCAGCAGCGCAGGATCACCGGACAGGTGGGCCATGATCCGCAGCTCGATCTGCGAATAGTCGCAGGCCACCAGCTTGCGGCCAGGGGGCGCCACGAAGGCGGTGCGGATGCGCCGCCCCTCCTCGGTGCGCACCGGGATGTTCTGCAGGTTCGGATCCGAGGACGACAGCCGCCCGGTGGCCGCACCTGCCTGGTGGTAGCTGGTATGCACGCGACCGGTCTCGGGATTGACCATCTCCGGCAGCTTGTCGGTGTAGGTGCTGCGCAGCTTCGCCAGCCCGCGGTATTCCAGGATCACCCGCGGCAACTCGTGCTGGTCGGCGATGGCTTCCAGCGCCTCCTCGTTGGTCGAGGGCGCCCCGCTGGGCGTCTTCACCAGCGCCGGCAGCTTCAATTCATCGAACAGCAGCGCGCCCAGCTGCTTGGGCGAATCCAGATTGAAGCTGCGCCCGGCCAGCTCGGTGGCCTTCTGCTGGGCGGCCAGCATGCGCCGGCCCAGCTCCGCCGACTGCCGACGCAGTTCGTCGGCGTCCACCAGCACGCCGTTGGCCTCCACCCGTGCCAGCACCGGTACCAGCGGCATCTCGATGTCGCGGTACACGGACAGCAGGGACGGCTCCGCGGCGAGCTTCGGCGCCAGCACGCGGTGCAGCCGCAGGGTGATGTCGGCGTCCTCGGCGGCGTAGCGGGTGGCGTCGTCGATGGCCACCTGCGAGAACGGGATCTGCCTGGCGCCCTTGCCGGCCACGTCCTCGTACTTGATGGTGTCGTAACCGAGATGGCGCTTGGCCAGCGAATCCATGTCGTGGCGGGCGATGCCGGCGCTCAGCACGAAGCTCTCGAGCATCGTGTCGTCGGCATAACCGCGCACCTCCACGCCGTGGCGGCGAAGCACGTGCAGGTCGTACTTGCCGTGCTGGCCCAACTTCTTTTTCGACGGGTCTTCCAGCAGCGGGCGCAGCGCGTCGAGCACGGCCGCCCGGTCCAGCTGCGCCGGCGCGTCCGGATAGTCGTGGCCCAGCGGGATGTAGCAGGCCTGGCCGGGCTCGACGCTGAAGCTCAGGCCCACCAGCGTGGCGCGCATCGGGTCCAGGCTGTCGGTTTCGCTGTCGAAGGCGAATTCCTCCGCCGCCTGCAATCGGGCGATCCAGTCCGACAACTGCGCTTCGGTCAGCACGGCCTCGTAGTCGCCCGGCGCCGACAGCGTGGGATCGAGGTCCTCGGTCGCGGACGACGGGGACGCCGCCACGAAGCCGCCGCCGCGGGCAACGCCCGGCTCCTTGTTGGCTCCGCCCGCCGACGCCACGCCGCCGTCGAGCTCCTTCAGCGCCTGGTTGAATCCGTAGCGGGTGTACAGGGCGCGCAGCGCATCCACGTCGCGCTCGCGCAGGGCAAGGTCCGCCAGCGTCAGCGGCAATGCCACGTCGGTCTTGATGGTCACCAGGTCGCGATTCAGCGGCAGTCGGGGCAACGCGGCGCGCAGGTTGTCACCAATCTTGCCCTTGATGGCATCGGCATGCGCCATCACGCCGTCGAGAGAACCGTATTCGGCCAGCCACTTGGCCGCGGTCTTCGGCCCGCACTTCTCCACCCCCGGGACGTTGTCGATGGCGTCACCCATCAGCGCCAGCAGGTCCACGATCTGATCGGCGCGTACGCCGAACTTCTCGACCACCTCGGCATCCGATGCCATCCGGCCGCCACTCATGGTATTGACCAGCGTCACCGCGCCTTTCCCGCCGGCTGCGGGCCGCACCAGCTGGGCAAAATCCTTGTCGCCGGTGGAGATGGTGACATCCACCCCGTCGGCAGCCGCCTGCAGGGCCAGGGTGCCGATCACATCGTCTGCCTCCACGCCCGGCTGGCGCAGGATCGGGATGCCCAGCGCGGCAACGATCTCCAGCATCGGCTCGATCTGCGCGCGCAACGCCTCGGGCATCGGCGGGCGATTGGCCTTGTAGTCGGGGTACATCTCGTCGCGGAAGGTCTTGCCTGGCGCATCGATCACGAAGGCGATGTGTTCGGGCTTTTCCTTCAGATGACCGCGCAGCATGTTGACCACGCCGAACAGCGCGCCTGTCGGCTCGCCGGCCGCGTTGGACAGCGGCGGCAGCGCGTGGAACGCGCGGTAGAGGTAGGAGGAACCGTCGATCAGGACCAGGCGTGTCATGCGGGAATTCTACGCGCCACTGGCACAATGCCGGCCTGCCTCTTGGAATACCCCGATGCTGCGCTGGTTCGAAACCCGCCTCGACCCCTTCCCCGACGCGCCTCCCGCGCAGCCGCCCACCGGGCTGTACGCGTTCTGCCGCCACTTCACCCGCGGCGCGGAGCCGTGGCTGCTGCTGATGGCCGCCACCACCGCCGCCATCGCGCTGGCCGAAGTGGCGCTGTATGCCTACGTGGGCAACCTGGTCGACCGCATGACCGCGCTGGGCGTGGGCGGCTTTTTGGCGGCCGAGGGCTGGCGCCTGGCGTGGATGGCGGCGCTGGTGCTGCTGGGCCTGCCGCTGCTGACCTGGCTGAACTCGGCGGTGCAGCACCAGACCCTGCTGGGCAACTTCCCGATGCGGATCCGCTGGAACGTGCACCGCTACCTGCTGCGGCAGTCGATGGGGTACTTCCAGGACGAGTTCGCCGGCCGCATCGCCACCAAGCTGATGCAGACTTCGCTGGCGGTGCGCGAGACCGTGGTCAAGCTGTTCGACATCGGCAACTACGTGCTGGTGTACTTCGGTGGCACCCTGCTGGTGGCGGCCAGCGCGGACTGGCGCCTGATGCTGCCGTTCGCAGGCTGGCTGCTGTGCTACGGCCTGCTGATGCGCTGGTTCGTGCCGCGGATGGGCAAGGTCTCGCAGGCGCAGGCCGATGCGCGCAGCACCATGACCGGCCGCATCGTGGACAGCTATACCAACATCGCCACGGTCAAGCTGTTCTCGCATTCGCAGCGCGAGCAGGCGTATGCGCGCGAAGCGATGGATGGCTTCCTTGCCACCGTCTACCGGCAGATGCGGCTGGCCACCAGCGTCTACAGCCTGCTGTACGCGCTGAACATGACGCTGCTGGCCTCCGTGGCGGCCTTGGGCATCTGGCTGTGGCTGCAGGGCGCGGCCAGTACCGGCGCAGTGGCCGTGGCCGCGGCACTGGCGCTGCGCCTGCTGGGCATGTCGCACTGGATCATGTGGGAGCTCTCGGCGCTGTTCGAGAACATCGGCACCGTGCACGACGGCATCAGCTCGATCTCGCTGCCGCCCACGGTGGACGATGCGCCGGGCGCGCCCGCGCTGCCGCCGGTGCGCGGCGAGATCCGCTTCGAGGACGTGGCCTTCCATTACGGCAAGGGCAGCGGGGTGATCGAGCACCTCGACCTGCACATCCGCGCAGGCGAGAAGATCGGCGTGGTGGGCCGCTCCGGCGCGGGCAAGTCCACGCTGGTCAACCTGCTGCTGCGCTTCCATGACGTGGAGGCGGGACGCATCACCATCGACGGCATCGACGTGGCCGGCGTGCAGCAGGATTCGCTGCGCGCCCAGATCGGCGTGGTCACCCAGGACACCTCGCTGCTGCACCGCTCGGTGCGCGAGAACATCCTCTACGGCCGCCCCGACGCCAGCGAAGCGGCGCTGCTGGACGCGGCGCGGCAGGCCAATGCCGAGGGTTTCATCGCCGAGTTGGTGGATGCGCACGGCCGGCGCGGCTTCGATGCACAGGTGGGCGAGCGCGGGGTGAAGCTGTCCGGCGGCCAGCGCCAGCGCATCGCCATCGCCCGCGTGCTGCTCAAGAACGCACCGATCCTGGTGCTGGACGAAGCCACCTCGGCGCTGGATTCGGAAGTGGAAGCCGTGATCCAGGAGAACCTGTACCGGCTGATGCGCGGCAAGACGGTGATCGCGATCGCCCACCGCCTGTCCACCATCGCCGCGATGGACCGGCTGGTGGTGATGGACGCCGGCCGCATCGTCGAGCAGGGCACGCACGAGGAACTGCTGGCCCGCGGCGGCCTGTACGCCCAGCTGTGGCAGCGCCAGTCCGGCGGCTTCCTGGCGCTGGAGGCGCCCGCGGCGGATTGAGCCGGCCGTCCGCGCATCGCGCATACTGGGCGCATCCACCACGAGCCCAACGCTATGCGCATCGCACGATCCCTGCCGCTGACCCTTGCCCTGACCCTGGCGCTGGCCGCCTGCGCCACCGCCGCACCGGAGGCCATGCTCCCGCAGAATGCGGTGCCGGCCACGCGCACCGAGGCCAATGGTGACGTGATCACCGAATACCGCGTCGACGGCCGCCTGCAGATGGTGAAAGTGGTGCCGCTGCGCGGCGCGACCTATTACATCTACGACCGCAACAACGACGGCCGCATCGACGAGAAAGACAGCCAGGGCGGGCCGCTGACCTACTACAAGCTGTTCAGCTGGTAACGCGAAGACCGATATGCTCTCGCCCGTCCACCCGGGGCTGGCGCATGTCCTCAGCCTGCTCCACCTGGCCGCGGTGGCGATTGGTCTGCTGCTGTACGTCACCCTGACCCACGGCGGACGGCAGCGACGTGCACCTGCTGCGGCGCTGGCCTGGGTGATCGCGCTGGTGGCGTTTCCCTACCTGGCGCTGCCCGCCTACCTGCTGCTGGGCACGCGCAAGCTGGCCCATGCCGGCACCGTCGCCACGACGCCGGCCCCGGCCACCCACGAGGCCGCCTGGGTCCACGCCCTGACGCGGGGGCTGGTCCTGCCGCCCGCGCGGCGCTGCCGCGCGATCAGCCTCGCACCCGACGGCGCGGACGCCCTCGACGCATTGCTGGCCGTGCTGGACGGCGCGCGACGGCGCATCGACATCGAGATTTTCTTGCTGCGCGACGACCCGGTGGGCCGCCGCGTCGCCGACGCGCTGGCACGCGCCCATGCGCGGGGCGTTGCGGTGCGCGTGCTGCTGGATGGGGTAGGCGCGTTTGCAGGACACCGCCGGACGCTGCATCTGCTGCGGGCAGCGGGCGCGGAGGTGCGCTGGTTCTCACCGCTGCGGCTGCAACTGCGCCCCCGCTTCGGACGCGGCAACCTGCGCAATCACCGCAAGCTGGTGATAGCGGATGGCGCGGTGATGTGGACCGGCGGCCGCAACCTTGCGGTCGAATACTTCCTTGACCGCCCCGGTGCCCCCGCCTGGCGGGATTTGAGCGTCGTGATCGAGGGCGGGATCGCGGCTGATGCTGCCGCAGGCTTCGAGAACGACTGGCAGCTTGCCGCCGACCTGCCTGCCCACAACCGCCATACCGCAATCGAACCAGCGGTTGGCCCGCTTGCCCAACTGCTGCCGTCCGGGCCAGACCAGCGCGACGATACCGTTCACGCGCTCCTGCTCACCGCGATCCACCGGGCAGAGACCCGCCTGCTCATCGCAACGCCCTACTTCGTCCCCGATGACGCGCTGCAGCTGGCGCTGCTCCTGGCAGCGCGGCGCGGCGTGCAGATGGAATTGCTGCTGCCGGCACGGTCGAACCATTGGCTGGCCGACATCGCCCGCCTGCGCAGCCTGCGCGAACTGGCCGCCGCCGGCGCGACCATCCACCTGCTGCCGACGATGCTGCACGCCAAGGCCTTCGTGGTGGACACCACCCTGGCCAGCATGGGCTCCACCAACATGGACGGCCGCAGCCTGTTCCTGAACTACGAGCTCAACGTCCTGTTCCACGAAGCCGCACAGATCGATGCGCTGTCCGGCTGGTTCGCGTCGCTGCGGGCGCAGTCGTCGCCCTACACCGCCCGGGCACCCGGCTGGGCGCGCGATATCGGGGAAGGGCTGGTGCGGGCCGTCGGCTTCCAGCTATGACCGCTAGCGCCGCGGACGGATCCAGTCAGGCCTACCGACGGACGCCACGGCAGCACGCTCAACGGCGCGCGTAGCCGATCCAGTCCAGCAGCGGCCGACCGCTCAGCCACGCCGCCACGCACAGCACCAGCACCACGCCACCGTGCCAGACGAGCGTCAGTGCCGGGCTTTCGTGGCCATGGACCAGGCTGACCGCGGCGGACGAGAGGCCGGCGGCGCTCAGCATGGCCAGGGTTGCGGTGCGCACCGGCCGCAGCGCACCGGCATGGCGGACAAGCACCAGCATCACCAGCAGCATCGGCGTGCTGACCAGGGTGATCGCCAGTGCGCAGTGCCAGCTGCCCAGGCCCAGCGCCAGATGGCCGCCGTCGGCACCGGTCTCCGCCAGGCAGCCCCAGCCCATGCCGACGAACCATGCCGCGACCGCGGGCAGCGGCAACCAGGCCCAGGCCGGCGAGCGCCCGGGGATACTGACCTGGAAGACCGCCAGCGCGGCCAGCGCGCCGGTGGCCACGCTGCCCCACCAGGACCAGCCGCCGCCGGGCTGCGCCAGGTCGTGGGGCGGCGCACCGCGCCAGCCCAGCAGGACCACCATCAGCAGGGCCAGCGCGACGCTCACGCCCAGCCAGGCCAGCGTGCGCCGCCATGGCGGTGGCAGCGGCTGAACCGGGACCGCCTCGGCCGCCAGCTGCTCGATCAGGCGATGGGTGTCAGGTTGCATCGTCTTGCTCTCCTTGCAGTGCCCGTCGCAGCGCCTTCAGCGCGCGATGGCTGGCTACTTTCAACGCGCCGGCGGACTGCCGGCCCTGGTGCTCGGCCTCGCGCGGCGACAACTCCTGCAGGTGCAGCAGGTGGACCGCATCGCGCTGGCCGGGACTCAGCCCGTCCACCGCGCGCCGAATCCGCACCTCGCGCTGCACCCGCGCGACCACGTCCGCCGGCTCCGGGCCGGCATCCGCGAATGTTTCAGCATCGACCGCTTCACCCATGCGCGCACCTTCGCGCTGGCGCCGGCGCAGCAGATCCACGCAGCGTCGGGTGGCGATGGTGGACAGCCACGGCTTGAACGGCCGCCCCGGCTGGTAGGTGTGGCGGATGCCATGCACCACCAGCAGGATCTCCTGTACCGCGTCGTCCACGTCCTCGTGGCCCAGCATGCGCCGGGCGATCGCCCGCAGGTAGGGCTCCACCGCCTGCAGCAGCGTGTGGTAGGCCTGCTTGTCGCCGCGCTGCGCGCGCGCCATCCAGACGCCCCACGGATCGCTTGCCGCTTCGGAACACACGGCATCCTTGGGCGTGGACATGGCGTGGCCGTGGGTCGGATGGCGAAGGACGGTGCCCATCATGCACCCGTCTGCGTGCGTCCGCGCAGCAGATGATCCAGTGACCAACGGCCGCCGCCATGAACCAACAGCACCAGTGCGGCAGCCGCCCACAGGGCATGAGTGGGAAACGCCAGCGGGTACACGAACACTTCGATCACCCATGTCATGCCCAGGATGCCCAGCGCAGCGAAGCGGGTCCCCAGGCCCAGCAGCAGGAGCAGCGGCAGCAGGTGTTCCGCGGTGGCGGCCAGCAGCGCGGCCCACTCCGGGGGCAGCAGCGGCAACGCGTACTCGCTGCGGAACAGCTCGACCGCACTGTCGCTGAGGTGCGGCCAGCCCCATTCGGCATGCAGGCCCAGGGGATCCAGGACCAGGCCCTCGATCTTGGTCTGGCCGGACAGCCAGAACGTGAAGGCCAGGCCGATCCGGGCCAGCAGACCGATGGCCTCGTCCGCCCCACGTCGGACGGTGCGCCAACCTGGCGAGGGGGATGTCACGGACATGGGGCCTCCAGCGCAACGAACGACTCGACAACGGCCACCACCCGCGCGGCGCCGGCCAGGTACGACAAGAGTGCGGCACAGTCCGCGGGCGGCAACGACGACAGCGCCTGCAGCAGGGGCGCCCCGGCGTGCAGGGCATCCAGCGCCGCGGCGCACCCTGTCGGTAGCGACGCCACCCGTACCCTGTCGTCCGCATCGCGCCAGACCAGCACGTCCTGCGGCTGGCCGGGGTCGATTCCGTCCAGCACTGCCAGTTCCGGTTGCGCCACCCGCCTGTGTGCCTGCCACAGGTCCGCGGCGGCATGACGGCAGGCGAGCCAGACCGTGGCCGGATGCAGCCGTACCCGCGCCCTGGCCAGGCGCGGCGGATCGGCCAGCAATGCCTGCCAGGCCGCGGCTGCAACCGGCGTGGCATCCGCCGCGTGGGCCACGCGCAGGCACGCGGCTTCCAGTCGGGCGACGTCCAGCAAATACGGCCATTCGACCAGCAGCGGATGTCCCGACAAGTGCGCCACCAGCGCCGGCACGTACTCCACCAACACCGGCGTCCGCGGTGGCCGTGCACGGGCGCAATCACGCGCCAACTGGGCGAAGCAGTCCGCGCCCAGCAGCGCGCGCAGGACAGGAAAGCTGTCCTCGAAAGCGCCCACCAGCGCATGGGTGACGTTGTTGCGGTACACGGCGTAGCGGTGGTCACGCGTCCGCGCATCGCGCGCGCGTATCGCCCCGGGCGGCGGCACCTCGGGGTCCAGCAATCCTGCCGCGAACGCGCCGTGGGCATTCATGCCGCGGACTCCAACGCAGCGGCGTGCAGGCATGCGTCCGCCTGGGCGGCCTGCGCCCGAAGCACAGGATAGGCCGGCACGTCGGTGTCCCATTCGATCAGGGTTGGCAGCGGACCGGTGCGTGCCAGCACGGCGCGGTACAGCGTCCAGACGGGCGTGGATACCGCGGACCCGTGGTCGTCCACCAGCAGCGTACCGCCGTCGGCATCGGGCACTTCGGCATGGCCGGCGAGATGGATCTCGCCCACTGCGTGCAGCGGCAGCGCGGCGAGATAGGCGGCGGGATCGCGACCGTGGTTGTGGCAGCTGACATAGGCGTTGTTCACGTCCAGCAGCAGGCCACAGCCGCTGCGACGGACGACCTCGGTGATGAACGCGGCCTCGTCGCGATCACCACCATCGAATTCCACATAGGTGCTGGGGTTCTCCAGCAGGATGCGGCGCCCCAGGGCGTCCTGCACCTGCGCCAGGTGGGCGCTGACGCGCGCCAGCGTGGGCTCGTCGTAGCGCAGCGGCAACAAGTCCGGGTAGTGCAGGCCGGCGTGGCTGGACCAGGCCAGGTGTTCGGAGAACTGCGCGGCCGGATGGCGCGCCAGCAGCGCACGCAGGCGCTGCAGGTGGTCGCGGTCGGGCGCCGTCATCCCGCCGATCGACAAGCCGACGCCGTGCACGGACAGCGCAACGCGCTCTGCCACGGCTGCCAGCTGGCGGTGCGGCAAGCCGCCGTCCCCCAGATAGTTTTCGGCATGAACCTCGACGAAGGCCGGGGGCGAGAGGTCCTCCATCAGCGCGTCGAAATGCTGCGGCTTGAACCCGATCCCGGCCTGCGTGGGCAGGCCGGGGGCGGGTGCGCCGCCGAGGGGGGAGGCAGGGCGGTGGCGCACGGCCGTGCTCACATCGCCTTGTCGGCGGACTTCGCGGTGAAGGCCGTCAGCTGGCCGAAGCCGGTCGGCGAGGTGGTGGACGGCGTCTTGGTGCAGGTGCCCGTCGGCACGAACTTCCAGGCGTTGCCCTGGTGGTCGGCCTTGGCGGTGCCGGCGCAGCTGGTGCCGGGGCCGGCCGCGCAATCGTTCTTGCCCGCCATGGCCACGCCGAAACACTTCTCCTTGGCCATCGCCTTGTCGCCGGCGTGGACCGGGGCGGTGGTGGCCAGCAGGGCGGAACCCAGGACGGCGGCCAGCGCGGCGGCGGTCAGGGCGGGGGTGCGCAGATCGGACATCGTCGTAACTCCTGTTGTGGGCAGCCCGCCAATCGGGCCACACAGGAGGATTCGTCCGACGATGCCGTTCGGTTACACCCGTCTCAGGCCGGCGTCAGGTTGGCGTAGGCCAGCACCAGCCATTTGCTGCCGGCGTCGTCGAAGTTGACCTGTACGCGGGCATGGGCACCGCTGCCCTCCACGTCGGTGACGAAGCCGGTGCCGAAGGTCGGGTGGCGGACGTTGGCACCCAGCCGGATCGGCGGCGCCTCCAGCGCGGCATGGCCGGCATCGCGGCGCGGCGCGGCGGCAAACCCGCGCGGACTGAAGGTGGGCTGCGGCTTCGGGCGGATCTCGCGCAGCAGTGGCTTCGGGATCTCGCGCAGGAAGCGCGACGGCAGGCCGTACATGTCGCTGCCGTGGATGCGGCGCGATTCGGCGTGGCACAGGACCAGCTGCTGGCGGGCGCGGGTGATGCCCACGTAGGCCAGCCGGCGCTCCTCGGCCATGCGGCCCGGCTCCTCGGCCGAGCGCATGTTGGGGAACAGCCCCTCTTCCAGCCCGACCAGAAAGACCAGCGGAAACTCCAGGCCCTTGGCGCTGTGCAGCGTCATCAGCTGCACGCCGTCCTCGCCCGCCTGCGCCTGGCCCTCGCCGGCCTCCAGCGCCGCGTAGGCGAGGAAGGCGACCAGCTCCGGCATCGCCGCGGCGTCTTCCTCGTCGCCGCGCACGAAGCGCGACGCCACCGACACCAGTTCGTCGAGGTTGTCGGTGCGGGAATCCTGCTGACCGCGCGATTCGTTCTCGTAATGCACGCGCAGGCCGGAGCGCGCCAGCACATGGTCGATCTTTTCCGCCAGCGGCATCGTCGCGGTCTCACCGGCCAGCGCCTCGATCAGCTGCAGGAAGCCCGCCACCGCGTTGCGTGCGCGCGCGGCCAGCGTGGCGTGCTCGCACAGCCGGCGCGAGGCCCGCCACAGCGATTCCCGGTGTTCGCGCGCGGCGCGGCGGATCTCGTCCAGGGTGCGGTCGCCGATGCCGCGGGTGGGCGTGTTGACCGCGCGCTCGAACGCCGCGTCGTCGTCACGGTTGGCCAGCAGGCGCAGGTAGGCCAGCGCGTCCTTGATCTCGGCGCGCTCGAAGAAGCGCATGCCGCCATAGACCCGGTACGGGATCTGCCGCTTCAGCAATTCCTCTTCGAAGGCGCGCGACTGCGCGTTGCTGCGGTAGAGGATCGCGGCGTCGCCGTGGCTGCCGCCGTCGCGCACCCACTGCGCGATCCGGTCCACCACGTAGGCGGCCTCGTCCATCTCGTTGTAGGCGGCATACAGGTCGATCGCCTCGCCCTCGCCCGCCTCGGTCCACAGCTTCTTGCCAAGGCGGTCCTCGTTGTGGGCGATGACCGCGTTGGCGGCGTTGAGGATGTTGCTGGTGGAACGGTAGTTCTGCTCCAGCCGGATGGTCTGCGCGCCGGCGAAGTCGCGCAGGAAGCGCTGTACGTTCTCGACCTTCGCGCCGCGCCAGCCGTAGATGGCCTGGTCGTCGTCGCCGACCACGAACACCTGCCCGCATCTTTCATCCGTACCGCTGCCCGCCAGCAGCCGCACGAAACCGTACTGGATGGCGTTGGTGTCCTGGAATTCGTCCACCAGGATCTGGCCGAAGCGGTGGCGGTAGTGCGCCAGCAGCCCCGGGTGCTCGCGCAGCAGCTCGTGCGCGCGCAGCAGCAGCTCGGCGAAGTCCACCAGCCCGGCACGCTCGCAGCGTTCCTGGTAGGCGGCGTAGGCGCGCAGCAGGGCGTCGCTCCACGGGTCGTTCGCCGCCGGCTGGATATGCTGCGGGCGGCGGCCTTCGTCCTTCTGCGCGTTGATCCACCACGCGATCTGGCGCGGCGGAAACTGACCGTCGTCCAGCTCCAGCTGCTGTGCCACGCGCTTGACCAGGCGCAGCTGGTCGTCGGCATCCAGCACCTGGAAGCCTTCCGGCAATTTCGCCTCCTGCCAGTGCAGGCGCAGCAGGCGGTGGGCCAGGCCGTGGAAGGTGCCGATCCACGCGCCGCGCGGCTCGCCGCCCAGCTGCGCGGCAATGCGCGCACGCATCTCGCCGGCGGCCTTGTTGGTGAAGGTCACCGCAAGAATGCCGTGCAGCGGCACCCCGAATACCTCATGCAGCCAGGCGATGCGGTGGGTGAGCACGCGGGTCTTGCCGGAGCCGGCACCCGCCAGCACGAGGTAATGGCCGGGCGCGGCGGAAACGGCCTCGCGCTGGGCCGGGTTCAGCCCGTCGAGGAGGTGGGAGACATCCATGGCGCCATTCTACCGGCTGCCTCCGTCCACCTCGGCTTGCTGCTGCATCGACATCGAAACCGGGCCGAAATCGTTTGCAATGCCGCGCCGTTGCTGTACAAACCGCCGCCGCGGCTGCTGTACTGCCGGGACTGGGGAGCGGGCATGGCGTCGAGCGGCGTTGGCCCGTCGACGACGACCACCAACCGGCGGGGCACCATGGCACAGCAGCAGACCCGATGGGCGCAGTTCAGCGTCCTGATCACCGTATTTTTCTTCTGGGGCTTCGTCGCCGCCAGCAACGACATCCTGATCCCGGTGTTCAAGAAGGCGTTCGGACTGACCCAGGCGCAGAGCCAATGGGTCTCGGTGGCGTTCTACGTGGCCTACACCGTGGGCTCGCTGGCCTACATGGCGGCCTCGAAGCTGCTGGGCCGCGACCTGCTGGACAGCATCGGCTACCGCAACGGCATCAGCCTCGGCCTGCTGGTGTCGGCGCTGGGCACGCTGCTGTTCTACCCTGCGGCCAACAGCGGCTCGTTTGCGCTGATGCTCTCGGGCCTGTTCATCGTCGGGCTGGGGTTCGCGCTGCAGCAGATCGCCGCCAACCCGCTGGCGATTGTGATGGGCAGCCCAGCCACCGGCGCACAGCGGCTCACCCTGGCCGGCGGCATCAACAACTTCGGCACCACGGTGGGGCCGCTGCTGGTCAGCCTGGCGATCTTCGGCAGCGTGACCGCCGGCAATGACCAGGCCAGCATCGAAAGCGTCAAGATCCCCTATCTGGTTCTGGGCGCCGCCTTCGTGCTGGTGGCGCTGTTCCTGCGCCTGTCCTCGGTGCCCAACCACATCGCGCTGGAGCCGGATCAGGGCGCGGCGGCCATTGCCGTCGGCCCCACCGCGCGCGCGTCGGCCTTCGCCTATCCGCAGCTGGTGCTCGGCATGGTCGCGATCTTCCTGTACGTGGGCGTGGAGGTATCGACGGTCAGCAACCTGCCCGCCTACCTGCACGAAGGCCTGGGCATCGAAACCCACCACCTGGCGCCCTACGTCTCGCTGTACTGGGCCAGCCTGATGATCGGCCGCTGGACCGGCGCGGCCGGCGCGTTCGAGGTCGGCGCGGGCGCGCGGCGGGCGCTGACGTGGCTGCTGCCGTTCCTCGCATTCGGCGTGTTCCTCGCAGTGAACGCGATCGCCCGCCATGACGTGTCGCAGTTCTTCGGCTATGCCGGCGTGATCGTGGTGATGGTGGCGGCCACCCTGCTCAGCCGCGGCAACCCGGCGCGGATGCTGCTGTACTTCGCGCTGTGCGGCATCACCGCCCTGCTGGTCGGCATGGCCACCACCGGCAAGGCCAGCATCGTCGCCTTCATCAGCGTGGGCCTGTTCTGCAGCACGATGTGGCCGTGCATCTTCGCGCTCGCCATCGCCGGGCTGGGCCGCCACACCAACCAGGGCAGCAGCCTGCTGATCATGATGATCATGGGCGGCGGCCTGGTCAGCTGGGCGCAGGGGGCGCTGGCCGATGCGGTGGGCGTGCACGCCAGCTTCTGGGTCGGGGTGGCCTGCTTCGCCTATTTGGCCTTCTATGCGCTACGGGCCGGGACGGCGCTGCGCCAGCAGGGCATCGACCTGGACCGCCTGGCCGCCGAACGCGGGCACTGAGGCGCAACGCCGCGTTGCCGCCATCGCAACGGTGGCAGCGATAGAGTGGCGCTCCCCCGCAACGAGCGCCTTGCCATGATCGACCTCTATTACTGGCCCACCCCGAACGGCCACAAGATCACCCTGTTCCTTGAAGAAGCCGGTCTGGACTATCGGATCGTGCCGGTGGATATCGGCAAGGGCGCGCAATTCGAGCCCGCATTCCTGGCGATCTCGCCCAACAACAAGATGCCGGCCATCGTCGATCACGACCCCGGCGACGGCGGGGCGCCGATCACGGTGTTCGAATCCGGCGCGATCCTGCGCTACCTGGCGGAGAAGACCGGCCGCTTCACCGGCGTGGCCGAAGGCGCCGACGCCGCCAGCGCCCGCCGGCAGCGCATCGAGGTGGACGAATGGCTGTTCTGGCAGGTCGCCGGGCTGGGGCCAATGGCCGGGCAGTACGGCCACTTCCACGTCTACGCGCCGGAAGACGTGCCCTACGCCAAGGCGCGCTACCGTGCCGAAACGCTGCGACTGCTGGGCGTGCTGGACAGGCGTCTGGCCGGGCACGAGTGGATCGCCGGCGCCGGCTACAGCATTGCCGACATGGCGGCATATCCGTGGATCAACGTATACGACAAGGCACCCATCGACCTGACACCGTTTGCCCACGTGCGCCGCTGGCAGGCCGCGATCGCCGCCCGCCCGGCCACCGCACGCGCCTACGCGCTGGCGCGGCAGGTCAATCCGAACGCGGGCAAGCCGCTGTCGGAGGAGGAGAAGAAAGTGCTGTTCGGGCAGGGGCCGCGCTGACCCCGGACACGACGACGGCGCCCGTGGGCGCCGTCGTGCCGCGCGGTTCGGGCAAGGCCGTCAGTACTGCGGCTTCACCTCGAACTCCTTCGGCGGCTCCGCACCGAGGAGGTTCTTCACGAAGTAGTCCCAGCGGCGGCGCATCACGTAGTAGCTGTCGGCGCCGAAGCCGTGGCGGGCGTGCGGCAGTAGCAGCAGGTCGAAGTCCTTGTTCGCTTTCATCAGCGCGTCGACCACCTGCAGGGTGGACTGTGGCGGCACGTTGTCGTCCATCAGGCCGTGCAGCAGGAACAGTTTCCCCTTGAGGTTCTTCGCCAGCGAGGCGTTGTCCTGGCCGGTGTAGTTGCTGGTGCCGTCGGCCTTCTTTTCGAGCAGGCCGTGGTAGCGCTCCGCCCAGTCGTCCTCGTAGGTCAGGTTGTCGTGGTTGCCGGATTCAGCGATACCGACCTTGTACACGTCCGGGTAGCGGAACATCGCCGCCGCGGTGGCATTGCCGCCACCGGAATGGCCCCAGATGCCGGCGCGGGTGGTGTCGATCCACGGATAACGCTGGCCCAGCTGCTGCAGCGCCGCCACCTGGTCGGGCAGGGTGTTGTCGGCCATGTTGCCGTACCACGCATCCTGGAACGCCTTGCTGCGCAGCGGCGTGCCCATGCCGTCCAAGGCGATGACGATGAAGCCCAGCTCCGCCAGCGCCTGATGGTCGCCGTGCGCGGGCATAAAGCTGCGGCTGCGCACCGAGCCCACCTGCGGGCCGGGGTAGATGTAGGTGACGATCGGGTACTTCTTGTTCGGGTCGAAGTTGGACGGCTTGAACAGCTGGCCGTAGAGGTCGGTCTTGCCGTCGCGCGCCTTCACCGTGAACGACTCTGGCGGCACCCAGCCGGTCGCCTTCAGCCGGGTCAGGTCGGCGCGGGCCAGCTCGGCCACCTGCCTGCCATCGGCATCGCGCACCACCGCCACCGGTGCCGTGGCAATGGTGGAGTAGATGTCGAGGATGTACTTGCCATCCGCCGAAGCGGTGAGGCTGTGGTTGGCGTCCTCCGGCGTCAGCAGCTGCACGTCGCCGCCGTCCAGACCGAGCTTGTAGAGGTGCACGAAGTACGGGTCGCGTCCGGCTTCGCGACCGACGCCGGTCACCCACAGCACCCGGCGCACCGGGTCCAGATGCAGGATCGAGGTGACATTCCAATCGCCACGGGTGAGCTGGCGCTTTTGCTTGCCGGTGGTCAGGTCGTGCAGGTAGAGATGCCCCCAGTTGGACTTCTGGCTGAACCAGAGGAACTCGTTGCTCTCCGGCAGGTAGCGCCAGTTGGCCTGCCCCAGCGCCGGTGCGCTCTGGTACTGGGTGGCCACCGTCTCGGTGTACACGTCACGCACCTTGCCGGTGGCGGCATCGGCCACGCGCAGGGTGGCGGACTTGTGGCCACGATCCGTGCTGATGAACGCCAGGGTCATGCCGTCGGGCGCCCACTGCACGTCTTCCCAGCCGTCATCACAGACCAGATCGTCAGAACAGGTGGAACGGTGCTGGTCGGGCGGCATCTGCAGGCGCACGGTCTTCGGCGTGGCACCGGACAGGTCGATCACGACGCGCTCGATCAGCGTCACGTCCTTGTCGCCCGCGAACGGATATTTCCACTGCTCGACCTTGGGTGCGCCGACGTTGGTGCCCACCAGGGTCATGGTGCTGGTCTTACGTTGGTCCTGCTGGAAGGTGGCGATCTTCCTGCCGTCCGGCGACCACACCACGATGGCGTTGTCGGTGTGCTTCCAGCCGGCGTTGTCGGTGGCGTAGCCGTAGTCGGGCTGGCCGTCGAACGTCAGCTGGGTTTCCTTGCCGGTGGCCAGCTCGCGCACCCACAGGTTCCAGCCGCGGATGAAGGCCTCGCGGGTGCCGTCGGGCGACGGCGCGCCGGCCTCGTCGCCGGCCGCGGTCTTGGCCTTGGGCACGGCCTGGCAGCCGGCCGCGTCGCAGCGGAAGCCGCCGGCCATGCCCGACAGCGCCAGGCTGCCGTCGGCGTTACGGCTCACCTTGAGCGGCGGCAGCCTGTCGGCCTGCACCGGGCGCCCCTTGCCGCCGGCTGCGGCGTTCATCGCGGCGGCCAGCGCCTGCGCGTCGAACGCAGCGGCGGTCTTGCCCGTGGCCGGATCGAACCGGAGATAGCGGGTCTTGCCGTCGGTCTGCTCGCGGTAGATCAGGCTGCCGTCATCCAGCCACTGGGCACCGCTGACGGCGTGGTCCACCAGCGGCCCGGTGCGATCGCCCAGCATGCTGGCCGCCCGCGCGTAATCGGCGGTCGTCACCGCCTGCGCCATCGCCGTGCCGGTGCCCGCCATCAGCAGCGCTCCCAGCAGCCAGGCCGCATTCGAATGTCCTGCCATACCATCCCCGTGACTGTCCTCGCGCCCATGCGCACGTCGCACGATCGTAGCGCGGGGGCCGGGGGCCGGCCTGTGCCGATGGTGGGGGGCGGCGAGGGCCGCGCGGTATCATCCGCGGCCTGATGTCCGTGCTCCCCACCGTCGCTTCCCCCGCCGCCGCGCTGCGCGTTGACTATGTCGATGCGCCGGCGCCTGTCGTGCTGGCCGACCCGCGCCTGCTGGCGGTGTTCGGCTTCGGCGCCACCGCCCCTGCACACCTGGACGATCCCCGCTACCTGCACGTCGCGCTGCCCGTCCACGGCACTGCACCCCTGGAAGCATGGCGGGTGGAGGCGGAGGTGACCTGCGGCCGCGAGGATGGCATCGCCTGGAGCACCGGCGGCGGCCTGCAGTTCGGCGCGCTGGAAGTCGTGGACGATGGCGACAGCGAGGCCACCGCTGCGGCCGCCTACGCCCGCCTGCAGCGCTGGCTGGCAGCCAGCGACCACCCGCACCCGCTGCGGATCTGGAACTACCTCGATGCGATCACCGCGGGCGAAGGCGATGCCGAGCGCTACCGCCGCTTCTGCGTTGGCCGCGCCCGCGGCATCGGCCGCGCGCTGGCGCCGGGCGAGTTGCCGGCCGCCACCGCCATCGGCCACCCGCAGCCCACCGGGCGCTTCCAGCTGTACTGGTTGGCGGCCCGCGACGCCGGCACGCCGCTGGAAAATCCGCGCCAGGTGCAGGCCTGGCGCTACCCGCGCCAGTACGGGCCGCAGCCGCCCGGCTTCGCCCGCGCCCTGCTGCCGGCCTCCACCGCGATGCCGCTGCTGGTGTCCGGCACGGCCGCGGTGGTGGGCCACGCCTCCCGACATGGCGATTCGCTGGAGGCGCAGCTGGAGGAGATCCTGGCCAACCTGCACAGCCTGATCGCCACCGCACGCGCGCATCGGCCAACCCTGCCCCCGCAACCCGGCCCGGACGCAAGACTGAAAGCCTATGTGCGCGACGCGGAGGCACTCCCGCGGGTGGACGCCTGGCTGGCGGCCCATCTGCCCGACGTGCCGCGCATCGTGCTGCACGGCCACGTCTGCCGCCGCGAGCTGCGGGTGGAGATCGACGGCTGCCACGCCTGAGGGCGGCTGCGCTTGCATCCCCCTGCGGCATCCGGTATCCCGTGGCTTTCACGCCAACATGGGGACGCGTGCATGGGGATCATCAGCCTGGTCTGGGGCATCATCGCCCTGCTGTGGATGCTGCTGGCGTTCGTGCCGCTGCTGGGCTGGGGCAACTGGTTCATGATCCCGTTCGCGGTGGTCGGTGCCATCATCGCCGCCATCGGCCTGGTCCTTGCGGGCCCGGCCGGGCGCAGCCGCGCCAAGGCCGGCCTGCTGCTGAACGCGGTGGCGATCGTGGTCGGTGCAATCCGCCTGCTGCTGGGCGGCGGCGTGCTGTGACCTTGACCTGACGCAAGGCCGGGCCGGGGCGTGGGCGTAAACTGGCGCCATGACCACGCCCTCCCAACGCTTTCCCGTCCGCCCGCGGCGCATGCGCCGCGACGCTTTCTCGCGCCGACTGATGCGCGAACATGTGCTCACCACCAACGACCTGATCTACCCGGTCTTCGTGCATGAGGAACCGGGCCGCGCGCCGGTCGGTTCCATGCCGGGCGTCGAGCGGCTGTCGATCGATGAGCTGCTGCGCGTGGGCGAGCAGGCGCTGGAACTGGGCGTGCCGATGCTGGACCTGTTCGGCGTGCCGGACCCGTCCGCCAAGACCGCCGACGGCCGCATCGCCTGGGACGAAAACGGCATCGTCCCGCGCGCCATCCGCGCATTGAAATCGCGCTTCCCCGAGCTTGGCGTGATGAGCGACCAGGCGCTGGACCCGTACACCACCCACGGCCAGGACGGGCTGATCGACGAGACCGGCTACATCCTCAACGACGAAACCATCGAAGCGCTAGTGAAGCAGTCGCTGGTACACGCCGCCGCCGGCGTGGACGTGCTCTCGCCGTCCGACATGATGGACGGCCGCATCGGCGTGATCCGCGACGCGCTGGAGGCCAACGGCTTCATCCACACCCGCATCATGGCCTACAGCGCCAAGTACGCCAGCGCCTTCTACGGCCCCTTCCGCAACGCAGTGGGCAGCGCCGGCAACCTGGGCAAGGGCAACAAGTACACCTACCAGATGGACCCGGCCAATTCCGACGAGGCGCTGCACGAAGTCGGCCTCGACCTTGCCGAAGGCGCCGACATGGTGATGGTCAAGCCCGGCCTGCCCTACCTCGACGTGCTGTACCGGGTGAAGCAGCACTTCAGGCGCCCGACCTACGCCTATCAGGTCAGCGGCGAGTACGCGATGATCAAGGCCGCCGCGGCCAACGGCTGGATCGACGAAAAGATGGTGGCGATGGAGGCACTGACCGCGTTCAAGCGCGCCGGCGCCGACGGCATCCTCACCTACTTCGCGCTGGATGCGGCGCGCTGGATGAAGGCCTGATCCGACAGGCGCGCGCCGCAGCGGCGCGATGACAGGCAGGGAGCAGCAGATGCAACGCTACGCCGTATTCGGCACACCGGTTTCACACTCGCTCTCGCCGCGCATCCACACCCTGTTTGCGCGGCAGGCGGGAGTCGCACTGGAATACACCGCCATCGAAGCCAGCCGTGATGACTTCGCGGCGAAGCTCGCCGCCAGCGACGTGCAGGGCGCCAACGTCACCCTGCCACTGAAGGAAGACGCCTTTGCCCTGTGCGCCGGCAACGTCAGCGCGCGCGCGCGGCGCGCCGGCGCGGTGAACACGCTTCTCCGCAACGGCAACGGCTGGCACGGCGACAACACCGATGGCCTGGGCCTGGTGCGCGATCTGACCGAGCGCCACGGCCTGGACCTGCGTGAACGCCGGGTGCTGCTGCTGGGCGCCGGTGGCGCCGCCCGCGGCGTGGCGCCCGCGCTGCTGGACGCAGGCATCCACTCGCTCTACATCGTCAACCGCACCGCGGCGCGCGCCGATGCGCTGGCGGACGCCCTGGGCGAACCCGGGCGCGTGCATGCGCGCGCGCTGGACGCCTTGCCGGGACTTGGCGAATTCGACCTGCTGGTCAATGCCACCTCCGCCACCCGCGGCGGCGCACTGCCGGCGCTGCCGATGTCGCTGGCCGGCCCGCGCAGCGCGGCGGTGGATCTGAGCTACGGCGAAGCCGCGGTGCCCTTCCTCGCCTGGGCCCGCGCCGCCGGCTGCGCGCAGGCGCTGGACGGACTGGGCATGCTGGTGGAACAAGCGGCGGAAAGCTTCCTGCTCTGGCACGGCGTGCGTCCGGAGACCGACGCCGTGTATACCGCCCTGCGCACGCAAGCCGACGCGCTGGTCACCGCGGACTGATACCCCCGATTTCCCACCCCAAAGGCGTTCTACGATGACAATCGAACTGCACGACCTGGCGCACGAGTTCCCCGAACACAAGGACAAGCTGCACGCCCTGAAGCTGGAGAATGCGCACTTCGTCCACCTGAAGTCCCAGTACGACGACGTGAACCACCAGATCCGGCTGTTCGAGGAGGGCGTGAAGGTGGCCAGCGACGAGCATTTGGAGGCGCTCAAGAAGCAGCGCCTGCACCTGAAGGACCAGATCGCAGCGATGCTGGCGGCCTGAGGCCGCCCGTGGCCGGCGCGCTGCGGGCACCGTCCCCCGCGCCGCCCCGGATCAGGCCAGATATGCGTCCTTCAACCGCACGTAGTGGCCGGCGCTGTAGTACAGCGCCTCGATCTCTGCATCGCTGAGCATCCGCGCCTTCCGCGCCGGGTTGCCCAGCCACAGCTCCCCCTCGCCCACCACCTTGCCCGGCGATACCAGCGCACCGGCACCGACGAAGGCGTGCTTTCTCACCACTGCGCCGTCCAGCACGATGGCGCCCATCCCGATCAGCACCGCGTCCTCGATCGTGCAGGCATGGATGATGGCCTTGTGGCCGATGGTGACGTCGCTGCCGATGCGGGTGGCGAAACCGCCCAGCTTGGCGTGCGGGCCGTCGTGGCTGACGTGGATGACGGTGCCGTCCTGGATGTTGGTACGGTCGCCAATACGGATGAAATTGACGTCGCCGCGGATCACCGTGAACGGCCAGACGGAGACGTCCTCGCCCAGCACCACGTCACCGATGACGCTGGCCTGGGGATCCACATAGACACGTGCGCCGAGGGTGGGGGAAACGCCGCGGTAGGGTCGGAGGTTCATGCCCGGATTATCGCTGGATTCCGCCGCTGGCCGCACTACACTGGCCCGTATGGACACCGCCACCGATACCCGGCTGCACGCCCTCCAGCCCACCCTCGACCAGCTGCGGGCCGCCTGGCAGCAGCGCAAGCCGGACTTCGACCAGCGCCGCGACGACCTGCTACGGCTGCGCGCCGCGCTGAAGCGCCGGCTGGACGAGATGGCGCGCACCATCGCCGCCGATTTCGGGCACCGTTCGCTGGACGAGAGCCGGATTGCCGACGGCATGACTGCGCTCAACGAGATCGACCACCTGCTCCGCCACCTGCGCCGGTGGATGAAGCCGCGCCGGGTGGGCGTGGGCTGGCGCTTCCTGCCGGCCCGCGCGCAGGTGCGCCCGGTGCCGCTGGGCGTGGTGGGCGTGATCGCACCGTGGAACTACCCGGTCAACCTGGCGCTGATCCCGTTGGCTACGGCCATCGCCGCCGGCAACCATGTCTATCTGAAGCCGTCCGAACACACGCCGCGCACCAGCGCATTTCTGCGCGACCTGCTGGCGGACGTGTTCCCGGCCGACCGCGTGGCCGTGGCGACCGGCGGCGCGGACGTGGGCGCGGCCTTCGCCGGCCTGCCCTTCGACCACCTGGTGTTCACCGGCTCCACCGCGGTGGGCCGCAAGGTGATGGCCGCCGCCGCGCCGCACCTGACACCGCTGACGCTGGAGCTGGGCGGCAAGTCACCGGTGCTGCTGTGCGACGACTATCCGCTGGAGCGCGCCGCCGCGCGCATCGCCACCGGCAAGTGGTTCAACTGCGGGCAGACCTGCATCGCCCCCGATTACGTGCTGCTGCCCGCCGGCAAGCGCGATGCCTTCGTCGCCGCGCTGCGCCGGGAGGTGCAGGCGCGCTATGGTGCCGACCTCGGCAACCGCGACGACTACACCCGCATCATCAACGACGGCCAGTACGCGCGCCTGCAGGGCTACCTGGACGATGCCCGCGCGCGCGGCATCGCGGCCATCACCCTGGCCGGCAGTGCGGACCCGGCGCAGCGCCTGCTGCCGCCTACCGTGCTGCTTGACCCGGGCGACGACGCCAAGGTGATGCAGGACGAGATCTTCGGCCCGCTGCTGCCGCTCAAGACCTACGCGACGCTGGACGAGGCCATCGCCTACATCAACGCGCATGAGCGTCCGCTGGCGCTGTATCCCTTCAGCCATGACCGCGCGGTGGTCGAACGGATCCTGCGCGATACGGTGGCCGGCGGGGTCTCCGTCAACGATACCCTGTTCCACTTCGCCATCCCCGACCTGCCGTTCGGCGGTGTCGGCGCCAGCGGCATGGGCGCCTACCACAGCCGCGCCGGCTTCGACGCGATGAGCAAGCTGCTGCCGGTGCTGTGGCAGGCGCGCCGCACCGGCGGCGACCTGCTCAAGCCGCCGTATTCCAGGGCGCAGTGGCTGCTGGACCTGATCGTGCGCTGAGGCGGGACGATTAGAATCGCGGCATGAAAATCGCCAGCTGGAACGTCAATTCGCTCAACGTCCGCCTACCGCAGCTGCAGCAATGGCTGGCCGAATTCACGCCCGACGTGGTGGGCCTGCAGGAAACCAAGCTGGAGGACCACCGGTTCCCGGACGATGCGCTGCTGGAGGCCGGCTACCGCAGCGTCTTCCATGGGCAGAAGACCTACAACGGCGTGGCGATCTTGGCGCGCGGGTGCGCCATCGAGGACGTGCAGGTGGCGATCCCGGGCTTCGAGGACACGCAGGCGCGCGCCATCGCGGCGACGGTGGGCGGCGTGCGCATCATCAATCTGTACGTCGTCAACGGGCAGGACGTCGGCACCGACAAATACGCCTACAAGCTGCGCTGGCTGGAGGCGGTGCGGGGCTGGGTGGCCGACGAGCTGCAGCGGCATCCGAAGCTGGTGGTGCTGGGCGACTTCAACATCGCCCCCGACGCACGCGACGTGCACGACCCGGCCACCTGGAACGACAACCACATCCTCACCTCCACCCCCGAGCGCGAAGCGCTCCGCCAGCTGCTGGCGCTGGGCCTGCACGACGGGTTGCGCCTGCACAGCGAGGAAGGCGGCATCTTCAGCTGGTGGGACTACCGGCAGGCCGCGTTCCGCCGCAACCTGGGCCTGCGCATCGACCTGACGCTGGTGTCCGACGCGCTGCGCGGGACCACCGTCGGGGCTGGCATCGACCGCACGCCGCGCACCTGGGAGCGCCCCAGCGACCACGCGCCGGCGTTCGTCGTCCTCGACTGAGCCATCGGCGGAGGCAGTAAACACGAAGGCCCGGCAGTTGCCGGGCCTTCG
The DNA here is from genome assembly GCF_046293095.1 of Thermomonas sp. GTDB lineage: Bacteria > Pseudomonadota > Gammaproteobacteria > Xanthomonadales > Xanthomonadaceae > Thermomonas. Next base: position 404,934 of record NZ_JBKBPN010000003.1, read on the forward strand.
CATGACGTCGGCGTGCTGCCGCGCGTCAGCGCACGCGGCCGCGACGGAACAGGTTGACGATGGCCAGCAGGATGATCGCGCCGAGAAAAGCGGACACGTAGCCCATGAAGCCGGCGCCACCGATCAGCGGGGCGATGAGCCAGCCGCCGATCCACGAACCGACGATGCCGACCACCACGTTGAGGATGATCCCCTGCTGCGCGTCCGTCTTCATGACGATGCTGGCCAGCCAGCCGATGATGCCGCCGATAACCAACCAGATGATGAGACTCATTGACATGCCCTCCTGTGGGAATGCGCGGAGCGGCCATTCCGCTCCGCGATGCCCCGGTGCGGAACGCCCCGGGCACGACGCCAGTCTCCCGGACCGGGCGTGACGGCGGCGTTCGCGTCCCTGACCAGCCATTCAGCCGGGCGGCACCCGCGCGGCGCGGCATACTGTGCGCATGACCGTCGATATCGCCGCCCTGCGCCCCGGGCTTGAAGCCGGGCTGGCGCAGCTTTCGCAGGAGCCGGCGCTGGCCGGGCCGCTGCTGGATTACCTCGCGCTGCTGCAGCGCTGGAATGCCACCTACAACCTCACCGCCATCCGCGACCCGCGCGAGATGCTGGCCAAGCACCTGCTGGATTCGCTGGCGATGCAGCCGTTCGTGCGCGACCTGCACACGTTGGCGGACCTCGGCACCGGCCCGGGCCTGCCCGGCATTCCGCTGGCCATCGCCACGCCGGGCCTCCAGGTCACCCTGGTGGAAAGCAACGGCAAGAAGGCCCGCTTTCTGCGCGAGGCGGTGCGCCAGCTCAAGCTGGGCAATGTGCAGGTGGCCGAATCGCGGATCGAGGCGTTCCAGCCCGGTGCCACCTTCGACGCCATCACCGCGCGCGCGCTGGCCACCCTGCCGCTGATCCTGGAGCTGGGCGGTCACCTGCTCGGTGCAGATGACCGGCTGCTGGCGATGAAAGGCGTGGTGCCCCACGACGAGATCGCCGCACTGCCGCCCGGCTGGGGCGTGGCCGCCATCCACCCGCTGCACGTGCCGGGGCTGGCCGCCGAGCGCCACCTGCTGGACATCGTCCGCACGCGGGCATAGGGCATAATCCTCTGTCGCCTGCCAGCCCCGCGCAGGCCCAGCCTCGGGAACACACGCCGCATGGCCCGCATCATCGCCATCGCCAACCAGAAGGGCGGGGTCGGCAAGACCACCACCGCCGTCAACCTCGCCGCCGCCCTCGCGCGGACGCCGAAGCGCGTGCTGCTGGCCGACCTGGACCCGCAGGGCAACGCCACCATGGGCAGCGGCATCGACAAGCGCGAACTCGGCGCCTCGGTGACCGACGTGCTGCTGGGCGAGGCGCAGCCGGCCGAGGCCATCGTGCGCTGCGCCGACGGCTACGACCTGCTGCCCGGCAACATCGACCTGACCGCCGCGGAGATCCGCCTGCTCGACGCCGAGGGCCGCGAGGGCCGGCTCAAGGCCGCGCTGGAAAAGGTGCGCGGGAATTACGACTTCATCCTGATCGACTGCCCGCCGTCGCTGTCGGTGCTCACGCTCAACGCGCTGACCGCCGCCGACTCCGTGCTGGTGCCGATGCAGTGCGAGTACTACGCGCTGGAGGGCCTGTCGGCGCTGATCGACACCATCGAAGGCCTGAAGGGCCGGTTCAACCCGGCGCTGGAGATCGAGGGCGTGCTGCGCACCATGTTCGACGTGCGCAACAACCTGGCCAACGCGGTGTCGGCCGAGCTGACCAACCACTTCGGCGACCTCGTGTTCCGCACCATCGTGCCGCGCAACGTGCGCCTGGCCGAAGCCCCCAGCCACGGCCAGAGCATCCTTGGCTACGACAAGGCCAGCCGCGGCAGCGTGGCCTACCTCGGCCTGGCCGGCGAGGTCCTGCGCCGGCAGCGCGAACGCACGCAGAAACAGAAGGAGAGCGCCGCATGACGGCTGGCAAGGAGGCCGCCAAGGGCGGCGCCAAGAAGCGCGGCCTGGGCCGCGGCCTGGAAGCATTGCTGGGCCCCAAGGCCGCGGCCGAGGTGCCGGCGCTGCAGGCGATGCCGGGCGACGTGCTGCGCACGCTGCCGGTGGACGCGATGGTGCCGGGCAAGTACCAGCCGCGCCGCACCATGGACGATGCCAAGCTGGAGGAACTGGCCTCCTCCATCCGCGCGCAGGGCGTGATCCAGCCCATCGTGGTGCGCGAGCGCCTGGGTGCGGACGGCAAGGGCGGCCGCACCTACGAGATCATCGCCGGCGAGCGCCGCTGGCGCGCATCAAAGCGCGCGGGCCTGGCCGAAGTGCCGGTGGTCGTGCGCGAAGTCGACGACCGCACCGTGGTGGCGATGGCGCTGATCGAGAACATCCAGCGCGAAGACCTCAATCCGCTGGAAGAAGCGCAGGCGCTGCAGCGGCTGATCGACGAATTCGACCTGACCCATGCGGCCGCGGCAGAAGCCGTGGGCCGCTCGCGCGCGGCGGTGTCCAACCTGCTGCGCCTGCTGGAACTGCCCGAGCCTGTGCGGGCGCTGGTGCAGAACGGCGCGCTGGAGATGGGCCACGCGCGCGCGCTGCTGGCGCTGGCCGAGCCGATGGCGATCTCGCTGGCCAAGCAGGCCGCCGAGGAAGGCTGGTCGGTGCGCCAGGTGGAGCACCGCGTCCAGCAGCTCGCCGCCGGCAAGGTACCGACCGAGCCGAAGAAGAACTCGCCCAAGGCGAGGGCGCCGCAGGCCGACATCGCCGCGCTGGAACGCGAGCTGTCGGAGATGCTGGGCAGCAAGGTCAACGTGCTCAACGGCCGCGGTAACAAAGGCAAGCTGGTCATCCACTACGCCAACCTCGACGCGCTGGACGGCGTGCTCGAGCGCCTGCGCAACCGTCCCTGAGGCCGATGCCTGCATGAGCGGATCGCCGCAACTTTCCGTCGTCGTCCCCGTGCACAACGAGGAGGACAACGTCGCCCCGCTGGTCGATGAGATCCTGGCCGCGCTGCGTGGCCGGATCGCGTTCGAGATCGTCTACGTGGACGACACCTCGCGCGACGCCACCCTGCAGCGCCTGCGCGACCTGCAGGCCACCACCCCGGAGCTGCGCGTGGTCCGCCACCTCACCAACGCCGGCCAGAGCACCGCGGTGCGCAATGGCGTGAAGGCCGCGCGCGCGCCGTGGGTCGCCACCTTGGACGGCGACGGCCAGAACGACCCGGCCGATATCCCGCACCTGCTGGCCAAACGCGATGCCGCGCCTGCCGAGGTGAAGCTGTTCGCCGGCTGGCGGGTCAACCGCCAGGATTCCGGCAGCAAGCGCTGGGCCTCGAAGTTCGCCAACGCGATCCGCAGCCGCCTGCTGCGCGATGCCACGCCGGACACCGGCTGCGGCATCAAGCTGTTCGAACGCGAGGCCTTCCTGGATCTGCCGTACTTCGACCACATGCACCGCTATCTGCCGGCGCTGATGCAGCGCGCCGGCTGGCAGACCGTCAGCGTGCCGGTCAACCACCGCCATCGCACCGCCGGCGTGTCCAAGTACACCAACCTTGGCCGTGCGCTGGTCGGCATCAAGGACCTGCTGGGCGTGGCCTGGCTGATCCAGCGCAGCCGGCGCACCGCCGTGGAGGAGTTGCCCCGGTGATCGCCGCGCCGCCGCCGGGCTTCATGGACACGCCGCTGGCCGCGCTGGCGTGGACCGGCATCCACATGAGCCCCTGGAAGCTGATCGGGTTGGTGGGCGCGCTGATGTTCGGGGGCCGCTGGCTGGTGCAGTTCATCGCCAGCAGGCGCCACGGCAAGCCGGTCATCCCGCGACTGTTCTGGTACATGAGCATCGCCGGCAGCCTGATGACGCTGGCCTATTTCATCTTCGGCAAGAACGATGCGGTCGGCATCCTGCAGAACCTGTTCCCCAGCTTCACCGCCTGCTACAGCCTGTACCTGGACATCCGCCACCGCGGCTGGAAGCGCGACCGCAACAGCCACTGAGCGCACCCCGGCACTGCACGGGCCGATGCTACGATCCAAAGCCCCGCCCGCCTGGACCGCCGCCCCGTGAACGCCTTGTTCCGCGCCTGCCTGCTCGCCTTGTGCCTGCTGCCCGCATTGGCAATGGCACAGGCGCCCGCACCCGCCGCCGCGCAGCAGGCCTCCGCCGACGCCACCTTCCGCGCGCTCTACCAGGCCGAGTGGACCTGGCGGATGCAGCAGGCCAGCGGCTGGGACGAGGACAACGACGCCGGCGACGACGCGCAACAGACCCGGCTGCCGGACGTCGGCCCGGACGCCCAGGCGCGCAAACTGGCCTACCTCGAGGGGGTGCTGCGCCAGCTGGATGCGATCGATCCCGCCGCCCTGTCGCCGGCGGAGCGCCTGAATTACGCGATCTACCGCCCGCAGATCGCGCACATGGCGGCAGAGCTCCGCTTCCGCGACTACGAGATGCCATTCAACTCGGACAGCGCGTTCTGGTCGAACCTGGACTTCATGGCCCGCGCCGACCTGCGCGATGCCGCCGCCTATCGCGCCTACGCCGCGCGCCTGCGCGACGTGCCGCGCTATTTCGACCAGCAGATCGCCAACATGCGTGCCGGCCTGGCGCGCGGCTTCTCGGTGCCACGCGCGGTGCTGGCCGGCCGCGACGTGTCGATCGCGGCAACCGCCGACCTGGTGAATCCCGAGGACGCCAGCTTCTACGCGCCCTACGCAAAGATGCCCGCCACCCTCCCTGTGGCGGAACAGGCCGCACTGCGCGCCGAGGGTGTTGCGGCGATCCGCGACGCGGTGATACCGGCCTACGCGAAACTGCTGGCGTTCTTCCGCAACGAATACGTGCCCGGCGCGCGCACCACGCTGGCTGCCGAAGCCATGCCGGACGGTGTCGCGTGGTACCGCGAGCAGATCCGCAAATACACCACGCTGGACCTGTCGCCCGAGGAGATCCACGCGATCGGGCTGCGGGAAGTCGCCTCGATCCGCGCCGAGATGGACGCGATCATCGACGGCCTGGGCTTCCAGGGGCGCTCCAAGGCGACCCGCTTCGCCGACTTCCTCACCTTTCTGCGCTCCGATCCCCGGTTTTATGCAAAGACCCCGCAGGAGCTGCTCTACCGGGCAGCCTGGATCAGCAAGCGGGTGGACGGCCAGATCGGCAAGCTGATCGGTACCCTGCCGCGCGGCCGCTTCACCATCGAGCCGGTACCCGCCGCCATCGCCCCGTTCTGGACCGCCGGGCGCGGCGGCGCCGACACCTACTGGGTGAACACCTACGACCTGCCCTCCCGGCCGCTGTACAACCTGCCGGCGCTGACCCTGCACGAATCCGCGCCCGGACATTCGCTGCAACAGCAACTGGTACGCGAGCAGGGGGCACTGCCGGGGTTCCGCAAGGTCTATATCAGCGCCTACGGCGAGGGCTGGGGCCTGTACAGTGAATGGCTGGGCAGGGAGATGGGCATCTACGAGACGCCCTACGAGGATTTCGGCCGGCTGACCTACGCGATGTGGCGCGCCTGCCGGCTGGTGATCGATACCGGCATCCACCACCAGGGCTGGACCCGCGCGCAGGCACAGGCCTACCTGCGCGACAACACCGCGCTGTCCGAGCACGAGGTCACCACCGAGGTGGATCGCTACATCAGCTGGCCCGGCCAGGCGCTGAGCTACAAGCTGGGCGAGCTGACCCTGATGCGGCTGCGCCGCGAAGCCGAAGCCGCGCTGGGACCGGCCTTCGACGTGCGCGCCTTCCACGACGCGGTGCTGGCTCAGGGCTCGGTGCCGCTGCCGGTGCTGGAGAGCCAGATCCGGACCTACATCGCTTCCGCCAAGGCCGCCGCCACCCACTGAAGCCTGTCCGCATCCGCACCGGCGCCAAGTGCTTGCCTGAAAAGGCGTTTGCCCGCATAATGCGCGGCTCGCTGCGTCCGAACCCGCCTGCCCGGCCGGTTCCGGCCGGGCCCGAAGCACGATTCGGCCCGCTGCCGGCAGCGCGGTTTTCCTCCCGCATCGTGCGGCTCGTCCCTTTCGGGGTGCGCGCCGGGGCCGCCGTCTCCCGGGCTACGGGCGACATCCCAAACACCATCGAGGTGCCCAGTGTCCAAAGTCTGCCAAGTCACCGGCAAGCGCACGACGACCGGCAACAACGTCTCGCACTCCAACCGCAAGACGCGTCGTCGCTTCCAGCCCAACCTCCACGAGCGCCGTTTCTGGGTCGCCTCGGAGAACCGTTGGGTCAAGCTCCGTGTTTCCACCGCCGCGCTGCGCACCATCGACAAGAACGGCATCGATGCCGTCCTGGCCGACCTGCGCAAGCAGGGCGAAAAGGTCTGAGGAGGACTGCACCATGGCTAGCAAGCGCGACAAGATCCGCCTGATCTCCTCGGCCGGTACCGGCCACTTCTACACCACCGACAAGAACAAGAAGAACACGCCGAACAAGATGGAGGTCAGCAAGTACGACCCCGTCGTTCGCAAGCACGTGATGTACAAGGAAGGCAAGATCAAGTGATGCTCCGGTGGGCGCCCCGCGTGCCCGCCCTGCATCCTTCCAGGAAACCCGCCGCAAGGCGGGTTTCTCTTTTGCGCCGCTCCCGCCGCCAGCCCGCAGGGCAGCGCGGCGGAAATCCCGCGCCTTCAGGCGTCGTCCTGCGCGTAACCGACCGCGGAGGCCACGCCGTCATCGTCCACCTCCAGCACCACCGTGATCGGACGGCAGCAGACGGCGCAGTCCTCGATGTAGCGCTGTGCGCCCGCACTGGCATCCAGCGCCAGCGTGATCGGCTCGCCGCAGTACGGGCAATCGATGTCCTGGAAGTCCAGCAGGGTCATGGCCCTCACTCCACCGTCCGGCCGGCCTGGACCAGGCGCTCGACGGGATAGCCGCGGCGGGCGGCGCGCTCACGCAGGGCGTCGAACTGATCGCGCGGCAGCGTCGGCGTGCGCGAGAGGATCCACAGGTACTTGCGCGACGGGCCGCCCACCACCGCCCAGCGGTACTCGGGGTCCAGCTCGACCACCCAGTAGTCGGCCCAGACCATCGGCAGCCAGCCCAGCCAGGCCGGTGCAAACCGCACCTGCAGGGCACCCGGCTGGCCGGGCACCGGACGCGCGACGCCTTCCGACACCAGCGGTTTGCCCGTGTCCGTGTCGCAGGCGTTGCGCACGGTGACGCGCCCGTCCGGGCGGACCGTGTAGGTGGCGGTGGTATTGGCGGCGCAGTTGCGCTGGAAGAACAGCGGCAGGTGCGCGATCTCGTGCCAGGTACCGGCGTAGCGCTGCAGGTCCAGCGCGGGCACCGGAGTGTTGGGCAACGTCGCGTCCTGTGCCACGGCAGGACCCGAGGCCAAAACGAACGCAAGCGGCAGGTAACGAAGCATGGCGATCCCTTGCGATGGGTGGAGGCTCATGGTGGCGGCCACGGCGTAGCGGCCCGGTGAACGCCGCGCCGTGGCGCCATCCGCGGGATCAGGGACGCAACTTGCTTGCCGCCTCCACGTACTTGGCGGTCTTCGGGTTGGCGGCATTCCACTGCGGCGCGCGCGGGTCGTTGGCGATGGTCAGCAGCGCCAGCGCCACGGCGCGGTTGACGGCGGCCATGTTGTCGTAGTCGATCTTGTCCCAGGTGTCGGCGGCGCCGTGGTAGTCCGGGAATGCGTACGCCACGCTGACGGTGTGGGACGGCACGCCGAGGTCGGCCAACGCCTGGTTGTCGCTGTAGGCGAAGTAGCGGTCGCTGTTGACCGGATGCCTGGTAATGCGGATGCCGGTGCGCTCGCCGGCCTGGCGCAGCACGTCGCCCACGTCGGAGTAGTCGGCGCCGGTGACCGCGGCGGCGCGCACCTGCGGGCCCTCGCTGTCGTCGGTGCGGCCGATCTGCTCCAGGTTGATGTTGGCCACGGTGGCGGCCACCGGCACCAGCGGATGCGCGCCGTAGTAGCGCGAGCCCACCAGGCCGTGCTCCTCGCCGAACACGGTCATGAACACGATGCTGCGCTTGGGGCGCTCCTTGCGCGCCGCAAACGCGCGCGCCAGCTCGATCACCGAGACGGTGCCGCTGCCGTCGTCGTTGGCGCCGTTGTAGATGGCGTCGTCGCCGTTGCCCTCGCGCACGCCCAGGTGGTCGTAGTGGGCGGTCACCAGCACGTAGGTCTTCGACAACTCGGGGTCGGAGCCGCGCAGCAGGCCCACCACGTTGCGCACCTTCAGCGGCTGTGGGGCATCGGCGTACTTGGCGATCTCCCGCTTGGGCGCGATCTCGCGCCAGTCCGCGGTCTGGAAGTAGCCGTCGTCGCCCAGCGGCTCCAGCCCCGCCGCGCGGAACTGGGCCGCGATGTACTCGGCGGCGATATCCAGCCCACGCGACGGCGTGCCGCGGCCTTCCAGCGCATCGGAGGCCAGGAACGACAGGTTCCCGCGCAGCGTGTTCGCCGAAATGGTGGAGAGCCAATGCGCCTGCTCCTCCGGCAAGGCGGGCGTGCCCGCCTGGGCGGCGGAGGCCACGAGAAGCGCGGCGGCCAGGGCGACGCGCGCGTGCCGGACTAGGGACATGGGACGGCCTCGGATCGGAATAGGAACCCGGAGTCTAGCCCCGCAGGGTCGCCCGGCGGGGGCAACCAACGCCCCTTGCGTGGCCGCTGGATCGGTGCCATCACGCCATCACTACCCGGCACCTTCTAGCGTATGGCCTCTCTTCCAGGAGGAACAACACCATGATCAAGTGGGCCATCATCTTCGCCATCCTTGGCCTGATTGCCGGCGCACTGGGCTTTGGCGGCCTGGGCGGCGCTTTCATCGGCATTGCCAAGTTCCTGTTCTTCGCCGCGCTGGCCATCGCGGTGGTGCTGTTCCTGCTGGGGGTGACGATTTTCCGGAAGATCACCTGAGAAGATCACCTGACGCGTGGGGCGCGGCCGGAGCACGGCCGGGCGCGCCGGTAAAGTGCGGACGGTCCCGTTCTGCGCCGCCTGCCGGCGTGGTCTACTACGGCGATGACGCGCACCGCCCTCACTCTCGCCCTCTGCCTGCTTGCCGCCGCCTGCACCGCGCCGCAGGATCGCCCCGACGCACCGGCCGCCACGCTGACCCTGGCCAGCTGGAACATGGAGCACCTGGCCGAGCGCAACGGCACCGGCTGCCGGCCGCGCACCGACGCCGACTACGCCGCGATGCGCGCATACGCCGACGCGCTGCAGGCGGACGTGATTGCCTTCCAGGAAGTGGAATCGCGCACCGCCGCGGAGCGGGTGTTCGACCCCGCGCGGTACACCGTGGTGATCGAAGACCGCGTGGGCAGCGGCCGCAACGGTGCCTGCGCCGGCGATCCGGCGCACACCCTCCGGGCGCAACGCACCGGCTTCGCCATCCGCAAGACGCTGGCCTTCACCCGCCAGCCCGACCTGACCGACCTGCAGCTGGGCAACCCGGACCTGCGCTCCGGCGTGGACGTGGTGGTGCGCCCGGCCGGCGGCACGCCAATCCGCCTGCTTTCGGTGCATCTGAAATCCGGATGCAGCGCCGGCAACCGCAACGAGGCCTGCACCACCTTCTTCCAGCAGGTGCCGGTGCTGGAGCGCTGGATCGACGCACGCGCCGCCGAACCCCTGCGCTTCGCGGTGCTGGGTGATTTCAACCGCCGCCTGGCCCTGCCCGACGACGCGGCCTGGGCCGAGTGGGACGACGGCAATCCCGCCAATGCCGACCTGGCCGATGCCGCCGGCGGTCAACCTGCCCGCTGCAACCCGCGCTACCGCGACTTCATCGACCACATCGTGCTGGACCGCCGCGCCACCCCGGCGCTGGTGCAGTTCCAGGAAGCAACCTACAGCGGCGCCCCCCTGAGCGACCATTGCGCCATCCGCGCGCGGCTGGAGGCGCGCTGAGGCCTCTGGCGGCGCGTGCCCATCGCACCAGGACGCCGCCCAGGCCGCGTCAGAGAAACGTACCAGCCACCGGGGTTTCGAGCTTCGCCACCGGGCAGCGATCGGCATAAGCCTCGAACATCGCGCTTACCTCGGGTGGGGCGTGGAGCAAAGTCGCATCCAGCGTCGTGGCGAAGATGATGGGCACCTCGACGCGGCAAGCGATCGGCGCTCCTCCAAAAGTCTTGGGCGCCACCCACTGGCGCATCGCTTCGCGCGACGCCTCGTCCAGTCGCTTGATCGTGCTATCCGGCTCGCTCGGATAGATCAGCTTGACGTCATGCGGGATCCCGTCCTTGCCGAACAGGACGTCATACACCAGCACCGCATTGACGTTTTTGCGCATCAGCTCCGGCGGGAACCGGGGCGGCGGCATCGGCATAGCAGCCGCGCGACTATTCGCTGGTGCGGTCCGGACTTGCCCGGTCACTTCGATGATCCGTAGCGCAAAGCCGCCCTCGCGGGTGGGTACGGCCTCCGCCCTGATCCGCTCCGTGACGGTGGACGCCTCGGCCGTGCCCTGCCAGCGTGTGGGCGAATATCGCCACGTGGCCACGCGCTGCCGTACCAGCGTCTGGATCGCCTCGGGCAAGGCCGGGTCGGGCCGGACATCGGTAACGCTGCCGTCCGCCTGCACGGTTGCCTCGAAATCAAAATCAAACTGGAGCGGCGCCGGTTTCGCGCCGCCGCGGGCATCGGCCTGAAGGGCACCGGCCATCAACATCACCCCTGCCAACAGCGCTGCTGCCTTGGCGGTCATCCCCCTCATGCCACGCTCCCACGAACTCGCTCATGCCGAAAGGCCGGTTCTATCAGGGCGCCGCATGCACCACAACCTCGCGCGAGCGATCCCCCTTCAATACGCCCAGGAGACCTCATCCATCCCTTCCATCTCGATCCACCACCCCGCCCGGATGGTAGGTGCGCAGCGTGCTGCCAGAAACAGGGGCGCGCTCACTCCTGACCCGGTTTCTAGTCGACCATTCATTGGCCGATGGTCACAAACATGAATACCACCGACGCACCCATCACCCCGGTGGCGGCCCAGCCAAGCAGTTTGAGCCGCAGGGTAATGGTCGATTGCCCCATGATCTTTGTTGACTGCCCGATCATCATCATCACCGCCATGATCGGCACCGAGATCACGCCATTGACGACAGCACTCCAGACCAGCGCCTTGATGGGGTCGAAGTCGAACACGCTCATCAGAGTGCCGATGCCGGTGGCGACAGCGATGATCAGATAAAATCCGCGTGCTTCGCGGAAGCCGCTTGACAGGCCTGCCTTCCAGCCAACCAGTTCGCTGATGGCGTAAGCGGCGGAACCTGCCAGAACCGGCACGGCCAGCAGGCCAGTGCCGATAATGCCCAGCGCGAACAGCAGAAAGGCAAACTCGCCGGCCACCGGACGCAATGCTTGCGCCGCCTGGGAGGACGTCTGGATATCGGTGATGCCCTGCTGGTTCAGGGTGACGGCAGTTGCAATCACAATGCAGAGCGCAATGAGATTGGAGAACACCATGCCAACGACGGTATCCACCTTGATGCGCGACAGGTGCTCCGCCGCATAGTCCGGGTTGGCCTTCAGTTCGGCCGCGCCAGGCCGTCGATTGCTGTCTTCAACTTCCAGTGCGGCTTGCCAGAAGAACAGATAGGGGCTGATGGTGGTCCCCAACACCGCAACGACCATGGCAGCGTACGTGCTGAGCGAGCCATGGGCCGGAAAGTATTCCCACGGTAGAAACGATTGCGAGATCGCCAGTCGCCACGGCACCGACACGCTCAAGACAACGGCGACATAGGCAAACAGCCCAAGCGTCAGCCATTTGAGAATGCGCACGATGCGTTCATACGAGAAAAACACTTGCGTCGCGATACTCAGCGCGCCAAAGCCAATCACATAAACCGCCAGTTTGCCACCCACCAGGATGCGCAGCGCCTCACCCATCGCCCCGATATCCGCAGCGATGTTGATGGTATTGGCGACGACCAGCAGGGCGATCAAAAAGACCGCAAGCCAGCGCGGACACATCTTGCGGATGTTGGCGGCCAACCCCTCACCCGTCACCCAGCCGATCCGCGCCGACAGCATCTGGATGCCGATCATCAGCGGCGCGGTCAGAAACAGCGTCCATGCCAGACTGAAACCGAACTGCGCGCCCGCCTGCGAATACGTTGCAATCCCGCTGGGGTCATCGTCAGCGGCCCCGGTGATCAGGCCCGGCCCAAGGCGCGAATAAACACGGGGGACGACGCCTTTTTTCATTTTCGATGCTCTCGGGAATAAAAACGGGGCCAAGTTCACTTCCGAACCTGGCCCCGCTGCTGTGACTCAGCTGCGCGTAACGCTTACCCGCACTTGCTGTACCCACAATTCAAACAAGTCGCACACCCGTCCATCAGCACGAGCGCCTTGGTCGAACACTTGTGGCACATGGTGGCGCTGGGCGGGAAGCTGGCGCCGTCGCCGGTCACGGCGATGTCTTCCGGATGCTCGTCGGCGCTGCTCATCAGGCCGGCCGGGCCGGACTCAGCGTTTTTTTTTGAGCGCGCCTCGAACTGCTTGCGCTTCTCGGCGATCAGCGCGCGCTGGTGCTCGCTCATCTCCGGGTCGTGCAGCATGCCGATGGACTTCAGGTGGTCCTCGACGATGCTGCCCAGCTCCGCCACCAGGGACGGCATGTACACGCCGCCGGCCTTGAAGTAGCCGCCGCGCGGGTCGAACACGGCCTTCATCTCGTCGACGATGAAGGTGACATCGCCGCCCTTGCGGAATACGGCGGACATGATGCGGGTGAGCGCCACGATCCACTGGAAATGCTCCATCGACTTGCTGTTGATGAAGATCTCGAACGGGCGGCGGTGTTCGTGCTCGGTGCCGGCGTTGAGCACGATGTCGTTGATGGTCACGTACATGGCGTGTTCCACCAGCGGCGACTTGATCTTGTAGGTACTGCCGACCAGGACTTCCGGGCGCTCGATGCGCTCGTGCATCTGGATCACGTTGTCGTCGGGGGCGGCGACCGGCGCGGCGACCTCCGCGGCCTTGGCGCTTTCCTTCGCCTTGTCGTCCGCGGTGACGACGGCGTAGCCCTTGATTTTCTTCTCGATCCTGACGGTCATGGTCCTGACTCTGGCTGTCTGTGCGTTGCGGGTTGCGCGCCACGCCCGGCGTACCGGGCGGGCGCAGGGACAGGCTTACTTCTTCGAGGCCTTCTTGGCGGCCTTCTTCACGGCTTTCTTCGCGGGCGCCTTCTTGGCGACGGCCTTCCTGGCGGGTGCGGCTTTCTTCACCGCCTTCTTGGCGGGCGCCTTCTTCGCCGGAGCTTTCTTCACCACGGCCTTCTTGGCGACGGCCTTCTTGGCGACGGCCTTCTTGGCCGGCGCCTTCTTTGCCGCCGGCTTGGCCGCCTTTTTCGCGACCTTCTTGGCAGCGGGCTTCTTGGCGATGGCCTTCTTGGTCGCCGCCTTCTTCGCGGCCACCTTCTTCTTCAAGCTGGCCACTTCCTTCTTGGCGTCCTTGCTGGCGGTGGCGAGCTTCTTCTTGGCCACAGCGACGGTCTTCTTGACCGCCTTCTTCGCCTTGGCCACTTCGGTCTTGACCTTCTTCTCGGCGGACTTGGCGGCCTGCTTCGCCTTTGCCACGGTGGCGCTGGCGGTGCTGGCCACGGCGCCGCTCACTTCGGCGACCTTCTCTTTCGCAGTTTCAACGGCATCCGACAGCGCTGCCGTCACTCCATCTCCATTGCTCATAGGCCCTCCTCAAGGGGCGTGGGTTGGTGGGTACAACAGCGCGATCCTATACCCGCCCGGGCGCGCGTGCAGCGGTCGCTTCCGGCCTGCCGCACGCGCCGCCGTGGCGCGACCTCAGAACTTGCCGTAGTACCCCTCCTTGAGGGCGTCGAAGAGGTTGGCCGCGGTGTGCAGCTCGCCGTCGTATTCGATCTGCTCGTTGCCCTTCACCTCCACCACGCTGCCGTCCTCCAGTTCGAAGCGGTAGGTGGTGTTCTCCAGGTCGGCTTCCTTCACCAGCACGCCCTGGAAGGCAGCCGGGTTGAAGCGGAAGGTGGTGCAGCCCTTCAGGCCCTGCTGGTAGGCGTAGCGGTAGATGTCCTTGAAGTCCTCGTACGGGTAATCCGTGGGGACGTTGGCGGTCTTGGAGATGGAGCTGTCCACCCACTTCTGCGCCGCGGCCTGCACGTCCACGTGCTCCTTCGGGCTGATGTCGTCGGCGGCGATGAAGTAGTCCGGCAGCTTGGCGTCCGGGTCATCGGAGAACGGCATCGCCTTCGGGTTGACCAGGTGCCGGTAGGCCAGCAGCTCGTAGCTGTACACGTCCACCTTTTCCTTGGTCTTCTTGCCCTCGCGGATCACGTTGCGGCTGTAGTGGTGGGCAAAGCTGGGCTCGATGCCGTTGCTGGCGTTGTTGGCCAGCGACAGCGAGATGGTGCCAGTGGGCGCGATGGAGCTGTGGTGGGTGAAGCGGGCGCCAACCTCGGCCAGCTCCTCCACCAGTTCCGGCGCCACCTCGGCCACCCTCTGCATGTAGCGGCTGTACTTGGCGTGCAGGGTCTTGCCCTGGATCTCCTGGCCGACCTTCCAGCCGTCCTTCACCATTTCCGGGCGCTTGCGCAGCATCTCGGCGGTGACGGTGAACACCTCGTCCATGATCGGGGCCGGGCCCTTCTCGCGGGCCAGCGCCAGGCCGGTTTCCCAACCGGCCACCGCCATGTCGCGGGCAATGCGCTCGGTGAACTCGCAGGATTCCTTGCTGCCGTACTTCATCCTCAGCATGGTCATGGTGCTGCCCAGGCCCAGGAAACCCATGCCGTGGCGGCGCTTGCGCATGATCTCGTCCCTTTGCTGTTGCAAGGGAAGCCCGTTGACCTCGACCACGTTGTCCAGCATGCGGGTGAACACGCGCACCACTTCCTTGTATTCCTCCCAGTCGAACGTGGCCCGCTCGGTGAAGGGGTGCTTGACGAACTTGGTCAGGTTGACCGAGCCCAGCAGGCAGGCGCCATACGGCGGCAGCGGCTGCTCGCCGCAGGGATTGGTGGCGCGGATGCTCTCGCACCACCAGTTGTTGTTCATCTCGTTGACCTTGTCGATCAGGATGAACCCAGGCTCGGCGTAGTCGTACGTCGAGACCATGATCATGTCCCACAGGTGGCGGGCACGGATGTGGCCGTAGATCTTGCAGGCCACCAGGCCGTCGTCGCGGACGATGTAGTTGCGGTGGGTGGGCCAATCCCGCCAGACCACCTGCGCCGGATCGTCAAGGTCGACGTCGTCCCGCTCCTTGATGTTCACCGGGAACACCAGCGGCCAGTCGGCATCGTTCTCCACCGCCTGCATGAAACCATCGGTGATCAGCAGGGACAGGTTGAACTGGCGCAGCCGGCCGTCTTCGCGCTTGGCGCGGATGAAGTCCTTCACGTCCGGATGCGACACGTCGAAGGTGCCCATCTGCGCGCCGCGGCGGCCGCCAGCGGAGGACACGGTGAAGCACATCTTGTCGTAGATATCCATGAAGGACATCGGGCCGGAGGTGTAGGCGCCGGCGCCGGCCACGAACGCGCCACGCGGGCGCAGCGTGCTGAACTCGTAGCCGATGCCGCAGCCGGCCTTCAGGGTCAGGCCGGCCTCGTGCACCTTGTCCAGGATGCCGTCCATCGAATCTTCAATCGTGCCGGAGACGGTGCAGTTGATCGTCGAGGTGGCGGGCTTGTGCTCCTGCGCACCGGCATTGGAGGTGATGCGGCCAGCGGGAATGGCCCCGCGGCGCAGCGCCCAGGTGAAGCGCTCCTGCCAGTACTGCTGCAGCTCGGCGGTGGGCTCAGCATCGGCCAGCGCCTTGGCGACGCGCTTGTAGGTGCCGTCGATGTCGGCATCCAGCGGCACCCCCTGCTTGGTCTTCAGGCGGTAC
Organism: Thermomonas sp.; assembly: GCF_046293095.1. GTDB lineage: Bacteria > Pseudomonadota > Gammaproteobacteria > Xanthomonadales > Xanthomonadaceae > Thermomonas. The sequence continues at coordinate 420,762 of NZ_JBKBPN010000003.1, forward strand.
TTCTTGTCCCAGATGTCCAGCGACGCCGGTTGCATCGGGATGTCCTGATTCGCGTCCGTGGTCACTGCTTCCAGCCTTGCCGTGCTCATGCCCTTCGACTCTCCTGTCTTTATAGACCCGCGCTGCGGCGGATCCGTTGCCCGTGCCCCACCCCCGGCATCCGTCGGGGGCGACGATGCAGGCCGCGCGGGGCGCGCAGCCTGCAGATTCCTCGATGTGATGGCGTTGCCGCCAGCTGTTGCTTCGTCACGCGCCGCTCCCCTGCCGACGTCGTTGCCCCATGTCTGGCGGCGCCCCTACGCCACTAGCCTTGGGTTTTCCTGCAATCACGAACCACTAGATCTAGTGGCCCAACCGGACGGACGATAGCCACGCCCCGGGGCCAAGTCAACGCGAAAATTTGCCGGCGGAGGCTTGCGTTTCCGGGCGCCGGGCTGAAACCGCCCAGCGGTGCGGGTTCCACGGATGACGGGGGCGTTCGGGCGTGGAACTGAATGCGCGGATGCTGCAGCGCGGCGCCTGCAGGCGCCGGACCGGCGCCGCCCGGACCGTCTTCAGCCGCGATTGCGCGTGCCGTCGCAAGACTCGGCAATACTTGTTCCTTCGCCAGGTCCACCCCACGTATCGCCGCATGAAGACCGCCGCCAAGACCCTGCTTGCCCTCACCGCCGCCGCCGCTTTCGGTGGCTTTGCCGCCACCGGCATCAAGCTGATGCTGGAGCAGCCGGCCGAAGCGGCGCCCGCGTCCGCGGCCACCGCACTGCCGGCGACGGGCGCGCTGCCGAATGCGATCACCGGCACGCCGATGCCCTCGCTGGCGCCGATGCTCAAGCGCGTGCTGCCGGCGGTGGTCAGCGTGAACACCAAGCAGGTGGTGCGGGTGAACACGCCGTTCGGCGACGACCCGATCTTCCGCCGCATCTTCGGCATTCCGGCCGAGCGCATCGCGCAGTCGCTGGGCTCGGGCGTGATCATCGACGCCCGCCGCGGCCTGGTGCTGACCAACAACCACGTGGTGGAGGACGCCGACGAGGTGCAGGTGACGCTGGCCGACGGCCGCACCCTGAAGGCGGAGTTCGTGGGCAACGACGCCGACACCGACATCGCGCTGATGCGCATCCCGGCGCAGAACCTCACCGCGATTCCGATAGCGGACAGCGACCAGCTGCAGATCGGCGATTTCGTGGTGGCCATCGGCAATCCGTTCGGGGTCGGCCAGACGGTGACCAGCGGCATCGTGTCCGCGGTGGGACGCAACAATCTGCCGGGCGCCGGCTACCAGAACTTCATCCAGACCGATGCCAGCATCAACCCCGGCAACTCCGGCGGCGCGCTGGTGAACCTCAACGGCGAGCTGGTGGGCATCAACACCGCCAGCTTCAACCCGCGCGGCTCGATGGCCGGCAACATCGGCCTGGGTTTCGCCATTCCGTCCAACCTGGCCAGCCGGATCAAGGACCAGCTGCTGGCCGGCGGCGTGGTGCGCCGCGGCACCCTGGGCATCGACACCCAGGACGTGGATGCGCGCCTGGCGCAGGCGCTGGGCGTGCCCGAGGCGCGCGGCGCGGTGGTGACCCGCGTGTATCCCGGCTCCGCCGGCGGCGCGGCCGGATTGAAAGTGGGCGACGTGGTGGTGGCCGCCAACGGCCAGCCGATCGACAACGCCGAGGCCCTGCGCAACTTCCAGGGCCTGCAGACCCCGGATGCCACCGTGGTGCTGGATGTGCGCCGCGATGGCAAGCCGCTGCGCATCACCAGCGGGCTGCATGAAGCGCCCAGGGCGCTGGAAGGCGCCCAGTTGGATCCACGCCTGGCTGGCGCCAGTTTCGCCGAGCTGCCCGAATCGCTGCGTCGGCAAGGGCTGCGTGGCGTTCTGGTGGAAAAGGTGCAGCGCGGCAGCCGCGCGCAGCAGAACTACCTGCAGCCGGGCGACGTGGTGCTGGCCGCCAGCACCGGCGATTTCCAGGACCTGACGGGCTTCCGCGCCAGCCTGGCGCGCACGCCCGATGCACTGGTGCTGCAGCTGCTGCGCAACGGCCGCACCTACAACGTGCCCATGCGCTGACGCGATCATCACCGCGATGGTGCCACACTGATACCTACCCACCACCGAGGATGCGGCAGATGAGCGAACATACCGAAGCAGTCAAAAGCAACCTGGGCGAGGCCGGCGCGCACCTGAAGCAGGCCGCCAGCGCCGCGGGCGGCGCCGTGAAGAACGCCGCCGGCGCAGCGGGCGACGAGCTGCGGCTGGGCAAGGCGCAGGTGAAGGCCGAACTGGCCGACGGCGCGGTGGCCGGGCTGGGCGCCGCCGAACACCTGGGCGGGGCCGCCAGTGAACAGGCCAACGCGCTGATGGACAAGGGCCGCGATCTGCTGGACAGCGCCGCCGAACTGATCCGCGAGCGCCCACTGGCCGCCTTCGGCGTGGCCTTCGCCGCCGGCTGGATCATTTCCAAGCTCGGCCGCAGCGACAAGTAAGCCGCGGCATGACCGGCGGTCACCAAGGGGACACAACCGCGCCCGGAGCAGACCGCACGGGCGCAGATGCGGCATCGCCCGGGGTCAGCCAGACATTGCACCGTCTTGGCGAGGAAGGCAGAGCTACCCTGCGTGCCGGCCGCGCCACGCTGCGCGCGCTGCGCGTGCTGCTGGCCGCGGACTTCGCGCTGGCCCGCGCCGCGGCAACCCGCGCGGCGGTGTGCGTAGCGCTGGCGGTGACATTCGGCGGCTCCGCGTGGCTGCTGCTGATGGCCGCGCTGATCGCCGCGCTGCAGGCACTGGGGCTGTCATGGCTGGGCGCACTGCTGCTGGCCGCGCTGCTGAGCCTCGCCGCGACGGCCGCGGCTGCCTGGGGTGCCGTGCGCTACTTCGGCCACACCGGCATGCAGGCCAGCCGGCGCCAGCTGGCACGCCTGGGGCTGGACGCGCTGGAGGACCTGCTGGGCGGCCTGGACGAGGCCGAGGCCCCGGCGCCTCCGCCCGCGGCCGCGCCGCAGGACGGCACCGCCCGCAACGGGGAGCCCCGGCCGTGAACTTCGATGCCTTGCAACGCCGGGTGGCGCGGGCCGAACAGGCGGTGGTGGTGCATGAGACGCGCACCCGCCAGCAGTGGGCGCAGCTGCGCACCACCTGGCGCACCGGCTGGACGCCGGGACGAATCGTGATCGCGGGGCTGGCGGCAGGCTTCCTCGTCGGCCGCGCGCGCCCGCTGCGCCTGGCCGGCAGCGGTGGGCTGCTGACCCTGCTGCGCGCGCTGGCCCCGCTGCTGGCCAGCGTGCAGGCCGGCATGCAGGCGGCCCCGGCCGATGGCGCCGGCACAGACGCCGCACCATGACCCCCCACGACAGCGCGACACCCGTCAGCGAGGCCGGCCCGTTGGCGCCCACCGAATCACAGGCCCCGCCACCGCGCCCGCGCGGGCCGATATCGCTGGTCGTCCTGGCCGTGCTGGCGGTGGGCTACACCCTGTGGGCCAGCCAGGCGCTGATCCTGCCAGTGCTGCTGGCGATGTTCTTCGCGCTGGTGGGCAACCCGATCCTCCGTGTGCTGCGGCGGCTGCACATCCCGCGCTTCGTCGGCGCGCTGGCGGTGCTGAGCAGCGGCATCGCACTCACGCTCCTGCTGGGCCTGCAGCTGGTGCGCCCCGCCAGCGAGTGGGTCCGCGACGCCCCGCGCGAGCTGCGCACGCTGGCGCCCAGGCTGCAGAAACTCACCAAGCCGGTGCAGGACGCCAACAAGGCGGCCGAGAACATCGCCCGCGCCGCCGGCGGCGAAAACACCACGCGGCCGGTGCAGGTGGTGCGCACCGAGGCCAACGACCCGTACAAGTCGCTGACCGCCACGCCGCGGATGATGGCCTCGGTGCTGGCGGTGGTGCTGCTGACGTTTTTCTTCATGGTGTACGGACAGGACCTGCAGCGGCACGCGATCGCGCTGCTGCCGGACCGGCAGAAAAAGAAGCTGACGGTGGAGATCCTGCAGGCGATCGAGACCGAGGTCAGCCGCTACGTGCTGACCATCAGCGCGATCAACGTGACGGTGGGCCTGGTGTTTGCAGCCTGCCTGCACTTCGCGCTGGCCGTGCCGCTGGACGATGCGCTGCTGTGGGGCACCATGGCGACCCTGCTGAACTTCGCACCCTACGTGGGTCCACTGATCGGCATCGTGGCGATGCTGCTGATGGGCTTCTCGATGTTCGACGTACCGCTGCGCGCGCTGCTGCCGGCGGCGATCTACCTGGGCCTGCACACGCTGGAAGGGCAGATCGTCACCCCCATCGTGCTGGGCCGACGGATGGCACTGTCGCCGCTGGTGCTGATCCTGGCGCTGATGGTGTTCGGCTGGCTGTGGGGGATCATCGGCCTGCTGCTGGCGGTGCCGATGCTGGTCTGCGTGAAGATCGTGCTGTCGCGGCTGGACGGCATGGACGGCTGGGCACGGCTGCTGGAGTGAGTGCGCTGCCGGCAGCGCCGGAGCGGCCTACAATGCAGCTGTGAACCTGCCTATCCGCGCCATCACCTTCGACCTCGACGACACCCTCTGGCCGTTCGCCCCGATCGGGGAGCGCATCGAGACCGCCCTACACGCCTGGTTCGTCGCGCACAGTCCACGCACCGCCGAGCGCTTTCCCATTGCGGAGATGCGCGCACTGCGCGAACGCGTGTTCGCCGAGTTCCCGGAACATGCCCACGACCTGGGCCTGCTGCGCCGGCTGACCATCGAGCGGGCGCTGCGCGAGAGCGGCGACGATCCGGCGCTGGCCAGCGCCGCCTATGCGATCTTCTTCCAGGAGCGCAACCGGGTGGAGTTCTATCCCGATGCGCTGCCGGGGCTGCAACGGATCAGCGCCCACCTGCCGATCGCGGCGCTGACCAACGGCAACGCCGACCTTGCGGCGATCGGCATCGCCCGCCTGTTCCGGTTCCAGCTGGGCGCCCGCGAGTACGGCGCGCCCAAGCCCGACGCCGGCCTGTTCCACGAGGCCTGCCGCCGGCTGGGCGTCACGCCCGCCGAGGTGCTGCACGTGGGCGACCACCCGCACATGGACGTGGGCGGGGCCGCCAACGCCGGCCTGCGCAGCTGCTGGATCGACCGCGGCGACCACGCCTGGCCGGACGGCCTGCCGCGCGCCGACCTGCACGTCACCACCCTGACCGCGCTGGCCGATTGGCTGGACGCGGGCGCCTCCTTCGAGAACGCCGCATGACCCTGCCCGCCGGTTTCACTTCTTCCGTCGACGCCGCGCTGCCGCTGCACGCGGTGCGCAAGGCCGATTTCACCGCCTGGTGCCAGGCCCAGCCCGCGCCGGTGCAGGCCTGGCTTACGGCGCAGCGTTTCGACGGGAGCCCCGGCACGGCGTGCAGCTGGGCCGATGGCGACGGGCGCATGGCCGGAGCGGTGCTGGGTGTGGACGACAGCCAGGATCCGTTCACCTGGGCGCATGCACCGCGCACGCTACCCGCTGGCAACTGGCGGATGGCCGCCGAACTGGATGGCGGTGCGCAGCGCGCGCTGCAGCTGGGCTGGGGCCTGGGCCGGTACCGGTTCACCCGCTACAAGGCACAGCCGGCGCCGGCCGCGCAGCTGGTGGCGGACAGCTTCGATGCAGAAACCTTCGACCTGCTGGCCGCCTGCGTGCGCGTGCGCGACCTGGTCAACACGCCCACCGAGCACATGGGCCCGGACGACCTGGAGGCCACCGCGCGCGCGATCGCACACGTGCACGGTGCCACTGTCTCGGTCATTGCCGGTGACGACCTGCTGGCGCAGCGTTACCCGGCCATCCACGCGGTCGGCCGCGCCTCGCATCGTGCGCCGCGCATCATCGAGCTGACCTGGGGCGATGCCGCGCATCCGCATGTGGTGCTGTGCGGCAAGGGCGTGTGCTTCGACAGCGGTGGGCTGGACCTCAAGGCCGCCGCGGGCATGCGCAACATGAAGAAGGACATGGGCGGCGCCGCGCACGCGCTGGCGCTGGCCGAGCTGGTGATGGCGCGCCAGCTGCCGCTGCGCATCACCCTGCTGATCGCCGCAGTGGAGAACGCCGTCGGCCCCAATGCCTTCCGGCCCGGCGAGGTCATCGCCACCCGCAAGGGCATCAGCGTCGAAATCGACAACACCGACGCCGAAGGTCGGCTGGTGCTGTGCGACGCGTTGGCCCGCGCCTGCGAGCTGGCGCCCGATCTGCTGCTGGACTTCGCCACCCTCACCGGCGCCGCGCGCATCGCGTTGGGCCCGGACCTGCCTGCGCTGTACGCCAACGACGAGGCGTTGGCCAACGACTGGCTGGCCGCCGGGCAGCGGGTGCGCGATCCGCTATGGCGGATGCCGTTGTGGCGGCCGTACCTGCGCTACCTCACCAGCGGCATCGCCGATCTGGCCAACAGCAGCAACAGCACCATGGCCGGCAGCGTCACCGCCGCGCTGTTCCTCGAGCGTTTTGTCGACGAAGGCGTGCGCTGGGGCCATGTCGATGTCTATGCCTGGAACGACAGCGACCGCCCGGGCCGCCCGGCCGGCGGCGAGGCACAGGGCCTGCGTGCCGCCTACGCGCTGCTGAAAGCGCGCGCCGACGTCTGAGCCGGGCGCACTACAGCCAGCCCTTCTGGCGGGCCAGCCGGTAGGCTTCGATGCGGTTGCCGACGCCGAGCTTGCCGATCGCTTCGGACAGGTAGTTGCGCACGGTGCCGTGCGACAGGTTCAGGCGCTGGGCGATCTCGGCGGCGGACAGGCCTTCGCCGGCCAGCCGCAGCGCCTGTCGCTCGCGGTCGGTCAGCGGATCGGCCTCGCCCCAGGCTTCCAGCGCCAGCTGCGGGTCGATGGCGCGGCCGCCGCGGTGGACCTGGCGCAACGCCTCGGCCAGCTGCTCGGCCGGTGCGTCCTTCAGCAGGTAGCCGCGCACGCCGGCGTCCAGCGCGCGGCGCAGGTAGCCGGCGCGGGCGAAGGTGGTGATGACCACGACGCGCACCGGCAGCTCGTGGCGGGCAATACGCTGGGCCAGATCCAGCCCGGTGAGGCCGGGCATCTCGATGTCGGTCAGCAGCACGTCCGGCGCGTGCCGCTGCAGTTCGCGCCAGGCGGCCTCGCCGTCGGCGGCGGTGGCCACCACCTCGATGTCCGACTCCATGCCCAGCAGCGCGGCCAGCGCGCCGCGCAGCATGGCCTGGTCTTCGGCGATGAGGATGCGGATCATGGCGCGGCACGTTAGCAGATCGTGCCGTCGCGCCAACCTCAGGACGCCACGGGCAGGTCGTCGTTCGCCGCCAGCGGCACGCGCGCCTCGATGCGGGTGCCCTGTCCGGCACCGGCGTCGACGCGCAGGCGGCCGCGCACCGCCTCGATGCGCTCGCGCATGCCGGACAACCCGTTGCCCGGCACCAGCGCGCCGCCACGGCCATCGTCCTCGACGCGCAGCACCGCCTCGCCGGCTTCCACGCCAAAGCGCACCTGGGCGCGGCGCGCGCGTGCATGGCGTTGGATGTTGGTGGCGGCCTCGCGCACCGTCATCGCCAGCGCCGACTCGACCGCGGCCGGCAGGCCGGCACCGGAAAAGCCATCGTCGAAGCGGTACTCGAACGCCACACCGTCGGTTTCCAGCAGCAGCTTGGCCGAGGCGAGCTCGGCGGCGATGCCGGCCGCGCGGATGCCGCTGACCGCACCGCGCACCTGCGCCAACGCATCGCGCGCCACCCGGCTGACCTCTGCGATCTCCGCCTTCGCGGCGGCGGGATCGCGCGCCAGCAGGCGCCCGGCCAGGTCCGACTTCAGCGCCACCATGGACAGCGTGTGGCCCAGCAGGTCGTGCAGATCACGGCCGATGCGCTCGCGCTCGGCCAGCGCCGCGAGTCGGCGCACTTCCTCGTGCGAGAGCTTGAGGATGGCGTCGCGCTGGCGGTTGATCCGCTCCACCAGCGTAATCATGCCGATGATGGCGGTGACCGCCGGCATCCACACCAGCGATATCCACGGATAGCCGAGGTGGCGTGCATAGAGGAGCAATGCGGCGTTGCACGCTGCCAGCACGCCCAGATAGCGCAGCAGCGAGCCCTTGCCACGCGGCTGCAGCATCACGCAGCCGAAGATGAAGTAGCTCAGCCCGGACGGGTACCAGGGCAGCAGGCCGAAACAGAGCGCCACCATCCCCAGCGCAGCGAGCTTCGCCCGGCGTTCCGGTGCGCACACGCTGATCTGGAACAGCAGCAGAAACAGCGGGAATGACAGCAGGGTGAGCAGCAGCCAGCGCAGGGTATAGCCGTAGGCACCGCCGGAAAACGCCGGGGTCAGGAAGACCCAGATCGACCACACCAGGTGGATGTGGTGCGTCCACGGCGACCGCCCCAGCCGCAGGTCCTGTGCGACCAGTGAATCCGGCGCCGGGCGCATCCAGCGCAGGGGCGGGGCGAAGGTCATCGATGGCTCCGGCAGCGCGACATGCGGATCATGGCATGGCCGCCGCGGGCCGCGACAGGCGCCGCTGCGCCAGCGTGAAGAACACCGTGGTGATACCGGCCAGCACGCCGACATGCAGCCACGGCGACTGGCCCTGGTCGAAGCCGACCACCTGCAGCGCCAGCTGGCCCACGTGGTAGGCCGGCCACAACACCGCCAGCTTCGCCAGCACAGCCGGCAGCATCGACAGCGGCAGCCACAGCCCCGACAGGAAGGCCATCGGCAGGTACAGCGCATTGAGCAGCGCCGGTGCCGCGCTGGCACCGACCCGCGTGCCGATGTACAGGCCGATGGCGGCGAACGGCAGCACGCCCAGCACATCGACGGCCAGCAGCGCCAGCCATTGCCACGGCGCCAGCGCGACATGCGCCACCGTCGCGCCCAGCAGCCCCATCAGCCCCGAAATCATCGTCGCGAACAACATCGCCATCGCCAGCTTGGCCAGCAGCATCGCGCCGGGCGGGGTGGGCAGCACGCGTTTGAGGCGCAGAAAGCCGCGCTCGCGGTCCACCGCCACGCCTACACCGAACCCGAACAGGCCGACGCCGATCACGCCGAATGCACCGTAGGTGGCCAGCAGGTACTGCGCGGTGGCGGCGCTGTGCTGGCGGTTCAACGCCACCGCGAACAGCAGATAGAACATCAGCGGAAAGCCGATGACCGGGATGCAGAACGCCGGATCGCGCAGCATGCGCAGGCATTCGCAGCGCACCTCGTTCGCGTAGGCGCGCAGCGGCAGGCGGGCGGACGTGGATGTCGCGATGGTCATCAGGCGGCCTCCTGTTGGGACGTGCGGGTGAGGGCAAGGAAAGCGTCGGCCAGGCCGGCGCGCTGCACTTCCAGGTCGTGCAGGCTGGCGTCTGCGTCCAGCAGGCGGCGCACCACCGGCTCGGCGGCGTCGGCGACCACCTGCAGGGCATCGCCCTCGCGCCGCGCGGAGCGCACTCCCGGCCACGCCGCCACGGCATCGGCCTCCAGTGCGGTCACGCAGCGGATACGCCGCTGCGCCACGTGGCCGCGGATCGCCGCCACGCTGCCCTCCACGAGCTTGCGCCCGGCATCGACCACCACCACGTGGTCGGACAGCGCCTCCGCCTCTTCCAGGTAGTGCGTGGTCAGCAATATGCCGCAGCCCTCGCCCACCAGCTCGCGCACCGCTGCCCACAGGGTTTGCCGCGCCTCGATGTCCAGCCCAGTGGTTGGCTCGTCCAGGCACAGCAGGCGCGGCCGGCCGCACAGCGCCAGCGCGAACTGCACCCGCCGCTGCTGGCCACCGGACAGCGCCCGGTAAGGCCGCTCCAGCAGACCGTCAAGGCCGGCCAGCGCCACACAGTCGGCGGTACTGCGGGGATCGGGGTAATAGCTTCGGACCAGCGCCAGCAGCTCGCCCACCCGCAGGCGGTCGGGCAGGCCGGCGCTCTGCAGCATGGCGCCGGTGCCCAACCGCGCCGTGCGCGAGGACGCCGGGCGGCCGAACACCTGGACCGCGCCCGCGTCCGCCGCCAGCAGGCCCAGCAGCAGGTGCACCGCCGTGCTCTTGCCGGCGCCGTTGGCGCCCAGCAGCGCGGTCACCCGGCCGGCGTGCAGCGCCAGGTCCAGCCCATCCAGTGCCTGCGTGCCGCCGTAGCGCTTGCGCGCGCCTTCCAATTCCGCCACCACTGCGTGTCCGACCGGCATGCACTGTCTCCCGTTGCGATGGCGGCATACTCGGCGTTCGCCCGCGGGCGTGACATTCGCCACCGTCAGCCGAATCACATGACAACCATCACCTGACCGCGGGCCGCGCGATCACTACCCTGCCTGCATCGGTGATGGCGACGGGCCTGTTCCGGACAGCCGCCTCTCGATGGCGCTATGTAAAGGAAACTTGACACGCGGATTCCCATGCCCGAAGGTGGCGCCATGCGCCCGCAGCGCGTCCCGCCGCCCCGCGCCCTTGTCCATCCGCCTCCGACTTGCCCATGAACACCAACGCCGACCTGCTGAAATCCCTGAAGATCGACCGCAACGCCGCGCCGCCCCCGCCTTCGCGCAAAGGACTATGGATCGGCCTGGGCGTGGCCGCCCTGGCGGTGCTGGCCGCGGGCGGGTTGTTCCTGCTGCGCGGCAAGAACGTCACCGTACGCACCGCCGAGGCCACCGCGATCGGCGCCAGTGCTGGCGGCAGCACCTCGGTACTGGATGCCACCGGCTACGTGGTGGCGCGACGCATGGCCACGGTCTCGGCCAAGGTGACCGGCCGCGTGCGCGAGGTGCTGATCGAGGAGGGCCAGAAGGTCGAAGAGGGTCAGGTGCTGGCGCGTCTGGACCCGGTGGACGCCGAGGCCCAGCGCGCGCTGTCCGCCTCGCAGCTGGCCGCCTCGGAAAGCCAGATCGCCAGCGTGCAGGCGCAACTGAAGGAAGCCGAAGCGAACGCCGCGCGGCTGTCCACGCTGGTCGCGCAGAAGCTGGTCTCACGCGCGCAGTACGACCAGGCCGTTGCATCGCGCGATGCCCTGCGCGCACAGTTGACCACCGCCCAGCGCAACGCGCAGGTGGCGCGCGACGGCCTGCGCATCGCCGGCAACGGCGTGGACAACACCATCGTGCGCGCGCCCTTTGCCGGCGTAGTGATTGCCAAGTCCGCGCAGCCGGGCGAGATCGTCTCCCCGCTGTCGGCCGGCGGCGGCTTCACCCGCACCGGCATCGGCACGATCGTCGACATGAACAGCCTCGAAGTCGAGGTGGAAGTGGGCGAGGCCTACATCGGCCGGGTGAAGCCCGGCATGCCGACCGAGACCGTGCTCAACGCCTACCAGGACTGGAAGATTCCCGGCAAGGTGATTGCCATCATCCCCGCGGCCGATCGCGGCAAGGCCACGGTGAAGGTGCGCGTGGGCCTGGACGCCAAGGGCGATCCGCGCATCGTGCCCGACATGGGCGCACGCGTTGGCTTCCTGGAAGAGGCCAAGCCCACGCAGGCGGCGGCAAAGCCGGGCGTGCTGGTGCCTGCCGCCGCCATCACCCAGCGCGGCGACAAGGACGTGGCTTTTGTCGTGGTGGGCGGCAAGGTGGCGCAGCGCACGCTGACGCTGGGCCGCACCCTGGGCGACGACCGCGAAGTGCTGGAAGGGCTGCGTGGCGGCGAGCAGGTCGTGCTGGATCCGCCGGAAACGCTGGCCGACGGCGCGCGGGTGACCGTGGCGCGTGAGGATTCGGCCGGCGACGCGAACAACGAATGACAACCTCCGCCGTTCCCGCCGACGCGGGGATGGCGCCTCCCAGGAGATCCAACCCATGTCCACCCTCGTCCGCATCCGCAACCTGCACAAGACCTACCGGCGCGGCCCCGAGACCGTGGATGTGCTCCGCGGCATCGACCTCGACATCGCCGAGGGCGACTTCGTCGCACTGATGGGGCCGTCGGGTTCCGGCAAGACCACCCTGCTCAACCTGATCGGCGGGCTGGATTCGCCCACCTCGGGCACGATTGAAATCGCCGGCCAGCACATCGAGAAGATGGGCTCCGGCCAGCTGGCGCAATGGCGCAGCAACAACGTCGGCTTCGTGTTCCAGTTCTACAACCTGATGCCCACCCTGACCGCGCAGAAGAACGTGGAGCTGCCGCTGTTGCTGACCCGGCTGTCGGCCGCACAGCGCCGCCAGAACGCCGCCATCGCGCTGCAACTGGTGGGCCTGGCCGACCGCGGCAAGCACCGCCCGAACGAACTCTCCGGCGGCCAGCAGCAGCGCGTGGCGATCGCCCGCGCGATCGTCTCCGACCCCACCCTGCTGATCTGCGACGAGCCCACCGGCGACCTGGATCGCGCCTCGGCGGAGGAGATCCTGAGCCTGCTGCAGGAGCTCAACCGCACCCATGGCAAGACCATCGTGATGGTGACCCACGACCCTAAGGCCGCGGAATACGCCACCCACACGCTGCACCTCGACAAGGGCAACCTGGTCGAGCAAGCCGCGTTTGCGTGATGCCATCCGGCATCGCGCGCGGCTTGCGAGGGCGAGGCATGGATGCCGAGCGGGTGCTGCGCCACGGATGGCACTGCGTAACCAACTGAGGATCGCGACGTGAAATACCTCCCTCTCGTCTGGGCCGCGCTGACGCGCAGCAAGACCCGCACATTGCTCACCCTGCTGTCGGTGGTGGCCGCGTTCCTGCTGTTCGGGATGCTGGATTCGGTGCGCGTGGCGTTCAATTCCGGCGGCAGCGTGGCCGGTGCCAACCGCATGATCACCACGTCGCGGCTGTCGATCACGCAGATGCTGCCGTACCGGCTGGATGCGCAGATTCGCGCCGTGCCGGGCGTGAAGAAGGCGGCCTTTGCGGCATGGTTCGGCGGCATCTACCGCGACCCGAAGAACTTCTTCGCCAATTTCAGCGTCAGCCCGGACTACCTGGACCTGTATCCGGAGTTCAAGCTGCCGGCCGCGCAGAAGAAGGCCTGGCTGGCCGACCAGCGCGGCGCCATCGTCGGCGAGTCGCTGGCCAAGCAGTTCGGCTGGAAGGTGGGCGACACCATCCCGCTGCAGGCCACCATCTTCCCCACCCGCGGCAGCAATGACTGGACGTTCACGCTGCGCGGCATCTACACGGTGGCCGATCCGAAGCAGAAAGGGCAGGAGCGCGTGCTGTTCTTCCACTGGAAGTATTTCGACGAGGCCAACGACTACGTGAAGGGCCGGGTGGGCTGGTGGGTAATCGAGCCGCAGAGCCCGGCACAGGCCGAGCAGGTGGCCCGCGCCATCGACCGGCTCAGCGAGAACTCCGACCACGAGACCAAGACCCAGAGCGAAGCCGCGTTCAACCAGAGCTTCGCCAAGCAGTTCGCGGACATCGGCCTGATCGTGTCGGCGATCATGGGCGCGGTGTTCTTCACCCTGCTGCTGCTGACCGGCAACACCATGGCGCAGGCGGTGCGCGAGCGCATCCCCGAGCTGGCGGTGCTGAAGACCATCGGCTTCTCCAACCGCAGCGTGCTGTGGCTGGTGCTGGGCGAATCGGTGCTGCTGGTGGTGCTGGGCGGCCTGCTGGGCATGGCGCTGGCGGCGGCCATCGTGCCGGCGGTGGGCGCCGCCAGCGGCGGCATGATCCAGCTGCCGGGCCTGCTGGCGCAGACCTGGGGCATGGGCCTGGCGCTGATGGTCGGCATCGGGCTGCTGGTCGGGCTGCTGCCCGCCGTCCGCGGGATGCGCCTGAACATCGTCGATGCATTGGCCGGTCGCTAAGAGGAGCACCCCATGAAGCGTTTCTTTTCCGGCCTTGCCACCGTCCTGCTGCTGGCCCTGGGCCTGGGCGCCTGGATCGTCCTGCCGTGGCCGCTGGTGCTGGCACTGGTCGCCGCCATCGCCCTCTGGCTGTTGACCACCCGCAGCGGCCGGCTGGCGCGCGAAGCCACCAAGATCGGCATCGCCGGCCTGCCGCAGCGCTGGGGCGCCTCCAGCGTCATTGTCATCGGTATCGCCGGCGTGGTCGGCGTGCTGGTGGCGATGCTGGCGATGGGGGAAGGGTTCAAGGCCACGCTGGACAAGACCGGCGACACCAACACCGCAATCCTGCTGCGCGCCGGCTCGCAGGCGGAGACCAACTCGGTCATCACCCGCGACCAGGTGTCACTGATCACCGCGCTGCCCGGCATCGCGCGCGGCACCGACGGCAAGGCACTGGCCTCGCCCGAGCTGTCGCAGGTGGTCAACCTGCCGTCCAAGGCCGACGGCACCGACGCCAACGTGCAGTTCCGCGGCGTCGGCCCGGCCGGCTGGGCGATCCGGCCGCAGCTGAAGATCGTCGAGGGCCGCAAGTTCACCCCGGGACTGCGTGAGATCGTCGTGGGCAAGGGCGCGCAGCGCCAGTTCCGCGGGCTGCAGGTCGGCAGGCAACTGAAGTTGGCCAACCAGATGTGGACGGTCGTGGGCGCGTTCGAATCCAAGGACGCGCACGACTCCGAACTGTGGACCGATGCCGACGTGCTGGGCCCGGCCTACCAGCGCAGCGCATTCCAGTCGGTCACGGTGAAGCTGGACGGCAGGACGGGCTTCCAGCAGCTCAAGGCCGCGCTGGCCGCCGACCCACGCCTGAAGCTGGACGCCAGCACCACCCGCGACTACTACGGCAAGCAGTCCGAAGGGCTGACCAAGCTGATCCGGATCCTGGGCACGGTGATCGGCGCGATCATGGCGATCGGCGCGGTGTTCGGTGCGCTCAACAGCATGTACGCCGCGGTGGCCGGACGCGCCCGTGAGATCGCCACCCTGCGCGCGCTGGGCTTCCGCAGCGTGCCGGTGGTCACCGCGGTGATGCTGGAGACGATGCTGCTGGCATTGCTGGGCGGCGTGCTGGGCGCGGCCATCGCCTGGGTGCTGTTCAACGGCTACACCGTCAGCACGCTGGGCCAGAACTTCAGCCAGGTGGTGTTCCAGTTCAAAGTCAGCCCCGAACTGGCGTGGACCGGACTGAAGTGGGCGCTGGGCATCGGCCTGGTCGGCGGCCTGTTCCCGGCGCTGCGCGCGGCGCGGTTGCCGGTCACCGAGGCGCTGCGTTCGGCGTGATCGCGCTCAGGCCAGTTCCGCCGGACGCAGCCGGCGGGAGTGGTGGATGCTGTCGGCCACGAACACCGCCAGCGCCAGCCAGATGCAGGCGAAGCCGACCAGGCGGGAGCGGTCGAACGGCTCGGCGAACACGAACACGCCGATCAGGAACTGCAGGGTCGGCGCGATGAACTGCAGCAGGCCCACGCTGGTCAGCGAGATCCGCCGCACCGCGTACGCAAAGCCCACCAGCGGCAGCGCGGTCACCAGGCCCGACAGCACCAGCAGCGCGTCGATCGCCAGCCCGTAGCCGGGGGCATCGGCGTGCGGCAGGAAGCCGCCGGTACCGTGCGACTCGCTCCACAGCAGCACGCCCAGCACCGGCACGAACAGGTAGGCGCTTTCGACGCCCAGGCCCGTCACCGAGTCCACGTGCGCCAGCTTGCGCAGCACGCCGTAGATGCCGAACGACACCGCCAGCGCGATCGCGATCCACGGGAACTGGCCATAGCGCACGGTCAGCCACAGCACGCCCACCGCGGCGATCGCCACCGATGCCCACTGCAGCGGGCGCAGCCGCTCGCGCAGGAACAGCACGCCGATCACCACATTGAGCAGCGGGTTGATGAAGTAGCCCAGCGCGGTCTCCACCACGTGGCCGGCGTTGACCGCCCAGATGTACAGGCCCCAATTGAAGGAAATCAGCAGGCCGCTGAGCAGCAGCATCCAGCGCAGCCGCGGCTGCCCGGCCAGCACGTCGCGCAGCCAGTGGCGGCCGTCACGCCAGACCAGGAAACCCGCCACCAGCAACGCGCTCCACACCACCCGGTGCAGCACGATCTGCAGCGGCGGCACCGCCTTCAACAGGTGCCAGTACAAAGGCGCCACGCCCCACAGGACGAAGGTGCCCACCGCCGCCCAGGTTCCGCGGGCGACGTCCGCACGGCCGTGCACGCTCATGCCGGCTTGCCCTTCGCGGCCTTGGCCAGGGTGATCGCAACCACGCCGGCCAGGATCACGCCCATCGCCACCAGCTCGCGCAGGCCGAAACGCTCGTGCGCCAGCCACGCGCCCAGCGCGACGGCGATCGCGGGATTGACGTAGGCGTAGCTGCCGGCCAGCGCCGGCCGCACGTGGTGCAGCAGCCAGATATAGGCTGAAAAACCGACCAGCGAGCCCATCACCACCAGGTACCAGAACGCGCCGATGGCATGCGCCGTAGGCATGCCATGCAGGCGCTCGCCCAGGCCCAGGCCGACGGCCAGCATCAGCGCGCCGCCGCACAGCATCTGCGCGGCCGAGGACATGAAGGGCGATGGCAGATCGCGACCGCGGCTCCAGATCGAGCCGAACGACCACGACACCGAGGCCACCAGCAGGGCCAGCAGCCCGAGCGGCGCGCCGGTCAGGCTGCCGCCGGTGCTGAGCCAGACCACGCCGACGAAGCCGATGCCCAGGCCGACCATCTCGAGCCGCGTCGGCCGGTGGCCGCGCATCGCCGCAAACACGGCCATCCACAGCGGTGCGGACGCCACGGTGACGGCGGCCAGGCCCGACGACACCTTGGTCTCGGCCAGGTTCACCATGCCGTTGCCCAGCAGCAGCATCAGCCCGCCCATCACCGCGGCATTGCCCCACTGCGCGCGGGTGGGCGCCGCCACGCCGCGCCAGCGCAACACCGCGAACATCAGCCCACCGGCGACGAGGAAGCGGATGCCGCCCAGCAGAAACGGCGGAAACCCGCCCTCCAGCGCGAAGCGGATGGCGAGATAGGTGGAGCCCCAGATCAGATAGACCGCGCTCAACGCCAGCGCGACGCGGGTGGCGGAAGCGGTGGGAACCGGCGAGGACGGCATCGTCGAGGACCTTGCAGACAACGGCGGGCACCCGAAGGTGCCCGCCAGGGATTCACGAAGGGAGGCGCGAGGACTCAGTCGGCCCAGTGCCCCGCGGCATTGCGGGTGGCCGGCAGCACCTGCGCCGCCAGCGCCGCGTCCTTGCCGAGCAGGCCCACCGCGTCGGCCAGGATTGCCGCGGACTCGCGCAGCAGCGGATCGGTGGCGTTGCGCGCCGCTTGCTCGCGCGCCACCGAATCGGCCACGTTGCGCTCGTCGGCGGTCAGGCCGTCATCGGCGCGTGACTCCAGCAGCGGGTCGCGCTGCAGGCCAAGGCGGGCCCGGATCTCCGCGCGCTCCTTGCGCTGCGCGTCGAAGCGGTCGCGCTCGGCGCGGCGCTCGGCCTCGTTGAGCGAGATCGACTTCTTCGCCTGCTCCTCGCGGAACCGGCGCACGTCCTCGACCCACCACTGGAACTCCACGTCCTTCGCAGAACGCGTCTGGTGGCGCACCTGCAACTGCGCCAGCAGCGGCGCGAAGTTGCCGTAGCGCACGTGCGGCGCCGCGGCGATGCGCGTCCACGGCAGCGCGTTGGGGTAGGTGCTCTCGCCGAACTCGGTGGCATCCACGCTGGCCGGGAACGCCACGTCGGGCGCCACGCCCTTGTTCTGCGTGCTGCTGCCGTCCGGACGGAAGAACTGCGCCACGGTGAGCTTGAGCTCGCCGAAGCGCGGCGTCTCGTTGGCCGGCCAGCGGTCCAGGTCCACCAGCGTCTGCACGGTGCCCTTGCCGAAGGTGTCCTCGCCGATGATCAGGCCGCGCCCGTAGTCCTTGATGGCGCCAGCAACGATCTCCGACGCCGACGCCGAGCCGCGGTTGACCAGCACCGCCAGCGGGCCGTCCCAGGCGACGCCCGCGTCCTGGTCGTACTGCACGTTGACCTTGCCGCCGGATTCGCGCACCTGCACCACCGGGCCCTTGTCGATGAACAGGCCGGTCAGCTCCACCGCTTCGTTCAGCGAGCCACCGCCGTTGCCGCGCAGGTCCAGCACCACGCCATCGACCTTCTGCGCGCGGAAATCGGCCAGCATCCTGGCCACGTCGCGGGTGGCCGAGGCGTAGTTCTTGTCGCCACGGCGACGGGCCTCGAAGTCCTGGTAGAAACCGGGCAGCTTGACCACGCCGATGCGGCGCGCCGGGGCATCGGCTGTGGCCGGGACCACGATGGTCTCGGCCTTGGCGCGCTGATCCTCCAGCCGCACCTTGGCGCGGGTCAGCACGAGCTGCTGCGGCTTGCTGTCCAGCGGCGCCTCGGCGGGCACCACGTCCAGCCGCACCTGGGTGTTGGCCGCACCGCGGATCAGCGCGACCACGTCGTCGATGCGCCAGCCGATCACGTCCTTCATCTCGCCCGAACTGCCCTGGCCGACGCCCACGATGCGGTCGCCCGGCTTGAGCTTGCCGCTGCGCGCGGCCGGGCCGCCCGGCACCATCTCGCGCACCACCACCACGTCATCCTGGCGGAACAGCACCGCGCCGATGCCTTCCAGCGAATTGGACATCGAGACGTTGAAGTTCTCCGCGCTGCGCGGGGTCATGTAGCTAGTGTGCGGGTCGATGCTGCCGGCGTAGGCGTTGAGGAAGCTCTGGAAGACCTCGTCGCCCTTCAGCTCGCGCACGCTGGACAGCAGGTTCGCATAGCGCTTGTCCAGCGTCTTGCGGATCTCGTCCGGCTGCTTGCCGGCCAGCTTCAGGCGCAGCCAGTCGTTCTTGACCGACTGCCGCCACAGCGCGTCCAGCGCGGCCGCATCCGCCCAAGGGGCGTCTTCGCGGTCGTAGGCGTAGCGCTCGTCCTTGGTGAAATCGAACTGGCCCTTGAGCAGGCTGCGCGCATAACCGATGCGCTCTTGCACGCGCTGCTGGTAGGTGGCGAAGATCGTCCACGCCGGATCCACCTGGCCGCTTTTGATCGCATCGTCCAGGGTGGTGGCGTAGCGGTCGAAGTCGGCCACGTCCTGTGCGGTCAGGAAGACCTTGCCGGGATCCAGTGTCTTCAAGTACTCGGTGAGGATCTCGCGCGACAGGGCGTCGTCCAGCGCGCGCGGCCGGTAGGCATAGCGGCTGTCGGACAGCAGCCCGTACACCATCCGCGCGGTGGTGGACTGGTCCGGAGTGGGGCCGGCGGACAGGGCGAGGTCGCCGCTGCCGGCCAGCAAAGCCAGCGGCGCGGCCAGCGCCAGGCCAAGGGTCAGAGCGATCAGGGGGCGGTTGCGGATCATCGGGGTTCCGCGGCGTGGGGGCCGCTGCAAGGGGTGGCGGACAGGGTGTCGTTCACAAAGACCACGCGCCAGTGCCGGAAGTTCGCACTGCGCTGCCTTGCCACTCTACCCGCACCGCCGGGCGGTTTGTGAACGCCCGTGCACGCCCGGCGTCGAGGCGAGGCCGGGGGTTCAGGCCGGCGCGCGGGCGGCCTCGGCAGCCTGCTGGTCGGCGTGGTAGCTGGAACGCACCATCGGGCCGGAGGCGACGTGGGAAAAGCCCAGCCCGTGGCCGTAGTCGGCCAGTGCCTGGAACTCCTCCGGGGTCCAGTAGCGCAGCACCGGGTGGTGGTGGGTGCTGGGCTGGAGGTACTGGCCAATGGTGACCATCTCGACGTCGTGCGCGCGCAGGTCGCGCAGGGTGGCCTGCACCTGCTCCAAGGTTTCGCCCAGGCCCAGCATGATGCCGGACTTGGTCGGGATGGCCGGGTGCTGCGCCTTGAACTTCTGCAGCAGAGTCAGCGACCACTGGTAGTCGGCACCCGGACGCACGTTGCGGTACAGGTCGGGCACGGTCTCGATGTTGTGGTTGAACACGTCCGGCGGGTTGAGCGCCAGGATCTCCAGCGCGCGCTCCATCCGGCCCTTGCCGCGGAAGTCCGGGGTCAGGATTTCGATGCGGGTCCCAGGCGCCATCTCGCGAATCGCCGCGATGCAGTCCACGAAGTGGCCGGCACCACCGTCGCGCAGGTCATCGCGGTCCACGCTGGTGACCACCACGTAGCGCAGCCCCATGTCCTTCACTGTCTGCGCCAGGCGCAGCGGCTCCAGCGGATCCGGCGGCTTGGGCCGGCCGTGGGCCACGTCGCAGAAGCTGCAGCGGCGCGTGCAGACTTCGCCCAGGATCATGAAGGTGGCGGTGCCGTGGCCGAAGCACTCGTGGATGTTCGGGCAGCTGGCTTCCTCGCAGACCGTGACCAGGCGGTTCTCCCGCAGCTTGGACTTCAGCGCCTGCACCGCGTTGCCGCTGGGGATACGGACCCGGATCCAGCTGGGCTTGCGCAGGGTCGGCACGTCGGCGAACTGCACCGGCGAACGCGCGATTTTCTGGTCGGCAACCTGGCGGACGCCGGGCTCGAGGGAAGCCGCACCGTCAACGACGGCGAGTGGGATGCTGCGGGGGGGCGTGCTCATGCCGCGATTATCGCGCACATCGCGCCCGCGGGCGGGCTTCAGGCCGCCTGCAGACAGGGCAGCGCGCTGTCCTGCCGCCAGGCCAGGCCCAGCTGGCGCCCCAGGTGGGCCAGCAGTGCGGGCTTGACCGCTTCCAGCGACGCCGGCCCGCCGAGGTCGGACAGCGCCACCACCTGCAAACCGGCATAGCCGCAGGGGTTGATGCGGGAAAACGGCGGCGTGCTCTCGCCGCTGATGTTGAACGCCAGCCCGTGGAAAGTGCAGCCGCGGCGGACGCGGATGCCCAGCGAGGCGATCTTGGCGCCATTGACGTACACGCCCGGCGCGCCGTCCTTGCGGGCGGCGCCGATGTTCCACTCATCGAGGGTGTCGATGATGGCCTGCTCGATCTTGCAGACGTAATCACGTACGCCGATCTTCAGGCGCTTCAGGTCCAGCAGCGGATACGCCACGATCTGACCGGGGCCGTGGTAGGTCACCTGGCCGCCGCGATCGACGTGAAGCACCGGGATGTCGCCGGGCATCAGCACGTGCTCGGGCTTGCCGGCCTGGCCAAGGGTGAACACCGGGTCGTGTTCGACCAGCCAGAGTTCGTCCGGGGTGTCATCGCCGCGGGCATCGGTGAACGCCTGCATGGCGCGCCAGACCGGCGCGTAGGGCTGGCGGCCCAGGTCGCGGGCCACGCCGGTGCGCGCCTGCGTGGCCGGGCCCGCCACGCAGGCGGGGCTTACAGCGTCCACTTCACTTCCGGATGGTCGCGCAGCGCCTGGTGGGCGCGGTCGTACTCCTCGCGCGAGCGGGCGCGGAACGAGATCCGCACCGAGACGTACTTCCCGTTGCTCGAGTGCCGCCAATTGACGGTCTCGTGCAGCACCTCGATGCCGGCCTCCATCAGGTGCCGGGGCAGCTCGCTTTCCAGCTGGCGGTCGGCGGGCCCCATGGCGGACAGCTCGAAGACGCCGGGGAACTGGAAGCCATGCTCGGGATTGTCGGAATGGATCGTGTGCATGCGGCCATTATGGGGACGCCGGTGGGCGCACCCAACCCCGCGACGGCAGGCGTCAGCTCTGCCACCACATCAGCAGTTCGTGCCACAGGCGCTTGAAGAAGCCGCCCTCCTCCACCGCCGTCACCGCCACCAGCGGCGCCTGGGCGATGACCTTGCCGTCCAGGGCGACCTTCACGGTGCCCAGCTTCTGGCCCTTGGCGATCGGCGCCACCAGCGCGGTCGGCAGCTCCATGGTGGCCTTCAGGCGGTCGTACTTGCCGCGCGGAGTGGAGACCAGCAGCGGCTGCGCCACGCCGACCTGCACCACGTCGGTTTCACCCTTCCACACCCTGGGCGAGGCCAGCGCCTTGCCGGGCTCGTACAGGCGGTGGGTTTCGTAGAAGCGGAAGCCCCAGTTCAGCAGCGCCTGCGAATCCACCGCGCGCTGGTTCTCGCTGGAATCGCCCATCACCACGGTGATCAGGCGCTGGTCGCCGCGCTTGGCCGAGGCCATCAGGCAGTAGCCGGCGCTGGAGGTGTGGCCGGTCTTGATGCCGTCCACCGAAGGGTCACGCCACAGCAGCAGGTTACGGTTGGGCTGGGTGATCGGGCCAACCGTGAATTCCTTGATCTTGTTGTAGCTGTAGGCCACCGGGAAATCCCGGATCAGCGCGCGGCCCAGCAGGGCCAGGTCGTGCGCGGTAGAGATATGGCCCTCCGCACTCAGACCGTGCGGATTGACGAAGTGGGAATTTTTCATCCCGATCTTCTTGGCGTAGGCATTCATGAGTTGGGCGAAGGCCTGCTCGCTGCCGGCGACGTGTTCGGCCAGGGCGATCGCGGCGTCGTTGCCGGACTGCACCACCATGCCCTTTTCCATCTGCTCCAGCGGCGCGGTCTTGTTGACCTCGAAACCGCTGTAGCTGCCGTCGGTGCCGGCGCCACCCTCGCGCCAGGCGTGCTCGGTCATCATCACCGGGTCGGTCGGCTTGACCTTGCCTGCGGCCATTTCGGCAGCGATCACGTAGCTGGTCATCACCTTGGTGATGCTGGCCGGCTCGACCGGGGTATCCACGTTCTCGCCCGCCAGAATCTGGCCGGTGGCGTAGTCCATCACCAGCCAGGCCTTGCTGACTTTCGGTGCGGGTGCATCCGGCACCGGCAGGTCGTCGCTCAGCGCGGCGGGACGGGCGGGCGCCTGCGCCAGGGCGAGGCCCGAACCGGCCACCAGGGCCGCGGACACGAGGGCGACGGAAAACAGGGAACGCATCGATCACTACTCCTGGGCCGCGCGGTCGCGGCGCAAAACGTTGGCAGGCGGCCATTCTAAGCCGCATCGTGCAAGGGGTCAGTCGCGCACGCGCTGCGGCTGGCCGAAGCCCAGACCCAGGATGCGCGCCGCAAGTTCCGGCGTGGCCTTCTCGGCCACCGGGCCGACCCGCAGGCGCCACACTTTGCGGCCGTTGACATCGGCATCCTGCAGCTGGGCGCCCGCGATGGACGCCCCGCGCAGCAGCGACAGCGCCTGCTCCGCATTACGCTGGCTGCTGAAACTGGCCACCTGGAGGATCACTTCGCCGGCGGCGGGTGCGGACGGGCGGGTGGGCAGCGTTTCCACTGCCGACGGACCGGGCGGCGGCACAGCCGGCACGGCGGGGGCTGCAGCAGCCGGTGCGGCGGCCACAAGGTCGGCCGGATGCCCGGTTGCCACCCGGATCCGGCGGGAGCGCATCCAGTCGTCGAATGCGTCGGCGGTCATGGTGCGGCCATCGCGGTGCATGTCGAAACGGTTGCCGGCGGCGGCCGTGGCCACCGCCGCTGCCGGCAGCGCTTCGACCAGCGTGTCCATCGCGGAAGCGGCAGGGGTGGAGACGGAGGCGATAGCGCTGGCGTCGGCCGTTTCGTCCGGGGACAGCGCCTCCACGCGCACGCGGGCGGTGCCCTTCTCGCGGTAGCCCAGCTTCACCGCCGCGGCGTAGCTGAGGTCGATCACCCGGCCGGGATGGAACGGGCCGCGATCGTTCACCCGCACCACCACCGACTGGCCGTTGTCGAGGTTGGTGACGCGGGCGAAGCTGGGCAGCGGCAGGGTCTTGTGGGCGGCGGTGAAGGCGTACATGTCGTACACCTCCTGGCTGGAGGTGCGGCGGCCATGGAATTTCTTGCCGTAGTAGGACGCCAGCCCCTCCTCGACATAACCGCTGTGGTCGTCGAGTACGCGGTATTTCTTGCCCAGCACGGTGTAGTCGCGGTTGCCGGTGCGCGCACGCGGCTCGTCGCGCACCTCCGGCTCGGGGATGGCATCGACGTCGGGGATCTCGTCCGGGACGGCATCGGGCACGCCGGGGCGGAACAACCCGCCGGCCACGTAATCACCGCGCTTGCCGGGGTCTTCCTGCGCCGGCGCGTAAGGCGAGACCCGACGCGGCGTGGGTGCAATGCCCTCGGCCGGGGTGGCATCGGCCGGCTTGCGCGCATGCGCCGTGGGCGGGGCCTCCTTGCCGCCACCGCCAGTGGCGCAGGCCGCCAGCACCAGCGGCAGCAGCGCCACCAGCAGGCACAGGCGCCGGCTCATGCCCCGTCCACCCCGCGCCCGGCGATGGCCTGGGACAGCTGGTAGACCGCGGTCGCGTACAGACGGGAGATGTTGTACGTGGTGATCGCCTTGAAGTTGCTGTAGACGATCCAGTACTCCGGCCCGTCCACGCCGTCGAGGGTGATCAGCGTCACCGGCTGGCCGCCGTCGAGATGCAGCACCGCCGCCGGATCCGCGGCGCGGTAGCCCAGCGCCTGCAGGCCGGCCACGCTCTGGTCCAGGGTCACCGCGTTGCCGGGGTTGGCAAAATCGGCCGCACCCGCATCACGCACCGCGCGCTCCATCACCGGCCCACCGCGCTGCCACTGGCCCTTGCGGGCAAAGTAGTTGGCGACCGAGGCGATCACATCGTCCAGGTTGTTGAACAGATCGCGCTTGCCATCGCCATCGCCGTCCACCGCGTACTGGCGATAGCTGGACGGCATGAACTGGCCCCAGCCCATCGCACCGGCATAGCTGCCTTTCAGCGTGGTGATGTCCAGGCCCTCCTCCTTGCCCAGCGCGAACAGCTGCGCCAGTTCGTCGCGGAAGAACGCCTCGCGCTTGTCCTCGTACGCCACGCGCGCGGGGTCGCCGCTGCGCGGATAGGCGAAGGCCAGCGTGTACAGCGCGTCCAGCACCGGCCAGCTGCCCTTGTTGCCGCCGTAGCTGGTCTCCACGCCGAGGATGGCGGTGACGAGCTCCTTCGGCACGCCGTAGGTGTCCTCGGCGCGCTGCAGCGCGGCACGATTGGCCTCGATGAAGGCGCGGCCGCCCTGGATGCGCCCGGGCTGGATGAAGATCGGCCGGTAGTCCCGCCAGGGCTTGGCCTCGGCAGGCCGCGCCATCGCCCGGATGATGGGCTCGCGGATGCTTGCCTTGGCCAGCACGCTCTGGATATCGGCCGCGGGAATGCCGAAGCGCCGGGCGGTGTCTTCCACGAAGGCGGCGCGCGCGGCGGCCAGGTCAGGCGGTGCCTGCAAGGGCGTCGATGCCTGCGCGGTAGCGGGGGCAGGCGCAGGCGCAGGGACAGAAAATGATGCCGATGAGGCCTTCTGGGGTGCGCCCGCACAGGCGGAAAGCGCAAGGGCGGCGAGGCAGGGCAAGGTGCGTCGAATCATCGGCGCGGAGGGTAGCACGCAGCGCAAGGCACAAGCGGAACGCCACATTCAGTTCCGCACCGCATCGGCCGGGGCGACGCCAATGCCGGCCGCTTCCTGCATTGACTCCGGGCGGCGCCCGGGTATCGAGGTTACCTTGCCCCCAATGCAAAACCCGCCGGGGTGCGGCGGGTTTTGCGGGGCTGCGGTGCCGCCCTCTTCAGTCGATGTCGAGGAAGCTGCGCAGCGTCTCCGAACGCGACGGATGGCGCAGCTTGCGCAACGCCTTGGCCTCGATCTGGCGAATGCGCTCGCGGGTGACATCGAACTGCTTGCCGACTTCTTCCAGGGTGTGGTCGGTGTTCATGTCGATGCCGAAGCGCATGCGCAGCACCTTGGCCTCGCGCGGGGTCAGCCCGGCCAGGACATTGCGCACGGTCTCCACCAGATTGATGTCGGTGGTGGCATCGATCGGGGACATCACGTTGGTGTCCTCGATGAAGTCGCCAAGGTGCGAATCCTCGTCGTCGCCGATCGGCGTCTCCATCGAGATCGGCTCCTTGGCGATCTTCATGACCTTGCGGATCTTATCCTCGGGCATGTCCATTTCCTTGGCCAGTTCTTCCGGCGTCGGCTCGCGGCCGTACTGCTGGAGCATCTGGCGGGAAATGCGGTTGAGCTTGTTGATCGTCTCGATCATGTGCACCGGGATGCGGATGGTGCGCGCCTGATCGGCGATCGAACGGGTGATCGCCTGGCGGATCCACCAGGTGGCGTAGGTCGAGAACTTGAAGCCGCGGCGGTGCTCGAACTTGTCCACCGCCTTCATCAGGCCGATGTTGCCTTCCTGGATCAGGTCGAGGAACTGCAGGCCGCGGTTGGTGTACTTCTTGGCGATGGAGATCACCAGGCGCAGGTTGGCCTCGACCATCTCCTTCTTGGCCTTGCGGGCCTTGGCTTCGCCGTAGGCCATCGCGCGGTTGATGTCCTTGAGGTCGGCCAGGCTGACGTGCATGGCCTTCTCCAGCGCGATGGTGGCCTCCTGCTCGGCGATGATCTGCTCGCGCACCTCGCGCAGGGCGCTGCCCCACTTCTGCTTGCGCTTGAGCAGCTCGTCCACCCAGTCCAGATTGGTCTGGTTGCCTTCCCACGCCTTGATGAAGTCCTTGCGCGGCATCTTGGCGACGCGGGTGCACAGATCCAGGATGCGACGCTCGTGTTCCTTGACCTGGTTGACCGCATCGCGCAGCTTCTTCACCAGGGTATCGGTCAGCGGCAGCGGCAGTTTGAAGGTGACGAAGATCGCGGCCATCTCCTCGCGCGCCTTCAGCGTGGCCTTGGCCGCGGCACCGCCCTTGGCGTACGCCTTCTCGAAGCGGGCATAGGCCGCGGCCAAGGCCTCCATGCGGGCGGCCACTTCGGCCGGATCGGGCCCGGTCGGCGCCGGCTCGTCGGCATCGCCACCGGCATCCTCGTCCTCGTCCTCGTCGATGCCCGCGTCCACCTCGGCATCGGCGTCCACCGCCAGCGGCTCTTCGGCCGGATCCGGCTCCTCATCGTTGAAGCCCACCACGATCTCGGCCAGGCGCTTTTTACCGGCCTTGTGCAGCTCCCAGTCCTCCAGCAACAGCCGGGTGGACCACGGGAACGTGGCCAGCGCGGCGTTCATCTGCGCCAGGCCTTCCTCGATGCGCTTGGCGATGGCGATCTCGCCCTCGCGGGTCAGCAGGTCCACCGTCCCCATCTCGCGCATGTACATGCGCACCGGGTCGGTGGTGCGGCCGCCCTCGGCATCTGCCGAGGTCAGCGCGGCGGCAGCTTCCTCGGCGGCGGTTTCGTCCACCTCGCGGCCACCGGCCTGCTGGCCGGCCAGCAGCAGGGTCTCCACATCGGGGGCCACTTCGTGCACCTCGATGCCCATGCCGTTGATCATGCCGATGATGTCTTCCAGCTGCTCCGGATCGACCATGTCGTCGGGCAGGTGGTCGTTGACCTCGGCATAGGTCAGGTAGCCCTGCTCCAGGCCCTTGGAGATCAGGAGCTTGATGTCGGACTGCGGGGCGATCTGCCGTTCGTTGGCCATGGGGTGCTACCGTGTGTCGTGGGGATCTGCGGACGTCGCAGAAAGGGAACCAAGCATTATACCGTCCAGCTGTCATACCCGCTGGCCGGGGCCGCGGGCGGTCAGGGCCGGAGCAGGAACGTGACCGGGCCGTCGTTGACCAGGCTGACCATCATATGGGCACCGAACCGGCCGGTTTCCACCCCCGGCGGGTGCAGGTCGCGGCAGATCGCCACCAGGCGGTCGAACCTGCGTTCAGCCTCGGCGGGCGGGGCGGCGCTGCTGAAGCTGGGCCGCATGCCGCTGCGGGTGTCAGCGGCCAGCGTGAACTGGCTGACTAGCAGCAGGCCGCCGCCGATGTCCGACAATGATCGGTTCATCTTGCCGGCATCGTCGGCGAAAACGCGATAACCGAGCAGGCGCTGCGCCAGCCGGCGGATCTGCGGCTCGTCGTCGCCGGGCTCCACGCCAACCAGGGCCAGCAGGCCGGGACCGATCGCGCCCACGACCGCATCATCGACGGTCACCGAGGCGGACGCCACGCGCTGGATCAGGGCAAGCATGCCGCCATTGTAGGGGGCCGATCGGGCGATGCGGGGGCTGCGGAGTCGCGCCGCTGCGCGGCGCTCCTACAATGGCGCCATGACCGACCTTGCCGCCGCCTTGCTGTACGCCCTCGCCTGGGGCGTGGCCCGCCTGCCCTGGCCGCTGCTGCGCGCGCTGGCCGACGGGATGGCGTGGTTGTGGGTTGCGCTGGATGCACGCGAAGCCCGGGTCACGCGCCGCAATCTGGAGCTGATCCGTGCCGATCTGGACGCCAACGCGCGGGAATCGCTGGTGCGCGAAATCCTCCGTACCACTGCCCGCCAGACCTTCGAGACCCTGCGGCTGTGGACGCGCCCGGCCCACCGCAACCTGGCGGACATCGCCCAGGTGCATGGCGAGGAACTGTTCGACGCCGCCCTGCAAAGCGGCAGCGGCCTGATCGTCGCCGCCCCGCACATGGGCAACTGGGAGCTGCTGAACCAGTGGTTGGCCCACAAGACCCCGCTGGCAATCCTGTACCGGCCGCCGGAGTCGGCGGTGGGCGAGGCGTTCCTGCGCCGCGTCCGCGCCAATGCCGGCGGTGACGTCGAACAGGTGCGGGCCGAAGCCGCCGGCGTGCGCACGCTGCTGAAGCGACTGCAGAAGGGCGGTGTGGTCGGCATCCTGCCGGACCAGCAGCCCAAGGCGGGAGAGGGCGAATTCGCGCCGTTCTTCGGCAAGCAGGCGCTGACCATGACCCTGCTGGGCCGGCTGGCGCACCGCAGCGGCGCGCGGGTCCTGCTGGCCTGGTGCCAGCGTCTGCCGGGGGCTGGACCGCCGCGCTTTGCGCTGCACATCGCACCCGCGCCGGACGGGATTGCCGATGCGGACCCGCAACGGGCCGTGCATGCGCTCAATGCCGGCGTGGAGGCAGTGGCCCGACGCGATTTCACGCAGTACCAGTGGACCTATAAGCGCTACACGCTGCGGCCGCCGGACAGCGGTGAGGAAAATCCGTACCTCGACCTCTACTGAGCCGACGGCGGGACGGCGCGCATGCCCTGAGGGAAGGTCTGAACAAGGCCATCCCGGCATTGTCAGCCCACGCCGGGCCCGGCACATGCCCGGCTCGACGTACGCGCCTCATTGCTTGCGCAATCGATGCGGGGCCGCCATCCATGGCCGGCAGGAATCGCCGAATTGTCCGGAGATTCCTCAGCGCGGCTGCTCGGGCAAGTGATGCGCCACGGGCGAAAGCGGCCGCTGCTGCTCGGGCAAAGCCAGCCAGGTGGCCGCCGGCCAGACCTGCAGCCAGCGCATCCGCCAAGGCTGCTGGAACAACGGCTGGGGGGCACCGGCACGGGCGGAGGTGCGCGCTTCGACGACCAACAGCCCGTCCGGGTGCGTGCGCGCCCAGACTCGGGCATCGGCTTCGTCCAGCGCCGCCACCGGCTGCTGCAGGCGCCCGGCAAAGTGGAACTGCAATTGATACGGGCCCAGGAAGGCCAGCGGCTTGCCTGCCTGCGCCGCCTGGGCCAGCCGTTTCGCGGTGGGGGTCAGGTCGAACTGCTGGCGGATCAGCGGGGTTGCCGCGGCATGCACGGTGGCCACCGCCAGCAGCAGGCCCAGGGCCTGCGCAGGCAGGGTGCGCCAGCGCCACAGCGCCAGCGCGATCAGCACCAGCACACCGCCGGCCAGCGGCGCGGTCGCAAGCACGGCGGCCGGCAGTGGCCACGGCAGCTGCCGTGCGGCGATCAGCGCAGCGCCCAACACCAGCACCACCAGCGCCGGCACCGCATCCAGCCGCGGCCGTCGCCAGGCGGCGGCGGCCAGCAGCAGGGCGATGGCGGGGAAATCCGGCAGCAGGTAGTAGGCCTGCTTGCCGCTGATCAGGCTGAATGCCAGCAGCACCCCCAGCAGCCAGGCCCATGGCAGGCGCAGGGCCGGGTCGCGCCAGAGCCCGGGCAGCTGCCGCCACCACCAGCCCGACCACCACCAGGGCGCCAGCAGCACCAGCAGGATCGGGAGGTACCACCAGGCGGGTTCGGCGTGATCGAAGCTGTCCTTGATGCGGCCCGCGGTCTGGGTCACCAGCAGTGCCTGGCGGTATTCCGGGTCGCCCAGCACAAGGGCCGGCACCAGCCACAGCGCAAACAGGCCGATCCCGGCCAGCACGGCCAGCGCGGCATGGCGGGCGAAGCGGCTCCCGGCGGCGCGGGCGGCCGGGTGCCACAGGCGCGCGGTCAGCAGCGGCACGCCCAGGTGCAGCAGCACCACCGGCCCTTTCGCCAGAAGCCCCAGCCCCACCGCCAGCGCAAAGCCGGCCCAGTTCGGGCGCCAGTCCTGCTGCTCGCGGCGGCACAGGGCCAGCAGCCCGCCCAGCACGGTTGCTGCCAGCAGCAGCTCGTACATCAGTTGCAGTGAGAACAGGAAGAAATACCAGAGGCCGGCCATGGCCCAGGCGGTGAGCGTGGCCAGTGGCGGCTGCTGCGGAAACAGCCGGCGCGCCAGCAGCCCGCTCTGGGCAATCACCAGCGTCCCCAGCAGCACCATCAGCAGGCGCGGCCAGATGTCATTCACCCCGCCCAGTACCCAGCCGGCATGCAGCAGCCAGGGCAGCAGCGGGGTTTTGTGCGAATAGGGCGCGCCGTTGAACAGGGGCACCAGCCAGCTGCCGCGATCCCACATTTCCCAGGCCACCGCCAGGGTGCGGGTGGAATACAGCGGCAGCGGGCCGTGCAGGAAGATCGACAGCAGCGCCACCACGGCCCAGGCCAGCAGCGGCGCCCACAGGAGGCGCAGATCATCACGGAGCGAAGTCATCCGCCAAGGATACGGCAGCCGCCGGATGTGGCCGGCATCGGTGACAATGCCGGGCGTTTCGGGGGAAAGAAGGAACTCCCATGCAGGCACCCATCCTGGTCGTCGGTGGCGCCGGCTACATCGGCTCGCACATGGTCAAACAGTTGCGCCAGGCCGGCTATGCCGTGGCGGTGGTCGATGATCTGTCCTCCGGCCGGCGCGAGGCGGTGCTGGCGGCGCCGCTGCATGTGGGCGATATCGGCGATGCCGGCTTTGTGTCCGCGCAGCTGGCGCAGGTGCGGCCGGCGGCGGTGATGCATTTCGCCAGCTTCATCCAGGTCGGCGAGTCAGTGGCCGACCCCGGCAAGTACTACCGCAACAACGTCACCGCCACCCAGGTGCTGCTGGACGCCATGCGCGCGCAGGGGATAGACCGGTTCATCTTTTCCTCGACCGCAGCGATCTTCGGCGATCCGCAGTACACCCCGATCGATGAGGCCCATCCCAAGGCACCGATCAACCCATACGGCCGCAGCAAATGGTTCGTCGAGCAGATGCTGGACGACTATGACCGCGCCTACGGGCTGAAATCGGTGTGCCTGCGCTATTTCAACGCGGCCGGTGCCGACCCCGAAGGCGAGCTGGGCGAATGCCACGAGCCGGAAACCCATCTGATCCCGTTGATCCTGCAGGTGGCCTCTGGCCGCCGTCCGCACATCACCGTGTACGGCGAGGACTACCCCACCCCGGACGGCACCTGCATCCGCGACTACATCCACGTCAGCGACCTGTGCCAGGCGCACCTGCTGGCCCTGCAGCAGCTGCTGGCCGGCGGTGGCAGCGCCCGCTACAACCTGGGCAATGGCAACGGCTATTCGGTGCGCGAGGTGATCGCGGCCGCGCGCCGGGTCAGCGGGCACCCGATCCCGGTGCAGACCGGCCCGCGCCGCCCCGGCGACCCGCCGGTGCTGGTGGCCGATGCCCGCGCTGCACGCCAGGTGCTCGGCTGGCAGCCGCGGCATGCCGATCTCGACACCCTCCTCGCCCACGCCTGGGCGTGGGAGCAGCGGCATGAAGCGTGGGTAAAGTGGCGGCAGGATCGGCCGTAACCGTCGCTGCATTACTCTTCCGATCAAACCAAAGACAAAGGGGGCCATTTTCGCTTCGGCCATGGTCACGCTGACACGTCGACGCTTCTGTTTGGGGATGGCGGCTGCCGGGCTGCTGGCCCCGCTTGGGCTGGCCGGGTGTCGGCGGGCTGCAGTGCCCGTCACCGTTGCGTTTCATCCCTGGCCGGGCTATGCGCCGCTGGAACTTGCCCGCCAACTTGGGGAGTGGCCGCAAGCCTGGCTGCAGGCCTTGCCCACCGATTCGGCCACGGCCTCTGCCGAAGCGCTCCTTGCCGGCACGGCGCAGGCAGCCGCGCTTACCCTCGACGAAGCGCTGCGCCTGAATGCGCGCCTGCCGCTTGCCGTGATGGCCATCTTCGACCAATCCCTGGGCGCCGACGTGGTGCTGGGCCGGCAACACTGGCCGCTTGATCGCTCGCCGCAGGGCCTGCGCGCGGCGGTTGAAACAGGTACGGTCGGGGCGCTGATGCTAAGCGCCTGGCTGCAACAGGCGGGGCTTGCCCGCGACGCGATCACGGTGGTGCCAATGACCGTGGCTGCCCAGGAAACGGCCTGGCACAACGGGGAGATTGATGCCTGCGTGACC
This sequence comes from Thermomonas sp., assembly GCF_046293095.1. Classification (GTDB taxonomy): domain Bacteria; phylum Pseudomonadota; class Gammaproteobacteria; order Xanthomonadales; family Xanthomonadaceae; genus Thermomonas. The sequence continues at coordinate 452,790 of NZ_JBKBPN010000003.1, forward strand.
TACGAGCCGATGGCCAGCCATCTGCTGGCCTTGGGTGCACACCGCTGGTTCGACAGCAGCCAGCTTCCTGCCACGACGCCGATCCTGGACGTGCTGGTGGTACGGGCGGATGCGCTGGATCGTCACTCGCAAGCCCTTCGCCATTTGGTTGACGCGCTGTTTGCGGGGCAGCGCCATTGGTGGGAACTGCCGCTGGACGCAGCCTACCGGCTGTCACCCTGGCTGCGTCTGCCGCGCGAGCAGGTGGCGGCCAGCTTCAAGGGGCTCAAGCTCACCGACTGGTATGACAACCGCAGCTGGCTGGTGGGGGATCCGCCGCGTTTACGCGATGTGGCCACCGGCCTTGCGGCATGGATGCGTGCGCAGGGCTTGCTTGCAGGCGCTGAACCGTCGAGGCCGCTTGCCCTCGATGCGCGCTTTCTGCCGCGGGAGGCGCCGCTATGAAAGCGCTGTGGCGTACCTGCACATGGATATGGCGTTGGCTGGTCGCCGCATGGCTGGTCTGGCTGCTGCCTGCTGCGGCTTGGGCACACCCGGAGCCTGGTGAGCGCCCGGTGTTGACGATCGGCGTGCTGGCCATCCAGTCGGCACCGGTGGAGCAGGCGCGCTGGGGCGCGGTTGAACAGGCGCTTGCCGAGGCATTGCCGCACTACCGTGTGCAATGGCAGATCTTGCCCTATCCCGCGCTGGACCAAGCGCTCACGGCCCAGCGTCTGGATGCGGTGATCACCAACCCGGGTCATGCCCTGGCGCTGCAACATCTGGTCGGTGCGACACCGGTGGCCAGCGTCATACGTCAGGTCGGCGGCCAACCGTTGGCGGCGCTGGCAGGGGTGGCGTGGGTGCGGGCAGATGGCCCGGTGCACCAGTGGGCCGACCTGAAAGGCCGGCGTGTTGCCTATGTCAGCGAGGAATCCCTGGGCGGGCGCTGGCTGCAAAGTTACGAGCTGTATCGTCGGGGCATCGACCTGGACGCGATCCAGTGGCTCGCCGCTGGCCCCAGTCATGACGGTGTGATCGACGCCGTACTGAGCGGCAAGGCCGATGCCGCCTTCGTGCGCGCCGGAGTATGGGAGACGCGGCTGGCGCACGGCGCGGGCGACCCCCGTGCGCTGCGGCCACTGGAACCGCAGCGCCTGCCTGGTTACCCGTTTGCGGCCAGCACCCCGCTCTACCCCGACTGGGTGGTGTTGACACTGCCCGCCACATCCGGGACCGTGCAGCGCGACCTGGCGACCGCATTGCTGGCCATCACGCTTTCCGAGTCGCTGCGTGCCACGTTGCCGGATGATGCGGTGATCGGCTTTGTGCCACCGCAGTCGAGTGCGGCCATCGCGCGGGTGCTGCGCACCTTTCGGGTGCGGCCTTTTGCCGTGCCGCCACTGACCTTGCGCGAGCGCCTCGAAGCGGCGGCTTGGCCCCTTGCCGCCGCCGGTGCCGGCCTGCTGCTGGTGAGCCTGGTGGCCATCGTGCTGTGGCGGCAAAAGCGGCGCTTGCGTCAGTTGCTGCAGGAACAGGCGATCCAGGCACGCCTGTTCGACAGTGAACTGGGGGTGATGATCGTCGATGCCGAGCGTCGCATTCTGCGCGTCAATCCGGCGTTTACCCGGATCACCGGTTACCACCCCGACGAGGTCATTGGCAAAACACCGAAGCTGTTGCAGTCCGGGCGTCAGGACGATGCGTTTTATCAATCGATGTGGGATGCCCTTGCCACCAAGGGGGTCTGGCAGGGCGAGATCTGGAACCGCCGGAAAAATGGCGAGGTGTACCCGGAGTGGCTGACGATCAGCGCCGTGCATGGGCCGGATGGCCAGGTGCGGCATTACATCGGGGTGTTCAGTGATCTTTCCTGGCGCAAGGCCGCCGAGGCACAGATCGAGCGACTCAGCTTCCAGGATCCCCTGACCGATCTGCCCAACCGTCAGATGCTGTTGCAACGGCTGCAGGCGATGCGGGTCGAAAGCGATGAACAACAGACCTACGGCGCCCTGTTGCTGATCGATCTCGACCATTTCCACCTGGTCAACGATGTGTATGGTCCACGGTCCGGGGATGAGGTGCTGCGTCGCTGTGCCCAGCGCCTGCGCGATGATGTGCAGCCGGATGACCTGGTGGCGCGTGTGACCAGCGATGAGTTTGTCGTCCTGCTGTCCGCCCGCCATGCCAGTTCACACCTGGCTGCCTTTGCCGCGCAGGCCGTGGCCGAGCGCTTGCGCAGCGTGCTGCGTGAACCGATCACGTTGTCGCAGGGTGGCACGGTGCAACTCACCGCCAGCATCGGCATCGCGGTTGTGGGTGTAGGTGGTCAGGATCGTGACGCCACCGACTGGCTGAAAGCCGCCGACCTGGCGATGCAGCAGGCCAAAAACGCCGGCCGCGACGTGGTGCACTTTTTTGACCCTGCCATCGAACAGGCATTGGCCAAGGGGTTTGCGCTACGTCAGGCTCTGGCCCAGGCCATCGACAATGACGAGCTGCGTCTGTACGCCCAGCCGCAATTGGATGCCGACCGGCGGCTGGTGGGCGCCGAGATGTTGCTGCGCTGGCAGCGCCGCGACGGCACGCTGGTTTCGCCGGCCGAGTTCATCCCAATGGCAGAAGAAAGCGGTCTGATCGTCCCGATCGGCCGCTGGGTTCGCCAGCAGGCTATTGCCATCCTGCAGCGTTGGCAGGCACGTCCGGCGCTCGCGGGGCTGCGCCTGGCGGTCAATATCAGTGCGCGCGAGTTTGCAAAGCCTGACTTTGTTGAGCTTTTACTGCAGGATGTGACGCCGCTTCAGACGCTTGCCCGACAACTGGAGCTGGAAGTCACGGAATCTCTGTTCCTGCACAACCCTGCCGCTGCCAAGGCGGCGTTCATGCAGCTCAAAGAAGCAGGACTGACGCTGGCACTGGACGATTTTGGCACTGGCTATTCGTCGCTGTCGTATCTGCAGACGTTGCCGTTTGACGTGCTCAAGATCGACCAGCGCTTTGTGGCGCAACTGGGGCCGCAGGACACCAAGAGTGAGGCGCTGGTGGCCACCATCATCGCGCTCGGTCGCAACTTCGGCATGACCGTGCTGGCAGAAGGGGTGGAAACCGAAGAACAGGCCAGCAAGTTGGTTGCGCTCGGTTGCCAACAGTTGCAGGGCTACCTGCTTGGGCGCCCGATGCCATTGGATGCATTCGAAACCTGGGCTACCCAGCGTGAGGCGCGCCAGGACGACACCGCTACCACGCACTGAAGATCCACGGATCGCCAGACCGTCCCGGCCGGGCCGCTTCAGCTGCGCGCCAGTTCCAGAAACAACGCTTCGTAGCGCTGGTGCATCAGCGTGCGGTCGAAGCGGGTCTGCGCCGCGGCGCGGGCGTGGGCGGCCAGGCGGGCGGCTTGCTCGGGGTGGCGCAGCAGATGTTCGAGCGCATCGGCCAAGGCCGTGGCATCGCCTTCCGGCACCAGCAGGCCGTCGTGGCCGTGCTGCAGCACCTCGCGCACGCCGGGCACGGCGCTGCCGATCACCGCGCAGCCGGCGGCCATGCCTTCCAGCAAGGCCAGCGGCATGCCTTCGTAATGGGTGCTGAGCACGCAGAACTGATGCTGCATCAGCCGCTGCGGCACATCGTGCACCACGCCCAGGAACTGCACCTGCGCCGCGATACCCAGTGACTGCGCCAGCGTTTCAAGCGGCTTGCGATGCAGCGCCTTGCCGCCACCGGCCAGCTGCACCGGTACCTGCCAGCCACGCTCTTTGAGCAGGGCCACGGCGCGCAGCAGGGTGGCGTGGTCTTTCTGCTTGGACATGCGCGCCACCATGAGGATCCCCGGCGTGCGCGCGGTGAACGGATGCGCGTCGGCATCGGCAAAAGGCGCAAGGTGGATGCCGTTGGGAATGGCCAGGGTGCGCTCCGGCGGCATGCCCAGCGCCAGCAGGGCATCGCGCACGCCGTCCGAGCAGCCGATGATGCGGTCGGTGCGTTGCGCCAGCCAGCGCGTTTGCAGCAGACGCCAGCGGGTGTAGCGCTCGCGGGTGTTGTGCTCGACATGCACCAGATGCGGCACCCCGGCCAGCAGGCCGGCATAGCGGCCCCAGAGGTGTTCGGAAAACCCGTGCGCGACCAGCACATCGGGCTTGAACTGGCGGCAGATCCGCACCAGCGCGGCGATGGTGGCCAGATGCGACCAGCCCGGCACCAGCGCCATCGGGACTCCGCGCGCACGCAGCTGGGCCAGACGCGCCGGCGGCGTGCGCCGTTTGCGGCGCAGCACCAGCAGTGGTTCGATCGCCGTGCCGGCCCGGGCCGCCTCGACCAGCTGGATCGCCACCTGGGTCGCGCCACCGGAAAAGCCGCCGGTGACGAAGTGGAGGACGCGCACGGGAGGCGTCATTGCGCCCCTCCGAGTTCGTCGATCGCGCGCAACGCACGCGCGGTGCGCAGCGCGCGCAACCACCAGCCGCGGCGTGCCCAGCCGCGCAGCACCGTTCGGGTACCCTGCGGGAACAGGCGCCCTCGTGCCTTCGCCAATGTGTCGTGTGCGGGGGCACGTTCCGCTTCCGGCAGGCGCCCGGCGCGCCGGAGTGCCGAGGCCAGGTTGCGCAGTCGGAAGTCCGCAACCGCACGCATCGCACCCGGATCGAGGTTAAGTTCGGGATCGACGAGCAGCGGCTGCATGCCCTCCAACGCCGCCATCCATTCGTCGAGGCGCGCGTGGGTGAGCGTTGCCATGATGCTGCCGGGATGCTGCCGATAGGCGATCCACGGGCGGTGGACATGGACCCAGCGGCGGGCCAGCAACAGCAGCTGGCAGGTGCCGACGATGTCCTCGAAGTGCCGCCCGACCGGGAACTCCACCTGCTGCCAAAGTGCACGCTTGGCGATCTTCGACCAGACATGCAGTTCCCCGGCGGCCAGCGTTGCCGCCACCAGCCGCGCACGGTCATCGGATACGACATCCGCCAGCGCGTGGCAGGTACAGCGTGGGCGCGACCAGCGCTTGCCGCGCAGGTAGCGGAAATCGCACAGCACCAGGTCCGGTACGTGGCGCTTGAGGAGATCGTGCAGGTCCGCCACGGCCCCCGGCAGCACCAGGTCGTCGGCGTCGAGGAACCACAGGTAGTGCCCCCGCGCCTCGGCCAGCAGGCGGTTGCGTGCGGCCGAAATGCCGGCATTGGCGGCCTGCGGGATCAGGCGCACCTGCCCGGGATATGAGGCCGCGATGGCGGCGATGCGCGCCCGGGTGTCGTCGGTGGAAGCATCGTCCAGGACAAGCACTTCGAGCCCACTGTCACCATCGTCCAGCTGTCGCAGCACCGACTGCAGGCAGGCCTCGATGTGGGCGGCCACGTTGTAAGCCGGCACCAATATGCTGAGCCAGGGCGAAGCCAGGTCAGTGGCAGCCACGCGTAGCCTCCGCATCCAGCAGCCACCAGCGACGGCCATTGGCCAGGCCCATGTCGCGGGCATGGGCGCGGTCCACGCAGGCGGGCAGGCCTTCGCCCTGCTCGACCAGCAGCCAGCGGCTGGCCGGACGGGCGTGCTGCCAGCGCACGCCGTCGGCAAACTGCAGGGCCGGGTCGCGCTTGAAGCCGAAATCCGCAGCGGGACGGTCGGCCATCAACAGTTGCTGTTCGCGCCAGCCCACAAGCCCCAGTTCGGCGTCGGGACCGATCGCCGCGCCGACATTGCGCATCAGCCCGCGCGAGGACGAGCCGTCGTTGAGCAGCGGTGCGCCGACCAGCGAGTACAGCACCCACAGGGCCGCCAGCATCGCCACCAGCGCGGCATGTGCGCGCCGGCGGCCGAACCACAGGCCGGCGCCCAGGCCGAACCCGCCGACGGCGGTGAACATCCACGCAAGGCCCATGGCGACATGGTCATCGCGGCCGTCCATGAAACGGCGCTCGAAGCCGGGCTGACCCAGCAGCATCGCCAGGCCGGCGGCCAGTGCAGCCAGCGAGAACAGCACGACGAAGCCCAGCAGCAGACGCTGTGCGGCGGGCTTGCGCAGCAGACCCGGCAGCAGCGGCGCCAGCGCCAGCGCCAGCATGGGCAGCGCCGGCAGGATGTACATGTCGCGCTTGCCGGAGGGGATGCTGAAGAACACGAATACCAGCAGCACCCACACCAGTGGCAGCAGGTAGCGCGGATCGCGCCGCTGCAGGCGCCGGCGCCAGGCCGGGAGTGCCCATGGCAACGCCAGCACGGTCGGCAGCCAGGTGGTCAGGGCCACTTCGATGAAGTACCACCACGGCTGCCCGTGGTGCCACGAGTTGGCGTAGCGGGTCACCGTCTGGCGCAGCAGGATGTCGTCGACGTAGGCCCGGTAGTCGGCACTGCCCTTGCCCAGGGCGGCGACCAGCATCGGCACCAGCCACACGCCGCAGGCGGCGACGAAGGCCAGCGGCCCCAGCCAGAAACGCACATCGCGGGCATGCACCCGCACACCGGGCCAGCCGCGCAACGCAGCGATGCCGGCGGGGATCAGCATCAGCAGGGCCAGCACGCCCACGCCCTTGGTGATGGTGCCCAGCCCGGCCGCGGCCCAACCCAGCACCCACAGCCGCCAGTCCGGCCCGCGCAGCACGTGGCGCAGCAGCGCGTAACAGGACAGGGTGATCCAGAACACCACCATCGGATCGATCTGCGCCTTCTTCGCCTGCCAGGTGAACTGCAGGGTCAGCAGCACCGCCCAGCCGGCGTACACGCCGATGCGGCGCGTCCACAGGCGGCCGCCCAGATCGACGACGCACCATAGCGTGCCCAGCGCGGCCAGCAGCGAGGGCAGCAGGAACGCGATGCGCATCTCGCCGGTCAGCCACAGCAAGCCGGCCTGCATCCACATGAACAGCGGCGGCTTGTCCGAGTACAGCTCGGTGCCACGGTGCGGGAACAGCCAGTCGCCGCTTTCCACCATCTGCCTGGCTACCAGGGCGAAGCGCGGTTCGTCGGCGGGCCACGGGTCACGCAGGCCCAGGCCGGTGGCCAGCAGCAACAGGGCGAACAGCCAGAACAGCCAGAGGTCGCGTCGGGTCAGGGTCATCGCGGCATGATAGGCGCGAAGCGTCAGGCCTTCCTCAGGCGCGCGCAGAAAAAGCCGTCCCTGCCGCCTTCGCCCGGCAGGCGCTGGTGGCCGGCGCCGGTGTCGTGGCCGAAGCGGTCGTCCAGCGGCGCCAGCGCCGCATCGCGCGTGCGGGCCAGGAACGCCTCGACCTGCGCGGCGTTCTCCGCGCGCAGGATCGAGCAGGTGGCATAGACCAGCATCCCGCCCGGGGCCAGCAGCGGCCACAGCGCGTCCAGCAGGTTCGTCTGCATCGTGCACAGCGCGGGAACATCGGTGTCGCGCCGGTGCAGCAGCACGTCGGGTTGGCGACGCACGATTCCGGTGGCGCTGCACGGGGCGTCGATGAGGATGGCGTCGAACGGGACGCCGTCCCACCAGCCGTCAGGTCGGGCCGCGTCGGCGGCGCGCACGTCAAGCCCCTCCAGTCGCAGGCGCGCGAAGGTCTCATGCATCCGGCGCACGCGGCGCGCGTCCACGTCCAGCGCGGTGATCCGCAGGGACGCATCGCGTTCGGCCAGGTGCGCGGCCTTGCCGCCGGGCGCCGCGCAGGCATCCAGCACGCGGGCGCCGGGGGGCGGCGCCAGGACATCGGCCACGGCCTGCGCCGCGCCGTCCTGCACCGACACCAACCCGGCGTCGAAGCCGGGAAGCTGCTGCACGGGCAGCGCCGCGTCCAGCCGCAGCGCGTCCGCCAGTGCGGGGTCGCAGGTCGCCTCGATACCGGCCTCACGCAGCAGCGCACGGTAGTCGTCGCGGCCGATCCAGCGGCGGTTGACGCGCAGCCACAGCGGGGCGAGCCGGGCGCTGGCCGCGAAAATGGCGTCGGCCTGCTCCGGCCAATCCGTGCGGACCTGCCGCGCCAGCCAGTCCGGCCAGGCCTGCGCGGGGTCTGCGACCGGCAGGCCATCGCGCTGCGCCCGCCGCAACAGCGCGTTGACCATCCCGGCCTGGTGGCTGCGACCCAATGCGCGCGCAGCGTCCACCGTGGCCGCCAGCACGGCGTGGGCGGGCAGGCCGAGTTCCAGCTGGGCAAGACCGGCCAGCAGCAGCGCACGCAGCAGGCCATCGCGCTGGCCCAACGGACGCGGCGTCCAGCCGTCCAGCGCGGCGTTGTAGCGGACGCGCTGGCGCAGCGCGGCCAGCACCATCGCTTCCACCAGCGCGCGGTCGCGCGGATCGGCGAGGGACGGCAGACTGGCGCCCAGTGCGGCCTTCAGCGATCGCCCGCGGTGCAACACCTCGTCGAGCGTGCGTGCCGCGGCGACGCGGGTGGCGACGCCATCGCTCACGCGAACACGTCGCGGCGGGCGTTGCGGTAGTCCTGCGCGCTGATCGGCTTGCCGCCTTCGCGTTGCAGGCTCTGAAGGCGCAGCACGCCGTGCCCGCACGCAATGTCGATGCCATCGCGCCCTGCGCGCAGCACGGTGCCGGGCGCGGCGGCATGGGCTTCGTCGAGGGCAAGCGCGGCATGGATGCGCACGCGCTCGCCAGCCAGCATCGCTTCCGCCACCGGCCACGGATGGAACGCGCGCACCTTGTTGGCCAGCGTGGTGGCCGGCTGCGCCCAGTCGAGCCTGGCCTCGGCCTTGTCCAGCTTGTGTGCGTAGGTCACGCCCTCGGCCGGCTGCGGGTGCGGCGGCAACCGGAGGCCGGCGCGCAGCAGGCCCAGCGCGTCGGACAACACTTTCGCGCCCAACTCGGCCAGGCGGTCATGCAACTGGCCGCCGGTTTCCCGCGGGCCGATGTCGAGCGCCTGCGCCAGCAGCACCGGGCCGGTGTCCAGGCCCTTTTCCATCTGCATGAGGCACACGCCGGTGCGGGTGTCGCCGGCTTCGATCGCGCGCTGGATCGGCGCCGCGCCGCGCCAGCGGGGCAGCAGCGAGGCGTGCACGTTCCAGCAGCCGTGCTCGGGGATGTCCAGCACCGACTGCGGCAGGATCAGGCCGTAGGCGACCACCACCATCACGTCGGGCTGCAGGGCGCGCAGGGCGGCTTTCGATTCGGCCGAACGGAAGTTTTCCGGCTGGTAGACCGGGATGCCGCGCTGCACGGCTTCCAGCTTGACCGGCGAGGGCGTCAATTCGCGCCCGCGGCCCGCGGGCCGGTCCGGCTGGGTGTAGACGGCCACCACTTCGCCTTTCGACGCAGCGGCACGCAGGCAGGGCACGGCGAACTCCGGCGTGCCGGCGAAAACGATGCGCATGGGGTCAGGCGGCGTTGCGCTTGGCCTTCAACAGCTTCTTGCGCACCATTTCGCGCTTGAGCGGGCTCAGGTAGTCGACGAACAGCTTGCCGTCCAGATGGTCCATCTCATGCTGGATGCACACCGCCAACACCCCGTCGGCCTCCAGCGAGAACGGCTGGCCGTGGCGGTCCAACGCCTCCACGGTGATGACATCGCTGCGGGTCACATCGGCGTAGATGCCGGGCACCGACAGGCAGCCTTCCTGGTACACCTGCTCGCCATTGCGGGCGGTGATGCGCGGGTTGACGAACACCAGTGGCCGGCTGCGGTCGTCGGTCACGTCAATGACCATGAAGCGCTTGTGCACGTCCACCTGGCTGGCCGCCAGGCCGATGCCCGGGGCGTGGTACATGGTCTCGAACATGTCGTCCAGCAGGGTCTGGAATGCCGGCGCGGCCAGTTCGACGGGATCGACCTCGACGGCCTTGGTGCGCAGGCGCGGGTCAGGGAATTCGAGGATCGGAAGCATGGCCATGGGGGTAATTCCGGAAAACCGGCAGCCGGGCGGACTGCCACGCCGTCGATTGTATCGCGCCGGACCTGCACCGCCGCTTGCCAGCGGGCAGCGGTTGTGGGCTATATTGCGCATGCTCAGGGGGTTTCGCCATACGGAGCGGGGAGATAGCGATCATGCTTGAACGGGTTTCAAACCTGGCGCGCACCGTTGCGCCACGTCCGCGCGGATTGCGCACGATGCTGGCGGCGGCGCTGCTGACGGTGGCCACCTATGCGGCGGCCGTCGAGCTGCGCGGCGACCATCCCGACAGCTACGTGGTGAAGCGCGGCGACACCCTGTGGGACATTTCGGCCCGCTTCCTCAAGAAGCCTTGGCTGTGGCCGGAGATCTGGCAGGCCAACCCGCAGATCAAGAACCCGCACCTGATCTACCCGGGCGACGTGATCAGCCTGGCCTATCTCGACCGCGTCACCGCCAAGGTGACCGCCGGCGAACGCACCGCCAGCCCGGTCAACGCCGTGCCGCTGGAAGAGATCGAGCCCTTCCTGCGCGACACCCGCATGGTTGCGGATATCGCGAACATGCCCTACGTGGTCGGCCTGGAGGACAACCGCCTGCGCGGCGTGCGCGGCCATGTCGCCTACGTGAAGGGCCTGGAAGGGATCCCCGCCGGCCAGCGCTACCTGGTGGTCCGCCCGGAGAAGCGCTATCGCATGGTGGAGCGTGCCGGCCTGTGCTGCGACCTGTTCCAGAGCCAGGACCTCGACGCGCGCGGCCGCCCGGGCCCGGACGACGGCACGCTGTGGAGCAACGCGGTCTTCCCGAGCAAGAACACCGAGTTCATGGGCTACGAGCTGGTCACCCAGACCACCGGCACCCTGACCCGCGGCGAGGTGGGCGGCATCCAGGCCAGCACCCTGCTGCTGGATGCCGAAGGCCGCGACGTGCGCGTGGGCGACCGGCTGGTGCCGGTGGAGGCCCAGCCCTACGACCTGCAGTTCTTCCCGCATCCGCCCAAGCAGCAGGCCAAGTACGGTCGTTTGACGGTGATGGCGGTGGCGGATGGCCTGAATGCAGGCGGCACCCATGACGTGATCGCCATCTCGGGCGGCGCCCGCGACGGGATCGACAACGGCACCGTGTTCTCGCTGTGGCGCCGGGGGGACTCCGTCACCGACAAGGTGAAGGACGGCCTGGACCGCGACGAAAGCCTGACCCTGTTCGAGAACAAGACCCGCCTGCCCGACGAGTTCGCTGGCCATGCGATGGTGTTCCGCACCTTCGACAACGTCAGCTATGCGCTGGTGATGAGCAGCATCAAGCCGGTCCGTGTCGGCTACGAGCTGAAGCATCCGGACGCGCCGTACTGAGGTTCAGGGTTTCCTGACGCAAGATCGCAACGGCGCCCGAGGGCGCCGTTGTCGTCTCGGGGCGATGCTGCCGCCATGCCCCGCGCCTCCGACCACGAACCCCTGCTGCGGCTTCTGCTGGGCGGCGTGCCCGCTTCCATCCTGCGGCGGCTGCTGGATACCCATGGGGATGCCGCAAGCGCACTCGCCGCCGGGCCGCGCGACTGGGCCAGCCATGGCCTTGACCGGGCCGCCTGCTTGGCCGTCCGGGCACCGGATGACGCGGCCTTGGCCCGCAGCCTGCACTGGCTGGAGGACAGCCGGCACCATCTGCTTGGCTGGCGGGACGAAGCGTATCCGCCCCTGCTCCGCCGCATCGCCTCACCGCCGGCGGTGCTGTTCGTGGCCGGCGATCCCGCCCTGCTGTGGCGCCCGGCAGTGGCGGTGGTGGGCAGCCGCGCGGCCACCGCCGGTGGTCGGGCCAATGCCGCCACGTTCGCCTCCGCGCTGGCGCGTGCCGGGCTGTGCGTGACCAGCGGCATGGCCGCCGGCATCGATGCCGCCGCCCACCAGGCCGCCCTGGACGCCAGCGGCATGACCGTGGCGGTGCTCGGCACCGGGCCGGACGTGGCCTACCCGGCGTCGCATCGGCCCCTGATGGCGCGGATCGCCGCTGCCGGGGCCGTGGTCAGCGAGCACCCGCCCGGCACGGCGCCGCTGCGGACTCATTTCCCCAGCCGCAACCGGATCCTGGTGGGGCTGAGTCTGGGCGTGCTGGTGGTGGAGGCTGCCACCCGCTCCGGGGCGCTGATCACCGCCCGCCAGGCCGGGGATGCTGGACGCGAGGTATTCGCGCTGCCCGGCTCGATCCACAACCCGATGGCACGCGGCTGCCACCGGCTGATCCGCGACGGGGCACAGCTGGTGGAAACGCCCGCCGAAGTACTGGATGCGCTGGCCCCGCTGGTGAGCGACTTGGCGCGTGCGCTGCGCGGCGCGCTGGAACACAGCATCCCGGCAGGGGCGCCGCCGCAGGCCGTGCCGCAACCGGACGATCCCGACACCTACCGGTTGTGGCAGGCGTTGGGCCATGACCCTACCGGTATGGATGACTTGCTGGCCCGCACCGGATTGACGGCGGCCACGGTGTCGTCCATCCTGCTGGCGCTGGAGCTGGAAGGACGGGTCGCGGCGGAACATGGCCGCTACAGCCGGGTCGGAGTCTGACGCTGGCGTATTGCTTCCACGGTGCCGACGGCACCCGGGCCGAGGATCGGAAGGACATGAAAGAGAGCATCCTGGACGTCCTGCTGTACCTCTTCGAACACTATTTCGCGCAGGACGACCTGACCCCGTCCGACGTGACGCTCCATTCGCGGGACGGCGCGCTGATGGGCGAACTGGCGGCCGCAGGCTTCTCCCCTGCGGAAATCCAGAACGCCGTCGAGTGGCTGGACGCCCTGGCGCAGCAGCAGCCGGCGCCGGGACAGGCCAGGCCGCATGGCCCCGTGCGGATCCTGCTTGGGCCGGAGCTGGACAAGCTGGACGTGGAGGCCCGCGGGTTCCTGCTGTCCCTCGAGCAGCACGGCGTGCTGGATGCCTGCCAGCGCGAGCTGGTTCTGGATCGCGCGATGGCGCTGGACCAGGACACGATTGACCTGGATGACCTGAAATGGGTGGTGCTGCTGGTGCTGTTCAACCAGCCCGGGTCGGAGGCGGCCTACGCCTGGATGGAAACCCAGATGTATCTGGACGAGCCGGAGCCCCTGCACTGAGCGGCGCCCTGTGCGTGGCCGCGCCGCCGTTTCGCAGGTCGCGCTTGACAGCGCCGCCCCGTCCGTGATTCCACTATAAAAAGGCGCCCGGGGCATTTGCTCCGGGCGTCGGTTTCTGCGGCGGCCGCCGGCCGCCCTCGACCGCCCCACCGGAACCCGCCGCCATGGCCAAGAACCTGCTCATCGTCGAATCGCCCGCCAAGGCCAAGACGATCAACAAATACCTCGGCAAGGACTTCACCGTCCTGGCCAGCTATGGCCATGTCCGCGACCTGGTGCCCAAAGAGGGCGCGGTGGATCCGGACAACGGCTTCGCCATGCGCTACGAGACGATCGAAAAGAACGAAAAACACGTCGATGCGATCGCCCGCGCCGCCAAGGCCGCCGACCACCTCTACCTGGCCACCGACCCGGACCGCGAGGGCGAGGCGATCAGCTGGCACATCGCGGAAATCCTGAAGGAGCGCGGGCTGCTCAAGGACAAATCGCTGCAGCGCGTGGTGTTCACCGAGATCACCCCGCGGGCGATCAAGGAAGCCATGCAGCAGCCGCGCGCCATCGCCAGCGAACTGGTCGATGCCCAGCAGGCGCGCCGCGCGCTGGACTACCTGGTGGGCTTCAACCTGTCGCCGGTGTTGTGGCGCAAGATCAAGGCAGGCCTGTCCGCCGGCCGCGTGCAGTCGCCCGCGCTGCGCATGATCGTGGAGCGCGAGGAGGAGATCGAGGCGTTTATCGCCCGTGAGTACTGGACCGTCGAGGCCGAATGCGCGCACCCGGCGCAGCCGTTCACCGCCAAGCTGGTGAAGCTGGACGGACAGAAATTCGAACAGTTCACCATCACCGACGGGGCCACCGCCGAGGCCGCCCGCCTGCGCATCCAGCAGGCTGCGGGCGGCAAGCTGCATGTCACCGACGTGGTCAGCAAGGAGCGCAAGCGCCGCCCGGCGCCGCCGTTCACCACCTCCACCCTGCAGCAGGAAGCCGCGCGCAAGCTGGGCTTCACCACCCGCAAGACCATGCAGGTGGCGCAGAAACTGTACGAAGGCGTGGCGATCGGCGACGAGGGCACGGTGGGTCTGATCAGCTACATGCGTACCGACTCGGTGAACCTGTCGCAGGACGCGTTGGCCGAGATCCGCGACGTGATCGCCCGCGACTTCGGCACCGACGCCCTACCCGACCAGCCGAACGTCTACCAGACCAAATCGAAGAACGCGCAGGAAGCCCACGAAGCCGTGCGGCCCACCTCAGCGCTGCGCACGCCGGCGCAGGTGGCGCGCTTCCTGACCGACGACGAGCGCAAGCTCTACGAGCTGATCTGGAAGCGTGCGGTGGCCTGCCAGATGATCCCGGCCACGCTGAACACGGTGACGGTGGAACTGGCCGCCGGCAGCCAGCATGCCTTCCGCGCCAGCGGCACCAGCGTGGTCGTGCCCGGCTTCCTTGCCGTGTACGAGGAAGGCAAGGACAGCAAGGCCAAGGAGGACGAGGACGAAGGCCGCAAGCTGCCGCTGATGAAGCCCGGTGAGAACGTGCCGCTGGACCGCATCCACGCCGACCAGCACTTCACCCAGCCGCCGCCGCGCTTCACCGAAGCCGCGCTGGTGAAGGCGCTGGAGGAATACGGCATCGGCCGGCCCTCCACCTACGCCGCCATCATCCAGACCCTGCTGGGCAAGCAGTACGCCGTGCTGGAGGGCCGCGCCTTCAAACCGACCGACGTCGGCCGTGCGGTCAGCAAGTTCCTGTCCAGCCACTTCGGCAAATACGTCGACTACGACTTCACCGCCAATCTCGAGGACGAGCTGGACGCGGTGAGCCGCGGCGAAGAGGACTGGATCCCGCTGATGCGGAAGTTCTGGACCCCGTTCAAGGCGCTGGTGGACGACAAGAAGGCCACCCTGGACAAAGCCGACGCCGGCAGCGTGCGCGTGCTTGGCACCGATCCGGCCAGCGGCCGCCCGGTCAGCGCGCGCATCGGCAAGTTCGGCCCGCTGGTGCAGATCGGCACCGTCGAGGACGAGGAGAAGCCGCGCTTCGCCTCGCTCAAGCCCGGGCAGAGCATCTACAGCATCAGCCTGGAGGAGGCGCTGAAGCTGTTCGAGATGCCGCGCCGGCTGGGCGTGGATGCAAACGGCGAGGAGGTCAGCGTGGGCATCGGCCGCTTTGGCCCGTTCGCCAAGCGCGGCGCCACCTACGCTTCGCTGAAGAAAGAGGACGACCCCTATGCCATCGACCTGGCGCGGGCGATCTTCCTGATCGAGGAAAAGGAAGAGATTGCGCGCAACCGCGTGATCAAGGAATGGCCGGGCCACGAGGTGCAGGTGCTGAACGGCCGCTTCGGGCCCTACATCAGCGACGGCAAGCTCAACGGCAAGATTCCGAAGGACCGCGAGCCCGCCTCGCTGACGCTGGATGAGGCGCTGCAGCTGCTGGCCGAGACCGGCAAGCCCGCGCGCAAGGGGTTTGGTGCGAAGAAGGCGGTGGTGAAGAAGGCCGCCGCGAAGAAGACCCCGGCCGGGGAGCCGGCCACCAAGACCGCCGTGAAGAAAACCGCGGCCAGGAAGCCTGCGGCAAAGAAAGCCGTCGCCAAGAAAGCGCCCGCGAAGAAGGCGGCGCGTCCGCTGTCGGCCGACCTCGAGCCCGCCAAGCCGCTGCTGACCGCGGCCAAGGTGGAGCCGGGCAAGAAGCGCGTGGTGAAGAAACCGGCCCGCGAGGACGCGCCGTTCTAACCGCCGTTCTGACCGCCGGAGTGACGCTGCGCTGAAGCCGGCAGCGTTGCGGGGTTCCGTCACGCCCGTCGGCGCGCCAAGATGGCGGCATGCACACCGCTGCCGCCCTCATCGCCAGCCTGTTGCCACTGCTCGCCGTCGCCGCGGCACAGGTGCAGCCGCTGCCGGCCCAACCGGCGGCCACGGTCACCGTGTACCGCTGCACCAGCGCGACCAGCAAGGTCAGCCTGCAGGATGCGCCTTGTGCGGCTGGGCAGGCCCAGCAGGCACGGCAGATGCAGCGGCCCATGGACGCACCGGCGCGACCGGCGCCGCCCTTGCCCGTCCCGCCCGCGGCAGCCAGGGCCGTCCCTCCGGCCCGCGACGTGGTCTATCTGGCGCCGCCGCGTCCGCTGTACGAGTGCGTGACGCCCGACGGCGCGCGCTACACCAGCGACGACGGCCGCGGCAATCCGCGCTGGGTGCCGCTGTGGACGCTGGGCTATCCGGCGGTGCGGCCGCATTCGGTGGTTGGCGACAACATCGGCCATCCCGACCGGCGGATGCATCCGCCGCATCGCGATGTGAACTGGCCGGTGGCCACCGGTGGCGGCACATGGATCCGCGACGATTGCACCATGCTGCCGCCGCGCGAGGCCTGCGCGCGCCTGCGCGATCGTCGCAGCGCGCTGCGCACCCGCTTCTTCAACGCGCAGGAAAAAGAGCGCGACGCCCTGCGCACGGAGGAGCGCGCGCTCAACGCACGCCTGGACAACGACTGCGGGGGGCGCTGAGATGCGCTTGCCTGTATTGGTGCTGCTGCTCCTGTGCCTGCCGTGGCCGGCCCGTGCGCAGGAAACCGTTTTCTACCGCTGCACCGACGCCAAGGGCAACGTCACGGTGCAGAACGGGACGCCCTGCGCTGCCGGGATGAAGCAGGAAATCCGCCGCATCGGCGCGGTCAGCACGGTGCCGGTGCCGGCGCGCAAGCCCAAGGCCGACGCCGATACGCCGCCGCCCCCGCCGCAGTACGGCGAGTTCGTGCTGGTCAGCGGCCCGGCGATGCAGCGTGCGCCCGCACCCGAGGCCGCCGGCTTGCCCGCGCCGCCGCCGCTCTACCAGTGCACCACCTGGCAGGGCGACACCTATTTCGGCGAGACCGCCACGCCCGCGCCGCGCTGCGCGCCGCTGCAGGTGGTTGGCATCGACGGCACCTCCGGGCTGGGGATGGGCCAGGCCTGCGAGCTGAAGCAGGACCGCTGCGAAGCGGTACCGGACGCACAGCTGTGCGCGGCGTGGTATCGCCGCCTGGACGAGGCCGACTTCAAGCTGCGCTATGCCAACGACGACAACCGCCGCGCACGCCAGGCCGATTACGACGCGGTGGATGCCAGGGTCAAGGCCAGCCGCTGCGCGACCAGCGTGCCGGCGACGCCCTGAGCACCGCGCCGGATGACGGGAGCCGCGCTGCGCGATGGCACGGCGCGTCCCTGCGCGACGGGGTGACCGACTAGGATGGCGGGATTGATGGGCGGAAAGGAACGGCATGGATAGCGGCGGCCTGGAACTTGCGTTGGTCTTCCTGCTGGCAGCGGTGCTGGCGGTGCCGCTGTTCAAGCGCTTCGGGCTGGGCGCGGTCCTTGCGTACCTGGCGACCGGCGTGCTGCTGGGGCCGCACGGGCTGGCGCTGGTGCGCGATCCCGAGAGGGTGCTGGCGGCCAGCGAGATCGGCGTGGTGATGCTGCTGTTCGTGATCGGCCTGGAGCTGTCGCTGCCGCGCCTGAAGGTGATGCGTAAGCCGATCTTCCTGGTCGGCGGGCTGCAGGTGCTGGTGTGCGGCGCGGCGCTGGGCGGGCTGTCGCTGCTCGGCGGTTTGGGCTGGAAGGCGGCGCTGGTGGTCGGGCTGGGGCTGGCGCTGTCGTCCACTGCGGTGGGCCTGCAGCTGCTGGCCGAGCGCAAGGAGCTGGCGACCGAACACGGGCGGCTGGCGTTCGCGATCCTGCTGTTCCAGGACCTGGCGGCCATCCCGCTGCTGGCGGCGATTCCGTTGCTGGGCAAGGCCAAGACCGCGGGCCTGGAAGGCAGCGAGGTCCTGCGTGCCGTGCTGCTGATCGCCGCGCTGGTGGTCGGCGGCCGCTACCTGTTGCGTCACCTGTTCCGCGCCATTGCCCGTACCGACCTGCCGGAGGTGTTTACCGGCGCAGCACTGCTGGTGGTGCTGGGCAGCGCCTGGCTGATGCAACTGGCGGGGCTCAGCGCCGGTCTCGGCGCGTTCCTCGCCGGCGTGCTGCTGGCCGAGTCCGAGTACCGCCACGAAATGGAGGCGCAGATCAAGCCGTTCGAAGGGCTGCTGCTGGGCCTGTTCTTCATGGCCGTGGGCATGGGCATCGACGTGCAGCGCATCACCGCCGAGCCGCTGCTGATCGCCGGCGGCGTCGCGGTGCTGCTGGCGGTGAAAGGCGCCCTGCTGTTCGCCCTGGGGCTGCGCCCCGGGCGGCTGGATGCGCGCGGTGCCTGGCTGCTGGCCGGTGTGCTGGCGCTGGGCGGCGAGTTTGCGTTCGTGGTGTTCGGCGAGGCGGCGCGGGCCAAGCTGTTGGACGGGGCGACCGGGGACCGCCTGACGGCGATCGTCGGCCTGTCGATGGCGCTGACGCCGCTGCTGCTGATGCTGGCGTCGAAACTCCTGCCGGACAAGCCGTCCGACGTTCCCAGGGAGTTCGACACCATTCCGGAGGACCGCCATCCACAAGTGCTGGTGGCCGGCTTCGGCCGCTTCGGCCAGATCGTCGCCCGCCTGCTGCGTGCGCAGGGCGTCCCCTTCATCGCCATCGATCCCGACATCGAGCAGGTCAACCTGTCCCGGCAGATCGGCACCGACCAGATCTACTACGGCGATCCCACCCGGCTGGCCCTGCTGCGCTCGGCGGGGGCCGCGCGGATCAAGGTGTTCGTGGTCGCCATCAACGGCGTCGAAGCCAGCCTGCGGATGGTGCGGCTGGTCCGCAAGCATTACCCGCAGGCGCGCGTCTTCGCGCGAGCGCGGGACCGTCGCCATGCCTGGCAATTGGTGGACCTCGGCGCCGAGGCCCTGCGCGAGACCTTCTGCAGCAGCCTGGAGATCGGCCGCGAGGTGCTGGTGGCGCTGGGCATGGAGCGCGCGCAGGCCGAGGACCGCGCGCGCCGCTTCCGCGAATGGGACGAGAGCCTGCTGGAACAACAGCGGCTGCTGCAGGACGACGAGGACGCGCTGCTGCAGGCCACCCGCGATGCGCGGCGCGAGCTGGATGGGCTGTTCGAGGCCGATGCCAGCGAAGCCGCGGCGGCGCGGCCCGCCGCGGAATGAGTGCGCGGATTAGTCGCGCAGAAAGCGCGCCATCGACACGCCGCCGGGCGGCGGCGCAGTAGGTGGCACCAGATCGGCGGCGATGTCCACGTAGCCGCGCGTCAGCGCGATGTCGCGCGGGGTGCGTCCGCCCGCATCCGCCTGGGCCGGGTCGGCACCGGCGTGCAGCAGGGCTTGCACGATGCGACGCAGGCCGTGCAGGGCCGCCAGGTGCAGCGGCCCGAAGCCGCGCGCATCGCGCGCATCCAGACGCACGTCTTCGTCCAGCAACCGTTCCAGCGCGGCCAGCAGCACGTCCTCGCTGCTTGGCGTGCCCGGCTCGGCGCGGGCACCCAGCAGCAGCAGCAGCGGAGTGGCGCCACTCTTCGCCGGCTGGTGCGGGTCTGCACCGGCCAGCAGTAGGCCGTCCAGCAGCGCCAGCAGGCGGGCGCGGTCGCGCGCGGTGAAGCCGTACAGCGCGGCGCAGTGCAGCGGCGTCAGGCCCTGGGCATCCACTGCGCGCAGGTCGGCGCCGGCGCGCAGCAGGCAGGCCACCAGATCAGGCAGGCCCAGCGCGGCCGCCAGCATCAGCACGGTGACGTCGCCGGGCAGGCGCTGCTCGAGGCTGCAACCGGCCTGCAGCAGGCGATCCACGACCTCCCGGTGGCGCATGCTCACGGCCGCCGACAGCGGCGTGGCACCGGTATTGGCGGTCAGGCCGGGATCCGCACCACGGGCCAGCAGCTGATCCACCAGCGCCAGGTGGCCGCCACCGGCGGCGCGCAGTAGGGCGCTGCAGCCCTGGCTGTCCACCGTATCCACGGGAAAGCCGAGGTCCAGCAGACGACGCACCGCGTCCTGGTCGCCGGTCATCGCCGCGGCCGGCAGGTCGGTGGCGCGCAGCGGGCGTCCGGGCAGCGGCCAGCCGCGCCAGTCCAGCCAGTCGGCCAGATCGCGTCGGCCGCTGGCCAGGGCGATGCCAAGCGGCGTCTGGCCGTCGGCGGCGCGGCGGTCCGGGGCGGCGCCCGCAGCCAGCAGGGCGGTCAGCGCGTCGGTCTGCCCCCGTGTGACGGCCGCATGCAATGCGCTGGTGCCACGCGCATCGCTGCCATCCGGATCCACGCCGTGCGCCAGCAGTTGGCGCACCAACTGGTTCCACCCCAGCCGCACGGCCAGCAGCAGCGGCGGGTCGCCGGCTGGCGAGGCCGCGAAGGGATCGGCGCCACGGGCCAGCAGCTCCAGTGCGAAGGCCTCGCCCGAGGTGGCCGTGGCGGGATCGGAGGCGCAGGCCGCCAGATAGCGGGCCAGCCCGCCGGCGCCGGCCGGCGTGCCGCCGTGCGCGAACAACAGGCGTGCAGTGGCGATACCGGCCGCACCCTGGTCCAGAGCCGCCATCACGGGCGTGGGCGTGCCGGGCTGGCGATAGTCGGGGTCGGCGCCATGGCGCAGCAGCCAGGCCACCCGTGACGGTGCCGCGGCGATCTCTGGATCCACCAGCAGCGCGTCCAGCTCGGCGCGCGCCAGGCGGCCGGCCAGGACACGCAGGCGGGCAGGTTCGGCGCGCTCCAGCAGCGCCTCGCGCAGCAGCAGCGGCGGCGGGCGTTCCGGCAGTATCTCGCCGTCAGCGGGCAGGTCGGCAGAGGACCGGGCGGGATCGAGCAGCGCGACCAGCGACCAGCGGCCGGCTGCTTCGGCGATGGCCAACGCGCTTCGACCCTGCGTATCCGGTGCCAGCGGGTCAACGTCGAGTGCCAGCAGCTGTCGCACCAGCGCCAGAGAGGGCGTCTCCGCCGCGCAGGCCAGATGCAGGGCATTGGCACCGTTCGCGTCGGTGGCACGGACATCGGCACCCGCTGCCAGCAGCACGTCCAGGGCGCTCGCCGCCGCGGTGCGGGCGGCCTCCAGCAACGGCGTGCGTCCGTCGCTGTCGCGCGCTTCGATATCCGCACCGGCTTCCAGCAGCGCCTGCGCGATCGCGGCGTGACCGACGGCAGCCGCTTCGTGCAGCGCGCTGCGGCCGCGGGCGTCGCGGGCATTGGCCTTTGCCTTGTGCCGCAGCAACAACTGCACGCCGGCGGGATCGTCTTCATCGCCGCCAGCCGCGGCCAGCAGGGCCGGTTGCCCGCCGGCGGGCTCCGGCCGCGCACCGCGTTCCAACAGGAAGCGGGCCAAGCGCCAGTTGCCGCAGGCGCAGGCGCTGCCCAGCGGCGACAGGCCGGCGTGGTTGAGGGCGTCGATGGCCGCACCGGCATCGCGCAGCAGCGCGGCCACGCCGGGATCGGAGCTGCGTGCGGCGTGGTGCAGCGGCGTGTTGCCGTCGGCATCGGCGATGCGCGGATCGGCGCCGTTGGCCAGCAGCGTCATGACCGCCTCGGGCCGGCCGTGCCAACTGTCGCGGGTGGCCGCCAGCAACGGCGTCATCCCGTCCTGCAGCGCGTTGAGGTCCACGCCGCGCTCGATCAGCGCCCGCAGCAGGCGCAGGTCCGGCAGCACGGCGGCCAGCACCGGCAGGCTGCGGCGATCACGACTGTCCGCGTCAGGCGGCGCATGCGGATCGGCGCCGGCGGACAGCAGCGCCAGGGCGCGTTCCACCCGGCCATTGCGGGCCGCGGCGTAGAGCTGCCGGGTGAGGGCCGGCACGTCGATCGCGTCGCGCTCGACGTCCGGCGCCGCGACGCCCGCGGGCGCGGCCAACGGCAGCGGCAGGTCGTCGGCATCGTCCGGTGCCGGCATTTCCACGATCGGCAGGCCGTGCAGCGCGGCGCGCGGGGCGGCAGCCTGCAGGGCCAGGTGCGCCAACGGCAGCAGCACGGCGTAGCCCAGCCCGGCCGCGAGGCGCGCGGCGCCAACCAGCAGGCCCGGCCACGCCAGCAGCAGGCCACCCGCCAGCAGCAGGAAGACCGGCAGCGCCGCCAGCAGCAGGCCGCGCCAGGCGGCGGGGTTTTGGGCCTGGCGCGCGGCAAAGCGCGCCTGCGCGCTGCCACCCGTGCGTTCCAGCGTGTGCCAGTCGGGCCAGCGCCACCACAGGGCGACCAGCAGGGCGCCGGCCAGGGCGGCCAGGGCCAGGGTGGTGCCCAGCGACGGCGCTTCCAGCAGCCGCAACAGCGGCCAGGCCAGCAGCGCGCCGGCCAGCAGGAAACCGCCTCCCCAGGCCAGCGCCAGCCTGCCTGCATCCGCCAGCAGCACCCGCGGCCGACGGCCACCGTGCAGCAGCGCGATGCCGAGCGCGGCCGGGACCTGCGCCAGCCACGCCGCGCCGGCGGCGATCACGCCACCTTCGACCACCGCCACCCCCGCCAGCAGCAGCGCACAGGCCAGCAACGCGGCGCCGGCCGCGGGCATGCGATCAGGCATCGGTGCCCCAGTCTTCGGTCATCGGGTCGGCCACGGTGGGCGGGAACTGCAAGTGGAAACCGCGGGCTGCCAGGTTGTGGCGCACCACCTCGGGATTCTCCTGCGCCAGCTTGCGTTCCGGCGTCAGCGCCACTTCCAGCACGAACTGCAGGCCGCCCAGCTGCGTGCGCAGCGGTTCCGGCAGACAGCCGAAATCGTCGCGGGTGGCGAGGTAGAGGTAGGTGTCCGCCTTCTTCAGGCTTTTGTAGACGTAGGCCAGCATCGCGATCCGGGGGAATCGACTTGCGGAAACAGTCACGGATTGTGCGGGAAAGCGCGCGGCGGCGGAACCGGCGGCGGGACATCCGGCACAGGCAGGTGCCGGGCCGGCTGTTACCCTGCGCGCTTCGTTTCGCCTCGGATCGTCTCCATGCGCTTCGCCCCGCTCGCCTTCGCCCTGCTCTGCACCCTGTCCGCCGCGCACGCCGCGCCGCGGGTCACCCTGGCTGAGGCGATGGCCGATCCCGACTGGATCGGTCCGCCGGTGGAGCAGGCGTGGTGGCGCTGGGACGGCAAGGCCGCGCTGTACACCCTGAAGCGACCGGGCGCGACGGTGCGCGACACCTGGCAGGTGGGGCTGGACGGCGCCGCGCCGGCGAAGGTGGACGATGCCGCGCGCGCCGGCCTGGATGCGGACGGCGCCCTGCTCGACGGCCGCGGAGAACGCAGTGCCTTCGTGCGCAATGGCGACGTGTTCGTGCGCGATGTGCGCAGCGGCGCGCTGGCCCAGCTTACCCGCGGCAGCGACGCCGCCACGCGCCTGCAATGGGGCAGCGACGGCGCGCTGGTCTGGCGCACCGGCGACCGCTGGTGGCGCTGGGACGGGCGTGCCATCGCCCAGGCCGCCACGCTGCTGGCGGCCGACGCGCCCGGCAAGCCGCCCGCGGCCGACGACCTGCGCGACCGCCAGCTGCGGCTGATCGACACCCTGCGCAATGACCGCGCCCTGCGCGACGCCGCGCGCGCGCAGGGCGATGCCTGGCGCAAGGCGGACCCCACCCGTGCGCCGGCACCGATCTACCTCGGCAAGGGCGTGGACATCGTCGACTCGTCCCTGTCGCCCGACGGTCGCTGGCTGCTGGTCGCCACCAGCGAGAAGGGTGCGGACGCCGGCCAGGTCGGCAAGATGCCGAAGTACGTCACCGAATCGGGTTACGAGGAGTTCGAGGACGCACGCACCCGCGTCGGCCGCAACGATCCGCTGCCGCAGAAGCTCTGGCTGGCCGAGGTTGCCACCGGCAAGCTCAGCGAACTGGCGTTCGACCCGCTGCCGGGCATCAACGTGGATCCGCTGGCGGCACTGCGCAAGGCCGCCGGCAAGGCGCCGCTGCAGGGCAACCGCGCGGTGCAGGTCGCCACCAGCGGCGACAACGGCGACGCGCCCACGCTGCGCTGGCGCGCCGACGGCAAGGCCGCGGCGGTGATGGTGCGCGCCATCGACAACAAGGACCGCTGGATCGCCACCGTCGACCCGGCCCGCGCGGTGCTGCAGCCACGCCACCGCCTGCACGATGACGCCTGGATCAACTGGAGCTTCAACGAATTCGGCTGGCTGCCGGACGGCACGCTCTGGTACCTGTCCGAGGAGAGCGGCTACTCGCACCTGTACGTGCTGGACGGTGCCCGCCGCCGGCAGCTGACCAGCGGCAACTGGGAAACCTCGCAGGTCGTCGCCTCGAACGACGGCGCGACGTTCTGGTTCCTGTGCAACCGCGCGGCACCGGTGGATTACGAGGTCTGCACGGTGCCTGCGCGCGGCGGCGAGGTGCGCGAAGTGACCGCGCTGGACGGCGTGGAGAACTTCGCCCCGTCGCCGGACGGCTCGAAGCTGCTGGTGCGGCACTCCGCCGCCTACCTGCCGCCGCAGTTGTCGGTGGTGGAGGCCGGCGGCGGCACGGCGCGGCGCCTCACCGACACCCGCAGCGCGGACTTCAAGGCGCGCCCCTGGATCGTGCCGCAAAGCGTGCAGGTGCCCAGCAAACACGGCGCCGGCAGCATCTGGGGCAAGTTCTACGGCCCGGCGAACATGGAGCCGGGGAAGAAATATCCGGTGGTGATGTTCGTGCACGGCGCCGGCTACCTGCAGAACGCCGAACTGCGCTGGCCGGAGTACTTCCGCGAGCAACTGTTCCACAACCTGCTGGTGGACGAGGGCTACATCGTCCTCGACCTGGACTACCGCGCCAGCGAGGGCTACGGCCGCGATTGGCGCACGGCGATCTACCGCTGGATGGGCAAGCCCGAGCTGGAGGATTACCTGGACGGCCTGGACTGGGTGGTCGCCAACAAGCAGGGCGACCGCGACCGCGTCGGCATCTACGGCGGCAGCTACGGCGGCTTCATGACCTACGTGGCGCTGTTCAAGGCGCCGGGCGTGTTCAAGGCGGGCGCCGCGCTGCGCCCGGTGGCCGACTGGTCGCAGTACAACCACGAATACACCAGCAACATCCTCAACACGCCCGAGCTCGATCCCGACGCCTACAAGCGCTCCAGCCCGATCGAATTCGCCGATGGCCTGCGCGACCACCTGCTGATCGCCCACGGCATGATCGACGACAACGTGTTCTTCAGGGACTCGGTGATGATGACCCAGAAGCTCATCGAGCTGCGCAAGGACAAGTGGGAGCTGGCGCCGTATCCGCTGGAGCGCCATGGCTTCACCCATCCCGACAGCTGGTACGACGAATACCGCCGCATCCACGCGCTGTTCGAGCGCACGCTGAAGTAATTCCGGATCGTTTCCCCATGCTGCGCATCACCGACCTCAAGCTGCCGCTGGACCACGATGACGCCGCGCTGGCCGCGGCCATCGTGGCGCGGCTGGGCATCGCCCCGCACGAGTTGGCCGGCTATACCGTCGCCAAGCGCAGCTACGACGCGCGCCGGCGCGGCGCCATTGAGCTCATCTATTCGCTGGACGTGGACACCCCGCGCGAAGCGGAGCTGCTGGCGCGCCTGCAGGGCAAGCCGGGCGCGGCAGGCAGCAAGGTGCTGCCCACGCCCGACACCACCTACAAGTTCGTCGCCCGGGCGCCGGCGCGGCTGCCGCTGCGCCCGCTGGTGATCGGGATGGGGCCGTGCGGGTTGTTCGCCGGGCTGGTGCTGGCGCAGATGGGGTTCCGCCCGATCATCCTCGAGCGCGGCAAGGCGGTGCGCGAGCGCACCGTGGACACCTTCGGCCTGTGGCGCCGCAAGGTGCTGGACCCCGAGTCCAACGTGCAGTTCGGCGAGGGCGGCGCGGGCACGTTCTCGGACGGCAAGCTGTACAGCCAGATCAGCGACAGGCAGCACTATGGCCGCAAGGTGCTCACCGAGTTCGTGGCGGCCGGCGCGCCGGAGGAAATCCTGTACGTCAGCAAGCCGCACATCGGCACGTTCCGGCTGGTGTCGATGGTGGAGAAGATGCGCGCCACCATCCAGGCGCTGGGCGGCGAGATCCGCTTCGGCCAACGCGTCGATGACCTGCTGATCGAGACCGATGCCGCCGGCACCCACCACGTGCGCGGCGTGGTGCTGGCCAGCGGCGAAGAGCTGCGCGCCGACCACGTGGTGCTGGCCCTGGGCCACAGCGCGCGCGACACCTTCGCCATGCTGCACGCCCGCGGCGTGCACCTGGAAGCCAAGCCGTTCTCGGTGGGCTTCCGCATCGAGCACCCGCAGGCGGTGATCGACCGCGCGCGGTTCGGCCCGCAGGCCGGCCATCCGCTGCTGGGTGCGGCCGACTACAAGCTGGTCCACCACGCCAGCAACGGCCGTTCGGTGTACAGCTTCTGCATGTGCCCCGGCGGCACCGTGGTGGCCGCCACCAGCGAGCCCGGCCGCGTGGTCACCAACGGCATGAGCCAGTACTCGCGCAACGAGCGCAACGCCAACGCGGGCATCGTGGTGGGCATTTCGCCCGAGGACTACGCGCCCTACGGCGAAGGCCCGCTGGCCGGCATCGCGCTGCAGCGCCACTGGGAATCGCAGGCGTTCGTGCTGGGTGGCGGCGACTACCTGGCGCCGGCGCAGCGGGTGGGCGACTTCCTGCGCAACCGCCCGTCCACGGCCCTCGGCACGGTACTGCCTTCGTACACGCCGGGCGTCACCCCGGGCTCGCTGGACGAGGCGCTGCCGCGCTATGCGATCGATGCGATCCGCGAGGCGCTGCCGGCGTTCGACCGCCAGATCCGCGGCTTCGCGATGGACGACGCCGTACTGACCGGCGTGGAAACCCGCACGTCCTCGCCGCTGCGGATCACCCGAGGCGAAGATGGCCACAGCCTCAATACGCGCGGGTTGTTTCCGGCCGGCGAAGGCGCGGGCTACGCCGGCGGCATCCTGTCGGCCGGCGTGGACGGCATCCGCACCGCCGAAGCGGTGGCGCGCAGCCTGCTGGCCGCAGCCTGAGGCGGCGCCTCAGCGCTCCAGGATCGCCACCACGCCCATGCCGCCGGCGGTGCAGATGCTGACCAGGCAGCGGCCGTGGCCGCGCTGCTTCAGTTCCTTGGCGGCAGTGGCGACGATGCGCGCGCCGGTGGCGGCGAACGGGTGGCCGGTGGCCAGCGACGAGCCGTTCGGGTTGATCTTGGCCGGATCGATGGCGCCCAGCGGTGCGTCCAGGCCGAGCCGGAGCTTGCAGTACTCCGCGCTTTCCCACGCGCGCAGCGTGCACAGCACCTGTGCGGCGAAGGCTTCGTGGATCTCGTAGAAATCGAAATCCTGCAGCGAAAGGTTGTTGCGCTTCAGCATTTCCGCCACCGCCACGGTCGGCGCCATCAGCAGGCCTTCGCCATGGACGAAGTCCACCGCGGCCACCTGTGCGTCGCGCAGGTGGCACAGCACCTCGTGGCCGTGCTGCGCGGCCCACTCGTCGGTGGCCAGTAGGCAGGCCGCAGCGCCGTCGGTAAGCGGGGTGGAGTTGCCCGCGGTCAGAGTGCCCTTGCCGGAGGTTTTGTCGAACGCCGGCTTCAGCGTCGCGAGTTTTTCCACGCTGGTGTCGGGGCGCAGGATGTTGTCGCGCGCCACGCCGCGGAAGCCCACCACCAGATCGTCGAAGAAGCCGCGCGCGTAGGCCGCGGCCAGCTTGTGGTGGGAGGCGGCGGCCAGCGCGTCCTGCGCCTCGCGCGGGATACCCCATTCCTTCGCCATGTCCTCGCAGTGCTGGCCCATCGACCTGCCGGTGCGCGGTTCGGCCACGCCCGGGAAGTCCGGCTTCAGCTCGGAAAGGCGGAAGCCCTTGAACGCCGCCAGCTTGTCCTTGAAGGTCCTGGCCGCCGCGGCCTTCAGCAGGCGCTGACGCAGCGCCTTGCCGTACACGATCGGCACGTCCGAGGTGGTGTCGGAACCACCGCCGATGCCAGCCTCGATCTGCCCGGTGGCAATTTTGCCGGCGATATGGACGATGGCATCCAGCGAGGTGCCGCAGGCGCGCTGCAGGGTGATGCCCGGGGTCAGCGGCGACAGGCCGGAGGACAGCGCAGCCTCGCGGCCGAGGTTCCAGTCGGACGAGTGCTTGATCACCGCGCCCATCGCCACTTCGCCCAGCTGCTGCCCGTGCAGGCCGAATTTCTCGACCAGCGCGCCCAGCGTGCGTACCGACATCCCCAGGTTGCCGACATCGGCGTAGGCCGTGTTCTGTCGGCAGAAGGGGATGCGGACGCCACCCAGGATGGCGACGGGACGACCGTGTTGCATGGGCTCACCTCGGGGTCGGGCCCGCGACGCGGGCATAATGAGATTCCGAGTGTAACGTCGCCCGTCCGAGTCGGGACTCCACATGGCCACCAATGACCCTGATTCCCCTGCGTTCCGAGGCGTCATCGCCATTGAGCTGCGTGACGGCGCGCAGCCCGGACGCGCGGCGCTTCCGGCAAAAGAGGCAGGCGATATGGCCACGCTGCTGGGCCGCGATCTGGCCCGGCTGGTGCCGGATGTGGTGGACTGCGATCTGGCCCTGATGGCCGCCCATTTCGACCCGGCGGAAGCGCTGCGACCCGGCTGGCCCCTGCACCGCCGCGTGCTGGAATTGCTGCAGCGTGCGCCCGGCCAGGCACAGGGCGCCCGCGTGATCGGCTTTGGCGCCGACGCCCAGGGCGGCGTGCCGCAGCCGTTGCAGGCCGATGCCGGGCTGGCCGGTGGTGGCCTGCGCATCCTGCCGTTCGTCCTGCGCGGCCCGGGCCTGGCTGCCGCCGGGGAACGGCTGGAGTCGATGCTGCTCGACACCGGCATGGCCAGCGCCGACGCAGCGCTGGCGCTGCAGGACGGTCTGGAGGCCCAGGTGGAGCATGTCCGCTACCTCAGCCTGCATGACCTGCTGGCGATGATGGCGATGCAATACCAGAACGTCGGCCTGCACGGCCTGTGGTCGCTGCTGGAGGCCGCGCTGCTGACGCCGGACGATGTGTGCGTGCTGGACGCCCCGCCGGAACCGCTGGCCCGCTACGGCGATGGCGAGGTGCGCATCGCCCTGCTGGACCCGCCGGCATGGCGCCAGCGCAACGCCCCGGACGAGCCGGACGGCGACCGCCTGGAACGCGCCTTCACCCGCTTTCTGGCACGCCAGCGGCAATACGCCGCGGTGTTCGAGGTGCACGGCGTGCCGGTGCAGTTCGTGCATTGCAGCGACGGCCAGCGCGACTGCCTGGGTTGATGCCGATACCGGGCAGGTAGCCCGGCACGCAGGTCTGTTTCAGTTCACGGAGACGCGGATCACCCCGCAGGCCACCCGCGCGCCGGCGTTGCCGGCCGGCTGGCTGCTGTAGTCGTCCGCGGCGGCGTGGACGACGATCGCGCGGCCGGCGATGTCGTTGGCGCCGCCGCCGAGGGTGACCCCGTCGATGTGGGTATCCACCCGCGCCACGCCGCTGGCATCGGCCACCAGGTTGTCGGCATCGCCGGCATGGTGGGCGCCGTGGCCGGCGCGGCCGTGTGGCTGCGCGCCCGGGTTGAAGTGGCCGCCCGCGCTGCTGGCATCGACCGCGCTGCAGTCGCCTTTTTCATGGATGTGGAAGCCGTGGCTGCTGCCCGGCTGCAGGCCACCCACCTCGCCGCTGAGGTGGACGCCGTTGCCCATCGGGACCAGCACCAGGCGACCGCTGACCAGACTGCCCGAGGCCGAGGCCAGGTTGGCCACGGCTTCGCGGGCGGTGCTGGTGTAGCCGGAACGCGCGCCAGGGGCGGACGCCGGCGGGGCATCCGCACCGCGCGGGGCGCTGACGCAACCGGCCAATCCGGCGATGAGGAGGGTGGAACCGAAGGCGGCAAGGACGGGGTGCATCGAGGACGTCTCCTGGTCGCGGATGGGGACCATCACGGGGGCATCACTCTGCCGCGGGTGGGCTTCAGCGGAGATGAAGACCGCGCCTCAACGGCGCTTGCGCGACGACCCCAGCTTGCGGGTTACCGTGTTGCGGCTCAGGCCCAGCGCCTCGGCGGCGTCGCCGCGGTGGCCGCCGTGCAGGGCCAGCGCGGCGTCAAGCAGCGTGCGGTCGAGGCGCTCACGGGCAACGGCGTGCAGGCCGGGCGTGCCTCGTGCCAGCTCCGCCCGCGCCCAGGCATCCAGCGCCTGCGCCCAGTCGGCGTCGGATTGCGCCGGGACGGCGGCAGCCCCAGGCAGTGCCAGCGCCAGATCCGCAGGCCCGATGGTGTCGCCCGGGGCCAGCGCGGCAAGCCGCCAGCACACGTTTTCCAGCTCGCGCACGTTGCCCGGCCAGGCGTGCGCGCGCAGGCGCTCCAGCGCGGGCGCGGACAGATTCCTGGCCGGCAGCTGCAGGGTGCGCGCGGCGTGGGCGAGGAAGCGCGACGCCAGCTGCGGGATGTCCTCGCGGCGCTCGCGCAGCGGCGGCAGGCGCAGGCGCACCACGTCCAGCCGGTGCAGCAGGTCGGCGCGGAAGCGGCCCTGCGCCACCAGCGCTTCCAGCGGCTGGTGGGTGGCGGCGATCACGCGCACGTCCACGCGGATCAGTTCGCGCCCGCCGACGCGGAAGAATTCGCCCTCGGCCAGCACGCGCAGCAGGCGGGTTTGCAAGGCCGCGGGCATGTCACCGATCTCGTCGAGGAACAGGGTGCCGCCGTTGGCCTGTTCGAAACGGCCAAGCTGGCGCCTGTTTGCACCGGTGAACGCACCGGCCTCGTGCCCGAACAGCTCGCTCTCGAGCAGTTCGGCGGGGATCGCGGCGGTATTCAGCGCCACGAACGGGCGCGCCGCACGGGGCGACTCGCGGTGCAGCGCGCGCGCCACCAGCTCCTTGCCGGTGCCGGTTTCGCCGGTGATGAGCACCGACAGCGGCACCTGCGCCAGCCGGCCGATGGCGCGGAACAACTCGCGCATCGCCGGAGCCTGGCCGACCAGCGCCGGTTCGCCCTCCGCCGGCGCGGGCGGCGCGGCGGGCTGCGGCGTCCGGACCCTACCGACCGGCAGCGCGCGCTCGATCAGCGCCACCGCATCGTCCATGTCGAACGGCTTGGACAGGAATTCCTGTGCGCCGCCGCGAAACGCCCCGGCCGTGCTGGCCACGTCGGTATGCGCGGACATCACGATCACCGGCAGCTGCGGATGCGCGGCCTTCAGTCTGTCCAGCAGCACCAGCCCGCTGTCGCCGGGCATGCGCACGTCGGTCAGCAGCAGGTCCGGCAGACGCCCGTCCGCCAGCGCGGCCAGCACCTCCGCGGCATCGGCGAAAGCGGTGACGCGATAACCGGCTTCGCCCAGCGCGGCGGCCAGCACGAAGCGCACCGAGCGGTCGTCATCGACGACCCAGACGTGAGGGGCGTCAGTCATCGCTTGGCTCCGGTGCGGCGCTCGGATCAGCCGGGGCATCGGGTTCTGGCATCGCCAGCGGCAGCAGCAGCGTGAACACGGTATGGCCCGGGCGCGAGCGCCAGGTCAGCGCGCCGCGGTGTTCGCGCGCGACCTGCTGGGCCAGCGCCAACCCCAGCCCGGTGCCATCGGCACGGCCGCTGACCAGGGGCAGCAGCAGGTGTTCAGCCAGCTCCGGCGGCACGCCGCGGCCGTCATCCACCACGTCCAGCCGCAGCGCCAGCCCCGGTGGCGCCTCGCCAATGCGGGCTCCGTGTTCGGCGCGGGTACGCAGGGTCACCGTGCCGGCGCCGGCCTCGATGGCATTGCGCACCAGATTCCATGCGGCTTGGCTCAGGCGGTCGCCGTCGGCAAGGAATTCCGGCAGCGAGGGGTCGTAGTCGCGCTGCAGCTGCACCGCCCAGCCGGCATCGCTCTCGGCCAGCCGCAACACCCGTTCCAGCACGGCGTGGATGTTGACTGCGGCGAAAGGGCGCGGGGGCGCCGGCGTCAGCAGCTGGTCCACCAGCGCCGAGAGCCGGCCCACTTCGCTCTCGATGATGCCGGTCAGTTCGCGGCCGTCGCCATCGACGCGCCGCGCCAGCAGCTGGGCGGCCCCCTTGATGCCCAGCAGCGGGTTGCGCAGCTCGTGCGCCAGGCCCTTCAGCGACGCTGCCAGGGCCGAGGGCAGCAACAGCGCGGGATCGGTGCCCGGAAATTCGTCCACCGGATGGGCTTCCAGCCATGCCCCGCCCTCGGCCGGGCCCAGCCAGAGGTCGGCAAACCGCAGGGCATCGGTGCCGGGCACCGCTAGCCCCACCCGCCGCAGGCGCACCGGCGCCTCCAGCGGGCGCGCCAGTCGCGCCGCCAATTGGCCATCGTCGCGCTCCAGCGCGGCGGCCTGCAGGCCGAGCAGGCGGCGCTTGCCGACTCCGAGCCAGCGCGCCATCGCCGTGTTGGCGAAGGCGACCGCGCCCGCCGCGTCCAGCCGCAGCAGCGGCGTGGCCAGCGCATCGAGCGTGGCGTGGTCGAGGGAGGGGATGTCCATTTGCACTAATCTAGTGCAAATGGGCGGCAGCCGCTTCAGTGGCCGGCGGCAAGCCGCTGCTGGACCAGCGCGTACAGGATCCGCAGGTCTTCGGCATCGAACGCAGCCTGCGGGTCCTCGCCGTCGTCGCGCCCGCGGTAGTGGCGGTGGAACGCGCGCACCGCGGCGGCACGGTCGTCCAGCGGGTAGCCCACGGCGGCCATCGCCAGCCACGGGTCGAATCCGGCGGGCGGGTCCAGCAGCGGCCCGCGCGGCCACAACCCGTAGCCGGCCTCGGCCAGGCGTGCCCAAGGAAACAGCGCGCCGGGGTCGCGCTTGCGGGTGGGCGCCAGGTCGGCGTGGCCGATCACCTGGCTCTTCGGGATCGCCAGCCGGGCGGTGAGGTCGTCCAGCAGCCGCAGCAGCGTGGCGATCTGCGCGTCGGTGTAAGGCTCGCCCACCGCGTTGTCGATCTCGATGCCGATGGAGGTGCTGTTGAGGTCGGTAAGGGTGCCCCAGCGGCCGCCACCCGCGTGCCAGGCGCGTGCGCCGTCGGCCACCAGCTGGTAGAGGCGGCCGTCATCGCCGATCAGATAGTGCGCGCTGACCGGCCCGCCGCGGTTGGCGGTGCGCAGGGTGCGCAGGCTTTCCTGCGCCGACGACTGCTCGGTGGCATGCAGCACGATGACCACTGCGCGCCGGGCATCGTGGTTGGGCGAGGGCACCCATTCGGCCAGCGGGTTGCGAGGCATGCGTGGGGCGTGTGCACACGCCGCCAGCAGCAGGCAGGCAAGCGACAGCCAGCGGATGGACGGCGCGCGATGCATTTTCCGATCCTAGCCGATGCGCAGCTGCGACGGGGCTGCTAGCCTGCGCCCATCGCCAACGGCGAAAGCGATCCGAGGCTCATGTTGCGGGAAGCAAGCCCATCCGAAGATCCAGCGCACTCCGCCCTGTTCCGGGCGTTGCAGCGCCGTCGCCTGCATCAGGTGCTCTGGGTATTGGCGCTGGCTTTTGCCGTGCTGGTGGTGATGAATCTCTCCACGCAGGGCTACCTGAGCGCCGGGTTCGAGCTGGTCATGACCGGAGCACTGGCGCTGGCCCTGCGCTGGAACGCACGTGGCCGCCTGACGCAGGCGTTGGTGCTGACCATCGTGGCCCTGCTGCTGGGCCTGTGCGCGCTGACGGCCGTCGGCCAGGGCCTGTATGACGAGGCGCTGGTCGCGTTTCCGGGTCTGTTGCTGTTCGCCGGCCTGTTCGGTTTGCGCAGGACCTTCATGGCCCTGCTCGGCTGCATGATCGTCGTGGTGGTAGCGTTGTTCTTCCTGCATCAGGGCGATCTGCTGCACAGCATGCCCAAGCTGCCGATGGACTGGAAGCGTCCGTTCGTGCTCAGCATGATCATTGGCGTCACGGGCCTGCTTGCCTGGCTGCTGGTCAATGACCTGGGGCAGGCGATGCGCCAGCTGGAGTCCGAGAAGCGCGCATTGCTGGCGTCGCATGCACGCATCGAGGTGCTGGCCCAGCGTGACAGCCTGACCGGCCTGCCCAACCGCACGCTGGCCGGGGAGCGGCTGGCGTTCCTGCTGCAGCATGCACGTCGTAACGGCGGCATGGTTGCCGTGATGTTCCTCGATCTGGACAACTTCAAGACCATCAACGATTCACTGGGACATGCGGCGGGCGACGACCTGCTGTGCCAGGTCGCCGCCAAGCTGCGCGCCTGCGTGCGCGAATCGGACACGGTGGCACGGGTATCCGGCGACGAGTTCCTGATCCTGCTGGGCGAGTTGCAGGACGAGGACGCGATCGTCGCGGTGGTGGCCAAGGTCACCCATCTGCTGGGGCAGCCCTTCGCGCTGAACGGCGTTGACGTGCTGGTGACCGCTTCGCTGGGCATCGCCGTGTCGCCGCGCGATGGCGAGGCGCCGGAGGTGCTGCTGAAAAACGCCGACCTGGCCATGTACCAGGCCAAGGATGCCGGCCGCAACACGTTCTGCTTCTTCGATCCCAGCATGAACGAAAGCGTCACCGAGCACCTGCATATCGCCGCCGGCCTGCGCACGGCCCTGGCCAACGACGCTTTCGAGCTGCACTACCAGCCGCAGTTCGACCTCCGCAGCGGCGCCATCGTGGGGGCGGAAGCGCTGTTGCGCTGGCGGCATCCGGAGCTGGGCTATATCCCACCGGGCAAGTTCATCCCGGTAGCCGAGCGCAGCGGTCTGATCAACGAGATGGGCGCCTGGGTGCTGCGCCGGGCCTGCCTTGATGCACAGGCCTGGCGCGCCGCCGGCCTTGGCGAGTTGCAGGTAGCGGTGAACGTCTCGCCGCTGCAGTTCCGGCGCAACGACATCGAGCGCGATGTGACCCGCGCGCTGGCCAGCAGCGGACTGCCGGCCCAGGCGCTGGAACTGGAGTTGACGGAGTCCCTGCTGGTCGCGGACGCCCGCAATATCGGCGATGTCCTGCAGCGGCTCCGGGCGCAGGGCGTGCAGATCGCCATCGACGATTTCGGCACCGGCTATTCCAATCTCGGCCACCTGCAGCGCTTCGCGGTGCACCGGCTGAAGATCGACCAGTCGTTTGTACGCCGCATATGCGCCAACCCCCACGATGAGGGGCTGGTGCGGGCCATCATCGAGATGGCGCACTGCCTGGACCTGCAGACCGTGGCCGAGGGCGTGGAGGATCCCGAGACGCTCGAACGCCTGCATGCGTTCGGCTGCGAATCCGCGCAAGGCTTCCACTGGTCCCCTGCGCTGCCGAACCCTGCGTTCATGGCGTTCGTGCGCAGCGCCAGGTCCGGGCCGGAAGCCGCGCCGGCAGGGTAACCGAGCCTGGCCACGACGGGCCGGCTGATGCGCAAGCAGGCCCGTTGCCGCCCGCCCGCGCACAGCCGGCAGCCCGGTCAGATCGTGTAGTACATCTGGTACTCCAGCGGGTGGGTGGCCGCGCGGAACGCGGTCACCTCCTTCATCTTCAGCGCGATGTAGGCGTCGATGAAGTCGTCGGTGAAGACGCCGCCGGCCTTGAGGAATTCGCGGTCGTTGTCCAGCGCCTCCAGCGCCTGGTCCAGCGAGTGGCACACGGTCGGGATGCCCTTCTCCTCTTCCGGCGGCAGGTCGTACAGGTCCTTGTCCGACGGCGCGCCCGGATCGATCTGGTTGCGGATGCCGTCCAGGCCGGCCATCAGCAGCGCGGCGAAGGTCAGGTAGCCGCTGTTCATCGGATCGGGGAAGCGGATCTCGATGCGGCGCGCTTTCGGGTTGGCCACGTACGGGATGCGGCACGACGCCGAGCGGTTGGACGCCGAGTAGGCCAGCATCACCGGCGCCTCGAAGCCCGGCACCAGGCGCTTGTAGCTGTTGGTGGTGGAGTTGGCGAACGCGTTGATGGCGCGGGCGTGCTTGAAGATGCCGCCGATGTACCACAGGGCCACCTGCGACAGACCGCCGTAGCCGTCGCCGGAGAACAGGTTGACGCCGGCCTTGGCCAGCGACTGGTGCACGTGCATGCCGCTGCCGTTGTCGCCGACCAGCGGCTTGGGCATGAAGGTCGCGGTCTTGCCGTTGCGGTGGGCGACGTTCTTGATGATGTACTTCATCGTCAGCAGGTCGTCGCCTTTCTTCACCAGTGTGTTGAAGCGGGTGCCGATCTCGCACTGGCCGGCGTTCGCCACCTCGTGGTGGTGCACTTCGGTCTCGATGCCCACGGCTTCCAGCGTCTTGCACATCTCGGCGCGCAGGTCGTGCAGCGAATCCAGCGGGGCGACCGGGAAGTAGCCGCCCTTCACCATCGGGCGGTAGCCGCTGTTGCGGCCGTCGTAGTCGCGGCCCGAGTTCCAGTGGGCCTCTTCCGAATCGACGTGGAAGAAGGTGTGGCCCATTTCGTTGGCGAAGCGCACCGAGTCGAAGATGAAGAACTCAGGCTCGGGGCCGAAGAAGGCCTGTTCGGCGATGCCGCTGGCCTTGAGGTAGGCCTCGGCACGCTTGGCAACGCCGCGCGGGTCGCGCGTATAGGCCTGCATCGTGGTGGGGTCCAGGATGTCGCAGGTCAGCACCAGCGTTGGGTCAGCGGTGAACGGATCCAGGAACGCGGTGGAGGCATCCGGCAACAGCACCATGTCGGAGTTCTGGATGCCGCGCCAGCCGGAGATCGAGCTGCCATCGAACATCTTGCCGTCCTCGAACAGACTGGCATCGATGATCGACTTGGGGAAGGTCACGTGGTGCTGGACGCCGCGCATGTCGGCGAAGCGCAGGTCGACAAATTCGACCTTGTGGTCCTTGACGAGTTTTTCGATGTGTTCAAGCGACATGGCAGACTCCGGGGCGAAGGGAATGGGATCGCCGGCGGCGGCGATGCATCCACCTAAGCACACGGCGTGCCAACCGCTTTGCCTGACGCAAGAGATTGATTTTGAAAAGATCGTTGCGGCGGCGGCGGCCGGCCCGGGCACGCGGATGGATCAATTGTGTGCAATTTGCACATTTTTAGTGCAATCAATGGTTCGAGTATGCTGGCCGCCTCCGTGCGGGTGCCGCACGCCCCATCTGGTGCCGCTGCTCCATGACCGACCTGCTTGCCGCCCTGCTGCTGGGCATCATCGAAGGCATCACGGAATTCCTGCCGATTTCCAGCACCGGCCACCTGCTGATCGCCGAGCGTTGGCTGGGCCACCGCAGCGACCTGTTCAACGTGGCGATCCAGGCCGGCGCGATCCTGGCAGTGGTGCTGATCTACTGGAAGCGCCTGTGGGGCATGCTGCTGGCTTTCATCGGCCGCGATGCTCCGGCCGACTTCGATCCGCTGGGCGTGCCCACCCCACCGGCGCAATCGCGGGAATACGCCTACAAGCTGGCGGCCGCGTTCGCGGTCACCGCGGCCGGCGGCCTGCTGGTGAAGAAGCTGGGCTGGATGCTGCCCGACACCGTCCAGCCCATCGCCTGGGCGCTGGTGCTGGGCGGCGTCTGGATGATGCTGGCGGAGCAACTGGCGGCACGGCGCGCGGCGCGCGAGGGCGAGCGCACGGCCATCGCCTGGCGTACCGCCCTGCTGGTCGGCCTGGCGCAAATCGTAGCAGGCGTATTTCCCGGCACTTCGCGCAGCGCGGCGACCATCTTTGTGGCCCTGCTGGCGGGCACCACCAGCCGCGCGGCCGCCACCGAGTTCGCCTTCCTGGTAGGCATTCCCACCATGTTCGCCGCCACCGGCTACGAGCTGCTGGCGACCTGGCGCGATGGTGGAATGGCCGGCGAGGACTGGAGCGCGCTGGGCGTGGCGTTCCTCGCCTCGGCCGTGACCGCCTTCGTGGCGGTGAAGTGGCTGCTGCGCTTCATCCAGGGCCACCGCTTCACCGCGTTTGCGGTGTACCGCGTCCTGCTGGGTGCGGCGCTGCTGCTGTGGTTGCCGACGGGGCAGTGATCGGAGCGGGTCCAGGAGGCTTTGCGATGGACAAGGCGTGCGCCATGCTGCTGTTCGGGTCCCTGCTGGGAGGCTGTCAGGCGACGCCTGCGCCTGCGCCTGCGCCCGTGGCCGTCATGCCGGGAACTTCATCGCAGCCGCAAGCAGCCGAGCTGCAACAGGCGATGCCGGCTCCCTCTGGCGCATTGGCCACCGTGCTGGAATTGACCCGCCATTCCTGGCGTCTGGCGACGGCGACCGACGCGGGCGGCCATCGCATTGCGGCCCTGTCTGCCCGCCCGGACAAACCGCTCCGGCTGGATTTCAATGCCTCGCTGGTCAGCATAGGCGGCGCATGCAACGTGATCAGCGCCCATCACAGCGCAGCGGCGGACAGCCTGTTGGTGGCGCCGTTCAACAGTGCCAGCGCGCCCTGCGAGAACCCGGCCCTGGCCGCGGCGGGGGCGGCATTGGCCTTGCGGCTACAGGGCCGCCTGGCGCTGCGGTTCGAGCAGGCCACGCCAACACGGCTGATTCTGGTCAATGCAGGTGGCGACACCCTGGCTTTCGAGGCGGTGGACAGCGCCCCGGGGGCGCGCTGAAGCCACGCGGGCGGCCGCGCTGCACGCCTGCGCGGGCACGGACGGCAAGGCCGCCCGCGCGCCGCGACTTGCCCACAACGGGATTACTGCGGCATCAGCACACTGTCGATCACGTGCACCACGCCGTTGCTCTGGCGCATGTCGGCGGCGACCACCTTGGCAGTGCCGCCCTTAGCGTCGGTCAGCACGATGCCGCCCATGCCATCGGCCTTGGCGGTGAGCGTGCCGCCCTGCACGGTGGTCAGCGTGGCGGTGCCGCCGCCGGCCTGGATCTGCTTGGCCAGCGTGGCGGCATCCACGTTGCCGGCCACCACGTGGTAGGTCAGCACGCCGGTCAGTGCGGCCTTAGCTTCCGGCTTCAGCAGAGCGTCCACGGTACCGGCTGGCAGCTTGCCGAAAGCTTCGTTGGTGGGCGCGAAAACAGTGAACGGGCCGGCACCTTGCAGCGTGCCGACCAGATCGGCGGCCTTCACTGCAGTGACGAGGGTGCTGAGGCTGGGCGCGGCGACGGCGGCAGCGACGATATCCTTCTGCTGGGCGTGCGTGGCGTGGTTGCTGGCTTCCATGGGAGTGGTGGCAACGGCAGGAGCAACGCACAGGGAAAGGGCAAGGGCGCTGGCAAGGGCGAACGGCAGAGTGGACTTCATCGGTGAATCTCCGGATCAATGGGGGAGTGTGCTCACGCGGGCGGTGGAGCGCCGACGTTGCAGGAAGCATTACGACGCCGCCACGCGGCTGGATGCAGTGATGCAGTCGATCCCCGCGTGGCGTCGCGCGATTTCACGCGGCGTGAACACGCGCGCGCATTGCGGAACCTGCTTTCGGCGGCGGGTTGAGGCGGCGTCGAGGCTCAGGCTGCGCCGCGGTGGACGTTCAGAGCGGATCGTCGGAGGTCGACGTCCGGTGCTTAGCCCGCAGCGAAGAATCGCGCGAACGCGTCCGCAGTGCGGGCGATGCCGGCATCGTCCACGTCGAGGTGGGTGACCAGGCGCAGCGTCGGCAGGTAGCCGATGCTGATGCGGATGCCCGCCGCGCGCAGATGCGCGTCGAGGTCACGCAGGCGCGCCACAGGCACGTCGATGAAAACCATGTTGGTGTGCTGGCCGAGTACGGTCAGGCCGTCGATGGCGCGCAGCCGTTCCGCCAGTCGGGCGGCGCGGGCGTGGTCGTCGGCCAGCCGGTCGATGTGATGATCAAGGGCGTACAGGCCGGCGGCCGCCAGCATGCCGGCCTGACGCCAGCCGCCGCCGCAGACCTTGCGCCAGCGCCGCGCCTTGTCGATCAGCGCGCGGCTGCCGACCAGCACCGAGCCAACCGGCGCACCCAGGCCCTTCGACAGGCAGACCGAGACGGTGTCGAAATGGCGTGCGATCTCGCGTGCCGGCACGCCGCAGGCGACGGCCGCGTTGAACAGACGGGCGCCATCGAGGTGGTAACCCAAGCCGCGTTCGCGTGCAACGTCGCCCGCCGCACGCAGGTAGTCCAGCGGCAGGGTGCGGCCGTGCCAGGTGTTCTCCAGCGCCAGCAGGCGGGTGCGCGCGAAGTGCGGATCCACCGGCTTGATCGCCGCGGCCAGGCGATCCAGCGGCAGGCTGCCGTCCTCGGCCTGCACGATGGGCTGCGGTTGGATCGAGCCCAGCACGGCAGCGCCACCGCCTTCGAACTTGTAGGTGTGCGCGTCCATCCCGACGAGGTATTCGTCGCCACGCTCGCAGTGCGA
Organism: Thermomonas sp.; assembly: GCF_046293095.1. Taxonomy (GTDB): domain Bacteria; phylum Pseudomonadota; class Gammaproteobacteria; order Xanthomonadales; family Xanthomonadaceae; genus Thermomonas. Next base: position 492,618 of record NZ_JBKBPN010000003.1, read on the forward strand.
CAGCAGCGCAAGCAGATTCGACTGCGTACCGGTGGGCACGAACAGGCCCGCCTCGAACCCCAGCATCGCCGCCAGCCGTTCCTGCAAGGCATTGACCGTCGGGTCCTCGCCGTAGACGTCATCGCCCACCGGTGCCGCGTGCATCGCCTCGCGCATCGCCGCGGTGGGCTGGGTGACGGTATCGCTGCGCAGGTCGACCACGTGCATCGCTTGTCCTTCTCTCGGCTGCCGGGGCGCTGACTGTACTGCGGAATCCGGGTGGGGCGCAGGGGGCGGTAGCGCGCTTCGCGGAGGCAGTGGTTAAGCGGGCGTGGAGGTTCAGGTTGCCCGGCGGTGGTCGTTCAGACCGCCTGCGTAAGGTGCGGGTGGCCCGGTCGCAATGCGTGTTTTCCGTGTGGTGGCGCGGCCGGGCTTCCCCAACGTTTTGATCCCCCGCAGAACCGAAGGAGACACCGATGCACAAGCCCCAATCCTCGATGGCCCTGTTCGCCGGCGTGGTCGCGGCGTTCGCCACCTGCGCGGCCTTCGCCCAGGAGGCGCAGCAGGCCCCGAAGACCGTGCCGGCGCAGGCCGCCGAGCAGATGCCGACGCAGGCACGGGACGCGTCCGCCGACGGCATGGCGCACGCCGCCGGGGCCGGCATGGCCGGCGATCCGATGGCGGCGAAGGCCGACAAGTCCGAGGCGAAGACAGACGGCAAGGCGGATGACACGAAGGCGGCACCGGCCAAGGGAGACGATGCGGCGAAGACCGACCCGCGCTGAGGGTCCCCGGCCCCTGCGTCTTCACCCGTTCCATCAGGATAAGAACAACAACGCACGCAAGGACGCGGCAGCCGATGTGTTGTGGCACGAAGGGCGGCCTGGGCCGCCCTTCGTTTTTGCGCTCGTCCGGACGTGAATCTCCGTTCATGTTCGTGACGTAAGGTGGCGGACATGCACACGCCGTCGGCCTCCGACCCTTCTGCCATCGACGAGCGCCAGCGCCAAGCCGCGCTCGACCGCCTGCAGATTCTGGACACCGTGCCGGAGCAGGCCTACGACGACCTCACGCGCGTCGCAGCGGCCGTATGCGACGCGCCGATGGCGCTGGTCTCGCTGATCGACCGCGACCGGCAGTGGTTCAAATCGCGCCACGGCATTGACTTCGCCCAGACCGAGCGCTGCATCGCGTTCTGCGATTACGCCATCCGCGTCCCACAGCAGATGCTGGTGGTCTCCGATGCGCGCCGTGATCCGCGCTTCCGCGACAACCCGCTAGTCCACCTGGGCCAGGGCATCCGGTTCTACGCAGGCGTGCCGCTGGTCTCGCCGGACGGCTTCGCGGTCGGCACACTGTGCGTGCTGGATTCCCGGCCGCGACGGCTGTCCAAGCTTCAGCGGGATGCACTGGAAGGCCTAGCCCGGCAGGTATCGCGCCTGCTCGAACTGCGCCTGCGCAACCTTGAGTTGCGGGAGGCACTGGCCGAGCGCGACCGCCTCGCCCACCAGTTGGCGAAGCTGGCCTCCACCGATGCGCTGACGCTACTGCGCAACCGCCGCGCCTTCGACGTGCTGCGCGCCGACCAGCGCGAGGCGCCGACGCTGCCGATGACGGTGGCGATGCTCGACATCGACCACTTCAAGGACATAAACGACACCCACGGCCACGCCGTCGGCGATCAGATCCTGCGCCGACTGGCTGATACCGTGCGCAGCGTGTTGCGCCGCGACGACGAGGCGGTGCGCTACGGCGGGGAGGAATTCGCGCTGGTCCTGCCGGGCACCGATGGCGAGGGCGCCCGCATCCTGCTGGAGCGCCTGCGCGCGCAGGTCGCCTCGGTGCGGGCACCGGTGCCCTTCACCTTTTCCGCCGGCTATGCGGAGGTGCGGCCCGGGGAGCACGGCATCGATGCCGCACTGGCGCGCGCTGACGCCGCGCTGTACGCGGCGAAGGCCAACGGACGGGATCGCATCGAGGCCGCGGGCGCCGACTGAGCAGCGTTCGCCCGCCGGGGCGCAGAGGTGCATCCTTTAGAATGGCATTCCACTTCCTGCCCGATGGCACCACGATGACCACGCTTCCGCCCTGCCCAAGCTGCGGCTCCGAATACACCTACGAGGACGGCGCCCAGCTGGTCTGCCCGGAGTGCGGCCACGAATGGCGTGCCGGTGACACGGTTGCCGCGGAGGACGCCCCGCGCGTGGTGAAGGACGCCGTCGGCAACGTGCTGCAGGACGGCGATACCGTCACTGTCATCAAGGACCTGAAGGTGAAGGGTTCGTCGCTGGTGGTGAAGGTGGGCACCAAGGTGCGCAACATCCGTCTGGTGGACGGTGACCACGACATCGACTGCAAGATCGACGGCATCGGCGCAATGGGGCTGAAGTCGGAGTTCGTGAAGAAGGCCTGAGCCACCCAATCCGCGACCACGCGTTTGCCACTGGCGTCCTTGGCCACGCAGATCGCGGCGGGTTATTGCACCCTTGAATGGGTGCCGGCCAGACGCGTCCGGCGGTGACGTGCACAGCACCGCGGGCTTATAGTCGTGCGCAAGATCCACCGGGGAATCCACCATGCGCCGTCTTGCCACCGTGCTGCTGTGCGCGCTTGCCTTTGCCATGCCCCTGCTGGCCGCCGCCGGCGAGCGGCCCACGCTGGCCAGCTACCACGCCGCGACCGGCGAGGATGCCTGGGCGGGCGGGGTGCGGATGATCCCAATCCACACCCCGCACGGCGACTTCCGCGTATGGACCAAGCGCGTGGGCCACAACCCGCGCATCAAGGTGCTGCTGCTGCACGGCGGGCCGGGCGGCACCCATGAGGCCTTCGAGGCCTTCGACAGCTTCCTGCCGGCCGACGGTATCGAGTACTACTACTACGACCAGCTGGGTTCGTACTACAGCGACCAGCCCAAGGACATGACGCCGTTCCTCAACATCGACCACTACGTCGAGGAGGTGGAGCAGGTGCGCCAGGCGCTGGGCCTGGACCGCGGGAACTTCTTCCTGCTGGGACACTCGTGGGGCGGCATCCTCGGCATCGAGTACGCGCTGAAGTACCCGCAGCACCTCAAGGGGCTGGTGGTCTCCAACATGATGTCCAGCATCCCCGCGTACAACCGCTACGCGCGCGACGTGCTGATGCCGCAGATGGACCAGGCCGCGCTGAAGGAGATCCTGGCGCTGGAGGCCGCCAAGCGCTACGACGACCCGCGCTACGAGGAGCTGCTGGCGCCGTTCTACGAGGCGCACTTCCTGCGCCGGCCGATGGCGCAGTGGCCGGAGCCGGTGCTGCGTGCATTCGGTCGCCACCTCAACAAGGCCGTGTACGTGCCGATGCAGGGCCCCAGCGAAATGGGTGCCAGCGGCGTGCTGGTGGACTGGGACCGCACCGATGACCTCGAGAAGATCGCCGTGCCCACGCTGGTAATCGGCGCCGAGCACGACACCATGGACCCCAAGTGGATGCGGATGATGGCGGGGCGCCTGCCGCACGGCGACTTCCTGTACCTGCCCAACAGCGGCCACATGGCAATGTACGACGACCAGCAGGCGTACTTCACTGGCCTGCTGGCGTGGCTGCACAAGGTGGACGAGGCGCGCTGAAGCGCGGCGCTTACACCACCAGCGCGGCGCGCAGGGGCGCGGCGTCGTCCCAGCGCGCGCGGCCGCCCAGCGCGGCAATTTCCAGCAGCACGCTGGCGCCGACAATCTCGGCATCCAGCCGGCGCGCCAGCGTGCGTGCGGCCAGCAGGGTGCCGCCGGTGGCCAGTACATCGTCCACCAGCAGCACGTTCGCCTTGGGCGCGACTGCCGCCGCCTGCACCTGCAGCGTGTCCTCGCCGTATTCCAGCGCATAGCGCGCCTCCAGCAGCGGGCCGGGCAGCTTGCCGGGCTTTCGCACCGGCACCAGCCCGGTGCCCAGGGCGCGGGCCAGCGGGGCGCCCAGCAGAAAGCCGCGCGACTCGATCGCCAGTACCGCATCCACCCGCGCATCCCGCCAGGGGGCCGCCAGCGCATCGATCGCCGCGGCGAAGGCGGCCGCATCGGCCAGCACCGGCATGATGTCCTTGAACAGCACGCCGGGGCGCGGGAAGTCGGGGGTGTCGCGGATCAGGCGGGGCCAGTCGGTCATCGGGTGGCCGGAACGCAGTGGAAACGGGATTGCCATCATGCCCCAGCCCACGGCGCCTGCGTAGAATGCGGCGATGGCTTCCACTCCCTCCCGCGATGGCATCGCCCTGGTCGGCTTCGATGCGGATGACACCCTGTGGCGCAGCCAGGATTATTTCGACGCGGCGCAAGCGCAGTTCGAGCAGATCCTGTCGGCCTACGTGGATCTGGATGACGTGCTGCAGCGGCTGTACGACTACGAGGCGCGCAACATCGCCATCTTCGGCTACGGCGTGAAGGGCATGGCGCTGTCGATGGTGGAGGCGGCGGTGGAGATCACCGAGGCCCGCATCAGCGCGCAGGACCTGCACCGCATCGTCGGCCTGGCGAAGGAACTGCTGCGGCATCCGGTGGAGGTGCTCGACGGCGTGCGCGATGCGGTGGAAGCGGTGGCCGCGGAATATCCGGTGGTGCTGATCACCAAGGGCGACCTGTTCCATCAGGAAGCCAAAGTGCGCGACAGCGGCCTGGCCGACCTGTTCCGCCGCATCGAGGTGGTCAGCGAGAAAGACCCGCCCACCTATGCGCGGCTGCTGGAGGAGTTCCAGGTGCCCGCTGGCCGCTTCCTGATGGTGGGTAATTCGCTACGCTCTGACATCGCGCCGGTGCTGGCGCTGGGCGGCTGGGGCGTGCACGTGCCGTACCACACCACCTGGGCCCACGAGGCCGGCGCGCAGGTGGAGGCGGGACAGGCGCGGATGCGCACGATCGAGGCCATCGGCGCGCTGCCACAGGTGGTGCGGGAACTGGACGCGCTGGCAGCAGCGTGATGAGCAACGACATCGGAGGCAATGCGTGATCGATCTGACCGGAAGGACCGCCATCATCACCGGCGCAGGCGGCGGGCTGGGGCGTGCGCATGCGCTGCTGCTGGCCCGGCGTGGCGCGAAGGTGGTGGTGAACGACCTCGGCGACGGGGCCGACGCGGTGGTGGAGGAGATCCGTGCCGCCGGCGGGCAGGCCCGCGCCGCCAAGTGTTCGGTGGTGGATGCCGAAGCGGTGCAGGCGATGGTCGATGCCACATTGGCCGACTGGGGCCAGATCGACATCCTGGTCAACAATGCCGGCATCCTGCGCGACAAGAGCTTCGCCAAGATGCCGCTGGCGGACTTCCGGCTGGTGCTGGAGGTGCACGTGATGGGCGCCGTCCACTGCACGCAGGCGGTCTGGAACCCCATGCGCGAGCGCAATTACGGCCGCATCGTGATGACCACCTCCTGCAGCGGCCTTTACGGCAACTTCGGCCAGGCCAACTACGCGGCCGCCAAGATGGCGCTGGTGGGGCTGATGCAGACGCTGGGCATCGAAGGCGCCAAGCACGACATCCGCGTCAACTGTCTGGCCCCGACCGGTGCGACGCGGATGATGGAGGGCATCCTGCCGGCGGACCAGCTGGCCCAGTTCAAACCCGAGCTGGTCAGCCCGGCCGTGCTGGCACTGGTGGCCGACAACGCACCCAACCGCGCCATCCTCAGCGCCGGTGCCGGCAGCTTCGAACTGGCCTACATCGCGCTGACCCGGGGCATCCACCTCGGGGACGCCGCCACCGCGGAAGCCATCCTCGAGCGCTGGGTGGAGCTGAGCAGCCGCGAGGACGACTTCGTGCCGTCGCAGGGGTTCGACCAGGCCCGCCACGAGCTGTCCAAAGCCAGCGCGGCGGCGTCCGCGTAACGGCCCTGCCCGATCGGGCCCATCAGAAGGCGTACTTCAGCCTCAGGGTGGCGTCGGTCTGGTTGCGGCCGGCGATGTCACGGTCCCGCCGCGTTTCCACGCCCGAGCTCAGCGTCAGCGCTGGCTTGAGTTGCAGGTTCAGCAGCAGGCTGTTGCGCAGGTAGGCACCGCGCTGGCCGGTTTCCACCCGAGTGACCTGCGACAGCCGCGCCCGCTTGCCAAGCGCCTGGCTCCATTCCACCTGCCCGCGCAGGATCGGCCCGGTGCTGGCGATGCCATCGTCGGCGTAGGCCTGCATCCGGTAGCCGGTGTCCACCGACACCCGCACGCTGGTGCCCGGGGTCTTCACCGCCTGCAGGCCGTATTGCATCGCCACGCGGGCATTGCTGCCCAGCGGTTTGACCCAGTCGCGGCGCTCGTTGGGCAACCGCAGGCGCCCGCCGCTGCCCGGCAGATCGTCCGCCCCTACCCGGCGCTGGCCAGCGGGAATCGCGGCCATCGCGTCCACCACCCATTCCCCGTTCGCGCACTGCGCGGCCAGGCAGCGCGGCGGCGCCACCAGACGCTGCGCCACCTCCGGCGGCAACACCGGCAGCGGCAATGGGGCCAGGACGGACGGCGGCGCGGTGAACGCCAGCCACAGCAGGGGCAGCATGGTCGTCGGCATCGGGGGTCCGCCTGCATTCTAACCACGCCCGTGGCCCGCGAACCGTGAACGGCTGCCGCATAATCGCCGCATGGACCGCTACGAACGCATCATCGCCCTGCACCGCACCCTGCAGGCCGCACGCCGCCCGGTCACGGTGAGCCATCTCCAGGACGCGCTGGGCTGCTCGCGCGCCACCGTCTACCGCGACATCGCCTTCCTGCGCGATGCGTTGATGGCCCCTGTCGTGGGCGACGGCGAGGCAGGCTTCCACTACGACAAAGCCGAAGCCGAGCGCTTCGAACTGCCGGGCCTGTGGCTGAATTCCGAGGAACTGCACGCCCTGCTGGCGGCCCAGCAGCTGCTGGCGCGCAGCAGCGGCGGCATGCTGTCCTCCGCGCTGGCGCCGCTGCAGCAGCGGGTGGAAAAGTTGCTGGACGCGCACTCGGGCGGCAAGCGCTGGCCGGTGGAGCGGGTGCGGGTGATCCCGCATCGCATCCGCCGGATGGACGAGCACGCCTTCCGCATCGTCGCCTCCGCCGTGCTGGAGCGGCGCCGGCTGACGTTCGACTACCGCGCGCGCTCCACCGACGAGAAGACCCGGCGCACGGTCAGTCCGCAGCGGCTGACCCACTACCGCGACAACTGGTATCTGGACGCGTGGGACGAGGACCGCGAAGGCCTGCGCAGCTTCTCCATCGACCGCATCGCCGGCGCGCGCATGCTGGACGGGCGGGCGCAGGACGTGGACGAAGAGGCGCTGAACGCGCACCTGGCCGGCAGCTACGGCATTTTCTCCGGCGCCCCCAAGGGCTGGGCCACGATCCGCTTTTCCGCCAAGGCGGCGCGCTGGGTGGCCGACGAGCACTGGCACTCGCAGCAGCAGGGCCGCTTCCTGCCGGACGGCCGTTACGAACTGAAGCTGCCATACTCGGTGCCGCGCGAGCTGCTGATGGACGTGCTGCACTACGGCGCCGACGCCGAGATCATCGAGCCGAAGGCGCTGCGCGAACAGCTGCGCGCACACCTGCAACTGGCGCTGTCCAACTACGGGGCCGACTGATGGCTCCGGTCGGAAAACAACCTCCGATCGTGCTGGCCCTCAGCGGCGGCGGCGCGCGCGGGCTGACCCAGATTGGCGTGATCGAGGTGTTGCAGGCACGCGGGCTGTACATCGATGCCGTGGCCGGCACCTCGTGCGGGGCGCTGGTCGGCGGCACGTTTGCCGCCGGCAAGCTGGACGTGCTGCGCGACTGGATGTGCCGGACGTCGCGCAACGACATGCTGCGCCTGCTCGACCCCGGCCTGGGCCGGCCGGCCATGTTCACCGGCGAACGCCTGGTGCGCACCCTGCGCGAATTGATCGGTGAACCCCGCATCGAAGACCTGCCGATCGACTTCACCGCCGTGGCAGTGGACCTGCGCAGGCAGCGCGAAGTCTGGCTGCGCAGCGGCGACCTCTGGGATGCGCTGCGCGCATCCTTTGCCATTCCCGGGATTTTCACCCCACTGATGGTGGGCGAAATGGAACTGGTGGATGGCGGCCTGCTTTCACCGTTGCCGATTACCGCCACCCGGCTGGCCGTCCCGCACCGGGTCATTGCAGTCGATCTCAATGGCAGCCGGACTCCTGTCCGGGCAGGCGTCGTTGCCAGCACGCCGAAACGCTCGCCAGCCGCGGACACTCCGCTCAACCGCTGGCTGGAAAACGCGTTCCACCTCGCCGGAAATGGTCCCGTCACCCAGCGCTCCGGCATCATGGACATGATCGCCCGCACCCTGGAAACCATGCAGGAACGGATCAGCCGCGTGCAGCTGGCACTCGACCCGCCGGATCTGCTGATCGAGATTCCGCGCGATATCTGCCTGTTCTACGAGTTCTGGCGCGCCTCCGAGCTGATCGACATCGGCCGCCGCGAGGCGGAGAAGGCGCTGGACGCGGCAGGGTACTGAATTCAGACCGGAAACTTGCCTTCGAATAATCCACAAACGCGCATCATGCGTGAATATGGAATTATTCCATATTATCTGCCAGATAAATCCGTGCATGCGACTCGACGGTTTGGATGATCCGCCCCTGCTGGCGCCTCGGCACCGCACGAAGGGCATGCAGCAGCCGCAGCTCCAGATGGTCGCTGACAAGCTCCGCGCCGATCACACCGGGAATGTCCTCCGGCAGCGGCTCGTATTTGCAGGCGCCGCGCCCCGTGGCCAGCCATTCAAATGACGCCCCGGTTTCCTGCGCGATGCGCTGGAGCCGCTCGGTTGCAGGAGCCACCCCGTTGGCGCCTTCCCAGTTGGCCACCGCGCCGCGGGTGACCTTCAACCGTTCTGCCAATTGCTGTTGCGACATGCCCACGCGCAGGCGCGCCTTGCGGATTCGTCCGGCCAATGTCGTCATTGCATAAACCCCCCGGCGATGCGGCCGGCGTGAAACAAGAGCGCTGCACCAAGGCCGCGTAGCATAGCGCAATCCTTATCGAAGCTGCGCCCCATTCACCGCCAGCTGTCGGGAATGCGGACGCAAGCAATAATGAAAAAAAAATGTACAGTATTGCTTGCATGGTTCGCTCAAATCATTGATAAAAATGATTGCTGCGACGCAGCAGAATGGTAAATCAAGACGGATTTCCCCTTCCCGAGGGTTGTGCGGACACCCCCGAATCAGTCCAAATAAGTTCCCGGGGATGTCATGCAAATTTGGAATGTCGGAATCACTTTTTCGCAGGGAAGCGCTGGAAGCCAAGCGTGGGAGCTGGCTGGGGAGCATTTCCCTGGCTCAGCCCCTGCCGCTGTGGGCCATGACCGCCTTCGCAACTGGTGCGGCGTTGGCAATCGGGCTGTTCATGACGCTGGGCAGCTACACGCGCCGCTCCACCGTGGTCGGGCAACTGGTGCCCACCCGAGGCTTGGCCACCGTCCTGGCACCCGCCACCGGCGTGGTAACGGAGCTGGACAGCGCGGAAGGCGGGCGAGTCCGTGCCGGGCAAACCCTGGCGGTGGTCAGCCTGCCACGCGCCACCGTGAACGAGGGCGACACTGCCGCCGCCATGGCCATGCGGCTGGCGCGGCGCCAACAAGGCTTGCAGGACGCGCACCGCGCGCAGAGCCAGCTGCTGGATGCAAAGGCCGGCGGCTTGCTGGCGCAGCTGGACGCCGCCCGACGCGAACTGGCGCAGCTGGAACAGGAAATCGCCACCCGGCAGGGGCAGGTACGGATTGCCGACGAAACCCTGCAACGCCTGCGCCAACTGCAAGCGGACAAATACGTCAGCGCCCTGCAGGTGAAGCAACAGGAGGCCGCATGGCTGCAGGCCGTGAGCGACGTGCAAGCCATGCAGCGCCAAGCCATTACCGCACGCCGCAGTCTCGTCCAGCTCCAGCAGGCCCGGCAGGAGCTGCCCGGGCAACGCCTCGCCAGTGATGCCGACTTCCAGCGCGATCTGGCAGCACTGGAACAGGAGCAAGTGGAAACCGAAGCACGCGGTGCCTTGGCAATCAGCGCGCCGGTGACCGGCGTCATCGCCACGCAGTTGGTCAAGCCCGGACAGGCAGTGCAGGCAGGCCAGCCCTTGCTCAGCCTGCTTCCGGGCAACGGCACGCTGGAAGCAGAACTGCTGGTGCCCAGCCGCGCGATCGGTTTCATCGAGCCGGGCGACAAAGTGCTGCTGCGTTACCAGGCGTATCCGTACCAGAAATTTGGTCATCAGCAAGGCCGGATCGTGCGGATCAGCCGCAGTGCGCTCAGCCCAGGCGAGCTTGGCGTGCTGGTCGGCAACGCGCAGAGCGGTGAACCGTTCTACCGCGTGACGGTGGCGCTGGCGCGCCAGACGATCACCGCCTACGGCAAGCCCGAGGCGCTCAAACCGGGGATGCTGCTGGAAGCCGATGTGCTGGGGGAAAAGCGTCGGCTGATCGAGTGGGTGTTCGAGCCGCTGTATTCGCTCAGGGGGAAGGTTGGCAGTGGCTGACCTTCACCGGGGCAACGAGATACCGGGTGTTGTCTCGGTCCCTGCGCTGGGGTGCAGCGCTGCAACAAAGAGGAAGCAACAATGCGGCAATTGGAAGTAACTGAAATTGATAGCGTAAGTGGCGGAACTGATGCAATGTCCTACGCAATCGGTGCCATTTCCGGCGGCACCGCGGGCGGCGCAACAGGTGCTGCTGTAGGCGCGGCGGCTGGTTCGCTCGTGCCTGTAGTGGGTACAGCAGTTGGCGGTGCCATTGGCGCGCTAGCTGGGTTCGGCATCGGGGCAGTTATCGGTATGATTAGTGCTCACTATTCGGAGGAGGCATAAGAAATGCGTGAACTGAATCTAGTCGATATTAATAATATCAGCGGTGGCGAAGGCTCTACGACCGGCTTGGCGTGGAATCTGGTTACGGTGGCTGGTTCAGCGGGTTTGGCAGCTGGCGAAATAGGAGCCGCGATTGGTACAGCACTTTTCCCGGGGCCAGGTACCGCGGTGGGTGCGGCCGTCGGCGGTGCAGCCGGCGCGCTGGTTGCGGGCACTATGGTAATTGCGAGCTATTTCAAATGACATATTGTCCCGCGCCAGAATGTGGCGCGGGATTTTTGGGGTGGCATATGAAGAAGTTTTTATCAACTGCGTTGATAACGGCATTGCCAATTGCGGGATTTTTGCAGTTCAATGGAGCCTTATCGCTGGGGAATTTCCTGAGGTGGTGGCTAATCTTTGCGCTTCCACTGTTGGTCGGATTGCTTTTGGTGCATTTTTTGAAGCGTAAGGCGGGTTGAGACTCGCTCTGCGAAAAATAATGAAATTTATTCTCCAGTCTGAGGCCACCGAGTGTGGTCTCGCCTCGATGGCGATGGCGGCAGGTGCGCATGGCCTGCAGCTGTCGCTGGCCGAACTACGCCAGCGTTTCCCGCTCTCCCTCAAGGGGGCCAAGCTCAGTCAGCTGATCCATGTCGCCCAACAGTTGGGTTTCCAGACCCGCCCGCTACGGCTGGACATGGACGACCTGGGCAAGCTCAAACTGCCCTGTATCCTCCATTGGGATTTCAACCACTTCGTGGTGCTGGCCAAGGTCGGGCGGTCGAAGGTGACGATCCTCGATCCGGCCATCGGCGAGAAGACGCTCGCCTTTTCGGAGGTCTCCGATCACTTCACCGGTGTGGCGCTGGAGCTGACGCCCGGTCACGAGTTCAAGCCGCGCAAGGCCTTGCCATCGGTGTCGGTGCGTCAGCTGACTGGGCGCGTGGCCGGCCTGCGGCGGGCGCTGGGGCAGATCCTGCTGCTGTCGGTGGCCCTGCAGGTGTTCGTGGTGCTGGCCCCGTTCTTCATGCAATGGGTGGTGGACCAGGTCTTGGTTTCCGCCGACAAGGACTTGCTGGCGGTGCTGGGGTTGGGCTTCGGGCTGGCATTGCTGCTGCAGATCGGCATCGGCCTGCTGCGCGGCTGGTCGGTGGTGTATCTGTCGTCCCGATTGGGGCTGCAATGGATGGGCAATGTGTTCGCGCACGCGCTGCGGTTGCCTTTGGACTTCTTCGAGAAGCGTCATCTGGGCGACATCACCTCGCGCATGGCGTCGGTGCAGGCGATCCAGCGCACCCTGACCACCAGCTTCGTCGAGGCGCTGATCGACGGCCTGATGGCGGTGGTGACGTTCGGCCTGATGCTGGTCTACAGCTGGAAGCTGGCGCTGGTCACCCTGCTGGCGGTGGTGCTGTATGCCGGCATCCGTCTGGTGGCCTACCGCCCGCTGCGCGACGGCACTGAGCGGCAGCTGGTGGCGGGGGCGAAGCAGCAGACCCATCTGCTGGAATCGCTGCGCGGCATGCAAAGCGTCAAGGTGGCCGGGGCGGAGGGACTGCGCCGCTCCACTTACGACAATCTGATGGTGGACACCGTCAACCAGGACGTGCGCATCGCGAAGTTGGGGCTGGGCTTCAACAGCGCCAGTCAGTTGGTGTTCGGGATCGAGCGCATAGCGGTGATTTGGATCGGTGCGCTGCTGGCGCTGTCCAACGTGTTCTCGGTGGGCATGCTGATTGCGTTCCTGGCCTACAAGGATCAGTTCGCGCAGCGCATGTCGGCGCTGATCGACAAGGGCATCGAGTTACGCATGCTGCGCCTGCACGGCGAACGGCTGGCCGATATCGTGCTGACGCCGCCGGAGGATGCGGAGCTGCGGCCGGAACTACCCGCGCCCGAAGTCGCCTCCATCGAGGTCGAGAACCTGGGCTTCCGCTACGCCGACGGCGAGCCGTGGGTATTGAAAGGCTGCAGCCTGCGCATCGAACCGGGCGAAGCGGTCGCCATCGTCGGTGCGTCCGGCTGCGGCAAGACCACGCTGGTCAAGCTGCTGCTGGGCCTGCTCAAGCCGACCGAAGGCACGATCCGCATCGGCGGGCAGGACCTGCACAAGGCGGGGCCGGCGAACATCCGCAAGATCGTGGGCGCGGTGATGCAGGACGACCAGCTGTTCGGCGGCAGCATCGCCGACAACATCTGCTTTTTCGATCCGCACATGGATCAGGCGCGGGTGGAGCAGGCAGCGCGCATGGCGGCAGTGCACGACGAGATCATGGCGATGCCGATGGGGTACCACAGCCTGATCGGCGACATGGGCAGCAGCCTGTCCGGCGGGCAGAAGCAACGGTTGATCCTGGCGCGGGCGCTGTACCGGCAGCCCAAGCTGCTGTTCCTGGACGAGGCGACCAGCCATCTGGACGTGGGCAACGAGCAGCTGGTCAACGCCGCAGTGAAGCAACTCCATGTCACCAAGGTGATCGTGGCGCATCGGCCGGAAACCATCGCCAGCGCCGACCGCGTGCTGGTGATGTACGGGGGTAAGATCGTGCAGGAGGTTCGGCCGGAGCCGGTGCAGGTTGCGGCCTAGGTGCCGGTCGCAGTCCGTGAGATAGCCCGCCCGCAGGCTGTGGCCATCCCGAACGGAGCGCCGCCATGACCTACCGTGATCTCGATGCCTGCCTGCGCCAACTGGTGATCCTCGGCGCCCTGGCTGTCCTGCTGATCCCCGCCGCGCGCGGCCACAGCGCCCTGCTGGGCTGGCTGCCGCTGTGGCTGCTGGGGATGCCGCTGGCCGCGTGGTGGGGTCTGCGCCGCTTCCCCTTGCCCACCGTTTCGCTGCGCCTGCCGCGCCGCCGGCGACGCGTGCAGGCGCGCCGGCGGGCACATCAGGCCGGGTCCGCCTCGCGCCTCGCCCGCCGTGCCTGAAACCGGAAGTGAACCGGGCCTGCGTGGTTAAAACACCGTTCAGCGCTTGATGCACACGGTATTGGCGCGTCTTCAAGTCAGCGAGGTCGTGACCATGAAAAAGGCAGCATTCTTCGATGGCGCGCTGCGTGCGTCCTGCGTGATGGCCCTGCTCTTCGGCATCCTGGCCGCACCGGCTTTCGCGAAGGATCAGAAAAGCACGCGTGGTTATGTGGTGGGAGATGGTGGAGTCGCGCGCGAGGCCCAATCGGACAACCGCGGCGACGGCGTTGAAAAAGCCGAAGCGAACAACCGCGGCTACGTCGTCGGCAAAGGTGGAGTCGCGCGGATGGCCGAAGCGCCGCAATCGGGCACTGACACCGGCCAGACCAGCCCGACCAACGGCGCGGGGGCACGCCTGACCATCAAGACCAAAAGCTCACCGCCGGTGCACGGTGGCGCGCCGATTGGCGTCAACGAACCGGGCGTGAATCTGCGCGGCATTGAAAAGAAGGACATCCGCCGCGGCATGGTCATCGTCAAGCCCGGCTCGGTTCCCCCGCACACCCGGCAGGCAGGACAAGCCACCCCGACCGCCGACGGCAAGGCAGCGCCAGCGGCCGCGCCTGCAGATGCCCACCCCGATACCCCTGCCCCAGCAGCGCAGACGCCAGAGCCGGTTCACTGACGCACGCAACCTGTCCGGCTGCGCCCGACAGTAGGCGTCGACAGGGCTTGACGCACGTCGCCTTGGGTTCTGCTATGCGCGCAGGCGCGCTTTCCGGCTTCCCGGGTTTCCGGTATCCCGCATCCGGGGGTCACCGGCTGTCGGCACGGCATGCCTGTTCGCCCGCGCCGCGGCCGACTGCCGCAGGCAGCCGGCCATGCTAGCGTGGTGTTCCCATGATCCACCGCCCCACGGAGCACCCATGTCCCAGCTGCCCCACGCCGCCCTGGTCGCCGGCCTTGCGCTTGCCGGCGCCGCCTCCGCGCAGACCCCGCCCAACGACGATCCTTACGCCTGGCTGGAAGACGTGCAGGGCGAGAAGGCGCTGGACTGGGTAAAGGCGCGCAACGCGAAGACCGAGGCGGAGGTTGCCAACAGCCCGGCGTTCAAGCAGCTGGAAGCCGACATCCGCGCCATCCTGGATTCCGACGCCAAGATCCCCGGCGTGGAGAAGATCGGCGACTACTACTACAACTTCTGGAAGGACAAGCAGCACGAGCGCGGCGTCTGGCGCCGCACCACGCTGGCCGAATACCGCAAGCCGGAGCCAGAGTGGGAAACCGTGCTGGACCTGGACGCGCTGAACAAGGCGGAGAACGCCAAGTGGGTGTGGCACGGCGCCGACTGCCTGCGGCCGAAGTACCAGCGCTGCCTGATCGCCCTCTCACCCGGCGGCTCCGACGCCGACGTGACCCGGGAATTCGACCTCACCACCAAGCAGTTCGTGCAGGACGGCTTCTTCCGGCCGGAAGCCAAGGGCGGGCTGGCGTGGATCGACGAGAACACGGTCTATGTGTTCACCGATTTCGGCCCGGGCACGCTGACCAGCTCGGGTTATCCCAATATCGTCAAGGAGTGGAAGCGCGGCACGCCGTTGTCGGCGGCCAAGACCGTGTACGAGGGCAAGCCGGGCGACATGTACATCGCCGCCATGCGCGACCACACGCCGGGTTATCAGCGCGATTTCGTCAGCCGCACGCTCGCCTTCTACAACGACGAGCTGTACCTGCGGAACGCCGACGGCAGCCTCGCCAAGATCGACGCGCCCAACAGCGCGCAGAAGAGCGTGCACAAGGACTGGCTGCTGCTGGAGCTGCGCGAGCCCTATGACGCGGGCGGCAAGACCTGGAAGCCCGGCTCGCTGATCGTCACCAACTTCAACGACTTCATGGCCGGCAAGCGCGACTTCACCGCGCTGTTCGAGCCGACCGACAACGCCGCGCTGGCCGGCACCACGTGGACGAAGGACCACCTTGTCCTCAACGTGATGGAAGACGTCAAGAACCGCCTGTCCGTGCTGACCCCGGGCAAGACCGGCTGGAGGAAGGCGGATTTCGTCGGCGCGCCGACCATCGGCACGATCAGCGTCAGCGCGGTGGATGCGGATGACAGCAATGCGGTGTGGCTGACCGCCACCGATTTCCTGACCCCCACCACGCTGTCCATCGCCGAAGTGGGGAGCAAGCCCGAGGTGCTGAAGTCCAACCCGGTGTTCTTCGACGGGTCGAAGGATGTGATCGAGCAGCACTTCGCCACCAGCAAGGACGGCACCAAGGTCCCGTACTTTTTGGTGCGTCCGAAGGACCTGAAGTTCGACGGCAAAGCGCCGACCCTGCTGTACGGCTACGGCGGCTTCGAAGTGTCGATGACGCCGTCGTATTCCGGCGCCGTCGGCAAGGGCTGGCTGGAGAAGGGCGGCGTGTACGCGCTGGCCAACATCCGCGGCGGCGGCGAATACGGCCCGCGCTGGCACCAGGCCGCGCTGAAAGCCAACCGTCACAAGGCCTACGAGGACTTCGCGGCGATCGCCGACGACCTGGTGGCGCGCAGGATCACCTCGCCGGCGCACCTTGGCACCATGGGCGGCAGCAACGGTGGCCTGCTGATGGGCAACATGCTCACCCAGTATCCGGACAAGTTCGGTGCCATCGTGGTGCAGGTGCCATTGCTGGACATGAAACGCTACAGCCACCTGCTGGCCGGTGCCTCGTGGATGGCCGAATACGGCGACCCGGACACCGCGGACTGGTCGTTCATCCAGACCTTCTCGCCGTACCACCTGTTCGACCCCGCGCGGCAGTACCCACCCACCCTGTTCCTGACCTCGACTAAGGACGACCGCGTGCACCCCGCGCACGCCCGCAAGATGATGGCGAAGATGGAAGCGGCCGGAAAGGACGTGCGCTACTACGAGAACATCGAAGGCGGCCATGGCGGCGCGGCCAACAACGCGCAGGCCGCGCACATGAGCGCGCTGGCCTACACCTTCCTGTGGAACCAGCTGACGAAGTGATCGCCAGGCCGTCATTCCCGCGCCGACGGCAGCCCCGGGCGGTCTGGCCCGGTTGCAACGTGCAGCCCCACGGCTCCCCGCTTGCGCGGGGATGACCAGCAAAGCGTTGCAAACCGTCCCGTGGAGCCCCATTCCGTGAAACCCCATGCCTTCCTTGCCGGTCTTGTCCTCATGAGCAGCCTCGCCTCCGCCCAGACCCCGCCCCCCCCGCCCGATGCGGACAAGAAGCCGCATGTGGTGAAGGCGCCGTTCGGCGCGCAGCGACAGGACGAGTACTACTGGCTGCGCGACGACAGCCGCAAGGACCCGGCGATACTGGGCTACCTGCAGGCCGAAAACGCCTACGCCGACGCGGTGCTGGCGCCGACGAAGGCGGTGCAGGACAGGCTGTATGAGGAAATCGTCGCCCGCATCAAGCAGGACGACGCCAGCGTGCCCTACCGCGAGCGCGGCTACTGGTACTACACACGCTTCGAGACCGGCAAGGACTACCCGGTGCACGCACGCCGCAAGGATGCGCCGGGCATTGACGCCCTGTCGATCCAGCAGGCCAATGCCGCCGGCGACTTCGCTGGCGAAGAGGTGCTGCTGGACGTCAACCAGCTTGCCGCCGGCAAGGACTACTACAGCGTCGGCGACTTCGAAGTCACACCGGACAACACGATCCTGGCCTACGCCGAGGACACCAACGGCCGCCGCCAGTACACCCTCCGCTTCCGCAACCTGGCAACCGGCCAGGTCTACCCCGAGACGATCGCCGGGGTTTCGCCCAACCTGGTCTGGGCCGACGACAACAAGACCCTGTTCTATGTCGAGAACGACCCGGAAACGCTGCTCACCGTGCGGGTGAAGAAGCATGTGCTGGGCACTGATCCGAAGGACGACCCGGTGGTCTACGAGGAGCACGATGACAGCTTCTACATGGGCATCGACCGTACCCGCGATGACAAGTACATCGTCATCGGTGTCAGCAGCACGGTGTCCGACGAGCTGCGCTATGCGCCCGCCAGCGACCCACGCGAGTTCACCGTGCTGGCGCCACGCGCGCGTGACGTGGAGTACGACGCCGACCACTTCGGCGGGCGCTGGGTGATCCGCACCAACGACCGGAACCAAGACGGCACGCCGGCGACCAACTTCAAGCTGGTCACCGCCGCCGACGGTGCGACCGAACGCAAGGACTGGCAGGACTGGATCGCACACCGCGACGACGTGCTTATCGAAGGCTTCGCGCTGTTCGACGGCTTCACCGCCATCGCCGAGCGCAGCGGCGGCCTGGAGCGCGTGCGCCTGCTCAAGCCGGACGGCGAGGACTACATCCAGGCCGACGAGCCCGCCTATTCGATGGGCCTGGACGTCAACAGCGAGCCGGACACCCCCTGGG
Organism: Thermomonas sp.; assembly: GCF_046293095.1. Taxonomy (GTDB): domain Bacteria; phylum Pseudomonadota; class Gammaproteobacteria; order Xanthomonadales; family Xanthomonadaceae; genus Thermomonas. The sequence goes on from NZ_JBKBPN010000003.1 coordinate 510,677, forward strand.
TGCGCTACAGCTATACCTCGATGACCACCCCGGCCACCGTGTACGAGTGGAACGTGGCCACCGGCGAGCGCCGCCTGCTGAAGCGCCAGCCGGTGCTGGGCGGCTTTGATCCCGCGAACTACGTCACCGAACGCCTGTGGGCCCCTGCCCGCGACGGCACAAAGGTTCCGGTGTCCATCGTCTACCGCAAGGGCTTCGAGAAGAACGGCAAGGCCGCACTGCTGCAGTACGCCTATGGCAGCTACGGCATGTCGATGGATCCGGGTTTTTCGGTCACCACCGTCAGCCTGCTGGACCGCGGCATGGCCTATGCCATCGCCCACGTCCGCGGCGGCCAGGAGATGGGCCGTGCGTGGTACGAGGACGGCAAGCTGCTGAAGAAGCAAAACACCTTCACCGACTTCATCGACGTCACCGATTTCCTGGTCAAGGAAGGCTATGCCGCGCCTGATCGCGTGGCCGCGCACGGCGGCAGCGCCGGCGGCCTGCTGATGGGCGCGATTGCCAACATGGCGCCAAGCAAATACCGGGTGATCCTGTCGCAGGTGCCGTTCGTGGACGTGGTGACGACGATGCTTGACCCGTCGATTCCGCTGACCACCAACGAATACGACGAATGGGGCAACCCGGAGCAGAAGCCGTTCTACGACTACATGCTCGGCTACTCGCCCTACGACAACCTGGCGGCCAAGGCCTATCCGGCGATGTTCATCGGCACCGGACTATGGGATTCGCAGGTGCAGTACTGGGAGCCGGCCAAGTACGTGGCGCGGCTGCGCGACCTCAACACCTCTGACGCACCGGTCGTGTTCCGCATCAACATGGATGCCGGCCACGGCGGCAAGTCCGGGCGCTTCCGCCGCTACCGCGAGCAGGCGGAAATGTACGCGTTCATGCTGGATCAGCTGGGCGTCGACTAACCTCGATCTTCCGCCTCCCAAGCGCAAGGCGCGCACATCCCATGACCCGCCACCTGTGGGCGCTGCTGGCCTGGACCAGCCTGCTCCTCGGCATCATCGGCGCACTCCTGCCGGTCATGCCGACGGTGCCGTTCATCCTGCTGTCGGCGTTCGCCGCCTCGCGCGGCTCCAACCGCCTGCGCGGCTGGCTGCTCGCGCACCCCAAGTTCGGCCGCGCCATCCTTGACTGGGAGCAGAACGGCACGGTCTCGCGCCAGGCCAAACTGCTGGCGATCGGGATGATGTCGGTGTCCTCGGTGTCGATGGCGATCTTCGCCCCGCGCTGGTGGATGGCGGCCATCGGCATCGCCACCATGGCGCTGGTGGCGCTCTGGCTGTGGCGCCGCCCGGAACCGCGACAGTGAGCCGGGGCCGCGGGTACACTCACGGAATGACCAAGCGCCTCGTCCTGCTCACGCTCCTGTCCTGCCTGCTCGCCGCTTGCGGCAACAAGGGCCCGCTGGTGCTGCCGGAAAAGCCGGCCGCGGACGCGCCGGTGGCGCCCGACCCCGCCGCGCCGGCCGGCGACGCCGCGGGCACGCCGTCTGCCCAGCCCTGAGCCGGCCATGCGGTTCAGCAAGATGCACGGTGCCGGCAACGACTTCGTCGTGCTGGACCTGCGCGGCGGTGTTCCGCCACCTTCCCCCGCGCTGTGCGCGCGGCTGGCCGATCGCCACCGCGGCGTCGGCTGCGACCAGATTCTGACCATCGAACCGCCGCGGAACGCCGGCAGCATTGCCGCCTACCGCATCTGGAACGCCGACGGTTCCGCCTCCGGCCAGTGCGGCAACGGCGCTCGCTGCGTCGCCGCCTGGCTGGTCCGCGATGGCGCCGCGCCTGCGCAGGACAGCTTCGCCATCGACAGCCCGGCCGGCGTCCACGCAGTGACCCGCGACGCCGACGGCGGATTCGTCATCGACATGGGGCCGCCGCGCTTCGCGCCCGCGGACATCCCGCTGGTCGGCGTCGACGGCGAGCAGGACGCATACACGCTCGCACTGGGCGCTGAAACGCTGCAGCTGGGCGCCGTGTCGATGGGCAATCCGCACGCGGTCCTCGAGGTCGCCGACGTGGCGCGCGCCGACGTGGCCCGCCTCGGTCCCGCGCTGCAGGCCAGCGCGTGGTTCCCGGCTTCGGTGAACGTCGGCTTCGCGCAGGTGCTCGCCGCCGACCACATCCGCCTGCGCGTGTTCGAGCGCGGCGTCGGCGAAACCCTGGCCTGCGGCAGCGGCGCTTGCGCGGCGGTAGCGGTGCTGGCGCGCCGCGGCCGCGTGCAGGCCGAGGCCGGCGTGCGGGTGGACCTGCCCGGCGGCACGCTGCGCATCCGCCGCAACGCCGCCACCGGCGCGCTCTTCATGGGCGGTCCCGCCGCCTTCGTCTTCGAAGGCCACCTGCCCGACACCCACATGCTGGAGGACCACGGGCTGTGACGATGGATTTCAACGACACCACTGAGAAACTCGGTGCACACGAAGTGGCGGCCTGGCTGCGCCGGCACCCCACCTTCCTGCAGCAGTTCCCGGATCTGGCGCTGACCCTGGCGGTGCCGCGCGGCAACGGTCCCACCGCCTCGCTGGCCAGCTACCAGCTGGACATCCTGCGCGAGAAGAACCGCGAGTTGACCAAGCGGCTGCACGAGCTGTTCGACAACGCGCAGGAAAACGAACGGCTGGCGGTGCGCACGCACCAGCTGACGCTGGCGCTGCTCAAGCAGGCCAGCGCGGCCGATACGCTGCGCGCGATGGCCGCGGCGCTGGCGGAGGATTTCCACGGCGATCTGGTTCGCATCGTGGGCTTCCGCGCGGTTGACGGGCTGGCGGATGCGGAGTGGTTCCAGCACCTGCCCGAGGACAGCCCGCGCCTGGAAGGCTTCCGCGACCTGCTGGCCAGCGGCGAGCCGGTCTGCGGCCGCCTGCATCCCGACAAGACCGCGTTGCTATACGGCGCCCGCGCCCAGGACGTGCAGAGCTCCGCCCTGCTGGTGCTGCCGGGCGTGGGCCTGGTGGCGGTGGGCAGCCTCGACCCCAACCGCTTCTTCCCCGGCATGGGCACGCTGTTCCTGCGCATGATGGGCGAGGCGCTGGCGGCCGGACTGCAGCGTTTCGCCTGAGCAGGCCTGTCGGCGCGGCGCGTACACTGGCCGCATGGTGATCGACGCCTTCCTCGCCCATCTGGCGGTTGAACGGCAAGGCTCCGCGCACACGCTGGATGCCTACCGCCGCGACCTTGCCGCGCTGTCCGCCTGGGCCGGCGAGCGTGACCTGCTGGCCCTGGACGGCCATGACCTGCGCGCGTTCGTCGCGGCGGAACATCGTCGCGGGCTGTCCCCGAAATCCCTGCAACGTCGTCTGTCCGCCTGCCGCAGCCTGTACCGCTGGCTGCTCAAGCAGGGGCGCATCGCCATCAACCCGGCCGATGGCGTGCGCGCACCCAAGGCAGCGCGCAAGCTGCCGCAGGTGCTGGACGTGGACGAAGCAGTGCAACTGGTCGAGCTGCCCACCGATGCCCCGCTGGGCCTGCGCGACCGCGCCCTGCTGGAACTGTTCTATTCCTCGGGCCTGCGCCTGTCGGAAGTCTGCGCGCTGCGTTGGCGGGACCTGGATTTCGACGGCGGCCTGGTCACCGTGCTGGGCAAGGGCAGCAAACAGCGCATCGTGCCGGTGGGCTCGCATGCACGCGCTGCGCTGCTGGCATGGCGTGCTGATTCAGCGGGATCGCCGGACGGCTTCGTCTTCCCCGGCCGCGGCGGTGCACAGATCAGCGCGCGCGCCATCCAGCTGCGGGTGAAGCAGCTGGCGCGGCGCCAGGGCGTATTCAAACGCATCCATCCGCATCTGCTGCGGCACAGCTTTGCCAGCCACGTGCTGGAATCCTCCGGCGACCTGCGCGGCGTACAGGAACTGCTGGGCCACGCCGACATCGCCACCACCCAGATCTACACGCACCTGGATTTCCAGCATCTTGCGAAGGTGTACGACGCGGCGCATCCGCGCGCCAAGCGCAAAGGCTGAACCGCAGGCTTCCCGGCGGTGTGGGAGGCAACACCGGCATTGCTTGAACGCCCGCGGCCGCATCCCCACATCGGCAGTTCCAAGGAGATACCGATGGATCCCAGCCAGAATCCCTATGTGTTCCACGCTACCACTATCGTCTCGGTGCGCCGCAACGGCCAGGTGGTGATTGCCGGTGATGGCCAGGTCACGCTGGGCCACACGGTAATGAAGGCCAACGCCCGCAAGGTGCGCCGGTTGGGCAAGGACGGCCGGGTGCTGGCCGGTTTTGCCGGCGCTGCGGCGGATGCGTTCACCCTGTTCGAGCTGTTCGAGGCCAAGCTGGAAAAGCATGGCCAGCTGGCCCGTGCGGCGGTGGAAATGGCCAAGGACTGGCGCACCGAGCGCCGCTTCGGCAAGCTCGAAGCCCTGCTGGCGGTGGCCGATGCCGACACCTCGCTGGTGATTTCCGGCACCGGCGACGTGATCGAGCCCGAAGACGGCCTGATCGCGATCGGCTCCGGCGGCATGTATGCACTCTCCGCCGCGCGCGCGCTGCTGGCGCATACCCCGCTTGACGCGAAAGCCATCGCCACCGAGGCGCTGGGCATTGCCGGCGACATCTGCATCTACACCAACCGCAACATCGTGGTCGAGCAGCTCTGACCCCGCCAGCGTCTTACCGAGGGCAGACCGATCAACCAAGCGAGTATCGGGGAGCGACTTGATCGGTCTGCCCTCGGTAAGACGCCTCCAGGACACCACACATGACTGATTCCTCCTCCATGACCCCGCGCGAGATCGTCGCGGAACTCGACCGCCACATCGTCGGCCAGCACGCCGCTAAGCGGGCGGTGGCCATCGCCCTGCGCAACCGCTGGCGGCGCGCGCAGCTGCCGCCCGAACTGCGCAACGAGGTGATGCCGAAGAACATCCTGATGATCGGCCCCACCGGCGTGGGCAAGACCGAGATCGCGCGCCGCCTGGCCACGCTGGCCAACGCGCCGTTCGTGAAGGTGGAAGCCACCCGCTTCACCGAAGTCGGCTACGTGGGCAAGGACGTCGAGCAGATCATCCGCGACCTGGCCGACACCGCGGTGAAGCTGTACCGCGCCCAGGCCAAGCAGCGCGTGCGCACGCAAGCCGAGGAGCGCGCCGAGGACCGCATTCTCGATGCCCTGCTACCCAGGCGCGACGCCGCACCCGGCTTCGGCTTCAACCCGGCACAGACCACCGCCATCGACATCGGCGCGGAACCCTCGGCGCAGGAATCCTCGACCCGGCAGAAGCTGCGCAAGCAGCTGCGCGCCGGCGAGCTGGACGCGCGCGAGATCGAACTCGACCTCAGCATGAACATCGGCGTGGACATCATGGCGCCGCCCGGCATGGAGGAAATGGGCCAACAGCTGCGGCAGATGTTCAGCCAGATCTCCGGCAGCAAGACCCACAAGAAGCGGATGACCATCCAGGCCGCGCGGCCACTGCTCATCGAGGAAGAAGCGGCCAAGCTGGTCAACGAGGACGAGGTGCGCGAGCAGGCCATCGAGGCCTGCGAGCAGCACGGCATCGTGTTCATCGACGAGATCGACAAGGTTGCCAAGCGCAGCGAGGGCCATGGCGCCGACGTCAGCCGCGAAGGCGTGCAGCGCGACCTGCTGCCGCTGGTGGAGGGCAGCACGGTCAGCACCAAGTACGGGCCGGTCAAGACCGACCACATCCTGTTCATCGCCAGCGGCGCATTCCACCTGGCCAAGCCGTCCGACCTGATCCCGGAGATGCAGGGCCGTTTTCCGATCCGGGTGGAGCTGACCGCACTCGGCAAGGACGACTTCGTGCGCATCCTCACCGAGCCGAAGGCAGCATTGATCCGGCAGTACGTCGAACTGATGCAGACCGAGGGCGTGACGTTGCGCTTCGCGGCGGAGGCGGTGGAGCGCTTGGCCGAGATCGCCGCGCACGTCAACGAGCGCCAGGAGAACATCGGCGCACGGCGCCTGCACACCGTGCTGGAGCGCCTGCTGGAATCGCTGAGCTTCGAAGCGCCGGACAGGGGCGGCGAGGTGACCATCGACCGCGCCTATGTCGATGCGCACCTGGGCGAGCTGGCCCAGGACCCGGATCTGAGCCGCTACATCCTGTGACGACAGGCCCGCGCGGCGACCGGCCCCTGCGCCGCCGCGCCGCGCGTATAAGCCCTCAGCCGTGCAGGCTGTAGGTGCCGTAGATCGCGGCTTCGGCCAGCACGTGGCCCTGCATCGCGCGCAGCACGTCGCCGGCGGTGAAGCGCGCCGGCAGCCCCAGGCTGGGCACATCCAGGGCGAACAGGCGGAAGAAGTAGCGGTGCTCGCGCAGGTCGTGCGCGGGCGGATAGGGGCCGTCGTAGCCGTACCAGTCGCCGCCCAGCTCGGCATCCCCCGCGAACCAGCCGGTGTAGTCGTTGATGCCGCGCACGCCGCCGGCGTCGTGGCCGGCCGGCTTGCCCTTGGCGGTCACGCCGTCGCTGCAGCTACCGGCAGCGATCTGGCGCACCTCGGCCGGAATATCGGCCACCACCCAGTGCACGAAATCGCCGCGCGGGTGCTCCACCGGGATCGGGGTGGCCGTGTCCGCGACCAGCGCGGGGTCGGTGGGCGCGTCGGGATCGATGCACAGCAGCACGAACGAGCGTGTTCCTGCCGGCACGTCATCCCATGCCAGGTGCGGGTTGCGGTTGCCGCCGAAGCCAGCGCGCGCGCCAAGGGCGAATTCGGCCGCAAGCGGCTGGCGGTGTTCGAAGCTGTCGCTGTGCAGGCGCATGAGGACTCTCCACGAAAGTGACGGACCGATTCTACGACCGCCTGCGTGGGCCGGATGCAGCCGCGCGTCTCAGCCCTGTACGACGGCCGCCAGCCGCGCTGCCACCCAGCGCTCGCCGTAGCCGTCCAGTGACGCACCTTCGAGGAAACCGCAGTGGCCGCCATGCGCGGCCAGCTCCAGCGCGATGTTGGGATAGCCGGCCAGGTGCGTGAACTCGTCGGCGGGGATCACCGGATCGTCCTGGGCCATCAGCACGTCGGCCGGGATGGGCAGCGCCTGCAGGCGCCCCCCGGCGATCGAGTAGCCGTCGAAATAGGCGTCAAGATCGGCGAAGCCGGTATAGCGGCGCACCATCCAGTCGGTGAGCGGACGCATGCGCAACCGCAGAACTTCGTCCCCGAAGGCGTGCGCCTGCGGGAACAGCGCGCGCTTGCGCGCCAGCGAACGCCGCCATTTGTGTTCGAAATAGCGCAGGTAGAACGCCGGCCCGGTTTCCATCGCCGTCATCGTGCGGCCCGGGTCCAGCAGCGGGCAGACCGCGGCCACCCGCCGCAGCGGCAGGCCGGCATCCGGGGCGCGCAAGGCCAGGCGCAGGGCGAAGTTGCCGCCCAGCGAGAATCCCGCGGCAGTCATCGGCAGGTCCGGCCACTGCGCGGCAACCGCGCGCGCCGCGCCGATCACCTCGTCCAGCCGGTTGGAGTGGAACAGCCCTTCGTTGAGGTGGTGGCTGTCGCCGTGGTCGCGGAAGTCCAGCCGGAACACCACGAAGCCGGCGCGCAGCAGGCGCGCAGCGGTCATCCGCATGTAGCTGGACGCACTGCTGCCCTCCCAGCCGTGCAGCAGCAGCGCCAGCGCGCGCGGCGCCTGCTCCGTGGGCGTGCTGGCAACACCCTGCAGGCGCACACCGTCACCAGCGTCCAGCACCATCGGCACATGGGTGGCGGGCACCGCGTGCAGGCGCTGGCGCGCACGCAGACCACGCAACGGGCTGGAGGAGAGCACCGACTGCACGTGCGGGCTGCGCAGCCAGGCCGGCGGCGTGAACGGGGATGCGGTCACCGACACCCGGCCGGCCTCAGGCGGCCGCCATCGCCTGGGCGACCCGTTCGCGGGCGGTCTGGGCGATCGCGCGCCGGCCCTCGCACTGACCCGGCAAGATCGGCGGCATGAAACACACCCGCACCGGCCGCGACGGCTCGCCCAGCAGGCGCAAGAAATTGCCGAGAAAATGCTCGCGCGGCGCGAACGCCACGATCGGCTGCGCTTCGCAGCGCACCCCATAGCACAGCGCCACCGGCTGCACCGGGGCATCGGCGTCCACCGCGGCGGCAAAGATACGCGCATGGAAGGCGCCAAGCGCACGTCCGTCGCGGGTGCCACCCTCGGGAAACGCCGCCACCGCACGGCCAGTGCGCAGGCGCTGCGCCATCTCGGCCATCACCTGGCCCAGCGAGTCGCCATTGCCGCGCTGCAGGAAGATGGTCTCGGCGTGGGTGGTGACCCAGCCCACCACCGGCCAGCTGCGGATCTCCGACTTGGCGATGAAACCCATCATGTGCTGCGAATGCAACACCATGATGTCGACCCAACTGACGTGGTTGGCCACGAACAGCGTCCCACCCGGCAGCGGTGTACCGATGCGCTGCACGCGCATGCCAAAGATGCGCAGCAGCCCGCCAGACCACCAGCGCACCATCGCATGCGACAGACGCCCGCCGCGGCCCAGCGCGATCAGCAGCAGGGTCAGCGGCAGGTCGATCAGCAGGTGCCAGAGCAGCAGCGGGGTGCGGTAGAGATAGCGGAGCGCGCGCATGGACACGGCGATGGCCGTCGGTAGTCGGCCCATAGTGTAAGGGCCGGCCGCCGGGTTCATGCATCACCCCCGCCGTCATCGTTGGCGCCTTCATCCGTCGCGGCCAGGCAATCACCGCAGATCAGCACCTCGCGCCGCCCCCCGAGGATGTCGTCGATGATCTGCGCGCTGACCAGATCCTCTTGCGGCGCACTGCACCCGCAGTCGTGGCAAACCCGGTCCTCCGTCGGCGGGGCCGGCTCGGGCAGGTCCGGCAGGACGATCAGGTCCTCACAATGTGGGCAGGGGGCATTGCGCTCGAAAAGGACCCGTACGTCCACCCGCACCAGCATCCGGGCCGCGGCGTTGCTGATGCCCTTGGTCTCGCCGCAGCGTGTGCAGCAGCGGTCGGCCTGCGGCAGATAGATCACCTTGCCCACGACATCCTCCCTGTCGATCCGACCCCAGGCCCATGCCTGCACCCGTACCGGGTTGCTTCCAGTATTGCGGCAAACTGCGGATTCGCAAAACCGGCGCTACCGCCGGCAGGTGGTCAGCCGGCGGCGGCGGGCGGGGCCGGCAGAACCGCCAGGGTGAGCCGGCTGATGCACACCGGCTGGCCCGTCTGGTCCTCGATGCCGATGTCCCAGACCTGGGTGCTGCGGCCAAGGTGCAGCGGCCGCGCGGTGCCGGTCACCGTTCCCTGGCGCACCGCACGCAGGTGGTTGGCGTTGATCTCCAGCCCCACCACCGCACTCCCGCCAGCCAGCAGCGCGCCGGCGCTGCTGCCCAGGGTCTCGGCCAGCGCCACCGAAGCACCACCGTGCAGCAACCCGTAGGGCTGGCGGGTGCGCGCGTCCACCGGCATGGTGGCGCGCAGGTAGCCGTCGCCCAGCTCAGTGAACACGATCCCAAGCGCTTCCATCAGCGTCCCGGCGGAGCGGGCATTCAAGGCCGCGAGGGTGGTGCCCTCCGGCCAGGCGAAGACGGGTGCGGCCAAGCCGGGGCTCAGCGGACGGTGAACACGCCCGGGCGCCAGGCGCGGACGTAGGAGGTGCGGCCGTAGCCGCTGCTGCGGCCGTAGCCGATGCCGAAATCACGCTCGCGGCGGGCGTGCATGCGCTCCACCAGCTCTTCGCGGCGCGCGTCCAGCCAGTCGGTGCGGCCCAGGGTGGCCGGCTCGACGCCGCGGCGCGCGGCTTCGCGGGCGCGGTAGTCGCAGAAGTCATCGTAGGCGTCCAGCTCGTGCGCCAGCTCGCGCACCGACAGCTCGATCATCACCGCGTCGTCCAGGAAGCCCAGCACCTGCACATGGTCCGGGATGATGTCGTTCGGGTCGGCGAAGTAGGCCAGCGCCGACAGCACGCGCTGGCGGTCGGCCTCCGGCATCGCCCAGGCGGTGTCGCGGATCATCGCGATCATGTCGTCCAGGCGCAGCAGGCGCTCGCGGATAAAGTCCGGCAGCGACGCCTTCTGCGCGTCGTCCAGGAGCGCCACGGCGGCAGCGACGATCTCCTCGGCGCTCTTGCCCTCGACCGCCTTGCGCGAGCGCTCCGCAGCCGCCTGGAAATGGGCCAGATCGTGGTCGTTGAGCTCGAAATTCAGGGTGATCGACATGGGTGCCCCGGCACGCAAGGAGGAGTGAAGTAAGGGGGGCAGCCTAGGGCGCACGCGATGGCGCGTCAATCCGCCGACCGTCATGTTGGACGCATGCACCCGTCACAGGATGGGGGCCAGCCCCGAACCGAACGCGGTGAATACCCGCACCCCCAGCCACTTCAGGCCCAGATCCACTTCCGGGAAATCCCCCACCGGCCGGTTGCACGCGCGGAAGTCGGGGGAAAACGGCGACGGCGGCGTTGCCGTGGGCGGGCAATCGGGCCCGGGCACGTAGTCGTAGCTGGTGGCGTACTTGTAGGGCCACAGGTCGAACACCGGCATGCGTTCCGACAGCTTGGCCAGGTTGTATTCGATGCCGGAGAAAATAGGCGCGTCGTCGCGGCGACCGATGGTCCAGGCGTTGGCGGGCGCCATGTCGCGGCGGATGCTGGCGGCCAGCGCGGCCGCAAACGCGGGGTCGCGGATCACGACCGCACTTTCGGTGTTCAGGGTGTCGCCGCGTGGATCGAAGTTGTGGGTGCCGACCACGCCGATGCGGCCGTCGATCACCATCGACTTGGCGTGCATGCCGGTGCGCAAGCCGGCGCGCTTGAGCCGCACCGGCAGGCCGCCGGAGGACGCGAATGGCGAGGGCCGAGCGGCCTCGCTGACCGGCGTGCTGCGCAGGCCGCGCTCTTCCAGCCGGCGCTCGCGCAGGCTGAGCGGGCCGGCACCCAGCCGGTCGCGGCGCGTGGCGACAGGCGCGATGGGCGCGTCCTCGGGCGCTTCCTCCGGCTCCGGCAGCGCCGCCCCCCGGGCGCCCAGCTCCAGCGGCACATCGGCAGGGAACGGCTTGAATTCGTGGATCTCGAAGCCGAAGTCGCGCAGGTAACGACGCTTGTACTTGTAGGAAATCGCGTAGGCAAGGAAGGCGTCGGTGGAGGCGAGGCTGTTGGTGGACACCAGCACCCGCGGCGGCGCGGGCCGCTCGTGCAGGCCGCGGAACAGGGCCTGCGCCGACTCGGACAGCACAAGGTAGGGCGTCTGCAGTAGGATCTCGTGGCCGGCGTCCGCGATCAGCCCGCGCAGGCCGTCGCCGGTGGCGCCAGCCTGCGCCGCCGCCTCGGATCCGGGCGCAGGCTCCAGGCGGTGTTTGCGCGGCAGGTCGGCGATGAACTGCACGTCGGCAACCGCCAGCGCCGGCGCGACGAAGCGGGCGCGCAGCACCGCCTCATCCGCGACCTCCGCCAGCAGCGCACGCACCCGCGCGGGGTTGTGGAACGCGTGATGCGGCGGTGGCGGTGGGCCGTTCGCGCGCAGATAGCGCGCCACGTCGCCCAGCTCTTCGGCGGGCACGCTGCGCTTCGCCGTCCAGAACGCATCGAAGTTGGCCACCATGTCGCGCACCACCGGGCCGGCCAGCAGCAGGTCGCGGTCGCGGAAATTGAAGTCGCTGCCCCAGTCGTAGTAATCGTCCTGGTAGTTGCGGCCGCCGACGATGCCCACCAGGCCATCCACGACCAGCAGCTTGTTGTGCATGCGCCGGTTGAGCTGCTTCCAGCAGCACAGCGACGCCAGTGCATACATCGGCAGCGGCAGCCGGGCGCGGTCCAGCACCGGGTTGTACAGGCGCAGCTCCAGATTGGCGTGCAGCGACGACAGCGCCGCCAAGGTCTCCACCTTGCGCAGCGCCGCCAGCTGGTCCACCAGGATGCGCACCTTCACGCCGCGGAACGCCGCGGCCTGCAATTCGTCCAGGACCAGCTGCGCGGCATCGTCCTCGTCGAAGATGTAGGTCTGCAGCTCGATGCTACGCTGGGCGCTGCGGATCAGGTGGATGCGCGCCAGCAGCGCGTCCGGCGCACGGTCGAGGATCAGCGCGCGATGGCGCGGCGCGGCGGGCGTGGATGCCGCCAGCGTTTCGCGGGCCATCGCCAGGATGGGCGACGGCAGTGCGCAGGCGTCGGCGCGCGCGCAATCCACCTGCATGCTGCGCGCGGCCACGGCCCGCCCGGCGGCCGCGCGGCGCTCATGCGGAGACAGGCTGGCGCAGCCGGCCAGCAGCAGGACCAGCGCGCAGGCCAACCAGCGGCCCGGGACACATGCAGGCATCGTGGCAGCGGCTTACGGCCACCAGAAATGGGCCAGGCGCGCGGCGCCGGGCTCGATGGCGGCGCCGGCCGGAAACTCCAGCACGGCGATGCCGGACGGCGGCATACCGCGATAGTCGCCGGACTGCCCGCTGTGCAGCAGGGCCGCCAGCTGCTCCAGGCCCGGGTTGTGGCCCACCAGCAGCAGCCTGCGCGCATCGCCATGGGCATCGGCCAACGCAATCAGGGTACCGGGGCTGGCCTCGTAGATCGCCTCTTCTTCGCGGACATCGGCACAGTCCAGCGCGCCCAGCGCGGCCAGGGTCTGGCGGGTCCGTTCGGCCGGCGAGCAGAGCACCCGGTCCGGGAGCAGGGCGTGGGCACGCAGCCAGTCGCCGGCGGCCTTCGCCTCGGCCAACCCGGTGGCGGACAGCGGCCGCTGGCGATCGTCCTGGCCGGCGACCGGCGGCTCGGCGTGGGCGTGGCGGAGCAGGATCAGTTCGCGCATGGGAGACATCCGTTCTCGCGGGCAGGATGGCTGCAGAGTACACGCCCGGCCTGCAGGCCGCAGCGGCCCGGGCCGATTGGCCTCTTGCCGGAAGCCGGCATGCGGGGCCTGCGCGAGACCCGGACATGCGGTCGCGCACGCGTCGCCGTGGCAGCCAACCGCGGCACTCTTGCGCCAATGCGCCCGCAGGGCCAGGCGGGGCGACCTTGCGGGCGGGTCGGCCGGGACGCGTGTGTGCCGTCCGGGTACCCTTGCGGACATCCCACCCTTTGTCCCGCCCCGGCCATGTCCTTTGCCCTGGTGTTCCACAACGGCCACGTTCTCACCGAGCGCGGGTTCGAGCGCGACGCCTGCGTGGTGGTCGAGGATGGCCATATCGTGGCGGTGCTGTACGGTGCGCCCCCGCCGGCGGGCAAGCACATCGATCTGGGCGGCGGCTGGCTGGTGCCCGGCTTCATCGACGTGCAGGTCAACGGCGGCGGCGGCGTGCTGTTCAACAACGACCCGAGCGCCGAAGGCATCGCCGCGATCGGCCGCGCGCACCGCCGGTTCGGCACCACCGGCTTCCTGCCGACGCTGATCAGCGATACCGCCGAGGTGATGCAGCGTGCGATCGATGCAACCCGTGTCGCCATCGCCGCCGGCGTACCCGGCGTGCTGGGCATCCACCTGGAAGGACCGTACCTGGCACCAGCGCGGCACGGCACCCACGACGCGCGCCAGTTCCGCGTGCCGACCACCGATGACATCGCGCGGGCCACCGCGCTGGGCAGCGGCGTCACCCTTATCACCCTGGCCCCGGAACGGGTGCCGGCGGACGCCATCCGGGCGCTGGTCGCGCGCGGCGCCATCGTCAGCGCCGGCCACACCGACGCGAGCTACGCGCAGGCGCGCGCGGGGCTGGTCGCCGGCGTCACTGGCTTCACCCACCTCTACAACGCCATGACGCCGCTGCAAGGCCGCGAACCCGGCGCGGTGGGCGCCGCGCTGGACGATGCGGCCAGCTGGTGCGGGATCATCGTGGACGGCGTGCACGTGCATCCGGCCAGCCTGCGCGTGGCACTGGCCGCCAAGCCGCGCGGCAAAGTGTTTCTGGTCACCGACGCCATGCCCATGGTGGGCGGCGACCGCCCCGACTTCTCCCTGTACGGGGAGACCATCACCGCCGTGGACGGCGTGGTGCGCAACGCTGCCGGCGCCCTGGCCGGCAGCGCCCTGGACATGGCCAGCGCCGTCCGCAACACGGTGCGCCTGCTCGGCCTGCCGCTGGACGAAGCCTGCCGGATGGCAGCGCAGTATCCGGCCGAATTCCTTGGCCTTGGCGGCAGCCACGGCCGCATCGCGCCCGGCTACCGCGCCGACCTGGCGTGGCTGGACGCGGACATCACGGTACGCGGGACGTGGATCGCGGGGCGGGCCGGCACGCCCGGATCCGGGCCCCCACCCCTCGGCTGCTAAAATTACCGAGTGTTTGCTCGAACGCCGCCCCTGCGCGGCGTTTTCGTCGTTTCCGGAGTCCCCCATGACCAGCACCGCCGAACTGTCTTCGCCCGAATCCGCCAAGTCGCTGCTGACGCACGACGTGCTGGACACCGACTACACGCTGGAAGACAAATACAAGCGCACGCAGGGGCGCATCTACCTGTCTGGCGTGCAGGCGCTGGTGCGGCTGCCGCTGGTGCAGCGGCTGCGCGACGAGCGCGCGGGGCTGAACACCGCAGGCTTCGTGTCCGGCTACCGCGGCAGCCCGCTGGGCGGATTCGACCTGGAGTTGTGGCGCGCCAAGAAGCACCTGGAAGCGGCGGGGGTGAAGTTCACCCCGGGCCTGAACGAGGACCTGGGCGCCACCATGGTGTGGGGCACGCAGCAGGCCAACCTGTTCCCGGGCGCCAAGTACGACGGCGTATTCGGCATGTGGTACGGCAAGGGCCCGGGCGTGGACCGCTGCGGCGACGTGTTCAAGCACGCCAACGCGGCCGGCACCTCGAAGTACGGCGGCGTGCTGGCGCTGGCCGCCGATGACCATGCCTGCCGCAGCTCCACCCTGCCGCACGGCAGCGAGGACGAGTTCGTCAGCGCGATGATGCCGGTCCTCAACCCGGCCGGCGTGCAAGACATTCTCGACATGGGGGTGCTGGGCTGGGCGATGAGCCGCTACACCGGCCGCTGGGTGGGCTTCAAGACGATTGCCGAAACGGTGGAATCCTCGGCGTCGGTGGAGGTCGATCCGTTCGCGCTGGAGATCGTGCTGCCGGGCGATGACGAGTTCGCCATGCCGCCGGGCGGACTCAACATCCGCTGGCCGGACCCGCCGATGGAGCAGGAAATGCGCCTGCACCGCTACGCGGTCAAGGCCGCCCAGGCATTCGCCCGCGTCAACCGCATCGACCGCGTGGTGCTGGATTCGCCCAAGGCCCGGCTGGGCATCGTCACCACCGGCAAGTCGTATCTCGACGTGTTGCAGGCGCTGGACTACCTTGGCCTGGATGACGCCACCTGCCGCGACATCGGCATCCGTGTCTACAAGGTCGGCATGACCTGGCCGCTGGAGCCGCAGGGCATCGCGCAGTTTGCCCGCGGGCTTGCCGACATCGTCGTGGTGGAAGAAAAGAAAGCCTTCATCGAGCGGCAGATGAAGGAGCAGTTCTACAACTGGCCGGAGGCGTGGGGGCCGCGGCCGTCGATCGTCGGCAAATACGACGAGGCCGGTGAATGGATCCTGCCGTCCACCGGCGAGCTGACCCCGGCCACCATCGCCGGCGTGATCGGTCGCCGCATCCTGCGCCTGGGTCTGGTGGATGGCAGCGCCGCCGAACGCATTGCTCAGGTGCTGCAGTGGATGGCCCACAAGGAAGGCGAGCTGGCGCTGCCACGCGCCAACTTCCCGCGCGTGCCGCACTACTGCTCCGGCTGTCCCCACAACACTTCGACCCAAGTGCCGGAGGGCAGCCGGGCGATGGCCGGGATCGGCTGCCACTACATGGTCACCTGGATGGATCGCCGGACCGACACCTTCACCCACATGGGCGGCGAAGGCGTGACCTGGGCCGGGCAAGCCCCGTTCACCGACACCCCGCATGTGTTCCAGAACCTGGGCGACGGCACCTATTTCCACAGCGGTTCGCTGGCAATCCGCCAGGCCATCGCCGCCGGCGTCAACATCACCTACAAGATCCTCTACAACGATGCGGTCGCCATGACCGGCGGGCAGCCGGTGGACGGCGTGCTGACCGTGCCGCAGATCGCCCAGCAGATGCGCGCCGAGGGCGTGCAGACCATCGTCGTGGTCAGCGATGACATCGACAAATGGACCGACCCCTCGATCTTCCCGGCCGGAGTGAGCTTCCACGACCGCCGCGAGCTCGATGCCGTGCAGAAGATGCTGCGCGAGGTCAAAGGCGTCAGCATCCTCATCTACGACCAGGTCTGCGCCACCGAGAGGCGCCGGCGCCGCAAGCGCGGCAAGCTGCCGGATCCGGCGCGGCGGGTGATGATCAACTCGCTGGTTTGCGAGGGCTGCGGCGACTGCGGCGCCAAGAGCTTCTGCGTCAGCGTGCTGCCGAAGGAAACCGAGTACGGCCGCAAGCGCGAGATCGACCAGAGCAACTGCAACAAAGATTTCAGCTGCGTCGAGGGCTTCTGCCCCAGCTTCGTCACCGTGCACGGCGGCAAGCCGCGGAAGGGCAAAAAAGTCAGCGCAGCCGAGCGTCTGGCCAACCTGCCGGCGCCCACGGTGCGCGGCGACCTGTCACGCCCGTGGAACATCCTGATCACCGGCGTCGGCGGCACCGGCGTGGTGACCATCGGCGCGCTGCTGGGCATGGCCGGGCATCTGGAAGGCAAGGGCGCCACCGTGCTCGACCAGACCGGCCTGGCCCAGAAGGGCGGCGCGGTGACCACCCACGTCCGCATCGCCCGCCATCCCGACGACATCCACGCCGTGCGCATCGCCGCTGGCGAGGCCGACCTGGTGCTGGGCTGCGACATGGTGGTGGTCAACGACTACTGGGTGCTGTCCAAGATCCGCCCCGAACGCAGCACCGTGGTGATGAACACCTACGAGGCGATGCCGGGCACCTTCACCACCCGGCCCGACATGCAGTTCCCGGCCGCCGACATCGTGCAGGCGGTCAGCACCGCGCTGAACGGCGCCGCGCCGCTGCAGATCGATGCCACCCAGCTGGCCACCGCGCTGCTGGGCGACGCCATCGCCGCCAACCTGTTCATGCTGGGCTATGCCTGGCAGCAGGGCCTGGTGCCGGTGTCGCTACAGGCCCTGATGCGGGCCATCGAACTCAACGGCGCCGCCGTGGACATGAACAAGACCGCGTTCGCCTGGGGCCGCCTGGCGGTGGTGGACCTCGACGCCGTCGTCGAGGCCGCCGGCATCGTGCGCAACGTGCCGACCGCCGCCGAAGCCACCCCGCACGTGCTGCCGCTGCTGGGCGCCACCGCCAACGACGCGGGCGAATCCGGCCTGACCCCGTTCGCCGCCGACCTGCGCGATGGCGACGCGCTGCGCCACGTCCCGGCCAGCCACGGCGGCGACGTCGCCTTCCTGCCGCTGGACGACGCGCGCCTGTCGCGCTCGCTGGACGAAGTCATTGCACGCCGCGTGACCTTCCTCACCGACTACCAGAGCGCGACCTACGCGAAGCGCTACAGCGACTTCGTGGCCAGGGTGCGCGCGGCGGAGGCGGCGAAGGCGCCGGGCTCCACCGCGCTGTCGGAAGCGGTGGCCCGCTACTTCTTCAAGCTGATGGCCTACAAGGACGAGTACGAAGTGGCCCGCCTGTACACCAGCGTCGACTTCCAGCGCCGGCTGGCGCAGCAGTTCGAGGGCGACTACAGGCTGCACTTCCACCTCGCCCCGCCGCTGCTGGCGAAGAAGAACGCGCAGGGCCAGCTGCAGAAGCGGGAATACGGCCCGTGGGTGTTCACCGCGTTCCGCGTGCTGGCCAAGCTGCGCTTCCTGCGCGGCACGCCGCTGGACCTGTTCGGCTACACCGCCGAGCGCCGCAGCGAGCGTGCGCTGATCGAGGAATACGAGAACACCGTGGCCGGCCTGCTGGACAAGCTCGACGCCGGCAACGTGGACCTGGCCGCCGACATCGCCAGCATCCCCGAGCACATCCGCGGCTACGGCCACGTCAAGGAAGCGCACCTGCACAAGGCGATGGCCCGCCAGGCCGAGCTGCTCAAGGAGTGGGACAACCCGCTGCGGATCGTGCAGGCGGCTTGACGACGATTTTTGGCCAGGCGCATACCATGAATCAATTCAAAATCTATTCATGTCTCGAACGCGATGCCGTCCAACCCCTAATAACCTCTGCATTTCCTAGAATTCCTGACTTGAAAATCAATTCAAGTATCTATTCAATCGGCTCATGGCCGATACCCGCCTGCCCCAACTCGAATCACTGCTCCGCCGCAGCGGCCCGTTGACAGCAGCGGCACTGGGCGCGGCTCTGGACGTGAGCCAGCCCACCATCTCGCGCCTGCTGACCGGCGCGGGCGAGCGCATCGTCCGAATCGGCAAGGCGCGCGCCAGCCGCTATGCGCTGGGCCGCGATATTGCTCTCGCTGGCAATCGCTGGCCGTTGTACCGAATCGGGCCGGACGGCCGATCAGACACCTTGGGCGAACTGCGCGCGCTACACGGCGGCGGCTTCCATTTCGAACCTGCCCGCCCGCTACCGGCATTCCTGCATGGCGACTTCGCCAATGGCCTGTTCCCAGGGCTGCCATGGTTCCTGGACGACCAGCGCCCACAGGGTTTCCTGGGGCGTGCCTTCGTGCGGCGCGTGGCCCCCAGCATCGACGCGCCTGGCGATCTGGCCCAATGGAATGCGGACCACATCGTGCTGGCGCTGCTGCGGCATGGCGCAGATGAGCCCGGCGACCTGGTCCTGGGCGAAGCTTCCCTGCAGTACGCATTGCAGGCGATGTTATCGCCGCACGCCATGGCGCCGAAGGAGCGCGTGGCGCGCTATCCGGCATTGGCAGACAAGGCTCTGGCAGGCGAGAACATCGGCTCCTCGGCCGGCGGTGAGCAACCCAAGTTCACCGCGCTACTGCGCATCGACGCGGGCACCCAGGCCGTCATCGTCAAGTTCAGCGAACGCACCGGCACGCCTGCCGCGCAACGCTGGGCGGATCTGCTGCGCTGCGAGCACATCGCCAGCCAAACCCTGCGCGCATACGGCATCGCCGCAGCCGAAACAGAATTACTGGAAGCCGATGGTCGCGTATTCCTGCAATCGCTGCGCTTCGACCGCACGCCCTCCCTCGGACGTCGCGGGCAGGTCTCACTGGCATCGCTCGATGCCGCACATTACGGGCATGGCCGCATCGACTGGTGGAAGTTCTCGCCACAGCTGCGCCGTGATGGCTGGCTGGATGCCGCCGCTGCACGGACACTGGCGCTATGCGGCTGGTTCGGTGCGCTGATCGGCAACAACGATATGCACTTGGGCAACGCCAGCGTGGTGCTGACGGACGCGCGCCCGATGGCGCTGGCGCCGAGTTACGACATGCTGCCAATGGCGCTGCGTCCCACCCCCACCGGCGAAGTGGTGGCACGTGAGATTCCGATTGCAGTGCCGCTGCCGGAGCATCTGGAGGACTGGCGGCCGGCGGCGGAAATGGCGTGCAGTTTTTGGCGGCAGGTGATGGACGAGGCGGCAATTTCAGACGGATTCCACGCCATCGCCGAGGTGCAGCTCGCGAAGCTGGAAACGGCGCGTGCGCGCTTCGCCTGAGCGCATGTCCATGACAATTCGGAGCCTCGCTATCGAACAGCCAGCTCAACGCTCCACCTCGGTGCTGCCCGTCTTCCCGTCGCCCAGCGGACGCCGCCGTAGCGCACGCTCGACCGGATCGCTGAAGCCGCGCGCCATCAGTTCGCCCTGGCCCCAGCACAACAGCACGGCCGGCAGGTGCCAGAGCCAGCCGCCGCGTATGTCGGCACCGCTGGCCTTGAGCAGCGCGACCAGCGAATACACCACGAACATGTGGGTCAGGTAGATCTCGTAGCTGCGTCGGCCCTGCGCGCGCAGCCAGCCGAGACAACGCAGTCCCACGCGTGGTTCCAGACGCTGGCGCCAGTGCAGGCCCAGCAGCAGGTAGGCCGTTGACAGCGTGAGCACCAGCATCGTGCCGTTGCCGAACAGCGTCCTCAGCCATGTCCCCCCACAACAGCGCGACCAGCAGGCCGATGCCGCCGGCGACGCACAACCCGAACGCAACGGTTCCATTCGGTCGCGCGCGTGGTTCACCGCGCCGGGCTCCAGCGCCATCACCGGCTCGCGCGCGGTCTTCTGGTTCACAGCGGCCTGCACGGCATTTATCGTCAGCGGATAGGCGTGCGGCGTGGTCGCTTCCTTCTCGATCAAACAACCTAGAGCACGTGCTTCGGCGGCACCCAACAGCGGCAATGCGGCGATGTCGTCCACGCGGATCCCGCTATGGGGAAGCTGCTCATTCTGAGCGCCGCGCGCAAACCGGCTGCCCGGAAATTCAACGCTTCAACGACACCCCGCCATCGGCCAACAACGCCACCCCGGTGGTGAACGCACCCAGGCCCGACGCCAGGTACAACGCCGATCCGGCGATCTCGTCCGGCGTGGCGATGCGCCCCAGCGCGTGCAGGCTGCGCACATGCGCCAGCGCCTCCGGGCTGTTGGCCACCGCGCGCCCCATCGGCGTGTCGGTGCCGCCGGGCAGCAGCGCGTTCACCCGCACGCCGCGGTCGCCGTATTCCACCGCCAGCGCCTTGGTCAGGCCCACCAGCCCTGCCTTGGCCGCGGCATAGGCG
Organism: Thermomonas sp.; assembly: GCF_046293095.1. Taxonomy (GTDB): domain Bacteria; phylum Pseudomonadota; class Gammaproteobacteria; order Xanthomonadales; family Xanthomonadaceae; genus Thermomonas. The sequence goes on from NZ_JBKBPN010000003.1 coordinate 531,227, forward strand.
GCCATGCCCGGGAAGCCCACCGTGTAGCCCACGAACGTCCCGGTGAACAGCAGGGCGCCGCCGCCGCGCGCCACCAGCGCCGGGAGCTGGTGCTTGGCGCCCAGAAAGGCGCCGGTCAGGTTCACCTCCAGCGCACGCCGCCACTCGGCCAGCGAGACCGCGTCGGTCGGGCCCATCGGCCCCAAGTCGCCGGCATTGTTGAAAGCGATGTCCAGCCCGCCGAATCGCCCGACAGCCAGTTCCACCAGCGCCTGCGCATGGGCTTCGTCGCAGACGTCGCCGGCCAGCGCCACAGCTTGGCCGCCCTCGCCTTCGAGCTGGGCAACCAGCGCCGCCAGCCGCGCCCAGTCTCGCCCAGCCAGCACCAGGCGCGCGCCGTGGCGCGCGAACAGGCGGGCGGTGGCATGGCCGATTCCGGAACTGGCGCCGGTGATCAGCGCCACTTTGTCTTGCAGCATGTGCATCGTCTTCGTCTCTCCTGCGAAAGGGGAGCTGAAGATTGCGCCCGCTGCACCCGCCGCGCTTCCCGGTTCTTGCCATCCGTGCAGGCGAACGGTGCCGCAGCGCCCCTAGACTGCGGTCACGTTCCGACCTCGTCGCCCGCCCTGGCTTTCCCATTCTGTGCGGGGCACGCACCGATGTCCGATACCGACCTGTTCCAGCGCCATCGCAACCGCCTGTCATGAACCTTTTCCCGTGCAGAAGCACTACACCGCCATGCAACCCCTGATCGTGCTGAGCATGTAGATCCATGACTGCGGCAGGCTGGAACCCGAGCTGGTGCAGCAGGTGCTGATGTGGGCATCGCAACTCAACGGCTGTGCGTTCTGGCGCGTCGCAGGTAGAAGTGGCGCGGGCGCGGCGCGGCCTGTCTGCCCCAGCAGCCGATGGCGTGGCCGGCGATCAGGAAAGCGGAGATCACGAAGAACACGAACACCGCGCTCCAGCGGTGCCAGCTCAGCGCCACCAGCAGGCGGGCCGGGACGAATACGGCCCCAGCGCGGTCTGCTTCAACGGGATGCGCAGCGCGAGGTGGTGCAGTACCACCGGCAGGATCGACGCGCCGCGCAGCGCGTCGATTCCGGGGCTGCGCGGCACTTACTTGCGCGCGGTCAGGATCGGTGTCAGCAGGTCCGGCTTGCCGGGGATGCGCTCCAGGTGCGGGTAGCGCAGGCCGCCGCGGTAGTCGAGTTTGACCGTGCGGTAGCGGTCGAACTCTTTCAGCAGCAGCTCGATCGGCGCCTTGCCGTCCGTATTCGCCTTCACCGCTTCCTCCAGCGCGTCGGCGCTGAACGCCTGGCCATTGACCGCGACCACGGTGGCGCCGCTGCCAATGCCGGCGTTGAACGCCGGACTGTCCCAGCGCACGTCGCCGATGCCGCCGTCCTTGCCCAGGCTCAGGCCCAGCGAGTACACGAAATCGGCGCCGCCCCAGCGCGCGTTGGCCTTGGCGTAGGCGCTCGGCGTGTCCTTGAACACCAGCTTCCAGCCCGCCGCCTCGATACCACCGGTCAGGCCCTTCTTGCCGTCCAGGCGCTCGCGCAGGAAGCTCGCCCAGTCGTACGGCATTACGCCGTTGAGCGTGGCCACCACGTCTTCGAAGGTGTAGGTGTTCTGCTGCTCCCACTCGCCGTCGTTGACGCCGAAGAAGGCCCTGGCGAAATCGTCCAGCGACTTCTTGCCGCCCGTCCGGCTGCGAATCAACGCATCGGCCTCCAGCCAGATCATCTGGCCGCCGGAGTAGTAGTCCTCGCTCAACTGGTAATTGCGGTAGGCGCGCGGCGCGCGGCTGGCGATGATCGGGTCGTTGGTGGTGTCCTGGATATTGCGCCAGGCCAGGCCCGGGCGGTTTTCGGCATAGGTGGCGGCGACCAGCGCCAGCGCGTCGATCGACGCCGGCAGCGGACGCAGGCCGCTGCGCGCTGCCAGCACGTTGCCCCAGTACTGGGTCTGGCCTTCATAGACCCACAGCAGGCTGTCTTGCATAGGGACGTTGAAGTTGGGTGTCCACAGATCGGCCGGACGGCGGTATTTGCCGTTCCAGCTGTGGGTGTACTCGTGCGCCAGCAGGTCGGTGAAGCCGGTCTTCTCGTTCCAGCCAGTGAAGTAGTCGGTGCCGACCCCGTTCTCGCTGGAGCGCTGGTGCTCCAGGCCGTTGCCGCCCATCTGCTCGGACAGCGAGAACAGGAACTGGTAATGGTCGTAGTGCTGCGCGCCAAACAGCTTCAGTGCCTGTTCGACCATGGCCTTGTGCAGTTCGATCTGCTTCGGCTTGGCCTCGAGGTACTTCGGCGCATCGGCGACCACGCCCAGCTTCACCGGCACCTTGCCGCCGGCGGGGGTCAGGTCGATGTTCTTCGCGTAGCGGCCGGCGTACACCGGCGAGTCCACTAGGATGTCGAACGGCACGTCCCTGTAGTCCACGGTGTCGCCGCTGCGGCCGTCCTCGTGGAGCGCGGTGAAGGCAGTCCAGCCGGCCGGGTAGGTGACGCGCGGATCGACCATGATCCGGTGGGTGTAGTGGCCTGCCGGGTACAGCGCCGCCGACAGGAACTGCAGGTTGAGCATGTCCGGCGTCATCACCACGCGGCCCTGGCTGCCGGTGGTGGGCGTGAGGTAGTCGAACTCGGCGACGACCTCGGTGGCGCCGGCCGGGACCTCGATGTGGAATGCCGCCACGTCCAGCGGGTCGCGCTTCCAGTCCAGCTTCTGGCCGTTGGCCTTGAACGTGATGCCGGCGATCTTGTCGATCGCATTGCGCGGGGTGTGGCCGCCCGGCACCCACATCGGGTACAGCAGGGTCAGCGGGCCGGGCTGCGCCGGGATGGTCTGCTTCACCCGGAAGATGCGGTGTGCAAGATCGGTGGCATCCACCTCCAGCTTCATCGTGCCCGGGTACGGCACATCCTGCGGCGGCGGAATGTTGGACGCCGCATTCTGGGCGGAGGCGCCCCCGGCGATCAGCAGGGACAGGGCGAGGGGCAGCAGGCAGCGCGTCATGGGCAACTCCGGGAAGCGGGGCAAACTCCCATCCTAGCGGCGGGGTCGGCCCCACCCCTATGCCGAAAGCCATGCACGCGGCGTTCATGCCTGCGGCAGGATGCTGGTGCCGTCACACTTCGGGGAGTTCCACATGCACGCTTTGCCCGTCCGCGTTGCCGCCCTGCTCCTGCTGGCCGGCTGCAGCAGCCAGCCACCCGCGCCCGAGGCCCCCGCGGCCTGCGTGGCCGAGTCGGGACAGGCTTATCTCGGCCAGCCGGCCAGCGACGCCACCCTCGAGGCCATCCGCCGCGCCACGGGCGCCGGCCAGCTGCGCGCATTGAAGCCCGGCCAGGCCGCGACGATGGATTTTCGACAGGACCGCGTGACCGTCGTGCAGGATGCCGAGGGGCGGATCGAGCGGATCACCTGCGGCTGAGGCCGCGCGCGGCGGCGGATTCAGCCACCGCCACCGCCGAACTCCACCTTCGCTCCCTTGCCGCTGGACCAGCGGGTGCCGGCCGCCGGCTGGCACCATGGCGCGGGCGCCTGCCCGGGCGTGGATGGCTTGTCGATGCAGCGCGGGTCGCGCGCGACCTCGGCGGCGTTGTCGTGGTACTCGGCGCTGGCACAACCGGCGAGCGCCACCACCAGCAGGGACAACGGGACGGTTCGACGCATGGGCTGCCTCCGGGGTTGCCGGCCTTCTTGATACCCAAGTCGCGGCGACCCCGCCCGTGCCAAAGGCTCAGTCGGCGGGCTGCAGCACCGCATCCGGCGCCGCGACATCGCGCGCGGCGCGCCATGCCACCAGCGCGGCCAGCGACAGCAGCAGGGCCGCGACGAGGAAGGCCACGCCCGGCAGCCGCACCGGCGCCGCCGGGCTGATGAAATAGCCGAACGTGCTGGCGAACGTCGCCGGCGCGATGATCCCCGCCAGCGACACCAGGCTGCTCAGCGAGCCCTGGATGCGCCCCTGCGCGTCGGCCGGCACCTGCCGCGTGATCAAGGCCATGGTCGCCGGCCCGGCCACGGCCCACAGCGCGCTGATCGGCAGGCCGATCAGGAACACCCAACCCGCCCCGGCGAACCCGTACAGCACGAACCCGGCAGTGCCGCAGAGCAGCCCCAGCAGCATGGCGCGGCGCTCGCCCAGCGCCTTCACCAGCCGGCCCACCACCAGCACGTTGACCACCACGCTGCACACGCCGACCGCGGCCAGCACGTAGCCGGCCTGTTTTTCCTTCCAGCCGAAGGCCGCGTCGGCGAACAGCACGAAGGTGCTGGGATAGACGTAGTGCGCGAAGTTGGCGATGAACACCACCGCCACCAGCCCCCAGATGCGCGGATGTTCCAGCAGCATCTTCACGCCGCCCATCGGGCGCGCGTGGGTCCAGTCGAAACGCGTGGTGCGGCGCTCGGGCGGCAGCGATTCCGGCAGCACGAACAGGCCGTAGAGGAAATTGAGCGTCGCCAGGCCGGCGGCGCACCAGAACGGCAGGCGGTGGTTGATATCGCCCAGCACGCCACCCAGCAGCGGGCCGACGATGAAGCCCAGGCCGAACGCCGCACCGATCATGCCGAAGCTCTTGGCGCGCTGGTCCGCAGGCACCACGTCGGCAATGTAGGCGTTGGCGGTGGAGAAACTGGCCGAGGTGGCGGCAGACAGCAGGCGGCCAACCAACAGCCACGCCAGCGTCGGCGCCAGCGCCATGAACACGAAATCCGCCGCAAGCCCCAGGCACGACAGCAGGATCACCGGCCGGCGGCCAAAGCGGTCGGACAGCGCGCCCTGGATCGGCGCGCAGAAGAACTGCACGATCGAGAACGTCAACGAGAACACGGCCGTCCAGTACGCGGCCGTGGAGAGGCTGCCACCCACCATTTCCTGCACGAGATGCGGCAGTACCGGGATGATCACGCCGAAGGCGATCACGTCGATCAGCACGGTGACGAAGATGAAGGCAAGCGCGGCCTTGCGCGCGCCGGGAGCAGTCTGGGCGTTCAAGCGGATTCCCGTGGCGTTGGGTGTGTGGGGAAAAGCAGTGCCGGCCGGTCAGCCGACGAAGGCGTCGGTGGCCAGCCATTCTGCGTGCTCGCGCACGTCGTCCGGCCAGGCCGCGATGCCGGCATGGAAGCGCGCATCATCCTCGGCGAACAGCGCGCGCGCCACCTCCTCGAAGCCGGGGGCGTCGCCCGCCATGGCATGCAGGAACCGGTAGGTGGCTTCCTGCGCGGCCCGGCGGCGGTCGTCGCCGGCCGAGACCTTGCGGGCCTCGTCCACCAGCCGCCGCAACGCCACCGAGGCACCGCCGGGCTGCGCGGCCAGCCAGTCCCAGTGGCGCGGCAGCAGGGTCACTTCGCGGGCCACCACCCCCAGCCTGGGGCGGCCGGGCCGGCGCGGCCGGGCGGGGCCGGTGGCGTCCCCCGCGTCCAGCGTCGGGCGCGACAGCCAGGCCAGCAGGTCGGCGGGGGGCAGCTCCAGCGGCAACTCCAGCGGGCGCGCGTCGGTATCGTCGAAGACCCGCACCGGGCGCTCGGGATGGAGGTCATAGGCCTGCTTGGCCTTCAGCGCCACGTGGCGCAGCTCGCCGCTGGCAATGCGGTCCACGCCCGAAAAGGCGGTGCAGCGCTGGGACGGACGGGGATTGGGCACGGGCACGCCTCCGCAAGGAGGCGAATATTACCCGGATCAAATCAGGCCAACAAGGGCCGACTCAACGCACCGGCCCAACCTCGATGAAGCGCAGGAACTCGGCGCGGGTGCGCGCATCGTCGCGGAAGCAGCCCAGCATTTTGCTGGTCACCATGCTGACCCCGCGCTTGTGGATGCCCCGCGTGGTCATGCATTCGTGCGCCCCCACCACCACCACGCCGACGCCGCGCGGCTGCAGCGCGCGCTGGATGCAGTTGGCGATCTGCGCGGTCATCTTCTCCTGCACCTGGAAGCGGCGCGCGTAGGCCTCCACCACCCGCGCCAGCTTGCTGATGCCCACCACCTTGCCATCCGGCAGGTAGCCCACGTGCACCTTGCCGATGATCGGCGCCATGTGGTGCTCGCAGTGGCTTTCGTACTCGATGTCGCGCAGCACGATCATCTCGTCGTAGCCGCCCACTTCCTCGAAGGTGCGCGCCATGTAGTCGTCCGGGTCCAGCGCGTAGCCGCTGAACCAGTCCTCGTAGGCCTTGACCACCCGCTGCGGCGTGTCCAGCAGCCCTTCGCGGGTGGGGTCGTCGCCGGCCCACTTCAGCAACGTGCGCACCGCCTCCTCGGCCTGCTGGCGGGTGACGTGGTTGCGGCTGTCGTCGGACATGGCGGCTCCGGGCGCGAACGGGGACGCGCATGTTAGCGCGATTGCCCCGCGCCCCCCGGGCTCAGCCAACGCTTGTCGCGGGCCGCGCGCCCAACAACCGCGCGGGCAGCATCAGCAGGGCGTGCAGGAAAGCGAACACCGCCGAGAAGGTGATGCCGACCAGCCGGAACGGCAGCGACACCAGCCAGGCCAGCGGCCACAGCACCAGTGCCAGCACGGCAAGCGGCCAGCACAGCACCCACAACAGGCACCAAAGCAGCAGGACGGCGAGGGTCTTCATGGCAGGCTTCCTTCAATGGCGGCCGGGACGTCCGTATCGACGCCCCACGCTACCGTTGTCGGTTCATGGCGCCTGCGCATCAAGCGGTTTGCGACGAAGGCGGGCATGGCGCGACGAATCCGCCCGCCCCGCGCATCGCCTCAGAAGCTGTTGTCGCCGTCCAGGATCCGGCCCAGCCCGCCCAGCACGGAGCCTTCGCCGCGCGCACCGCCGTTCTGCGGCGCAGCGGCCAGCATGCGGCCGGCCAGGCGCGAGAACGGCAGCGACTGCAGCCAGACTTTGCCGGGACCGGTCAGGGTGGCCAGGAACACGCCTTCGCCGCCGAAGAACATCGACTTCAACCCCACGACCGGGCGCACGTCCATGTTCACGCTGGCGTGGAAGCCGACCACGCAGCCGGTATCCACGTCGATGCGCTCGCCCGGCGCCAGCTCGCGCTCCACCACGCAGCCGCCGGCGTGGATGAACACCCAGCCGTCGCCCTCGAGCTTCTGCATGATGAAACCCTCGCCCCCGAACAGGCCGGTGAGGATTTTCTTCTGGAAGTGCACGCCCACCTGCACGCCGCGCGCGCCGGCCAGGAAGCTGTCCTTCTGGCAGATGATGCGGCCGCCGTGTTCGTCCAGCTTCATCGCCATCACCGTGCCCGGGTAGGGCGCGGCGAACGCCACCTTGGCCTTGCCGCTGCCGGTGTGGGTGTACAGCGTGGTGAACAGGCTTTCGCCGGTGATCACGCGTTTGCCGGCCGACAGCAGCTTGTCCATGAAACCGCCACCCTGGCCCGATGCCGAGCCGTCGCCGAACACCGTGTCCATCTGCACCGCGCTGTCCTTGAACATCAGCGCGCCGGCTTCGGCGATGGCGGATTCGCCGGGATCGAGTTCGATCTCGACGAACTGCATTTCCTGCCCATGGATGCGGAAGTCGATCTCGTCGCTGCGGCCCTTGCCACCGTTGCGCGGTGGCGGCGGCGGGCCGCCGGCCGGGTCGCCCGGCACGCCGTCCACCAGCTCGGCGATATTGCGCGCCGGCAGCCAATCGCCCATGCCCTCTTTCCACGCCAGCAGACCCGGCGTGCGGGCCACTTCGGCGCGCGCGGCCTCTAGGTCCATCGGGCCCAGGCGGCGGTTGACGGACGGATCGTGCAGATACCACTGGCTCATGGGGAACGCCTTTCCTGTGGGTCGATGCCGCAAGCGTATACGAGGCGGGCAACGACGCGACCGCCGGAGGTCATGCCCTCGAACGTGGGTCAGGCGGTGGCCGCGAGGCGGTCAAGCGCGGTATCAATGTCGATGCCCGCGGGCAGGCTGCCGTAGGTCGCCGCATGCGCCGGGCCCAGCCGCGCCGCGCACCAGTCGCGCGCCAGCGGATGGCGGGCGCCCAGCAGGGCGGCGCCCTGCAGCAGCAAGGCCAACCGCTCGACGAACGCGCGCGCGCCGGTTTCGTCGCTGCCCGCGGCCAGCATCGCCATACCGGCCTGCAGTGCCGCATCGAAATGCGCATTCAGGCCGGCCGCCGCCTGCCATTCGGCGCGCAGTGCGGCGCCGGTCTCCGGCTCGCGTGCCAGTGCGCGCAGCACGTCCAGGCACTGGATGTTGCCGCAGCCTTCCCAGATCGAATTGAGCGGTGCTTGTCGATACAGGCGCGGCAGCAGGGTTTCTTCGATGTAGCCGATGCCGCCCAGGCATTCCTGCGCCTCGTTGATGAAACCCGGCGCGCGCTTGCAGATCCAGTACTTGCCGATGGCGGTGGCGATCCGCGCCAGCGCCGCTTCGTGCGGATCGTGCGGCGCGCGATCGACCGCTCCGGCCACGCGCATCGCCAGCGCGGTGGCGGCCTCCGCCTCCAGTGCCAGGTCGGCCAGCACGCTGCGCATCAGCGGTTGCTCGACCAGCCGTTTGCCGAACGCGCTGCGATGGCGCGCATGGTGCACCGCCTGCCGCAGCGCCATCCGCATCAGGCCCGCCGAGCCCAGCATGCAGTCCAGCCGGGTCAGCATCACCATCTGCAGGATGGTCGGCACACCGCGGCCCTCATCACCGATGCGGTAGGCCCACGCATCATCGAACTCCACCTCACTGGACGCGTTCGACCAGTCCCCCAGCTTGTCCTTCAGCCGCATCAGCCGGAACCGGTTGCGCTGGCCATCGGGCATCCAGCGTGGCAGCAGAAAGCAGGTCAACCCACCCGCGGCCTGCGCCAGCACCAAAAATCCGTCCGACATCGGCGCGGAGAAGAACCATTTGTGCCCGACCAGCGCGTATTCGCCATCCGCGCCCAGCGCCGTCGCGCGGGTGGTGTTGGCGCGCACATCGCTGCCGCCCTGCTTCTCGGTCATGCCCATGCCCAGCGTCACGCCACGCTTGTCCGCCATCGGCACGTCGCGGCCGTCGTAGGCGAACGCGCAGGCCTTGTCCGCCCACGCGCCCAATGCCGGCGCCTGCCGCAGCACCGGCACCGCCGCGTGGGTCATGGTCAGCGGGCAGCTGCTGCCGGGTTCGGCCTGGTAGTGCAGGTAGCTCAACGCCGCGCGCGCCACCTGCGCGCCGGGTTGCGGCTGCGCCCACGACAGGCCGGCCACGCCGTGCGAAATCGCCGCGTCCATCACTGCGTGGTAGGCCGCGTTGAACTCCACACGGTCAAGCCGGCGGCCGTAGGCGTCGTGGGTCTTCAGGCGCGGGCGATCCCGGTGCGCGTCGTCGGCCAGGCGCAGCAATTCGCCGCCGGCCAACGCAGCGTAGGTCGCAATGTGCGCGGCGAACGCATCAGCGCCCTCGCGCGCCAACGCGTCGCGCAGGCCGATATCGTCGGCCCACAGATCGAACGGCCCCGGCGGCGGCGGCTGGTTGTGGACGGCGTGGGTGGCGGCTTGGGGGGTCGGCATCGCAGCGGTCTCCATTGCGGCCCCATTCTGCGCGGAATTGGCAGCACTCGTGCCTGCCTGCTGCCAACACAGGCCCACTTCGCTGCGCTAGCGTCGAGCCATCGCAACCGACACGGGAGACTGGCAATGACCACCATCCGGCAAGGCGCGGCGGCCGCGCTGTGGCAATCCGCGGTGCGCGAGGCGGAAACCCGCAGCGCGACAGCCTTGGACGAAGCGCAGGAAAGCTACCTGGTGTTCGTGCTGCTGCGGCACCAGAACGACCCCGACCTGTTGGCGCGCGTGCAGGCGCTGGAGTGGCTGCGCGCGCAGGAAAGCCTGGGGCGCACCCGCACCGATGCGCTGCGTGACGTGGGCGACCGCTGCCTGCTGATCGCCGGCCTGTACCCCGCGCTGGCGCAGCGCCGGCGCGTCAGCGTGGACTACTTCACCACGCTGGGCCGGGGTGCCTACCGCGACGTGGCCGAGGCCTGCCGCAACGCCTACGCCGAGCTGTTTGCCCAGCTGGCCGCCCACTACGAGGCGCTGGTGCAAGTGCTGCGTGGGCTGCGCGACGGCCCGCTGCTGATGGCCCAGCCCGCAGTCACGCCGGCGGCACCTGCAACTTGGCCGCGGGGCCTGCATTGACCTGGTGATTGAAATTCAACTTCGTGTGGTACGGCTCGGTGGGGCAGGTCATAAGCCGCGCCGCGAAGCGGCGTCGGCTTGAATGAATTGTTAGCTGCCAGCGCGATCAACTTTGAGCGTAATACTCAGATCACCGACAGTGACGGTAGCTGGCGCACCGGGATGAACCACAAGAGTTGGCGCCATGGCGCCGTATCGTGAGTCCACAGATGTGGCCACTTTGATCTGGTCCGATCCCAGATCCGTGACCGTGAAGGAGAGCTTGAAGCCGGAAGGTCCCGATACCTCAATGCTCGCGGGAGTGTCACTTTTCACGATCGCACTGGGCGCGCCAATGGATTTGCCTTTGTGTATCAGGTCTGCCGAGACCTTGTACAAATCAGCCGCTGCACAGTTGGATGCAACTAGGACGGCAAAAATGGCTGAAAGAGCGGCGAATGTTCTGTGAGTCATCTTGAACTCTCTGCTGGCAGCTAACACGTGAATTAAGCCGCGCCGCGAAGCGGCGTCGGCTTGGACGAATTGTTAGGGCGTGAACCGATGCCGACTCCACGTCACGAATAACCAACCAGCGAAGGCGGCCGCTGAACCTCCCCACACGATACCTTTGGTAAAGGGGTGCCCGCTGAAATGGGCCGCAACCGCTCCAAACGCGCCACCAGCCAACACAAACCACACCACTTTGTGACGCTCCGCTAAGCGACGACCTTCAGCGGCGCGTTTGCGGCGCACCTCCTCTTGAGCCTTCACATCCGGATCGAGAATGGCTTGAGCGACGGCTTCGGCTTGTGACTTGTCCATTAGCAGTAACTCCTTTTGAGCGCCCTACCACCTTATGTCTTGAACACTCCCTATTCTAGGTGCCGAGAGCCCGGCGTGCGCGCCCGATAACGCCTCGGTGTCAGCACCACCGTAATTCAGCAGGGGCCGCACGCCGGATCTCGCGCCCTGCGCCCGAACAGTTGATCGAGGTTTCCCTCGAACTGATAAGCGTGGGCCTCGGGCGCGATGCTCTCGACCACTCAACTGTAGCGAAGAACGGGCATGGCGGCAGTCGGCATTGATGTAGGCAAGGCCAATCTGGACATTGCGGTGGAAGGACGCCAAGGCGTCATGCGGTACGCGAACACCCGCAGCGGCATCACCAAGCTCGTGAAGTGGCTGAGGACCGGTCTTCCAGGCGAGCATGCTGGCGCTGCTTCCCGAACTGGGCGAGCTGAGCCGCCGCGAGATCGCGAAACTGGTGGGCGTGGCGCCAATGAATCGCGACAGTGGCCAAGGGCAAGGAAAGCGCCGGATCCACGGCGGGCGGGCGCCGGTGCGGGTGGCGCTGTACATGGCAACACTGTCGGCCGTGCGATGGGACCCGTTGATGAAAGCGCACTACCAACAGCTGCGTGCCCGCGGAAAACTGGCCAAGGTGGCGCTGGTGGCCTGCATGCGCAAGCTGCTCGGGATCGTCAATGCACGGCGCCGTGATGAGCTGCGCACAGATGGCAGGCTCTTGGCCTGAACGGCTGGATCACAAGACAGTTGCTGAGTTAAGCCGACCCGTGGCGGGGCGGCGGACGGGTGCTAGCGTAGCGCGTGCACACGGCCGACGCCACGACATGGGTTCGGCTTGAACGACTTGTTAGCCGGCAGGCTTCTTGAACCGAACACGAGTGAACTGCGGCTTCTCTGCCATGGAGTGCTGGACACCCATGTAAAGCAGCCCGGCTTGTGCACCAACTTTCTCAAGCTCGGCTTGCACCGCATAGCCCGACCAAGTCTCACCGGGCCCGATCTTGTGAGGTATCGGCACGTCGGCACCGGTTGTAATTACGAACTGCCTAGCATTACGGCGCAGGAAACGATCCATTAGGGTCGGATAGCAAGCACCAGCGAAGTGCGTAATCGTGGTGGCTTGATCACCAACATTCCGCACATTCACAACGACATGTGATTCATTGTTGAGGCCTCGGCCGGGAATCACGAATTGCATGTCCGGGCTAGCTCGAATTCGAAGCCGTGGTCCAGAGCGGAAATATCTGATGATTTCCCACAGTAATGCAGCAGTGCCAGTTAGAGCGCCCCACCAAGCGGCTGTGTCAGATGCGTTCAAATCTGTCTCCTGCCGGCTAACACCTGAGTTAAGCCGCGCCGCGAAGCGGCGTCGGCTTGGACGAATTGTTAGGCCCCAACCGGAAGTTCCGCGAGTTCTACCAGCTTGGCTAGAACTTGGTCGCATGCCTGTTCTAGGAAAGGATACTTGTCTTGGCCGAGATACGTGCACTCGTGAACCAGCAGGTTTCTGTAGCTGATGGCGAAGCGAAACCTACGCCAGGTATCTTCGCCAAAGACGAGCGGCGCAGGACCAAGACCGCGATGTTCTAGGTACAGCTCGACTAGCTTGTCCGGGTCGCAGTTCCGGAGCCGCGGGTAGTTGGCTTGCGGGCGTTGGTTGGGCTTGCGGAGTCCATGCAGCGCTAGAGAGCGCGACAAAGCTTCAACGGCGGAGACCCGGGTAACCAGCGTGTTGGGACCGTGCGACGGATTCGCCAAGCGCTGCCGAATGACATGCAGTCGCTGCCGCGGCATGGAGTTGATATATGCCGAGCGAATGCTTTCGAGTTCCGCCGCGTAGTCTGGTTCTTCCACTTGGGGCCTAACACCTGAGTTAAGCCGCGCCGCGAAGCGGCGTCGGCTTGAATGAATTGTTAGCTGGATCTTTTACCTGAAGCAAAGATGGCCTTGATGGTGCCCGTGACGAAACCAGCGGCAGCTGAAAGCATGACTGCAAGCCCAGCAGTTGCGAGCACAAGTAGGGCGATAGCGGCGATTCTTGCGAACCTAATTGCCGCCTCAAATGCGGTTGAACTTTGGCTTGAGCTTGGCACGGAGCTCCTTTTCAAGCGCCTTGCGCTCCAACTCGTTAGGTACGGGGTGGAAAGACCAGTGCGTGAACACTTTATCTGAGTCTTTGCGCGTGTGCTCTGCAATGCGAAGAAGGCAGTTCCATCCTTGTCCGATATAGACGAGATCATCATTGTCGTAGAGGAAATACACGCCGGAACAAGCTCCCAGCAATGCTGTTCTCGGGAGATTGGAATGGTCAAAGTCTGTCATTGATCCAGCTAACGCCTGAGTTAAGCCGGAGCGCTTTGCGGCCGCGGCGTTGTGACAATTTACCGAACAACTCCGCGGCCGCGAAGCGATCTCGGCTTGAACGAATTGTTAGCCACCCGGCGATTCAATCGCGGGTTTGTCCTTTATGAAGCTACCAATGAGCGTCGGTGTGGCCGCACCCAAGTGAATGGCTAGAAAGGGAGTCAGAGACGTTCCTGAAGTTAGATAGAGGAGGACGACAGCTCCGCCGAGGAGGACCATGACAAGGGTCACTATCCAATAGAACCACGATTTGATCCATCTTGGCTTTTTCTTGTGGAAGTCCTCGCGAATGTTGTAGAGCGCGTAGAACTCAGGGAGGGTGCCACCCAGCAACCCCCAAAAGAATCCTTCCATAGGAACCATGTCAGTCACCGAACTTAGCTCCATTTACAGCCTTGAATGCTGTCCATACATCTGAGGCGGTTGATACGTTCTTCTTAAGAGCATAGAGCCTGGATCCGTCTTGAGCTCGCGTAAGAGAGACGCGGACCGATGGACTTACCTTAAGAATTTCACCGACTCTTGCTGCGTCGATATGGGTCTCGCGAGCAATTCCGGAAATAGTGCGGTACTTGAACCTCGGGTTCTTGAGCGCCTTGATTACCTTGCGCTCAGCATCCTGCGAGATATGTGGGCTTCTCTTCGGCATAGCGATCTCTCTAGTGGTGGCTAACGCTGGCTTAAGCGGCGGCTGTAGGCCGTCCGCTTGAAGCGACAGTTAGGCATCAGATGGAGGCTTGTGCAAATGAAGCGGACGATTGAGCAGTGGAGAGGATGCGAACCGGAAGCGATGGCGACCAGACAAAGCGATGCGGCGCGAACTTTCGCGTTTGCCGATGCTAAGGCCGACATACTCGAATTGCACCGGGACAACGAACGCCTGCGCGAACTGTTGGCAGACCTGAAAGCGTGGGACGTGGAGCAATACATGACGATACCTCACGCACTGCGTGAACGCATCCAGCGTGAATTGATGCCTAACAGTGGCGTTAATCCGCGCCGCGAAGCGGTGTCGCGTTGAACGAATTGTTAGGGCGGAAGCCCGGAGAACGAGATGAACAAGCATGAAGGCTGCCAACGTGCGTTTACCCACCTGTCCGAAAGCTGGTACGGGAAGGCCTGCCTGAGTTCCGGCAGAACGATAGACAGCGTAACGATGGGCTTCTATCACCCGGACGGCGGAACCACAGGCGAGTTCTCAGTCCATTGGGAGAACTTGGCTGGGCGGGTCACGCCGAAGCTGGAAGTTTTCGATGATGCGTGGGATGCGCTTCACGAGTTCCGCGATGTCATCGCAGTGCTGGCGAAACACGACGGGCAAGATATTGCGCCGCGCGATCTTTGCGAGTTGTTGCGCGATTGCGGAATCGTTGACCGCACCCAGCGTGTGCAGCCCTAACACCTGAATTAAGCCGTGCCACGAAGTGGCATCGGCTTGAATGAATTGTTAGGGCACATCTCCATGACCTGTGACCTGCCCGTCTTGGATGTAGTAGATCGTGCGAATGCCGGGCCATAGGTCGGAGATTGAGAAGCGGATTGTCCTAGCGCAGAAGCAGTTGTGCACGGCCTTGCTCACGTCATAAGTGACAGATACCTTCGCAATGTCTGCATGACGGGAAATTTGTGGAGCCCCCGGTTGGACACCACAATAGGCGTTAGCGCGTACCGTGAAGATTAAGCGTTTGTCGATACGTTCAACTTGCGTTTCACTTGCGCGATCTTTGAGCGGCACGATGCCACACCCTTTGGGTGTTTCCAGTGTGATCTCCGCTGCGAGAGCGCCGCCTGCTGCGGCGAGAGAGATGGCAGCGACAATGACCTGGGATACTCGATTCATGTGCCCTAACACCTGAGTTAAGCCGCGCCGCGAAGCGGCGTCGGCTTGAATGAATTGTTAGGTGCGCGCCGCCTGAACGACACACCCCCACCCGTCATAGTCCAGTCCAAACAACTCACAAATGCAAGCCATAAATCCGGACACGGACTGGATAGCGTGCTGCTCAATGGGCATGTGAACCACAACGAGAACACTAGGAGATTCTAGGTCTTGAGTGGTGGCAAGGCCGTACTGGTGGTCGTTGATGAAGCTGGCGACGATGCTTGCCTTGTCCGAAGTTGGTGCCTTGAGTAGGAACTCAACGTCGCGTGGGACGCTAAAGCGGTCTCCCTGCACATCAAGCTTGCGGAGCAAGTCTGTGTCAGCGGCGGCTGTTTCCATCAGCTTGTCGACAACTGCCATAGCGCACCTAACGCCTGAATTAAGCTGCGCCGCGAAGCGGCGTCGGCTTGAATGAATTGTTAGTAGCGCTATTCTGGAAGTGAATAGCCGACTTTTGTGTCAGTGACGGTGATAAATCCTTGCTGTTC
>NZ_JBKBPN010000004.1:0-268382 GCF_046293095.1 Thermomonas sp.
GCCGCCCATCATACAGGGGTTTCGACGTCTGTCAACACCCCGCGATGAACTTTTTCCTCTCTACTGCACCGGCCAAAGCCGTCTGCAGCAGGGCCGCGCATCATACCCGGAGTCACATCACCGTCAACTCCCGGCACCACCGCCTTGCTCGCCCCGCCGCCAACCAACAACCCGTCAGCTGCAGGGCCGCGCATCTTGGACTACACAGCCCGCGTTGGGAAGTCTTGATCTTCCAAGCTGAATGCGGGTATCACGCGCGCGCATGGCCCTCCCGGAGGCACTCGCGCAGGCGGCCGCCGAGGCACTCCCGTCAGGAGGCGACACCCAGGCGGATACGCGCGAAATTGCGCTTGCCCACTGCCAACACGCCCTCGAAGCCAGGCAGGAAGACGCGGGCCGCGTCCTCGAACACCTCGCCATCCACGCGCACCGCACGCTCCTTGAGCTTGCGGTTGGCCTCGGAGTTGCTGGGCATGAGCCCGGCTGCGACCAGCAGCGCCGCGATGCGCAGCCCCTCCGCCGGCACCGCCACTTCCTGCAGCGGAAGGGCGGACAGATCGCCCTCGCCGCGCACGGCGGCATGCCAGCCCGCGATGGCCTGTTCGGCCTGGGCCGCGTCGTGGAAACGCGCCGCCAGTTCCCGCGCAAGCCGCAGCTTCACGTCGCGCGGGTTGAGCCCGGCCGCGACCTCGGCGCGCAGACGCGCTGCTTCGTCAATGCCGATCTCGAAGCTGAGCAGGTCGATCCACTTCCACATCAGCGCGTCGCCAATCTTCATCGTCTTGGTGACGATGTCGATGGCAGGCTCGGCGATGCCGATGTAGTTGCCCAGCGACTTGCTCATTTTGTTGACGCCATCCAGCCCTTCCAGCAGCGGCATGGTCAGCACGATCTGCGGCGGCTGTCCGTAGTGCTCCTGCAGGCCGCGCCCCATCAGCAGGTTGAACTTCTGGTCGGTGCCGCCCAGCTCGACATCGGCCTTGAGCGCCACCGAGTCATAGCCCTGCACCAGCGGGTAAAGGAACTCGTGGATGGCGATCGGCTGCTGCCCCGCGTAACGCTTGGCGAAATCGTCGCGCTCCAGCATCCGCGCCACCGTGTGTTGCGCCGCGAGCTTGATCATGTCGGCCGCCGCCATCTGGCCGAACCATTCGGAGTTGAAGCGCACCTCGGTGCGCTCGCGGTCGAGCACCTTGAACACCTGTGCGGCGTAGGTCTCGGCATTGGCCAGCACGTCCTCGCGGGACAGCGGCTTGCGGGTCACGTTCTTGCCCGTGGGGTCGCCGATCATCCCGGTGAAATCGCCGATCAGGAAGATCACCTGATGGCCCAGATCCTGGAACTGCCGCATCTTGTTGAGCAGTACGGTGTGGCCGAGGTGCAGGTCGGGCGCGGTGGGATCGAAGCCGGCCTTGACCCGGAGCGGGCGCCCCGACGCCAGACGCGCGGCCAGCTCCTCGCGCTTGAGGATTTCCTCGCTGCCACGGGCAATGAGGTCCAGGGCCTGTTGCTGTTCGGACACGAGCACGTCTCTCCACCGGCGTCATAGCGCCGCATTCATGTTTGGGGCGGGTAGCGTTAATTGCCCGTTAAACCGTGAAATCGAAAAACAGCCGTAGATTCAACGGGTTGACGTGCTCTTCACGCATCTCTATGGTAGCGCGTCGATGCTTTCGCCGAGCGCAGGAACCGATCATATGACGGATTCGAACCATGACGCGGTGCGCCGCGAGAACCTCATGCGCGCCCGGGCCAATGCGGATCGTTCCGTCGCCCCGCCGGTTTCCTACCCCTTCCGCGGCCGCTGGACCCGCCGGCACTGGGCGCATGCCAGCGTGCTGACCACGATGGGCGTGCTGCTGGCCGCTATCGTCCCCGGGTTCTCCAGTCTGCTCGACCACCCCATCGGCCACGTCGGCGCGCAGCGGATGACCTTGGCGCTCAACCTGCCAAAGCTGGACAAGCGGGCAGGCCGGGCCGGCGATGACCACTGGCAGACCGTCACCCTGAAGCCGGGCCAGACGCTCAGCGGGGTGTTCGAAGAGCTGGGCATCCCGTATGACCAGCTGGCACTGGTCATGCAGCACCCGAAGATCAAGCCGACGCTGCGCAAGCTGCGTCCCGGCACTGAATTGAGCTTCAACCTGCCCGCTGACGGCAGCGTGCGGGCAATGCGCCTGGAGCCGGGTCCGGGCATCGGCGACACGCCGATCGAGCTGGAATTCAACGGCGAGGCGCTGCGTGAGCACGCCGTCCCGGTGGAGGTCACTACCCGCACCGTGGTGCTGACGGGCGAAGTCGGCAAATCGCTGTTCGCCTCGGCGCGCAAGCTGGGCCTGGGCAGCGCCCAGCTCAACCAGCTCACCGATGAAATGTTCAAGTACGACATCGATTTCGATTCGGACCTGAGCGAGCACGACCGTTTCAGCGTGGTGGTGGACCAGACCTGGAAGAACGGGCA
Source organism: Thermomonas sp. (assembly GCF_046293095.1). GTDB lineage: Bacteria > Pseudomonadota > Gammaproteobacteria > Xanthomonadales > Xanthomonadaceae > Thermomonas. The sequence goes on from NZ_JBKBPN010000004.1 coordinate 2,462, forward strand.
GCTGGTCAATACCGGCCCGGTGCTGGCGGCCACCTTCACTGTTGACGGCAAGCTCAAGAGCGCCTTCCGCTATATGCGCGACGGCAAGCCGGAATACTTCACCGCCGATGGCCGTTCGCTGCGCCGCCCCTTCATCCGTATGCCGATTCCCTACGCCCGACTGACCTCCGGGTTTGGCGGGCGCCAGCATCCGGTCTTGGGCCGCTTCCGCATGCACAAAGGCGTGGACTACGCGGCCGGCACCGGCACCCCGATCCAGGCGGCCGGCGATGCACGCGTGGCCTTCGTAGGCCGCCAGGGCGGCTACGGCAACGTGGTGATCCTCGACCACGGCGGCGGCAAGACCACGCTGTACGGCCACATGTCGCGCTTCGCCAAGATCCGCCCCGGGCAGCGCGTGGCGCAGGGCACGGTGATCGGCTATGTGGGCAGCACGGGTCTGGCCACCGGCCCACACCTGCACTACGAATTCCGGGTCAACGGCGTACACATGAACCCGCTGAAGATGACCCTGCCGCCGCCGGCCCCGCTGTCCGGCGAGTCGCTGGTGGCCTTCAAGAGCCAGACCCGCCGCGCGCTGGACAAGATCCGCGAGGTCGAGGACGTGGTCTTCCAGCTGGACGACGAGCGCGTGGCCAGCGCGCCTGCACAGCCGGCACCAGCGCACAAGAAGGGCTGACCCAGCCGCGCGCGATGCGATACTGCATCGCATGAGCACGCGTCCAACTGACGGCTGTTTTCTCGGCCTGATCTCCGGCACTAGCGCCGACGGCATCGATGCCGCGCTGGTGCGTTTTGACGGCGACCAGACGCGTGTGCGTCCTACGCTGCTGTTCGGCCGCACCTACCCGTGGGACCCTGCGCTGCGTGCGCGCCTGGTGGCGCTGGGCCAGCAGGCGGCGGCACTGACGCTGGACGAGGTGGGCGAGCTGGACGTGCGCATCGGCCACGCGTTCGCCGCGGCGGCGATGGCGGCCATCCGGGATGCCGGGCTGGCACCGCGCGCGATCACCGCGATCGGCTCGCACGGCCAGACCCTGCGCCACCGGCCGCAGGGCGATGCTCCTTTCACCCTGCAACTGGGCGATGCGCATGTGATTGCCGAGCGCTGCGGCGTGCCGGTGGTCGCCGATTTCCGTCGCCGAGACGTCGCCGCCGGCGGCCATGGCGCCCCGCTGGTCCCGGCCTTCCACGCCGCGGTGCTGCGCGCCCCCCACGAGGATCGCGCGGTGCTGAACCTCGGCGGTATCGCCAACCTCACCCTGCTGCCAGCGCGCGGTGACGTCCGCGGCTTCGACACCGGCCCGGCGAATGGCCTGATGGATGCCTGGTGCCTGCGCCACACCGGCAACCACTACGATGCGGGTGGCGCACTGGCCCGGCAGGGCCGAGTGGATGCGGCACTGCTGGCCCGCCTGCTGGCAGAGCCGTGGTTCGCGGCGCCCCCGCCGAAGTCCACGGGCCGCGACCAGTTCCACCTGGGCTGGGTGGAGGCGGCGCTGGCGGGCAACGAGTCGACTGCCGACGTGCAGGCCACGCTGCTGGCGCTGACCGCGCGCACCGTTGCCGACGCCCTGCAAGCCAGCCAACCCGGCACCCGCCGCGTGATCGTCTGCGGCGGCGGCGTACACAATCCGCTGCTGATGGCGGCACTGGCCGAGGCGATGCCGGCAACAACCATCGAGTCCAGCGCCGCGCACGGGCTGGATCCGGACGCCGTCGAAGCGATGGCCTTTGCCTGGCTGGCGCGCGAACACCTGGCCGGGCGGCCGGGCAACCTGCCTGCGGTCACCGGCGCCGCCGGGCCGCGCGTGCTGGGCGCGCTCTACCCGGCCTGAGCCGGCGCGGCGATGCGTACCCGCCGCGACAGCCACAGGCACAGCAGCAGCGCAGGCAAGCCAGCCAGGGCGGTGCCGAGGAAGAACAGCGCATAGCCGTCGATCAGGGTACGGCCCACGGCCAGCTGCTCCACCGCCACGCCCGACAAGCCCTTCAGCAGCTTGCCCAGCAGCGCGTAGAACGAACTGAGCAGCGCGTACTGGGTCGCGGTGTAGCCGATGCTGGTCAGGCTGGACATGTACGCCACCAGCGCAGTACCGGCGAAGCCGGTGGCGAAGCCGTCGATCGCCATCGCCGCCACGAACACCGCGTGGTCGCCGCCCGCATAGGCCACCCAGGTGAACGCCGCATTCGAACCGGGGCCGAGGATCGCCCCGGCCAGCAGGGTAGGCACGAAACCGAAGCGCACCGCGCTGACGCCGGCCGCGGCGATGCCCAGCAGCGAGGCGACAAGGCCCACCGAGGCGCGCACCTCGCCCACGAATGCCTTGTCGATGCCGATATCCGCGTAGAACGGATTGTTCATCGGCCCCATCACGAAATCGGGCAGCCGGTACAGGCTGATCGCCGCCAGCATCAACAGCGCCCATTTACCATGGGTTCTGAAGAACGCGAGGAACGGGCCGGCGATGGCGTCCCACAGGCCGGACGCGGTCCACAGCGGTGCGTGCGACGCCACCTCGGGCCGCTGCGAAGCCGCCGGCTCGCGGGCCAGGAACAACGCCGCGAACAGACCCACGCCCATCAACGCCACCATCGCCCAGTAGGACAGCGCCCAGCCCACGTAGGTCGCCAGGATCAGGATCAGCGCATCGGTCACCAGCAGCGCGGTGCGGTAGCCGAACTGGGTGCCGGAGGTCAGCAGGCCGAGTTCCTCGGCGTCATCGGCGATTTCGATGCGCCAGGCATCAATCACGATGTCCTGCGTGGCCGAGGCGAACGCCGCCACCAGCGCCAGCGCGCCGAACATCACCAGCCCCCCCTGCGGCTGCACGATTGCCATCCCGGCCAGGCCCAGCGCCACCACCAGCTGCGACAGCAGCATCCAGCCGCGGCGGTGGCCCAACCGGCCCAGCAGCGGCACGTCGGTCTTGTCGATGATCGGCGCCCACAGGAACTTCAGCGTATAGGCCAGTCCCACCCACGACAGGAAACCGATCGCCGACAGTTCGCTGCCGTTCTCGCGCATCCAGTAACCCATGGTGTTGCCGACCAGATACAGCGGCAACCCGGACGAGAAGCCCAGCAACAACATCGCCAGCACCTTCGGCCGACGCAGCGCGCGCAGGACGTGGCGCGTGGTGTTCTTGGCGGGCTTGGCGTCAGCGGACATCGGGGCTTCCAGTCAGGGGCACACGCAGGTGCGGCGGTAGGGATGCGGGAACACGAAGGACGCCGTCAGGCGCCGTAGTCGACCAGCACCGGGGCGTGGTCGGAGAACTTCGGTTCGGGGAAGATCTCGGCGCTGCGGATGCCGGCGGCGATCCCCGGCGTGCACAGCTGGTAGTCGATCCGCCACCCGACGTTGTTGGCACGCGCGGCGCCGCGCTGCGACCACCACGAATATTCCACCGCATCGGGCTTGGCCACCCGGAAGGCGTCCTTCCAGCCGAACGCAGGCGGGACGATCAGGCCGTCATGATGCGGATCGGCGATCAGCGAATTGAGCCAGGCGCGTTCGTGCGGGAGGCAGCCGGAGTTTTTCTGGTTCCCGGTCCAGTTCTTGATGTCGTTCTTCGCGCGGACGATGTTCCAGTCTCCGCACAGCACGTACTCGCGACCGCTGGCAAGCCAGCCGTCCAAGATCGGTTTGAGCCAGGCCATGACCTCTTCCTTGAAGCGCTGGCGCAACTCGCCCGAGCTGCCGGAGGGGATGTAGAAGCTGACCACCGACAGGTTGCCGAAGCGCGCCTCGATGTAGCGGCCCTCGTCGTCGAACGGCGCCCAGCCCAGCGCCGTGCGCACCTCGTCCGGCTCGCGGCGGCTGTAGATCGCCACGCCGCTGTAGCCTTTCTTGGTGGAGGCGTCCTTGAACCAGGCCTGGTAGCCCTCGGGACGGAACGCGGCGTCGGCAAGCTGGTGTTCCTGCGCCTTGGTCTCCTGCACACACAGGACGTCGACGTCCCGGCCGGTGAACCATTCGAAGAAGCCCTTGGAAGCGGCCGACCGCAGGCCATTGGCGTTGAACGTGAGGATGCGCATCGGCCAAGGATAGCGGTTCCATGGGGTAACCTTTGCACCCTTCGACGCCATCGACCGTCCGCCCATGTCCGACCATCGCGCCCGTTTCCTGCAGCTGGCCCTGGGGGCCGAGGCCCTGCGCTTCGGCGAATTCACGCTGAAGTCCGGCCGCACCAGCCCCTACTTCTTCAATGCCGGGCGCTTCGACTCCGGTGCCGCGCTGGCCGGGCTTGCGGCCTGCTACGCCGATGCGGCGGAAGCGGCCGGGGTGCAGTTCGACCTGCTGTTCGGACCCGCCTACAAGGGCATCCCGCTGGCCACCGCTCTGGCCTGCGAATATGCCCGCCGCGGTCGCGACCTGCCGCTGGCGTTCAACCGCAAGGAAGCCAAGACACACGGCGAGGGCGGCAGCCTGATCGGCGCACCGCTGGCCGGGCATCGGGTGCTGATCGTGGACGACGTAATCACTGCCGGCACCGCGATCCGCGAGGCGCTGGCCATCATCCACGAGGCTGGCGGCCGGCCGGCCGGCATCGTGATCGCGCTGGACCGGCAGGAACGGGTGCGCGAGGACGTGGCCGAGTCGGCCGCACAGGCGGTGGCGGCGGAGCACGGGATCCCGGTGATCGCCGTGGCCACCCTGTCCGACCTGCTGGCATTCGCCGGCGAGGACGCCGCGCTGGCCGCCCACCGCAACGCCCTGCTCGCCTACCGCGCGCGCTACGGGGTGGTCTGATACGCTCATCGGCAGCCACGGGGGGCCGTCCATGTCGCACCACTTCCGCCTTTTTGCCGCCATCGCCCTCGCGCTGGGCGCCGCAGGCAGCGCCGACGCGCAGACCGCAGCGCCGGCGCAGAAGAAGATCTATTGCTGGGATGAAGGCGGCGGCCGCCGTGTCTGCGGCGATGCGCTGCCGGCTTCCGCGGTGGATCGCGCGCGCACCGAGATCAGCGCCAAGAGCGGCATGACTACCGGTCAGGTGGACCGCGCGCTGACCGAGGAAGAGCGCAGCGCGGCCGAGCAGGCCGCCGAAGTCGCGCGCCGGCAGGCCGAGGCGGAGGCGATGCAGAAACGCCGCGACCTCGCCATGGTCGAGTCCTACCTGACCGAGGACGATCTGCGCCGTGCCTACGGCGAGCGCACCACGCTGCTGGACGAAACCCTCAAGGCCAGCCGCCTGGGCGTGGTCAACCTGCGCCTGAGCCTGCTATCGCTGCTGCGCCAGGCCAGCGACATGGAGCTGGCCAACACCCCGGTGACCCGCAAACTGATCGATTCGATCCAGCGCCAGCACACCGAGCTGCAGCGCCAGCGCCAGATCCTGCAGGCACAGGAAGCCGACCGGGCGGCGCTGGAGCGCGAACTTGCCGATTCCGTGCGCCGCTATCGCGAGATGCGGCAGGCCACGGGCGATGCGACCACCGCAACGGCGCCGCAAGCGGGCTCCACCCCGACCACCCGCTGACGGGGCCCCCGGGGGGACTGACACGCAGGTCTCACCGCGGGCCCACCCGCGGCGGGCTCAGAACGGCAGCTGCAGGCCCGGCTCCAGGCGCAGCAGGTGGTCGCGGAAGGCCTGCTGGATGCGCGCCATGGCCGCGCTGCTATCCGCATCGAACCGCATCACCAGCACCGGCGTGGTGTTGGAGGCGCGAACCAGGCCCCAGCCATCCGGCCAGTCCACCCGCACGCCATCCAGCGTGGTCAGGCGCGCGCCATCGAAACTGGCGGCCAGCCGGAAGCGTTCGACGAACTCGTGGGGATCGCCACCGGGCGCCTCCACTTTGATTTCAGCGGTGGACACGCCATCGGGCAGCGCGTCGAAGACTGCGTCCGGGGACTCCTCGCGGGCATCCAGGATCTCCAGCAGGCGCGCCGCGGCATAGATGCCGTCGTCGAACCCGAACCAGCGCTCCGCGAAGAAGAAGTGGCCACTCATCTCGCCGGCCAGCGCGGCATCGGTCTCGCGCATCTTGGCCTTGATCAGCGAGTGCCCGGTCTTCCACATCAACGGGCTGCCGCCGTAGCGCAGGATCTGGGTCGGCAGCCGGCCGGTGCACTTCACGTCGTAGACGATGACGGCCCCCGGGTTGCGCTCCAGCACGTCGGCGGCGAACAGCATCAGCAGGCGGTCGGGGAAGATGTTCCTGCCCGCCTTGGTGACCACGCCGAGGCGGTCGCCGTCGCCATCGAACGCAATGCCCAGGTCGGCATCCAGACGCTGCACCATCTGCACCAGTGCTTCCAGGTTGTGCGGCTCGCTGGGATCGGGATGGTGGTTGGGAAAGGTGCCGTCGATATCGCAGAACAGCGGGGTGACCTCGGCGCCGATGGCCTCCAGCACCCGCGGCCCCAGCACGCCGGCCACGCCGTTGCCGGCATCCACGACCACTTTCAGGCGACGGCCGATCTGCACGTCGCCGGCGATGCGCTGCACGTAATCCTCGCCGATGTCGCGCTCGTCCAGGGTGCCGCGGACCTCGGCCTCCAGCAGGCGGTCCTCGGCGATGCGGGCGTGCAGGTCCTTGATCGCTTCCCCGGACAGGGTTTCGCCCCCCACCACGATCTTGAAGCCGTTGTAGTCCGGCGGATTGTGGCTGCCAGTGATCGCCACGCCGCAGCCGGTACGCAGGTGGTAGCACCCGAAGTAGACCACCGGGGTGGGCGCCATGCCGATGTCGATGACATTGCGGCCGGCCTTGCGCAGACCCTCGATCAACCCCTGCGCCAGCTCCGGCCCGGACAGGCGGCCGTCGCGACCGACCACAATGGCATCCAGCCCCTGCTCGGCCATCACCGAGCCGATCGCCTGGCCGATCAGTTCGGCCACGCCGGCGTCAAGCGACTGGCCCACCACGCCGCGGATGTCGTAAGCGCGGAAGATGCGGTGGTCGATGACCACGGGCACCTTCGCCTCGGGCTTGGCGGCATCCTGCTCGCGGGCCTGCACGCGCGGCGCCGGTGCCACCGGTGGCAGGGTCTGCTGCAGATCGGACAGGGTGGGGCCGGCCTGGACCTCGCCGATCCCTCCCATCGCCAACAGGCGCGGGCGCAGCACGAACCAGAGTCCGCCCGCCAGCACCACCAGCACCAACCCGAGTCCGAGCGATGCGATGCCTCCCAGCCCGAACGGCGCAGCCACGCTGTCCGGTGCCGCTGCGGCAACGCGCAGATCACTGTCGGGAACCTTTGCACCCATCGCCTCGGCCGATGACGCCAGCGCGGTGTCGCCGCGCTCCACCACGCTGCGCTGCCCCTGGCGCAGCGCCAGGTAGGTCCCGCCCGGCAGCCTCGGCGCCTCCACGCTGCTCTCGAGCCGCGCCAGCGGCAACTCCACGTACGCCACCCGGCCCCCATCGACCGGGACCGCCATCGCCAGTCGATGTTCGGGCCCTGCGCGCACGATGCGTACCGCCATCTTGCCGCTGATCAGGGCATCCTCGGCCACCGCCAGGGTGCCGAACCCGGTACGCGGCAATCCAGCGTAGAGCGCATCGAGATCCCCCGGCCACAGCTCCACGCGGCGCAACTCGCTCCAGCCATCCTTCAGCGCGGCCACTGCAGCAGCAGTATCGCCGGCGGCCACCGCCGCCCTGAAGGGCTTGGCGGACAGGCGCGTACCCAGCTTCTGCCGCTGCTCGCTGAGCGTGCGCCGCACTGCCACCACCACGTCATCGCGCGCGAATTCCAGCGCGTGCTCACGGTTGTCGTCGCGCAGGCGCAGGCCACCGGCCACCAGGCACCACAGGCCCAGCGCCAGCAGCAGCGCGATCAGCCACGGCAGCGCACGCGCCGTCTGCAGGGGATCGAACTGCAGCTTGCCCTGCCCGTCCGCGTCCGCCTCGTCCTTCTTGCCACCCAGTCCGAACACTGCCATGCGTCCTTCCCCTGTCAGCGCACGCCGGTGTGGCCGAAACCACCCTGGCCGCGCGTGCTTTCCTCGAAAGTATCCACCACCTGCAGCTGCGCACGCACCACCGGCAGCAGCACCAGCTGTGCGACGCGGTCCCCCGGCGCGATGGTGAACGCGCTATCGCTGCGGTTCCACAGGCTGACCATCAGCGGCCCCTGGTAGTCCGCGTCGATCAGCCCGGTGCCGTTGCCCAGCACGATGCCGTGTTTGTGGCCCAACCCGGACCTTGGCAGGAGTACCGCGCACAGGCCGGGATCACCGATATGGATGGCCAGGCCCGACGGCACCAGGGCGGTGGCCCCGGCGCCCAGCGTCAGCGGCGCGTCCAGCGCCGCCCGCAGGTCCATGCCGGCACTGTGTTCGGTCGCGTACGCGGGCAGCGGCCACTCGCCGCCGAAACGCGGATCCAGCAGCTTCACCTGCAAGGCGTGCAGCATCATTCGCGCTCCTGTGCGCGCAGCCGCCCGGCCACTCGCGCCAGCAGGGCGGCGGCCAGTTCGGCCTTCGGCGCCGGCCCGAGCGCCTGCTCGCCCTGCGGCTCGATGACCAGCAGCGCGTTGTCATCACTCTCGAACCCGCCGCCTGGCAGGCCCACCTGGTTGGCGCAGATCATGTCCAGCCGCTTGCGCTCCAGCTTGCCACGTGCGTAACGGGCGACGTCGTTGGTTTCCGCCGCGAATCCCACCACCAAACGCGGCCGCTGCGCATGCGCGGCCACGTCGGCCAGCACGTCGCGCGTCTTGACCAGTTCCAGGACCAGCGTGTCCTGGCCCGGCTGCTTCTTGAGCTTGCAGGCCGCCGGCGCGCGCGGGGTGAAATCCGCCACTGCCGCCGCCCCGATATAGACATCGCAGGGCAATGCGGCCATCACCGCATCATGCATCTGCGCGGCGCTGCGCACGTCGACACGGCGGACGCCCGCCGGTGTGGGCAGGTGCACCGGGCCGGCGACCAGCACGACGTCGGCACCCTGCTGGGCGGCGCTGCAGGCGATCGCGAACCCCATCTTGCCGCTGCTGCGGTTGCCCAGAAAGCGGACCGGATCGATGTCCTCGAAGGTGGGCCCGGCGCTGACGACCACCCGCAGTCCAGCCAGCGCGCCGCTCATGCCAGTGCCCCAAGCGCCGCCACGATCTCCGCCGGCTCCGCCATGCGGCCGGGGCCGGACTCGCCCTCGGCCAGCGGGCCGTCGTTGGGACCGACCACGCGGACGCCGCGCGCCAGCAGCGTGGCGACGTTGGACTGGGTGGCCGGGTGGCGCCACATCCGGTGATTCATCGCGGGCGCCACCAGCAGCGGCGCCTCGGTGGCCAGGCACAGCGTGCTCACCAGGTCGTCCGCCAGACCATGCGCCAGCCGCGCCAGGGTGTTCGCCGTGGCCGGCGCCACCACCACCCGCTGGGCCCAGCCGGCCAGCTCCAGGTGGCCCATCGCGGCTTCCGCCTGCGCATCCCATAGGGAGGTACGCACCGGCCGATGTGACAGCGCCTGGAAGGACTGGGCCCCCACGAAGCGCTGGGCGTTTTCGGTCATCGCCACCTGCACCTGGGCACCGGCATCGCGCAGCCGTCGCACCAGCTCAGCGCTCTTGTACGCGGCGATGCCGCCGCAGACACAGAGCAGCACGCGCTTGCCGTCGATGGGAAAACCCGGAGCCTGCATCGGCTACCTGCCTGACCTTGCCACAAAGCGGCAGCTTACCCGATGGCGGGCACGGTTCCGCTGCCCACGGCGCCACGGACCATGCAGTCTTGTTCCATGCACATTCGCGATTGGCCCGAATCGGAACGACCCCGCGAGAAGCTGCTGGCGCGCGGCGCCAGTGCGCTGTCGGATGCCGAACTGCTGGCGCTCTTCCTGGGCTCCGGTACCGCTGGGCGGGACGCCGTGGCCAGTGCGCGCGGCCTGCTGGCCGCCCACGACGGCCTGCGCCGGCTGTTGGACCGCGACGCCCGCGCGCTCACCCGGCTGCACGGCATCGGCCCTGCCCGCGCCTGCCTGCTGGCGGCGGCGCTGGAACTGGGGCAGCGGCATCTTGCAGCGCAGCTGGCGCGGGGCGACACGCTGGCCGATCCCGACGCTGCCGGCCGCTACTTCACCCAGCGCCTGCGTGGCCTCGACCACGAGGTATTTGCCGCGCTCTACCTCGATACCCGCCACCGTGCGCTGGCCTTCGAGGAGCTGTTCCGCGGCGGCATCGACGGCGCCGAAGTGCATCCCCGCGTGCTGGTGCAGCGCGCGCTGGCCCACGGCGCAGCGGCGGTGATCGTGGGCCACAACCATCCCAGCGGGAACCCCGACCCCAGCGCAGCCGACCGCGCAGTGACCGCACGCCTCAAGCAGGCGCTGGCGCTGGTGGATGTGCGCCTGCTGGACCATTTCGTGGTCGGCGACGGCCCCCCCACCTCGATGGCGCGCCGCAGGCTGCTGTAGCCCCGCCCCCTCCGGGCGGACATGCACGCTGCCGAAAACGCCACGCAGCCCCGGGCGATCGACGCCAAGACCGCCAAGCAACCCGCTGAAACCGCAGCGCTCAGGGAATCTGCGAATAACTTCGGCGATTCCCTAAGGCCATGGATGGCCGACCCCGCATCGATCACGTTAGCGGTAGATGCGTGTGCGCCGCGCCCGGACGTGTGCCGGGCTTGGCGTGGGCTGATGCCGCCAGGATGGCGTTGTTCAGACCCTCCTTGAAGGAAGGCGAGGTCGTCTCCCCGCAGGGTCCAGGCGGGCCTGTGCGGCGCAACGCTGGCGGGTCAAACCGTGCTGGCGCTGGCGCGTTCCGCGCTGAACGCACGTCCGGGGCCGCTGCATGGCTCGCGTACAATGGTCGGTCGTTGAACCGCCGTTGCCACGCCACGTGAAAACCCAGCTCCGCGCCCTGATCGAACAAGGCCTGACCGCTCTGCGGGCCGCAGGCACCCTGCCCGCCGACCTTGCCTCGCCCGACTTCGTGGTCGAGCGCCCCAAGGAGCGCGCGCACGGCGACTTCTCCACCAACGTGGCGATGCTGCTGGCCAAGGCCGCGCGCAGCAATCCGCGCGCGTTGGCGCAGCAGCTGGTCGACGCCCTGCCGGCCTCCGACGCCATCGCCAAGGTGGACATCGCCGGCCCCGGCTTCATCAACGTCCACCTGGCGCCGGGCGCCTGGCAGCAGCAGGTGCGCGATATCCATGCCGCTGGCGCCGGGTTTGGTCGCAACGCCAGCGGCGGCGGCAAGACGGTAGGCGTGGAGTACGTCTCCGCCAACCCGACCGGACCGCTGCATGTGGGCCACGGCCGCGCCGGCGTGATCGGCGATTGCATCGCCCGGGTGCTGGCCGCCAACGGCTGGGACGTGAAGCGCGAGTTCTACTACAACGATGCCGGCGTGCAGATCAACAACCTGGCGATCTCCGTGCAGGCACGCGCGATGGGGCTGAAGCCGGGCGATGCCGGCTGGCCTGCCGATGCCTACAACGGCGACTACATCGGCGACGTGGCCACCAGCTACCTGCGCGGTGACAGCGTGGAGGTCGATGGCCACGTGGTGACCGGCAAGAACGACGCCAGCGACCTCGACGCCATCCGCAAGTTCGCCGTCGCCTACCTGCGCCGCGAGCAGAACGCCGACCTGCAGGCCTTTGGCGTCAGCTTCGACTGCTATTTCCTGGAATCCTCGCTGTACACCGAGGGCAAGGTGGAGGAAACCGTGCGCACCCTGGTGGCCAAGGGCCACACCTACGAAGAGGGTGGCGCGCTGTGGCTGCGCACCACCGCCTTCGGTGACGACAAGGACCGGGTGATGCGCAAGTCCGACGGCACCTACACCTACTTCGTGCCGGACGTCGCCTACCACCTGTCCAAGTGGCAGCGCGGCTACCAGCGCGCGGTCACCGAGCTGGGTGCCGACCACCACGGCTCGCTGGCACGCGTGCGCGCCGGCCTGCAGGCGCTGGACTGCGGCATCCCCGTCGGCTACCCGGACTACGTGCTGCACCAGATGGTCACGGTGATGCGCGGCGGCGAGGAAGTGAAGCTGTCCAAGCGCGCCGGCAGCTACCTGACCCTGCGCGACCTGATCGACGAGGCCGGCCGCGACGCCACCCGCTGGTTCCTGGTCGCGCGCAAGCCGGATTCGCAGCTCACCTTCGACATCGACCTGGCCCGATCGCAGTCCAACGACAACCCGGTCTACTACGTGCAGTACGCGCACGCCCGCATCTGCAGCCTGCTGCGCCAGGCCGGTGAAAAGGGCTACGCGTTCGATGCCGCCCACGGGCAGGCCTCGCTGCACGTGCTGGACGATGCGCCGGCGCAGGACCTGATGCGCGAGCTGTCGCGCTTCCCGGAGGTGGTGGAGGCCGCCGGCGCCACGCTGGAGCCGCACCTGGTCGCGCAATACCTGCGCGAGCTGGCCAACGCCTTCCACGGCTGGTACCACGCCAGCCCGGTGCTGGTGGAGGACGCCGCGCTGCGCAATGCGCGCCTGTCGCTGGCGCTGGCTACGCGCCAGGTGCTGGCCAATGGACTGGACCTGCTGGGCGTGTCTGCCCCGGAGAGCATGTGATGGCGGCACGACGCGGAAAGTCGCAGGCCAAGCGCAACGCCTCCGGCGGGCTGCCCGGCTGGGCGTGGCTCGTCATCGGCATCCTGCTCACGCTGCTGGCGGTGCTGCTGGTGCCGCGCTATCTCAAGTCCGGCGGCGGCGACGGGTTCTTCCGGCCCAAGCCCAATCCCGACGCGCTGCCTGCAACGACCAGCGAGGAAGGTGAAGCGATCGCGCCCGATACCGCACCGGCGAGTGGTGGCAAGCAGGACGCCGACAAGCCGAAGCCGACCCAGTACGACTTCTACACCCTGCTGCCGGGCCGCGAGGTCGCCATGAGCGACGCCGAACTGGCGGCCAGCGCCAAGGCCGAAGTCCAGGCACAGGAGCAGGCCAGCGCACAGCCGCCCGGACCGGCGAGTGCCGCGGGCGCCCCGGCACTGCCGGCCCCGTTGGGCGACACCACAACAGCCGCCACTCCGCCGGCATCGGCAACCCCACCCGCAACGCCGCAACCGGCCGCCGGGGGCGACGGTGGCGCGCGCTACCTGCTGCAGGCCGGCGCCTTCGGGGCCTCCGGCGACGCCGAGGCGACCAAGGCGAAAATCGCCCTGCTGGGCCTGAACGCCCGCGTGGAGTCGGCGCAGATCGACGGCAGGACCGTCTACCGCGTCCGCCTGGGCCCCTACGGCAGCGCGTCCGAACTGGCCGAGGCCAAGGCCAAGCTGGCCAGCGGCGGGATGGCGGCGATGGCGGTCAAGACGAATTAAAGCACGCCGGCGGGCGAAGACCGCCCCGGGCCTGGGTGACGTTGGTAGCGATGCCGCGCGACGGGCTGTTCGCGCAGCATCGCAGCCATTGAGATGCCCCCGTGGCATCCTCGTGGGACAGCGAGGATGCCGCCCATGCCCATCGAAGCCGCTCTGATCAAACCCGTGGTCGATGCGCTGCTGGCGCTGCTCCAGCGCGGCGAAAAGGCCACCCTGAAGCGCAATGCCGACACCGCGCTGCGCGAGGCGATCCGCGAGCTGCTGCTGGCCAATCCGGACGAGAACAAGGCGCAGGCGCGGATCGCCATCGCCAAGGCCGCCGGCCTCCTGTCCGAGGACGTGCTGCTGGCCGAGGACATGTTGCAGAAGCACCGCGCTACCAAGGCCAGGACCGCGGGCAAGGCCGGCACCGGGCGCAAGCGCAAACCCGCTACCGCCCCGGACGCTACGATCGGGAGCAGGAAGCCCGTCGCGCGGCGCAAGCCGCCGGCGAAGCCGGAAGGCTGAGCCGGGCCGCGCGCCATCGCTAAACTACGCGCCATGGACACCCACACCCCCCGCACCGCCCTCATCACCGGCGCCACCGCCGGTTTCGGCCGCGCCGCCGCGCGGCGCTTCATCGCCGCCGGCTGGCAGGTCATCGCCACCGGCCGCCGCGCCGAGCGCCTGGACGCCCTGCGTGCCGAGCTGGGCGATGCCCTGCATCCGGCCTGCTTCGACGTTCGCGACGAAGCCGCGATGCGCGCCGCGCTGGATGCGCTGCCGGAACGGTTCCGCGGGATCGACCTGCTGGTGAACAACGCCGGCCTGGCGCAGGGCACCCAGCCTGCGCAGGACGCGCTGCTGTCCGACTGGAAGACCATGATCGACACCAACGTGACCGCACTGGTAACGCTGACCCACGCCCTGCTGCCCACGCTGGTGGCGCGCAAGGGCGCGATCGTGAACATCAGCTCGGTGGCGGGCGTGTACCCGTACCCGGGCGGGAACACCTATGGCGGCACCAAGGCCTTCGTCACCCAGTTCTCGCTGGGCCTGCGCAGCGACCTGCACGGAACCGGCGTGCGCGTGACCAGCATCGAACCGGGCATGGCCGAAACCGAGTTCACCGTGGTGCGCACCCACGGCGACCAGGGCGCCTCGGACAGGCTTTACGCAGGCGCCCACCCGATGACCGCCGAGGACATCGCCGAGGCGATCTTCTGGGTCGCCACCCTGCCGCCGCACCTCAACATCAACCGGCTGGAACTGATGCCGACCTCGCAGTCGTTCGCCGGCTTCCAAGTCCACCGCGAAGCGCAGGCATGAACCTGCTCGGCGCACTGCTGGTGGCGGTGTTGATCGGCGCGGTGCTACCGCTGCAAGGTCTGGTCAATGCCCGGCTGGGCGCCCACATCGGCGGGCCGGTGGCGGCGGCCTTCGTGTCGTTCCTGGTCGGCTCGGCGGTGCTGGGCCTGTACCTGCTGGCCACGCGCACCCCGGTCACGCTGCAGGGCAGCGTCAAGTTGCCGGCGTGGATCTGGATCGGCGGCGCCTTCGGCGCGCTCTACGTGGCCTGCTTCACCCTACTGGTGCCGCGCATCGGCGCGGCCGGGATGATCTGCCTGGCGGTGCTGGGCCAGGTCACCGCGTCCCTGCTGCTGGACCAGTACGGCGTGCTGCAGGCGCCCAAGCCGGTCGACGCGGTGCGGATCGCCGGTGCCCTGCTGGTGCTGACCGGCGTGGTGCTGGTGGTGGCGCCCTGGCGGGCGCAGGCGCAGAAGGCCCCGGGGACCGCCGCCGCGGCGAGCACCGACTCGCGATCGGCGCCCTGGGCGCTGGGCGCGCCGCGCGACAGTACCCGCGTTCGCAGGCGCAGCGCCGGCCGTTCCACGCCGTAGTGCAGGAGGACCGCCGCGGCAATCGAGGCGAGGCCGTACACCAGCCATGCGCCGACGCCGCGCCCGTCCAGCACGGCGCCCCACTGGGCTTGCACCAGCCCGTAGATCGGCTTGTGGACGAGGTAGAGGCTGTACGAGATCGCCGCGATCCATGCCGCACCCGGGATGGCGCGTCCGCCGAGCAGGCCATGCGGCTGCGCACCGGCGAATACCAGCAGGGCCAACCCCAGCGACAGCACCGGCCAGCCGACGCTGTTGCCGAGCAGGCCGACGCGGTCGCGGAACAGCCAGAACGCCAGCGCCATCACCACCACGCCAGCCAGCGCGAAGCGGTTCGCATGTGTCGCCGCGCGCGCCCACGACGCGGGCCGGTAAGCCTGCCACGCCGCCAGCATCACGCCCAACAGCAGGCCGTCGAGCCGGTTCCAGGTCGGATAGTAAATGTCCTCGACGAACCACGGCCGCTGCGGCTGGCTCGCGTCATCGTGCAGCCAGATGCCGCTGCGCAGCGCGATGCCGCCCAGCAGCACAGCCATGCACATCGTCCAGAATTTCATTGCTGACGGCCTGCGTGCCAGCAGCAGCGCCAGCGCCGGGAACAGCAGGTAGAAATGTTCCTCCACGCACAGCGACCACGCGTGCGAGAACGCGGCATGGGTGGCGTAGTCGATGTCGAGGTTCACGAAGAACAGCGCGAACTTCCACCACGGCTCCATCCCCGGCGCCTCGCGGAAGGCCGGCCACAGCAGGTAGACCGCCAACACCGCCCAGAACGCGGGCAGGATGCGGAACGCGCGCTTCAGGTAGAAGTCGCGCAGCGACGGCGTCGCCCCATTCGCCAGCGGCCGCAGCAGCTGCCCGCCGATCAGGTAGCCGCTGAGCACGAAGAACAGATCCACGCCCATCCAGCCGTAGCGTTCCAGCCAGCGCCAGTCCGCGCCCAACCCGCCAACGAGGAAGCTGTGGAACTGCATCGTCCACAGCACCGCGATGGCGCGCAGCAGGTCGAGGCCCGGCAGGCGCGGCGCCACCGCGGGGCCGCTCACTGCGGCGTGTCGTCGAGGTAGGTGTAGGCGGTCAGGCCGGCTTCCAGCGCGGCCTTCAGCGCGTCGCCCTCGGCGGCCGGCAGGTTCGCCGCATCCACCTTCGCGGCGTATTCGCGGCGCAGGTCGGCCAGCTTGTAGCCCACGTAGTCCAGCATGACGTCGGTGGTGTCACCGCGGCGCTGCTGGCTGATCGTGAAGCCGTCGCCCTCGCAGCGCACCTCGATGGCGTCGGTGTCGCCGAACAGGTTGTGGATGTCGCCCAGGATTTCCTGATACGCGCCGACCAGGAAAAAGCCCAGCCGGTAGCTTTCGCCCTTGCGCAGCTCGTGCAGCGGCAGCGAGGAGTCGAGGTCCTCGTTCTCCACGTAGGTGTCGATCTTGCCGTCGGAGTCGCAGGTCAGGTCGGCGATGATGCCGCGGCGGGTAGGAACTTCATCCAGCCGCTCGATCGGAGTGATCGGGAACACCTGGTCGATCGCCCAGACGTCGGGCATCGACTCGAACACGCTGAAATTGACGAAGTACTTGTCCACCAGCCGCTCGTTCAGTTCGTCCAGCAGGTCGCGGTGGCTCTTCTCATCGTAGGTCAACCGCGCCTTCACCGCGTGGGCGATGGCGTAGAACAGGTCGTCGATGCGCGCGCGCTGGACCAGGTCGATCTGGCCCAGTGCGTACAGGCTCAGACCTTCGGCGTGCGCCTGGCTGGCCTCGTGGAACACCTCCACCGCCGGGCGCTGCGCCATTTCCTCGTGCAGCTCGCGCAGCTGGCGTACCGGATGGGATTCGTCGTCATGCGATTCCGGCACGCGGCCTTCCGGCGCGCGCTCCACCTCGCTGACGTTCGCCACCAGCACCGCGTGGTGCGCGGTCATCGCCCGCCCGCACTCGGTGAGGATGCGCGGTGGCGTCAGCCCCTCGGCGCGGCAGGCCTCTGCCAGCGGCTGCACGATGCTGGAGGCGTAGTGGTGGATGCCGTAGTTGACCGAGTTGTAGGAGCGCGAACGCGTGCCCTCGTAATCGATACCCAGGCCGCCACCGACGTCGACATGGCGGATGTTGGCACCCAGCCGCGACAGCTCGACGAAATAGCGGGTGGCCTCGCGCATGCCGGCAGCGATGTCGCGCACGTTGCTGATCTGGCTGCCCATGTGGAAGTGCAGCAGCTGCAGGCAGTCGCCCATGCCGGCATCGCGCAGCTCCTTCCACAGGGTCAGCAGCTGGCGCGGATCGAGGCCGAACTTGGCCTTGTCGCCGCCGCTGTTCTGCCATTTGCCGGCGCCCAGCGAGGCCAGCCGCATGCGCACGCCCAGGCCCGGCTTCACGCCCAGCGCCGCCGCCTCTTCCAGCGCCACCTTCAGCTCGGAGGGCTTCTCGATGACGATGAACGTCTTGAGCCCCAGCTTGCGCCCGATCAGCGCCAGCCGAATGTACTCGCGGTCCTTGTAGCCGTTGCAGACGATGGTGCCACCCGGGCGCGACAGCGCCAGCACCGCCATCAGCTCCGGCTTGCTGCCGGCCTCCAGCCCGAAGCCCTCGCCGTGGTGCGAGGCCAACGTGCCGGCCACGCCGGCGTGCTGGTTGACCTTGATCGGATAGATCGCCGTATAGCCGCCAGCGTAGTCCCAGTCCTGCTGGGCCTGCGCGAACGCCGCCTGCAGCTTGCCCAAGCGGTGCCCCAGGATGTCAGGGAAGCGCACCAGTACCGGCAGGTGGCCACCCTGCGCCAGCGCGGCATCCACGACCTCCGGCAGCGCTATCGACGGCCCGTTCACGCCCTTCGGCCGCACCACGATGCGGCCCTGCGCATCGACGTCGTAATAACCGTCGGCCCAATGCGGGATCGAGTAGGTCTTGCGGGCAAGGTCGGGGGACCAGCGGGTCATGGCGGCAACGTGGGCGGCAGGGGGACGCGCATTGTAGGCCCCCGCAGCCCGCGGTGGGCCTGGGCTACGTGCGCGGGCACGCGGCTTGCCGGCGTGGCCGGCAGCGGCGTTGGCCGCCTTTCGCTAAAATCGCACGTTACCCCCGCATTTCCAGGAATCCCGCGATGCCCCAGACCCGCTGGCTGCACGAACAGTTCGACAAGACCGGCTCGGCCATCGGCTTTCGCATCACCCGCAAGCTGGACGAGGTGCAGTCGCCGTTCCAGAAGATCGAGATCTACGAGTCCACCGACTGGGGCAATCTCATGCTGATCGACGGCGCGATGATGCTGACCAGCCGCGACAACTTCTTCTACCACGAGATGATGGCGCACCCGGCGCTGTTCACCCACCCAAACCCCAAGCACGTGGTGATCATCGGCGGCGGCGACTGCGGCACCCTGCGTGAGGTGCTGCGCCATCCGGGCGTGGAAAAAGCCGTGCAGTGCGATATCGACGAGCAGGTCACGCGCATGGCGGAGAAATACTTTCCCGAACTGTGCGAATCCAACAGCGATCCACGCGCCGAACTGCTGTGGGATGACGGCATCGCCTACATGGCCAACTGTGCGCCGGGCAGCGTGGATATCGTGATCGTGGATTCCACCGATCCGGTCGGCCCGGCCGAGGGGCTGTTCAACAAGGCGTTCTTTGCAAGCTGCCACCGCGCACTGAAAGACGACGGCATCCTGGTGCAGCAGAGCGAATCGCCGCTGGCATTGCTGGAACTGATCAAGGAAATGCGCGCGGAAATGGGCAAGGCCGGATTTGCCAGTTTCCAGACCCTGCCGTTCCCGCAGCCCTGCTACCCCACCGGCTGGTGGAGCTGCACGATGGCCAAAAAAGCCGCGCACGCCGATTTCGGCTTCCGCGACGCCGATGCCCGCGCCAAACCGTTTGCCACCCGCTATTACAGCGCCGACGTCCACCGTGGCGCGCAGGCCCTGCCGCCGTTCGTGGCCGAGGCGCTGCGGGGCTGACCCGCACGGATCCAACCCGTTCGCGCATACTGCGACGACACGGCCTATAGGGGTGGCCTGCGACTCTTTGCGAGCGTCGGAACCATCGCGGAGGCGTTTGTTCGCCGTACCGGCCACTCCCCTATGGCAGGCCCTTGATCCGGTCAAGGGCCTTTTGGCCCGCGCAAACTGCAAAATCCGGCACAATCGCGGTCACTTGGCTGTCATACAGTGACGCCAGTTCCCTCAGGAGTCCGGATGCGTCCAGCCGGCTGGCTGCCAACACTGACCCTGCTGCTGGCCCTGCTGCCTGCGGCAGCGCCGGGGTTTTCTCCGCTGCAGGAGCCCGAAGCTGCCGCACCCACGCGCGCCGCTCGCTTCGACGCGGTATTGCAGAAGGTGATCGGCCCGGAGTCGATGGATGCCAGCACCAGCGACTACGCGGCCTGGCTGGAACAGCTGCGGGTTTTGCTGCCCCCCGGTGATCGCGCCCGCGCGGTGCAGTTCCGCTCGGTGTACTGCACCAATCCGCGCTGGAAAGACCCGCAACAGGGGCTGGCCTACAGCGACGAAGCGTTCAAAGCAGCCCAGGCTGCCGGCGACCTGGCCTCGCAGGGGCGCGCGCTGTTCTGCCGCACCGGTTTCGTGCAGACGCTGCATGGCACCCGCCAAGCCATCACGGAAGCGGACCGCATGGTCGCGCTGCTGGAACATTCCTCCGAACAGCAGCTGCTGGGCGAGGCCCTGATGCTGCGCGGCAGCCTGCTGTCGGACGTGGGCGAGCAGGCACGCGCCCTGCTGGACTTCCAGCGCGCCCGGGCGGCATTCCGCGCTGCCGGTATCCATCGCGAGGTGAACGCGCTGCTGGTGCAGATCGCCACGACCTACCGTCGCATGGGCGACTTCGCACAGGCGGAAGCCTATTTCCAGCGCGACCTGGCCCGCGCCCGGACAGCGGGCGACGGGGGGCAACAGCTTCTGGATCTGACCCAGCTGGGCTATCTGTACGAGGAATCCGATCAGCTGCCGAAAGCCCGCCAGGCCTTCGAAGACGCGCTGGCCCTGGCGCTTCGGCACGAGGATCGCCTCAGCGTGGCGGGCGCCCGGCTGGGGCTGGCCTCGGCCCTGATCGCCCAGGGCGAATTCGATGCGGCGCTCACGGCGCTGTCCCAGGCCCGCGACGCATTTGCGGCGGAACGGTTCGCTGGCAATGACGGCCTGTTGCTGCTGGTGACCGGGCAGGCGCTGGCGGGCAAGGGCGAGCACCGGGCGGCGCTGGCCCATTACCAGTTGGCGCTGCCAAAGATCGAGCAGGACGGCAACTTGCGCTATCTGGCCCTGCTCTACCAGGCCCGCGCCGCCAGCGAGGAGGCGCTGGGCCAGCTGCCATTGGCCCTGGCCGATTACAAGCGCTATGCCAAGCTGCAGACCGAGCTGCAGAGCAAGATGCGGCTGGAACAGAGCCGGCTGCTGGAATACGAATACGAGATCCGCCGGCGCGATTTCGAGAACCGGCGCCTGCAGGCGGAAGCACAGTCCCGCCAGCTGCAGCTGAACCTGCTGCAGCGTGAACGGCGCTGGCAGAGCCTGACCCTGTTGCTCGGCGCACTGCTGCTGGGCGTACTGGCTGTCCTCGCCTGGCGGCAATGGCAACGCGCAGGCCGGCTGCGCACCCTGGCCATGACCGACCCACTCACCGGCACCGCCAGCCGGCTGGCGATCGAGAAAATCCTCGATGCCGCACTGGCCGATGCCCACCGGCACGCCCGCCCGCTCAGCCTCCTGCTGCTGGACCTGGATCACTTCAAGGAGATCAACGACGGCTATGGCCATGCCGCCGGCGATACCGTCCTGCGCCTGGTGACCCAGGCCTGGCAGGCCCAGCTGCGCGACGACGACCGCCTGGGCCGGCTGGGCGGCGAGGAGTTCGCCGTGGTCTGCCCCGGCGCCACCGAGGCGCAGGCCGAGGTGATCGCCAACCGCCTGCTTGACGCCACCCGCCGCCTGGATCTGTCCGCCATCGATCCGGGGCTACGGGTGACCACCAGCATCGGCGTCAGCCAGGCGCAGCACGACGACAGCCGCGAACGCCTGCTGCGCCGCGCCGATGTGGCGCTCTACCAGGCCAAGCAGGACGGCCGCGACCGGTCCGTCCGCGCCTCGGCACCCGCGCCCTGAGGAAGCACCCGCACCCCCTGATTCCACCCGCAGGCCTGCTGGCTGCGCCTGACCGGGCTGCCCTCGCATCCCGCAAGCGTTCAGATGCGCAAGGGAATCTTCAAACAATCCGGGGATTCCCGTCGGCCACGGGTAGGCGGCCACGCATCAATCACACACGCGATAGATGCGTGCAAGCCGGGCCCGGTCAGGTACCGGGCCGGACATGCGCGGACAATGCCGGGGAGGCGTTGTTCAGACCTTCGTCAGAGCGCGTCGGCATCAAGCTCGCCCGTGCGGATGCGGACCACCTGTTGCAGATCCCAGACAAAGATCTTGCCGTCGCCGATCTTGCCGGTGCCCGCCGCCTTCAGGATGGCCTCGGTCACGGCGTCCACGCGGTCGTCAGTAACCGCGATCTCCAGCTTGATCTTGGGCAGGAAATCCACCACGTACTCGGCGCCGCGGTACAGCTCGGTGTGGCCCTTCTGCCGGCCGAACCCCTTCACCTCCGTCGCCGTGATGCCGGCCACGCCAACCTCGGCCAGCGCTTCGCGCACGTCGTCCAGCTTGAACGGCTTGATCACCGCCATCACCATCTTCATCGTCGGCTCTCCTGATCGATGGCGGCAGCATATCGCGCGCGATGCGGGCATACTGCCCCCACCGGCGCGGCGTTTTCCGACGCCCTGCCGCGCCCTGCGCCGACAGCCGGCCCGCGCACCCCGCGCGATGCTGGCCGTCACCGCAGGAGGCCCACCATGACGCCCTTACCGATGATCGACCTGGCCCATCTCGACGAACTCGCCCGCCGCCTCAGCAGCCTGGTCCCGCCGGGCCTGCGCGAAAGCCGCGAGGAACTGCAGCAGAACTTCAAGTCGGTCCTGCAGGCCGGGCTGGGCAAGCTGGACCTGGTCACCCGCGAGGAGTTCGACGTCCAGCGCGCCGTGCTGGCGCGCACGCGGGAAAAGCTGGAAGCGCTGGAGCGCCAGTTGGCCGAGCTGGCCGACACCGCCAAGCCCGACGACGCCCCGCGCCACTGAGGGCCGCCGCCATGAGTCTTGCGATCGTGCACAGCCGTGCGCGGGTGGGCGTGCGCGCGCCCGAAGTGCGGGTGGAGGTGCATCTGGCCGGCGGCTTGCCGGCCATGTCCATCGTGGGCCTGCCGGAAGCGGCGGTGCGCGAAGCCAAGGACCGGGTGCGGGCGGCGATCCAGTGCGGGCAGTTCGAGTTCCCCGCCCGCCGCATCACCGTCAACCTTGCCCCCGCCGACCTGCCCAAGGACGGCGGCCGCTACGATCTTGCCATCGCGCTGGGCATCCTGGCCGCCAGCGGCCAACTTTCGCTGGAGGCGCTGGACGGCTGGGAGTTCATCGCCGAACTGGCTCTGACCGGCGAACTGCGGCCCGTCGACGGCGTGCTGGCCGCGGCGCTGGCCGCCGGTGACAGCGGGCGCCGCCTGCTGGTGGCACCGGGCAATGGCGAGGAAGCTGCGCTGGCCAGCGCCGTGGACGTGCGCACCGCCCGCACGCTGCTGGAAGTCTGCGCCGCGCTGGACGCGCGCAGGACGCTGCCGCAGGCCACGCCGCGGCCCTGCGAGGAAGCACCGATGCCGGACCTGGCCGACGTGCGCGGGCAGGCGCAGGCGCGGCGCGCACTGGAGATCGCCGCGGCGGGTGGCCATCACCTGTTGCTGGTCGGCCCGCCCGGCAGTGGAAAGACGCTGTTGGCCTCGCGCCTGTGTGGCATCCTGCCGCCTCCCACCGATGCGGAAGCGCTGGAAGCCGCCAGCATTGCCTCCGCCAGCGGCCGCGGGCTGGACCTGGCGCGCTGGCGGCAGCGGCCGTTCCGCGCCCCCCACCACACCGCCAGTGCGGTGGCCCTGGTCGGCGGTGGCGCCGACCCGCGCCCCGGCGAAATTTCGCTGGCCCACCACGGCACCCTGTTCCTCGACGAGTTGCCCGAGTGGAGTCGCCATGCACTGGAGGTGCTGCGCGAGCCGCTGGAGTCCGGCAGCGTCAGCATCTCCCGCGCCGCGCGGCACTGCGAGTTCCCCGCCCGTTTCCAGCTGGTGGCGGCAATGAACCCCTGCCCCTGCGGCTGGGCCGGCGATCCCTCCGGCCGCTGCCTGTGCAGCGACGAGGCGATCCGGCGCTACCGCGCGCGCATCTCGGGCCCACTGCTGGAGCGCATCGACCTGCACGTCGAAGTGCCGCGCCTGCCGCCCACCGCGCTGCGCACCGATGGCCCGCCGGGCGAGTGCAGCGCCCGGGTGCGCGAGCGCGTGCTGGCGGCACGCACCCGCCAGCACGCGCGCAGCGGCCAGACCAACGCACGCCTGAACCAGGCCCAGACCAACGCGTTCTGCGCGCTGTCCCCGCGCGACACCGCCCTGCTGGAATGCGCGGTGGATGCCCTGCAACTGTCCGCGCGTTCGCTGCACCGCATCCTGCGCGTGGCCCGCACCATTGCCGATCTAGCCGGCAGCGATGCCATCGAAACGCCGCACCTGACGGAGGCGATCGGTTACCGCAAGCTGGAGCGGGGCAGCGAGCGCGCGGCGGCCTGACGGCGCGCCCTATTGCGGCCAGATCCGCCTGTTGGGGTCGAGTTCGTAGGTCTCCATGCGGTTGGCCCGCGGCCCCATGCCGCAGACCGCCAGCGGGCTTTCGGACCAGGATTCCAGGCCCAGCGCCCGCTCGATGTCGATCTCGTTGATGGCAGCCGTCACGTAGCTTCCCAGCCCCGCTTCGGTGGCGCTGAGCAACAACGTCTGCGACAAGTGGCCGACATCGAGGATGCAGACCCGATACGCCTTCGGGTGATTGCGATATTTCCAGAAGTTGCGATGGAAGCGGGGCGCCAGAATGCACAGGACATGGGCCTTTGCGAAGTAGGGCTGCCCCCCCACGGCGATCCACGCCAAGTAATCCAGTGCGCCCATGTCCTGGGCCACAGCATGCTTGCCGGCGCTGGCCAGTATCCGCGCCGGGTCCATCGGGAGGGCCTGCAGCGCATGCTCGGAGGGCCGGTAGTGGTAAAGGCCCGGCGCCAGACCCTCCACCCGCCGGGCGATGACATAGCACTCGGTGGGATGCAGCGCCCCGCCGGAGGGACTGGTGCGCTTGAGCACATCGAAGTCATCGGCACCGTGGACACGCCCACGCTCACCGAAGGTCCGCTCCAGTACCTGTGCGAATTGCGCCAGAGGCAACATGCGCCCAGCATCGAAATTACGGCAGGTGGTGCGGGCATCCAGCACGTCATCGAACGCCGTGCGCGTGGCCCACGGAAGCGTCGTGGTGGCACCTCCATCGGCACGCTTGTGCAACATGGGAGGCGGCGCACCGTACGCACTGCGCAGCCCTTCGGCATTGTGCAGCCCGGCCTCCTCGACCTCACCGGCGGCATCGATCCCGCCCCAGCGCGAGGCCCGGTGGTAGTCCGCGGCGACCCCATGCCAATGCAACGCCCGCATGCGCTCGTCCTCTTCCCGCGCCGATGCCCATGGCTGGGTGCTGCCCACCAACAAGCCCGCGCGCAGCAAGCGCCGCACGGACGCGGCACCAAATCGCTGGCGCACCGGCGCGGCCTGCACCCAATCCGTGGGGCTGACCTGGCCGAGCAGGGCAACCTCGTCTGCTTCCAGCTCCATGGGAGCCTCCAGCGCAGGCGCATAGGCAAGCCATCGCATGCGGCTGACGACGCCGGTCCCCCCGGAGAGCAACGCCTCCAGATCGAAATGCGTCTCCTCGCTGGACTCCAATCGCAGCAACGTACAACGCCTGATCCGCATGGGCCCGTCCGGACACGAAAACGGAATCTTGCCGCTTGCCCTCGCGCAAGGACAAGGATAGCGTCACCACGGCCACCTTCGACAACACCACAGGGGAAACCACAATGGCCGGCAAAAAAGGCGCCAAGCCTGCACCGCTCGATCCGAAAGTTGCCAAGAAACTGTTGGACAAGCTGTCCACAGACAACGAGTTCCGGCGGCTTTTCAAGAAAGATGCCCATGCCGCGTTGATGCAAGTGGGCTACAAGGTCGAGGCAGGATCTACCTCCGCCGGCGAATGCATGCAGCTGGCACCGACCGATCGGATTGCCCCCAAGGCCAAGATCGCCCGTGACCGTGCAAAGCTGGAAAGCGCACTGAACGTGCCAGTCAGCTTCCTGTGCGCGAAGGAATTCAGCGCGGACTGACGGAACCCCGCCACCCATCGGCAACGACCCGGCAGCCACTCTGCGCCCGGGCGTGGGGGCGGATCTACCGCCCCGGATAGCCGAGGGCAACGCAGCGCTCTGGAAAGGCCCGGCACTTCGCCAGGCAACCCGGTGACGCGAAACCCGCTGTCGCCTGGCCAGCGCTACGGATCATTCGTCACAGGTCATTGGCGCACGATTTCCGTGTGCGCGAGACCGGGTTCAGGGCGTCTTCGATCCCGCCTGCTGCCGTGCCCGCAGGACCTCCGCCGAGACCGACACATTGAAGAACCGCAGCACATCGGACGTGGTGCTCTCCGCGAAGATGCGGCCGCGGTGCGTGGCCAGCCATTCGGCTTGGGCCGCAGCCACACTTTCATCGCCAGCCGCACGCGCTGCGCGCATCAGCGCCCAGTGTGTCGCCACCAGGGCGGTGTCTTGCCGCACCAGCGGTTCCAGCCGCGCCATGGCAAGGCGGGGTTGGCCGTTCAGACGCTCCTGTTCGGCCAGCAGAACCTCGTGCAGCTCCCGGATGGTGGGGTAATCGCGGACGACGGTGCTGCCCTGCACGCGACGCAGCGCTTCGGCCAAGCCGGCCCGATCGTCGCGGTAAGCCGAGAGCAAGCCCGCATAAAGCCGCAACTCGGTCGAAGCCGGCGGATAGATATCGTCCGCCAGCGCGCCCTTGGCCTCGATCAACCCCAGCAGCTCCTGCTGCGCGGCAGCGGCATCGCCCTGTCCGTGCAGCACCGCCATGCTGGCCAACCCCGCGCGGGCACGCAGCGACTCCAGTACGTCGCCACTGGCGTCGGCCTTCTGCACCCACTCACGCACGGCTGCCGCTGCGCGCGCCGGCTGGCCGCGATCGATCCAGACGATGGCCCCGGTTTCGCCGTGCCAACCGTTCCGGCCGGCGGTGCTGGCGAAGTAGGTCCTGTCGGCTTCCGCATACTGCCCGCGCGCCTCGTAGAGCAGGGCATACAACTCGCCCGCCCCCACGAAGCCCGCCTCGCGCGCTTTCCGGAACTCGGCCAGCGCCTCGTCGTAGCGCTCCTGGCCCAGCAGCATGATGCCAAGGTTGTAGCGTACCGAACTGAAGCGCTCGTTCTGCGGCTTCAGCGCGCGCCGGCTGAGTGCCTCGGCAGCGCGGAAGTCGTTGCGCTGGTGCCACTGGTTGCTCGAGAGCCGGCCGATGGTCTGGTAGTCATCCGGATACAGCGCCAGGTATTCCTCGGCCTTGCGGAAGTAATTCTGCGGACCGGTGTGCTGGATCAGCATCAGCTCGATCATCTGGCGCTCCTGCGGCGACAGCCGCTGGGGCAGCGCCAACGCCTTGCGCCACTCGTCGCGCGCGGCGCCCGGCTCGCCCAGAGTTGCATACAGGCGCGCCATGTCGGCATGGGCCAGCGCGAACTGGGGATCCAGCTGCAGCGCACGCTGATACAGGCCCAGCGCCTGCTCGCGGTCACCCGTCGTGTTCGCGACCCGGCGCGCCACCGCGAAGGCCTTCAGCGCATCCAGGCTGGGCGTGGCCACGTTCGGCAGCGGCACCGACGTTTTCTGGACGTTCTGCAAGGCCTCGCCCAGTTTGGTGCGCAGCTGGTCGGTGACTTCGTCGATGGAGGCCAGCGCGGACTCCACGCCCTTGCCATCGGCTGAGACCGCGTAGACGGTGGTCTGGGTGTGCGGGTCGATGACCTCGGCGCTGACCCGCAGCCGACCACCCACCTCGGACACCGTGGGCAGCAGCACGGCGCGGGCGCCGTCGCGCAGGGCGATTTCCGACCCCAGGGCCCGGTCCACCGCCGTGTCCGGCTGGCGCTGCATGCGCTGCAGGGTATCGCGCACCTTGAGCTCGCCCACCACGTTGACGTAGCGCGACTGCTCCAGGCTGATGCGGAACGCCTGCTCCAGCGCGTCCTCCAGGCGGGGGTCGCCGGTCAGGTTGCGCAGGTCGCCCACCACCACCCAGTCGCGCTCGTTGAAGGCGATGGCCGGCTTTGGCTGGGCCAGGAACCAGGCGCCGAAGGCCATGCCGGCCACCAGCACCGCCTCGGCGGCGAGTGCCACCGGGCGCCGCCACAGCGGCAGGTCGCGCCAGGCCTTCGGCGTATGCGCCGGCATCCGCAGCGGGGCCAGCCCGGGCTCGCCAACTTCGTACACTTCCTGGGCCTCGGGAATGCCCTTGAAGCGCCAGCGCCCGTACGATTTCCAGACCAGCAACTCGCCGCGCTCGCCCAGCTCGCGCGCGGCGCGGTGGGCCAGCGGCTCGGCGGTGGCCGACAGCAGGATCTGGCCGGGACGTGCCAGTGCCATCAGGCGGCCGGCCAGCGGCTTGGCCAGACCTTCCACCTCCAGCGACTTGGCGCCCTGGCGCACGGCTTCCGGACTGTTCTCCCAGACCAGCACCTCACCCACATGCAGGCCAGCGCGCGCTTGCAGGGGCTCCTTGAACTGCATTTCGCGACCCAGATCGCGCAGCCCACGGGCGTAATCCAAGGCGAAGCCCAGGCCGTCGATCGGGCGCTCGAACAGCAGCAGCAGGCCGTCGCTGCGGTCGATCAGGCGCCCGCGCCAGCGCTGCTGCAGCTCCAGCACCAGCCGGTCGTGGGCGCGGAACAGCGCCGCGGCCGGCGCATCGCCCAGCCGTTCCACCAGGTGGGTGGACTCCACCAGGTCGGTGAGCAGCAGCGTGCGGACCTGCGGGGCGCTGCTCGCCTGCATAGCGCTATCAGCCCATCCACTCGACACGGTCGCCGCCCTGGCGCTTGGCCCGGTACAGGGCATCGTCCGCAAGGGCATACCAGTGATCCAGACCGCTATCGGGCGTCGAACCGATGATGCAGGCACCGATGGTGAGCGTGGTCATCTGCGGTGGCCGGTTGTGCATGCGCTCCAGCATGCGCGCACTGTCGACCAGATAGCCGGCGATACGTTCAGCCTCGTCGCGGGTGTGGCCGCGCAGCAACAGGCAGAACTCGTCGCCCCCCATCCGGCAGACGATGTCGTCCGCGCCGGCCACCGCGCGCAGCAGATTGGCCACGCCCTGCAGCACGCGGTCTCCTGCCAGATGGCCGTAGGTGTCGTTGATGGACTTGAAGCGGTCGCAGTCCACCAGCACCAGCGCGCACCCGTCCAGGCAGCCCTCGCTGAGGCGCTGCTCCACGTACGCGGCAAACCCGCGCCGGTTGGTGAGACCGGTGAGCTCGTCGGTGCGGGTGAGCGCTTCGGTCTGGTCCAGGCGACGGCTGGTGGTGCGCAGGGCCTCCAGCGTCTCCTCCAACTCCTGGTTGCGCCGCCGTAGCCGCGCGATCAGGGCCTGCTCGTTCAGCACCACGCGCATGATCGCGCGGCGCAGGAACTGGGCCAGCAGCACCGGGTCCTGCCGCGCCAAGTCCTCGAACTCCTCGCGCCCCAGCTCCAGCAGTTCACCGGCCTCGGCCACGACGGCATCCGCGCTGCGCGCGTGGTCGCCGATCAGCAGGCCCAGCTCGCCGAAGAAGGCGCGCGGGCCCAGCCGCTTGCCCACCAGGTCATCGCCGAAATCGAGGTGCACGGCCCCGCCGGCCACGACGTACATGACCGCACCAGCATCGCCGCGACGGAACAGGCGCTGTCCGGCCTCGACCGGACGCGGCCTGGCGACCCGGGCGAACAGCGCGTACTCGTCGGGGTGCAGCGCGGAAGCACTGGCATCCCCGTTCGCGTGGGCATCCTGCATGTGCGCCAAGGCGGCCACCTGTCCCCTGTCCCGCTCGAACCCCCGTTTGGAACCGGAGGATACCATCGCCGGCCGCCCGGGGCGCACCCCGTGGCCGGGCGCCCCGCTCCCCCGGGACGCCCCTGCCGGGCGAGGTCGCAGGTGCTCAGGCGGCCGCGCGGGCATCGGGGTGGAACTGCTCCTCCTCGGTGCTGCCCTTCAGGGCGACGGTGGAGCTCTGCCCACCCTGGATCGTCTGGGTCACCACATCGAAATAGCCGGTGCCCACCTCGCGCTGATGCTTGACCGCGGTGAAGCCGCGTTCGGCGGCGGCAAACTCCTTTTCCTGCAGCTCGACGAAGGCGCTCATCTGCCGGCGTGCGTAGCCGTGGGCCAGCTCGAACATGCCGTAGTTGAGGCTGTGGAAGCCGGCCAGGGTGATGAACTGGAACTTGTAGCCCATCGCCGCCAGTTCCTTCTGGAAGTGGGCGATGGTGGCGTCGTCCAGGTGCTTCTTCCAGTTGAAGGACGGCGAGCAGTTATAGGCCAGCAGCTTGCCCGGGAACTTGGCGTGGATCGCCTCGGCAAACTTGCGCGCAAACGCCAGATCCGGCTTGCCGGTTTCACACCAGACCAGATCGGCATACGGCGCATAGGCCAGGCCGCGGCTGATCGCCTGATCCAGGCCCTTTTGGGTGCGGTAGAAGCCTTCGACGGTACGCTCGCCGGTCAAGAACGGCGTGTCGTTGTCGTCGATGTCGGAGGTGATGAGATCGGCCGCCTCGGCGTCGGTACGGGCGATGATCAGCGTCGGCACACCGCACACATCCGCCGCCAGACGCGCGGCCACCAGCTTCTCGACGGCCTCGCGGGTAGGCACCAGCACCTTGCCACCCATGTGACCGCACTTCTTCACGCTGGCCAGCTGGTCTTCGAAATGCACGGCGGCGGCACCGGCCTCGATCATCGCCTTCATCAGCTCGTAGGCATTGAGCACGCCACCAAAGCCGGCCTCGGCATCGGCCACGATCGGCTGCAGGAAGTCGATGCTGTCATCGCCCTCGGCATGATGCAGTTGATCGGCGCGCAGCAAGGTGTTGTTGATGCGCTTGACCACCTGCGGCACCGAGTTGGCCGGGTACAGCGACTGATCCGGGTACATCTCGCCCGCCTGGTTGGCATCGGCAGCCACCTGCCAGCCGGAGAGATAGATTGCCTTCAGCCCGGCCTTGACCTGCTGCATGGCCTGGTTGCCAGTGAGCGCGCCCAGCGCGTTGACGAACGGCTCGGTGTGCAGATAACGCCACAGCTTTTCAGCGCCCAGTCGGGCCAGCGAGTGCTCGATGGGCACGGTGCCGCGCAGACGCACCACGTCGGCGGCGGTGTAGGGGCGGGCGATGCCGGCCCAGCGCGGATTGCTGGCCCAGTCCTGTTGCAGTTGTTCGGCGGTCGGCAGGCGGTATGACATGGCAGGCACCTCGTGATGGGCGGTGGTGGTGAGGGACATCGACAGATCAGTCCAGCCGTTCGTAGGCCGGCAGGGTGAGGAAGGGCGCAAGCGTCTCGGCATGGGTGAGCCGGTCCAGCAGGCCGATGGCCTCGCTGACGCGCGCGATGCCAGGGAGCCCGGGCTCGGCACGCAGCCGGCCAGGCAGGGCGATCAGCGCGCGCTCCAGCAGGGCGAAATCGACCGGCGTGCCGTCATCCAGATGCAGCAGGCCGCCGCCGAGCCCCGGGAAATGCAGCCACTGCCAGAGCTGGGCGCGGGCGATTTCGGCCGTGGCGGCGTCTTCCATCAGGTGATGGATCGGCACGCAGCCGTTGCCGTCCAGCCAGGCGGCCAGGTAGCGCACACAGACTTCGACGTTGCTCTCGAAGCCGGCGCGGGTGATCGTGCCCAGGCAGGGCTGCAACAGATCGGCGGCCTCCACGTGGACGTCCTCGCGCCGGTTGTCGAGCTGGTTCGGGCCAGGCATGCGGGCATCGAACACTTCACGTGCCACTGCGATCAGTCCCGGATGCGCCACCCAGGTGCCATCGTGGCCTGCGGTCACTTCGCGCAGCTTGTCGGCGCGCACCCGGGCCAGCGCAGCGGCATTGGCGGCCGCATCGTCACGAATGGGGATCTGTGCCGCCATGCCGCCCATGGCATGGGCGCCACGGCGATGGCAGGTCTGGATCAGCAGTTCGGAATAGGCGCGCAGGAACGGCTGGGTCATGGTCACCTGGCCGCGCTCCGGCAGCACCCGGTCAGGGTGCCGGCGCAGGGTCTTGATGTAGGAAAAGATGTAGTCCCAGCGGCCACAGTTGAGGCCGACGATGCGGTCTTTCAGGGCGTACAGGATCTCGTCCATCTCGAACGCCGCCGGCAACGTCTCGATCAGCACGGTGACCCTGATCTGCCCGTGCGGCAGCCCCAGCTGGGCCTCGATGTCATCCAGCACCTGCCCCCACAGCGCTGCCTCCTCCATCGACTCGAGCTTCGGCAGGTAGAGGTAGGGGCCGCGGTCGCGCGCGGCCAGCGCCTTGGCATTGTGGAAGCAGAACAGGCCGGCATCGAACAGGGCCGCCGACATGCGTCGGCCATCGACCAGGACGTGTTTTTCGTCCAGATGCCAACCCCGTGGCCGCACGATCAGCACCGCCTGTTCGGCCTGCGGACGCAGTTCATAACGCTTGCCGTTGGCTGCATGGACCAGATCGCCGCTGATCGCCGCGCGCAGCGCCTGCTGGCCGGTGATCAGGTTGGCCCAGGTGGGGCTGGTGCTGTCCTCGAAATCGGCCATGTAGCAGTTGGCGCCCGAGTTCAGCGCGTTGATCACCATCTTGGGATCGACCGGGCCGGTGATCTCCACCCGGCGGTCGCGCAGCGCCACAGGTGCCGGCATCACCGTCCAGTCGCCGGCGCGCAGATGCGCGGTATCCGCCCGGAACTGCGGCAGCGCACCGGCATCGAACGCCTGCTGGCGGGCCTGCCGGGCCGCCAGCCGGGCCTGGCGGGCCGGCTCGAAGGCCCGGTGCAAGCCGGCCAGGAAGGCCAGCGCAGCCGGAGTGAGCAGGGCGTCCTGCCCTGGCAGGTGACGGGTGATCTCCACGCCCTCACCGGGGCGGTCTTGCAGCACGGCGGACATCGGCGACTCCATGGAACCTGATGGGCGCCCACCATCCGCCAGCGTGTGGTATTTGACAAAGCAGATTTATCAATGCTTAGTATTTGAAATACAAATAAATAAGTGAATTCCTTGGCGAAACGCCCTGTCACCGCCGTGCGCTTCTCCTACAAGGGCTCCCGCCTGAAGCCCCTGCGGGCGTTCTGCCAGGTGGCGCGGCTGGGCTCGGTGTCACGCGCGGCCGAGGCGCTCTACCTCAGCCAGCCGGCGGTGACCCTGCAGGTGCAGGCGCTGGAGCGCGAGTTGGGGGTGCGGCTGCTGGAGCGCAGCGGCCGGCGCCTGGTGCCCACCCGGGAAGGGGACCTGCTGTACGAGATGGCGCGGCCGCTGGTGGAGGGGCTGGACGGCCTGGCCGCCGATTTCCGCGAACGGGTGCGCGGGCTGGACGCCGGCGAACTGCACGTAGCCGCGGGCAGCTCCACCATCCTGTACCTGCTGCCCGGGATCGTGGAGGCCTTCCGCCAGCGCTACCCGGACGTGCGGCTGACCCTGCACAACGTCACCGGCGCCAGCGGGCTGGACCTGCTGCGCAGCGACGCGGTGGACCTGGCAGTGGGCTCGATGCTGGACGTGCCGACCGACCTGGCCTACGCGCCCGCCTACCGCTTCGACCCGATGCTGATCACTCCACCGGACCACCCGCTGGCCCAAAAGCGTGAGCTGGCGCTGGAGGACCTGTCGCCCTACGGGCTGATCCTGCCGCCCAAGCGCCTGACCACCTACCGCCTGGTGGACCTGGTGTTCCAGCAGAACCGGGTGCCTTACACCGTGGCGCTGGAGGTGGGCGGCTGGGAGGTCATCAAGCAGTACGTGGCGATGGGCCTGGGCATCAGCATCGTGACCGCCATCTGCCTGACCGACGCCGACCGCCAGCGGCTGGCCGCGCGCTCGCTGGCGCGCTGGTTCCCCGCCCGCAGCTACGGGATCGTGATGCGCAAGGGCAAGTTCCTGTCACCGCAGGCCCGCGCCTTCGCGGACCTGATCAAGCCCAACCTGCTGGCGCCGCGCGGCTACGACGAGAGCGGGCACTCCGAGCGCTGAAACGACAAGGGGCCAGGCCGGCACCCTTGCCGCGGATACCGGCCTGGCCCCCCGCCTCCCCGAGCCGCTTCAGCGGCCCGGCAGGGCCAGCTTGTCGGTCTTGTAGATCGCCACGTGCGGCACGCCGTCCGCGCCGATCCAGCCGCGGTACATGCCGCCGGTGTTGAACGGGAACGCCACGCTGCCGTCCACGCCGAGAGCGATGGCACCGCCGTCGCCGCCGGCCTTGGGGATGTCGCGATTGATCACATCGTCCGCGGCCTTCGCCAGCGGCTGGCCGTCCAGGCGCACCCGCGCGCAGATCTCGTGCGCGGCGGCGGCCCGGATGTAGAACTCGCCCCAGCCCGTGCCCGACACCGCGCAGCGCGCGTCCGCCCACGTGCCGGCACCGATGATCGGGGCATCCCCCACACGCCCGTAGCGTTTGTTCGTCATGCCGCCAGTCGAGGTGCCCGCCGCCAGATGCCCCCGCACATCCAGGGCGAGCGCGCCGACGGTGCCGAAGTAGGCCCTGCCCGGCAGCACCAGCGGCTGGTTCGAGGCCTGCGCCTGGCGCTCGTCCTGCAGTGCCTTCTGCAGCGCCTTCCAGCGCTTCTCGGTGCGGAAGTAGGCCGGATCCACCAGCGCGATGCCCTGCTCCATCGCGAACATCTCGGCGCCATCACCGACCATCATCACGTGGTTGGACTTGTCCATGATCGCGCGCGCCAGCGTGATCGGATTGCGCACGCGGTGCAGGCCGGCAGCCGCACCGGCCTTGCCGGTGGCACCGTCCATCAGCGCGGTGTCGAGCTCGTTGCGGCCATCGTGGGTGAACACGGCGCCGCGGCCCGCATTGAACTGCGGCGCGTCCTCCAGCACGGTGATCGCGGCAACGACGGCGTCCACCGACGACGCGCCCGCCTGCAGCTTGGCGTGACCGGCGCGGAGTGCGGCTTCCAGCGCACGCTTGGCCGCCACTTCTTCGTCAGGCGTGAGATCGCCCGGCTCCACGCCCGCGCCACCGTGCAGGACCAGCATGGGCGCGTCCAGCGCGACCAGCACGCCATCGCGCACCGCGTAGCGGCGCTCGGCCAGCGGACGCTCCACCCGACCATCGGGCAGGTGCAGGAGCGACCCGGTGCCCGCTACCACGGTGTCCACGGCTGCCAGCTGCATCGGCGCATCCTCGGCCTGCGCCTGGGCGAAGCCGCCCCGCACGACGGTAGCGCCCGCACCCGGCGCCATCGCATACACCCGCGCGGTGCCGTCGCCTTCCACCGCCACCGCCGCATCCTCGTCCACGCCCAGGCCCAGCAGCGGTCGGCCAGCCAGCTGCTCGGCCTTGGCGACGAAAGCCACCAGGCGACCGAGGCGGCCGCGTTCGCTGAAGTGGGTGTCGGTGACGACCCCCTTCAAGCGCGCGAGGTGCAGGAAGTTGGTTTCGATGGTGTTGGCATCGCCGAGTGGATCGGCGAGGGCGCGCGGGCTGGTCTGGCTGCCGCCGTCCATCGCGCCGTACAGATATTCGCCCAGTATCGCCAGACCGGCGCTGGTACCGCCCAGCGGTTTTCCCGCTTTCACGTGCGCGTCAAGCGCCTCCGCCACCGGGGTGCCGCGCCAGTAACGCACGTAGCGCGACTGGTCGCCGCCGGCGATGAAGATGCCATCGGCGCGCTTCAGTGCGGCCAGGATCTTCGGGTCAGTCGCGGCCTCGCGGTCGTGGAACACGAAGGTCTCGACCGACGTGATCCCGCCGACCTCGTGGAAGAACTCCTCGCCGATCTCACCGCCCTGCGAGGCGCGCAACACCACGATGTGGCCGTTGCCGGCGCGCTGCATGAACCAGCGCAACGCGTCGAAATTGCGGTCGCCGCCACCCATCAGCAGCAGGCCGGGCTGCACCTTGCCCGGCGTCTTCGCCTGCAGGTCGCCCAGCACGTGGTGGCCGACATCCGTCGCCAGCGCAGGCGCTGCCGCCATGGCCGACAGCAGCGCAGCAAGCAGCATCGACCAACCGGCACGTCGCTTCATCGTCCCCTTCCCCTCTCGTTCGCGGTTACATCCCTAGACGAACGTACACGCGTTTTCCCCCTCCCGACGACGGCGGCTTTCGCTATGGTAGGGCGATGCAGACCGAGCTTGACCGCTGGTTCGTCCATGAAATCCTGGTCCACGAGGAGGCGTTGATGCGCTTCCTGCAGCGCCATTGGCCGCACCGCGAGGAGCTGCACGACCTGCGCCAGGAGCTTTACGCGCGGCTCTATGAAGCCGGCGCGAAGGCGCGCCCGGCTCAGCCCAAGGCGTTCCTGTTCGCCAGCGCGCGCCACCTGATGACCGACCGCCTGCGCCGCGGCAAGGTGGTGTCGATCGAGCCGATGGGTGATTTCGAGCCCTCGCACGTCTTGGTGGATGACGTCTCGCCCGAACGCTGGTGCGGCGGCCGCCAGGCCCTGCGCCGGCTGGCCGACGCCCTCGACCGGCTGCCGGACCGCTGCCGCGAGGTGGTGTGGCTGCGGCGGGTGGAGGAACTGTCGCAGAAGGACGTGGCATCGCGCCTGGGCATCAGCGAGAAGACCGTGGAAAAGCACATCGCCAAGGGCATGCGCCTGCTCGCCGACGCCCTGTTTACCAGCGGGGACCGCACCGGCACGCCCGACGCTCCGTCCAACGCCTCCATGCGGCGGGAGGGGGACTGACATGGCCGACGACAGCAGGGACATCGAACGCGCGGCCGCCGCCTGGCTGGCGCGCCGCGACGGCGCGCAATGGATGCCGGACGACGAGCAGGCGCTGCAGGCATGGCTGGCGACGTCCACCGCGCACCGCGTGGCCTTCCTGCGCCTGGAAGCAGCGTGGCAGGAGAGCGGCCGGCTGCAGGCGCTGGGCGCGGGCTGGCGCGGCGAGGGCCCGCCGCCGCGCGGGCATTGGCAGGCCTCCCCGGCGGATCGCTGCGAGCAGATGTTGCAGGCGGTGCCACAGCGCTTGCGCGCCGCACGCACACCGCGACAGTGGCGGCACCGCGTCGCTGCCGCGGCCG
Organism: Thermomonas sp.; assembly: GCF_046293095.1. Classification (GTDB taxonomy): domain Bacteria; phylum Pseudomonadota; class Gammaproteobacteria; order Xanthomonadales; family Xanthomonadaceae; genus Thermomonas. The sequence continues at coordinate 38,791 of NZ_JBKBPN010000004.1, forward strand.
TGGCCGCCTGCGCGCTGGCCGCGGCCTGGGGCTGGAACTGGCACCAGCATGCCCCAGCGGAAGCCGCTCGCTACCAGACCGCGCTGGGCGAGATACGCACACTGTCGTTGGCCGACGGCTCGCACGCCACCCTGGCCAGCGCCAGCGGCATCGATGTCCGCCTGTCGCCGCGCGCGCGCGACGTGGCGCTGACGTCCGGCGAGGCCATCTTCGAAGTCGCCAAGGATCCGCGCCGCCCCTTCGCGGTGGCCGCGGAGGGCTACCGGGCGGTCGCGGTGGGCACGCGCTTTTCGGTGCGCCGGGACGAACGCGACCTGCGGGTGGTGGTGACCGAGGGTACGGTGCGGCTGGAAACGCCGTCCACTACCGCCGGCGCCACGCCATCGGTGCTGCTGCCCGCGGGCAGCGTGGCGCTGGTGCGCGGAGGTGCCCTGCTGGTCCGCAGCCTGCCGCTGGCCGACGCCCAGCGCCTGCTGGACTGGCGCGAGGGCCTGCTGGCGTTCCGCGATGCACCGCTGTCCGAGGTGGCCGCGGAGTTCAACCGCTACAACGCGCGCAAGCTGGTGGTGGCCGATGCAGAGGCCGGGGCGCTGCGGGTAGGTGGCAGCTTCCGCTGGGACAACGCAGAAGGCTTCGTGCGCCTGCTCGAGGCCGGCTTCCCGGTTCGTGCCGAGGTCGGCGCGGACCGCATCGTCCTGCACTCCCGCTAGATCGACATCCGAGCGATGGCCTGACCGGGGGATTTCCCGCAGTCGTTCGTCATGAAGCCGTAACGGTGCCCAACCCGGGCATCCCTGGGGGAAAAACCACGCCATGAAACCGTCCCGTCCACTGCGTGTCCTGTTGTTGTCGCTGGCCTGCTCCGCCGCCCTGGCCGCACAGGCGCAATCCGCCACCCGCCTCGATATTCCCGCCGGTGATCTCGCCGGGGCATTGGACGCCTATGCCCGCCAGACCGGCACCCAGCTGGTGTACCGCGCCGATCAGCTGAAGGGCGCACGCAGCGCCGGCCTGCGGGGACAGGCCGCTTCGCCGCAGGCCATTGATGCGCTGCTGCAGGGCAGCGGCTTCCGCGCCCAACGCGATGCCTCGGGTGCCGTGCTGATCGTGCCGGCGGGCACCGGAACGCAGCCGGCCACCCCCGCGCGTCCGGCCCCGCAGGCACGCCCCGCGCAAGCCGCCGCGGATGCCCCGGTGACCAACCTGGATGCCGTCCAGGTCACCGGTTCGCGCATCCCGCGCGCGCAGGTGGAAGGCCCGGCGCCAATCACTATCGTCACCGCCGAGCAGATCAAGGCCTCAGGCCTGACCACCGTACCCGATGTCCTGCGCTCGCTCAGCCAGAACAGCGGCAGCGTGCAGGGCCAGCAGAACACCACCAGTGCTCAGTCCACCCCTGGCGCGCAGGCGGTCGACCTGCGCGGCATGGGCCCCAACCACACTCTGGTACTGGTCAACGGCCGCCGGATCGCCGACTTCCCGCTGCCACTCAACAGCCGTAGCAACTTCACCGACATCGGCAACATCCCGCTGGGAATGATCGATCGCATCGAAGTGCTGACCGGCAGTGCCTCGGCGGTGTACGGCTCGGACGCGATGGCCGGCGTGATCAACTTCATCCTGAAAAAATCCACCGACGGCACCACCATCGACTACCGCTATGGGGACACCTCGCGCGGCGGCGGCGAATCGCACGACCTGACCCTCACCTCGGGCTTCGAGCGCGGCGCCTTCAGCGCCATCGTCGGCCTGGAACTGATCGACAAGCGGCCGCTGTGGGGCTATCAACGCGGCATCCAGGACTCCACCCTCGACGCCCCCACCGCGCGCCGCCGATTGCCACGCCTGATCGCCCAGGTTTATGACTGGGACGACGATGTCAACATTGCGCCCGTCGATGGTTGCGCGGCGCTGGCTGGCCTCAATGAAGGCACCACGGTATTCGCCGAGGACCGCTTCGGCGAGCCTTACTGCGGAAGCGACCGCGCGATCGCCTATCGCACCATCCAGAACCAGCGCAAGGGCGCAAGTGCCTACGGCGCGTTCGAATACCGGATCTCCGACACACTGTCCTGGTTCGCCGATGTGCAGCTGGCAAGGCAGACAGTGAAGCTCTTGACCGGCACCAATGGCAACGACGTGGTCAGCGACCACATGGGCTGGGAATTCCACGACCCCGCCTCGACCGGCAACTATCGCCGCAAGATGTTCTTCAATGCCGCTACCGGCCATTACGAGATCTGGTCGCGCCAGTTCACCCCCGAAGAAATCGGCGGGCTTGCCAACCGCATGAACACCACGGTCCAGAAGACGCTGGCCCTGACCACCGGCTTCAACGGCAGCTTTGGCGAAGACTGGGGGTGGGAGGCAGCCTACAACCACTCCGAGTACAAGGCCGATGTGGACATGCCGCGCATCAGCGCAGCGGCCGCGAATGCCTTCTTCCTGGGCCCCCGATTGGGCTATGACGCCGACGGCTACGCGATCTACGATGCCGATCCGGCCCGCCTGTTCACCCCGCTCACACCGGCACAGTTCGCGACGTTCGGGGTAATGTCCCGCTGGCATCCGCAAGCAAAAAACGACAACCTGAGCTTCACCACCGATACCACCCGCTTGTTCACCCTGCCGGCGGGCGATGTGGGCTTCGCGGGAACCATCGAATACGGCCGCCAGCACTACGCCCTCAATCCGGACCCGTTGGCGCTGACCGAGGATGCCTACTATGGCCCGCGCTACGGCGACGGCAAGGGCAGCCGAAACCACTGGGGCGCGGCGGGCGAGCTGCGCATGCCGCTGCTGTCCGGCCTGCAGGCCAGCGTGGCCGGCCGCTATGACCGTTACAGCTACGGCAACAAGAATCCTGGCAAATTCACCTACAGCCTGGGCCTGGAGTGGCGTCCGCTGGACAGCTTGCTGGTGCGCGGTTCCTACGGCACCGGCTTCCGTGCACCCGACATGCATTACCTGTTCGCCGAGGACGACTACTACCGCACCCGTTTCGCCACCGACTACTATCAGTGCCGCCTCGCTGAACCCGGCTATTCCAACGCCGACTGCTACGATGACGGTAGTTGGGACGTGAGTACGTTCGACGTCTATACCGGCAACATGGCGTTAGACGTGGAAACCAGCAAATCGATGACCGCAGGCTTCGTGTGGTCGCCCAGCACGCGGTTCGACATCGCGGTGGACTATTTCAGCATCGAGGTGATGAACCAGGTGCAGTCGCAGGACCGCGATCGCCTGCGCGCAACCGAAGCCGATTGCCGGCTGGGCATGACTGCCGACGGCACCCCGGTGGACATCCACTCGCCGACCTGCGTGGACGCTCTGGCGCGGGTGATACGCGACAGCGACGGCACCATCACCAGCGTCCACTTCGGCCCGATCAACATCGCCCGGGAAAAGACCTCGGGCATCGACATCACTGCCAACTATCGCCTGCAGACGGCCAGCGCTGGCAATTTCCGCTTCACTGGCAACTACACCTGGCAACGCGCGCACAGCCGCCAACTCTATCCCGGCGACCCGAACGAAGACATGCTGGATGTCAGCTTCGCCGATGCCACCCTGCCGCGCGTGAAGTCCAACATCGGTGCGAACTGGGATCGCGGTGCGTGGGGTGCCAGCCTGTTCGGGACTTATCTGGGACGGGTCGCCAACTACGCCAACGATGCGTGGACGCCCGCAACTTGGCGCTTCAATGCCGGTGCGCGCTACGACGTCAGCGATCATTTCCGGGTCTCGCTGACGATCAACAACCTGCTGGACAAGATGCCGCCGAGCGATCCGACCTGGTCGAACTACCCGTACTACGACACCTCTTGGTTCGACAGCTTCGGGCGCAGCTACTTCGTGCAGCTGACGTACAAATTCGGCGGCAAGCCGCTGGACTGACACCGTATCCCACCCCCGGCGGAATGCCCCGAACGCCCCGGCTCGCCGGGGCGTTCGCGTTCCGGCATGCCGGGGTGGCTAATCGGAGGCCGGCGCTGGCGCACCGACAAAGCGGCGGTAGCCTTCGTAATGGTGGAAGACGAAGCCGCCAAAACTCCGGCGCCCGCCGTAGGCGGCTTCGACCTTCGCGGCCTCGCGTTCAAAGGCGGCCTCGTCCATGCCGTGGAAGCTCAGTTTGGCCGGTTCGCCGGGGTTGAACTCCAGGCCGATCACCACGCGCTTGCCGATGCGATCCGCGTAGGCCATCTCGTCCTCGGCATGCGACAGGATGGAGTCGCGCCCCTCGGCCCGGTTGCGGTAGTCCATCAGCGCCACGTAGTCAGTGAGGTCGGCGACGTGCTCGCTGACGGGCTTGCGCGCACCGCGCCACGCCAGGGCGATGCCGTCCCACCAGAACGGCATCGCCGGGCCAATCGGCAGCGCTTGGCCCGAGCGGCGCCGGGCGGCCATCATCGCCGCGGTCATGTCGAGGAAGCCGCGCAGCAGGCGCGGGCGGGTGGCGTCCTCCCACGTGTCCAGCAAATGGGGCTCGATGTCGTAGTTCACGCCGTCGAAGCGCGCGTCCGGCGTCGCCGCGGCGTTGTAGTCCAGCACCCGCTGCAGCATCGCGACCGCCTTGCGCTGGTGCCGCGGCAGGACGTAGCGCTCGGTGTGCAGGTACCACGAGCCCAGCAGCGCGTAAACGCGAATCCCGCGCGCATGGGCAGCGCGGATGAACGCACGATAGCGGGCCGGCTGCTGTACCAGCAGGTTGCGCCCCTGGAAAGCATCGGCATAGAGGTAGATCATGTCGATGCGCTTGTGCTGCAGGAACGCCAGCGCCTCGTCGGCCACCTGCGGTGACTCCAGCAGGGCGTAGGACGGGCGCTCCCAGGCCCAGACCGCGCGCGAAGCGTGCGATGCCGCATGCACCTCCGGCGCCGCTTGCGCGGTGGCCGCCGCTGCCAGCACCAGCAGCAGCCCCAGCAGCGCGCCGCGGACCGCACCGGTCATGGCGCTGCGGCCGGCACGTCCAGCGGCAGGTGGAAGCGCCCGCGCCCGACCGCCTTGCCGGTGGCCGGATCCGACGGCAGCACCGAGACGAAGTACCGTCCTGGCGCCAGCGCCGGCACTGCCAGCGACAGCAGCACCTCGCGGCGCTCGTGCGCGCGCAGCTGGATGGCGCTGCCATAGGCTTCCCTCAGCTCGCGTCCATCTTCGCCGGTCAGCACCGCCAATGGCACAAAAGTCCGGGAGTCGTGGGCGTCGCCATTGACGAAGGCTGCCGCCACGCGCACGCCGTCCGCGGCGCGCTCCAGGCGCACGGCCTCCATGCCAACTCCCGCCGGCAGCGCGGCGATGGCCAAGGGTGCCGCCGGCGTTGCGTTCTGCATCCCCGCTGCATAGGCCACCAGGCGCGGCTGATCGCCCTCCGGGGACAGCACAAGACTGCGCAGGAAGCGGGCATTGGCTGCCAGGTAGGCCTGCAGCCGGCCGGCCACCTGCGCGCGCACGCCGTCGTCATCGACCTCGGACGCGCGGATGCCGTCCTGCAGCTCGAACAGGCGGCCATCGTGCAGGAACCAGTGTCCGGACACGAAATCGGGGACGCTGGTCTTGGTCTGCTTCAGCGGGAATTCGTGGGCGCTGCGGAAAGTTTCCGCCATGTCCAGACCCGTGCCGGTCCAGGTCACCCGCGCCGGCCGTTTCAGCCCGTAGGTGTGGGACAGCAGGGCCAGCAGCGAGGGGGTCACGTCCAGATGCGAGGACACCGCGCGGATACGAGCCGGCCGGCGCAGCAGCGGCGAGAACACCAGCAGCGGCACGTGGTAGCGCTCGATATGGGTATCCATCGGGATTTCCGGCAGCCGATGGTCGCCGGTGATCACGAAGAGGGTGTCGGCATACCAGGGCATGCGCGCCACCTGCTCGAAATAGCGGCGCAGCTGGTCGTCGGTGTAGAGGATGGCGCTGTAGATGTCGGCCTGCGCGCGGTACGGTGCGCGCCGCGCCTGCGGGATTCCCAGCGCCTGCAACCGCGCCTCCACGCCAGCCCTGTAGGCCTCCTGGCCCGGGAAGCGATAGTTGGTATGCATGCTGATGGTCTGCATGCCCAGTACGAACGGCGGGCGCAGGCGGCCGCTGTCGGCCAGCACGCGCGACACCAGCTCGCGGTCGGGATAGCCCCACTCGCTGAAGGGGTTGCGCTGGTAGCCGGGGCCGAAGCGATGCAGATCGACGATGTCGTCGACTCCCTGCCGCTGCAGCAGCCCGCGTTCGTTATCGAAATCGGCATCGGTACCGAGGTAGAAAGACCCGTGGTAGCCCTGCCGGCGCAGCACGTTGAACAGCCCGGCATGCGCCGGCATCTTCGGCCCCAGCGCGGCAAACCCCTGCTCGGCCAGCGGCAGCGAACCCAGCAGGGCCGGCAGCACCCCGAAGGTGCGGCCCTGGTTGGCCAGGAAGTTGTCGAAATACAGGCTGCGTGCGGCCAGCTCGTCAAGGAAGGGCGTGAAGCTGCCCAGCGGTGCGTCCGGGCCCGAGAACGACCGCCCCAAGCCCTCGACCACGACCACCACCACGTTGGGCGGGCGGCCATCCCGGGTCGGGCCGAAGTACGGCCCCAGCGCATCGGGAGTGGTTTCCTCGTGCAGGAACGGATAGGCCGGATCCCCGCCCGCAGGCGACGCGGCGACACGGGCCGTCGATGCTGTCGCCGTCGCGATCGGCGCCGCATCCATGCGCCACCAGCGCAGGGCATCGGTGACGAAATAGGCGCCTTTGCTGGTCGCGACGGCGCGGGCATCTTCGCTGCCCAGGCCACGTGCCCCGGGCGCCAGTGGCAGCATCCATGCGGCCAGGCACGCCAGCGCGAGGCCGCCCCACCAGGCAGGCCGCGCGGTAGCGGCGCGGCGACCGCGCCAGACCAGCACCGCCCACAGCGCCGCCAACGGCATCAGCATCGCCAGCGCACCGGCCGCACCAATGCCGCCGCCTGCACCCCCCACGGTGGTGCGGATCTCGTCGGCGCTGTAACCGAACAGGTCCGCACCCAACGGCACGCGCGCCACCAGGTAGTACTGCTCCAACCCGGCCTGCAGCAGCAGGAACAGCGACCACAGCCCGCCCACGCCCGCCAGCGCGGCGCGGCGCCAACGCAGCGCCGCCAGCGGCCAGGCCAACAGGCAGAGCAGCGGCAGGGCGCGCAGCAGGAACAGCAGCTGGCTGCCCACCGCGACCGGAAGCACGGCTGCCCAGGCCGCGTCATCCGGCAGCGCGCGCACGGCGGACCACAGCGCCAACACGCATTGCCCTGCCAGCAGCGCAGGCCACCAGGCCAGCAATCGGCTGACCGCGGTATCGCCTCCACCCGGGGAGGCAGCAGGAGCGTTCTCGCGCCTCACCAGCGTCGATACAGCGCGATGGAGAGCTGGCGCTCGTTGAAGCCGTCGGCGTCGTCGGCATAACCTGCGCCCAGCTTGACGCCCCAGTCGCTGCGGAAATAGCGCACCCAGCTGACACCCACCGAAGCGCTGCTGTTGCGCACCAGCGCGCCGCTGCGGTCAAGGTCGGCAGCGCGGCCGTGGCTGGCGCTGACCTCCAGATAGTCATCGGCGTTGCCGCGGTAGTAGTTGCGCACCACGCCGCGGTGGCTCCAGCTGCCCGAACTGACGCCAGGCACGTGCTGCAGCTTGTAGCGCAGGTACCAGTTGCCGACATAGCGGCCCACGCCGACGCCATAGAACTCGGTGTCCGAACTGAAGCGCAGATGGTCGACGCTGGCCGACAGCTCCCAGCCGCTGCCGACCCCCTGGAACACCTCCACCCGCCACGCATCGCGCGGCAGCACGCCGCTGGCCGGGCCTCGCTGGTAGCGCAGGTTGGCGTATGCGCGCGACCACAGGGACACGTAGCTGTCCAATGCCCACGCATCGTCGCGACGCCCGAAGTGATCGGCCTGCAGCCACTCCAGACCCAGCGAGCCGAACCCGAACTGCCGGCGCAGGGTCAACCCGGTGTCCGTCCACGCATCGCGCCCGCCGCTGAAGGCGATGCGGTCCACGCCGGCGCGCAGCGACCAGCGGTAGCCGTCCGCGAGCATCGCGTCAGGCACGGCGGTCCGGACCACCGTACTCTCGTTGAGCGCCGCCACCTGCGCCGGGTCGGCGCCGTTGGCTGCCGCCGCCGCAAAATCGGCACGTGCGGCCTGCATGTCGCCGGCCGCCCGCCACGCGCGGCCGCGAGCGATGCGGGGCTCTGGATCCACGGGCGCCAGAGCCACCCAATGGCCATAGGCCTCCGCCGCTTCGGCCGGGCGGTCACTCCACAGGTACAGATCGCCCAGCGCCGACCACGCGTCCGCATAGTCGGGCTTGGCGGTGGTCACCGCGCGCAGATCGACTTCGGCCTCCGCATAGCGGCCCGCCCACGCGTAGGTGCGCCCGCGCGCCAGTAGCACATCGCTGTTGCCGGGCGACGCCTGCAGCATCTGGCCGTACAGGGCGATCGCCTGCTCGCGCAGGGCAGGGTCGCCGGCGGTGGCCAGCGCGCGCGCGCGCTGCAGGCGGGCCTCGTACCCCTCTTCCGCGGCGTCCTGCTGTGGCAGGGCCGACACCGGCGGCAAATACGCATGGCCGCCCAGCAGCACAGCATGGAGAAGCGCGGGATACAACAGGCTCGTGGTCATGGGCAGCGTGGGTCTTTGTTCGTGAGGATCAGGAAGCAACCGGAGCGGTGGAGTCGACATGGGGCTCATGGTCCTGCCAGTCGGCCCGGCGGCGGACATGGCCCCACTTGGAACGGCGGCGCGGTTTCAGCACCCAGCGCACCAGCCCGACCACCCGGAACAGGGAAGTCATCTGCCGGTAGCCGAAATTTTCCAGCACGGCGACCAGGAACAGCCGGAGCTGCTGGGCCGGACGAGGATAGAGGTGGAAGGAAATCTCCTCCAGCATCATCGCATTCACCGACAGCAGCACGCCCAGACCGATGGACGCGAACAGGAAAGCGAAGAACGCCTGCGCCGACAGCATCCCCAGCAAGCCCAGCACAATCACCGAGGCATAACCCAGCACCTCGATCACCGGTCCCAGGCACTCGAACACCAGCATGAAGGGATAGGCGACCCAGCCCACGGCCCCACCGTTGCGGCGGAACATCAGCCGCCAGTTGCCGAACAGACTCTCTGCCAGCCCCTGCTGCCAGCGCACGCGCTGGTTGTAGAGCGAACGCAGGTCCGACGGCACCTCGGTCCAGCAGATCGGATCGGGCACGAAGGCGATCTTGTAGGGCCGCTTTTCCTCGCGCATGCGGTCATGCAGGCGCACCACCATCTCCATGTCCTCGCCGACTAGGTCGCTCTTGTAGCCGCCTGCGGCAATCACGCGCTCCTTGTAGAACACCCCGAAGGCGCCCGAGATGATCAGCAGCGCGTTGATCGGCGACCAGCCCAGCCGGCCGAACAGGAACGCACGCAGATATTCCACGGTCTGCACCAGCGGCAACACCTTGTCCGGCAGCTCCACCTTCGAGAGCATGCCGTCCTTGACCTTGCAGCCATTGACGATGCGGATCACGCCGCCGGTGGCGATCATGGAGGAATCCTCCAGGAACGGCTGCACCACCCGCGCCAGGCTGTCGGGCTGCAGGATGCAGTCGGCGTCCACCACGCAGAACAGCGGATAGCGCGCGGAGTTGATGCCAGCATTCAACGCATCCGCCTTGCCGCCATTCTCCTTGTCGATCACGCGCACGCGCCCGCCCTGGGGCGCGGCGAAGACGCGCTTGACGTGCGCAGTTTTCAGGCGGCTGCGATAGGCCTCGGGAAACTCCACCAGGCCGAAGGCGTCGACCACCGTCTGCAGCGTGCCATCGGTGGAGCCGTCGTTGATGACCACGACTTCGAAATTCGGGTAGCCCAGCCGCAGCATCGAGCGCACGGTGCTGATGATGGTCCGCTCCTCGTTGTGCGCGGGCACCAGGATGCTCACCGGCGGCTGATAGTCGGCGAAGTTCTTGATCCGGAAACTGGCGCCGTGCTCGCGGACGTAGCGCAGGATCGCGAACATGGCGATGAAATTCAGCGCCAGATAGACGAGGTTGATGCAGATGAAATAGACCAGAAAGCCCCATTGCATCGCGATCAGGACATCGGGCAACCCCGCTGGTACCCAGGTCATGTTCACGTTGTTATCTCCAGGGTCTGTTCGGCGATCACCTGGGTGAGGATGTCGCGCGCAAAGCGGTCCTGCTGGGCCTCCCGCAGCTGGCCCAGCATGGCCTCGTCGCCGCCCAGCAGATGCGCGATTGCCTGTGCCGTGCGATAGCGTACCCACCACTGCGGATCCGCCAGCAGCGGCAGCAGGATTTCCACGTCGTGGCGCTGCCCAAGCCGGCCCAGCGCCGATGCCGCATGCATGCGCACATGCCAGCGCGGATGCGCCAGCAGCGGTCGCACCTTGTCCAGATCAGCGGGGTCGGTCATGACCTGCAGGCAGGTGGACAGCAGGTGCTCGTCATGCGGCTCGGAAAGCACCGCCCGGATGACCTCCGCTGCCGCCTCCGGGCTGACATCGGCCAGGAAGCGGACCAGCCGCGAGGCGACTTCGTCATTGGCGCGCAAGGCGGCGCTGCACAGCGGATCCTTGACGATGTCGGGTTCGGCTTCGCTCAGCAGCTGCGCCACACCGCCGTCCACCCAATCGTGCCGGGCGACGATCTGCGGCACCACTTGCTGCACGGCACGCTGCGGATCGATCCGCATGAGCGCGCGCGCAGCGCTCATCGAGATGATCGGGCTGGCATCGTCGATCAGCGCGGCCAGTCGCTCAAAGCTGGAGGCGCTGCGCAGGTAACCGATGGCGATGATCGCCATCACCCGGTCGTGGAAGCTGCCGCGCGCCAGCAGGCGTTCCAGCTTGGGCGCAGCGCCGGCCCGTTCGGCCACTGCGCGCATGCCGGGGTCATCGGCCTGGCCCGGCATGTCATGCAATTCGTTCCAGGCGTCCACGAACCCGCTCACGTCCCGCATGGTCAGCGGTGGCACCTTGGCGGGTGGCGCTTGCCGGGCATCCGCCAGCACGCCGCGCCAGAACGCGGCGGCCCGCTGGTGTTGGCGCTCGCGCCGCTGCGCCAGTTGCCGCAGCACCAGCACCGCCGCCATCAGCAGCAGGGCGGCCACGGTCACCGACACCCCCACCCAAAGGGCGAAGGCGATCTGCGCATCGGCATGCAGCGCTGGGGTCATCGGCCCATCGCCCATCGGTAACCACCGGCACGGGACGCGATCGCCAGCACGCCGTGCAAGCGGCCCGCGCGCGCAGTCCGCGCCCTTGCGGGCCAGGACGGTGGGGCGAGAACGCGGCAGGGTGGGTACATGGCGGTTTCCGGCAAGGTGGATATCTCAGGCACACGCGTCCACGCGCCCGGCTGGGCACGCGTCACCCCGATGCGCCCGGGATGGCAGCGCGGGGCAGCGGGCAGCGGGCAGCGATGAACTGTGACGCAAATCCCATGCCAAACAGGCTGCGGCCTGTCATCGGCGTGTCATCCGCGCGAAAGCAGGAAGGCGACCGACGCGGTGCGTCAGTTATTGACGCGGCGCAGCATCCTCGACCGGCTGTACTACGTCATGGTTGCGTCCCCGGAAGGGGGCATACCAGCGCTGGATGCGGGCGATGTCGGCGGTTATGTCGGCCGTGGTGGCAAACACCGGGCCGAGGGTGATGGTGCGGCTGGGGTAATCGAACGCCGCCACGATCACCGGCACGCCGGCGCCGCGGGCGATATGCCAGAAGCCGGGCTTCCAGCGCTCCACCTGGCGGCGGGTGCCTTCGGGGGCCATCGCATACCACATGCACGGCGACGCCCGCAGGGCGGCGATGGCCTGCCCCACCACGCCGTGCGGCGCGGCGCGGTCCACCGGGATCACGCCCTGCCAGCGCAGCAGCGGCCCCAGCAGCGGAATGCGGAACAGGCTGTGCTTGCCGAGGATGGACAGGCGCACGCCCATGGCCAGCTTGGCGGCGATCCCCCACACCCCGTCCCAGTTGGACGAGTGCGGGGCGGCCACCAGCACCGCCCGCGGGATGTCCGGGAACGCGCCCTCCATGTGCCAATCGCCCAACCGCAGCGCGGTCCGCCCCAGCCATTCCATGGCCCGGTTGCGCGGCATCCGCGGCGCCTGCGGCGGCAGGGCCAGGACCACGTCCCTGGCTGCGGCATCGCTCATTCCCACCCCTGGCCGCTGCGGCCCTGCTTGACGCTGGCGCGCCCGCGCTTCTCGCGCAAGCGCCGCTCCTTCGAGGCGCGGGTGGGGCGGGTGGCGATGCGTGGCGTCGGTGCGCTCAACCCGCTGTCGATGAAGGCGGCCAGCCGTTCCCGCGCATCCTCGCGGTTGCGCTCCTGGGTGCGGAAGCGCTGCGCCGACAGCACCAGCACGCCCTCGGCGGTCATCCGCCGGTCGCGCTTGGCCAGCAGGCGCGCACGCACCGCCTCGGTCAGCGACGGCGATCGGGCCACGTCGAAACGCAGCTCCACCGCCGTGGCGACCTTGTTGACGTTCTGCCCGCCCGGCCCGGACGCGCGCACGAAGCGCTCGATGAGCTCGTCGTCGTCGATGGAAAGATGGCCAACCCGCATGCCGCGATCATAAAGCGAGCCGTCCGTCCCCGGCAGATCGCCGCCTCAGGCCAGGTCCGGCCCGAACAGCGCCAGCGCCTTCCCGAACTCGGCATCCGGCGGCGCCAGCACCTCGACGCACTCGCCCGAGTGCGGATGGGGGAAGGCCAGCCGGCGCGCATGCAGCAGCATGCGGTGGATGCCGAGCATGCGGAAGTTCCGGTTGTGCCGGCCATCGCCGTGGCTGGTGTCGCCGATCAGGTGATGGGAGATGTGCTTGAGGTGCCGGCGGATCTGGCGAAAGCGCCCGGTGCGCGGCGAGGCCCGCAGCAGCGCGTAGCGCGAGGTGTCGAACCCCGCCGATGGCACCGCCAGTTCGCAGGTGGCCAGGACCTCGAAGTCGGTGACCGCGTCTTTTTTCTGCGGCTTGCCGGGCCCGCCATCCAGCGGATGGTCGACCACGAAGTCGCGCTGCGCGGGCCAGCCGCGGCACACCGCCCAGTAGTCCTTCTCCACGTCGTGCGCCATCAGCGTCTTGCCCAGCGCCGAGGCCGTGTCGCGGTCGAACGCCAGCAGCAGGCAGCCGCTGGTGGCGCGGTCCAGGCGGTGCACCAGGAAGATCGAACGGCCGAACTGCTCGCGCAGGCGGTCGGCCGCGAAATCGGTTTCGCCCCGCGCCAGTGCGCTGTCGTGGACCATCAGGCCGGCCGGCTTGCAGACCACCGCCAAGGCGTCGTCCGCATGCAGGACCGGCAAGCCAGCCGACGCGTCGTGCGGCGCCTCCGTCATCACCCGCGCCGCCTCAGCGCCGCGGCCAGGCCGCCAGCAGCGCCCACAGGCCGCCCAGGCCCGCAACCCAGGCGGACACCGGCAGCGCCAGCACCTTCGGCCCACCCGCGTCGAGCGCGTAGAGGACCGCCGCCACGATCAGCAGGCCAACGCCGAGGATGGACGCCACGATGCGGCACTGCATCGCCGCCAGCGTCTGGCTGATCTCGCGCACGTCGGCGGAACGCATACTCAGCTCGTGCCCGCCCTGCACCTGCTGCTGCAGCCAGGCATGCAACAGGCGCGGCATCTCCGGTGCGCGCGTCACCAGCTCCGGGATCTGCTTGCGCAGCTCGTCCAGCAGCCGGCGCGGGCTGTAGCGCTCGGCCAGGATGTCTTCCAGCACCGGCTTGGCCACCGCCCAGATGTCGATCCTGGGATCCAGCTGGCGGCCCACGCCCTCGATGTTGAGCAGGGTCTTTTGCAGCAGGATCAGCTGCGGTTGCAGGGTGAGTTCGTAGCGTTGCGCGGTGCGGAACAGCTTGACCAGCACCTCGGCCAGCGAGATCTCGCTCAGCGGGCGGGTGAAGTACGGCTCGCAGACCGCGCGCGCTGCCGCTTCCAGCTCGTCGATGCGGATGTACGCCGGCATCCAGCCGGCCTGCACGTGCAATTCGGCGATGCGGCGGTAATCACGGTTGAAGATCGCCATGAAATTCTCGGCGAGGTAGTACTGATCCTCGCTGGAGAGCTGGCCCATGATGCCGAAGTCCAGCGCGATGAAGCGCGGATCGTCTTTCCGCGCCGGATCCACCCAGATGTTGCCGGCGTGCGCATCGGCGTGGAAGAAGTTGTCGCGGAACACCTGCTGGTAGAACACGCGCACGCCCTTGGCCGCCAGCGCCTTGCGGTCGATGCCGGCCGCATCCAGCGCGGCGATGTCGTCGGACGGGATGCCGCGCACCCGCTCCATGGTCATCGCACCGTCAGCGGTGTGGCTCCAGATCACCTCGGGCACGTACAGATCCGGCGAGCCCAGCCAGTTGCGCCGCAGCAGGCTGGCGTTGCCGGCCTCGCGCTGCAGGTCCAGTTCCGCCGCCAGCGTGTTCTCGATCTCGGCCACGATGTCGCGCGGACGGATTTTCTCGGCCTTGGGATGGGTGCGCTCGACGATACCGGCGATGCCGTTGAGCAGCGCGATGTCGGCGGCGATCTGGCGATCGATATCCGGCCGCAGCACTTTCACCACCACCTCGCGGCCATCGTGCAGCGTCGCCGCGTGCACCTGCGCGATCGACGCCGAGGCCAGCGGCACGGTATCGAAATGGGCGTAGGCCTCGGCCACCGGGCGGCCCAGCGCCTGTTCCACCATCGTGCGGGCGCGCTCGCCATCGAACGGCGCGACGCGGTCCTGCAGCTGGGTCAGTTCCTCGGCGATGTCGGGCGGCAGCAGGTCGCGACGGGTGGACAGGATCTGCCCGAACTTCACGAAGATCGGCCCCAGTTCCTGCAGTGCCAGGCGCAGGCGCGCACCGCGCGACAGGGTGGCGACATCGCGCGATGCACGCGGCACGAACGGCCGCATCAGCCGCAGCCAGCGCTCCGCGGGCGTGCCGTCCAGCAAGGCGTCAAGCCGGTAGCGCAACAGCACCCGGCCGATCCGCCAGGCGCGCAGGGCGGACTTCATGCGGCCAGCCCCCGCTCGCGGCGCAGGCGCGCGACCTTGGCGGCGATGCGCTCGACATCGTCGCGCAGCGCATCGACGTCGTCATGGAACGCGTCGAGCTCGGCGCGCGGCACCACGTCGCGACTTTCCTCGGTGACGAATTCGGCAGCCGTTTCGGCGAGGTTGCGGCCGGCGGTCTTCGCCTGCCGCAGGGCGGCGGCCGCGGCCTTGGCCACCTGCACGCCCAGCACCTCGCCGAACACCGCCACGAAGGGCTGCTGCCAGTCGGGGTCGAAGCCCTGCGCGAGTTTCTGCAGGCGACGCGCCAGCTCGGCATCCCCCTCGATGCGCAGCTTGCCGACCGGCGGCGCCGCGCTGTCGCGGAACACCGGCAGCTGGCGCAGCAGCCCGGCCAGCGTGGCGCGCACGCCCAGATCCGGCGCCGCCTCCACCTCCACCGGCCCCACCCGCAGCACCTCGCCCACCACCCGCACCTGCAGCGCCAGCGGCGGCGAGGCCAAGATCAGCGCGATGCGCTGGCCATCCAGCGCGCGCAGCCCGGCGCGGGTGTCCGGATCCAGCGCCAGCGCCCGGTTCAGCGCCAGCTCCAGCGCACGGCCGGCAGGGTGTTTCCAGTTGAAAGCGGGCTCGGTCATGCGCGCATTGTAGGGCGCCCGGCGCGCCGGCAGCGGCCTGGTCGGCGCGCCCGCCGGTCAGGCTTTCTTTCGCAGGAAGCCACCACAGCCAGGATCAGGAAGACGATGAATAAGACCTTGGCAATAGTGGCGGCCAGACCTGCCAAGCCGCTGAAGCCCAGGAACGCTGCGATCAGGGCGATGACGAGGAAAACCAGCGCGTAGTGCAGCATGGGGCCACTCCGTTGCGTCGCGCCGGATTGGCGCAGGGCCACCTTGCCCCGGGGCGGATCACGTCCGGGTGAAGGCAGGGCGGCTCAGCCCCGCAGCGACGCCTGCAGGCGCGCCAGCCCGTCCGCCATCGACACGCGCGGGACGTACCCGAAATCGCGCGCGGCCGGCGCCATCGAATACCAGTGCGGCGTGGCCAGCTGCTCGGCCAGGAAGCGCGTCATCGGCGGGTCCCCGCGCAGCGGCAGCGCTGTCCACAGCCCCTCGCAGACCGCGCCCAGGACGTAGGCCGCGCGGAACGGGATGGAGGCGTGCACCTCCGGCGCACCGGCGGCGCGCAGCAGGCCGTTGAGGACGTCGCGCAGCGGCCACGGCTCGCCGTTGCTGATGAAGTAGGCGCGGCCGGCGCAAGCCGCGCCGGGGCGCAGGTGGTCCAGCGCATCGACGTGCGCCTGCGCCGCGTTGTCGATGTAGGTGGTGTCGACCAGGTTGCCGCCACCACCGACCAGCCGCAGGCGGCCGGCGCGCGCACGCTCGACCAGCCGCGGCAGGATCTGGGTATCGCCCGGCCCCCAGATCAGCCGCGGCCGCAGTGCCACCGTCGCCAGCGCCGGGCCGTTGGCGGCCAGCACTTCGCGCTCGGCGATGATCTTGGTCGCGGCGTAATGCGCCTTGACGCCCTCGCCATACGGCACTTCATCGGCCGAGGCGCCCTCCACCGGATGGGTGGCGCGATGGGCCACGCTGGGCGTGGACGTGTGGACCAGGCGGCCGATGCCGTGCGCGCGACATGCGGCGATCACGTTGCGGGTGCCGGTGACATTGGCGTCGAAATAGCGCTGGTAGCTGCCCCAGGTCCCGGCCATGGCGGCGTTGTGCAGCACGGCGTCGAAGCCGCCGGCGAATGCGGCCAGCACCGCGTCCCAGTCGGCCAGGTCGGCCTGCCGCTGCGGAACGCCCAGCGCATCCAGCGCCGCATGGCGGCTGCGACTGACGCTGGTGACGTCGTGGCCACGGGCCAGCAGCGCCCGGCACAGCGCCTGGCCCAGGAAACCACCGCCTCCGGTCACCAGCAGCTTCATGCGCGCTCCTTGGCAACGTGTGCGGCCGCCCATACCGCCAGCGCCTCGCGGCCGATCTTGGCGTTGTGGCGGATATCCACCGGGAACGGCTTGGGGTAATGCAGGAAGCGTTCGATCCGGGCGGTGTGAACGAAGCCCTGTGCGATGTGGCGCAGTGCGTCGGCCACCTCGACCGGGTTGGCCTTGACCCCAGGCCGGAGTTCGAACACCAGCACCGGCTGCTGCGCACCTGCCGGGCCAACGCCGACCAATGCGGTGCGCAACACCTGCGGATGGGTGTTGAAGATCGGCTCCACCTGTTCGGTGCACAGCGTGGTCTGCGCATCGACGACCACGCGTTGCGACTTGCGGCCGCAGAACCACAGCCGGCCCTCGCCGTCGAACCAGCCCAGATCACCCATGCGGTGGACGATGCGATGGCTGCCGTCGGGCAGCGTCTCGTGAATCTTGGCCAGGGCGGTCTGGGCGTCGCGGTTGAAATAACTGTCGGTGGCGCTGGGGCCTGCGACGGTGATTTCGCCCACCACACCCGGCGGTACTTCCTGCACCTGCGACCAGTCCGCGATCGGGCCGTCGCTGATGGCGATGATGCGCACGGTATTGCCGGCCACCGGCCGCCCCACGCAGGTGCCCGCGCCGGTCTCGGTGCGCGTGCCCAGCGTGAGCAGCTCGCGGCCTTCGATCACCGCCACCGGCAGGCATTCGGTGGCGCCGTACGGTGTCCAGAACTGGGCCTCCCGCGGCAGCAGTTCCAGCATGCGCCGCACCACCGCGACCGGCACCGGCGCACCGGCGCTGGTCACGCGTCGCACCGTGGGCAGCGCCTCGCCATGCTCGGCCAGTACCCGCATCAGCGCGGGCGAACCGAATAACTGGGTGGCACCAAAGCGCGCGATGGCCGCATGCAGCTTGCGCGGATCGGCCTGCGCCGGCCGCGTGGGGTCCATGTCGGGGATGATGCTGGTCAGGCCCAGCGCCGGGTCGAACAGCGCAAACGGCGGGAAGGTGGGGAAATCCACGCCACCCGGCGTGATCCCGAATGCCTGCCGCAGCATGTCGATCTGCGCCACGAAATGGCGGTGCCGGTACACCACGCCCTTGGGCACGCCGGTACTGCCGCTGGTGAACAAAATCGCGGCCACGTCCTCGCCATCGGTGGCGGCCAGCTGCGGCCCGGCACCGGCGCCGTCGGCCTCGATACGCGCCAGCGTGGCATCGGCCAGCAGCGGCCAGCGCCCGGTGGTGATACGCACCGACGCCGAGCGCGCCCAGCCCAGCAGCGTCTTGGCCAGCAGCGCCAGCGGAATGCCAATGAACGCCCGCGGCTGCGCCTCGTCCAGACACTGCTTCAGCGCGCGCCGGTCGATGCCGGGATCGACCAGCACCGGCACCGCCCCGGCCTTGAACAGGGCAAACATCAGCAGGAAAAACTCGGGCGTGGGCCGCACCATCACCACCGTGCGCGTGCCGCGCCCGATGCCGTGCCGGGCCAGACCGGCGGCGATGGCGTCGCTGCGGGCATCCAGCTGCGCATAGGTCAACGCCACGTCATAGCGGCCACGGCGACCGGGGCAGCGGATCGCCACCTGGTCGGGCTGCGCCTGGGCCAGCCGCGGCAGCGCGGCTGCGATGTTGCAGATCGAGGTCATGGCCGCATTATCGCCGCCCCACTGCGCCTCTTGCGCGTGGGCCCGGCGCAGAGAAAAATTGCCCCCTTTTCCCCGCCGCGCAAGGCCGCGCCCATGCATCCCTGCCTGACTTGCGGTGCCTGCTGCGCCTATTTCCGGGTCAGCTTCCACTGGTCGGAAGCCGACCCGGAGTTGGGCGGCACGGTGCCACTGGCATTGACCGAGCCGTTGCGCACCCACGAGCGCGCGATGCGCGGCACCTCCCAGGCACACCCGCGCTGCATTGCACTGGATGCGGACATCGGCCGCTACAGCCGGTGCACCATCCACGATCGACGGCCTTCGGTGTGCGCACTGGTGCCGGCAAGCTGGGAATTCGGTGCCGCCAGTGCGCAGTGCGACAAGGCGCGATTGGCGCATGGCCTGCCGGTCTTGACGCCTGACGACTGGGTCGGGGTGGCCGAAACCGACAAGAATCCTCTGCCGGATATCTAGGGAAGGCCTGAACAGCGCCATCCTGGCGTTGTCAGCCCGCGCCCGGCCGGGCCCATGTTTTGGCTTGGCTCATACGCATCCATCTGGCCGGCGGAGCTCTGCGAATGGTGTGGAGATTTCCTGGACCTGCGCCCAGCGATCAGCGCGCAGGGGTCTCCAGAAAGTGGCGGATCAGCGGCACCAGCACCTCGTGCTTGTCTTCCAGCACGTAGTGGCCGGCATCCGCGTAGGCATGCACCTCCGCATCCGGCAGCGCCTTGCGGAAGCCGTCGAGGAAGTGCTTGTCGAAGACGAAATCCCGCAGGCCCCAGCCGAGAAACACCGGCCGGTCCGCGTAGCCCGGCAGCGCCCTGGCGCTGGCCTGCACCAGCGGCATGGCGCGATCGCCGTCGTGCAGCGGGATGTCCTGCATGAAGCGCAGGGTGGAGATCGCATTGTCCCAACCGTCGTACACGCCGGCATACGCCGCGCGCACGGCCTTGGGCAGCGAACGCCGGGTGCCGAACCACGCCGCACCGCGCGCGAACAGATTGAAGCGGCGGATCAGCCAACCACCCAAGCGCGAGTCGCGCCCCAGCGCCAGCCGCGCCGGGAAGCGCTTGGCCGGCGGCAGCGGGAACGCGGCGGTGTTGGTGATGACCAGGCGCTTGACGCGCGCGGGATCGCGCAGCGCCCAGCCAAAGCCGATCGCCCCACCCCAGTCGTGCACCGCCAGCGTGACCGGGCCCTTGATGCCAAGGTGCTGCAACAGCGCAGCCACGTCATCGATGCGCGACTGCAGGGTGTAGTCATAGCGCGGTTGCGCCTGCGGGCCATCATCGGGGCGATCACTCAGCCCCATGCCGACATGATCCGGCACGACGCAGCGGTACCTGTCGCGCAGGCCCAGCACCAGATGGCGCCAGTAGTAGCTCCACGACGGATTGCCGTGCAGCATCACCACCACCTCGCCATCGCGCGGGCCTTCGTCAAGGAAGGACATGGCGATGCCGGGACGAACCTCGAAGCGGTGCGGGGTAAAGGGGTAGTCGGGAAAGCGCATCCGCTCATTGTAGGCGGTGCGCCGCCCTCAGCCCTGCCTGTGCAGCAGGAAGGCCTGGCTTTCCACCTGCTCCAGCGCAAAGCCGAAGCGAACTGCCAGCCATTGCAATGTGGCCAGGCGGTGGAAGCTGACGTGGGTGCGGTCGTCGCGGTAGCGCCAGCGCAGGAAGTTCGCCGGCAGCGCCGGCGCCAGCTGGGTCATCACCCCCAGCCAGCCGCCGGGGCGCACCAGCGCGGCCAGCTGGGTCCAGCCGGCCAGCGGGTCGCGGAAATGCTCCACCACTTCGGTGCAGGTCACGAAATCGTATGGCGTCACCAGCAGCGTCGCGTCCGGTGCGTAGAACGGGTCGTACTCGCACATCGCCATGCCCGCTTCGCGCAGCATCTGTGCCAGCACCGGCCCCGGCCCGCAGCCGAAGTCCAGCCCGCGCATGCCCGGCGTCAGCTTCGCCTGCAGTGGCGCCGCCAGCCGCGCCAGAAACGCGCGGTAGCGGGCATCAGCGGGGTCGTTCTGGTGCAGGTCGTAGATCGCGCGCTCATCAGACGCGGAGAGGTGCGAAGCCGGATCGGCCAACACCAGCCCACAGCCCGGGCACTCCACGTAACGCCGCGCCCGGTCTTCACAGAACGCATGGGTGGCGGCGCCGCACAGCGGGCAGCGCGGCGCGTCCAGCCCGGGATCGGACACCATCCGGCCGTCTCCCATCGTTGGCCACCGGCGGCGGGGCCGGGCGGCCGTCAGCTCACCACTCCACTTCCGCCATCGAGCAGTTCAGGCCGGAACCAATCCCCAGCAGGGCAACGCGGCTGCCTTTCTTCAGCCGGCCCATCTCGCGCAGCTTGGACAGCACGATCGGCACGCTGGCCGGACCGATGTTGCCGTGCTCGGCAAAGATGGTCATGACCTTCTTCGGGTCGATGCCCATGGCCTTGGTGAAGGCGGCGGTATGCACCTTGCTGACCTGGTGGATGACGAATTCGTCCAGCTCACCGGCCACCCAGCCCAGCTTCTGCTTGGCCACCTCGAAGGTCTTGGTGGCCAGCTTGATGCCCTCGATCAGCAGCATGCGGGTATCGGTGATCATGCCATCGAGGTTGCCTCGGCAGAGTTTGTTCCACTCGGTGGCGGCGCGGGTGACGCCGCCCTTGTAGCGCGGCGCGCCCGGGGCCAGCTCGGCGCGCGCAAGCACCATCGCGGCGGCGCCGGAACCCAGCGTCAGCGTGGCCAGCTCGTTGCGGAAATCGGCCTCGGTGATGTCCTCGCGGGATAGCCGATCGATGGTTTTTTCGTAGGCGAGGTTGGCGGTCTCGCCGTCCACCACCAGCGCGTACTCGATTTCGCCGCGCTCGATCATGCGGCTGGCGATGTCCATACCGTTGATGAAGGCGAGGCAGGCGTTGGCGACATCGAAGTTCTGGCAGGTGTCGGGCAGGCCCAGGTTGCCGCTGACGATGGAGGCGGTGGACGGCTCCAGGTAATCGCGGCTGACCGAGGTGTTGACCAGCAGGCCGATGCGCTCCGGCTCGACGCCGGCATCGGCCAGCGCCTTCACGCCCGCCAGGGTGGCGGCGTCGGAGGCCTGCACGTCGCCCTCCCACAGGCGGCGCGCGTGGATCCCGGCGATGTCGCCGAGCACGTCGATCCTGATGCCCAGCCGATCCAGGGTAGGCTTCAGGCGGGCATTGATCTCGTCGGACGACAGGCGACGCGGGGCGTCGATGTGGGCCAGGCCGGCGATGGCGACATGTTGGAACAGCATGGGGGTGGCACTCGCACGGGCGCCGAAACGGCGCCGGAACCGCATAGGATAGCGCCTCATGGCGCCATGCGGCGGCGTATTGTCGAAACCCGGCCGGAAATCACGCTGCGGGGTGCTGCCGCATTCAGTTGCAGCGCCACAACGCCCAGCGCTGGCTGCCGTCGCGCGGCGGGCCCAGCGGGCTGATCCGGTTGGCGGACAGGCCCGGGGCTTCGTTGCGGGCCAGCAGCTCCAGCTCGTCGCGCACGCGCATGTCGTCGCGCTCGTAGAAGCCCACCTTGTGGGTCACCGAGACTTCCACCTCGCCGCGGGCCTGGCAGCCGGTCGGCGCGGTGGCCAGCACCTGCACCTGCTTGGCGCCCGGCGCCATCTTGACGAACGTGCAGGCCGGCAGGGCCAGCACCAGCAGGACGGCGGCGACGCGGGTCGGCAGGGGCATGCGCGGGGTTCCTTGCAAACGAAGACGCACCGGATTGTGGCCCGGTGCGTCTGAATCGTGCAAAAGCGGTGGGGTCGCCGCGCGCGCTGGACGCGGCGACCGGCCGTGGCTTACTTCTTCGCCACCGGCTTGCCGTCGGCGTCGATCACGGTGACCTCGCCCAGGTTCAGCGCGCGCACCGGGGCCTCGGTCTTGGACAGATCGCCCACCACCAGCCAGGTCAGGCCGTTCGGATCCAGCGCCTTGGCCGCGGCGTTCACCTGCGCCGGCGTCATTGCCTCGATCTCCGCCTTGCGCTTGAACACGTAGTCGTCCGGACGGTTGTAGAGAACGTTGCTGGCGATGGTGCTCATCACCGACGCCGCCGTCTCGTAGGCACCCGGCAGGGTCAGGGTCAGCACCTTCTCCATGCCTTCCACTTCCTCGGCCGTCGCCGGCGCCTTGCCGGTCGCGAAGTCGGCGATCTCGCGGTGCATTTCCGCCATTGCCTCGCCGGTCTTGTCGATCTGCACCGGCGCCGAGGCGGTCCACAGGCGCGGGCCGACCGCCCCGCCGGCGCCGCTGCGGGCGCCGTAGGACCAATGCTTATCCTCGCGGAGGTTCATGTTGAGGCGGGCGGTGAAGTCGCCGCCGATCACCATGTTGGCCATGTCGTACTGCACCGACATCGGGTCCGCGCTGGACGGCAGGGTCTGCGCGGCGACGATGTTGGCCTGCACGGCGCCCGGCTGGTCGACCAGGAACACGCGCGGCTTGCGGGCCGCGGCGACCGGCGCGATGGCGGCGGTGCCATTGGCCTTGCCGGCGGCCTTCCAGTCGCCGAAGTGCTTCTCCAGCACCGGCATGATCTCCGCCAGCGTGGTATCACCCACCACCACCAGGGTGGCGTCCTGCGGGCGCAGGGCATTGGCGTGATAGGCCTGCAGGTCGACGCGGGTCAGGCCGGCAATGGCGGCCTCGGTGCCGCTGCCCGTGCGCGGGGCGGCGTACGGATGGCCGGCGCCGAACACCAGGCCCGGCACCACGCGCTGGACGATGCCATTCGGGTTGGCCTTTTCCTGTTTGATGCCGGCGATCCACTGACCCTTCACCCGGTCGATATCGGCCTGCTCGAAGCGCGGCTTGCGCAGCATGTCGGCAAACAGGGTCACCGAGGACTCCAGGTTCTGCTTCAGCGCGGACAGGTAGGCGCTGCTGCTGTCCAACCCGGCGCTGGCGCCGATGTTGGCACCCAGCGACTGCACGCGGTCGGCGAAGGCCAGCGCATCCAGCTCGCCCGCGCCCTCGTCCAGCAGGCCCATGGTGAAGCTGGCCACACCGGGCTTGCCGGCCGGATCGGCCGAATAGCCGCCGCGGAACTCGTAGCTCATCTGCACCACCGGGACGTCGTGGCGTTCAGCCAGCACCACTTTGGTGCCGTTGCTGAGGGTGGCGTGCTGCTGCTGCGGGAACTTCAGGTCGGGGAAGCTGGACGGCATCGGCACGCCGGCCTTGCGGTCCACCGTGCTTGCGAGCGTCTTGAACCTGGGGTCCGCCTTCGGGATCTTGAACGGCGTGGGCGTTTCCGCCGGCTCCTCCGCGATGGGAACGCGCTTGCCCGGGTTCACCACCAGGGTATGGCTGCCCTTGCCCGCGCCCAGCCAGGCATTGCCGGTGGCGCGCAGCGCCTCCGGGGTGGCCTCGGCCAGGGTCTTGAGGCTGGCGCGGAAGCAGCCCGGGTCCCCCGTGAACACCGTGCATTCGGCCAGCGCGTCGGCCTTGCCGCCGAAGCCGCCGATACGCTCCACGCCGCGGATCCAGCCAGCCTGGATGGCCGTGCGGTTGCGCTCCACTTCGTCGGCCGTCGGCCCTTCGGCCAGCAGCTTCTTCAGTTCCTCGTCGATGGCGGCCTCCACCTTGGCCGCATCCATGCCCTGCTTCACCGTGGCGGTGATCAGGAAGGTGCTGCCCAGCTGCGAGCCGTAGGCGCCGGCGCTGACGTTGTCCACCAGCTTGTCCTGGTGCACCAGGCGGCGGTCCAGGCGCGACGACTTGCCGCCACCCAGGATCCGGGCGAACAACTGCAGGCGATCGAGATCGGGCTGGCCGTACTCGGCCACGTTCCAGACGCGATAGATGCGCGACTGCGGCACCTGGTCGGTCATCTCGGAGCGGGAGTCGGCCTTGTGCGCCGCCACGTCCACCTTCGGCTGCGCCATGGTCGGGCCGGCCGGAATGTCGCCGAAGTACTTGGCCACCTTCTCCTTCGCGGTGGCAAGGTCGATGTCGCCGGCCAACACCAGCACGGCGTTGTTGGGCCCGTACCAGGTGCGGAACCAGGTCTTCACGTCCTCCAGCGAGGCCGCGTTGAGGTCGTTCATCGAGCCGATGGTGCTGTGGTGATACGGGTGGCCCTTCGGATACATGATCTTGCCGAGCTCATCCCAGACCTGGCCGTAGGGCTGGTTTTCGCCCTGGCGCTTCTCGTTCTGGACCACGCCGCGCTGCTCGTCCAGGGTCTTCTGGTCGATCGCGCCGAGCAGGTGGCCCATGCGGTCGGACTCCATCCACAGCGCGGTATCCAGCGCGGTGGTCGGCACGTTCTCGAAGTAGTTGGTGCGGTCGGAATTGGTGGTGCCGTTCTGGTTGGTGGCGCCGATGGCCTTGAACGGGGTGAAGAACTCGCCCGGCGCGTTCTCGCTGCCGTTGAACATCAGATGCTCGAACAGGTGCGCAAAGCCCGTGCGGCCGGCCGGCTCGTCCTTGCTGCCCACGTGGTACCAGACGTTGACCGCGACGATCGGCGCCTTGCGGTCGGTGTGCACCACCACGCGCAGGCCGTTGGGCAGGGTGAAGGTCTCGTAGGGGATGTCGACGGCCGGTGCATTGGCGGCGAGCGCAGACGGCATGTAGGCGCCAGCGGACAGGGTGGTGGCCAGCGCAAGCGCAAGCGCAGCGGGACGGAACACGGACATCGGCAACTCCTCGAGGCGTAACAGCGAACGAGGATCATAGCGGCGCCACGGGACCGGTACACTAGGCCAAAAGCCACCCGGAGCGAGTCGCATGGTCCGCACCGCCCTTGTCACCGGCGCCAATCGCGGCCTTGGCCTCGAATTCGTCCGCCAGCTGCTGGCCCGCGGCGACCACGTCGTGGCGACCTGCCGCCACCCCGGCAAAGCCACCGCGCTGACCGCACTGGGGGCCGCCCATCCCGGGCGGCTGCATGTGCTGCCGCTGGATGTGGCCCGCGAGACATCGCGGGCCGAACTGGCACGCGAGCTGCCGCTGGTGCTGGGCGAAAACGGCCGGTTGGATCTGCTGGTGAACAATGCCGGCGTGCTGCACAGCGGGGAACGCTTCGGCCACCTGCAACAGGCCCTGCTGGAAGACAGCCTGAGCACCAATGCCGTGGGCCCACTGCTGCTCGTGCAGGTATTGGCGCCGCTGCTGCGCGACGGCGACGGGCAGCACAGCCCCGTCATCGCCAATCTCAGCTCGCAGCTGGGCTCGATCGCCAGCGTCACCCGCTTCGGCACGCCCGGCTATGCCATCAGCAAGGCCGCACAGAACATGGCCACCGCGCAGCTGGCCCAGGCGCTCGCACCGCGGGGCATCGTGGTGCTGGCGCTGCATCCGGGCTGGGTGCAGACCGACATGGGGGGCCCGCAGGCCCCCGATCCGGTGGATACGGTGGTGGCGGGCATGCTGCGCCTGTTCGACGCCACCACCCCCGCGCAGACCGGGCGCTTCTTCGACTGGCAGGGACGCACGCTGCCCTGGTGACCGGGTGCCGCGGCATGCCGCCTAGAATGGCGGCATGCCGCACGTCATCCTGCATCGCCCCGAAATTCCCCCGAACACCGGCAACGTCATTCGCCTGTGTGCCAATACCGGCGCGCAGCTGCACCTGGTGCGTCCACTGGGCTTCGACCTGGACGATCGGCAGCTGAAGCGTGCCGGGCTGGACTACCACGAGGTCGCGCGGATGCACGTGCACGACGACCTGGACGCTGCGCTGGCCGCGATCGCCGCCGAGATCGGCGCACCGGCGCGGGTGTTCGCCCTGTCCACGCGCGGGTGCGTGCGCTACGACGCGCCCGCCTACCGCGAGGACGACGTGTTCCTGTTCGGCAGCGAAACCGCCGGCCTGCCCGGCGACGTGCTGGACGCGATCCCCCAGGCGCAGCGCCTGCGCCTGCCGATGCGCCCCGGCAACCGCAGCCTCAACCTGTCGAACGCGGTGGCGGTGATGGTGTTCGAAGCCTGGCGGCAGGCGGGCTTCGCCGGCGGCCAGTAGGGCGCGCGGTTGTACGCCAGCCAACCCGAATGATTCCTGTACCGACTCGTACTGTATTCAGCCCATGTTGCAGCCCGGCGCCAACAATGGCCCCGTCCCGCCCGTCCGGCGGGGCACACAACAACAACATGGAGGTCCACCTCATGAAGCGTCTCGTCATTGCCATTGCCCTGGCTGCCACCCTGCCCTTCGCCGCCTCCGCGGCCGACGGCATCTCCTACAACTCGGTGAAGGGCGGCTACGTCGCCACCAACACCGACGGCCCGGATGCCGACGGTTGGAGCCTCGGCGGCTCCGTCGCCGTGCACCCGAACTTCCACCTGTTCGCCGACTACGGCAACCAGGACATCAAGCACTCCAGCGCCGGCTTCGAGCAGTCGCGCATCGGCGGCGGCTACAACACCGCCATCGGCAAGAACACGGACTTCGTGGCCGACATCGGCTATGACGTGATCAAGGCCAAGCACGGCGGCCCGAAGGCCGAAGGCTACAGTGTCGAAACCGGCGTGCGCAGCCTGCTGATGCCGAACGTCGAGGGCTATGCCAAGGTCGGCTACATGGACACCAACAAGACCAGTGGCGAGGCCTATGGTCGCCTGGGCACCAACGTGATGTTCAACCAGAACTGGGGCATCAACGCCGACGTGCGCCTGATCCAGGGCGGCGACACCCAGTGGTTCGTGGGTCCGCGCTTCACCTGGTAAGCCACGCTTGCCCGTGACAACAAAAACGCCCGGCGCAAGCCGGGCGTTTTCTTTTGCAACGCGCCGCTAAGCAATCTGCGGACAACGCAAGGGTTCCCGTCGGCCACGAAGGGCCAAAGTACGCGACCGCCAGCGCGCGCCAGCTCAGCAGAACAGCGATTGCGGGTATTCGGCCTTGCGCTCGCGGGCCATCAGCCGGGCCAGGCCTTCGGCCGGCGTGACCGTGCCCTGCAGCACGTCGCGCACACCCTCGGCGATCGGCAGCTCGATGCCGTGCGCTTCGGCCAACCGCATCACTTCCTCGGCGGTCTGCAACGACTCCACCACCTGGCCGATCTCGCGCACCGCGTCGGCGATCGATGCACCCCGGCCCAGCGCCAGGCCCAGCCGGCGGTTGCGCGACAGGTCGCCGGTGCAGGTCAGCACCAGGTCGCCCAGCCCGGCCAGGCCCATCAGGGTCTCCGGCCGACCGCCCAGGGCGATGTTGAGGCGCAGCATCTCGTTCAGGCCGCGGGTGATCAGGCCAGCGCGCGCATTCAGGCCCAGCCCCATACCGTCGGCAACGCCGGTGGCCACCGCCAGCACGTTCTTCATCGCGCCGCCCAGTTCGGCACCGCGCATGTCGTTGCCGGTGTAGGCGCGGAACGCGGGGCCGTGCAGCACATCGGCGACCCGCCGACAGAAATCGGCATCATCCGAATGGACGGTCAGCGCGGTGGGCAGGCCTTCCGCCACTTCCTTGGCGAACGAGGGGCCGGTGACCACCGCCAGCGGCACGCCGTCGCCCGCCCCGCTGTCATCCAGAATGTCGCCGGCGACTTCGTGGAGGAAGCGGCCGCTGCCCGGCTCGAAGCCCTTGGTGGCCCACGCCACGCCCGCACCCGCCGGCCGCAGCGGCGCCAGCGCGCGCAGGGTCTCCGCGAACGCGTGCGACGGCACCACCACCAGCACCAGACCGGCATTGGCCAGTGCGTCCGGCAGCGACGTGGTCGCGCGCAGCGCCGCCGGCAGGGCGATGCCCGGCAGATAGCGTGGGTTCTCGTGGCGGCCATCGATGGCGGATGCCACCGACGGATCGCGGCCCCACAGCACCGTGGGGTGGCCGTGCCGCGCGATCAGCGCAGCCAGCGCGGTGCCCCAGGAGCCCGCGCCGAGGACGGCGACCTTCGGCTTGTCAGACGCCGTCATGCGTCGCCGTTCAGGCGTTGCCGGCGGTTTCGGCGTCGGCCAGCGAGTCGCCCTGGCCCAGCTGGGCAGCGCGCTGGCGCAGGGTCTCGGCATACAGGCCGTCGAAGTTGATCGGCTGCATCGGGAACGGCGGGAAGCCACCGGCGGTGATCAGCTGGCCGATCGCAGCCGAGGCGTAGGGATACAGGATGCTCGGGCACTGGATGCCCAGCATGGCGTCCAGCAGCTGCTCGTCCATGCCGCCGAGGCCGAACACGCCGGCCTGCTCGACTTCGGCCAGGTAGGCGGTCTTGCCGTTCAGGGTGCAGGTCAGGGTGATGCCCAGGCTGACCTCGAACGCGTTCTCGGCCAGGCGCTGCACTTTCTGGTTCAGCTTCATCTGGAGATCCGGCTGGCCCTGCTCGTTGAACACCTGCGGCGCGTTCGGAGCTTCGAAGGACACGTCCTTCACATACAGCTTTTCGACAGTGAAGGTCGGGCCTTGCTGGGCATCGGCGGGCGCGGCGGCGCCGTTCAGGGTTTCATCGGACATGGGATTCTCGACTGCAACGAAAAGAGGAAGAAGTGCGGATTATCGCACCGATCGCGGAGCGACCTGTGCGACATGGGGTGGGCCCGCAGGGAATGCAAGCCGCGCCCTGGCGTGGTCGGCTCAGCGGCCCTTGACCAGCGGCAGGTCGGCGGCCATCCAGGCCTGGATACCCCCGTCAAGCACGCTGACCTGGGTAAACCCTGCCTTGCGCAGGCGCTTGGCAGCGCCGCTGGCCGTCTGGCCGACCCGGCACACCAGCACCACCGGCAGCGTCTTGGCGGCAGCCAGCTGCTTGTTCTCGGGATCGAACTGGCTGGTCTGGACGTTCTTCGAGCCGGCGATATGGCCCTTTTCGAACTCACCCGGCGGACGCAGATCCACCACCAGTGCGTTATCACGGTTGATCAGGCCGGTCAGCTGGGCCGGGCCGATCCGGCGCACGCCGCTGAGCAAGGACGCGATTTCGTTGGCGACGATCGCCACCGTCAGCCCGACCAGGGCCAGGGAAAGCAGGGCATGGCGGCCGGCAAAAGCGACCAGTTCAGCAAAGCTCACGGACAACAACCTGTGGAAAGGGACCGCCCATTGTAGAGGCTGCGACGCCGTTGGGCGCGGCGGCAGGCCGCAGCCCGCTCCGGCTCACTCGCCCCACAGGTCAGGCAGGCCGCTGACCAACCACCAGCTGCGCGCCTGCGGGTCGTAACGCCAGCGCTCGCGATAGCGCACCGTGCGCTCGGCCAGGGTATTGCGATTGATGACCCCGATCTCGATGTCGCGCACCACGTCGCCATTGCCGAGGACGCTCGCGCCAACATCGCGATACGACGAAATCTGCACCTGCTTGTAGCGGGAAAAGTCGATGTCTGTCAGCGGATGCGCCCGGCGCACCTCGGGGTCGACCAGATTCCAGGCGCCCTCGAAGTCGCCCCAGCGGATCGCCGCCGAATAGCCGTACTGGGCCTCGTCCAGTGCGCTGCCTTTGCTGGCCGACTTGGGACAACCCGCCAGCAGCAGCAGGCAGCACAGCAGCAGGCAGCGCGTCAGCCATCGGGACATGGGGCATCTCGGAAGACGAAGGGATGGCGGCATCCTAACCGCTTCCGGGTCAGGACCTGGCAATCGCCACGTAGCGCCCGGCATAGGTGGCGGCCACCGCGCCGTCGGCCAGCACCGTGCGGGCCTGCAGGCGGATGCTGACGCGCCCCTGCCGGCGCAGCACGTCCAGCAGCGCGGCGTGCTCGGCGGCATCGTCAAACGTGGCCTCGACCACCAGATCCTCGAACACCGGCTTGAGGAAGCGCACGCGGCTGTCCGCCACGAACACGTCGGCGTGGACGCCGGCACTTTCAAGCTCCAGCGCCACCAGGCCCCAGGCCGCGATGGTCATCAGCGAGGACAGGCTGCCGCCGAATGCGCAGCCCTTGTCGTTGACATTGGCCGCCAGCGGCGCACGCAGGCGCAAACACCCCTCGCGCCAGGCGTCCACCTGCACCTGCAGCGCGGCGACCGGCGGCATGCCGGCGAAATGGGAGGCCAACGCCGCCAGGCCCTGTTCGTGGGAAGTGATTCGATCCATGCCGACAGCCTGACGCAGGCGGTGCCACCATGCCAAGCTGTATGCATGCCGTGCACTGTCGCTCCCGCCCTGCCGCTGCACCACTGGACCGTCCTGTCGCTGCGGCCCCGCGGCCAGCACGGCAGCCTGCGAACGGCGGCGCGGCGGCGCGGCGCGCGGGTGCTGGCGGCTTCGCCAATCGCGATCGTGCCGCTGGACGATGCGCGGACGCGCACCACGCTGGCCGCCGCCCTGGACGCCGAGCGCATCGTGTTCACCAGCCCCAATGCGGTGCGCGCGGCAGCCAGGCTGGCACCGCTGCGGGCGCGACGCGGCCAGGTCTGGCTGGCGGTGGGCGCAGGTACCCGGCGGGCGTTGGCGCGGGCGGGCATCACCGCAATCGCACCCAACCGAATGGACAGTGATGGGCTTCTGGACCTGCCGGCGCTGTCCGACGTGCGCGGGATGCGCATCGGCCTGATCACCGCACCCGGCGGCCGCGACCTGCTTGCACCCACGCTGACCGCACGCGGCGCGCAGGTGCTGCGCGCCCATGTGTACGCCCGCCGCGAAGTGGCATTGACGGCACGCCAGCATGCAGCGCTGGCCGCCGCGCTGCATGCGCCCCGGCGCGTGCTGCTTATCGCCAGCAGCAGCGAGGCGCTGGCGGCGCTGCTATGCCAGGTGGACGCTGCGGCGCTGCGGCACTGCGCCGTGGTCGCCACCAGCGCACGCATGGCCGAGGCTGCCCGTGCAGCCGGGTTCGTCCGGGTGGCCGTCGCCCCCTACCCGCGTCCATCGGCGCTGCTGGATGCCGCGGTGACCGCCTTTGTCCCGCCATGCCGCGCCCGGCGGCCACGCCGGCCGTGACCGCCTGCACATCGCCATGACCCAGGTCTTGCTGGCGGCCCTGTGCAGCGTGCTGGTATCAGTGCTGCTGAAACTCGCCCGCCGCCGCGGCATCGACGTCGGCCAGGCGATCGCCTGGAACTACGTGGCCACGCTGGCGCTGACGCTGGTCGTCCTGCGACCGCCGCTGGCACCGCTGCAGGCCGCCGGTGCGGCCACGTGGGTGACGCTGGGCGCGCTGGGCCTGCTGCTGCCCACCATCTTCCTCGCGCTGGCCGCCTCGGTGCGACACGCCGGCATCGTGCGCAGCGACGCGGCGCAACGGCTGTCGCTGCTGATCCCGCTGCTGGCGGCGTTCACCCTGTTCGGCCAGCCCGCCAGCGACATGCAGCTGTTGGGATGTGCGCTGGGCCTGCTGGCGCTGGCCGCGATGGTGTGGCGCGGCGATCGCACCGCTGCCGTCGATGCCGCGGCGACGGGCTGGGGCTGGCCGCTCGCAGTGTTTGCCGGCTTCGGCCTGATCGACGTGCTGTTCAAGCGCGTCGCAGCGACCGGGCTGCCGCTGGGCAGCGCGCTGCTGGCGGTGTTCGCGCTCGCCCTTGCAGTGGGCTTTGCCATGCAACGTGCGCGGGGCGCGCGCTTCACCCTGCGCAGCGCGCTGGGCGGGCTGCTGCTGGGCGCCTGCAACTTCGCCAACATCCTGTTCTACCTGCACGCGCATCGCGCGCTGCCCGACAACCCTGCGCTGGTGTTCGCCAGCATGAACCTCGGCGTGGTGGTGCTGGGCACGCTGGTCGGCGTGGCGGTGTTCAAGGAACGGCTGGGGCGCATCAACGCGCTTGGCCTGCTGCTGGCGCTGGCCGCTATCGCGCTGCTGGCCTGGGGCTGAGCCGGGCTGCGCCTACAATGCGCCCATGACCGACCGCATCCCCAGCCTCGACACTGTCCGCGACTACCTCACCGGCCTGCAGGACCGCATCTGCGCCGCCATCGAAGGCGCCGACGGCAGCGCACGCTTCCACCAGGACACATGGGAGAAAGACCCCGCCAGCAGCCCGATCCGTGGCGGCGGGCGTACCCGCGTGCTGCGCGATGGTGCGGTGTTCGAGCAGGCCGGGATTGGCTTTTCCGACGTGTCGGGCGACCGCCTGCCGCCATCGGCCACGGCGCACCGGCCGGAACTGGCGGGCGCCTCCTGGCGGGCGATCGGTGTGTCGCTGGTGCTTCATCCACGCAATCCGTTCGTACCGACCACCCATGCCAACGTGCGCCACTTCCGCGCCGAGCGCGACGGCGAAACGGTGGCGTGGTGGTTCGGCGGCGGCTTCGACCTGACGCCGTTCTATCCCTTCGACGAGGACGTGCTGCACTGGCATCGCACTGCCCGCGCACTGTGCGAGCCATTCGGCGGCCAGAGCCGCTACGAGGCCCACAAGCGCTGGTGCGACGAGTATTTCTTCCTCAAGCACCGTGGCGAGACGCGCGGCGTCGGCGGCCTGTTCTTCGACGACTTAGGCGAAGACTTCGCGCGCGATTTTGCCTATCTGCGCGCGGTCGGCGATGGGTTCCTCGACGCCTACCTGCCGATCGTCGCCCGCCGTAAGGACACCCCCTACGGCGAGCGCGAACGCCAGTTCCAGCTCTACCGGCGCGGCCGCTACGTCGAATTCAACCTGGTCTACGACCGCGGCACCCTGTTCGGGCTGCAAAGCGGCGGCCGCACCGAGTCGATCCTGATGAGCCTGCCGCCGCTGGTGCGCTGGGAATACGGCTATGTGCCCGAGGCCGGCAGCCCCGAGGCGCGGCTGGCCGACTACCTGCGCCCGCGCGACTGGCTGGGCGACGCGGCGGCCTGATCAGTCGCGCATCAGGGTGGACTTGCCGAACAGGCTTTCCACCAGATCCACCGCCAGCTTTGCGGTGGCATTGCGGCGATCCAGCGCCGGGTTCACTTCCACCAGGTCCAGCGAGCCCAGGCGGCCGGTGTCGGCCACCATCTCCATGATCAGCTGCGCCTCGCGGTAGTTCACGCCGCCGGGTACGCGGGTGCCGGTGCCGGGCGCAATGGACGGGTCCAGCATGTCCACGTCGAAGCTGACGTGCAGATGGGTGTCCGCGTCCACACCTTCCAGCGCCTCCTCCATCGCGCGGCGCATGCCGACTTCGTCGATGTAGCGCATGTCGTAGATGTCGAGCCCGTATTCCTTCACCAGCCGTTTCTCGCCCGGATCGACCGAGCGGATGCCGATCTGGCGCACCTGGTCCGGCGTGATCGCCGGCGACGCACCACCCAGCCGGGTCAGCACATCGGGGCCCAGCCCGCACAGGCAGGCCACCGGCATGCCGTGGATGTTGCCGCTGGGCGTGATCTCGCGGGTGTTGAAGTCGGCGTGCGCGTCCAGCCACAGCACGCGCAGCTTCTTGCCGGTGTCGCGGCAATGCGCCGCGACCGCGGCAATCGAACCGATGCCCAGGCAATGGTCGCCACCCAGCAGGATGGGCATGCGGCCGGCGCGCAGTTCGCGGATGCTGGCGTCAAAGACAGCACGGTTCCACGCCGCCACCTCCTCGAGATGGCGGTAGCCGTCCACCGGCGGGCTGACCGGGTTGCGCGGACCGGCCACATCGCCAACGTCGCGAACCTCCAGGCCGCGCGCGGCAATCGCCTCCACCAGCCCAGCCACGCGCAGCGCCTCGGGCCCCATCGAGGCGCCGCGCCGGGAGGCGCCGATGTCGGTGGGAACGCCGAACACGGAGACGGGCGGATAGCTTCTGGTCATGGGACGTCCTGTAGGCGATGGGGCGGCGACTGCGCCGACGGGAAGGTGGTGCCGCTTGTCCGAATCGAACGGACGACCTGCTGTTTACAAGGCAGCTGCTCTACCAACTGAGCTAAAGCGGCGATTGCATGGATTCTACCAGCCTCACCGGGGCCGGCTTCAGCGCGGGTTGGCGCAATCCACCGGGCGGGACGGCGCAATGCGGGCGAGCGCGGCGGAGTCAACCGCGGCCGGCAGGCGGGCGTCCAGCCAGGCCTGTGCAGGCGTGCCGCCCACCGGCTCGGCGCTGGCCTGCACGCCCTTCGCCTGCAGCTCCGCCTGGCGGCGGCGGGCGCCGGCCTCGGTGCTGAAGCGGCCCAACGCGATGCTGTTGGCAGCCTCGCCCTGCGCCATCACGAACAGGTCACGCACGCCGGCGGCTTCCAGCTGCTTCACCAGCGCCTGCGCCGCCTCGCGCGAGGGCTGCGCCGGCAGAAAGACCTTCCAGCCGCGCGATGCGCGGCCCGGCAGATCGCGCGGCAACACGGCGGTGGCGCCCAGGCCGACCAGCGCATCGGCGGCGCGGGCGCGTGCCGCGGCATCGGCAAAGGGGCCGAAACGCAAGCAGACCAGGGGGGCGTCGGTGGGGGTCGGGGCCGGCACAGGCTCGGCCGGCACTGCCGGCGCAGGGGGCATGTCGGTTGCAGGCGCAGGCTGCATGGGAACGGAGGCAACGCTCGCAGGAGCCGCCACGGCATCGCGCTCCCCCAGCAAGCGCAGGGTGGGCGTCCCCTCGTCGGTGGCCGCGGCACGCGCCGGCGGCTGGAACAGCCACCAGCCGGCGGCGCCCAGATTGAGCATCAACAGCATCACGATGGCGGCGCGCAGCAGCATGCGGCGAGTTTATGCGATCCGCAGCGCGCACCAGCGCGCAAGCCCGCGCAGCACCGCATCGGGCACCCAGCGGTGGTCGGGCAGGTGCGGGCGCAGCGCCGGCGCACCGCCGCCGTGCAGGTGCACCACCGGCGCCGTGCCCAGCAACGCCTGCACGGCCTGCAGGCTGCGCTCCACCAGCGCCACCGCGGCACCCTCGCAGCCGGACGCCAGCGCGGCATCGGTGTCGTTGGCGAACTCGGCGTAGACGCCGCCGGCTTCAGGCAACTGCGCGGCGCGCGCATGCAGGGCTTCGCGCATCAGCTGCGGCGAGGGCGCGATGCGACCGCCGCGGTGGCGGCCGCCCGCATCCACCAGGTCCACCGTCAGCGCCGTGCCCACGCCGACCACCAGCACGGCACGGCCCTCGCAGGCGCCGAGCATCGCCAGGAAGCGATCCACCCCCAACCGCGCCGGCACCGCATAGGCGATCCGCAGCGGCCCCAGCGCCGGCTCGGTGGAGACCCGGTGCAGCCGCGTGAAGCGCCCACACAGGGCATCGAGCAACGCGACGCGTCGTGCCTCCGGCGCCACGCTGGCCAGGCAGGCCACGTCGCCCGTGGGCAGGGCGTCAAGCCATGCGCCCGCATCGTCGTGCGCAATGGCGCGCACCTCGCCCAGACCGCCGTCGGGGCGCAGTGGCGCGCATTTCAGGCGGGTATTGCCGAGATCGAAAAGCCACGTGTTCATGCGCGCACGCTCACGTCGCCGGCATGCACGCGGCACTCGCCGCCGTTGGCGTCACGCAGGCGCAAGGCACCGTCATCGGCCAGGCCCAGCGCCACCGCGTCGAACGCGCCGCCAGCCTCGTGTACACGGATGCGGCGGCCGGCCAACGCATCCAACGCGGCGTAACGCGGCAGGAACGGCCCCAGCCCCTGGGCATCAAACAGGCGGAGTGCCGGCAGCAGATGGGCCAGCAACATCGCCACGACCGCGTTGCGCGGCGGCGCTGGCGTGCGCAGCGTGGCCAGGTCGGTCCAGGGCTGGTCGATCCCCGCGGCCACCGCCGATGGCATGCGCACGTTGAGGCCCAATCCGATCACCGCGCGCGCGGTGCCGCCTGCCTCGCCACCGCCTTCGACCAGCAGTCCGCCCAGCTTGCGCAGGCCGGCGGCATCGGCGACGACCAGGTCGTTCGGCCATTTCAGCCGCACCTCGGCAACGCCCAGCGCCTGCAGCGCCTCCGCCGCGGCGATGCCGGCGACCAGGCTGAGGCCGCCCAGCCGCGCCAGCCCGCCTTGGAAGCAGCGCACCAGCGACAGATACACGTGCGCCGCCAGCGGCGACGCCCAGCTGCGCCCGCGGCGTCCGCGGCCGCCGGTCTGGCGCTCGGCCAGCAGCACCGCGCAGCCGCGCGCGGGGGCTTCGTCGCGCAGCAGGGTGCTGTTGGTGGAGGCCAGCGACCACGCGACGTCCAGGCCAGCGAGATCGGCCCGCACGTCCGCAGGCAGCGCCGTCCGGATCGCATCGGCCTCCAGCAGGTCCAGCGGCTGCGCCAGCTGGTAGCCGCGCCCGGGCGCGGCATCGATCGCCACGCCGGCCTCGCGCAGCGCCTCGATCCGCTTCCACACGGCGGCGCGGGTCAGGCCCAGCTCGGCGGCGAGCACATCGCCACTGACCGGGCGCTCGGCCAGCCGCAGCAGCAGGGCGCGCTCGCCGGCGGCGTCGCTCATGCGCGGGCGCGCCAGCGGTGGAACAGGCGCACGCGCTCGAAACGCGACTCGGTGCCGCGGCGCAGGCGCTGCAGGTTGGTGCGATGGGTGAACGCCAGGAACAGGGCGATGCCCAGCGCGAACGCCAGACGCGCGGGGTCGCCCCCCTCCCACGCGGCCCAGGCCGGCAGGCTGGCTGCGGCCAGCACGGTGGACAGGCCGACGTAACCGGTGACGACCAGCACCAGCACCCACACCGACAGCAGCGGCAGCAGCGCGGAAGGCCACAGCACCAGCAGCGCACCGACTGCGGTGGCCGCCCCCTTGCCGCCACGGAAGCCGTGCCAGAGCGGCCACACGTGGCCCACCACCGCCAGCGCGGCGGCGGCGTAGGCCCACGTCGGCGCCAGCCGCAGCGCCAGCCACGCCGCGAGTGCGCCCTTGCCGATATCCACGATCACCACGCCCAGCGCAAAGCGCCAACCCTGGGTGCGGAAGGCGTTGGTGCCGCCCGCGTTGCCGCTGCCGTGATGGCGGATGTCCACCCCGCGCAGGCGCCCCAGCAGCAGGCTGCCGGACAGCGAACCCAGCAGGTAGGCGGCCAGCAGGACGGACGCGGCGGCAAAAGTGATCGACATGCGCGGATGATACGCAGCCGGCCGCGCCGGCCGCACGCCCGACGCCCGTCAGGGCGCGGGCTGCAGCCCGACCACGAGGGTGCCCTGGCCGGCATGCGCACCGACGGCGGGCCCCACTTCGACCAAGTGCGCTTCGTCGATCGACAACCGCTGGCGCAGCGCCGCCAGCAGGCGCTCGCCGTCCGCCAGCGCATCGGCGTGGCCGACGATCAGCCGCCAGCGCGTCCCCGCCGGCACCCGCCGGGCAACATGGCGGGCGAAGGCCTCAGGCGCGGCGCGGCGGGCCAGCAGGCCACCCGCCACTTTCAGCAGGCCCTGCGGACTGACCCGCGCGATCGGGATCAGCCCGGTCCAGCGCACCAGCGGGCCGGCCCAGCGCGGAATGCGGCCACCGCGCACGGCATGGCGGATATCGCGCGCCATCGCCCAGGTCTGCGTCTGCGGGCGCAGGCGTTCCAGTTCGGCGGCGATGGCCGCGGCGTCGGCGCCGGCCGCGGCGAGTTCCGCCGCACGCCAGGCCAGCAACGCCTGGCCGGCGCTGACGTGGCCGCTGTCGAGGCAGTGCATCGTCGCGCGCTGGCCGCGTGCCGCGGTTTCGCCCGACTGCAGCGTACCCGACAGCGGCCGCGACACGCCCACGTAGACGCCTGCCGGCTGGTGCGCCAGCACGTGCTCGAACACGCGCCGGAAGTCCCCGGGCGGCGGCTGGCTGGTCTGCGGCAGGCGCGCGGAGTCGGCCATACGGCGGTAGAACTCGGCCGCGGTCAGGCCGAGGCGGTCGAGGTAATCGCGGCCGTCCAGACTGACCCGCACCGGCACCACATGGATGCCAAACCGATCCGCCAACGCGGGCGGCAGGTCGGCCGCGCTGTCGGTGACCACCGCCACCGTCGCCGGCGACTCCACGCTGCGCTGCTGCAGCACCATGTCGTCGGCCTTCATCGCCTCCACGCGCCCGAACGCGGCACAGGCGTCGAACAGGACCTGCGGCTGGCCGACGTGGCCATGCACGCGCACCCGGCTGTCACTGCCGGCCACCACCAGCGAATCGATGCCGGCGGCCTCCAGGGCTGCCCGCAGGGCGACGCGGTCGATGCGCTCGCCCACCAGCAGACATTCGGTGCAGTAGCGGAAGCGCGGGTCCACGTCCTGGTGCAGGTGGGGGGCCTCCAGCGCTTCGTCGGCACCGGCGGCGGTGGCGGCGCGCAGGCGCAGCGCGCGCGGCCCGCCCTCCGCGTAAGCAGCGATGCCTTCCAGCCAGTCGACGAAGCCGCGCGCACCGGCATCCACCACGCCAGCCTTCTGCAGCAGCGGCATCTGCCGGGGCGTGTCCGCCAGCGCGGTGCGGGCCCGCTGCAGGGCATCGGCGAACGCCTGCCAGGGGGCGGCACCGTGGCGGCGTGCGCGCTCGTCCAGCGCGTCGGCGAACGCGGCGATCACGCTGAGGATGGTGCCCTCCACCGGATGGGCCAGCGCCGCCCGGGCGCTGTCCGCGCCGCGCCGCACGGCCGCCGCCAGCGCGGCGGCATCGAGCTGCGGCAACGCCCGTGCCTGCTCGCCGAGGCCGACCAGAAACTGCGCCATGATCGCCCCCGAATTGCCGCGGGCGCCGTCGATGGCGTCGTTGCCCACCCGCACGAGCAACTCGCCGGTGTGCACGCTGCGCCGGCTCAGCGCGCCGTGCAGCACGCTGGCGAGCGTGGAGGCCAGGTTGCTGCCGGTGTCGCCATCCGGCACCGGGAACACGTTGATGCGGTTCAACTCGTCACGCGCGGCAATGACCCGGCGCGCGCCGGCGATCAGGGCGCGGCGCAGCGCGGCAGCGGTGATGGCGGGAGCGGGGGCAGGCGATAAGGCTAGTTCGGTCATGCCGCCAGTGTGCAGACCCGGCGCGCGGGTTGCCTGCTGCGTTGCAACATCCGCAGCCCCGGTTCGCTGCTATAGTCGGATATGCGGCCGTGCGCTCCCGCACGCCCTCCCGTCCGGTGACTTCATGCGCCACTCCAGAAAGCATCTGCTGCTGGCCTGCCTTGTCCTGCTGGGCAGCGTCGGTCCTGCCGGCGCCTTCGAGCTGCGCCATCAGGCCTTGGAGCCGGCGGCACCCGCGGAGCCCGCCGTGCCGCCGACGGATCGCCTCGAAGATGCCGATCTGGACGGCGCAATCGCCGCTGCCCGGGCGCAGCGCGCCGCCAGCAGGCCGAAGGCACAGACGCCGGCGCCGCCCGCCCGCAGCACGGGCGACAACCGCGCCCTGCCTTCGCGCTTCCACAGCTTCCTGCCCGGCATGTTCCGCTGAGGCCACGCCCCGCGTGATCTGGCCGTTCACGCGCCGGCGGCGCGCTGCTCCATCCCTCGACCCCACGCTCGCCCGG
Organism: Thermomonas sp.; assembly: GCF_046293095.1. Taxonomy (GTDB): domain Bacteria; phylum Pseudomonadota; class Gammaproteobacteria; order Xanthomonadales; family Xanthomonadaceae; genus Thermomonas. The sequence continues at coordinate 78,558 of NZ_JBKBPN010000004.1, forward strand.
CAGGCCGCCGCGGGATTGCCGTGGCTGCGCGGCCTAGACGATCCCCGCCGCGCGCGGCTGGAGGCACTGGCCACAACCTTTCTGCATGAGAAGACCATCACCCCCGTCCACGGGCTGCGGCTGGACGCGGTGCAGCGGCTGCGCCTGGCCATGCTGTGCTGCCTGCCGCTGCTGGAGTTCGGCAGCGAAGGCCTGCACGGCTGGAGCGAGCTGGTGGTCTATCCCGGCGCGTTCCGTGCGCGACGCAGCCACGTGGACGCGCACGGCGTGCTGCACGAAGGCGACGAGGAGCTGATCGGCGAGGCCTGGGTGCACGGCCCGGTGGTGCTGTCATGGGCGGACGTGCGCGCCGACATCGCCTCGCCTGCGGACGGCTTCTGCGTGGCGGCCCACGAAATCGCGCACAAACTGGACGCACTGGACGGCGTGCTGGACGGCACACCGCCACTACCGCGCGACTGGCAGCGGCAGTGGGCATCCGATTTCCAACGCGCCTACGACGGCCTCTGCGAAGCGGTGGATGGTGGCCACGAAACCGCCATCGATCCATACGCGGCGGAGGCGCCGGAGGAATTTTTCGCGGTCTGCACCGAGTACCACTTCAGCGCGCCGCGCCTGCTCGCATCAGCCATGCCCACGGTGGCGGCGCACTTGCAGCGGTTCTACGGCCCGCCCTTGCTGTGATGCGGCACCGGCGCGGCGGTCACAGGCCGCCGGGCAGCACCGCTTCGAAACGGGCCCCGCCCAGCTCCTGCGAGCGGCCGACGTGCAGCTGCCCGCGGTAGCTCTTGAGGATGTCCTGCACGATCGAAAGCCCGATCCCGTGGCCCTGCACACGCTCGTCGCCACGCACGCCGCGCTGCAGGATCAGGGAGATGCGATCCTCGGCAATGCCGGGACCGTCGTCCTCCACCACGATCACCAGGCCCGGGCGTCGCCCGGGCGCCTGTGCGCCTTCGGCCACGGTGAGCAGCACCCGCGATTTTGCCCACTTGAACGCATTTTCCAGCAGGTTGCCCAGCAACTCCTGCAGGTCGCCGACTTCGCCATAGAACCGTGCCTCCGGCGCGATCTCGAACTCGCACAGCACGCCCTTGGCGGCGTAGACCTTCTCCAGGCCAACCACGATCTGCTCGGCCTGCGGCTCGATCGCCACCGGCGCGGCGAACAGCTGGTGGCCAGAGCGCGCGGCGCGCGCCAACTGGTAACTCACCAGGTCGTTCATGCGCCGCAGCTGCGTGTCCAGTTCGGCGCGCAGCTCGTCCTCGCCGGTGCCACTGTCGAGACGGGTGCGCAGCACCGCCAGCGGCGTCTTCAGGCTGTGCGCCAGGTCCGCCAGCGTGTTGCGCTGGCGCTCCAGGTTCTCGCGCTCGCTCTGGATGAACGCGTTGATGCTTTCGGTCAGCGGCTCCAACTCGCGCGGGTGCGCCTCGCTCATGCCGGCCGCGGCCCCGGCCTGCACGCGTTTGAGCTCGTCAATCACGTCGCGCAGCGGGCGCAGGCTCCAGCGCAACACCAGCATCTGCAGCAGCAGCAGGATCACGCCGGCCCCGCCCAGATAGCGCCACAGCGCGGCGCGGAAGGCCGCCACCTGGCGCCCCAGCGCGGTAGTGTCCTCCAGGATGTAGACCGTGTAAGGGATCTCCCCGCCCTCTGCCTCGTCACTGCCGCCCCAGACCAGGCCGTAACCGTAGCGGTAGACCTCGCCGGGGCGACCGTCGATGCGGGTCATCGGCAGCGGACCTTCGAACACCTGCTGGCCGGGCGGCAGCATGACGCCCGCCGGCAACTTCGGCCCCTGTGCCGACTCGGATTCCCATTGGCCCTGGGGCAGCACGATCTGGGCGTACAGCCCGCTGCCCGGGCGCCGGAAGCGCGGATCCGGCGGATCCCACGGCGGGATCACGCTGCCATCGCGGGCGAAGTCGCTGTTGGCGTAGGCCAGCGCGTAGCTGTGCAGGCGCTCGCGCATACCGCTTTGCGCCGTGCTCTGGAAGGCGCGGTCCAGCGCGTAGCCAGCCAGCGCGAGGAAAGCGACCAGACCCAAGCTGGCCGCCCACAGCTGACGCGACTGCAGCGAGCGCGGCTGGGCGATGCGCAGCCGCCGCGCACGGGGCGCACTGGCGGGCGGGTGGACGGGGGACGTCATGCGCGGCGCAAGGCCTGGCGACGCGCCGCGATCACTCGCCGGTGCGCGCGATCGCGAACCGGTAGCCGCGGCCGCGCACGGTCTCGATCGGCTTGAGCGTGCCCTCCGGATCCAGCTTCTTGCGCAGGCGGCCGATGAAGACCTCCAGCACGTTGGAGTCGCGGTCGAAGTCCTGCTGGTAGATGTGTTCGGTGAGATCGGCCTTGGAGACCAGTTCGCCGGCATGCATCATCAGGTACTCGAGCACCTTGTACTCGTAGCTGGTCAGGTCGACGTTGCTGCCATTGACGCTGACCGTCTGCGCGGCCAGGTCCAGGGTCACCGGGCCGCACTCCAGGGTCGGTTTGCTCCAGCCGGCGGCACGCCGCACCAGCGCATTGATGCGCGCCAGCAGTTCCTCGACGTGGAACGGTTTGACCAGGTAATCGTCGGCGCCCTGCTTGAGGCCGTCCACCTTGTCCTGCCAGCTGGAGCGTGCGGTCAGGATCAGTATCGGAAACGTCTTGCCCTCGTCGCGCAGGGCCTTGATCAGCTCCATGCCGCTCATCTTGGGCAGGCCGAGGTCGATGATGCCGACATCGAACGGCACCTCGCGCCCCATGTACAACCCCTCTTCGCCGTCCTGCGCGGCGTCCACCGCATAGCCTTCGCGCTTCAGGCGCGCGGCCAGCGTCTCGCGGAGTGGGGCTTCGTCTTCGACGAGCAGGATACGCATGGCAACTCCTGGGGATTGGGAATGGCTGGAAGGGTGTGCGGCGGGCGGTCAGTTGCCGTCGTCGTCGCGCGGCACGCGGTCAGGCCGCGCCGTCGCGGCATCGCGGCGGACGGGTTCCTGCATGAACACGCGCACGCGCCCCTGGTCGTCGATCACCTTGACCCGGTGCATGTCGCGGCCGTCGAACTGGATGCGCTCGGCCGACAGCACCTCGCCGCGGGTATTGCGCTCGACCCGACGCACGGCATCGGACAGGCTGGCAGGCGGGGGCAGGTCGTCCCGATCGCGCAGATCAGGGCGCCCGCGATCCCGCGCCTGCGGGCCGGCCTGCGCGGCAGCCACTGCCGGCAACGCCACCAGCACGGCAATGGTCATCAGCGTCGGCAGGTGCGAAGAACGGCAGGACATGGCATGCATTCTCGGTTATCGATGCGGCAATTCTGGGCGCAGCCGGTGAATCCGCCCTGAAATTTCCTGAACAGCATACCGCGCCGTTCAGCTTCCTGCCGCGCTCAGTACAGTTCGCCAATGCAGCAGCGCAGCGAGCCGCCGGCCGCCTCGATGGCGTCCAGCTCCACCGTGCCCACCCGGAACCCGGCATCGGCCAGCACGGCCCTGTGCTCGGGCGTCAGTGCCCGGCCCGCCGCCGCGCTCATCCACACCGTCTCCGGCGAGAGGGCGATGCAGTTGGCAACGAACGCCGCGTGCTCGACCGCATCGCACACCACCGCGTGCGGGGCGTAGAGGCCGGCGATGGCCTCGGCCACCGCGGGGTCGGTAAACCCTGCCGGGCAGACCACGGCCGCGCGGCCGGCCAGCACCGCCAGCACCACGTTGGTGTGGTACTCGCCGGGCGCCAGGTCGAACAGCAGGGTGGCGCGCAGGCCAAACGCCTCGTGCATCAGGCGGGCGCCGGCCTCGTCGCAGCGTTCGGACAGGCCACAGAAGCCCAGCCCGCGGGCGCGGTCGATCACCAGCGCGCCGGTCAGCTCGCAGGGATGCGGCTGGGTGGAGAGATCGACTTCGGTCGTCCCAAGGACGTCGCGGAAGAACGCGCGGATATCGGCCCGGGCCGCTTCGCGCTGGCGCACCGGATGGCGCATGCGACCGACGATGCTGCGGCCCGCGGCGGTGCCGAACACGTTGTTGGGAAACACCGCATCCGGGGTGGCCGGGTCGCCGGCGAAGCAGACCGTCGGCAGCACGGCGGAGATGGCACGGTGCAGGACGCGGTGCTGGGCGGAGGCACGCGCGGCATCGAACGCCGCGGCCTCGGCCATGTAGGCGTTGTCGCGCGCAGACTGTTCGGCCAGACGGAAGCCGTCCGGCGCAACCAGGAAGGCCGCACGCGCGGTGGCCGGGCCGAAGTCGGACGCGACGGTGCGCGCAAACGCCAGAAAAGCCGCCACGTCGCGGGTGATCACGCCGCCTCCGCGCGCCCGGTCAGGGCCAGCGCCTGTTCGACGAGTGCCCAGTCGGCACCGGGCCTGTGCGCGCCCTCGCTGAGCACCTGCCGGAACGCGCGCCCACCGGGCTGGCCGGCGAACAGGCCTAGGATGTGGCGGACGATGTGCTTCAGGAACACGCCCTGCGCGAGCTGCGCCTCCACGTACGGCCGGTAGGCGCGCAGCAGATCGCCGCGGCTGCGCAGTGCGCCTCCGAACCAGCGCACGTCAAGCGCGTGCAGCAGGTAGGGCGTGTGGTACGCCGCCCGGCCCAGCATCGCGCCATCGACGTGGGCAAGGTGCGCGGTGGCTTCCTCGGCGTCGGCGATGCCGCCGTTCACCACCACCTGCAGCGCCGGCCGCTCGCGCTTCAACCGATAGGCCCAGTCGTAGCGCAGCGGCGGCACTTCGCGGTTCTCCTTGGGCGACAGGCCCTGCAGCCAGGCGTTGCGCGCATGCACGATGAACGAGCGGCACCCCGCCTCGGCGATGGTGTCGATGAAGGCGAGGAAGCGCTCCCACTCGTGGTCGTCGTCCACGCCCAGCCGACACTTCACCGTTACCGGCACCGGGCAGGCCGCGATCATCGCCGCCACGCCCTCCGCCACCAGCGCCGGCTCGCGCATCAGGCAGGCACCGAAGCGGCCGGCCTGCACGCGGTCGGACGGGCAGCCGCAGTTGAGATTGATCTCGTCGAAGCCCGCCTCCGCGCCGATCCGCGCCGCCTGCGCCAGCAGCGCCGGCTCGCTGCCGCCCAGCTGCAGCGCCACCGGATGCTCGGACGGATCCATCGCCAGCAGGCGCGCACGGTCGCCGTGGATCACCGCGTTGGCATGCACCATCTCGGTGTAGAGCCGCGCATGCGGCGCCAGCACGCGGTGGAAGGCGCGGCAATGCGTGTCGGTCCAATCCATCATCGGGGCGACGGACAGGCGCACGAGATCGGCGGGGATGGCAGGCGAGGCGTTCACGGCGCGCATTGTACGGAGCGGGGCAGCCGCGGCGGCGATGCGCGACAATAGAGCGAACCGTTCGACGCAGCCCGCCGCCATGATGAACACCAGCTTCCGCAAGCCCCTGCCCGGCACCGCCCTGGACTATTTCGACGCGCGCGAGGCGGTGGAAGCACTGAAACCCGGCGCCTGGGCCGCCCTGCCCTACACCGCGCGGGTGCACGCCGAGAACATCGTGCGCAAGGCCGAGCCGACCCGGATCAACGACTATCTGATCCAGCTCATCGAGCGCCGCCGCGACCTCGACTTCCCGTGGTTCCCGGCGCGCGTGGTCTGCCACGACATTCTCGGCCAGACCGCGCTGGTGGACCTGGCCGGCCTGCGCGAAGCCATCGCCAAGGCCGGCGGCGACCCGGCCAAGGTCAACCCGGTCGTGCCGGTGCAGCTGATCGTGGACCACTCGCTGGCGGTGGAGGCCCCGGGCTCTGATCCGCAGGCGTTCGCCAAGAACCGCGCCATCGAGGACCGCCGCAACGCGGACCGCTTCGACTTCATCGAGTGGTGCCGGCTGGCGTTCGACAACGTGGACGTGATCCCGGCGGGCAACGGGATCATGCACCAGATCAACCTGGAGAAGATGTCGCCGGTGATCTACACCCAGGGCGGCGTGGCCTTCCCCGACACCTGCGTGGGCACCGACTCGCACACGCCGCACGTGGATGCGCTGGGTGTGATCGCCGTCGGCGTCGGCGGACTGGAGGCGGAAAACGTGATGCTGGGCCGGGCGTCGATGATGCGCCTGCCCGACATCGTGGCGGTGGAACTGACCGGCAGGCCTGGCCCCGGCATCACCGCCACCGACGTGGTGCTGGCGCTGACCGAGTTCCTGCGCCAGCAGAAGGTAGTCGGTGCCTACCTCGAGTTCCGCGGCGAAGGTGCAGCGGCACTGACGATTGGGGATCGCGCCACTATTTCCAACATGGCGCCCGAGTACGGCGCCACCGCCGCGATGTTCTTCATCGACGACAACACCCTGGACTACCTGCGCCTGACCGGGCGCGACGACGCGCAGGTGGCGCTGGTGGAGGCCTATGCCAGGACCGCCGGCTTCTGGGCGGACGACCTGGCGCATGCGCAGTACGAGCGCACCCTGCACTTCGACCTGTCCAGCGTCGTGCGCAACATGGCAGGCCCCAGCAATCCGCACCGGCGCCTGCCGGTGAGCGAGCTCCGCGCGCGCGGCATTGCCGACGAAGCGAAGCTCGACGCCGCCCGCGGCGAGGAAGTGCTGGGACTGATGCCGGACGGCGCGGTGATCATCGCCGCCATCACCAGCTGCACCAATACCAGCAACCCGCGCAACGTGATCGCCGCCGGCCTGCTGGCGCGCAACGCCAATGCGCGCGGGCTGACGCGCAAGCCATGGGTGAAGACCTCGCTGGCGCCGGGCTCGAGGGCGGTGCAGCTGTACCTGGAAGAGGCGAACCTGCTGCCGGAACTGGAGCGGCTCGGGTTCGGCATCGTCGGCTTTGCCTGCACCACCTGCAACGGCATGAGCGGCGCGCTCGACCCGCTGATCCAGGAGGAGATCATCGACCGCGACCTGTATGCCGTCGCGGTGCTGTCCGGCAACCGCAACTTCGACGGCCGCATCCATCCCTACGCGAAGCAGGCGTTCCTGGCCTCGCCGCCGCTGGTGATCGCCTACGCCATCGCCGGCACCGTGCGCTTCGACATCGAGAAGGACGTGCTGGGCGTGGATGCCGACGGCAACCAGGTGCGCCTGAAGGACATCTGGCCATCCGATGCCGAGATCGATGCGGTGGTGAAGGCCAGCGTCAAGCCGGAACAGTTCCACCAGGTGTACGGCCCGATGTTCGCCCCGCGCGACCGCAGCCGCGCCGTCAAGCCCCTGTACGACTGGCGTCCGCAAAGCACCTACATCCGCTGCCCACCCTACTGGGAGGGCGCGCTGGCCGGTGCGCGCACGCTGCGCGGCATGCGCCCGCTGGCAGTGCTGGGCGACAACATCACCACCGACCATCTCTCGCCCTCCAACGCGATCCTGCCGTCCAGCGCCGCCGGTGAATACCTGGCGAAGATGGGCCTGCCGGAAGAGGACTTCAATTCCTACGCGACCCACCGCGGCGACCACCTCACCGCGCAGCGCGCGACCTTCGCGAACCCGAAGCTGCTCAATGAAATGGTGCGCGATGCCGATGGCAATGTGCGCCAGGGCTCGCTGGCTCGCCTGGAACCCGATGGCAAGGTGATGCGCATGTGGGAGGCCATCGAAACCTACATGCAGCGCAAGCAGCCGCTGATCATCATCGCCGGTGCCGACTACGGCCAGGGCAGCTCGCGCGACTGGGCCGCCAAGGGCGTGCGGCTGGCGGGCGTGGAGGCCATCGTGGCGGAGGGCTTCGAGCGCATCCACCGTCAGAACCTGGTTGGCATGGGCGTGCTGCCGCTGCAGTTCCTGCCCGGCACCAACCGCAAGACGCTGGCCATCGACGGCAGTGAAACCTTCGATGTCACCGGCACCCCCGCACCGGGCGCGACGCTGACCCTGGTCGTGCATCGCAAGACCGGCGAGACCGTCGAGGTGCCCGTCACCTGCCGCCTGGACTCGGACGAGGACGTCGAGGTCTATGCGGCCGGCGGCGTGCTGCAGCGCTTTGCGCAGGATTTCCTGGCCGCGGCGGAGGGTGCCTGACATGGCCTTCCAGCCCCAATTGAGAATTCCCGCCACCTACATGCGCGGCGGCACGTCCAAGGGCGTGTTCTTCCGCCTGGAAGACCTGCCCGACGCCACGCGCGTGCCCGGCCCGGCGCGTGACGCGCTGCTGATGCGGGTGATCGGCTCGCCGGACCCCTACGGCAAGCACACCGACGGCATGGGCGGGGCGACCTCGTCCACCTCGAAGTGCGTGATCATCTCCGCCAGCACCAGGCCCGACCACGACGTGGACTACCTCTACGGGCAGGTCAGCATCGACACCGCCTTCGTGGACTGGTCCGGCAACTGCGGCAACCTGTCCACCGCGGTGGGGCCGTTCGCGATCGCCAATGGCTTTATTCCCGCCGAACGCATCCCGCGCGACGGCACTGTCACCGTGCGCGTGTGGCAGGCCAACATCGGCAAGACCATCCTGGTGCACGTGCCGGTGGCCGGCGGACAGGTGCAGGAAACCGGCGACTTCGAGCTGGATGGCGTGGCCTTTCCGGCGGCGGAGATCGTGCTGGAGTTCCTCGATCCGTCCGACGACGGCGATGCCGGCGGGGCGATGTTCCCCACCGGCAACCTCGTGGATGAACTCGAGGTGCCAGGCATCGGCACGCTCAAGGCGACCCTGATCACCGCCGGCATCCCGACCGTGTTCGTGAACGCCGCCGACATCGGCTACGACGGCACCGAACTGCAGCCGGCGATCAACGACGACAAGGCCGCACTGGCGAAGCTCGAGGCGATCCGGGTTGCCGGCGCACTGCGCATGGGCCTGATCCAGGCGCCGGAAGAAGCCGCTACCCGCCAGCACACGCCCAAGGTGGCCTTCGTGGCGCCACCGGCCGATTACACGGCATCCAGCGGCAAGCACATCGCCGCCAGCACGATCGACCTCAACGTGCGCGCAATGTCGATGGGCAAGTTGCACCACGCCATGATGGGCACCGCGTCCGTCGCCATCGCCACGGCAGCGGCCGTGCCCGGCACGCTGGTGAACCTGGCGGCCGGCGGCGGCACGCGCGATACGGTGCGCTTCGGGCATCCCTCCGGGACGCTGCGGGTCGGCGCCTCGGTCACGCAGGTGGAGGGCCAGTGGACGGTCACTCGCGCGGTGATGTCGCGCAGCGCGCGGGTGCTGATGGAGGGCTGGGTGCGGGTGCCGGATAGTGGCCTGCTGGGCGGTCACGCCGAGTCCTGATCGGCAGGGAGGCGATAGCGGCGCGCCATGCCGGCACTGGCCGGAGCCGGCCACCGCGCCTCAGGCGTCGATCAGCGCGCGCGCGCCCTGTGCCAGCAGCGCCTCGGCCACCGCAATCCCCAGCGCCTCGGGCGCTTCGCGCGCGCCCGTCGCCTCGGCCCGCACGCAGCGGCCATCGGCCACCGCGCCGACCAGGCCGCGCAGGTGCAGGCCCTCGCCGTCCAATGCGGCCAGCGCCGCCACGGGGACATGGCAGCTGCCTTCCAGCGCGCGGTTCATGGCGCGCTCTGCCGCCACGCAGGTGCGGGTGGCGGCATCGTCCAGCGCCGCGCACAGAGCCGCCACGCGCGGATCGTCGTCGCGACACTCGATGGCGATCGCGCCCTGCGCGGGCGCCGGCAGCCAGGCCGGGGCGTCCAGCCGCGCGCGGATGCGGCCGTTGAAGCCGAGCCGCTGCAGGCCGGCGCAGGCCAACACGATGGCGTCGTAGTCGCCGGCATCCAGCTTGGCCAGCCGCGTGTTGACGTTGCCGCGCAGGTCCAGCAGCTGCAGGTCCGGGCGCAGCGCACGCAGCTGCGCCTGCCGGCGCAGCGAGGAGGTGCCCACGCGTGCGCCCCGAGGCAGCGCATCCAGACCGTCAAAGTGTGGGCTGACGAAGGCATCGGCGTGGTCGGCGCGGGGCAGGATCGCCGGCAGCGCGAAGCCCGGTTCCAGTTGCATCGGCACGTCCTTCAGCGAATGCACCGCGCAGTCCGCCTCGCCGCGCTGCATCGCCAGTTCCAGTTCCTTAAGGAACAGGCCCTTGCCGCCGATCGCGGCCAGCGATCGGTCGAGGATCTCGTCGCCGCGTGTGCTCAGCGGCACCAGTTCGACCTGCAGGCCGGGATGGGCCGCGCGCAGGCGGTCGGCGACGTGTTCCGTCTGCCAGAGGGCGAGCGGGCTCTTGCGGGTGGCGATGCGCAGCGCTGTCATGCCGGCATTATCGCCGTTCCGCTGGCGCCGGGTGCGCGCGGGCGGCAGGCCGTCACGGGTGACGCAGCGTCTCGCGCAGCTGGGTCAGACAGCGCCGGCTGACGTCCAGCGGCTGCGGCACGTCGCGCAGCACCGCCTGTACATGGCCGTCGAGGCCACGGCGCAGCTCGACGATCTGGTCGCGCGCCACCAGGCAGTTGCGGTGGATGCGCACGAAACGCTCACCGAATTCTGTTTCCAGCGATTTCAGCGATTCCTCGATCAGGTCCTCGCCGCGCGCGTGGCGCACCACCACGTATTTCTCCTCCGCCTGCAGGTAGTGGATGTCCTCGACCGGGATCAGCCGCAGGCTGCCGCGCAGGCGCGCGCACAGCTGGTTGCGCGGCTGGCCTGGCGCTGCATCGTGCTGCTGGCGCGCACGACCGGTGAGGAAGGTGCGGACCTTGGCCAGCGCCTCGGCCAGGCGCTCGCCGCGCACAGGCTTCACCAGGTAGTCCAGCGCCTGCGCTTCGAACGCCGACAGCGCGTGGGCGTCGAAGGCGGTGCAAAACACGATGGCCGGCGTCGGCTGCAGCGCGCCCAGCCGACGCGCCGTCTCCAGCCCGTCGATACCGGGCATGCGGATGTCCAGCAGCACCAGATCCGGCCGCTGGGCGGTGCAGGCGGCCAACGCCGCTTCGCCATCGCCGGCCTCGCCCGCCACGTCCACGCCGGGCTGCGCCTCCAGCAGCGCGCGCAGCCGCGCGCGCGCCAGCGGCTCGTCATCGACGATCAGCACGCGCAGTGCGGTTGCGGTCATGGCCTGTCTCTCCCCGGCAGCGCCCCGGCCCTGCGGCCGATGGTAGCCGCGCCGTGCGGAGCGCGTCACCTCACCCCGCGGCGAAGCGCGCGGACATCCAATCGGCAAGATCGGCGATTTCCTCGGCGCAGACCTGGTGCTGCATGGGGTAGCGCCGCCAGGTTGCCTCGAACCCCAGGCTGCGCATGGCCTGCATGGCCGCCTCGCCCGCGGCAACCGGCACCACCGGATCGAATTCGCCGTGGGCCATGAACAGCGGCTGCGCCACCGCGGCCGGCTGGACGCGCTGCTGCGCCAGTGCCAGCGGCATCGGCAGGTAGGTGGACAGGGCGATGAGGCCGGCCAGTGGCTGCGCCCGCGCCAGCCCAGCGGCCAGGGTGATGGCGCCGCCCTGCGAGAAGCCGGCCAGCAGCAGCCGCTGCGGCGGGATGCCGCGCTCGGCCTCGCGTGCGATCAGCGCGTCCACCTGCGCCACGGAGGCATCCACCCCATCCAGATCGGCACGATGGGCCAGGTCGAAGTCGCGGATGTCGTACCACGCCCGCATCCGCGCGCCGCCGTTGATGGTGACCGCGCGCACCGGCGCATGCGGGAACACGAAGCGCAGCGCCGGCCAGTCGCGGCGCACCAGCTCCGGCACGATCGGCGCGAAATCGTGGCCGTCGGCGCCCAGGCCATGCAGCCACAGCACGCACCACTCGGGATTCGGGCCGGTTTCGTGTTCGACGGTGTCCAGCAGCATGCGCACCTCCAGCAACGGGTCGGCACGCATTATGCCGGGCGATTCCTCAGCTGCCGTCCGCGGCCAGCAGTGCCGCCGTGTCCAGCAGGTGCACGCCGGGCGTGCGCGCCAGCGCCGCGCGCAGCCAGTAGCCATGCTCGGCACCGACCAGTACCACGATGCGCTTGCCCGGGTTCTCCCGCGCGGCGCGCGCGACGGTGGCCAGGAACTGGCCGTTCCATGCCTCCCAGCCGGCCCGCTCGCCCTCGCCGACCAGCGCCGCCTGCAGGGCATGCTTGGCCTGCATCTGCGCGTCGGTGACGGCATCGTTCACCCGCGCGGGCGACGTCCAGTAAAGGCGAAGCGTGTCGTACAGCGCGCCGGTCTGCGTCTGGAATGCTTTCGACGCGGCGGGCTGCTGTTCGGCGAACGCGCGGTTGGCGGCGAGGTAAGGCTGCAGGATCTCGGCGTCGCGCGGCGGTACCGGCTCCATCGGGTACACCCGGTAGCCGTGGGCCACAACCAGCGGATAGACCACGGCCGGGTATTCCACCTTGTTGGCCTCGGGTGCGCGGCTGGCGTAGTGCGCCGGGCTGACTTCGATGCACAGCACGTCCGGTGTCAGCCGCTCGATGCTGCGCTTCAGCGCATCGTTGTCATAGGCGGGCACCTCTGCATGCAGCTGGTGCAGCGTCACCAGCACCGCGACCTCGGCCGGCACGCGCGCGCCGGCGTAGGCCAGCGGCAGGCAGCAGGACAGCAACAGCAGGATAAGCAGGCGGCGCATGGGCAGGCTCCGGTGGACGCAGGACCGCAGGATGCGGCCCCGCACCAGGGCGGCGCCAGCGCCGGAAGTCACCGGGCCGGCGGTGTCGCGGCAGCGGCGCGCGCTTCGCGTTCCAGCGCGGCCTGCCGCATCGAGCCGTCGCTGAACGCGGCGGCGGCAGTCTGGTAGTAGCTGATCGCCTGCAGGGTCAACGCGGGATCTTCGGGCAGTTCCGGCTGCGCGACGTCGCGGGTGTACGCGGGGCGCAGCGTCTCCACCTTGCGGTGCGGCGAGAGCTGCACCAGCTTGTCGTCGCGCAGGTAGCCCAGCAGCTGGTAGGTGCCGATGAACGCGCGCTCGCGGCCGGGCGGCAGCTGGAAGATGTCCACGCCGTAGAAGCGGCTGTCGTAGTCCATGCCCAGCAGGCCCAGTACGGTGGGCGCGATGTCGATCTGGCTGACCCGGCGCTCTACCCGGCCCGGCGCCACTTGTCCGCCGGGCGCATAGATCCACAGCGGGATGCGGTAACGGAATACCGGCAACGCGGCTTTACCGGCGCTGGACGCGCAGTGGTCTGCGGTGATCACGAACAGGGTGTTGCGGAACCACGGCTTGCTGCTGGCCCGACGCAGGAAGTCACCGATCGCCCAGTCCGTGTAGGCCACGGCGCTGTTGCGCTTGCCCTGCGGCCACGGCCCGCGCCCGGCCGGGAAGGTGTACGGGCGATGGTTGGAGGTGGTCATGAGGTGGGCGAAGAACGGTTTGCCGGCGGCGGCATCGGCATCGAAATGCTGCATCGCCATCGTGTAGAGGTCTTCGTCCGCCACGCCCCAGACGTTCTCGTGGTGGATCGCCTGGTCCGGGATGTCGGTGCGGTCGTGCACGTCATAACCGTTGTGGGAGAAGAAGCGGTTCATGTCATCGAACGCGCCGTAGCCGCCGTACAGGAACATGGCGTGGTAGCCCTTGCCGCGGAACACTTCGCCCAGGGTGGCAAGGCCCTCGTTGTGCTCGCGCCGGACGATGGATTCCCCCGGCGTCGGCGGTACCGACAGCGACAATGCCTCGAGCCCGCGCACGGTGCGGGTACCGGTGGCCCACAGCTCGGTGAACAGCAGGCTGTCCCTGGTCAGGGCGTCCAGCTGCGGGGTCAGCGAGTCGGGGCGGCCGTAGGTGCCGGAAAAATCGGCCGACAGGCTTTCCACGCTGATCAGCACCACGTTCATGCGCTGCTCGGGCGCCGGGTTGTGGATGCGCCGGGCGATGCCGGTGGGGCCGAAGAAGGTGGCGTCGGGCGTGGCCAGCTGCGCGCGGACCTGCGCCCAGGCTTCGTCGATCGGCACGGTGCGGTAGTAGCGCGGGTAGTCCAGCGAGGCGCTGCGGTACGCGGCGAAGAACTGGTAGATACCGTTGCCGGCCAGCTCGTTGACGTAGGCGTTGTCGGAGCGCTCCTTCATCTCGCCGTTGACCAGCCAGGTGCCCAGCGTGGCCAGCGCCAGCCAGGCCGCCACCACCGCCGTGCGCGCCCCGAAGCCGGCAGTGTCCGCAACGGCGCGGCGCCAGCGCCCGGTGGCGACGAAGCCGCCCAGCGCGACCGCGGCCACGGCGGACAGGATCCAGCCCACCGGATACGACTGCCGGATATTGCCGATCACCTCGGTGGTGTAGACGAGGTAGTCCACCGCGATGAAATTGAACCGGGCCTGGAACTCGTCCCAGAACGTCCACTCCGCCACCGCCACGAACAGCAGGACGAACAGCTGCACCAGACACAGGGCGCCCACCAGCCAGCGCCCGCGCTTGCGCAACAGCCAGCCCGCCGGCAGCAGCCACAGCAACAGCAGCAGCGGGATGCCGAAGTACAGCGCCGCCAGCACGTCGTAACCCAGCCCCACGCCGAACACGTAGAGCCAGTTGCCCACGCTGGCCGGCACGCCGCTGCCCGTCGCCACCAGCAGGGCCAGCCGGGTGGCAGTGGAAATCACGAGCAGGCAGCCCGCCAACCAGAACAGGGGGCGGAAGCGGTCCAAAGACGGAAGGCGTGTGGGCATCGGGACGGGCCGGATCGAGATACGAGGCGTGAGCATAATGGAAGCCGAACAGGCCCGGCCCGCCCCATCCCGGCCGATCGCTAACACCAGCGTGCGCAGCAGTGGCAGGCTATCGGCATGCCGCTCCCCCCTTCGCCCACGCCGTCCGCCTCCGGTTTGCGCGTCCTGCTGGTCGAGGACGAGCACGACATCGCCGCCAACATCTGGGATTTCCTTGAGCGGCGGGGCTACGTGGTGGACCACTGTGCCGACGGTGCCGGCGGGCTCGCCCGCGCGATGCAGGGCGGCTTCGACGTGGTCGTGCTGGACCTGGGCCTGCCGCGCCTGGACGGGCTGGCCCTGTGCCGCCGGCTGCGCGAGGCCGGCCACGGCGTCCCGGTGCTGATGCTGACCGCGCGCGACAGCCTGGACGACAAGCTGCGCGGCTTTGCCGAGGGCGCCGACGATTACCTGGTCAAGCCGTTCGCGCTGCCTGAACTGGAAGCACGGCTGCGCGCGATGGTGCGGCGCAAGCATCCCGATGGCGGCCTGGCCCATGGTCCGCTGTCCTACGACCCGCACACGCTGACCGCCCTGCGCGAGGGTCGGCGTATTCCGCTGACCCGCCTGCAGGGCGCACTGCTGGAAACGCTGCTGCGCGATGCCCCGCGCATCGTTGCGCATGCCCGGTTGATCGAGCGCGGCTGGGGGCCCGCCGGCACCGACATGGCGGCGCTGCAGACCCAGGTGTACGCGCTGCGCACGCTGGTGGACCGGCCATTCGCGCAGCCGCTGATCCAGTCGGTGCGCGGCGTTGGCTATCGGCTGGTATCCCCCGCATGAGCGCGTGCGTGCAGCCGTCACGGCGGCCATTGCCACTGCGCCAGCGCTTTGCCTTGCTGGCGCTGCTGTTGGGGCTGGCGCTGGGTGGGCTGGCCGCAGTCGCCCTGCTGGGCGTGGCCGAGGACTACGAGTACGTGCTCGCCAACGAGATTCTGCAGGGGCAGGCCGAGGACTACGGACTGCGCCTCGCCAATGGCTTGCCGGCGGAGCTCCCGCGCACCCAGCGCCTGCGCGGCTACCGGGCCGATGATCCCGCGCTACCTGCCGCCTATGCCCACTATCCGCCCGGCGTGCGCGAAGACCCGGCCAATGCCGATGTCCACGTGGGGGTGTTCGACAGCGCCGCGGGGCGGCTGGTGTTCACCATCGACCTGGGCGACATCGAGATGGGCGAGCGCCACCTGCGGCGGCAGGTCGCCATCGTGGTGGTGCTGGGCACCGTGCTGGCAGGCTGGTTGGGCTGGCTGCTGGCCGGGATCGCACTGCGTCCCTTGCACGCGCTGGCCGATGGCGTGGACGCGCTGCCGGTGCAGCCGCAACCCAGCTGCCTGGCCGGGCTGGCCGGCGACGATGACCTGGGCAGGCTGGCCCGGGCCATCGACGGCTACCAGGCGCGGCTGGTCGCCGCCGACGCGCGCGAACAGGCGTTCCTGGCCGATGCCAGCCACGAACTGCGCACGCCGCTGGCGGTGATCCAGGGGGTTGCCGAAGTGCTGCAGGACGAGCCGGATACCGCCCCCGCGCAGCGGGCGCGGCATGCGCGGCTGGCGCGCGGCGCGGCCGAGATGGGTCGCCTGCTGGAAGCGATGCTGGCGGCGGCGCGGCGCAAGCCGCTGCAGGAAAGCGCGGTTGCGGCTGACGCGCTGCTGGGTAACGCGGCGGCGCAGGCCCTGGCCGGGCGCACCGGCATCGACATCGAGATCGTGGCGAGCGGCGACCTGCACACCGCGCCGCAGGAAGCCGAGCTGCTGCTGGGAGGCATCGCCCGCCGGCTGGTGCAGGGGCGGACGGACGGCACCCTGCGGATCGCGCTGGAAGAACGTTGTGTACGCATCCAGGCCCTGCCCTTGCCGACCGACGGCGATGCCGGGGCGGCGCGCGCCGATACCGGCACCGGCTCCGCCTTGCTGGACCGCCTGGCCAACAGGCTGGGCTGGACCGTGGCGTTCAATGCACCGGGGCAGGCGTTGATCCGCCTGTCGTGAAGCTGGTGGGCCCACCAGGACTCGAACCTGGAACCAAAGGATTCACGTTGTCCGATGCTTTCGCACCGGCGTGGACTATCTCATCACCCTCAGCCTGCGCTGGTGGGGTGCGGGAGGCTCTGGCCTGTCATTAAGGGCGCTGCAGCCCCCAGGTAGTCTCTGCACCTTCCGGCGGTGTACCGCCGGCTCGGCTCAGGGTTGCCGCCGGCCACCAATCCACCGGTTCCGCTGCGGGTTCCCTGAATTCTTCCCGTTTTCATCCGCGCATTCCTGCGCGGCGTCACCGTATCGATGAGTCCTCTGCTCTAACCATTGAGCTATAGGCCCGAACGTGCATCGTAGCAAGCGGGGGATATCCCTCCAACCCGCCATCGCTCTTGCCCCCGGATCCAGCCTGCCGCCCGTGCGGGTGCCACGCCCCGTTGCCGGACCGGCAAGGACGGTCTCTGGCGTTGAAATGCAGGGCTCGCCTCACCGCCCCGCGCGTCGCGCAATCGGCAGGCTGCCATCCCGCGCAGCCCTGCGGCGGTCTCCAGGCCAGCGGCGCCATGCCACCCTTAGGGCGCCCGGCCCGGCCGCGCGGGTGCCCGCGATGGGCGCTCAGCGGTGGATCGGGCGTCGCGCCTTCAGCGCCATCACCACGCCGAAGCCCAGCAGGATGGTCACCGCCGAGGTGCCACCGTAGCTGAGCAACGGCATCGGCACGCCCACCACCGGCAGCAGGCCGGAAATCATGCCGCCGTTGACCAGCACGTACACGAACAGCGACAGCCCGATGGCGCCGGCCAGCAGCCGTGCGTAGCCGTCACGCGAATCGGACGCAATCCACAGGCAGCGCGCGACGATGAACAGGTACAGCGCCAGGGTCAGCGCCACGCCGATCCAACCGAAATCCTCGGCCAGCACCGAGAACGCGAAGTCGGTGGTGTGCTCGGGCAGGTAGTTGAGGTGCGACTGGGTCCCCTGCCCCCAGCCCTTGCCGGTCATGCCGCCGCCGCCGATCGCAATCTGCGACTGCAGGATGTTCCAGCCTGCGCCCATCGGGTCGTTCTCGGGATTGCGGAAGGTCAGGATGCGGTCCTGCTGGTACGGACGCAGGAACGAGAACCAGCGCATCGGCGCGAACATCGCCAGCGCGAAACCACCGCCACCCAGCGCGCCTGCGGCACCCCACCACCACCAGGACGTCCCGGCCAGGAACAGTACGAACACGCCGGTGGCCAGGATCAGCACCGCCGTACCCAGATCGTGCTGGAGCAGGGTCAGGCCCACCGGCAGCGCGATGATCGCCACCCCGCCCAGCAATACGCCGAAGCGCGGCGGCAGGCAATGGCGGTCGAAGTGCCAGGCCAGCATCATCGGCAGGGTCAGCTTGGTCAGCTCCGATGGCTGGAAATTGAAAAAGCCGAGGTTGATCCAGTGGTTGCCGTACTTGCCCTTGCCGATGAACAGCACCAGCACCAGCGGCAGCAGCGACAGCAGGAAGATCGCCGGCGTGGCCTGTTTCAGCAGGTGCGCGGGCAGCCGCGACGCCACCCACAGTGCGCCCAGGCCCACGCCGTAGAATGCCCCCTGCATGGCCACCCCGCGCAGGGACTCGTTGCCGGCGCTGTATTGGGTGGCAAGGCCGATGCCCATCAGCGCCAGCAGCGCGCCCAGCAGCGGCAGGTCGAGGGTGCGCACGAAGCGCCCCAGCAGGTCACCCAACCACCACAGCAAAGCCTTCATTGCAGGCCTCCGGAAGACGCGGGCTTGGGCGGGGCAACCGGCACCGCGTCCGGGCTGCCGCGCACATCGGAGAAGTCCGGCCGGGCCGAAGGCGCCGGCACGTCCTTCGCCCCTGGCGGCGTGGCGGCCTTGCCGAGCAGCCACGCATCGAAGACCTTGCGCGCGATCGGCGCGGCGGTGTCGGCGCCAAAGCCGCCGCCCTCCACCGCCACGGCCACGGCGATGGTGGGCGCCTCGGCGGGCGCATAGCCGATATACAGCGCGCGGTGGCGCTTCCACAGCGGCAGCGAGCGCGGATCGACCGCGGTCGCGCCGCGGTTGACCACCTGCGCGGTGCCGGTCTTGCCCGCCGAGCGGTAGGGTGAGCCGCGGAACACCCGCGCAGCCGTGCCGGAGGGTGCGGTGGTGGTCAGCTCCATGCCTTCCTGGATCACGCGCACATGATCGGGACGATCGCTGATGCGCACCGCATCCGGCTGCGGCAGGGGTGTCCACGGTGCGTCGAAGCCGGCGCGCTGTTCCGCCACCAGATGTGGCCGCCGCATGGTGCCGCCATCGGCAATGGCGGCCACGCCACGCAGCAGCTGCAGCGGCGTGACCTTCCACAGGCCCTGGCCGATGGAGGCATTCACCAGGTCGCCCGGATACCAGCGCTGCCGGGCGTACTTCATCTTCGCGGCGGGCGACGGGACGATGCCCTCGATCTCGCCGGCCAGATCGATGCCGGTTTTCTGGCCGAAGCCGTACTTCGCCATGTAGGCGTCGTAGCGCTGCACGCCCATGTCCAGCGCCAGCTGGTAGTAGTAGGTATTGACCGACTCGTAGATCGACTTGCGGGCGTCGGTCCAGCCGTGCACGCCGTCCAGCCAGCCGCGCCCGCGCATGCCGGGCAGGCGGAACACGCCCGTCGACAGCACCTTGTCACCCGGCTGGCGCAGGCCGCTGTCCAGGCCGGCCAGCGCGGTCAGCGGCTTGATGGTCGAACCGGGCGCCACGCCGCCCAGCACGATGCGGTTGAACTGAGGACGCGAGGGGTTGTCGTTCAGCGCCTGGAAGTCGGCGTGGCTGATGCCGTTGACGAACAGGTTGGGATCGAACGACGGCAGGCTGACCATCGCCAGGATCTCGCCGCTGCGCGGATCCATCGCCAGCGCCGAGCCCTCCAGCTCGCCGAAGGCATCCACCATGGCCTGCTGCAATTCGGCATCGATGGACAGCCGCAAGTCGACGCCGGGCACCGCCGGCACCGTGTCCAGCGCGCGCACGGTGCGCCCGGCGACGTTGGTTTCCAGCCGCCGGTAGCCGGGCCTGCCGCGCAGCACCGCTTCGTAGGAACGTTCCAGTCCGGTTTTGCCGACATGGGAATACGCACCGCCGATGTTGCCCAGCGCGGCCAGGTCCTTCTCGTCGATGCGGCCGACGTAGCCCACCACGTGCGCAAACAGCGCACCATAGGGATAGACCCGGCCGAGATAGGGCACCAGATCCACGCCGGGAAAACGCCAGCGGTTCACCGCGAACCGCGCAGCCTCCTCGTCGGGCACACGCAGCTTGATCGTGACCGGCTTGAACGCGCGCGCCGCGCGGTAGTCGCGCAGGAACTGCGCCTGCTGCTCGGCATCCAGCGCCACCACGCCCTGCAGGTTTGCCAGCAATGCGGCGCCGTCGCCAGCGCGCTCCGGTACCGCTTCCAACCGCCAAGCCGCCACGTTGTCGGCCAGGATGCGGCCCTTGCGGTCGTAGATCAGGCCGCGCGCCGGCGCCACCGGCACCAGCCGCAGCCGGTTGGCTTCGGACCGGGTGACAAATTCGTCGTGGCGCAGCACCTGCAAGCGGAAGTACCAGCCGGCCAGCGCCCCCAGGCCGGCCAGCACGCCAAGCAGCCCGGCCAACGCACGGCGCCGGAACAGCGCGGCCTCGGCGGCGTGGTTCTTGATCAGGCGGGCGCGACGGCGCATGGCTCAGGCCCGCCGGCGCAGGCGCAGCGCATCCAGCAGCAGATGCAGCGGCGGCCACAGCAGCATGCCCACCAGCGGCGCGAGCCAGTAGGCCCACGGCAGCGGTGGGGTGCCGGTCAGCAGATGCAGGATCGCCGTGATCACGCGATCGTTGACCAGCAGCACGCCGATGGTCAGCGCCTGCTGCGTCACCGGGAAGAACCGCAGGCGCGCGCGGAAGCGCTCTAGGATGAACGCCAGCACCACCAGCCGCAGCGCGTGTTCGCCAAGCAGGCTGCCGAACGCCAGGTCAGCCAGCAGGCCCAGTAGGAAGGCGCTGCCCAACCCGACGCGATCCGGCGCTTCCAGCAGCCAGTACGCCAGCACCAGCGCCAGCCAATAGGGCCGCAGCGCCTGCAGGATGCCGGGCAGTGGCAACACCCCCAGCAACAGCGCCAGCAGCAGGCTGGCCGGCAGCACCCAGCCGTTGCGTGGCCGGCTCATGGCGTGGCTCCCGGGCGCGGTGCGGCCCGGGGCCGTGCCACGGGCGAGATGGCCGGGGAGGCTGCTGGCGGCGGCACCGCGGTCACGGCCGCCCCGCCGGGAGCCTCTGCCGTGGCGGCTGGCGGGTCAGCGCGCAGCAGCAGCACGTCGCGGCCGCGGTCCAGCTGGGCGGCGGGCGTCACGTCCGCTTCCAGGAAAGCGCGTGTGTCGTCGGCGCGCAGGGCGCCGACGGTGCCGACCGCGAAGCCGGGCGGAAAGCGCTCGCCCAGCCCGGAGGTGAGCAGCAGATCCCCCGCGCGCACATCGGCCGAGAGCGGGACATCGGCCAGATGCAGGACATCGCTGCGGCCAGTACCGTAGACCACCAGGCGCACGCCGCTGCGCGCCACCATCACCGGCACCGCATGGTCGGGGTCGGTGACCAGCAAGACCGTGGCGGTGGTGGGCGTGGTGGCGATGACCTGCCCCATCAGGCCGCCCGCGTCGATCACCGGCTGCCCCACGTGCACGCCGCTGCCGCTGCCGGCATCCAGCAGCAGGCGCTGGCGGGTGGGGTCCAGATCCACGTCCAGGATGCCGGCCAGCTGCACGTTGAGGTGACTGCGCTCGGCGCTGTCCAGCAGGCCGCGCAGGCGGGCGTTCTCGGCGGCGGCAGTGCGCAGGCGCGCATTGCGGGCCTCCTCCAGCAGCAGCGCCCGGCGCAGGCGGGCGTTGTCATCGATCAGCCGGGCGCGGGTCACCGCGTTCTCGCGCAGGCTGGCGCCAACCCGCGCTGGCAGGCCGGCCGCCCACCAAAGCGGTTGCGCCGCCGCATCCGCGCGGACGCGCAGCGCATGCAGCCAGCCTCCACGGTAATCGAACACCATCAGGGTGCCGGCAAGCACCAGGTAGGCCAGCAGCCGCAACACGCCGGCAACGTCGCCTGGACGGGGTGCGGAAGAGCCGGCTGGGGAGGACACGTGGGGCGGTCTGCTGGCGTCGTTGGGAAGGCGGATCCGGAAATCTCGAGCCCGCGTGGGCGGGCGTCCAGCGCCCGGTGGCGGGCGGCCGGCGGGGCCGGCCCGGGAAGCGGATCAGTCCGGCGCGAAGAACTCGTTGCCGTGCATGTCCACCAGCTCCAGCGCGCGACCACCGCCGCGCGCCACGCAGGTCAGCGGGTCGTCCGCCACTTGCACGTGCAGGCCGGTTTCCTCCGAGATCAACTTGTCGAGGTCGCGCAGCAGCGCGCCGCCGCCGGTCAGGACGATGCCGCGCTCGGCCACGTCCGCGCAGAGTTCCGGCGGGGTCTGCTCCAGCGCCAGGCGGATGCCGGAGACGATGCCGGACAGCGGCTCGCGCAGGGCCTCCAGCACTTCGTTGGAGGAAATCGAGATGATCTTCGGCACGCCCTCGGCCAGATGCCGGCCGGAGATCTCCATCTCGCGGACGACCTGCTGCTGGTAGGCGTTGCCCAGCTCCAT
Source organism: Thermomonas sp. (assembly GCF_046293095.1). Lineage (GTDB taxonomy): Bacteria > Pseudomonadota > Gammaproteobacteria > Xanthomonadales > Xanthomonadaceae > Thermomonas. Next base: position 100,711 of record NZ_JBKBPN010000004.1, read on the forward strand.
CTTGATCTTCTCGGCGGTGGTGTCGCCGATCAGCATGCCGTGGTGGCGGCGCACGTAGTTGATGATGGCCTCGTCGAAGCGGTCGCCGCCGATCCGCACCGACTGGGAATAGACGATGCCGTTCAGCGCGATCACTGCCACCTCGGTGGTGCCGCCGCCGATGTCCACCACCATCGAGCCACGCGCCTCGGTCACCGGCAGGCCGGCGCCGATCGCCGCGGCCATCGGCTCTTCGATCAGATACACCTCGCGGGCGCCGGCTTCTTCCGCCGATTCCTTGATCGCGCGACGCTCGACCTGGGTGCTGCCGGCCGGCACGCACACCAGGACGCGCGGGCTGGGACGCAGGAAACGGCTCTTGTGCACCTTGCGGATGAAGTGCTTGAGCATCTCCTCGGTGTAGGTGAAGTCGGCGATCACGCCGTCCTTCATCGGCCGCACCGTGGTCATGTGGCCCGGGGTGCGGCCCAGCATCTGCTTGGCCTCGCTGCCGACCGCCGCGACCGCCTTGGCGCCGCCGCCGCGATCCTGGCGCACCGCCACCACCGAGGGTTCGTTGAGGACGATGCCCTGGCCGCGCACGTAGATCAGCGTGTTGGCGGTGCCGAGGTCGATGGAAAGGTCGCTGGAGAAGTAGCGGCCGAGGAACTTGAACATGCGGAGGGCTGCCGGAAGGGGGAATCGCCGCGCGGGGGGACGCGGAAGGGGGCGGGCACCGCGAGCGGCCTAGACCGCCGGGGGCGGTTAGCCTAGCAACGCGCCCGGCTGCCGGCAAGGAACCTGCGCCGCAGGCCACGCCACCGCTGCCGTCGGCCGGGACGGCCGGGTATCATGGACGGCCTTGCGTCCGACCCTTGCCCGAGGCTTTCGATGGCTGCCCTGATCTGCGGTTCCCTGGCCTACGACACCATCATGGTGTTCCCCGACCAGTTCAAGAACCACATCCTGCCGGACAAGGTGCATATCCTGAACGTGTCGTTTCTGGTGCCGCGGATGCGCCGCGAGTTCGGCGGCTGCGCCGGCAACATCGCCTACAACCTCAAGCTGCTGGGCGGCGACCCGATCCCGATGGCCACCGTCGGCGCCGACTTTGGCCCCTACCGGGACTGGTTCCAGGAACATGGCATCACCCTCGACCATGTCCGTGTGATCGACGAACTGTTCACCCCGCAGGCGTTCATCACCACCGACCACGACAACAACCAGATCACCGCCTTCCACCCGGGCGCGATGATGCGCAGCTACGAGAACCATGTGAAGGACGTGCCGAACGTGACGATCGGCATCGTCAGCCCGGACGGCTATGAAGGCATGCTGCAGAACGCGCGTGAATTCGCCGAAGCCGGCATCCCGTTCATCTTCGACCCCGGCCAGGCCATGCCGCTGTTCAATGGCGAGGAGCTGCGCCACTTCATCGAGCAGGCCGATTACGTCTGCGTGAACGACTACGAATCGAACCTCCTGCAGGAACGCACCGGCTGGAGCGAGTCGCAGATCGCCAGCAAGGTGAAGGCCTACATCACCACCCGCGGCCCCAAAGGCGCGGAGATCCACGCCGACGGCACCACCCACCGCATCCCGCCGGCGCACGAGCGCCGGGTGACCGACCCGACCGGCTGCGGCGACGCCTTCCGCGCCGGCCTGATCTTCGGCATCGAGAAGGGCTACGACTGGATGACCATCGGCCGCATGGGGAATCTCATGGGCGCGCTCAAGGTCGAGCACCCCGGTACCCAGAACCAGCGCTTCGACTACGACGAGTTCGCCGAGCAGTTCCGCCAGCAGTTCGGCTACGCGCTGGGCTGAGCGCCCGCGCCGCTCAGTTCCAGCCCGGCAGCCGCGTCGGCACCAGCCCGCCCACCTCGAATTCGGCGGTCTTGCGGCCCACGGCCTTGGTGGGAAATTCGATGGACAGCCGTTGGCCGGACTTGGCCAGCGTCCAGAGCGCCTTGCGGTCGTCGATGAACATGGCGATGGCCTGGTCGGTCTTCGGCCGCGAACCCGGCAGGACGTGCGCCTTGCCGTCCAGCACCACCTTCAGCTTGCAGCCCGCGTAGCAGTCGAAGTCGCCGGCTTCCAGCACCAGGTAGGCGCTGCGGCCCCAGTCGGGATGGTCGCGGAAGATCAGCCGCACCGGATGCGCGCCACCGCCATCGGTGTCCACCGGTTCCTGCGAGTAGATCGAGGCCGACAGCTGGTGGCCGTTCTTGCCGACGGGCTCGTCGCCGTAGGTCCACAGCGCGGCCAGGCGCTGCTGCTGCACCTGCGCCTCGGCGTTGGCGCGCACCTCGTCCAGCCGCGGCTTGACCCGCGCGGCGGCGGCGCTGGTGGGGTGGTCCATTTGCAGGACCTCGCCGTAGCCTTTCGCCAGCCGCCAGTTCTGTGCCGCCACGGCGTCCTCGAACTGCCTCTCCATTGCCGCGGCCGCCTGCTCCTGCGCGGCGGCCTGCGCCGCAGCGGCACGCGCGGCAGCCTGGGGATCCTCGCGCCCGCAGGCGGGCAGCAGCAGACACAGGGCAAGCGCAAGCAGCAGTTTCATCGGGCAATCCTCGTTGCAGTCACGGGGCATCGATCCAGTCCAGCACGGCGGCGGCCACGTCGCGCGGACGCTCCATGATCGACATGTGGCCGCAGCCGTCCAGCAAGACCTGGCGCGCCTGCGGGATACGCGCCGCGTAGAGCGCCAGCGCGCTGGGGTCGATCACCGCGTCCTGCCTGCCCCACAGCAACAGCGCCGGCTGGCGGATGTTGGCGGCTTCCTCGCCGGGCAGCAGGCTCTCGTCGCCGCGGCCGATGCGGTCCAGCACCGCCTGCTCGAATGCCGCGTCGGCGCGCCGCCCGGCGATCAGCGCGGCGGAAAACGGCCAGGGAATCCACGGCTTGGCCGCATCATCGAAGAACACCGTGTCGATGTAATGCCGCAACGTGGCCCGATCCTTCACCGCGAACGGGTTCTTGCCGGCCAGCACGTCCAGACCGAAGCGGTTGTCGTCGAAGCGCACGCCGGCGGCATTGAACAATCCCACCTTGGCCACACGCTCCGGCCAGCGTGCCGCCACCAGCGCGGCGATGCCGCCGCCCATCGAATGCCCCAGCAGGATCACGGGCTGCTGCGGCGACAGCGCGGCGATGAAGGCCACCACGTTCTCCGCATGCTCGACGAATCCATAGGCCGCGCCGGGCTTGCGCTCGGATTCGCCCCAGCCGGGCAGGTCGGGAATCAGCAGGCGGTAGCGGCGCCCCAGCGCGCGCGCCAGTGGATACCAGTTCTCCTTGCTGCCGGTGAAACCGTGGACCATCACCACCACCGGCGCGGCCGGATCGGTGGCGGCGCGGTGCGCATACACCCACCGATGGCCTGCCGCCTCGACCGTTCCGCGTGCCAACCCGGCGGCAAGACGCTGGCGGGCAAACTCCAGGCGCACCAGCCGTAGGGGATCACGCCACAGGACGGCAATCACCGCCAGTAGCGCCGCGATCCCTGCCAATGCAAACAGCAGCAGCATCGATTGAGGCCCGCCCCGCGCCGGCGTGGGCCGGCACGGGCATGGGGTTATTGCGCCGCCGGCGCCTTGGCCTTGGCGCCGTCGAGGATCGCCTCGACCGAGCTGGCGGTGATCGGGTGCGTGCCCGGCTTGGCCTTGGCGAACACCTGCTCGGCAAAGGCCAGGCCGTCCGGTGTCGCCACCAGCGCCTTGTAGATCGGCAGGATCAGCTTGCGGCGGCCGACACGTTCAAGGAACTTGCCCATCTCCTCGCGCGCGGCGGTATAGCCGCTGCGCTCGGCCAGCGGATACCAGCGCATCGCGATCTCGCCGTTCGGCGTGCCGGTGAAGTGATAGGCCGCGTCCAGCTGGGCCAGCTGCTCGGGTTTGAGCGTCTCCGGCATGGTCTCCAGGAAATGCGCCCACTCCTGGGTGCTCCAGGCATCCGTGATGCTCTTGGCCGGCAGCTGGCCGCTGCCCAGCCACGCGATGCGCGCGGCATTGACGGTGGCAAACCGGCCCGACGCCACCTGCGGCGCATTACCGGGGATGCCGGGCTCGTACAGCCACTGATCGACCTCCTGCATGGTCACCACGTTCGGGTGCTTGTCGATCAGGGTGGCCTTGAGATAGTCGCGGAACTGCGCCGTGGTGATGCTCTGGAAGGCGAAGTGGTCGAAGTAGCCCTTCAGCCAGGGGTCGAACACTTCGCGGCCAAAACGCTTCTCCAGGAACTCGAGGAACCAGGCGCCCTTGGTATAGACGGTGGCGCTGGACTGGTCGTCCGGGTCGGCCAGGGTGCCGGGCTTGAGCGAGAGCCGCTGCAACTCGGGCGGCAGGGTCTTGTATTCCTGCTTGAGCTCGTCGCGATCGATCACTTCTTCCATGTCGGCCATGTCACGGCCGTACAGCGCCTCGGTGATGCGGCTCTGCACGTAGGTTGTGGTGCCTTCGTTGAGCCAGGCGTCCTTGTCGGTGGCGAAGGTGACCAGGTTGCCGGACCAGCTATGCGCCAACTCGTGCGCCACCAGCGACACCAGCGATTTGTCGCCGACGATCACGGTGGGCGTGGCAAAGGTCAGGCGCGGGTTTTCCATGCCGCCGTAGGGGAACGACGGCGGCAGCACCAGCAGGTCGTAGCGGCCCCAGCGATACGGGCCGTACAGGGACTCCGCGGTGTCGATCATCTTCTCGGTGTCTTCGAACTCGGCGGCGGCCTTGTCCACCATCGTCGGCTCCGCCCACACGCCGCTGCGCGCGGAAATCGGCTTGAACACCAGATCACCGGCAGCGATCGCCAGCAGGTAGGACGGAATCTTCTGCGGCATCCTGAAGCTGTAATCGCCGTCACGCGCCGCGTTGGGGTCGTTGTCGGCGCTCATCAGCACCATGGCATCCTTCGGCGCGGTGACATGCGCGGAATAGGTGAAGCGCACCTGCGGGGTGTCCTGCAGCGGCACCCACGAGCGCGCGTGGATCTGCTGCGACTGGCTGAACATGAAGGGTTGCTTGCCGCCCTCGGTCATCGACGGCGCCAGCCACTGCAGGCCGGAGGCCTCGGGCGAAGTCGAATAGGTCACGCGGATCTTGGCCGGGCGGGTCGGCGCCTGGATGGTCAGCGCGCTGCCCAGCACCTTGTCCTTGTCCGACAGCGCGAAGGTCAGCGGGCTCCACGTACCGTCGGCACCCAGACCCTCGGCCTTGGCGATGGTCAGGTCGCGGGTGTCCAGCACCAGCTGGGTCGCGGCCTTGTCCACCCAGTCGAGGGTGTAGGTCGCGGTGCCGCTGATCGTCTTCTTGTCGAAGTCGATGGCCAGATCCAGCGCCAGGTCGGTGGTGCGGACCTTGTCGGGCTGCGCGAAGGAATGTTCGTCCACGATCTTCTCGGCGGCCGCAGTGGTCGACGCGGCCGGCGCGGCGGCGGTCGTGGCGGCCTGGTTGCCCTGGCAACCGGTGACCGCAACGCCCAGTGCGGCGGCGATGGAGGCGGTAAGAAGCATGTGGCGCATGGACAGGATCCGGTGGCGGAAAACGCCGAGTTTATCGCCGCGGGCCGGCGTCCGTCGCATGCCCCCTGCCGCGCGCGCGGACGCGCATCGAGACTGGGCCGGCAATGCGCTGCCTGCGCCCCTGCCATCAGTCATGCCAACCCGACGGCCTGGCGGCGCATCCGAGCCCATGACGCACATCCTCCACGGAGCCACCGCTTGAAACCGCATGCCCTTGCCGCCGCCCTGCTGCTCTGCGCCCCGTTCGCCCACGCCCGTGACGACGCGCCAGCCCCACACGGCTCGACCTACGTTCCCGGTGGCCGCATCCCGCAGCTGCAGGGCGAGATCGCCATCGATGGCAAACTGGACGATGCCGCCTGGCAAGGTGCGCTGGTGCAGGAGATCGCCTACGACATCCAGCCCGGCGACAACACCCCGGCGCCTGTGAAGACCATCGTGCGCATCGGTTACACCGCCGACGCGCTGTACGTCAGCTTCCACGCCACCGACCCCGATCCGTCGCAAATCCGCGCCCACCTGCGCGACCGCGACGCGATGTTCAACGACGACTGGGTGGGCGTGTTCCTGGACACCTTCAACGACCATCGCCGCGGCTACGAGCTGGTGGTGAATCCACTGGGCGTGCAGGGCGACATCATCCGCGACGAGTCCAACACCAACAACCAGGAGGATTCGAGCTGGGACGGCCTGTGGCAAAGCGCCGGCCAGATCACCGCCGACGGTTACGACGTGGAGATCCGCATCCCGTTCTCCACCCTGCGCTTCCCCACCGGCGGCGGCGACCAGCGCTGGGGCATCTCGCTGTTCCGCAGCTGGCCGCGCGACAAGCGCCACCAGCTGACCAGCCACCGCGTGCCGCGTGAGTCCAACTGCTTCCAGTGCGAATGGGGCAAGTACGAGGGCCTGGCCGGTGCGCGCCAGGGCCGCAACCTGGAAGTGGTGCCCACGTTGACGGTGGGCCAGACTCAGACCCGCGACGCCGCGGGCGATCCATGGCGTAGCAACGACACCAGTATCGAACCGGGACTGGACGTGAGCTGGGCGCCATCGCCGGCGATGACCCTCAACGCGACGATCAACCCGGACTTCTCGCAGGTGGAAACCGACCAGCTGCAGCTGAACATCAACAACAGCTTCGCCCTGTTCTACCAGGAGAAGCGGCCGTTCTTCCTCGAAGGCGCGGACTACTTCACCAGCCAGTTCAACGTGCTCTACACCCGCCAGATCGCCGACCCCGACTACGGGCTGCGCGTCACCGGCCGCACCGGCAGCGGCGCCTACGGGGCGATCGTGGCGCGCGACGCCACCACCCTGCTGCTGGTGCCGGGCGTCCTGGGCTCGGGTTTCCGCCAGCTGGACCAGAAGGCGGACGTCGCGGTGGGGCGCTACCGCTACGACCTCAACACGCACTTCAGCGTCGGCGCAATCGGCACGTTCCGCCGCGGCGACGCCTATGCCAACAGCGTGGCGGGCGTGGACGCGCGCTGGCAGCAGGGCAGCCACACCGTCACCACGCAGGTATTGCGCAGCCAGTCCGAGTATCCGCAGGACATCGTCGGCCTGTACGGCGACGCGCTGGGCGCCGATGCCACCCCGTCGGGTACCGCTTGGCGCGCCGAATACGCCTTCGGCAACCGCAACTGGAACTTCAGCGCGTGGCACGAATCGATCGACCCCGGCTTCCGCGCCGACCTCGGCTTCATGGGCCAGGTGGGCTATGACAAATCGCTGCTCGGCGGCGGCCACAGCTGGTACCGCGACGACCAGGCGTTCAACCGCATCGACCTCTACGCCGACTTCGACATCACCCATCGCTACGACGGCCAGCTGCTGGAGCGCGAGCTTGAGGCGAGGCTCAGCGCTCAGGGCCCGAAGCAGAGCGGAATGGGCCTGCACGGCCTCACCCGCACGCGCTTCTGGCGGGGACGCCTGTACGACGAGCGCTACGCCGACGTGAACGGCAGCTTCCGTCCCACCGGCAACCTCCAGCTCGGCGCCTTCCTGCAGGTCGGCACGCTGCTGGATCTTGCCGCCGAACGCACCGGCCGCCGCACGATGCTGGACGTGTGGGGCAACGCCAACGTCGGCCGCGGCATCGCGCTGGACTGGGATCTGATGCGCCAGCGCATGCACCGCGACGGCGGCACCGCGTTCACCGCGACGGTGCTCAATGCCGGCGGCAGCTGGCAGTTCGACCCGCGCCAGCGCCTGCGTCTGACCCTGCAGGGCAGCGAGGTGACGCGCAACCAGGCGCTGTACGTCGATTCCGTCAATCAAACGGCGCGCGACTGGGCGGCGCAGATGGTCTATTCGTACAAGGTCAATCCGCGCACCGCGGTGTATGCCGGCGCGTCGTACGGCGCCTTCATGGACGACGACCATCCCGACCTGTTCGGCAACACCCGCAGCGTGTTCGTGAAGCTGAGCTACGGCTGGCAGCCGTAACCCATCGGTTCACACGCAAGAACAACCGCCGGGGCTGAAACGCCCCCGGCGTGGTTTCAGCCCAGCTTCGACAGGCGCAGCTGGAACAGCACCTTGGTCACCAGCAGGCGCTCTTCGATCGGCTTGAGCACCAGGTCGTTGGCGCCATCGCGGAGCAGCGCGGCCTGGTTATCACGGTTGTCGTCACCGGTCATCATCACCATCGGCAGGCGCCGCTTGCCGTAACGGAACACCCCGCGGATCTGGTTGAGCAGTTCGCGCCCGCTGAGCGTACCCTTCAGGTACACGTCGCTCAGCACCAGGTCGGCACCGACGTCGCCGTCCTTGCGACCGAAGAACTTGTGCAGGTGCTCCAGCGCCTCCTCGGCGCTGATGACGTGCAGCACCTGCAGGCCGTGACGCTCCAGCATGCGCTTGGTTGCCACCGCCACCACCCGGCTGTCCTCCACATACAGCACGCGCGCGCCTTCGATCGGCGCCGGATGCACGTAGCCACGGATGAACGCGGCCAGCGCGGTCTGGCCCAGCGACTTGTCGAAGTAGTCGGTGATGTCCTCGGTGAAGGCGCGTGTCTCCAGCGCCTCCTGGGCGTTGCCCGAGATCACGATGACCGGCACGTAGGCCTGCCCCGACGCCTCGCGCACGCTGCGCGCCAGCGCCAGGCCATCACCGTCGGGCAGCACCAGCGCGGTGGTGACCAGGTCGACCGCGCCGTCCTCCAGCGCCTTGCGGGCCTCGGCGATGCTGGCGCAGCCGATCACCTGCGCATTCGGCAGCTCCTTGACCAGGGTGTCGCCTATCAGCTTGCGCACCAGCTTGCTGCCATCGACCACCATCACCCGCGGCGCGTCGCTGACCACATGGCGCAGATCCTGCTTGCCTGCCATCTCAATACTCCCGCGGGCGGGTCTGCCGCAGATAGTGTCCAGTCACCAGGCCGGCCCCGAGCCAGCCCAGCAGGCCGGCACCGGCCAGCACGGCCGCCGCAGCCAGCGGATCGAGTCCGCGCAGGGTGAAGGAGCTTCCGTAGCGGGCGGCCAGGGTCGCCAGAGGCGCCTGCAGGGCCAACCACGCCACGGTGAGGATGCCCAGCGCCAGCGCACCGGCCGCCAGCCCGTACCACGCACCAAGATAGAGGAAGGGCCGGCGCACGAAGCCGTCGCTGGCGCCCAGCAACTGCAGCACGCCGATCTCCTCGCGCCGCGCCTGGATGTCGAGCCGCACGGTGTTGCCCACCACCAGCAGCGCGCCCAGGCCCAGCAGCACCGCCAGCACCTGCACGGCGCGAACACCGAAGCCCAGCCACGCCTGCAAGCGCTCGCGCCAACGCGCGTCGTACTGCACGCGGTCGGTTTCCGGCAGCGCCCCTATCGCCCGCACCAGCGCGACTTCGTCATCGCGCGGCACCACGCGCAGCGCCTCCGGCAACGCTGCACGGGCGGCATCGGCGCCCAACGCGTCGATTGCAGCGGCCAGGTCATCGCGCTGGCGCAGCTGCGCCAGCGCCTGATCCGGCGACACGCGATCCACCGCCGCGACATCGGCCCGGGTGCGCAGCATGTCCGCCAGGGCCGAAGCGCGCGCCGCATCGATGCCGGGCCTGAGGAACACCGTGATCTCGCGCGCGGCCTGCACCTGGCCACCCAGGCGCTGCACGTTCATCAGTACCACCCAGAGCCCCACCGGCAAGGCCAGCGCCAGCGCCATCACCCCGATCGTGAGCAGGCTGGCCCAGGGCTTGCGCAGCAGCCGGCCCAGGCTGGTGACCAGGCTGTGGGCGTGGTGCTCCAACCAGGCGCCGATGCGGCTGGCATGCACACCCTGCATCTGCTGGCTGCCGCCCGGCTCACGCATCGGCCAGGTCCTCCGGGGCGATGTCATCAACCAGACGCCCGCGCTCCAGCACCAGCACCCGCTTGCGCATGCGCTTGACCAGGGCCAGGTCGTGGCTGGCCACCAGCACGCTGGTGCCGCGCTCGGGCAGGGCCGCGAACAGCGCCATGATCTCCGCCGACAAGGTCGGGTCGAGATTGCCGGTGGGCTCGTCGGCAATCAGCAGCGGCGGCTCGGCCACCACCGCACGGGCGATGCCGACGCGCTGCTGCTCGCCGGCCGACAGCTGGGTGGGCAATGCGTTGGCGCGCGGCTCCAGCCCGAGCCTGCCAAGGATCGCCCGCACCCGCTTGCCGATCTCGGCGCGCTTGATCCCGCGCAGCACCAGCGGCAGCGCCACGTTGTCGGCCACGCTGCGGTCCATCAGCAGCTGGTGGTTCTGGTAGACCACGCCGACACTGCGCCGATGGGCGGCGATGCGTCCACCCCGCACCCGGGCCAGGTTGCGCTCCTGGAACAGCACCGCGCCACGGCTGGGCCGCTCGGCAAGCTGGATCAGCTTCAGCAGGGTGCTCTTGCCGGCGCCGGAATGCCCGGTCACGAACAGCATCTCGCCCGCGTCCACGGCGAAGCTCACCTCGGACAGCGCGGCATGGCCGCCCGGGTAGAGCTTGCTGACGTTGTCGAAACGCAGAACCGGCATGCGGAGGACTGGGGAACGAACAGGGACGCAGTATCGCCCGAGCCGCGGCCTGCGGCTAGCGCGACCGCCACCGCACCTGAGGAATCTCCGAGCACCCCGGCAATCCACGTCGGCCGTGGATTGCCGACCACGCATCAATCGCACAGGCGATGGATGCGTGTGCGCCGAGCCCGGACATGTGCCGGATTCGACGTGCGTTGACAGCGCCGGGATGGCGCTGTTCGGAGCGCCCTTAATGCTGCTTGCTGGGCGAGCGCGTCACCAGCGACTTCAACCCACGCCCGATGCGGCTGAGCAGCGACGGTTTACCGGCCGTCGGCGCGGCGGTCCTGCTGGCCGGCACATACTTCGTCCCGGCGGGTTGACCGGGTTGACCGGGCTGCCCTGCTTGCGCATCCCGCTGCGCGACGCCCTGGGCGCCCTCCACCGGACGCCCGCCACGGCGGCGGCGGCGCTTGCGTGCCGGCGCCCCGCCCTCGGTGGCCGCCGGCTGCGCCGGGGTCGCTGCCGGCTGCGGCGACCCGACAGCGGCATCACCTTCCACGCGCCCGCTCCTGGCGGACTTGTCGCGCGGCGGACGCGGGCCGCGGCTTTCGCCGCCGTGGCGCTCACCGGCACCACTGCGACCGCCGGAGCGCCCAGCGCCGCCGCGACCACTGCGACCGCCGCCGCGCTTGGCCTCCTCGGCGGCACGCGCTTCGCGCACTTCCTTGAAAATTTCCCCGATGCTGTCGCCGTCGGCGTCGGCCGTCGGACGCGCGCGCTCCGGACGCGGCAGCGGGGTCATCAGCTCCGCAGTGACCGGCTCGGAGGGAATCTTCTGCTCGATGTAGGCCTCGATGTCGGGCAGGCTCATCGCATAGCGCTCGCAGGCGAAGCTGATCGCGTCGCCTTCCTCGCCCAGCCGCGCGGTACGGCCGATGCGGTGGACATAGTCCTCGGCATCGAACGGCAGATCGTAGTTGTAGACGTACTTGATGCCGTCGATGTGCAAGCCGCGCGCGGCCACGTCGGTGGCCACCAGGATCTCCAGCTGACCGGCCTGGAACTTCTTCAGCAGCGACTCGCGCTTTTTCTGCGGCACGTCGCCGGACAGCACGCCAACCCGGTAACCGGCCTTCTCCAGCGCCCGCGCGACCCGCTCGACGAACGCCTTGGTGTTGACGAACACCATGGTGCGCGCGCCCTCGCTGCGCGACAACAGCCCCAACAGCAACGGCAGCTTTTCTTCGTCGGCCGGGTAATAGAGCTTCTGACGGACGCGCGCAGCGGTGATGTGCTCGGTTTCCACCACCAGCTTCTGCGGCTCGTTCATGTGCTCGTAGGCCAGCTCCAGCACGCGATGGCTCAAGGTGGCCGAGAACAGCAGGGTCTGGCGGGTGGTGCGCTCGGGCATGCGCCGCAGCAAGAAGCGGATGTCCTTGATGAAGCCGAGGTCGAACATGCGGTCGGCTTCGTCCAGCACGCAGATCTCGCAGGCATGCAGGCTGACCACCTTGTGCTGCTTGACGTAGTCGATCAGCCGGCCCGGGGTGGCGATGATCACGTCGGCACCGGCCTGCAGCTGTTCCCGCTGCTTGTCGTAATCCACGCCGCCATAGACCAGGGCGAACTTCAGGCCGAGATCGGAGGCGAACTTCATCGCATCCTTGTGGATCTGGATGGCCAGCTCGCGGGTTGGCGCCAGGATCAGCGCGCGCGGATCCTCCGGCTTGCGCTCGGCCAGCGCCGGGCGGGTCAGCAGGCGGTTGATCACCGCCACCAGAAACGCCAGCGTCTTGCCGGTACCGGTCTGGGCCTGGCCGGCGACATCGCCACCGGCCAGCGCCACCGGCAGGGTCATGGCCTGGATCGGGGTGCAGCGGGTGAAGCCGGCGCCCTCCAGCCCGGCCAGCAGGTCCGGGTGCAGGTCGAACGTGGAAAAAGTGATGTCGGTCAGGGGTTTGTCGGACACGGATGCAGCCTCGATCGGTGGCCGGCCCGCGCGCCCAGTAACGCCGCGTTGCACATCGCCACTTGCATGAATGGAGGGCAGCCACGCAGACTGCCGGGACAATTCCGGGGCTGGTCATTCCCGGCACGGCGCCGCCGAACCGCGGCGCAACCCCCCAAGTCTACCACCGGCGCGGCCTGCCGCGCCCCGCACCCAACTGGAGCCACCATGAGCGAGACCGTCCTGCACGCCACCGATGCCGATTTCGACAGCCAGGTCCTGGCCTCTGACCTGCCGGTGCTGGTGGATTTCTGGGCGCCCTGGTGCGGCCCGTGCAAGATGATCGCCCCGGCGCTGGACCAGCTGGCGGCCGAGTACGCCGGCAAGGCCAAGATCGTCAAGGTCGATGTCGACCAGAACCAGCAGACCGCGATGAGGTTCCATGTGCGCAGCATCCCGATGCTGCTGCTGTTCAAGGGCGGCCAGGTGCAGGCCACCCAGATCGGCGCCGTAGGCAAGGCCCAGCTTGCGCAGATGATCGACAAGGCGCTCTGATCCCGCCCGACGGGTGTCCCGGCACGGCCGGGACCCGTCCCGTCGCGGAGCGCCGGCCGACGCTCCGCTGAACGGCCCGCTTGCGCGCCATGCCGCGTCAGTGCTAGCGTTAACTGCATCCGGCACCGTCCTGCACCATCGACGACGCGCCGCACCTTTCTGATCCGCCCCTCCGGCCCGATCCTTTCCCGACGACCCGCGCTCTGCGGGCGCTCGCAACGCAAGCGAGGTTTTTCCCTTGTCCGACCCCACCAACGACGCCGGCGAAGTCGCCGAGAAGCGCGTGCGCAAGACCCGCGTGGCCAAGCCGCGCAGCCCCGAACAGTCCGAGATGCCGCTGGCCGACGCGCCGGTCGCACCCACCCCGGCGGTGCCCCCCCCGGCCGCTGCCACACCGGCACCCGCTCCAGCGGCACCCGCCGTCCATGCCGAACAGGGCGATGCCCCGCAGGCCCGCAGCCACGGGGGCGAAGGCGGTCCGCAGGACGGGCACGAGGGTGGCCAGCAGCGTGACGGCGGCCACCGCAACAGCCGCCGCGAACGCTTCAAGAACCGCCGCGAGCGCCAGCGCGACCGCCAGCGCGACGGCGGCATGCCCGACGAAGGCGGCAACGGCGAGCACTTCGTGCCGCGCCCGCACCCGCAGGTGCCGGAAGGCTTCCCCACCTATTCGCTGGGCGACCTCAAGCGCATGCCGGCGCACAAGCTGCTGGAGATCGCCGACCAGCTCTCGATCAGCGAAGGCGTGGCGCGCGCGCGCAAGCAGGACATCATCTTCGCGATCCTGAAGGTGCTGACCCGCCACGGCGAGGGCGTGCAGGCCGACGGCGTGCTGGAGATCCTGCCCGACGGCTTCGGCTTCCTGCGCGCGGCCGAGGCCAGCTACCTGGCCGGCCCAGACGACACCTACATCAGCCCGTCGCAGATCCGCCGCTTCAACCTGCGCACCGGCGACCACGTGTCCGGCCGCATCCGCTGGCCGAAGGACGGCGAACGCTACTTCGCGCTGAACATCGTCGACACCATCAACGGCGAACCGCTGGAAGCGTCGAAGAACAAGACCCTGTTCGAGAACCTCACCCCGCTGTTCCCGCGCAAGCGCTTCAAGCTGGAGCGCGGCGACGGCTCCAGCGAAGACATCACCGGCCGCATCCTGGATCTCATGGCCCCGCAGGGCAAAGGCCAGCGCGCCCTGATCGTCAGTCCGCCCAAGGCCGGCAAGACGATGATGATGCAGCAGATCGCCAGCGCCATCACGTACAACCACCCCGACGTGCATCTGATCGTGCTGCTGATCGATGAGCGCCCGGAGGAAGTGACCGAGATGCAGCGCACGGTGCGCGGCGAAGTCATCAGCTCCACCTTCGACGAGCCGGCCGCGCGCCACGTGCAGGTGGCGGAAATGGTGATCGAGCGCGCCAAGCGCCTGGTCGAGCACAAGAAGGACGTGGTGATCCTGCTCGACTCCATCACCCGCCTGGCCCGCGCCTACAACAACGTGCTGCCCAGCAGCGGCAAGGTGCTGACCGGCGGCGTCGATGCCAACGCCCTGCACCGGCCCAAGCGCTTCTTCGGCGCGGCCCGCAACGTCGAGGAAGGCGGCAGCCTGACCATCATCGCCACCGCGCTGGTCGATACCGGCAGCGCGATGGACAAGGTGATCTACGAGGAGTTCAAGGGCACCGGCAACAGCGAAATCCACCTCGACCGCCGCATCACCGAAAAGCGCGTGTATCCGGCCATTGCCGTCAACCTGTCCGGCACCCGTCGCGAGGACCTGCTGATCGAACCGGACCTGCTGCAGAAGATCTGGATCCTGCGCAAGCTGCTGCACCCGATGGACGAGATCGCGGCGATGGAGTTCCTGCTCGACAAGATGAAGAACACCAAGTCCAACGACGAGTTCTTCAGCTCGATGCGCAAGTAAGCCACCGCGCGATCGATGCAACCGGAACGCCCCGCAGTGATGCTGGGCGTTTTGCATCAGGGGCCCAACACCTGGCTGCCGCGCCACGCCCCTCCAGGTGTCAACACCACCGGCTGCAGCACCTGCGCCGCTTCGACGCAGACAAAACGCCGCCAGTCATCCGGCGCAAGGTCACGAATCTGGGCACCCAGGTGTGCGCCGGGATTCCACACGACGACATCGCCAAAGCCGTCCTGCTCCAACGCGAGGCGGCGCTCGCCCTCGACCAGCACCAGCGGCGCGACCACATCGCCATAAATGCGGTCGATGCCGGCGTCGAGCGCGTCATCCGCGAACGCCACGTCGTAGTCGTGCTGCCGGTGCAGGGTGCCGCCGGCCGCGCTGTCCTCGAAATCGCAGCCCTGCAGGCCCTCGATGGCGACACGGGCGATGTCCTCAACGCGCAGGTAGGTGTGCAGCGCGGCGGCGAATGCAAGCGGCATCGCGCCGGTGTTCTCTGCTTCCAGCCCCAGCACAAGCCGATCGGCAGACAGGCCCACGTGCAGATGCAGCCGGAACGGGTATGGCCAATCGGCATCCGTTCCGTGACCAACCAGCGAAAACACAGCGGCCTCTGCGCTCTGGCCATCGAACGTCCACACGCGATCCCGGGCGAAGCCATGCTTGCGCAACGCACCACGCTCGCCGAACTGGGGAAACACCACCGGGATGCCGCCGCGGATCGGCGCGCTGCCGTCGAACACGGCCCGCTCCGAGAGGAACAGGCGCTCGCGCCCATCCGCCGGGACCCAGGACAGCAGCTGGCCGCCGCGCAGGGCGACGAGGGCGGTGGCGCCTTGACTGTTGATGCGGATGCATGGCGTGCCGCGGAATGAAACGGATTCGATCTGCATGGATGGAGTGTCGCACGCGATGTGCGCAGGCCGCTGGCGGGGATCCCGCAGCGAAATCAAGGAGGAGACAGCGGCAACGCCTCTGTTGGGGGCGTCGCGGAGGGATTCCCCCGCCAGCGGCCTGCGCGACGTTTCCGCCACCGGTGCGATAATCCCGCCATGAACGAATCGACAGGCAAGGCCGGCACCACCCACTTCGGTTTCCGCGACGTGCCGGTGACCGAGAAGCAGAAGCTGGTGGGCGAGGTGTTTTCCTCAGTGGCCGCCAAGTACGACCTGATGAACGACGCCATGAGCCTGGGCATCCACCGGCTCTGGAAGCGCTTCTTCGTTGCCACCTCGCAGGTGCGCAAGGGCGACCGCGTCCTGGACTTGGCCGGCGGCACCGGCGACATCGCCGCGCTGCTGAAGGACCGCGTGGGCGAAACCGGGGACCTGGTGCTGGGCGACATCAACGGTGACATGCTGCGGGTCGGCCGCGACCGCATGACCGACCGCGGGCTTGTCCGCGGCTTCGAGTACGTGCAGTGCAACGCCGAGTGCCTGCCCTTCCCCGACGCCAGCTTCGACCTGGTGACGATGGCGTTCGGCCTGCGCAACGTGACCGACAAGGACGCCGCGCTGCGGGAGATCGCGCGGGTGCTGAAGCCGGGCGGGCAGGCGCGGGTGCTGGAGTTCTCGGAAGTGCAGGCCGAGTGGTTCCGGCCGATCTACGATTTCCACTCGTTCAAGGTGCTGCCCAAGCTGGGCAGCCTGTTCGCCGGCGATGCCGACAGCTACCAGTACCTGGCCGAGTCGATCCGCAAGCACCCGCCGCAGCGCGAGCTGCAGGCGATGATGGAAGCGGCCGGCCTGGCGCGCTGCAGCTACCGCAACCTCAGCGCCGGCATCGTGGCCATCCACACCGGCTACAAGGCCTGACCCATGCACGGACAGCCACCGCTGAAGAATTTCCGCGACAGCCCTTGGCGCTATTCGCAATTCGTCATCCTCGGGCTGATCGCGGCCGGGCTGGCGAAATGGCTGAGCCCGCTGGGCTGGCCGGCGGCGCTGGGTATCGGCGCCGCGGTCGGTGTGGGCTACCTGCTGCTGGAAAAGAAGCGCGGCGTGATCTGACCGGGATGCATGCCCCCGTCCCGCCCGACATCCGCCTGGAGCCGAGCTGGAAGGCCCGCGTGGGCGACTGGTTCGCCCGCGACGACATGCGCGCGCTGGCCGCGTTCCTGCGCCAGCGCAAAGCGGCGGGCGCCACTGTCTACCCGCCCGGCGGCGAGATCTTCGCCGCGTTCGACGCCACCCCGTTCGATACGGTGAAGGTGGTGATCCTTGGCCAGGACCCGTACCACGGGCCCGGCCAAGCCCACGGGCTGTGCTTCTCGGTCCGCCCGGGGGTGCCGGTGCCGCCCTCGCTGGACAACATCTACAAGGAGCTGGCGCGTGACACCGGCTTCGTGCGCCCGGACCACGGCTGCCTGCTGCCCTGGGCCCGCCGCGGCGTGCTGCTGCTCAACAGCGTACTGACGGTCGAAGCCGGCCAGCCCGGGTCGCATCAGGGCAAGGGCTGGGAAGGGTTCACCGACCACGTGGTGGACGTGCTCAATCGCGAGCGCGAGCATCTGGTTTTCCTGCTGTGGGGCAGTTATGCCCAGAAGAAGGGCGCGGTGATCGACCCGCGCCGGCACCGGGTGTTGAAGGCCCCCCACCCCTCGCCGCTGTCCGCCCATCGGGGCTTCCTGGGCTGCGGACACTTTTCAGCCGCCAACCAGTACCTTGCCCGGACCGGGCAGGCGCCGGTGGACTGGTCGCTGCCACCGGCTCGGGCGTTGATTTCCTGAGCATCGCCCCCAATTTTGTTGAATACGATGGGCGCGGCCAACCGCCAGCTGAACGGGCCATCGTTCCATGAGTGCAACGCTCAGAACTTTCTCTGCGTGTTAGCAGTCAAACATGGCGACTGCTAAAATCAAGCACATGAGGGAGACCGCCATGACGTCCACCGCACTTGTCGCCAACAACCTGCCGCTCCCCAGCGCGATGGGCTCGCTGGAGGCGTACATCAGCGCCGTGCACCAGATCCCCGTGCTCTCCGTCGAGGACGAGCAGCGTCTGGCGCACCGCCTGCGCGAGCACAACGATCTGGCCGCTGCGCAAGAGCTGATCCTCTCGCACCTGCGCTTCGTGGTGCACGTGGCCCGCGGCTACAGCGGCTACGGCCTGCCGCTGGGCGATCTGATCCAGGAAGGCAACATCG
This sequence comes from Thermomonas sp., assembly GCF_046293095.1. Classification (GTDB taxonomy): domain Bacteria; phylum Pseudomonadota; class Gammaproteobacteria; order Xanthomonadales; family Xanthomonadaceae; genus Thermomonas. The sequence goes on from NZ_JBKBPN010000004.1 coordinate 118,748, forward strand.
GCCTGATGAAGGCGGTGAAGCGCTTCGACCCGGCCGTGGGCGTGCGTCTGGTGAGCTTCGCGGTGCACTGGATCCGCGCCGAGATGCACGAGTTCATCATCAGGAACTGGCGCATCGTGAAGGTGGCCACCACCAAGGCGCAGCGCAAGCTGTTCTTCAACCTGCGCAAGAGCAAGACCCGCCTGGGCTGGCTCAATGCGGAGGAAGTCAGCGCCGTTGCCCGGGACTTGAACGTCTCCGAGCGCGAAGTGCTGGAGATGGAGTCGCGCCTGTCCGGCCGCGACATCGGCTTCGACGCGCCCGATGATGCCGACGACGACCACGCCCCGCCGGCGCCGGTCAGCTACCTGGTCGCCGACGACGGCGACCCGGCCGCTGCCTACGAATCCGCCGACAGCGAGGCCGACCAGCTGGACGTGCTGCGCGAGGGCATGGCCAAGCTCGACGCGCGCTCGCGCGACATCATCAAGCGCCGCTGGCTGGATGCCGACAGCAAGGTGACCCTGCAGGAACTTGCCGACGAATACGGCGTCTCCGCCGAGCGCATCCGCCAGATCGAGGCCAACGCGCTGAAGAAGATGAAGGCGCTGTTCGCGGCGTAAGCCACTGCACCCGCTTCCATCCCGAACGGCCCGGCACAGCCCGGGCCGTTTGCGTTCCTGCGGCCGGGGCGCCCGGCCTCAGCCCAGCCGCGGCGCCAGCAGCGCCTCCAGCGCGCGCTGGTCGACGGCGAACTTGCGGATGCCCTCGGCCAGTTTTTCGGTGGCCATCGCATCCTCGTTGTGCTGCCAGCGGAATGCCGGCTCCGGGAGAGGCGGCGGCGCGGGCAGCCGCTGGCCGTCGTCGCTCAGGGTGCGCGTGACCAGCGCATCGGACTGCGCCAGTTCGGTCAGCAGCTCCGGCGCGATGGTCAGCCGGTCGCAACCGGCCAGCGCCAGCACCTGCCCGGTGTTGCGGAAGCTGGCGCCCATCACCACGGTGCCGTAGCCGTGCCGCTTGTAGTGCTGCCAGATGCGGGTGACCGACTGCACGCCCGGATCGTCCTGCGGCGTGGCCGGCGGCACCATGCCGTGGGCAAGGTGCCAGTCGAGGATGCGGCCGACGAACGGCGAGATCAAAAACACGCCGGCATCGGCGCAGGCCACCGCCTGCGCAAACGAGAACAGCAGGGTGAGGTTGCAGTGGATGCCCTCGCGCTCCAGCCGCTCGGCCGCGCGGATACCTTCCCAGGTGGCCGCGATCTTGATCAGCAGCCGGTCGCTGCCGATGCCGGCATCGGCGTACAACTGCACCAGACGGCGGGCCCTGGCGACGGTGGCCTCGGTATCGAAGCTCAGCCGGGCATCGACCTCGGTGGAGACACGGCCCGGAATCAGCTTGAGGATCTCGCCACCGATGGCCACCGCCAAGCGGTCACAGGCATCGGCCAGCGGATCGTCGCCGCTTGCCGCAGCGACCGCAGCGGCCAGATGCGCGGCATACGCCGGCAGCGCAGCCGCCTTGAGCAGCAGCGACGGGTTGGTGGTGGCGTCCGTCGGCGCGAAGCGGGCAATGGCCTGGATGTCGCCGGTGTCGGCGACCACGGCGGAGTGCTGGCGAAGCTGGTCGAGCTGGGAGGTCATGCAGCGGGCCCGTGCAAAGGTGGGCCGGGCATTGTCGCCGAAGCCGCGCGTCAGTACAGGTCCACCGGATCCACGTCCAGCGACCAGCGCACGCGGCGCGCCTCGGGCGCGGCGTGCAATGCCGGCACCACCGCCTCCAATGCGGCGTGCAGGGTGCGGCGGTCGGGCGCGGACACCACCAGCTGCGCACGCACGTAGCCGGCACGGCGCGGCATTGGCGCGGGCAGCGGGCCGGAGGCCTCCACCGCGAAGCCTTCCAGCGTGGTCTTCGCTGCCTGCAGGAACCGCATCGGCGGGTCGGCATGCCTGGCCTCCGCGCGCAGCAGCGCCAGGTGCGCGAACGGCGGGAAGCCGGCCGCCTGGCGCAGCGCCAGTTCGCCATCCGCGAACGCGTGGTAGCCGCCGGCCACCAGCGTCTGCAGCAGCGGATGGTCGGGATGGTGGGTCTGCAGCAGCACCGTCCCCGCGCGCTGCGCGCGGCCGGCGCGGCCGGCCACCTGCACCAGCAGCTGGGCAAGCTTCTCGCCGCTGCGGAAATCGGCGGAGAACAGGCCCTCGTCGATGCCGACCACCACCACCAGGGTGAGGTTCGGCAGGTCGTGGCCCTTGGCCAGCATCTGCGTGCCGATCAGGATGCCGGGGCGCGTGCCCAGGTCGTCGAAATGCCGCTGCAAGGCATCGCGATGGCCGGTGCTGCCGCGATCGATGCGCAGCACGGGCACCTCGGAAAAACGTGCCTGCAGTTCAGCCTCGATCCGCTCGGTGCCATTGCCCTGCGGCTGCAGCGCCAGACTGGCGCAGTCCGGGCAGGCCGGCGGCGACGGCTTGCGGTAGCCGCAGTGGTGGCACTGCAGGCGTTTGCCGTGCGCATGCACGGTCATCGGCGTAGGCCGGTTCTCGGTGCTGCAGCGCGGGCAGTGCGCACTCCAGCCGCAGTCGTGGCAGAGCAGCACCGGCGCGTAGCCGCGGCGGTTGCGGAACACCAGCACCTGGCCGCCGGCGGCCAGCGCGGTGCCGATCGCATCCAGCGCTTCCTGCGACAGCCCGGCGTGCAGCGGCCGCTTGCGCACGTCCAGCACGCGCACGCGCGGCGGCTGCGCGGCGCCGGCGCGCTGGCGCAGGCGCAGGTGCGCATAGCGCCCGGCCTGCGCGTTGTGCAGCGTTTCCAGCGCGGGCGTGGCGCTGCCCAGCACCACCGGTACGCCCAGCGCGCGCGCGCGCACGACGGCGAAATCACGCGCGTGGTAGCGGATGCCGTCGAACTGCTTGTAGCTGCCGTCGTGCTCTTCGTCGACCACGACCAGGCCCGCCTCCGGCAGCGGCACGAACACGGCCGAACGCGTGCCCACGATCACCCGCGCCTGGCCGGTGGCAGCCGCCCACCACGTCGCCGCGCGCGCGTTGTCGTTCAGACCGGAATGCAGCGCGTGCACCGGCACGCCCAGCCGCGCGCGGAAGCGCGCCAGCGCCTGCGGGGTCAGGCCGATCTCCGGTACCAGCACCAGCGCCTGCCTGCCGCGCGCCAGGCAGTCGGCGATCGCCTGCAGATAGACCTCGGTCTTGCCGCTGCCGGTCACGCCGTCCAGCAGGAACGGGGCGAAGCCATCGGCGGCGCGGATGGCATCGATGGCGACCTGCTGCTCGGCATTGGGCTGGAGAACACCCTCTGCCGGCGCGCGTGTGCTGATGGCCGCATCCAGCACGAGTGCGTCCACCAGCCCGCGCTCGCGCAACGTCCGCAGCGGCGTGCGCCAGCCCGGCAGCGCGGCATCCAGCTGGCGCTCGTCACGGGCTTCCTCGGCCAACAGGGTGGCCAGCGCCTTCGGCTTGCCTGCACGCATCGCCGGCAGCGCGGTGCGGCCGGCCTCGTTCAGTGCCCAGCCACGGCGTGTGCTGTCGGGCAGCGGTTCGCCGCGGCGCAGCGCTGCCGGCAGCGCGGTCGCCAGCACCTCGCCCAGCGGCGCATGCAGGTAGCCAGCCAGCCAGCGCAGCGACGCCAGCAGCTCGCCGTGCAGCACCGGGCCGTCGTCCAGCGCGGCCAGGGCGGCGCGCAGCTCCACGCCCGGTTCGGCCATCCCATGCGCCACCACCAGCCCGCAGGCCTGGCGCGGGCCGAACGGCACCCGCACCCGTTGGCCCACCGCCACCGCCTCGGCCGCCAAGCCGGGCGGCGGCAGGTAGTCGAACAGGCGCGGCAGCGGCACCGGGAGGGCCACGCGCAAGACGGAGAGGGAAGCAGACATGCCGCCCAGTCTAGCTGCCAGCGGTGCCGTTCTGGTTGCGGGACACACCTGACCCCGGGATCACCAAAATCCGGCAAACCCATGTTCCTGAACGGAAAATTTGTTTATCCACACGCGCTGTGGATAAGTCTGTGTATGGCGACTGCACAGACCTGCGCAGGGGCCGTCACAGCAGCACCTTCTGCAGCTGGACAAATTTTCGCCACATCTATAAATGCCAATGAATTCAATTTGTTATCCGTGGAACAGCGTGCCACCGTGACGGGCATTTGACGTGGAACCGCCGGATGTGACGGTTTCTTCGCGGCTGTGCACAACTCCACGGGCCCCAGCCCGCGCCCCTGCTGGCGGAGCCGGCCGAGTCCCCACTGTCAAGGCGCACTGCATCCAGCATCGTCGGAATCGCGATCCGGGCACCGGCCACCTTCTGCGAACGGGTTCACAAAACCGAAGCAACCGGTTGTTCCGGATTGCAATTTCCCGTTATCCACACGTTCTGTGGATAACCCTGTGCGTGTTGTCCTGGCGGTGCCTTCCAATCCTTGCCGCTCCGCGTCAGGCGGGCGGCTGGAGAACATCTCGCCACCTGAGATATTCTTTTAGATATCAGCAACTTATGGAGCTTCCATCGAATCCGGAAGGCGCACATCCCCTGCTGCCCGCCGCGGACGCGCGATGTGCGGGTGCTGTGCACAACTGCGCCGGCCCACAGGCCGCGCCAGCGCTGGAGGAGCCCCGGCCGGCCGGTCTGTCAAGCCGTGGCGCAGCATGGACGCAAGGCTAAGATGGGGCGTGCACAGCCTTCCGCCATGACCGGCGCCTCGCCGCCCCCCACCCAACCCGCCGCGGTCGCCGCCTTCCTGCGCGGGCTGGAGCGTCGTGCCCGCCTGCTGGCACAGGTCCAGGCCGGCGACCCGGCCTCGGCAGCGCGCGCCTTGGACGTGACGGCGCGCGTGTTCACCGCGGACGCGGCGCAGTGGCCGTTGGCACAGTGGCCCCGCCAGTACTGGCGCCTGCTGCTGTCCGTGCCGGCAATGCGCCAGCCCGGCACGGCACCGGTCGCCCTGTTGCCCGGTATCGCCCGGTTGGCGCCCGCGCCGCGCGCGGCGATCCTGCTGCACCTGGTCGCCGGCCTCGACGACGCCGATGCGGCCGCGGCGCTGGGCATCGCCGTGGATGCCTACCAGGCGCGCATCCGCGACGCCCTGCCGCGCGATGCGCTGGGCCAGCCCGACGTGGACGTGTGGCGCGCCTGGCGCGCCGCCAGCCAGCGTGCGCTGGACGCCCTGCCGGAGGCGATGCCGGTTGCCGGCACCGCCGCACCGGCCAACGCCAAGCCCGACGCGCCCCGTCTCCGTACCATCGACGGCCAAGATCGGCACCGCCGCCGGCTGCGCTGGCTGTGGCTGGGCGTGGCGCTTTGCGCGGCGGCGCTGGTCGCCACCTTCCTGCTGCATCCGCGCGGCCGTGCGCTGCTGGGCGAATGGCGCAACCCGGTCCACGTGACCCCGCTGCCGCCGGCCGACGCGCCGCAGGCGCGCTTCGATCCCGGGGATCCCGCACTGCATCCCGACCTTGCCCTGCTGCAGGCCCCGGCCGACCTGCGGCTGGCGCGCGAGCTGCCACTCCTGGCGTGGCTAGCGACGGAAAACGCAACCGCGGCGCAAGCGACCGACACCGATACCAGCGCCGCGGCCGCGACATCCACCACGCCGGCGACACCCGTCGTCGCCCCGACGCCGGACGCCTCCACGCTTGCCCAACGCCTGAAGGCCTGGGACCGGCTGCCACCGCAGGCGCGCGCAGCGCAGCGCGGCGCGTGGGCGGAATGGCAGGCACTGACCGACGCCGAGCGCACCACCCTGCGCGCCACCGCCGCCCGCTTCGACGCGCTGCCGCTGGACCAACAGCGGGGACTGCGCGACCGCTACGCGCAGCTGCCATTCGACGCCCGCCGCGGCTGGCACCTGGGCCCACGGCTGGGCCGCGACTGGCCAAGGATCGTCCCGCTATTTGCTTTCGTCGCGCCTGACGAGCGCACGGCGCTGCTGGAACTGCTGCGCCAAGCCACGCCCGAGGATTTCGAAGCGCTGGCGCGACTGGCCCAGACCACCCCGCCGGAGGACCGCGCGGCCCTGCGCCGCGACCTCTTGGCGCAGGCGCCCGCGCAGCGGACGGCCTGGCTGCAGGGGCGGCTGCAGCGCTAGGCGACGGCCGCCACCGGCGCAGCAGCGGCGCTACATCGAGACCAGGCCGATCATCGCGGCCGCGCTGACCGCAAACGCCAGCAGCACCGAATAGATCATGCCCAGCGCGCCGTATTTCAGCAGCGTCATCGGCCAGCCCTGGCCGTAGACGCGCTTCTGCATCAGCAGCAGGTAGACGGGCATCCACAGCAACAGCAGACCCTCGACCCAGTCGAACACGCTGTTGAGCCAGGTACCGTCCGGCGCGAAGGTTTCCGACGGTACGTGCGCCAGCAATACCAGCAGCAGGCACAGGCACAGGAACGCGTGGCTGTGCAGCGCCACGATCAGGTGCTCCATGTACAGCCGGCGCTTGAACACGTAGGCCAGCTTGAGCAGCAGCGCGAACACCGGCACCAGCACGAACAGGGTGGTGGGAATGGCGCTGAGCACCGCGTCCTTGAACGCGCCGGGATCCTTCTTGAGGCGCTCGATGTTGGCGTTGGCGTGTTGGGCCTGCGTGTTGAGCCAGCGGTTGGCGAACTCGGGCAGCCAACCGATGGCGATGGGATGCTGCTCGGCATCCCAGGGCTGGCCGTTGATCACCAGCCCCTTGTCGCGCGGGAAGGCAGGCGCGGGCGGCGGCGCCGGCGGTGCAGCGCTCACGCCCTGCGCCTGCAACTCACGAATGCGCTTGTCGGCGGCGTCGCGGATCGCCTGCTGCCCGGCCTCGATGCCCGCAATGCCGGCCGCGGCCGGCGTGCCCGCCATCTCCCGCTTGGCCTCGTCCATCTGCTTGAGGCGCGCGTCGCGTTCGCGCACCACGGCCTCCACGGTGGTCGCGCTGGCAATCGCGCTGTCGCCCTCGCCAAGGTTGACATTGGCGTCGATCTGCACGGTCAGCCGGGCGACGAAGAACGCCAGCACCGCGAGGAAGAAGAACAGCCGGAACGGCGTGACGTAGCGCACCTGGCGGCCGGCCAGGTACTCGAGGGTCAGGAAGCCGGGCCGGGTGAACAGCGGGCCGAGGGTGCGCAGCACGCGCAGGTCGAGATCGAACACGCTGTCCAGCAGGTCCCCGAAGACGCTGCCCAGCGGGCGCATCAGGCCTTTCACCGGCTGCCCGCAGGCGTGGCAGTACGGGCCCTGCAGGGCCGCCCCGCAGTTGCGGCAGTGCGTCGGATGCACGGGTTCGGTGGGGGCAGGGGCGGGGGCGGCGGTCGCGTTCATGCCGGTAGAATGACAGGCCGCACCGCGCCGACACCAGCGCGTGCCCCGGTCATCTCCCCGATAGCTCTCCCATGCCCACTCCTCTTGCCCGCCTCCGGGACGATGCGGCCCGTACCGCGCGCCTGGCCGCCCCGCTGGCGGCCGGTCACCTGTCGCACGGGCTGGTCGGCTTCATCGACACCGTCGTCGCCGGCCATCACGGCACCGCCACCCTGGCCAGCGTGTCGGTCGGCGCCGCCCTGTTCTGGCTGCCGATGCTGGCGCCGATGGGCACGCTGATGGCGCTGCCGCCGTCGGTGTCGCAGCTGGACGGCGGCGGCGGCCGCGCCGAGATCGGCCCGCTGTTCCGCCAGGCCCTGTGGCTGGCCGCACTGCTGGGCGTGCTGCTGTTCGGGTTGATGACGCTGCTGCCGCTGGCGCTGGGGCCGATGGGCATCGCGCCCGACATCGCGCCCGGTGCCACCGCCTTCCTGCACGCGATCCGCTGGGGCATCCCCGGCTTCACCCTGTACCTGGCCATGCGCTACCTCAGCGACGGCCTGCACTGGTCGATGCCGACCATGCTGCTGGGCTTCGGCGGCCTGCTGTTGCTCGCACCGGCAGGCTACGTGCTGACCAACGGCCTGTTCGGCCTGCCCGAGCTGGGCGCGGCCGGCGTGGGCATCGCCTCGGCGCTGATGTTCTGGCTGCAGGCGATCGCATTTGCGGTGTACCTGTGGCGCGCGCGCCGCTTCGCCGACCTTGGCCTGTTCGCACGTTGGGACCGGCCGCACGGTGACACCCTGCGGACGCTGCTGCGCACCGGGCTGCCGATCGGCGTCACTGTGACCATGGAGGGCGGACTGTTCGCAGCCACTGCCCTGCTGATCGGGCGGCTGGGCGAAGTGCCAGCAGCGGCGCACCAGATCGCGCTCAGCGTCGCCTCACTGTGCTTCATGGTGCCGTTCGGCCTGGCCGAGGCCACCACCGTGCGGGTGGGCCACGCGCTGGGCCGCGGCGACCGCGAGGGCGTGCGCCGTGCCGCCTTCGCCGGGTTTGCGCTGGCGCTGGCCACACAAGCCGGCTCAGCGCTGCTGATGCTGCTGGGCCACCAGGCCATCGCCAGCCTGTACACCACCGACCCCGCGGTGATCGCGCTGGCCGGCAGCCTGCTGCTGTACGCGGCTCTGTTCCAGTTCCCCGACGGCATCCAGGTGGTGTCGGCCGGCGCCCTGCGCGGCCTCAAGGACACCCGCGTGCCGATGTGGCTGGCGGCGCTGGCCTACTGGGGCATCGGCATGCCGGTGGGCGCCGGGCTGGGCCTGGCGCTGGGCTGGGGCGCACGCGGCATGTGGCTGGGCCTGAGCGCCGGCCTGACCGTCGCGGCGGTACTGCTGTGTCGGCGCTTCTTGCGCAGCAGCCTGCGCATCCCCATGCAGGCTCCCGGTCCATCCGGCACCGTGACCGATGCCGCATGAATCCTCCCCGCCCGCCCGCTAGCATCCCCCTGCAGGCCGCCCTCCCGCGGCCCGTTCCCCCCGGAGTCACGCAATGAACGAACCGCGCCGCCGCGGCCCCATCGCCCGCCTCGCCATCGGCCTGTGGGACGCAATCAACTTCAGCCGTCGGCTGGTCTTCAACCTGCTGTTCCTGCTGGTGCTGACCATCGTGCTGCTGGCCATGTTCGGGGGCGGCAAGCTGGCGCCGCTGGAGCAGCGCTCGACGCTGGTGTTCGCGCCGGAAGGCCGGCTGGTGGAACAGTACAGCTGCGATGCCTTCAGCCGCACGCTGGCGCGCGCCACCGACAGCAGTGATTGCCGCGAGGTGCGCCTGCGCGATGTGTTGCGCGCGCTGGACGCAGCCCGCACCGACAAGCGCATCGAGCGCGTGGCGCTGTACCTCGACAATTTCGCGCCCAGCGGCTTCGCCTCGCTGCGCGAGGTGGCCGCCAAGCTGGCCGCGCTGCGGGCCGCCGGCAAGCAGGTGGTCGCTTACGGCGATGCGTTCGAACAGGGCCAGTACCTGCTGGCGGCGCAGGCCAGCGAGATCTATCTCGACCCGATGTCGCCCGGCGGCGTGATGCTGGACGGGCTGGCATCGTACCGGCAGTACTACCGCGAGGCACTGCAGGACAAGCTGGGCGTCGACATGCACCTGTTCAAGGTGGGCCAGTACAAGTCCGCGGCGGAGCCCTACATCCTGGACGCGGCCTCGCCGGCCTCGAAGGAAGCCGACCTGTTCTGGATGGGCGACGTGTGGCGCCGCATGGTGGCCGATGTCGGCAAGGCGCGCGGGCTCGACCCCGCCACCCTGGACACCTACGCCAACACGCTGCCGGAACAGGTCGCTGGCGCCCGCGGCGACCTGGCCGCGCTGGCGCTGCAGCAGAAGCTGGTCACCGGCCTGAAGACGCGCGATGAAGTCGACCAGTTGCTGGCCCAGCGCGGTGTGGCCGACGACAACGCCGAGGGCGGGTTCCGCCAGGTGGCGCTGGACACCTATCTGCAGCATCTCGATGGTGCGCTGCCGCAGACCGACCTGCGCCCGCAGGTGGCGGTGGTCGTCGCTGAGGGCGAAATCGCCAGCGGCCGCCTGCCGCCCGGCAAGGTGGGCGGTGACTCCACCGCTGCGCTGCTGCGTGATGCGCGGGACGACGACGACGTGAAGGCGGTGGCACTGCGGGTCAACTCGCCCGGCGGCGAAGTGTTCGCTTCCGAGCAGATCCGCCGCGAAGTCGAGGCGCTGAAGGCTGCGGGCAAGCCGGTGGTGGTGTCGATGGGCGACGTGGCCGCCTCCGGTGGCTACTGGATCAGCATGAACGCCGACCGGATCTATGCCGATCCGTCCACCATCACCGGCTCGATCGGCATCTTCGGCCTGTTCCCCACGCTGGACCGCACGCTGGGCAAGCTGGGCGTGCGCACCGACGGCGTCGCCACCGCCAAGTACGCCGGCGCGTTCGACATCACCCGGCCGCTGGACCCGGGCGTGGCCACCACCGTGCAGGCGGTGATCGAGAAGGGCTACCGCGACTTCACCGGCAAGGTGGCGCAGGCGCGCGGCAAGTCCGTGGACGAAATCGACGCCGTCGCCCAGGGCCGCGTGTGGACCGGCGCACAGGCGCAGGCACGCGGGCTGGTGGACGCGCTGGGTGGGCTGGACGATGCCATTGCGGACGCCGCCGCACGCGCCAAGCTGGGGCCGGCAGGACGCTGGCAGGTGCGTTACGTCGAGGAGGCCACCGTGCCGCTGTCGCAGATGCTGGCCGGGCTGATGCAGAGCCGGGCCGGCGTGGGCCTGCTGCGCGGCACCGGCGTCGGCGAGCTGCTGCTGGCCCGCCACCTGCAAGAGCAGGCGCCGCTGCGCTTCGTGCAGGATGCGCTGGAACACCGCGGCCAGGCCCGCGTGAAGGCACTGGCGTACTGCTTCTGCGCGCCGCTGTAACGGCCACGGCCGCCGCTGCGACGCCGACGGCCGATCCACGGCACGGGTGACGACGGTGCGGCGCTACGGCGTCGCGGCGTCGGCCGCGCGGGCGCCTTCGGCGGCCTGCGCCTGGGTGGCGGCCGCGGCATCGCGCGCGGCGTCCTTGTAGGCGTTCGCACTGGCGGTGACGGGTGACATGGGGGCCTTGGGTACCGGCGGCCGCTCCGGATCGGGCGGTGACGGCGCGGAACAGGCGGCCAGCAGTACCGGGATGGCGAACGACAGCGACAGGGCACGCGGCATGGCGACCTCCGGCGATGGGCTTGGCCTATCCTACGCCGGTCGTTTCCTTCGGAGATCACCGATGCATTCGCCCCGCTGGAGCCTGCATGGGCACCGCGCACTGGTCACCGGCGCCAGCGCCGGCATCGGCCTGGCCATCTGCCGCGAACTGCTGGGCTTCGGTGCGCAGGTGCTGATGGTGGCGCGCGACCCCGACCTGCTGGAGCAGGCGCGCGCCGAACTGGAAGACGAATTTCCCGGCCCGGAAGACGCGGTGCTGGCGCTGCCGGCCGACGTCACCGACGACGAGCAGCGCGCCGAGATCATCGACTGGGCCGCCGACCAGGGCGGCCTGCACATCCTGATCAACAACGCCGGTGGCAACCTCACCCGTCCCGCGCTGGACTACGGCGAGGACCAGTGGCGCGGGATCTTCGAGACCAACCTGTTCTCCGCCTTCGAGCTGTGCCGGCTGGCGCACCCGCTGCTGTCCAAGCACGCGGCATCAAGCATCGTGAACATCGGCAGCGTGTCCGGCCTCACCCACGTGCGCAGCGGCGCGCCCTACGGCATGAGCAAGGCAGCGCTGCACCAGATGACGAAGAACCTCGCGGTCGAGTGGGCCGAGGACGGCATCCGCGTGAACGCGGTGGCGCCCTGGTACATCCGCACCCGCCGCACCAGCGGCAAGCTGGCCGACCCCGACTATCTGGACGAGGTGCTGCTGCGCACGCCGATGGGCCGGGTGGGCGAGCCGGAGGAGGTCGCGGCGGCGGTCGCCTTCCTGTGCCTGCCCGCCGCCAGCTACATCACCGGCGAATGCATTGCCGTGGACGGCGGCTTCCTGCGCTACGGTTTCTGACGGCCGGCGCGGTGGCCGCCGCGCCGTGGCTCAGCTCTGGCGGCGATTGGCCACCAGCGACTCCACCACCGACGGATCGGCCAGGGTGGTGGTGTCGCCCAGCTGGTCGGGCGCACCCTCGGCGATCTTGCGCAGGATCCGGCGCATGATCTTGCCGCTGCGGGTCTTCGGCAGGCCCGACGCCCACTGCAGGAAATCCGGCGTGGCGATGGGGCCGATCTCCTTGCGCACCCACGCCACCAGCTCCTTGCGCAGGTCTTCGCTCTCCACTTCGCCGGCCACCAGGGTGACATAGGCGTAGATGCCCTGGCCCTTGAGGTCGTGCGGGAACCCGACCACCGCGGCCTCGGCCACCTTGGGGTGCGCGACCAGCGCGCTTTCCACCTCGGCGGTGCCGATGCGGTGGCCGGACACGTTGATCACGTCGTCCACGCGACCGGTGATCCAGTAATACCCGTCTGCGTCGCGGCGGCAGCCGTCGCCGGTGAAGTACATGCCCGGGTAGGTCTTGAAGTAGGTGTCGATGAAGCGCTGGTGGTCGCCGTACACCGATCGCATCTGGCCAGGCCACGAATCCAGCAGCACCAGGTTGCCTTCGGCGGCACCGTGCAGGAGTTCGCCGCCGGCGTCCACCAGTGCCGGCTGCACGCCCGGCAGCGGCTTGCTGGCGGAGCCGGGCTTGAGGTCGGTGGCACCGGGGATCGGGCTGATCAGGATGCCGCCGGTTTCGGTCTGCCACCAGGTGTCGATGACGGGGCAGCGGCTGTCGCCCACGTTCTCGTAGTACCAGCGCCAGGCCTCGGGGTTGATCGGCTCGCCCACGCTGCCCAGCACGCGCAGCGACTTGCGCGAGGTCTTCTTGACCGGCTCCACGCCCTCGCGCATCAGCGCGCGGATGGCGGTGGGCGCGGTGTAGAACAGGGTCACGCCGTGCTTGTCGATCACGTTCCAGAAACGCGAGTAATCCGGGTAGTTGGGAACACCCTCGTAGATCACCTCGGTGCAGCCGTTGGCCAGCGGGCCATAGACGATGTAGCTGTGGCCGGTGACCCAGCCCACGTCGGCGGTGCACCAGAACACGTCGTCCGGCTTCAGGTCGAAGGCCAGGTCGTGGGTGTAGGCCGCCCACAGCAGATAGCCGCCGGTGGTATGCAGCACGCCCTTCGGCTTGCCGGTACTGCCGGAGGTGTAGAGGATGAACAGCGGGTCTTCCGCGTTCATGCGCTCCGGCTCGCAGGTCGCCGGCTGGCTGTCCACCACGGCATCAAACCAGCGGTCGCGCGGCATCTGCATGTCCACCGCGCCACCGGTGTGACGCACCACCAGCACGGTCTCCACCGAATTGGTACCGGGCAGCTTGAGCGCGGCGTCCACGTTGGCTTTCAGCGGCACCTTGCGGCCGCCGCGCAGGCCTTCGTCGGCGGTGATGATGAGCTTGCTGGTGCAGTCCGCCACGCGGTCGGCGATGGAATTGGGCGCGAAGCCACCGAACACCACCATGTGGATCGCACCGATGCGGGCGCAGGCCAGCATGGCGATGGCCGCTTCCGGGATCATCGGCAGGTAGATGGTGACGCGGTCGCCCTTGCCCACGCCGAGGTTGCGCAGCGCATTGGCGAGCTGGCACACGCGGGCGTGCAGCTCGCGGTAGGTCAGCTTCCGCACCGGCGCGTCCGGGCTGTCCGGCTCGAAGATCAGCGCGACCTTGTCGCCGTGTTTGTCCAGGTGGCGGTCCAGGCAGTTCACGCTGGCGTTGAGCTCGCCGTCGGCGAACCAGCGGATGCGGAAGTCCTTCAGGTCGTAGCTGACGTCCTTGATCCGGGTCGGCGCCTTGTACCAGGCAAGGCGCGTGGCAAGGCCAGCCCAGAACGCATCGGGGTCGTTCAGCGCCTGCGCGTAGGCACGTTCGTAGGCGGCGTGGTCGACGTTGGCCCGGGCCGCGAATTCGGGCGCCACTGGATAGATGTCGCTCATCGTGCTTTCTCCATTCGCCACGCAGCGGTGGCTGCAGGCACCAGTGTGCCGCATCGCTGTGCCAGGGTGATCGCTCCGGCATCACCGCCGCTGTGCCGACGGCAGCCGCCGGGTTAACCCGGCCAGCAGGACCGGGTACCGCGCCCTCTGACTTCCTGCACATGCCCCTACGGCCCATGGGCGCAGGATAGGCGGGCATTTCCCCTCGAGGCTGCCGCCCATGCACACCCGTTCCCTCCGCCGCGCGCCGCTGGCGCTCGCCCTGCTGTGCGCCGTTGCCGGCGCCTCCCTGACCGCCTGCAAACCCGGCGACGACGCGGCGCCCAAGGCTGCGGCCGCGCCGGCCAGCGTCCCGGCCGCCGCCGGCGTGGGCATCGACCTGGCCGGCATCGACAAATCGGTGCAGCCGGGCGACGACTTCTACGCCTACGCCAACGGCACCTGGCAGAAGACCACCGAGATCCCGGCCGACCGCGCCAGCACCGGCGTGTTCTACACCGTGTTCGAGAAGGCTGAAAAACGCCTGGCCGACCTGGTGCAGTCGCTGCAGAAACAGCAGCCGGCACCGGGTACCGACGCGCGCCGCATCGCCGATTACTACGCCGCCTACATGGACGAGGCCGGCATCGAGGCGCGCGGCCTGGCGCCACTGCAGCCCACGCTGGATGCGGTGGCCGCGATCAACGACGGCAAGGCACTGTCAGCCTATCTGGGCAGCACGCTGCGCGCTGACGTCGATCCGATCAACGCCACCAACTACTACACCGAGAACCTGCTGGGCCTGTTCGTAGCCGCCGGCCTGGATGCGCCGGAGAAGAACGTCGGCTACCTGCTGCAGGGCGGCCTGGGCATGCCCGACCGCGAGTACTACCTGTCCGCCGACAAGGACATGGCGAAGACCCGCGACGCCTACAAAGCCTATATCGCCGCGCTGCTGAAGCAGGCCGGCGACACGGACGCCGAGAAGAAGGCGCAGGCCATCTTCGACCTGGAGATGAAGATCGCCAAGGCGCAGGCCAGCGTGGTGGACACCCAGGACATCCACAAGGCCAACAACCCGTGGCCGACCGCCGAGTTCGCCGCGCGCGCGCCGGGCATCGACTGGCCGGCGTTCTTCGAGGCCGCGCAGCTGGCCGGCCAGCCGACGCTGGTGGCGTGGCAGCCGGACGCGATCAAGAAGCTGTCGGCGCTGGTGGCCAGCCAGCCGCTGCAGACGTGGAAGGACTACCTGCGCTTCCACGCCATCAGCCACAACGCCTCGCTGCTGCCCAAGGCCTACGCCGACCTGCGCTTCGGCTTCTATGGCACCCAGCTGTCCGGCGCCACCCAGCAGCGCGACCGCTGGAAGCGCGCGCTAGCCGCCACCGACGGCGCGCTGGGCGACGCGATCGGCCAGCTGTACGTGAAGCAGTACTTCCCGGCGACCTCGAAGGCGCGAGTGGAAGCGATGGTCTCCAACATCCTGGCCGCCTTCCGCGACGGCGTGGACCAGCTGGCGTGGATGAGCCCGGCCACCAAGACGCTGGCCAAGCAGAAGGCCGAGACCATGAAGGTGGGCGTGGGCTATCCGGACACCTGGCGCGACTACTCCGCGCTGGAGGTGAAGGCCGACGATCCGCTGGGCAACGCGCTGCGCGCGGCGAAGGCCGAGTACGCGCACCAGCTGGCCAAGCTGGGCAAGACCCCGGATCGCGGCGAGTGGTGGATGACCCCGCAGACGGTGAACGCGGTGAACCTGCCGCTGCAGAATGCGATGAACTTCCCGGCCGCGATCCTGGAAGCGCCGTTCTTCGACCCGGCCGCGGACGACGCCGCCAACTACGGCGCCATCGGCGCGGTGATCGGCCACGAGATCAGCCACGGCTTCGACAACCTGGGCGCCGAGTTCGACGCGCAGGGCCGCCTGCACAACTGGTGGACGCCGGAGGACGCCGCCCACTTCAAGGCCGCGTCCGAGCGGCTGGTCAAGCAGTACGACGCGTACGAAGCGCTGCCCGGCCTGCACATCAACGGCCAGCAGACGCTGGGCGAGAACATCGCCGACGTCGCCGGCCTGCAGGCCGCGTACGTGGCGTACCACAAGGCGCTGGGCGGCAAGCCGGCGCCGGTGATCGACGGCCTGACCGGCGACCAGCGCTTCTTCCTCGCCTTCGCCCAGGCCTGGCGCGAAAAGCAGCGCGACGCGGCCCTGCGCGCGCAGGTGGTGGGCAACGAGCATGCTCCGGGCCAGTGGCGCGCGCTGACGGTGCGCAACATCGATGCGTGGTACCAGACCTTCGGCGTGAAGGACGGCCAGAAGCTGTATCTGGCGCCGGAGGCGCGGGTGAAGATCTGGTAAGCGCATCCCCTCGATGCGGTGCCCCGGACGCCGGCCTTGTGCCGGCGTTCGGCTGTCCGGCCCCCTGTCGGACCGTGATGGCCCCAAACGAAAACGCCCGGCACGAAGCCGGGCGTTTCGGGTCACGCGTGGGCGTGGCTCAGAGCGGGCGGACCTGCTCGGCCTGCATGCCCTTCTGGCCCTTCACGGCCACGTAGGAGACCTTCTGGCCTTCCTGCAGGGACTTGAAGCCCGAGGACTCGATCGAGCGGAAATGGACGAACAGGTCGTCACCGCCGGCGTCCTGGGTGATGAAGCCAAAGCCCTTGGCATCGTTGAACCACTTCACGGTTCCGGTTTCGGAATTCGACATTGCAATTGCTCCTTGTAACGGATGAAGCCGCGGGTGCGGCGGAAACGCTGGCGCCAAGGAGAATTGAGAAGCGGGTGTAACGATGCAGAGGAACGAGCGACTGCAACATCAGGCCACAATTCAAGGTGACCCTTGTCATTCAGCCCGGTCACGGTAGACGCATCGGGGGAGGAAAGCAAACCGGCGCAACGACGCGGTTCAGGCAGGCGCGCTGGCGCGTCGGGGCCAAAACCGCCGAAACGGCCGCTCAGCGCGGCGGCGCGGCCAGTTCGCGGGCATCCAGCACGCCGTCGCGGTTGGTGTCCTGGCGGCGGAAGCGTTCCGCCAACTGCGCGCGATGCGCGGCCCGTGTGAGCGGGGCGCCGCGACCGCCGGGCAGCTCGGGGGGGGACAGCACGCCGTCACGGTCGCGGTCCATGCGGTCGAACGCATAGCCCATCCAGTCGAGGTATTCGGGCAGCGAGACGCGGCCATCGCCGTCCACGTCCATCCGCGCCAGGTAGTCCCCGGCGCGCTGCACCTGCTGGGCCTGCGCCGCAATCGGCAGCAGGCAGGCCAGCAGGGCGGCATGGCGGTTCACGCCGGGGCGAGCGCGTAGCCGCGCAGGCGCGCGGCATAGTCCTGCAGCACGCGCACGCCGCTGGCCTCGGCCTCGGCGCACCAGGCCTGCAGGCGACGCAGGCGCTCGGCGGCGTCGTGGCCGCGGCTTTCCAGCACGTCGGCCAGGCGGCGGCGGTGCTCCAGCAGCGCGCGGATGCGCGGACGCGCGTCCACCCACGCCTGCAGCTGCGCGCGCGACTCGGGGGTCAGCCAGCGGCCGTCGTCCACCATGCCCTTGCGCAGCCGGCGCGGCAGCAGCGCGCGCAGCTTGGCGCCCGCCGCGGCGGCTTCTTCCTTCAGCGCCGGCTTCAGCACGTTGCGCTGGTAGTCCGTCATCGCCTGGAAGCGGAGCGCCAACAGGGCCTTCAGCGTCTCCGCGTCGGGCATGGCGATGTTGGGGCGCAGGTTCAGCGACGGCGCGACGCGCAGCACCTTGGCCAGGCGCACCTTTTCCAGCAGCTTGATGGCCGCCCAGCCGATGTCGAATTCGAACCGGCGCAGCGCGAACTTTGCCGACGACGGGAACGCGTGGTGGTTGTTATGCAGCTCCTCACCGCCGACCCACACCGCCCACGGGGTCAGGTTGGTGGCGGTGTCGGTGGTCTCGAAGTTGCGGTAGCCCCACCAGTGGCCGAGGCCGTTGATGACGCCGGCGGCCCAGAACGGGATCCACGCCATCTGGATCGCCCACACGGCAACGCCCTTGAAGCCGAACAGCACGAAGCTCACCGCCAGCAACAACACCACACCAAGGTTGGCGTGGCGGGTATAGAGATGGCGCTCGATCCAGTCGTCCGGGCAGCCTTTGCCGTACTGCTCGATGTCCTCGCGCCGCAGTCGCGCCTGACGGTACAAATCCGCGCCGCGCCAGAACACCGTGCGGATGCCCTTGTGCATGGGGCTGTGCGGGTCTTCCTCGGTCTCGCACTTGGCGTGGTGCTTGCGGTGGATCGCCGCCCACTCCTTGGTGATCATCGAGGTGGTCAGCCACGACCAGAAGCGGAAGAAGTGCGCCACCACCGGATGGAAATCCACGCCGCGGTGGGCCTGGCTGCGGTGCAGGTACAAGGTGACGGTGAAGATGGTGATCTGGGTGGCCACCAGCAGGTACAGCAGCATCTCGCCCCAGCCGAACTGGAGCAGGCCGCCGGCAAGGAAGTCGAGGAGGGCGGGGTCGAGCAGGGACGCGGGCATCGGGTGACTCGGATGGAAAGGCGCGAGATAGCGCCTTGGAATGATGCCACGGCGTGGCTGACTGCCGCCCCGACGCGGCATCATGGGCGCATGCCCGAACTGCCCGAAGTCGAGACCACCCGCCGCGGCCTGCTGCCCCACGTCGAGGGCCGCCGCGTGGAGGGCGTGCTGCTGCGCCGCCCCGACCTGCGCTGGCCGATCCCGCGCGAGGTGGAGGAGCTGCTGCCGGACCAGCGCATCGATTCCATCCGCCGCCGCGCCAAATACCTGCTGCTGGACACCGCCGCCGGCAGCGCGCTGCTGCATCTGGGGATGTCCGGCAGCCTGCGCGTGCTGCCCGCCGACGCGCCGGTGCGTGCGCACGACCACGTGGACGTGCTGCTGGAAGGCGAGCGCGTGCTGCGCTTCAACGACCCACGCCGGTTCGGCTGCCTGCTCTGGCAGGCGCCGGGGCAGACCCACCCGCTGCTGGCCGGGCTGGGCCCGGAGCCGCTGTCGGAGGCGTTCGACGGCGACTACCTGTTCGACCTCAGCCGCGGCCGCAAGACACCCGTCAAGACATTCCTGATGGACCAGGCGGTGGTGGTGGGCGTGGGCAACATCTACGCCGCCGAGGCATTGTTCCTGTCCGGCATCTCCCCGCTGCGCGCAGCCGGCCGGGTCTCGCACGCGCGCTACATCGCGCTGGCACAGGCGGTGAAGGCGATCCTGGGCCACGCCATCACCCGCGGCGGCACCACCCTGCGCGACTTCCTCAGCCCGGACGGCACGCCAGGCTACTTCGAGCAGGAATTGCTGGCCTACGGCCGCGGCGGCCAGCCCTGCACCCGCTGCGGACGGCTGATGAAGCAGGCCAGCCTGGGCCAGCGCACCACCGTCTGGTGCGGCCACTGCCAGCGCTGAGAGCCACAGGACCGGTGCTGCGCCGCGCATTGGGTATAGTGCCGGGCGTCCCCCGACTCCCTGTTGCCCGATGACCGACACCGGCGACATCACCGTGCTGCTGGGCGCCGCCCGCGAGGGCGATCGCGCCGCGCTGGACCGCGTGCTGTCCATGCTGTACCAGGAGCTGCACGGGATGGCCCGGCGCCAGCTGGCAGGCCAACACCACGGCCACACCCTGGACGCGACCGCGCTGGTCCATGAGGCATACCTGAAACTGGTAGGCCGCGGCAACGGCAGCGGCCAATTCGACGACCGTGCGCATTTTTTCGCCTACGCGGCCTCGGCGATGCGTTCGGTGGTCGTGGACTATGCCCGCCAGCGGCTGGCGCAGAAGCGCGGCGGCGACCTGCACCGCATCACCGAACTGCCGGACAACCTCGAAGGCGGCTTCCGTCTGGACGAGGACATGCTGGGACTCGATGAAGCGCTGACCCGCCTCTCCGGCGTCGATCCCAGGCTGACCCAGGTGGTGGAACTGCGCTACTTCGCCGGCTTGTCCGAGCTGGAGATCGCCGCGCTGCTGCAGCGCTCCGAGCGCAGCGTGCGCCGTGACTGGCAGAAGGCGCGGATGTTCCTGCTGGCCAGCCTGCAGGAACCTGCAACGCGCTGACCCGACGGTCGGCGACGGGGGCCGCCATGGACATCGAACGCTGGCAACGCCTCTCACCGCTGCTCGACGCCCTGCTTGAGCTGGCGCCGGACCTGCGCGCCGACCACCTGCAGACCCTGCGCGGCGAGGACCCGGCGCTGGCGGCGGAATTGGAACGCTTACTGGCGCTGGACGCCGACGATCCCGGCTTCCTCGACACGCCCTTCGTGACGCTGCCGGTGGGCGTGGTGCCGGGCGCGCGGCTGGGCCCGTACCGGCTGGAGCGCCTGCTGGGCGAGGGTGGCATGGGCCAGGTCTGGCTGGCCGAGCGTGCCGACGGCCTGTACGAGCGCAAGGTGGCGCTGAAGCTGCTGCGTCCCGGCCTGGCCGATCCGCAGCTGCGCCAGCGCTTCGATCGCGAGCGCGACATCCTGGCCCGCTTCGCGCACCCCTTTATCGCCCGTCTGCTGGATGCCGGCATCGACCAGAACGGCCAGCCCTATCTGGCGCTGGAGTACGTGGATGGCGAGGCGATCACCCGCTATTGCCAATCGCGCCAGCTCGATCTGCCTGCACGGCTGGACCTGTTCCGGCAGGTCTGCGAGGCGGTCAGCCACGCCCATGCCAACCTCATCGTCCACCGCGACCTGAAGCCGTCCAACATCCTGGTCACACCGGCCGGGCAGGTGCGGCTGCTGGATTTCGGCATCGCCAAATTGCTCGACGTCCCCGCGCTGCCGGTGGAGCAGACCCGCACCGGCGTGCGCGCCTTCACCTTGCACTATGCGGCGCCCGAACAGATCCGCGGCGAGCCGGTCACCACCATGACCGACGTGTATTCGCTGGGCGTGGTGCTCTACGAACTGCTGACCGGCAGCAAGCCTTACCGCCTGAAACGGCAGACCGACGCGGAGTGGGAGGAAGCGATCCTGGACGGTGTGCCGCAGCGCCCCTCGCAGGCCGCCGCACGCGCGGAGCCGGCCGCATGCCGGCCGTACACGCCGGCGCGGCTGGCACGGGCGCTGGCCGGCGACCTCGACAACATCGTGCTGAAAGCGCTGGCCAAATGCCCGGCCCGCCGCTACGTCTCCGCCGAGGCGCTGTCGCAGGACCTGCTGAATTACCTGCGCGGCCGGCCGGTACGGGCCCGTGGCGAGCGTGCCGGCTATCGCATGCGCAAGTACGTGCAGCGCCATCGCTGGGCGATCGGCGCCATCGTCGCCGTGCTGGCCGTGCTGAGCAGTGCGCTGGGCGTGGTGGGTTGGCAGGCGCAGCGCGCGCTGCGCGAGGCCGAGCGCGCGCAGGCCATGCAACGCTTCGTGGCGGAGCTGTTCCAGGACGCCGGCACCTCGGCCAACACGCCGATCGACCTGCGCAGCCTGCTGGACATGGGCATCCTGCGCGGCGAGCGCAGCCTGGCACGCCAGCCACAGACGCGTGCCGAGCTGTACGGCACGGTGGCGCAGCTGCGCCTGGGGCTGGGCGACTACCGCGAAGCGGCCGAACTGCTGGACCGGCAGGCCCGCCTGCTGGACACCTTGCCCGACGCACCGGCCAGCCTGCGGCTGGAAGCGGCCGCCCTGCGCGGCAGCGCGCGGCACCAGCTGGGCGATGCCGGCACCTGTGCCGCCCAACTGCAGCCGCTGGAAGGCGTCGCGCGTCGCGAGGAGCAGCGGCTGCCGCAGCAGGCAGCCGCGTTCTACACCCAGCTCGGGCGCTGCCGCCGCGACCTGGACCAGCCGGAGGCGGCCAAGCGCCTGTTCACCCGCGCACTGGCCCTGCGCCGCCAACGCGAAGACGCTGCCGGCCAGGCGGAGACGGCCCTGGATCTGGCCACCCTGCTGGCGGATGCCGGACGCCCGGAGGAAGCGCTGCGCGAAGCCGGTGCCGGGTTGGCGCAGCTGCGCCGCAGTGCCGGAGACCAGCACCCGCTGGCAATCGATCTGTTGCGCACCATGTGCATATTGGAGCGTGGCACCGACGCGATGGCCGCCGCCCTGCGCGACTGCACCGCATCGCTGCGGCTGGCCGAGGAACTGCATGGCCCCAACCATCGCGCCAGCATCGACGCCAATCGCCACCTGGCTGCGCTGTACGTGGACCTGGGGCGCTTCCGCGAGGCCGAACAGCGCCTGCTGGCTACCCGGGCCTGGATGCGCACGCGGCTGGACCCGCAGCACCCGGACCTTGCCCGCGTCAACAATGCGCTGGCTATTGTGGCTTGGGAGCGCGGCGATCTGGCGCAGGCCCTGACCCTGCAACAACACGCCGTGGCCTCCTGGCGCCACGCCGGCACTGCCGGGCCGTTGGCGGGCGGGCTGTTCAATCTGGCCATGCTCTTGCACGACGCCGGCCGGGACACCGAGGCGCTGCCCCTGGTGCGTGAATCGCTCCAGCTGCGCAAGCGCGCGTCGCGTGCCAACCAGGCGCTGGTCGGCGATACCGAACGGCTGCTGGGCGAAGTGCTGGCGGCGCTGGCCCGGCCCCTGGAGGCCCGGGCCGCGCTGGCACAGGCGGTGAACCACACCCGTGCCGGCTTCGGCCCGACCCACTCGCACACCCGCCGGGCCGAGATTTCGCAAGCTCGGCTGCTGGCTGCGGATGGGGATACCGCCGCGGCGCTCCGCCTGACGGCGTACGGGCAGCCCGCGGGTGACAGCCTGGAGCAGCGCAAGGCGGCTTGGCTGGCGCGTGCCTACGCCGCCGACCTGCAGTGCCGCAAGCGCGATGCACGGCCGGCAGGACTGGCCGCGCTGGACAAGCTGCTGGGAGAGCTGGGCACTGCCCTGCCGGAGGCCGGCGCGATCCCGCGCGAGGTGCAGCGGTTGCGCGATGCCTGCGTCCGCAGCCGGGCCTGATGCCGGCTAGAGCAGCGGCGCCTGCATCGGCTCGATGCTGCCTTCGCCGCGCATCACTTTCTTGAACTCCTTCCGCGATACCGAGACATAGCGCTCGTTGCCGCCGATCTCCACCTGCGGCCCGTCCTGCACCGCGCGGCCGGCCTCGTCCACGCGCACGGTCATGGTGGCCTTGCTGCCGCTGTGGCAGATCGTCTTGATCTCCTGCATCTCGTCGGCCCAAGCCAGCAGGTACTGGCTGCCCTCGAACAGCTCGCCGCGGAAGTCGGTGCGCAGGCCGTAGCACAGCACCGGGATACGCAGTGCGTCCACCACTTCCGACAGCTGCCACACCTGCGCGCGGGTCAGGAACTGCGCCTCGTCCACCAGCACGCAGTGCAGCGCGCCGCGCGCGGCGATGTCGGCCTCCACGATGCGCTGCAGGTCATCGCCCGCGGCGAACGCGATGCCGTCGGCCTGCAGGCCGATCCGCGAGGCCACGGTGCCGCTGCCGGCGCGGAAATCCAGCTTCGGGGTGAGGATGGCCACCCGCATCCCGCGTTCGCGGTAGTTGTAGGCCGATTGCAGCAGGGTGGTGGTCTTCCCCGCGTTCATCGCGGAGTAGTAGAAGTAGAGCTTCGCCATGCACGGATTCTACCGGCGCACAAGGCTGGCATGCGCCGCGCCGGGCTTCGACAATGGCACCGATGTCACCCGATCCCCTCCACGGCCTCAACCCCCCGCAGCGCGCCGCGGTCCTGCATACCGAGGGCCCGCTGCTGGTGCTGGCCGGCGCCGGCAGCGGCAAGACCCGGGTGATCGTGGAGAAGATCGCGCACCTGGTGCAGACCGGGCGCTACCCGGCAGGGCGCATCGCTGCGATCACCTTCACCAACAAGTCCGCCCGCGAGATGCGCGAGCGCGTCGGCAGGCGCCTGAAGGGCGACGCCGCGCAGGCGCTGACCGTCAGCACGTTCCACGCGCTGGGACTGAAGATCGTCCAGATCGACCACGCCAAGCTGGGCCTGCGGCGCGGCTTCTCGATCTTCGACGCCGACGATTCCGCAGCGCAGATCAAGGACCTGCTGCCGCCCGGCAGCAAGCCGGATGCGATCGAGGCGATGAAGCAGCTGATCAGCCGCGCCAAGAACGCCGGCCTGTCGCCGGAGCAGGCGGCCGAGGCCGCGCGCAGCACCCGCGAGCGCGAAGCCGCGGCGCTGTACGCGCGTTACCAGCAGCGGCTGGCCGCGTTCAACGCGGTGGATTTCGACGACCTGATCCGGCTGCCGGTGCAGCTGCTGGAAACCGATGAGGAGGCGCGGCTGGGCTGGCGCGAGCGCATCGCTTACCTGCTGGTGGACGAGTGCCAGGACACCAACGACGCCCAGTACCGCCTGCTCAAGGCGATCGCCGGCGAGGCCGGGCAGTTCACCTGCGTGGGCGACGACGACCAGAGCATCTACGCCTGGCGCGGCGCCAATCCGGACAACCTGCTGGCGCTGGGCAGCGACTATCCGGCCTTGAGGATCATCAAGCTGGAGCAGAACTACCGCTGCTCGAACCGGGTGCTGCGCGCGGCCAACGCGTTGATCGCCCACAACCCGCACGAGCACCCCAAGACGCTGTGGAGCGAGGCCGCCGACGGCGAGCGCATCCGCGTCTGGGAATGCCGCGATGCCGCCCACGAGGCGGACAAGGTGGCGGCGGAGATCCAGTTCATCGCCAGAAAGCATGCCGTACCGGACGGCACGCTGCCATGGAACGAATTCTGCATCCTGTTCCGCGGCAACCACCAGAGCCGCGCGTTGGAAAAGGCGCTGCAGCTGCTGCGTATCCCCTACCACCTGAGCGGCGGCACCGCATTTCTCGACCGCGGCGAAGTCAAGGACGCGCTGGCCTGGCTGCGCCTGCTGGCCAATCCCGACGACGACGCCGCCTTCCTGCGCGCGGTGCAGTCGCCCAACCGGGGCGTCGGCGCCGGCACTCTGGCCAAGCTGGGCGAACTGGCCAACCAGAAACACCTGCCGCTGGCCCGCGCCGCCGAGTCGATGGCGGTGGCGCAGCAGCTGCCGGCGCGGGCGGCCAACGCATTGCAGGGTTTTTCGGCCATCGTGCAGGGCCTGCGCGCGGATGCCCGCACGCTGCCGCCAGCCGAGCTGGTGCGCAAGCTCAACGAGCGCTCCGGCCTGCTGGCCGCACTGCGCGCCACCTGCAAGGACGAAGCGCAGTTCCAGGCGCGCCGGCGCAACCTGGACGAGCTGGCCGACTGGTTCGACGGCCCCAAGACCTCCGGCCCCGGCGAGCTGGCCGCCGCGCTGGCACTGCTTTCGCATGCTGACAAGGGCGATGCCGGCAACCAGGTGCGGCTGATGTCGCTGCACGCCTCCAAGGGCCTGGAGTTCCGTTTCGTGTTCATCGTCGGGGTGGAGGACGGCAACCTGCCGCACGAGGCCAGCATCGAGGAAGGGCGCATCGACGAGGAGCGCCGCTTGTTCTACGTCGGCATCACGCGGGCGAAGGAACGGCTGTGGTTGTCGCACGCAAAGGAGGCCCAGCGCTGGGGCGACAAACTGCGGCTGCAGCCCAGCCGGTTCCTGGACGAGCTGCCGGCAGCCGAGCTGCAGCGCGACGGCGCCGACCCCGAGGCCGAGGCCGCCCAGCGCGCCGAGCGCCGGCGCGCCAGCTTCGCCGACATCCAGGCGATGCTGGCGGACTGAGCCGGTCTGAACGCGTCTGGCCGGACGAAAACCGTCATCCGCCACGGGTACACTTGCCACCTTGCCCCACCACGAGCTCTGCCATGTCCCCGCGCCGTCCCTTCGCCCTCTCGCTGCTGGTGGCCGCGCTGGCCCTGTCGGCCTGCCAGACCACCGCGCCGCGCGCCGCCGCGCCCGCCACCCATCCAGTCGCTGCCGACACCCCGGCCGCAGCCCACGGCCCGGCGCCGCACGACAATCTCAACGCCGTCGTGTGGATGCAGCAGGCCGCCGAATATGCCGCGGTGACCGAAACGGTGTACCACGCCGCCCAAGCCCGGCTGGACGAGGCCTTGCGCGACAAGCACTGGGACGCCCTGCCCCCGGAAGACCGCCAGACCCCGGCCGACACCCTGCCGCCGGCGGTGATCGTGGACGTGGACGAAACCGTGCTGGACAACTCGCCCTACCAGGCGCGCCTGATCCGCGACGACCAGGAGTATGACGAGGTGAGCTGGAGCACCTGGGTCAAGGCCCGCAAGGCGCGCCCGGTGCCCGGCGCGGTGGCGTTCGCCCAGGCTGCCGCGGCGCGCGGCATCACCGTGCTGTATATCTCCAACCGTGCGGTGGATCTGGATCAGGCCACCCTCGACAACCTCAAGGCGGCCGGGTTCCCGATCAAGGACGCCAGCGTCTTCATGGGGCTGGGCACCTTCGTGCCGGGTTGCGAGCAGAACGGCAGCGAGAAAGCCTGCCGGCGCCAGCTGGCCGGGCAGCACTACCGGATCCTGATGCAGCTCGGCGACCAGCTTGGCGATTTCACCGAGATCGTGGCCAACACGCCGGAAGGCCGCTCCGCGCTGTTGCAACAGTACCGCGACTGGTTCGGGGTGCGCTGGTTCATGCTGCCCAACCCCAGCTATGGCAGCTGGGAACCGGCGCTGTTCAACAACGACTGGACCCAGCCCGTTGAAACGCGCCGCCGGGCCAAGCGCGAATCGCTCAATACCGCGAATTAAATCAATACGTTACCTTAATCAATTTCATCTATTGCATTAAGTCAGGGACGCCAGTAGGCTGCATCCGTCCGGCCCGGCCGGAACCGCGCCACAACTGTCGTCCACCGGCGTTGCCGGATTCGAGGAGGCCCTGGGCCTCCTCTTTTTCTTTGCGACTTCCTGGCGATCCCGGTGGCGCTCGGGCCAACGCGACGCAAGCCGGACCCGGGGTTGCGTTGGCGCGCCGCCCCCCCGACACTCCGCCCATGCCTGCCGGGACCGCCAACGCCCGCCCCTTCCGCGCCGTGCTGGGCATCTGCCTCGCGCTTCTGGCCGCGGCATGCCTGCCGGCCTGCCAGCGCGGCGCTTCGCCCGGCGCGGCCACCGACGACGACGGCGCCCCCGCGCCCGCGTCCCGTCCGGCCGACGCCGTGCTGGTCCTGCGCGACCGCCTGCTGGCCCGCGACGGCGCCGGTTTCGCCCGGGTGGCGGTGCCGCCGGCCCTGTACGCCCGGCTGCAGGACGGGTGGGCCCACGGCACCACACGCTGGCCGCTGGATGAACTGCCGCTGGACGCCCATATCCCGCGGATGCTGGCCGCCCTGCAGGCCCCGCAAGCGGACAAGGCGTTGATGGCCACGTTCCGCAGGCAATTTGCCAATGCCGATGCCGACATCGACCAGGCGGTGCGCGCCCTGATGGTGTTCGGTGGCGAGTACGTGCAGCAGGCCCCCGAATACAGCCAGGATGCCCGCGACCACATCGCCCAGGCCATCGCCGCGATCGGCGGCTGGGCGCTGGCGGCGCCACTGTCTGACCCCGCGCGCGCGCAGCGCTTCTTCGCCACCCTGTCCGCGGCGGCAATTCGCAGTGGCCTGGACGGCAACCACGCCGATGCCGATTTCGCCCGCCTGGGCATGACCCAGAGCCTGAACCGGCTGTCGCCGTTCTTCGCCACCTTGCTGGCGCAGCTACGCCAGCAGTATGGCCTGGACCTGGACGCGGCCCTGCGCAGCGCGCGGGTCACCCTGCTGCAGCAGACCGGCGACACCGCCCTGTTGCGGCTGCAGTACGTGCTGGCCAGCCAACCGGTGGACGCACGGTTGCCGGTGGTGCGGATAGACGGCCACTGGTATCTGGCCGATTACGTGCGCCGCGCCGAACAGTCCCTGCACCCAGGCGCGCATTAGGCCAACGGTCAGGGCATGCAAACCGACGACGGCCGCCCGGAATCGCCACACCACGCCCAAGAATCGGTGGCGGCGGCCGATACACTCCCGCAGGAGGCACCGTCACCCGCCCGGTGGGCAGCGGCGACGGCTCGACGACACGGCAGGACACAGGCATGAGCGACAGACACGCACCGCCGCGGCAGGCGGGGGAACCCGGCAGCGGGGCCGAATGGGCGCCCGCCACCGCAGCGGTGCTGGCCGCCACCGAGGTTCGTGCCGCTGCCGCCGCGCTGCGGCAGGGCCTGCGCGCGCACGGTATCGCTACCGATGCGGTGGTCTGGACCGACCACGGCGAACTGGTCTTCGAGCCCGAAGCCGCCGCCAATGCCACGCGCCGGGCCGCGGCGGTGGCTGCTTTCGCCGGGCGTCCGCAAACCGGTGCTGATGCCCTGGAGGCGCGCCTGCTGCCTCCTGGCGCCGCCGAGGCCGGGGCCGTGCTGCTGGCCCCCCCGGGGGCGTTGGCAGCCCCATCCGACGACGCCACGCATCTGCTGGCGCTGGCCGGCCAGCGCCTGGCCGAGCTGTTTTCGATGCAGCGCCTGCAGGACGCGGTGAAGGAGCTCGAACAGGCCGAGCAGCTGCAGCATGCGCTGTTCGCCATCGCCGATCTGGCCGCCTCCGACCATGACATGCAGCGCCTGCTGCACGGCCTGCACCAGATCATCGGCAAGCTGATGTACGCCGAGAACTTCTACATCGCGCTCTACGATCCGCAGCGCGAAACCCTGCGCTTTATCTATCTCGCGGACGAAAAGGATGGCGGCCTGTACGACCCGGACGAGGAGATCCCGGTCGCCCGCATGGGCGGCAGCCTGACCTTGGGCCTGATCCGGCACGGCCGGCCGGTTCGCGGGCCGTCGGAAGACATCATGGCGCTGCTGGGGCTGCCGCCGGAGGAAGGCATCGGCACCCCGTCGGTCGATTTCATGGGCGTGCCGATGCGGCGCGACGGCCAGGTACTGGGCGCGCTGGTGGTGCAAAGCTACAAGGAAGGCATGGGCTACACCCAGTCCGACTGCGCGGTGCTGGGCTTCGTCGCCGAACACGTGCTCAACGCGGTCGAGCGCAAGCGCAACCAGGAGGAGCTGGAACGCCGGGTGGCCGAGCGCACCCAGGCGCTGGCCGAGGCCAATGCCCGGCTGCAGGAGGAAATCCGCGAGCGCGAACGCGCCGCCCACCTGCAGGCCACGCTCTACCAGATCGCCAGCCTGGCCAGCAGCACCCACAGCGATGAGGCCTTCTATCGCAGCATCCACCAGGCGGTCAGTACGCTGCTGGATGCGGAGAACTTCTACATCGCCCTGATCTCGCCGGATGGCAGCCGGCTGCAGGTGCCCTACTCGGTCGACGCCTCCGGCGAGGAGCGCCCGGAACGCCCGCTCGCCCGCGGCCTGACCGAATATGTTCTGCGCAAGGGACAGACCGTGCTGATCGACGACCCGGGCACGCGCGCGCTGGTCGCCGCGGGGGAAATCGACGCCGAACACTACGCTGTACGCACGCCGGCGGTGTGCTGGCTGGGGGTACCGCTGCCGGGCGAGGACGGCGTGATGGGGGTGGTGGCCGTGCAGAGCTACCGCCCGGACCTGGTGTACACCGCCGATGACGCCAAGTTGCTTACGTTCGTGGCCCAGCAGATCGCCAGCAGCGTGCAGCGCCGGCGCCACGCCGAAGCGCTGCAGGCCCTCAACGCGGACCTGGAACAGCGCGTGCAGGCGCGCACCCGCGAGCTGCGCCGCGAAATCGCCGTGCGCGAGCAGGTGGAGGCCCAGCTCAAGCACCAGGTCATGCACGACCCGCTGACCGGCCTGCCCAACCGGCTCTACCTGCGCGACCGCCTGGAGCGGGCACTCTCCAGCCAGCAGCGCAACCCGAAGCACGCCTTCGCCCTGCTGTACCTCGACGTGGATCGCTTCAAGCTGTTCAACGACAGCCTGGGCCACCTGGTCGGGGACGCGGTGCTGCGCGAGGTGTCGCGCCGGCTGCTGGAATGCGTGCGCGGCCCCGATATCGTGGCGCGCCTATCCGGCGATGAATTCGCGATCCTGCTGGAGGAGGGCGCCCAGCCGGCCACCGCGATCAAGATCGCCCAGCGCATCCAGGCGCGGATGCAGGAACCGGTGCAGGTGGGCGAGCGCGACCTGCAGGCGTCGGTGAGCATCGGCATTGCCATCGGCCATCCGCGCTACCTGGCCATCGACGAGCTCCTGCACGACGCCGACGTGGCGCTGTATCGCGCCAAGGCCACCGGCCGCCAGCGCTTCGTCCTGTTCGACGAAACCCAGCAGAAGGCGGCCATGAACGTCCTGGAGCTGGAGCTGGCCCTGCGCCATGCCCTGCACGCCGGCGAATTCGTGCCCTACTTCCAGCCGATCGTCCGTCTGGACGACGGTTCGGCAGTGGGCTACGAAGCCCTGATCCGCTGGCAGCACCCCACGCGCGGCCTGCTGAGCCCGGGCGAGTTCCTGCCCGTGGCCGAGGAAAGCGGCCTGATCGAGGCGATCGACTGGCATATGTACCGGCTGGCCTGCACCGCCGGCGCACCGCTGGTGGCCCAGGGCGGCTTCATCAGCATCAACATCTCGCCGCGCCACTTCCAGTACGAGGACTTCGACCAGCGCCTGCTGGAGCTGCTGGCCGAAACCGGATTCCCGCCGGCGCGGCTGCAGATCGAAGTCACCGAGAGCACCCTGCTCAGCGATCCCGATGCCGCCGCGCGGATCCTGCAGCGGCTGCTGGACGCCGGGGTGGGAGCAGCGCTGGACGACTTCGGCACCGGCTATTCCTCGCTCAGCTACATCCATCGCTTCCCCATGCGCTCCATCAAGATCGACCGCTCGTTCATCCAGGACCTGGGCCAGGCGGATGCCCGGCGCAGCTCCGCGATCATCGAAGCGGTGCAGGGCTTGGCCCGCTCGCTGTCACTGGACGTGGTGGCCGAGGGGGTGGAAACCCAAGCGCAGCGCGACGCGCTCCGGTCCGTCGGCTGCCCGCATGTGCAAGGGTTTCTGTTCGGGCGGCCAGCACCGGCCAGCCACTGGCTGAGGCCCGGCGGCCCCGACAAAACGTGACGCGCTTCACATGAAGTCGTCGGGTCGCGCGTCTGGCGCCGCGCCTGCGCGGGACGGCCGTCGGCCATAATGGTGGTGATGCCTGATCACCCGACCCCTGCCCAAGCCGGCCTGTTCGACGCGCCGCCCGCTTCCGATGCCGCCCCCGGGGCGGCGTCCGGCAGCGCCGTGGATGCAGCCCCCCCGGCCGGCCATGCGCCCGCGGGCGAGCCGCTGCCGCTGCCGCCCTTTCTCGCCAGTACCGGGAATGGCGCCGGCGCCAGGCCGCCGCGCCCGCGTCGGGGCCCGGTGCCGTTGTGGGCCCGCCTGCTGGGCCGACCCCTGCACCCGTGGCTGAAGCTGGACATCGAGGTGGACCCGCAGTTCGCCGCGGACGACCGCCCGGTCTGCTACGTACTGGAGGACTACGGCCTGTCCAACGCGCTGATCCTGGAGCGCGCCTGCCGCGAGGCCGGCCTGCCGCCGCCGCTGCAGCCGATTCCCGGCGACCCGCTGGGCCGCAAGCGCGCCTACGTGGCGCTGTCGCGCCGCCATGCCAATGCGCTGGGCCTCCTGCCGGGCGCCGAACACAAGACCCATTCCGGCTCGCTGGCGCGGCTGCTGGCGGCGCACACGGCCCAGCCGGCGCTGGACGTGCAGCTGGTGCCCGTCTCGATCTTCGTCGGCCAGGCGCCCAAGCGCAGCAGCGGCTGGTTCTCCGTGCTGTTCTCGGAAAACTGGACCCTGGTGGGCCGGTTCCGCCGGCTGCTGGCGATCCTGCTGAACGGCCGCGACACCCTGGTGCAGTTCTCGGCACCGATTTCAGTGCGCAACACGGTGGCGGAAGGGCTGGACCCGGAACGCACCGTGCGCAAGCTCTCGCGGGTGTTGCGCACCCACTTCCGGCGCGTGCGCGAGGTGGTGATCGGACCCGACCTCTCCACCCGCCGCATGCTGGCCGACCAGGTGCTGTCGGCGCCGCTGGTGAAGGAGGCCATCGCCGACCAGGCGCGGCGTGACAACACCAAGCCGGAGGAGGCCTGGAAGAAGGCCAATGCCTATTTCTGGGAAATCGCCGCCGACTACTCCAGCACGGTGGTGCGCTCGGCCAGCTTCGCCCTGACCTTCGTCTGGAACCGCATCTACCGCGGCGTGCTGGTCCACCATCTGGACCAGTTCAAGCAGGACGCGCTGGGGCATGAGGTCATCTACGTGCCCAGCCACCGCAGCCACATGGATTACCTGCTGGTGAGCTACCTGCTCTACACCCACGGGGTGGTGCCGCCGCACATCTTTGCCGGCATCAACCTCAACCTGCCGGTGGTGGGCACATTGCTGCGCAAGGGCGGCGCGTTCTTTGCGCGGCGCAGCTTCAAGGGCAATGCCCTGTATTCGGCAGTGTTCCGCGAATACATGGCGCAGCTGGTCGCCGGCGGCTATTCCATCGAATACTTCATCGAGGGCGGGCGTTCGCGCACCGGCCGGCTGCTCCAGCCCAAGGGCGGTTCGCTGGCGATGACCGTGCGCGCCTACCTGCGCCAACCAACCCGGCCGGTCCTGTTCCAGCCGGTCTACATCGGCTACGAAAAGCTGATGGAAGGCCGCAGCTACCTTGATGAGCTGTCGGGCAAGCCCAAGGAAAAAGAGTCCATCTGGCAGCTGCTGACCGGCATTCCCAAGGTGCTGCGCAGCAACTACGGCCAGGTGGTGGTGAACTTCGGCGAACGCATCCGGCTGGACCAGATGCTGGCCGAACACGCGCCCGACTGGGACGGCAAACCGGTGGCGGACGACGAGAAGCCCGCGTGGCTCGCCCGCACCATCGATACGCTCGCCCTCAAGATCCAAACCAACGTCAACCGTGCGGCCGACGTCAATCCGATCAACCTGCTGGCGCTGGCCCTGCTGTCCACCCCCAAGCACGCGATGGGCGAAGCCGACCTGCGCGCGCAGATCGCGCTGTCCAAGACCCTGCTGGCGGACGTGCCGTATTCCGACTGGGTCACGGTGACGCCACACACGCCGGAGCAGATCATCGCCCACGGCGAGGAAATCGGGCTGATCCAGCGCACCCGCCACCCGCTGGGCGACGTGCTGGGCGTGGACGGCGACGCCGCGGTGCTGCTGAGCTATTTCCGCAACAACGTGCTGCACCTGTTCACCGCCTCCTCGTGGATCGCGGTGTGCTTCCAGAACAACCGCCGCATGGGCCGCCGCCAGTTGCAGCAGATCGGCCGCAGCCTGTACCCGTTCCTGCAGGCCGAGCTGTTTTTGCCGTGGGACGAGGACGGCTTTGCCGACCGCATCGACCGCACCATCGAGGTGTTCGTCCGCGAAGGCCTGCTGGAGCAGATCAGCGACGAGGACGGCGGCATCCTGCAGCGCAACTCTGGGCAGAGCGACGAGGTGTTCCGCCTGCGCGCGCTGGGCCACACGCTGCAGCAGGCATTCGAGCGCTACTACATCGCCATCAGCGTGCTGGTGAAAAACGGCAGTGGCACCCTGACCGCCGCCGAGCTGGAAAGCCTGTGCCAGCTCACCGCCCAGCGGCTGTCGCTGCTGTACGCCCCGGCCGCCCCGGAGTTCTTCGACAAGACCCTGTTCCGCGGCTTCATCCAGAAGCTGCGCGAGCTCAAGCTGGTCTGCCCGGACGACGCCGGCAAGCTGGCCTTCGACGACCGTCTGAAGGCGTGGGCGAAGGACGCGCGGGTGGTGCTGGGCCGCGAACTGCGCGCCACCATCGAGAAGATCAGCCCGGCCAGCGCGCGCACCACCGGCGAGACCCCCGCGCTGCCGCCGGAGGACGCGGGCACCCCGGCCTCCTGAAGACGCCGCCGGGCGAACCGTCAGGCCGGCTCGTCCGGGATCAGCGCGTTCTCCAGCCAGGCGATCTGGTCCTTCAGCAGCAGCTTGCGCTTCTTCAGCCGCTTGAGCATCAATTCGTCCGTTCGCATATCGTCCTGCAAGCGGCGGATGGCCTCGTCCAGGTCACGATGCTGCTGGCGCAGCTCCGCCACCCGCTTGGCCATGTGCGACTGTTCGGCAGGATCGAGAGGGCGGCCCATTGCGCCAGCATAGCGCGTCCGTCGGACGCCGGCAGGCGGGTAAAATGGCAGCCAGATGAACACCCCCGCCCCCCAGCCCGCCGACCTTGCGCCCATCCTGCCGAAGCGCAAGCACCAAGCCGACAAGTTGGCCAAGCGCCTGCGCCACCAGGTGGGCAAGGCGATCGCCGATTTCGGCATGATCGAGGACGGCGACAAGGTCATGGTCTGCCTGTCCGGCGGCAAGGACAGCTACACGATGCTGGACGTGCTGCTGCAGCTGCAGAAGAAGGCGCCGGTGGCTTTCAGCATCACCGCGGTCAACCTGGACCAGAAACAGCCGGGCTTCCCCGAGCACGTGCTGCCGGAGTACCTACGCTCGATCGGGGTGGACTTCCACATCCTCGAGCAGGACACCTACTCGGTGGTCAGCCGGGTGATCCCGGAAGGCAAGACCCTATGCTCGCTGTGCTCGCGGCTGCGCCGCGGCGCGCTGTACACCTACGCCGAGCAGAACGGCTTCACCAAGATCGCGCTGGGCCACCACCGCGACGATCTGGTGGCCACCTTTTTCCTCAACCTGTTCTTCCACGCCAAGCTCAGCGGCATGCCGCCCAAACTGCTGAGCGACGACGGCAAGCACGTGGTGATCCGCCCGCTGGCGTACGTGCGCGAGGCCGACATCGAGGCCTACGCCGAGGCAAAGGGCTTCCCGATCATCCCCTGCAACCTGTGCGGCTCGCAGGAGAACCTGCAGCGCAAGCAGGTGAAGAAGATGCTGGCGCAGTGGGAAAAGGAGACGCCCGGTCGCATCGAGACCATCGCCCGCGCGCTGGGCGACATCCGCCCGTCCCAGCTCAGTGATCCGAAGCTGTTCGATTTCCTGTCCCTCGGCAGGCGCGGCGACGCGGCACTGCCCGACGCGCACGCCTGGCTGGCCGGCACCCCCGGCGCGCCCGAGCCGGTGGCGATGGCGCTGCATCCCGTGCGCAACCACGACGGCCTGGACATCCTGAAGTCCTGACCTCCGCCGGCGCGCGCACTCTCTTTCCGGCCGCCCGCCTGGCGCGGCCCTTCCACAGGATTCCCGATGTTCTTCCGCAACCTCACGCTGTTCCGCTTCCCGTCCTCGCTCGACCTGTCCGACCTCGAACCGCAGCTGGCGGAATGCGCGCTCAAGCCGGTCGGCCCGCTGGAACTCTCCTCGCGCGGCTTCGTCGCGCCGATGGGCCAGCATCACGATGGCTTCCAGCATCTGTGCGACGGCGCGCGCTGGCTGACCGTGGGCGGCGAGGACAAACTGCTGCCCGGCGCGGTGGTCAACGACCTGCTGCAGAAGAAGCTGGCCGCGATCGAGGAGAAGGAAGGCCGCAAGCCGGGCGGCCGTACCCGCAAGCGGCTGAAGGACGAGCTGATCACCGAGCTGCTTCCGCGCGCGTTCGTGCGCCCGGTGCGCACCGACGCGCTGCTGGACAGCCAGCTGGGCGTGATCGCGGTGGACACCTCCTCGCGCAAATCGGCCGAATCGGTGGTGTCGGAAGTGCGCCGCGCACTGGGCAGCTTCCCGGCGCTGCCGCTGAACGCGGAAGTGGCGCCGCGCGCCATCCTCACCGGCTGGCTGGCCGGCGACCCGCTGCCGGACGGCCTGGCGCTGGGCGACGAGTGCGAGCTGCGCGACCCCACCGATACCGGCGCGGTGGTGAAGATCCAGCGCATGGAGCTCTCCGGCGACGAGATCGGCAAGCACCTCGAGGCCGGCAAGCAGTGCACGCGGCTGGCGCTGGTGCTGGACGACCACGTCAGCTTCGTGATCGGCGAAGACCTGATCGTACGCAAGTTCAAGCTGCTGGACGGCGCGGTGGACCAGATGGAGTCCACCGAACACGACGATATCGTGGCCGAGCTGCAGGCCCGTTTCGCGCTGATGGCCGGCGAGTTCAAGCGCCTGTTCGCGGTGCTGGAAAAAGCGTTCAAGCTGAGCAAGGCGGACTGAGGCCGCGCGTCGGCCACGCCGAAGAAAACCGCCGGCGTACACTCGGCCCATGCGTTCCCTGTTCCGCCTGCTCACGCCCGCGCGCGCCGCGCCGAAAGCGCCTGCGATCCAGCGCGACCGGCTCGCCTTCCTGCTCGACGACGGCCGCGAAGTCACGGTGCTGCGCGTGCGCGACCCGCGCGCGCGGCGGATCCGGCTGTCGGTGGACGAGCGCGGCGCGCGGCTGACGCTGCCGCTGCGCGCCAGCCTGGTGGCGGGCAACCGCTTCCTGCGGGAACACCACGATTGGCTGGCGGGGCAGCTCGCGGCACAGGCGAACGTGGCCGGCACCGGGCTGGTGCACCAAGCAACCGCCGCGCTGCCGCTGCGCGGCGTTGAGCTGCCGCTGCGCTGGGACGGCGGCCGCGCGACGCGACTGGCCCTCGACGCCGACGGCAGCCTGCGGTTCACTGCCCCGGCCAGCGCGGGCAATGCCGCCCTGCGCCGCGCGCTGCGCGATTTCTACGAAGCCGAAGCGCGTGCCGACACCGGGCGCTGGCTGCCGCGCTACCTGGCGGGCCTGCCGCGCTCGCCGCGGCGGATCGTGTTCAAGCGCACGTCGTCGCTGTGGGGCTCGCTGGCGCCGGACGGCACCCTGGCGCTGGACCTGGCGCTCGTGCTCGCGCCCCCGCCGGCCTTCGAATACGTGCTCGTGCACGAGCTTTGCCATCTCCTGCACGCCAACCACTCGCCGCGGTTCTGGGGCGAAGTCGAAGCCCGCTATCCGGACTGGCGGGAGCAGCGCGATTACCTGCGTGGCGAAGGCCGCGGCCTGAAAGGGCGACTGCGCCAGCTGCTGGCCGGCTGAACGCCTATCACGCGTTTTCCGGTCTGCACCCCAAACACGGAAACGCACGAATGCCCAGCCATCGCATCCTCCTCGCCCTGATCGCCGCCACCGCCGTCCTGCCCGCCTGCAAAAAGGCGCAGGATGCGGCCGTGGAAGCGGCCGTCGAACGTGCCACCGGCGCCAAGGTGGACAAGGACGGCAACACCGTGACCGTGCAGACCGACAAAGGCGAGATGCGGATCACCACCGCCGCCGATGGCACGGCCGTGGCATTACCGACCGACTTCCCCACGGACCTGTACCTACCGACACCGCACAAGGTGGAAAGCGTGATGGCGATGGGCAGCGCGCACATGGTGAACCTCACCACGTCGATGGCAACGGCCGACGTACATGCCGGCGTGGTGGATGCCATGCAGCGTGGCGGCTGGACGCAGGCGCTGGCCATGCAGACCGGCGAGGGCAGCACGCTGGCCTACCGCAAGGACAAGCGGCAGGCGTTCTACCAGCTGGTCAAGCAGGACGACGGCGGGACCCAGCTGGCCATCCGCGCCGCCAGCGACGAGTAACTTCCCGCCAGACAGTGGGCGACTACGCGCCCGCGAAAAAGTCCGCGATCACAGCCGCCACCGGTTCCGGCTGCTGCATGTGCAGGTGGTGGCCGCCGGGCAAGGCGAGCATGCGACCCTGCGGCAGCAGGGCCGTGCGGCGACGGCGCTCCTCATCCGGCAGGTACGGCTGGGCGGGTTCCGCGAACACGGCCAGCGCGGGGCAGACGATGGCGGCGATGATGGCGTCCACCTGCGCCTGCGTGTAGCGCATCAGCGAGGGCAGGGTCAGGCGCGGGTCGCTGCTCCAGACAAAGCCGCCCGGCACCGCGCGCACCCCGCGCTCCACCAGCAGGCGCAGGCGCTCCGCATCCAGCCCACTGCCGGGCACGCGGCCGGCGTGCAGGCGCGCACGCACCGCGGTGTCGATATCGGGGAACACGCGCAGGCGCTTGTCGGCAAGGGTGCGCTGCGCGGCGACGGCCTCGCGCAACCGCGCGGCTGCCTGCGTCGGCGGCTCCGCCAGCGCGCCGAGCATTTCGATGGCCACCAGCCGCTCGACGCGGTCGGGACAGGCCGCCGCCACCAGGCTGGCGATGCCCGCGCCCATGGAGTGGCCGAGCAGGTGGAAGCGGTCCCAACCCAGCGCATCGGCGGCGTCCAGCACCGCGGCGATGGCAACGCTGAACGAATACTCCGCGCCGGCCGACAGGTGTGCGCTGCGGCCGTGCCCGGGCAGATCCAGCGCGACCAGGTCGAAGCCGCGCAGGTACGGCGCCATCGGCAGAAAGCTGGCGGCGTTGTCCAGCCAGCCGTGGAGGGCCAGCACGCGCGGCCCGCGGCCGTCGTTGCGCAGACCGGCGAGGCGGCCCAGCGCGACATCGAAACCAACCTCGCGCATCAGGCCCAGCCCGCGTCGCCTTGCGCCAGCGCGGCCAGCGCATCGGCATGCGCGTCACCCGCGTTCAGACAGGGAATGTAGCGCAGCGCCTCGCCACCGGCGGCGCGGAAGGCGGCGTCGTTCTCCACCGAGATCTCTTCCAGCGTCTCCAGGCAGTCCACCGCGAAGCCGGGACAGACCACGTCCACCCGGCGCACGCCCTCGCGCGCCAGCGCTTCCAGCGTTGGCTGGGTATAGGGCTCCAGCCAGCGCTCGCGGCCGAAGCGGGACTGGAAGGTCAGCAGCAGTTCGTCGCGCGGTACGCCCAGCGCCGCCGCGATCGCCCGCGCGCTGGCCTCGCACTGGTCGGCATAGGGGTCGCCGCCGTCCACCAACCGGCGCGGAATGCCGTGGAAGGACAGCAGCAGGCGCTCGCCGCGGCCATGCGTGGCCCAGTGCGCGCGGATCGACGCGGCCACCGCCGCGGCCCAGCCGGCATCCACGTGGTAGTCCTGCAGCACCTCGACCTGCAGGTCGCCCGCCGCGGCGACCACCGCGTCCACCACGCTGGCGGTGGTGGTGGTGGAGTACTGCGGATACAGCGGCAGCACGCGGACGCGGCGCACCCCCGCAGCCCGCAGGCCATCGAACGCCGCCGCCATCGACGGCTCGCCGTAGCGCATCGCATGCACCACCCGCCAGCCCGGCAGGCGCGCGCCCACGGCACGGGCCAGGGCAGCGGTGTGCACCGCCAGCGGCGAGCCGCCCTCCATCCAGATCTGTGCGTACTTGTGCGCCACCTTCGGGCTGCGCAGCGGCAGGATGATGAAATGCAGCAGCGGGCACCACAGCCAGCGGGTCAGCTGCACCACCCGGTAGTCGTGCAGGAACTGCGCGAGGTAGCGGCGGACCGCCGGGGCGGTGGGCGCCGCCGGGGTGCCAAGATTGACCAGCACCAGGGCCGGCGCGGAATCGTGCGGGGTCGACATGGCCATAGGATCGCATGGCGCGTGCCTGCCACGCGTTGACTTAATATCGATTCATCCCGGCCGCGCCACGATGCGGCATTGCCACACTCATTCCCTGGAGGCCCCGATGCGTGCAACCCCGCGACGCCTGACCCTTGCCCTGGCCGTGCTGCTTGCCGCCGGAACCGTCGCTGCCGGCGCCCGCGAGGACGTCCGCGCCGAGGACGCCGTGCGCGTGGTCAAGCAGATCCAGGCCATCCCCGAGTCCGCCATCCCGGACCGCCTGCTGGACGAGGCCAAGGCCATCGTGGTGGTGCCGGACACGCTCAAGGCCGGCTTCATGCTGGGCGGCCGCCGCGGCCTGGGCCTGATGGCGGTGAAGCAGCCAAACGGCACCTGGTCGAACCCCGTGTTCGTGAAGCTGTCCGGCGCCAGCTTTGGCCTGCAGGCCGGCGTGCAGTCGGCCGACGTGATCCTGGTGTTCCGCAGCGAGCGCGGCCTGGACAACATCGTCAACGGCAAGTTCACCCTTGGCGCCGACGCCGGCATCGCCGCCGGCCCGGTGGGCCGCAACGCCGCGGCCGCCACCGACGGCGCACTGAAGGCCGAGATCTGGTCGTGGTCGCGGGCGCGCGGGCTGTTTGCCGGCGTGGCGCTGGACGGCGCAGTTCTGCAAATCGACCACGGTGCCAACCGCAGCGTGTATGGCGACGGGGTGACGCCGCGCATGGTGTTCGAGGGCCGTGCCCCGCGGCCGGCATCCGCGGCCATCGTCGGTTTCCGCGATGCGCTGGAGGAAGCCACCGCGGCGGCCCGCTACGCACGCCGCGCCAGCACTGCGCCCGCGGCCCCGGCAGCCCCCCCGCCGGCCGGCGCCAGCGTGCAGCCGCTGGATGCCGGCAACCCGGCCACCACCACCCCGCTGCCGCCGGCCACCAAGCCGTAAGCTAGAATCCACGTTCTTTCCCACGTCAACGGTGCACCCATGGGCGGCTTCAGCATTTGGCACTGGCTCATCGTGCTGGTCATCGTGCTGCTGGTATTCGGCACCAAGCGCCTGACCTCCGGTGCGCGCGACCTCGGCAAGGCCGTGCACGAATTCAAGAAAGGCATGCAGGGCGAGGACGAGGACAAACCGGCCGCGCAGATCGGCGAAGACAAGCCGTCCTCGCCCGACCGCGACGACACGGCGCGCTGACGCCACCGGGCGGCACCGGTGTTCGATTTCTCATTCGGCGAACTGCTGGTCGTCGCCCTGGTGGCGCTGATCGTGCTGGGCCCGCAGCGTCTGCCCAAGGCCGCGCGCCTGGCTGGACTGTGGGTGCGCAAGGCGCGCGCCCAGTGGCACGTGATGCGCAACGAGCTGGAGCAGGAGCTGGCCAGCGAGGAACTGCAGCGCAGCCTGCGCGAGAGCCAGCAGGCGCTGCGCGAGGCGCAAGCCCAGCTGCAGGACATGAACCCACCGCCCGCCGCCGCTCCGCCACCGACCGACGAGGCACGCCGTGACGACTGAGGCGCCGGACAGCGAGCGCCCGCTGATCACGCACCTGCTGGAACTGCGCCTGCGCCTGCTGCGCGGCGTGGCCGGCCTGGGCGTGGCGCTGGCCTGCCTGCTGCCGTTCGCCAATCGCCTGTACGCGTGGCTGGCGCAGCCGCTGCTGGACAAGCTGCCCAAGGGCGGCCAGCTGATCGCCACCCAGGTCGCCTCGCCGTTCTTCGCGCCCATGAAGCTGGCTTTCTTCGCCGCGCTGATGGTGGCGATGCCTTGGCTGCTTTACCAGCTGTGGGCCTTCGTCGCGCCCGGCCTGTACCGCCGCGAGAAGCGCCTGGCCCTGCCGCTGCTGACGTCCGCCCTGGTGCTGTTCTATGCCGGCTGCGCGTTCGCCTACTTTCTGGTGCTGCCGATGGTGTTCGGCTTCCTGGCGCGCGTAACTCCCGCGGGGGTGGCGATGATGACCGACATCAGCGCCTACCTGGATTTCGTGCTGGTGCTGTTCCTGGCGTTCGGGCTGGCGTTCGAGCTGCCGGTGGCACTGGTGATCCTGGCCCTGCTGGGCTGGGTGACGCCGGACCAACTGCGCGAGGGGCGCGGTTACGCGATCGTGGGCATCTTCATCATCGCCGCCGTGGTGACCCCGCCCGACGTGATCAGCCAGCTGATGCTGGCGATCCCGATGTGCCTGCTGTACGAAGCCGGTATCCTCGCCGCGCGCGTCGTCACCCGTCCACCCGACGCCGCCCGCGCCTGAGCCGCGGGGCTCAGGCCTCGAAGCCGTGCACCTGGGAGGCGACCGGCGGCACGGTGCCATCACCGAACGTATCGCGCCAGGCCAGGTAAGCCGCCCCCACCACCAGCACCAGCGTCACGGCGGCAAAGCCAAGCATGGTCAGCGCCAGCAGCAGCCCGCCGATGACCGGATGCAGCGCCCCGCCCAGCACCGCCAGCAGGCTGGCCAGCAGCGCCGCCACCAGCGCCGCCACCAGCAGCGCGCCGACGAACAGCACGCCGGCCAGCAGGTTGGCGCCGACGTTGGCCACCGAGGCGCGCAGGGCATCGCGCAGGGCCTCGCCCAGGCGGCGGCCGGAGAACAGCATCAGCGGGATGGCGAACAGCATCATCGCGTAGCTGAAGTAGTTGAAGACCAGCTGCACCAGGAACAGCAACCCGGCATGCCGGGGCTCCGGCGGCACTGGCGTGGCGCCCTGCATCGCGGCCTGCATCGCCTGCAGGTAGTCGCGCCAGTAGTCACTGCCAGCCACCGCCACCATCAGCACGCCGCCGGCCACCGCCAGCGCCACCTGCACCACCCCCAGCCACGCCAATCGGCGGCCGGGGCCACTGTGCAGCGGCGCGAACACATCGCGGGCGCGCACCGGGCGCCCGGCCTCCGCCTCGCGGATCACGTGCATCAGGCCGCCCAGCAGCACCGGCACCAGGAACATCAGCGCCAGCGTCAGCGGTACCGCCACGGCCATCACCAGGCCGAGGTCCGGCGCCTGCCCAGCGGCGCGGTTGCCCGCCACCAGCAGCCCGGTCAGCAGCGCCATCACCAGCGCGGCCGCATACAGCGCGACGATCGCCAGCGCCGCGGCGCCGAACACCGCGCGCGGGTTCTTCGCACCCAGATCGATGGCTTGACGGAACCACGCCAGCCCTTGGCTGGCCGGCAATCTGCGAATGTCCATGCTGCACCTCGAAAAGAGAGGAACAGGATACCGGAGCGCTGGCTCAGCGCCGGGCGTGGCGGACGAAGCGACGCAGCACCGCGCGGGCGTGCGGGGTCGCGCGCACCGCGGCGGCCATCTGGCGACTGTCGCGGCCCTCGCCAGCCAGCGCGTCGGCGCGGGCGTGGATGTAGCCGCGCATGTGGCCGGCGCTGAACTCCGGATGGAACTGCACGCCCCAGGCGCGCTCGCCCCAGCGGAAGGCGTGGCAGGCGTCGTGGTCGTTGCGGGCAAGCACAGTGGCACCGGGTGGCGGCTGCAGCACGCTCTGCAGGTGGGTGGCCTGCGCGGCGAAGCGCGTCGGCAGCCCGGCGAACAGCGGGTCGCGGCCGGCCTGCGGGTGCAGGTCGATGTCCACCGTGCCCATCTCGCGGCCGCGCGGGTTGTCGCCAACGGTGCCGCCCAGCGCGTGCGCGATCAGCTGGTGCCCGTAACAGATACCCAGCAGCGGCAAGCCGGCCTGCGCCGCCTCGGCCAACCACGCCGCGCTGCGTTCGCTCCAGTCGCGACGCTCGGTGACCATTGCCGCCGAGCCGGTCACGATGACGCCGGCAAAGCCGTCGCGCGCCGGCAGCGGCTCGCCATTGGCCACATCCACCACCACGGCGTCATCGCGGTCGAGGCCTGCGGCCACCCGGATCCAGTGGGCGAAGCTGCCGTGACGGCGCATCGAGGCCGCCGGCACGCCGGTCTGCAGGATCAGGAAGGGGACACACGCGGCGGCGTCAGGCATGGCAGGCAGGCAGCGGAAAGGAGAGCAAGCGCGGCATTTATACTATCCGGCCACCTCGCCGTGTTCCCTGCAGATGGCCGCCGACCGCGTTCCGATCACTTTCCAGCAACTCGTCTCGCGCCTCAACGCCTACTGGGCGGAGCAGGGCTGCGTGCTGATCCAGCCGCTGGACCTGGAAGTGGGTGCAGGCACCTTCCACCCCGCCACCTTCCTGCGCGCGCTCGGGCCGGAACCGTGGAACGCCGCCTATGTGCAGCCCTCCCGCCGCCCCACCGACGGCCGCTACGGCGAGAACCCCAACCGCCTGCAGCGCTATTACCAGTTCCAGGTGGTGATGAAGCCATCGCCCGACAA
The DNA here is from genome assembly GCF_046293095.1 of Thermomonas sp. Taxonomy (GTDB): domain Bacteria; phylum Pseudomonadota; class Gammaproteobacteria; order Xanthomonadales; family Xanthomonadaceae; genus Thermomonas. The sequence goes on from NZ_JBKBPN010000004.1 coordinate 161,957, forward strand.
CATCGTCGCGCTGTACTTCGACTCCCTGAAGGCGCTGGGCATCGACCCGCTGGTGCACGACCTGCGTCTGGTCGAGGACAACTGGGAATCGCCCACGCTGGGCGCCTGGGGCCTGGGCTGGGAGGTCTGGCTGAACGGCATGGAGGTGACCCAGTTCACCTACTTCCAGCAGGCCGGCGGGCTGGAGTGCCGCCCGGTGCTGGGCGAGATCACCTATGGCCTCGAACGCCTGTGCATGTACCTGCAGAACTGCGACAACGTCTATGACCTCATCTGGACCTATGGCCCGGACGGCCTGCCGGTGACCTACGGCGATGTCTATCACCAGAACGAGGTCGAGCAGAGCGCCTACAACTTCGAGCACGCGGACGTGGCCGAGATGTTCCACCGCTTCGACGCCTGCGAGGCGGAAGCGATGAAGCTGGTCGAAGCCGGCCTGCCGCTGCCGGCCTACGAGCAGGTCACCAAGGCCAGCCACAGCTTCAACCTGCTGGATGCGCGCCGCGCGATCTCCGTGACCGAGCGTCAGCGCTACATCCTGCGCGTGCGAAAACTGGCGCAGGCGGTGGCGGAGGCGTATTACGCGCAGCGAGAAAAACTCGGGTTTCCCGGCCTGAAGCGCCCCGCCACCCATCCGGAGGCCGCGGCATGAGCATGCAACCGTTGCTGATTGAACTGGGCACCGAGGAGTTGCCGGTCAAGGCGCTGCCGGGGTTGGCGCAGGCGTTTTTCGATGGCGTGATCGCTGCGCTGGAGAAGCGCGGCATCGCCGTCGAGCACGGCGATGCCAAGCCGCTGTACTCGCCGCGCCGGCTGGCGGTGCTGCTGCCGGGCGTGGCGGTGGAACAGCCGCCGCAGACCTCCGAAGTGCTGGGCCCCTACCTCAACATCGCGCTGGACGCAGAGGGCCAGCCCACCAGGGCGCTGCAAGGCTTCGCCGCCAAGGCCGGGGTGGACTGGACGCAGCTGGAGAAAGTCGCCGACGCCAAGGGCGAGCGCTTCGTGCATCGCGCCACCACGCCGGGGGCGCTGACCCTGGACCTGCTGCAGGGCGTGCTGGACGACGCGCTGGCCGCGATGCCCATTCCCAAGCCGATGCGCTGGGGCGACCACGCCTACGGCTTCGCCCGCCCGCTGCACTGGCTGGTGGCGCTGCTGGGCAGCACCGTGGCCAATGTGCAGGCGCTGGGCATCCGCGCCGGCCGGCAGTCGCGCGGCCACCGCTTCCACGCGCCGGGCGACGTCGCCATCGCGCAGCCGCAGGACTACGTGGAAGCGCTGCGCCAGGCGTTCGTGCTGGTCGATCCCGACGAGCGCCGCGCGCGCGTGGTCGCCGAGGTCGAAGCCGCCGCACGCCATGCCGGCGGCAGCGCGCGCATCGACGCCGACAATCTGGAGCAGGTGAACTGCCTCAACGAATGGCCGGTGGCGGTGGCCTGCACCTTCGAGCGCGACTTCCTGGCGGTGCCGCAGGAAGCGCTGGTCGAGACGATGGAGGCCAACCAGAAATTCTTCCCGGTGCTGGACACGCAGGGCCGGCTGACCGAACACTTCATCGGCATCGCCAACATCGAATCCAAGGACCCTGCAGAAATCCGCAAGGGCTACGAGCGGGTCATCCGCCCGCGCTTCAGCGATGCCAAGTTCTTCTTTGACGAGGACCTGAAGCAGGGCCTGGAATCGATGGGCGAGGGCCTGAAGGCCGTCACCTACCAAGCCAAGCTGGGCAGCGTGGCCGACAAGGTGGCGCGCGTGGCGGCGCTGGTGGAGACCATCGCCGCGCAGGTCGGCGCCGACCCGGCACAGGCCCGGCGCGCGGCGCAGTTGGCCAAGAACGACCTGCAAAGCCGCATGGTCAACGAGTTCCCCGAGCTGCAGGGCATCGCCGGCCGCTACTACGCGCAGCACGCGGGCGAGCCGGACGCGGTGGCGCTGGCGATCGACGAAGCCTACCGCCCGCGCTTTGCCGCCGACGACATCGCGGCATCCATGCTGGGCAAGGTGCTGGCCATCGCCGAGCGCCTGGATACCCTGGCCGGCGGCTTCGCCGCGGGCCTCAAGCCGACCGGCAATAAGGACCCGTTCGCGCTGCGCCGCAATGCGCTGGGGCTGGCGCGGACGATCATCGAGAGCGGGTTCGAACTCGACCTGAAGGCGCTACTGGCAAAGGCGAATGAAGCGCTGGCAACACGGAACGTGCAGGCCGACCCGTCGGAGCTCTACGACTTCATCCTCGACCGCCTGCGCGGCTACTACGCCGACAAGGGCGTGCCGGCCTCGCACTTCAACGCGGTCGCGGAATGGAAGCCCGCCTCGCTGTACGACTTCGACCGCCGCCTCGATGCCATCGGCACCTTCGCGCAGCTGCCGGAGGCCGCCGCGCTGGCCGCCGCCAACAAGCGCATCGGCAACATCCTGAAGAAGGCCGACATCGCCATCCCGGGCATGGAAGACCCGGCGCTGATGACCGAAGCGGCCGAGCGTGCGCTGGCCGAGGCGGTGGAAGCCGCCTATGCGGAAACCGGTCCGGCGCTGGCGCGTGGCGACTACGTGGACGTGCTGTCGCATCTGGCGCGACTGCGCCCGCAGGTGGACGCGTTCTTCGACGCGGTGATGGTCAACGCCGACGACCCGGCCGTGCGCGGCAACCGCCTGGCCCTGCTGAAGCGGCTGGCGGACCGCCTGAGCAGCGTAGCGGCGATCGAGCATCTGTCCGCCTGACCCGACTTTGATCGCGGTCAACACGCACGTCGGCATGCGGACCTAAGGTGCCCGGAAAATTTTCCGGAGCACCCCATGGCCCTGCTTGTGTGGCAAGCCGAACTCGACACCGGCATCGATGTCATCGACCAGCAGCACCACCGCATCGTGGCGCTGATCAACCAGCTCGCCGAGGCGACCACCCGCGACGACCAGGCGGCCGTGCTGGAGGAGCTGGTCGACTACACCCTCTCGCACTTCGCGTTCGAAGAAGAGCTGATGGAAGAGTCCGGCTACACCTTCGGGCCGGCACACAAGCGCGTACACGAGATGTTCGTGCGCCGCGTCAGCGAATACCGCATGCGGTTTGACGCGGGCGAGGACATCGCCGGCGAACTGAAGGGCATGCTGGCGCGCTGGCTGTTCAACCACATCCGCGGCGACGACAAGTCCTATGCCCGGCACGTGCGCCATTACCTGGACACCTACAAGCGGCCGCGCCAGGGCGGCACCCACGACGGCTGGCTCAAGCGCAGGATCAAGGCCTGGCTGCAGTAAGCGGTCGCGGCGGCGCGCACTGACGCTGCCGTTAATCACACTTTGACACCGCATCGGTATCCTGCGCCGATGCCACCCCGCCGCGCGCGCCCGACACTGTTCCTGTTCTGTTGCCTGGCCGCCATGCCGGCGCTGGCGGCCAAGGTGACCCGGATTGAAATTCGCGGCCTGCCCGACGCAGCGATGGAAGCCAACGTGCGCAGCGCGCTGTCGCTCAGCGATGCGCTGGGCAAGGACGTGCGGCCGCGCCGGCTGGGCTACCTGCTGCGCGTGGCGGAAGACGAGACGCGGCAGGCACTGGAGCCCTTCGGCTACTACGACCCGACTGTCACCCTTACTCGCAGCGACCGCCCCGGCAACGCCAACGACAACCCGGACACAGGCGACGGGCAGGACGACGACACCGACGACACCGGCGACGAGGCGGAGGCGCATGCTGCAAGCGCGCATCGCGACCGCAGCCTGACCATCACCCTGCAGATCACGCCCGGCACGCCGGTGCGGGTGCGCGGGTTCGACCTGGGCGTGGACGGCCCCGGCGGCAGCGATGCCGGCGTGGTGGCGGCGCTGGACGGCTTCCACCCGCGCGCCGGCGAGATCCTGGACCATGCCCGCTACGAAGCCGGCAAGGCGCAGGTGGACGCGGCGCTGGCGCGCCACGGCTATTTCGACGCGGCACCGGCCATCCACCGCGTGGAGGTGACCCGCGCCGACCATGCCGCGGACCTAGCGCTGCGCTGGACCAGCGGCAATCGCTACGCGCTGGGCGATGCGCGCTTCTCGCAGGTGCCCAGCGCGGTGATCCGCCCCCGGCTGCTGGCCAAGCTGGTGCCGTGGACGCCTGGCGCACCCTACGACGAGGCGATGCTGGATCGCCTGCGCACCTCGCTGGTGGGGTTGGACTACTTCGGCCTGGTGGACGTGCAGGCGGTTCCCGCCGAGGCCCAGGACGGACACGTGCCGGTGGACGTGCAACTGACCCCAGCCAAGCGCAGCATCTACAGCGCCGGCGCCAGCTACGGCACGCTCAGCGGCGCCGGCATCAGCCTGGGCATCGAGCGCCGCTACCTGAACTCCCGCGGGCACAAGGCGCTGGCCCAGCTCGACTACGCCAACAAGCGCAAGACCGCCACCGTGCAGTACCGGGTCCCGGCCTTCGCCTGGCTGGACGGCTGGTACACGGCCACCCTGCAGGCGGCCGACGAGGTCAACAACTACATCAACAGCCGCCGACTGGAACTGGTGGCCAGCCGCACCGGGCAGTACAGCGCGCGGCTGGCGCTGTCGGCCTCGGTGCACGTGCTGCGCGAACGCTGGGCCTACGCCAGCCTGACCCGGCCCACGCCGACGTTCCAGTTCGCCAGCTTCGTGTTCCCCGAGCTGCGCGCCGATTTCATCGACGTGGACGACCGCCTGGCGCCGCGGCGCGGCGGCGGGCTCAGCCTCACCCTGCGCGGCGGCAGCGGCGGTGCGGACGGCAAGGCCACCTTCACCCAGCTGCACGCCAGCGCGCAGTGGTTCCGCGGCCTGGGGGGGGACAGCCGCCTGATCGCACGCGGCGAGCTGGGCCACACCTTCACCCGCGACGTGCTGGACCTGCCGCCCAGCCTGCGTTTCTACGCTGGCGGCGACCGCAGCGTGCGCGGCTATGGCTGGCACGAAATCGGTCCGCGCATCGTCACCGGTGGCGGCGACTACTTCACCGGCGCGCCGAACGTGCTCATTGCCAGCCTCGAAGCCGAACGCTACTTCCGGGGCCCGTGGGGCGCCGCGGTGTTCGTGGACACCGGCAGCGCCTTCGAGGGCCGCACGCCCGACCTGCACACCGGCGTCGGCATCGGCCTGCGCTGGCGTTCGCCGGTGGGGCCGGTGCGCATCGACGTCGCACGCGGGCTGAACGCACCCGACTCGCCGTTCGCCATCTACCTCAACATCGGCGCCGACCTGTGAGCTGGCGCGACCGCTACCTGCGCGACCGCCGCTATGGGCTCGCTCCGCTGCCCGCCGACGCCACCCCGGCGCAGCGCGAGGCCCGCATCGTCGAGCTGCGCACGCTGCGCCAGCGCCGCCGCCGCAAGGTCCTGCTGCGCAGCGCCATTGCCACCATACTGGCCGGGGTGATGGCGATGGCACTGGCCTACTGGCTGGTGGCAACGCTCGCTGGCCGCGACTTCCTGCTTGGTCAGATCGCATCGCGCCTGCCGGCCGGCGCGGTGCTGACGTGGTCCAAGGCCGAGGGGCTGGTGGCGGGGCCGCTGGTCCTGCACGGCGTGCATTTCGCGATGCCGCGCCAGCGCGATCCCGATTGCGTGCCCACGCCCAAGGCGAGCTGCGCGATGGGCACCATCACCTTCGACGCGCGCACGGTGGTGTTGGACCCGGCACTGCGGCCGTTGCTGGGGCGCACCCTGCGGCTGGATTCGCTGGACATCACTGATGCCACGCTCGACCTGCCGCGCAGCGACACGCCGTTCGAACTGCCCCGCTGGCCGGACGTGCTCCCGCAGATCGAGCCGCCGCTGGACCTGCGCGCCGACGCAATCCGCATCGACGGGCTGCATGTGCTGCAGCAAGGTCAATCCGTGATCGACATCCGGCGCGCACGCGGCGGGCTGGAGGCGCGCCGCGGGGCGCTGCACGTGGAGCGCCTGACGATGGACAGCGACCGCGGCCGCTTCACCCTGCACGGCGACTACGCGCCACGCCACAACTTCCACAGCGATCTGGTCGCCACCGCCGTGCTGCCTGCACCCACTGGCATCACCCCGGCACGGTTGGGGCTTGTGGCGCGTGGCGACCTGACGCGGATGGTGGTGGGTATCGGCGGGCGTGCACCTGCGCCGCTGCGGGCCACGCTGATGCTGCAAGGGAATGCGGACGCACCCCGCTGGCAGCTGGATGCCGGCAGCGAGGCACTCGATATCAGCCTGCTGGCCGGCGACGGGACGGGCGTGCCGCTGCGCCTCAAGCTTAAGGCCGGCGGCAGCGGCGGCAACGTGCAGCTGCAGGGCACGCTGCAGCGGGGGGGCTTCGCGCTGGCGGTGCTGCCATCGAAACTGCAGTTGCAGGACCAGCAGCTTCAGCTGCAGCCGCTGGTGGTGGACGTGCTGGGCGGCCGCGTGACCGCCAACGGCAGCGCCGACCTGCGCGACCCCGCGAACACTGCATTGAAATTGGCCGTCAACGCGCGCCGGTTGCGCTGGACCAGCGCCGATGGCGCCACCACGCTCACCGGCGATGCCGACCTCGGCGTGGCCGGCCGCCTTGAACGCTGGGCCGTGAAAGGGCAGGCGCGCCTGCAACGCGGCGACGAACGCGCGACCGTGGACCTCGCCGGCCTGGGCAACCGCAACGCGCTGCGGATCGACGCGCTGACGGCGACGATGCCGCAGGGGCGGCTGGCGGGCCAGGGCGAGATCGCGTGGGCGCCGCGCCTGTCCTGGACCGCGACGACCACGCTGGCCGGCTTCGACCCCGGGTATTTCGCGCCGGACTGGCCGGGCGCGATCAACGGCCGTCTGCGCAGCACCGGCACCCAGCACGACGACGGTCGCCTGCGGGCGGAGGTGGACGCGCGGGATCTTGGCGGCACGCTGCGTCGGCGCACGCTGTCCGGGTATGGACAGATCACCCTCGACGGCGATGCCGTTGCCGGCGACATCGCGCTGGCGCTGGGCGGCAGCCGCATCGCCGCCCATGGCCGTATCGCCTCGACCTTCGACGTGGATGCCACGGTCGCGCCACTGCGGCTTAACGACCTGCTGCCCGATGGCGCGGGCGTGCTGCGCGGCGCCCTGAAACTCCGTGGCGCCCGCAACGCGCCCGACGTGGCGGTGGATCTGGCCGGCAGCGATCTGGCGTTCGGCGACTACCGCGCGGCACGGCTGCAAGCCAATGGCAGGCTGCCGTGGCGGCAGGGCGATGGCGCGCTGGTCGTCGAGGCCGACGGCGTACAGGCCGGCGTCCCGCTGACCCGCCTGCGCGCCACGCTGCGCGGTGCGGTGGAACGGCTGCGCTTCGAGGTGGATGCCGGCAACGCCAGCGCATCGCTGGCGCTGGCCGGCAGCGCCCGCAAGCAGGGCGCGCGCTGGCAGGGCGACCTGGCGCGCGCCGTGCTCACCCCTGCTGCCGCTGCGGCCTGGACGCTGCGACAGCCGGCCAGCTGGGCTTGGGATGGCCGCAACGGCACGCTGGCCGCCACCTGCCTGCAGTCCGCGCTGGGTGGCGCGCTCTGCGCCAGCGCCGACTGGCCGCGGCGCGGACTGGACCTGCAGGGCGACGCGCTGCCGCTGGCGCTGGCCTCCGACTGGCTGCCAAAGCGCGAGGACGGACGGCCGTGGGCCTTCGACGGCACCGTCGACCTGGCCGCCCGCATGCGCCCGGCCGCCGGCGCCTGGCAGGCCAATGTGCTGGTCACCTCGGCCAGCGGTGGCGTGCGCCACCTCGCGCGCGCGCGCCGCAACCTGCTGGGCTACCGCGATCTGCGGCTGGAAGCGACGCTGGACCCGCACCGCATCGAGGCCTCACTGGGCGCTGCGCTGGACCGGGACGGCCGCGTGGACGCCCGCATCGCCACCGGTTACGACGCCTATGCGCCGCTGTCCGGCACGCTGGCGGCAGGCACCGGCGCACTGACCTGGCTGGAGCTGTTCTCGCCGGACCTGGTGGAGCCCACCGGCCGGCTGGACGTGGACCTGCGGCTGGGCGGCACCCTCGGCCAGCCGCGCCTTGGGGGCAGCGGCCGCCTGCAGCGCTTCTCGGCCGAGCTGCCCGCGCTGGGGATCGCCCTCCAGGACGGCGATATCGGCCTGCAGGCGCTGGAAGACGGCAGCGCGCGCATCCAGGGCCGGCTGAGGACCGGGCAGGGCGTGCTGCAGGTGGACGGCAGCCTGGGCGGGCAGGACGACGCCACGCCGCTGCAGCTCACCCTGCGCGGCACGGACGTCCTGCTGGCCGATACCCGCCAAGCACGCATCCTCGCCTCGCCCGACATCACGGTGCGCTACCGCGCCGGCACGCCGCTGGAGGTGCGCGGCACGGTGGCGGTGCCGGAGGCGGACCTGCACCTGGAACGGCTGGACATGGGCGTGTCGGCCTCGCCCGACGTGGTGGTGCTGGATCCGGCAGACCCGCAGAAGGCCGCCGCCGCGCCGCTGGCGCTGGACCTGGACATCGCGGTCGCCCTGGGCGAGCGGGTGCGCATCGACGGCTATGGGCTCACCGGCACGCTGGGCGGCAACCTGCGGGTGCGCCAGCCGCCGGGCCAGGCCATGCGCGCCACCGGCGCGCTGGACGTGGGCGGCCGCTACCGCGCCTACGGCCAGGACCTGCAGATCACCCGCGGCCGGCTGGTGTGGTCGAACACCGCGGTGGGCGATCCGCTGCTGGATATCCGCGCCCAGCGCGAGATCGGCGAGGTGGTGGCGGGCGTGCAGGTGTCCGGGCGCGCCTCCGCGCCGCAGGCCAGCGTGTGGTCGAACCCGGCGATGAGCCAGTCGGAAGCATTGGCCTACCTCACCCTCGGCCGGCCGCTGCCCAGCCTGAGCAGCCGCGAAATGCAGCAGCTCGACGTGGCCAAATCCGCGCTCAATACCGGCGTGGGCCTGCTGACCGCGCAGCTGGGCGCCCGCATCGGCCTGGACGACGCCGGCGTGAGCACCTCGCGCGCGCTCGGCGCGGAAGTGCTGGGCATCGGCAAGTACCTGTCGCCGAAGCTCTACGTCAGCTACGGCGTGTCGCTGCTCGGCACCGGCCAGGTGGTGACGCTGAAGTACCTGCTGCGCAAGGGCTTCGACATCCAGATCGAATCGTCCACGGTCGAAAACCGCGCCTCGGTGAACTGGCGCACGGAGAAGTGAAACGCACCGTCAGCGGGTGATGCGCGCGCCCTTCAATTGGGCCACGCCGTCTTCGCCCACGTCGGTCCACGCCAGCCACGCGCCGCCCGCGTCCACCGCCAGCTTCGGATAGCCACTGGCCAGTCCGCGCGCGCGCAGCGTCGCCACCTGCAGCGTCTGCAGCGGCTTGGCAAGATCCGGCGCGTAACGCGCCAGCATCAGCGTCTGTCCCTGCGCATCCTCGCGCAGCCATGCCACCCACACCTGGCGTGCGTCCAGCGCCACTGCGGCACGACCCAGCACGCCCGCGCCGGCATCGACCGTCACCGGTGCGGCGAAGGCATCGCCTGCGTTGGTGCTGCGGGCCAGCCGCAGCGTCGGCGTGCCGCCGGCTTCGCTGTACCAGGCCACCGCCACGGTATCGCCGGACGCGGCCAGCGCCGGGCCGGCCACCGGGCAGGCGTCGATCTTCCAGCCGTCGGCGTGGACGGCCTTGGGTGCGGTCCAGGCGCCGTTTTCGAAGCGCGCGGTGGCGATATCGCGCACCTCGCCGTCGTCGCGGTCACGCCAGGCCAGCAGCGGCCCGCGCGCGGTCTGCGCCACCGCCACCTGGCAGCAATCGCAGGTGCGCGGGTCCACCACGGCGTCAACGCCGCGGTTGAGGCTCATGTCGAAGCGGTTGGCGCGCAACTGCATGGCGCCGCCATGATCCGCGTGGCCGGTCGCGGCGGAAGCGCCCGCGACGTCCTGCGCGCGGCCGTCCAGCCAGGCGATGCCCAGCGCGTCCACGCCTGCCGCCCACAGCGCGGCGAAGCCGTGCTCGACCGGGCGCGCGTCGTCGTTGACCCGGGTGATCTGGGTCCAGCCCATGCCGCCGTCGCGCGACCGCGCCAGCACCACGTCGTAGCCGCCTGCGTCATCGGGCTGGCGCTGCAGCCACTGCGCCCACAGCGCGCCGTCCGGGGTGGCCAGCAGGTGCGGGGTGTCGGCCGCGTTGGCAATCAGCGAATTGCCCACGGCAATCGTGCGCGGCTGGCTCTGCCAGCCCGCTTCCTCGTTGTAGGAAGCGAACTGCAGCGCGTTGCGGCGACCGGCGCGGCGGTTGATCCAGCTCAGCAGCACGCGATCGCCGGGTGCCAGCACCAGGTCGGGCGCCATCGAGCCGGCCTCGGCCGGCAGCGCCCAGGTCTGTACGGCGTAATCGCCGTTGGCGGGTTTCGCGGGCGCCGCATCGCGCTGGCAAGCGGCCAGCAGCGGCAACGAAAAGGCAAGGGTGAGGGCGAGAGCGGTGCGCGTGGTCATGGGCGAAGGATACGCCTCGCCCGCGGCGCGGGCATCGCGGGCATCGCGGGGGCAACGCCTGCATGCGCGGCAGCGGCCGGTGAAGCGGCCGTCAGACGTCAGGCCGCGCGTTCGCGTCGCGCACGCTCCAGGTGCACCAGCAGCAGCGAGATCGCCGCCGGCGTCACCCCGGGAATGCGCTGGGCCTGGCCCACGGTTTGCGGCCGCACCCGCTGCAGCTTCTGCAGCACCTCGGCCGACAGGCCGCGCACCTGCGCGTAGTCGAACGCATCCGGGATCACCGTGGCTTCGTTGCGGCGCTGGCGGTCGATCTCCTCGCGCTGGCGGTCGAGATAGCCGGCGTACTTGGTTTCGATTTCCACCTGCTCGGCCACCTTGGCATCGTCCACCGCAGGGCCCAGCTCGGGCACGCGCATCAGCGCGGCGTAGTCCAGCTCCGGCCGGCGCAGCAGGTCCAGCGCGCTGTTCTCGCGGCTGACTTCGATGCCGAGATGGCGCGCGATGGCCGCCCCCAGCGCGTTGTTCGGCGCCGCCCACAGCGCCGACAGGCGCGCGGTCTCGGCCACCACCGCGTCGCGCTTGCGGGCAAAGCGTTCCCAGCGCACGTCGTCCACCAGGCCAAGGTCGCGGCCCACGGGGGTCAACCGCGCGTCCGCATTGTCTTCGCGCAGTTGCAGGCGGTATTCGGCGCGGCTGGTGAACATGCGGTACGGCTCGTTGGTGCCGTGGGTGATCAGGTCATCCACCAGCACGCCGAGGTAGGCCTCGTCGCGGCGGAGCGTCCAGGCCGGCTGCTGGCGCACATAGCGGGCGGCGTTGATGCCGGCCAGCAAGCCCTGCGCGGCGGCTTCCTCGTAGCCGGTGGTGCCGTTGATCTGGCCGGCGAAGAACAGCCCGGACACCGCCTTGGTCTCCAGCGAGGCTTTCAGCCCGCGCGGATCGAAGAAGTCGTATTCGATGGCGTAGCCGGGGCGGGTGATGTGCGCCTGCTCGAAGCCGACGATGCTGCGCACCAGCGCCAGCTGCACGTCGAACGGCAGCGAGGTGGAAATGCCGTTCGGGTAGATCTCCACCACGTCCAGCCCTTCCGGTTCGACGAAGATCTGGTGCGAGGCCTTCTCGGCAAAGCGCACCACTTTGTCCTCGATCGACGGGCAGTAGCGCGGGCCGATCCCTTCGATCTGGCCGGAATACAGCGGGCTGCGGTCGAGCGCGGCGCGGATGATGGCGTGGGTGTGTTCGGTGGTGTGGGTGATCCAGCACGACACCTGGCGCGGGTGATCCTCCACTGCGCCGATAAACGAAAACACCGGCCGCGGGGTGTCGCCGGGCTGTTCGGTCATCACCGCGTAGTTCAGCGTGCGGCCGTCGATGCGCGGCGGCGTGCCGGTCTTCAGCCGGGCCACGGTGAACGGCCCTTCGCGCAAGCGCTGGGCCAGGGTGACGGCCGGCGGATCGCCCATGCGCCCGGCGGCGTACTGGGTCTGGCCGATGTGGATTTTCCCGGCCAGAAACGTGCCCGCGGTGAGCACCACCGCCGGGGCGTGAAAGCGCAGGCCGGTGTTGGTGATGGCGCCATGCACGGCGTCCTGGTCGATGATCAGGTCATCCACCGCGGCCTGGAACACGGTCAGGTTGGGCTGGGTTTCCACCGCACGCCGGATGAAGGCGCGGTACAGCGCACGGTCGGCCTGGCAGCGGGTGGCGCGTACCGCCGGCCCCTTGCTGGCATTGAGCGTGCGCCACTGGATCCCGGCGGCGTCCGCCGCACGCGCCATGATCCCGCCCAGCGCATCGATCTCACGCACCAGATGGCCCTTGCCGATGCCACCAATCGCCGGGTTGCAGCTCATCGCCCCCACGGTTTCGATGGAATGGGTCAGCAGCAGCGTGCGCGCACCGCTGCGGGCGGCAGCCAGCGCCGCCTCGGTGCCGGCATGGCCGCCGCCGATCACGATGACGTCGTAGCGGTGGAAGGAGTCACTCATGGGGGCATTATCGCGCGCAGCCGGGACGGACGCGGCGCGGAGTTGGCACGGTTCCTGCTTGATACAGGGCGGCACCCAACCTGGCACGCCGCAAGGCGACGGTCGGACTGAACAGGGGCCGACCCTGCGCAGGTCGGGGATGCTACGAGGGCCGGTTGTCGGGGGACAGCCGGCCCTCACTTTTTTGCACACGATGGCGCCAATCAAGGCGCCGGTGCGGCTATAGCCGTCACACACCCCGCGCGCGCCACCAAGAAAGCGCCGGTGCCTGCGGGACACGGAACAGGGGGGATCCGGGACATCCCGCAAGGCACCGGCACGCCTAGCGTAACGCGAACCGGCGCGATGTGACGCTACCGGTCCATTTTTCGACAATCTTCAGTTCAGCCTGTGCAACCCATCACGTTTTCACGCCGCAGCAAGCCCGTCGGAGGTAGTGGAAGCGTGCGTTAGCATGCGTCGATGACCGACACCACGCCCGCCTTGCCTGCGTTCGAAGACATCCTTGATGCCGCCGCACGTATCGCCCCGTATGCCCATGCCACGCCCGTGCTGCACTCACGCGCACTGGATGCGGAGGCAGGCGCGGCGCTGCACTTCAAGGCCGAACACCTGCAGCGGGTGGGGGCGTTCAAGTTCCGCGGTGCCTGCAACGCGGTGTTTGCGCTGGACGAGGCCACCGCCGCGCGCGGCGTGGTGACGCATTCCTCCGGCAACCACGGTGCCGCGCTGGCGCTGGCCGCGCGGCTGCGCGGGATTCCCTGCCACGTGGTGGTGCCGGACGGCGCGGTGCGCGCCAAGCTGGCGGCGATTGAACACTACGGCGCGGTACTGCATCCGTGCGCAGCCACCATCGCCGCGCGCGAAGCCGCCTGTGCGCGCGTGCAGGCCGACACCGGCGCCACGGTGGTGCATCCCTACACCGATCCGCGGGTGATCGCGGGCCAGGGCACCGCCACGCTGGAACTGCTGACCGCGCAGCCGGATCTGGATGCGCTGGTGGTGCCGCTGGGCGGCGGCGGGCTGGCCGCGGGCACCGCGCTGGCGATGCGCGCGCTGGCACCGGGCTGCGCCCTCTTCCTGGCCGAACCCGAGGGTGCGGCCGACGGCGCGCGTTCGTTCGCACAGGGCCGGCTCGACCACGACTTCGTCCCCAACACCGTCTGCGATGGCCTGCGCGGCACCCTTGGCGCGATCAACTTCACCCTGCTGCGCGCGGCGCAGGCGCGGGTGCTGACGGTGGACGACACCCGCACCGTGGCCGCCCTGCGCCTGCTGTGGACCCGCACCAAACAGGTGGTGGAGCCGTCGTCGGCGATCGCATTGGCCGCCGTGCTGGCGCACCGCGAACTGTTCGCCGGGCGCCGGGTGGGCATCGTGCTGTCGGGCGGCAACGTCGATCTTGACGCGCTGACGCCACTGCTGGCGCGCGCGGCCTGAGGACGATCTGAGCAACGCCATTCTGGCATTGTCAGCCCATGCCCAGCCCGCGTGGCTGACACACACCGATGGCTTGCGCGATCAATGCATGGTCGGCCCTCCATGGCCAACGGACATCTCCGCGGTGTTCGCAGATGCCTGCCTGGCCGCTCAGCGGCGGCGGATGGGAATGCGTGAGACGGGCACCGCGGCCAGATCCATGCCGCTCTCGCGGATCGGCGCGCCCGGCGCCGGCGCCCATGCCATCGCGCTGATGATTTCCCAGGTGGCCGGCAGGCCCGCATCGAACCGGTGCGCTTCGTACGCCGTGGCGGCCGCGGCAAAGCGGCCGCGTCCGGTCAGCGTGGCCCGGCGCGAAGCCAGCGCGTTGGTTGCACCCAGCGCGCGCAGTTCGCGCATCAGTGCGGCCAGGTCCGGGTAGACGGTGGTTTCCTCGTCGCGGTCCACCACCGGCTGGAAGAAGCCGGCGTTGACCAGCGCGTCGCCGACGCCGGCGGTGTCCACGAACGGACTGACGTGCGGGGCGGCATCGGCCTGCGCGAACGCATCACGCAACTCCCACAGGGTTTCCGGGCCGAAGGTGGAGAACAGCAGCAGGCCGTGTGGCTTGAGCACGCGGCGGAAGCCGTTCAGCACCGCACCGAGGTCTTCCACCCACTGCAGGCACAGGTTGGAGAAGAGGATGTCCACGCTGCCCTCGGCCAGCGGCAGTGCGCGGGCATCGGCGCAGACCAGCTGCGGCCGGCGCGCCAGCGGGTTGGGCAGGCCCAGCCCGGGCAACCGGGGGATCGTGGCCGCACGCGCCTGGCGCAGCATCGGCAGGGCCAGATCCATCGACACCACCTGCGCCTTCGGCCAACGCTGCTGCAGCAACCCGCTGGCGTGGCCGGTGCCGCAGCCCAGGTCCAGCACCACCTGCGGTGGCGACCGCCCCAGCGCCGGGTCATCCCAGTAGTCCAGCGACTCCAGCAGCCGCGCCTCCGCCAACCGTTGCAGCTGGGCGACGGCATCGTAGCTGCGCGCAGAGCGCGAGAACGCGCGGCGCACCTGGCGGGTATCGAACAGCGGCGCGGTCATGCCGGCACCCCGTCGAGGAATGTGCGCAGCGCGGCGGCCACCGTGTCGGCATGGGTCAGGAAGGGGGCATGGCCGGCGTGCTCGACCTCCACGTAACGTGCGCCCGGCGCCAGCGCGGCAGCGGCCTGCATCGCCTGCGGATTCACCAGGCGGTCGCGGCGGCCGGCCAGCCACAGGCTGGGTACGGCCAGCGTGGGCAGGGCGGCGCGCAGGTCGCCGTCCTCCAGCAGGCGCAGGCCGTCGGCCAGCACCTGCGGCGACGGCGCGCCGCGCGCGAGCACCGCGTCGCGCAGCAGCCGCAGTTCCTCGCGCATGTGGTCGGAGCCGAACGCCTCCAGCGCGATGAAACGGTCGATGGTGCCCTGCCAATCGTCGTGCAGGCCATTGGCGAAACCGTGGAACACCGCCGCCGGCATGCCCTGTGGCCAGTCGTCGGCGACGACGAACTTCGGCGTGGCGCAGACCATCGCCAGCGCCGGCACGCGCGCGGGCCGCAGCGTGGCGGCGCGCAGCGCCACCAGCCCGCCCAGCGACCAGCCGCACCACGGGGCGTCCGGCACTGCGTCGAGGACGGCCGCGGCGCAGTCGTCCAGCCGCAGGGGCACCGCGGCACCGCGGCTGTGGCCGTGCCCGGGCAGGTCGACAACGTGCAGGGTGCGGTGGGCGCGCAGCGCCTCCACCAGCGGCGCGAAGATGCCGCCGTGCATCGCCCAGCCGTGCAGCAGCACCAGCGGCGGGCCGCTGCCCAGGATGTCCACGTGCAACGCGCTCATTCGTCTCGCCTGTCGTTCGCCCGCGGGGCGCGGGCGGCCCGTCGCGCGGGCCATGGGCCGCGCATTATCGCGCGAAGCTCACGCCCACCGCCGTATCGTGTGGACCTCGTTGCCGCGACAGGAGCCCGCCCGTGACCACCGCCTCCCGCCCGACCCTCGCCGATCCCGACCTGTGGCGCGACCGCGCGCCCATCGCCGGCGCCTGGCGCACGGCCGACGGCGGCGGCACCTGCGCCGTCCACAACCCCGCCGACGGCACCCTGCTGGGCACCGTGCCCGACATGGGCGCAGCCGAAACGCGGCAGGCCATCGACGCCGCCGATGCGGCCTTCCCGGCATGGGCCGCCAGGACCGCCAAGGAACGCGCGCAGGTGCTGCGCCGGATGCACGACCTGATGCTGGCGCACCAGGAGGACCTGGCCCGGCTGATGACCGCCGAGCAGGGCAAGCCGCTGGCCGAGGCACGCGCCGAGATCGCCTATTCGGCGGGGTATTTCGAATGGTTCGGCGAGCAGGCCAAACGGATGGACGGCGAGGTGATCCCCAGCCATGTCCCAGGTGTGCGCCTGCTGGCCCTGCGCCAGCCGGTGGGGGTGGTGGCGGCGATCACGCCGTGGAATTTCCCATCGGCCATGCTGGGCCGCAAGGTGGCGGCGGCGCTGGCGGCCGGGTGCACGGTGGTGTGCAAGCCCGCCGTGCAGACCCCGTTCTCGGCGCTGGCACTGGGGGTGCTGGCCGAACTTGCGGGCCTGCCCGCCGGCGTGTTGAACATCGTCACCGGGGCCGATGCCGCAGCGATTGGCACAGAGATGACCTGCAACCCGAAGGTGCGCAAGCTCAGCTTCACCGGTTCCACCGCGGTCGGCCGCCGGCTGATGGCGCAATGCGCGGATGGCCTCAAGCGGCTGTCGCTGGAGCTGGGCGGCAATGCGCCGTTCATCGTGTTCGACGATGCCGACCTGGACGCCGCGGTGGCCGGCGCCATTGCCAGCAAGTTCCGCAACAGCGGGCAGACCTGCGTCTGCGCCAACCGGCTGCTGGTGCAGGACGGGGTGTACGACGCGTTTGCCGAAAAACTGGTGGCCGCCGTGCAGGCGTTGCGGGTGGGGCCGGGGCTGACCGGCGAGACCGATCAGGGCCCGCTGATCGATGCCAAGGCGCTGGAGAAGGTGGAGGCACATGTGGCCGACGCGCTGGCGCATGGCGCACGCGTGGCGACCGGCGGGCACCGTCACGCGCTGAGCGGCACGTTCTACGCGCCGACGGTGCTGCTGGACGCCACCCCGCAGATGCAACTGGCGCACGAGGAAACGTTCGGGCCAGTGGCACCGCTGTTTCGCTTCAAGACCGAGGCTGAGGCCATCGCCTTGGCCAATGCCACCAAGTACGGCCTGGCCGGGTATTTCTACACCCGCGACAACGCCCGCGCCTGGCGCGTGGCCGAGGCGCTGGAGTGCGGGATGGTGGGCCTCAATACCGGCTTGATCTCGACCGAAGTGGCGCCGTTTGGGGGCATCAAGCAGTCCGGGTTCGGGCGCGAAGGCTCGCAGCACGGACTGGACGATTACAGCCACATCAAGTACGTCTGCATCGGCGGGCTGTAGCCGCCGCGCGGCTTACAGGGTGGCGTCGCGCGACGCCGCCAGTGCGTCCAGCAGGCGGTCGATGTCGGCCTCGGCGTGGGCGGCCGATAGCGTGATGCGCAGGCGTGCGCCGCCTTCCGGCACGGTGGGCGGGCGGATCGCCGCCACCCAGCAGCCCTTGCGCTCCAGCGATGCGGCCATGGCCAGCGCGCGCGCCTCGTCGCCGCAGGGCAACGGCTGGATCGGCGTGTCCGACGGCAGCAGCGGCAGCCCGCGCCGCTGGGCGCCCTCGCGGAAGCGCTGCACCAGCGCGGCCAGCTTTTCGCGGCGCCAGTGGTCGCGTCGGGCCAGCCGGACTGCCGCCAGCGAGGCCGCCGCCAGCGCGGGCGGCAGCGCGGTGGTGTAGATGTAGGGCCGCGCGGTTTCTGCCAGATGGCGGACCAGGTCGGCATCGCCGGCGACGACCGCACCGTAGCCGCCCAATGCCTTGCCCAGCGTCACCAGCCGCAGCGGCACCGCGTCAGCATGGAGACCGGCCTCATCGATACTGCCGCGGCCGTCCTCGCCCAGTACGCCCGCGGCATGCGCTTCGTCCACGTACAGCGTGGCGCGCTGGGCGCGGGCCACCAGCGCCAACTGGCGCAGCGGGGCCACGTCGCCGTCCATGCTGAAGACGCCATCGGTGGCCAGCAGGGCCGCGCCATTGGGCGCCGCGCGCAGCTGCCGCAACGCCCCCTCGGCATTGGCGTGCGGGTAACGGCGCAGCGCGCAACCGGCAAGGCGCGCGCCGTCGATCAGGCTGGCGTGGTTGAGCCGGTCCTGCACGCAGACATCGTCCTTGCCCAACAACGCCTGCAGCACTGCCAGGTTGGCGGCGTAGCCGCTGCCGAACAGCAGCGCGGCCGGCACGCCCAGCCAGTCGGCGACCTCGCGCTCCAGCGCTTCGTGCACGGCGTGATGGCCGCAGACCAGGTGCGAGGCGATGCCGCCCGCGCCCTCGCGCGCGGCCAGGTCCTGCAGCGCGCCGGTGACGGCGAACTGCTGCGACAGGCCCAGGTAGTCGTTGCCGCAGAAATCCAGCAACCAGCGCGGCGCGCCGTCCTCGCCGATCACCTCGCAGCGCACGCCATCGCGGCGCAGCACCGTGCGCCGCACGCGAACCCGGTGGGCGGCCGCGCGCCGTTCGCGCAGGGCGGCGACGCGATCGGACAGGCCCTCGCGCGGCATTGCTCAGGCCGCTTCGGTGATGCCCGCATGCACGGTGGTCGTGCAGGCGTCGATGCGGTCGTCGTGCGCCGCCTCCACCGGCATGGGCCGCAGGCCCAGCCGCGCAAACAGCGCAAGATCGCGCTCGGTGTCGGGGTTGCCGGTGGTCAAGAGTTTTTCGCCATAGAAGATGGAGTTGGCGCCCGCAGTGAAGCACAGCGCCTGCAGCTCGTCACTCATCGATTCCCGGCCGGCCGACAGCCGCACCATCGACGCCGGCATCAGGATCCGCGCGACGGCGACGGTACGGACGAACTCGAACGGATCCAGTTCAACCGTGCCGTGGAGCGGCGTGCCTTCCACCTGCACCAGCCGGTTGATCGGCACCGAGTCCGGGTGCGCCGGCAGGTTGGCCAGCGTCTGCAGCAACCCGGCGCGCTGGCGACGCGATTCGCCCATGCCGACGATGCCGCCGCAGCAGGTCTTCATACCGGCGTCGCGCACGTGGGCCAGCGTGTCCAGTCGGTCCTGCACCTCGCGGGTATGGATGATGTCGCCGTAGTACTCGGGATCGGTGTCAAGGTTATGGTTGTAGTAGTCCAGGCCGGCAGCCTTCAGCGCCTGCGCCTGGGTGCCGCTGAGCATGCCCAGCGTGGCGCAGGTCTCCAGGCCCAACGCCTTCACCTCGCGGATCATCGCCGCGACCTTCGGGATGTCGCGGTCTTTCGGGCTGCGCCAGGCCGCGCCCATGCAGAAGCGCGAGGCGCCCGCGGCCTTGGCCTGGCGCGCTCGCGCCACCACCGCGTCGGTCTCCATCAGTTTGGTCGCCTCGACCCCGGTGTGGTAGCGCGCCGCCTGCGGGCAGTAGCCGCAGTCTTCCGGGCAGCCACCGGTCTTCACCGACAGCAGCGTGGACACCTGCACTTCAGTCGGATCGAAATGCTGGCGGTGCGCCGTGCCGGCACGATGCAGCAGTTCGGGGAAGGGAAGATCGAACAGGGCTTCGACTTCGGCGCGGGACCAGTCGTGGCGGATGGGGAAAGCGGCGACCTGGGGCATAGGGGTTTTCCGACTGACGCGGGGCGACAAGGGCGGCAGTCTGGAATGCATGGCCGGCACCGTCAACCAATTGCCCTGGCGGAAAGTTGACGGCGCGCCGCTGTGCTGGCTGCTGCCGCCACGCTGCGTGGTCTGCGGCGACCCCGGACTGCCGGGTTGCGACCTCTGCGAAGCGTGCCGTGCCATCCTCCCGGCGCCCCGCCATGCCTGCCCGCGCTGCGCGCTGCCGCAGCCGCGCGCAGGCACCTGCACGAGCTGCACCGCGGCGCCCCCGCCGCTGGACGCCGCGCACGCCGCGTTCGCCTATACCTTCCCGCTGGACCGGCTGCTGCCGCGGCTGAAATTCCATCGGGACTTCGCCGCCGGGCGGGTGCTGGCACAAGCCATGGTCGATCGCTTCACCGGCTTGCCCCGGCCGCAGGCACTGGTGCCAGTGCCGCTGCATCCTGCGCGCCTGCGCCAGCGCGGCTACGACCAGGCGCTGGAACTGGCACGCCCGCTGGCCCGGGCCCTGCACCTGCCGCTGCACGCCGACCTGCTGCGGCGCACGCGCGCCACCCGGGCGCAGTCGCGGCTGGACGCAGATGCCAGGCGGCGCAACCTGCTGGACGCGTTCCGGGTGGACGCCTGCGGCAGCGCCCTCCCGCACCACGTGGTGCTGGTCGATGACGTGATGACCACCGGCGCGACCCTGCATGCGGCGGCACGCGCGCTGCGTGCGGAGGGCGTGACGCGGGTGGAGGCGTGGGTCTGCGCGCGGGTGGCGTGAGCGGCGCAGGGCAACGGTCAGGCGGCGGCGACCTTGGCGCGCAGGGCGAAGTCCAGGGCGATACCGGCGAAGATGGCCAGGCCCACCCAGTTGTTGTGCAGGAACGCGCGGAAACAAGCATCGCGGTCGCGGCCACGGGCCAGCCCGAACTCCCACGCCACCAGCACCAGGGCCGTGCCCAATCCCGCCCAGTACCACAGGCCCAGCGCGGCATCGCGCCCCACCAGCGCCAGCGCGACGAACATGCAGGCGTACAGCACGCCCTGCGCCACCAGGTCCATGTCGCCGAACAGGATTGCGGTGGATTTGGCCCCCATGCGGATGTCGTCCTCACGATCGACCATCGCGTACCAGGTGTCGTAGGCCGTGGCCCAGAAGATGTTGGCGACGTACAGCACCCACGCGATCGGCGGCACGCCGCCGGTCAGGGCGGCGAACCCCATAGGGATGCCCCAACCGAACGCCATCCCCAGATAGACCTGCGGCAGGTAGGTGTAGCGCTTCAGATACGGGTAACTGGCGGCCAGAAACACCCCGACCACGCTCATGTAGATGGTCAACCGGTTCAGCGTCAGCACCAGCGCGAAGGCCACCAGCATCAGCACGGCGAACACCGCCAGCGCCTCGCGGCCGGACACGGCGCCGGTGGCCAGCGGGCGATGGCGCGTGCGTTCCACGCTGCCGTCCAGCCAGCGATCGGCATAGTCGTTGATCACGCAGCCGGCCGACCGCGTCAGCCACACGCCCAGCGAGAACACCAGCAGCGGCCACAGCGGCGGCAGGCCGTCGGCGGCGAGCCACAGGCCCCACCACGTGGGCCACAGCAGCAGCAACCAGCCGATCGGGCGATCGCCGCGCACCAGCCGCCAATACTGGCGCAGACGCTCGCGCCAGCGCGGTTCGATGGCGGGCGGCGAAGGGACGTCGGGGGATCGGGGCATCGGACGGGACGCGTCGGGCCTGCGGACGCAGGGCCCGCCGTCGGGAAGAAGTGGCGCGCCCGGAGGGATTCGAACCCCCGACCAATGGCTTCGGAAGCCACTACTCTATCCGGCTGAGCTACGGGCGCGTCGTGCCATCAAGCCGATGGCAGGGCGGCATTCTCGCATGGATCGGCGGCGTTGCGCTGCCCCCAAACGCGGAACGGCCCGCTTGCGCGGGCCGTTCCTTGTTGCTCCCACCTCAGCGATCAGATCGCCGGGGCGACATTCACCGCAGCCCAAGCGGCATCCACCGCGTTGTACTGGGCGGAACCCGCACCGTACAGATCGGTAGCGGCGTTCAGCGTGGCGGTACGGGCAGCCGCATAGTTGGTGCTGGCGGTCATGTACACCGTCAGCGCGCGGTACCAGATCTTGCCCGCGGCTTCGCGGCCGATGCCGGCCAGCGAGGTGTTGCCGTTGCACACCAGCGACGCCGGGGTCAGGTTCGCCCACGTACCCGCGCCGAAACCGTTCGGCACCACCGCGCCCTCGGCCAGCAGGTAGTAGAAGTGGTTGGCCACGCCGGAGCTGTAGTGCACGTCGATGCCACCGATGCCGCCGGCGTAGCAATCCGGCGAAGCGCCGTCCAGGCTCGGCTTGAACATCCAGCGGATCGCCTTGCTCATGTTGGCGTTGTTCGGGAACAGCTCCTCGCCGATCACGTAATCGCCCGGGTCATTGGCGTTGTTCGCGTAGTACTCGACCATGGTGCCGAAGATGTCGGAGGTCGCTTCGTTCAGGCCTCCGGACTCACCGCTGTAGATCAGAGCGGCGGAACGGCTGGTCACGCCGTGCGACATTTCGTGGCCGGCCACGTCGATGGCCACCAGCGGATAGATGGACGCACCGTTGTCGCCATCACCGAAGGTCATGCAGAAGCACGAGTCGCTCCAGAAGGCGTTCTGGTAGTTGCGGCCGTAGTGGACGCGGCTGACCGCACCCTGACCGTCATTGGCGATGCCGCTGCGGCCGTGGACATTCTTGAAGTAGTCCCAGGTGGTGGCCACGCCGTAGTGCGCATCGGCGCCGACGGTCTGCGAGTTCGACAGCAGGTTGTTGCCCCAGATGTTGGTGCTGCTGGTGAACACCGAACCCATGCCGGTGGTCTTCATCGCCATGTTGTGGGTGGCGCCGCCGCCGCGGGTCATGTCGACCATCTGGTAGGTGGTGCCGCACTTGGTGGTGTTCACCACCACGTCGCCCTCGGTCAGGCTCTTGCCGGTGCCGACGGCCGCGGTCGCGCCGCTGCAGGCGCCACCGGTGCCCGGACCCGGCTTGGCGGTCTGCACGCTGTCCCACTTGTTCAGGATGCGGCCGTTGGACGCATCGACGAAGTAATGCATTTCGGTCGGGGTCTGGTCCGCCTTGATGCCGTTGAAGACCACTTCGTGCGCCAGCACGGGCGAGGCGCCCAGCGCGTAGACCACGGTGCGGGCCGACGGTGCGCCGACGAAGCGGCTGCCGAACTGGGCGCCAGCCTCGACGATGGCCTGGTCGCGGGTGATGCGGCCAGCCAGTGCCGGGCGGGCAGCGGACTTCAGGCCCTGGCTGATGCCGGCCAGCTTGCCATTGCGCGAATGGACGACCATGTCGCCACCGATCACCGGAAGACCGTTGAAGGTCCGATCGAAGCGGACGTGCTCGGTACCGTCGGCATCGACGATCACATCACGGGCGACGAACGCGTCGGCGGCTGCGCGGCGCGCGAGGGTGGCGTTGCCGCCCACCAGCGTGCTGGCGCGGGCGATCACCGCGGATTTCTGGAGCACAGCCGCTTCTGCCGGGGCCGCAGTCACGGCGAGGGCGGAGGCGATGGCGAGACACAGCAGACTTGCTTGGGCTTTCATGGCGCTTTCTCCGTGGTGATCAAGGCCGGCGCGGTTGCCGTGCCGGGAAGGGATTGGTTGGTCTTGCGACGCACAGCGCGGGCTTTGCCCGTCGCCACCGCCGGGGCGGCTACCCGCGCCGGTGGTTGCAGGACGGCGTCCTCGAAATAGGAGACGCGGAGTTGCAGGCCACGCGGCGAATATCCGATGAAAACGGCATCGAAACCGGGTTCCACCGCACGTTTGTAGGCGGCGGCGATCTTCGCGTTCTCGATCTCGAGCAGGATGCCGAGGCTTTCGGGACGCTGGAGGCCGGCGTTGTACTGCTGGAGGACCTGCTTGCAGCGCAGGAAGAACGGCAGTTCCTGGTGCTGGCCGCGCAGGGCCTTGGCGAAGAACTGGCGGTAGTAGTAGGTCGGCTGGCGCAGGCGCGGGATGATCTTCAGCAAGGCCGTGCCGACGCCGCACAAGGCGCCGTCTGCATCGCGCGCGATGCAGACCACCTGGTCGACGCGGCGCTGGGCAGTGGCCGGATCGAGGACGGCCTTCTGCTCCTGCCAGAACGCGACCAGTTCCTTCGCCAGCTCGGGCGTCACCTGCTTCCAGACGGGGACGAACTCGACCTTCACTTCTTCGCGTCCTGCTTGGCGGCCAGGGTCTCGACGAGCTTGACGTATTCGGCGAACTCCAGCTTGGCGTTGCCGTTGGCGTCGAAGCGTGACAGCGGCGGGGCGGACTTGCCGGCCTGCTTGATCAGCACGAGGTTGGCGTACTCGGTCGCGTCGAGGCCGCCATCGTGATTGGCGTCAATGGAGGCGAACTGCCGGCGCAGGGCCATCTGCGTCCGTGCGGCGGCCTGGGTCTGTTCCCAACCGGCGCGGAACTCCACCAGGGACAGCTGGCCGTCGGCGTTCTTGTCCCAGGCCTTGAACGTCGCGGCGGCCGGATCCGGGCGCGGCGGGGCTGGCGGGACCGGCTTGTTCTGGGCCTGCAGCGGCAAGGCGGCAACCAGCAGCAGGACGGGCAGGAAGAACTTGTGGTTCATGCGGCACCTGCCTCCACCGGGATTTCGGACTCGAACGTGATCAGGTCGCGGATCTCGTTGGTGCGCAGGCCGATCATCATCGGGTGCTTCACGTTGGGCAGGAAGCTGATGTCGAAGATCTCGCCCATGTCGCCGTCGAAGCGGATCCAGTTCAGCACGTCGCCGTTGACCAGCGAGATGATCTGCACGCCGCACCACGGCTCGGCGTCGCGCTTCTTCAATTCCTCGTCCAGCTGCAGGCCTTCGAAGCGCTGGTTGCGCGGCTTGGACAGCCCCACCGCGGCGACATTGCCGATGATCGACAAGCCGCGCGCAAAGCCCGGCACGAAGGCGTGCGGCACGAAGGCTTTTTTCTCGAAATCGACCCAGCCCAGCTGGCCGGTGCCGGCGTTGAGCAGCCACAGCCTGCCGTTGTGCCAGCGCGGGGAGTGCGGCATAGACAGGCCTTCGCAGACGATCTCGTCGGTCTGCACGTCGATCACCACGCCGCCGTCACGGCGCCGCTCGCGCCAGCCGTCGACGCTGTCGCTCTTGCAGACCGCGGTGACGTACTTCGGCTCGCCGTCGACCATGGCCAGGCCATTGAGGTGGCAGCGGTCCTCCGGCGCCAGCTTGCTGATGAAGTTGGGCTTCCAGATCGCCTTGAAGCTGTGGGTCGTGCTGAGCTCGGCCAGGCAGGAATACTTGGTGTTCACGAACACCACCCGCCCGTCCTTGCGGATGCCCAGCTCGTGGATGTCCAGGTCGCCGATGGTCTGCGCGTTGCGCGGCACGTAGCACTTGTCGAACTGGCCATGGATGACCTCGTTCGGGCGCAGCACGTTCTCGAACCGCCACAGCTGGTACAAGCCGCCCAGGTAGATGCGCTGGGCATTGCCCACCACGCCCATGGCGCGCTCGAAGATGCGCTCGAAGAAGGACACGCGGCCCTGCTTGTCGCTGCCCACCAGGTAGATGCGGCCGCTCTGGTAGGAGGTGATCGCCAGGGACAGGCGGTGCTGGCCCAGCCAGCCGGCGAGCCCGCGCGAGCAGGTCTTCTCGACCTTGAGCTGGGTCAGGTCCCGCGGCGGGGTGGCCGGCTTGGGGGCGTTCACCGGCACCGCGGCTTGGTCGGGACCGACCGCATCAAGGCCGGTGTCGAGCCCTGGCCGATCTGGGTGGGATTGGATATCGGTGTCGTTTTGCTTGTTGTCGATGACCACGGGGTGTCCAGACTGCGTCTGCCTGCCGCCGACCCTCCCGGGCCGGCGACTGCAGGATTACCAGGAGAATCGGGCGACTGCCTGACCACCGATGACGTGCTTATACGCACCACCGTCGGTCCAGTTCATCCCCAGCCCAACACCGAAGCGACCCTTCTGCAGACCGAGGCCAAGCTCCGCCATGGTGCTGGTGCCCTTTGTCCCGGTGCTGCCGTAGAAGTTATCGGCCACGGTGTAGGTGGTCTTGCCATCGAACTCATGCACAGCATGGATCGATCCGTACGGCGTCCAGCGCAGGCCACCGAACTCGAACGTGCGGTTCACCTCAACGCCGAGCCGGCCCTGCTCGAAGGTGCCACCGTGCGACTGGAAGGTCACCCACGTGCCCTGCAGCGGCGTGATCCCATCGACCTTAGTCCGGGTGTACTGAAGTTGCGGGACCACGTTGAAACCACCCGCCATCCACTCGTAGCCCGCCTCCAGGCTGGTCGCCTGGGCGTGGACCCGGCCCGCCATGGTGCCGGCGGCGGTGGTCGAGTGGATGTCCGACGCCATCCAGCGGCCGCTCAGGTCCACGTAGAAGCCGCCCGGCGCGTACCAGGTGGCGTAGGCACCGACGGTGGCGCCGTCCATCCGGTTCTCACCAACACCATCGCTAAGTCGCTGGCGACTGTCCGCATTGCCCAGCACAAGACCGGCATGGATGTTGCCCGGCAGATTGGCGTTGATGCCGACTTCGCGACCCCAGCTGTTCTGGGCAAAACCAAAACGGCCGCCTTGGCCGAAATTACCGGCCGAATGGGTCGGGTTGATGTCGCCCTGACTGGAATAGAAGCGGACGAAGGCGTTCATGACCTTGTCCGCATCACCGTAAGGGTTCACGCCAAGCCGCTGACGGAACGTGCCGACCTGCGAGTTCAGGAAGGTCGCCGCGGCCGTTGCTGTCGTCACGGCCAAGGCGCCGGTGTCGTTCAAGCCAAGCACGTCGAGGGACACAAGGAACGCGGCGTCCCCGCCACTACCCGCCTCGCGGGTAGTGCGCGCACCGATGTCCAGGAAGTTGGACGCTGAATAGCCGACCACCTTGCCGCCCACGAACGAACCAGCGCTGGAGGCGCCGGACACGTGAACGAACGCGACCCCCTCGGTACTGGCCGTTGTCGGCATGCGGGTGATGCTGACGTTGACCATCTGGACCGCGCCGCTGGCAATGTCGCCGTCGATATAGAGCTGGTCGCTGGTCAGGTTGTCCAGGTCCAGATCGATGTTGATCGCACCGCTACCACCAAGGCTGCCGGCAATGGTCAGGCCGTCGTCGGTGGCGCCATCGAAGAAGTCGATGATGCCTGTATTGACCAACGGGAGCGGGTTTGCGCCTGGCTGCAACGCCACGGTACTGCCCATGTCGATCAGGTTGTCGCTGCCGATCACCTTGATCGTACCGGCGTTGTTGAACGCATTGCCGTTTGTGCCCGCGGCACCCAGCGACAGCGCACCGTCAGCCAAGCGGAGGGTGGCACCGGCCTGGTTGTCGATGACGTCGTCGCCGTCGCCGAAGTCCGTGCTGCGGGTGCTGCCGATATCCCACGTGCCACCGGCCTTGTTGTGCAGCACGTCGCCGCCGCCGTACAGCGAAAGCGCCCCGAGGATGCGACCGCTGTTGTTGATGGTCTCGTCAGCGTTGCCGCCAACCACCGCGAAGGCGTAGCCATCGGCGCCGCTGGCATAGATCAGGCCCGCGCCGCTGTTGTTGAGGACATTGCCGCCTGCATCGCTGAACAGCACGCCGACGTTGAAGCCTGCGTCAGCGGCGTGGAGGGTGCCGGTGTTGTTGACAGTGGAGCTGTAGTAACCACTGGCGGCGGCCGCGACCGCTGCCACGCCGGCGGAGGCCGAGACGCTCCCACGGTTGGTGATGACAGCATCCGCACCGCGGGCGATGACGCCGTAGGCGAGATAGGCACTACTGGCCTCGATGTCACCGCTGCTGGTGACACTGGCAGTACCGTAGTCGGCACGGGCAAACACGCCCACCGCCGCATCGCTGCCGCTCACCACGGTGATGCTGCCGCTGTTGGTAACGCTGGCATCGCCTGCGCTGGCCACTGCGAACACGCCAGCGGACTGCCCGTAGGCGTAGCCGGCAATGGCACCTGCGTTGTTCACCGCGACATCGCCCTGCGTGGCGAAACCGAACACGCCCCACCCGCGACCGACATATGAATAGAAGCCGATGTCGCCGCTTCCCGCGTTGCTGACCGAGAGGTCACCGTTGCCGGAGCTGGCGTACACACCGAACGCGTACTTCTGGCCGTTGGCGTACAGCGAACCCGCGTTGGCCACGCTGACGTCGCCGAAGGCCTGCGCATCCACCGCGCGCGCCTCGGAGTAGAGCAGGCCGGCCGCCGTCGCCGATACCGAGCCGGTGTTCTGGACGCTGGCGGTGCCATTGGCGCCGAACGCAAGGATGCCGGTGGCGCCGTAGAACCCCGTAGCCGTGCTGATCGCCTCGATGTCGCCGGCATTGGACACGTCGGCGGCCCCCGCGAACGACAGGGCGGCAACGCCGGTGGCCGCGCCTGCGGAATACACGCCGATGCCGCCGCCGTTTTCAACCAGCGTGTCACCGTCGCCCGAGGCCACCACGCCATAGGCGCCGTAGCCGTATTTGTTGCCCTGCAGGACGTCGATGTTGCCGTTGCTGCTGACATGCACGGTGCCACCCGTACCGCTGGAGGTCGCGGAAATGCCGCTGGCGCCAAAGTACCCGGTGGCCGTGATATTGCCGCCGCTGGCGACGTTCACTACCGCGCCGACGCCGCCGCTGCTGGCATTGATGCCGGTAGCCAGCGCGCTGTAGAAGCCATACGCGTTGGCATAGCCGGCGGTGATGTTGCCGCTGCTGTCGATGGCCAGGTCGCCGTAGGACCGGGCCTCGATGCCGGTGGCGTAGTAACCCTGGGCATCGACATCGCCGGTGTTGCCCACCGACACAGCATCGCCACCGGTGGCGTAGAGACCATAGGCCTTGCCACCGGGCCCCATGGCAATCGCGCTGACGGTGCCATCGTTCTGCACCGTCGCGGAGGAGGCGCCCTGCGCCTCGATGCCGGCGGCCCAGGTATAGCCCGCGGTCAGGATCGCGCCGCTGTTGGCGACGTTGACGTCAGCGCCGGAAGCGAAGATGCCGTCGGCCAGACCGTAATAGGACACGGCGGTGATGTCGCCGGCGTTGTGGACCGCAACATCGGCGGTCAGCGAATAGCCGTAGATGCCGATCGCGTCGCCATAGAGCGAGGCCGCGTAGATGTCACCGCTGCTGTCGATCCCTACATCGCCGTAGAGGCTGTAGCCACGGATACCCTGCGCGCCGAACACGAAGCCGACGGCCTGGATATCGCTGGCGTTGGTCACCGTCACGTCGCCGAACAGCGACAGCGCATTGATGCCGGTGGCGCCGCCTAGCGCATTGGCGGTGATGCTGCCGCCGGTGTTGTTCACCGTGGTGCCGTAATACGACGTCGCCGCGATACCGGTGGCGTAGTAGTAACCGTTGGACGCGATATTGCCGCTGTTGGACACATCGGCATAGGCGCCGCGGGCCAGAATGCCGTAGGCCGCGTAACCGCCCGAGAACGGACCACCCACGCTGGCGGTGATATCGCCGCTGTTGCTCACGCTGGCAGTACCGTAATCGGCGCGGGCGAAGGCGCCCACCGCCACGCCGCTGCCGCTGACCACGTCGATGCTGCCGGTGTTCTCTACCATTACGTCGCCGTAGCCCGCGATCGCGAACACGCCCGCCGACTGGCCGTAGGCATACCCGGAGATCGCGCCGTCGTTGGTGACGTGCACGTCGCCCTGGCCGGCGTAGGCGAACACGCCCCAACCACGGCCAAGGTAGGAGTAGAAGCCGATCTCGCCATCCGCGTCGTTGTGCACCGACACGTCGCCCGCGTTGGACAGCGCGTACACGCCGAACGCGTACTTCTGCCCGTCCGCATACAGCGAGCCGCTGTTGGTAACGGCCACGTCGCCCTGCGCGCTCGCGTTGATGGCAGTCGCCCAGTACTTCGCGCTGGCGTCCACCGAACCGCTGTTGTCCACCTGCGCATTGCCGTTTGCAGCGAAGGCGGTGATCCCGGTCGCGCTGTACCCCAGCGAGGCACTGCTGTAGACGGTGATGTCTCCCGAATTGGTCACCCCGGCATCGCCGGCGAACGACAGCGCGGTCGCGCCGTTCGCCGCGCCCGCCGACACCACGTCGATCGCGCCGCTGTTGTCGATGTTCGAGTTGCCATCTGCGGACGTCACGATGCCGTAGGCGCCGTAGCCGTACTTGGTGTACTGCGAGGCATAGATATTGCCGCTGTTGGTGACGCTCGCGGAGCCGCCCTCGCCGCTCGCCGTGGCCGCGATGCCCGCGCCGCCGAAGTACGACACCGCCGAGATGTCACCGCTGTTGGTCACGCCGACCGCCGCGTCCTCGCCATTGCTGACCGCGTTGATGCCGTTCGCCAGCGCAGTGTAGCTGGGCATCCCCGCGATGATGGCGCCACTGTTGTCGATCGCCACGTCGCCGGTGGACTGCGCTTCGATGCCGGTGGCGTAGTAACCCTGTGCACCGATGTTGCCGGTGTTGCCGACCACCACGTCGTCGCCGGTGGCATAGATGCCGAACGCCTGCCCGTAGGCAGCAGACGCGTAGATGCTGCCGTCGTTCTGGACCGTGGTCAGGTCGGTGGCTTGGGCCTCGATGCCTGCCGCCCAGTTGCCGTACACGCTGACCGCGGTGATGTCGCCGCTGCTCGACACGTCCACATCGGTGCCCGACGCGAAGATGCCGTCGGCCAGACCGTCAATGGAGCGCGCGAAAATCCCGCCCTCGTTGCGGATCTCGACGCTACCGTCCAAGGCATAGCCGTAGATGCCGATCGCATTGCTCAGGGAGGACAACGCTTCCAGTGACCCGGTCGCCTGGTTGTTGATGTTGACATTGCCCCCGGCGCTGTACGCGTAGATCGCAATGGCGTCGTACGTCTGGTTATCGAGGATCGGATCGGCATTGTCGATCGTGATGTCACCCGGGTCGGTGACGCCGATCGCCTGGGCCACCAGGCCCATGGGCACGGCCGTGAGATCGAACACCGGCGCAAGATCGAGGAAAGGCCGATCAGCCTGGACCACCCGCGTGGCAGGGGCCTTGACGCCGGATGCCACTGCACTGACGGGAAGTCCAAGCGCCACCGTCATTGCGGAAACAGCCAGCACCGAGCGCACCGCATGTGTCATGGGCGCCAGTTTCACGGCGCGGCGGTGGCGGGCCTTGCCCGGGCGTGTGCTGGTCCGGTGGTCGCTCATATCCCCTCCAAAGATTTGCAAAAAAAGAAAAAGCCTCGGCAGGAACGCGGGGTTCCCGTCGGCGTGCGCCTGCAGTTCGAGCGGAACCTCCGCCCCCCCTCTGCATTTGCCGTTTGTTCAGTTATCGCCGAATCCAGCCCCGGGGTCAATAACGTGACCACCCGCACAGTCCAGATCGCCTTCGGGCCCCGAGACCCCAACGCCCCCCCATCTCGCGCCGCCAACGCCGTTCTGGAATAATCCAGCGTCTGGCGGCCGGAACCGGCCACGACTTGTGCGGGAACACCATGCGGACTCACGACCTTGCCTTCCTCAAGCGCTTCTCGATGGTGATCGCCTTCCTGGCGTTGCTGGCGGTCGGCCTGATCCTGTTTGCCTATCACCTGAACAGCAAGGTGGAATACCCCGTGGACCCGGTTGCGCAGCGCAACCTGGAAAACCGGATTGCCCCGGTCGGCGCGGTGTATGCCGGCGCCACGGGTGCGGCCGCGCAAGCCGCCGCCGCTGCCGCGGCCACCGCCGCGCTGGCCGCTAACGTGCCGTTCGACGGCCGTACCGACGGCGCCGAGATCTTCAACAACGGCCCCTGCACCGGCTGCCACACCGCCGGGGTGGGCGGTGCGCCCAAGCTGAATGCCGCTGGCATCGGCGCGCGCGCGGCCGAGCAGGGCGTCGAGATGCTGATCAAGAAAGCCACCGAAGGCTTCCAGGGCTCGGTGGGCGTGATGCCGGCGAAGGGCGGCAACCCGGCCCTGACCGACGCGCAGATGAAGGCCGTGGTCGAGTGGATGGTGGCGCAGAGCAAATAAGCCTCGCCTGTCCGTCCGGAGGACGCCGCCTGCGGGCGGCGTTCGCGTTTCCGGGCTCCGATACGGCCAGCTTCACGCCAGCTGCGGCATGATGACGTCATGACAGACCCGATCGCCCAACCCGTCGGCACCGACGCCACGCTGACCCTCCCCGGCCCCGCCGGCCGAATCGAGGCTGTGTTCGAGGCCGCCGAGGCCCCCGCGCAGCCGATCCTGGCGATTGTCTGCCATCCGCTGCCCACCGAGGGCGGAACCATGCACAACAAGGTGGTCACCATGGCGGCGCGCGCCCTGCGCGAGTCGGGGGTGTCCACCCTGCGCTTCAACTTCCGCGGGGTCGGCGCCTCCGAAGGGGCATTCGACGACGGCGACGGCGAGCTGGACGACCTGCGCGCAGTGGCAGCGTGGGCGCGCGAGCGCTTCCCGGATCACGCTCTCTGGCTGGCCGGCTTCAGCTTCGGCGCCTGGGTGTCACTGCGCGCCGCCGAGGAGCTGGGCGCGGCCGCGCTGATCAGCATCGCCCCGCCGGTGGGGCGTAGCTGGGATTTCCAGGACATCGTCCTGCCCACCATGCCGTGGCTGGTGATCCAGGGCGATGCCGACGAAATCGTGGACGCCGGTGCGGTGCGCGACTGGGTAACCGGGCTGCCCAACCCACCCGTGCTGGTGGAGATGCCCGACACCAGCCACTTCTTCCACCGCAAGCTGATGGACCTGCGCGGCGCGCTCAAGAACGGCATCCGCGGCTGGCTGCCGGCACCGCCAGCGGCATGAGCGACGCCCTGCTTCCCTCCCAGCGCTACGCCGAGGGCGTGGCGCGCGGCGACTGGCGCGAGGACGCCGCGCAGCGGCCTGCCCTGCAGGCACTGGACCGCATCCACACGGCGCTGCTGCAACCTGCGCCAACGCGTGGCCTGCTGCAGCGGCTGCTGGGCGGCGCCGACCCTGCACCGCCAGTACGCGGGCTCTACCTCTGGGGTGGCGTGGGCCGCGGCAAGACTTTCCTTGTCGACCAGTTCTTCGCCGGGCTGCCGCTGCGCGAGAAGCGCCGCACCCACTTCCACCGCTTCATGCGCGAAGTGCACGCCCGCCTGCGCGACCACGCCGGGCAACGCGACCCGCTGGCGGTGATCGCCCGCGAGTGGCGCAGCACCCTGCGGGTGCTGGTGCTGGATGAATTCTTCGTCAGCGACATCGGCGACGCCATGCTGCTGGCGCGCCTGCTGGAACGCCTGTTCGCCGAAGGCGTGGTGCTGGTCACCACCTCCAACGCCGCGCCGCGTGACCTGTACAAGGACGGCCTGCAGCGCGCCCGCTTCCTGCCGGCGATCGACCTGATCGAGCGCCAGTGCGAGGTGGTCGAACTGGTCAGCGACACCGACTACCGCCTGCGCGCGCTCACCCAGTCACCGGTCTACCGCGCGCCGCTGGATGCCGAGGCGGATGCCTGGCTGGAGCGGCGCTGGCACGAGCTCGGCGGCGACGACGGCCACCGCGACGCCGGCATCGTCATCGACGGCCGGCGCATCCCGGTGCGGGCGCGCAGCAAGGGGGTGTGCTGGTTCGACTTCGCCGCGCTGTGCGAAGGCCCGCGCGGCAACGCCGACTACATCGAGATCGCCCGCGAATTCCACACCGTGCTGGTCGGCGGCATCCCGCGCTTCGACGCGCTGCGCGACGATGCCGCGCGCCGCTTCGTCCACCTGGTGGACGAGCTGTACGATCGCCATGTCAACCTGGTCTGCACCGCCGACGCCGCGCCGATGGCGCTGTACGCGGGCGAGCGCCTCGTCGGTGCGTTCGAACGCACCGCCTCGCGTCTCATCGAGATGCAGTCCGCCGAGTACCTCGCCCACGAGCACCGCTGCGAATGAACGCCAACACCACCGCCGGCTCGCCGCTCGGCCGCGACACCGCCTACCCCTCGGGCTACGACCCGGGCCTGCTGTACCCGATCCCGCGGGCGCCGGCGCGCGCCCAGCTGGGCATCACCGGTGCGCTGCCGTTCGTGGGCGTCGACCGCTGGCAGGCGTTCGAGCTGTCGTGGCTGGACCTGCGCGGCAAACCGCACGTGGCCACCGCGACCCTGCAGGTGCCGGCCAGTTCGCCGCACCTGGTGGAATCGAAGTCATTGAAGCTGTACCTGAACTCGCTCAATGCCGCCCGCTTCGCCACCGCGGAAGCGCTGCAGGCCTGCATCGAGGCCGATCTCTCGGCCGCGGCCGGCGCGCCGGTCACGCTGGCCTTCGGCGTGGCGCCGATGGACGATGCCACTGGCCACCTGATCCGCATCGACGATCTGGACATCGCCATCGACCACTACGGCCCGCCGGACGCGGCGCTGCTGCAGGCGGACCCAGGCAACGTGGTCGAGGAGACCCTGGCCAGCGCGCTGCTGAAGTCCAACTGCCCGGTGACCGGCCAGCCCGACTGGGCGGACGTGACCATCACCTACCGCGGTCCGCAGATCGACCGCGCCAGCCTGCTGCGCTACGTCGTGAGCTTCCGCGAACACGCCGGCTTCCACGAGCAGTGCGTGGAACAGCTGTTCGTCGACCTGCTGGCGCGCTGCACGCCGACCGCACTTTCGGTGGAAGCCCGCTACACGCGGCGCGGCGGGCTGGACATCAACCCCTGGCGCGGCACCCCCGGCAGCACACCGCCGGCGCCGCGACGCACCCTGCGCCAATGACCGGGCGGCGTCGGCTGGGCCTGCTGGCCGGTCTGCTGGCGCTGGCGGGATGTCAGCGCCCTGCCGCGCCGCCAGCACCGCCCACCGTGCCAGCGGCCAACACCGCGACGCCGGTCGTCCCGGCCACGGTGCGCGTTACCCGGCTGGACCTTGGCAACGCCGTGGACGGGGATGGCCGCGTGGTCCGGCCCCGCGTGCACTTCACGCCCGGGGACACGCTGTACGCCAGCGTCGGCTTCCACGGCCGCGACGCGCTGGCACATGCGGTGGTCGTCCGCTGGACCTACCTCGACACCCGGCAGGTCGTGCGCGAAGAGGGCAAGCGCCTGCTGCTGCAAGGCAACACCACGACGCTGTTCCAGCTGGCCAAGCCCAGCGGCTGGCCGCCCGGTACGTACCGGCTGGAACTGCGGGTGGACGGCACGCTGGCGCAGGCGCGCGTCTTCGAGGTGCGCTGAGCGGATCCGCGTCATTTGCGTCGTGTTTTGCCCCGCGACGGGGCGAGGCGCGACAATGGGGGCTTCCCCAGCGTCCACGAGCCGCCATGTCCAAGATCCTCTACACCCTGACCGACGAGGCGCCGTTCCTCGCCACCGCCAGCTTCCTGCCGATCGTGCAGGCATATGCGAAGACCGCCGGCGTGGACGTGGAGACGCGCGACATCTCGCTGGCGGCGCGCATCCTGGCGCAGTTCCCGGACCGGCTGGGCGATAAGGCGGTGGCCGATGATCTGGCCGAGCTGGGCGCGCTGGCGAAGACGCCGGAGGCCAACATCATCAAGCTGCCCAATATCAGCGCCTCGATCCCGCAGCTGAAGGCGGCGATCCGGGAGCTGCAAGGCAAGGGCTATCCGCTGCCGGACTACCCGGATGCACCGCAGGACGACCGCGAGAAAGACGCCAAGGCACGCTACGACAAGGTCAAGGGCAGTGCGGTCAATCCGGTGCTGCGCGAAGGCAACTCCGACCGGCGCGCGCCCAAGGCGGTGAAGGCCTACGCCCGCAAGCACCCGCACCGGATGGGGCCCTGGAGCGCCGACTCCCGGTCCCACGTCGCGCACATGGACGCCGGAGACTTCTACGGCAGCGAACAGTCGGTGACCATGCCGGCCGCCGGCAGCGTGCGCATCGAATTCACCGGTACCGACGGCGCCACCGTCCCGCTGCGCGCGGCGCTGCCGCTGCAGGCCGGCGAGGTGATCGATGCCAGTGTGCTGGACGCCGCCGCGCTGGCCGCCTTCGTGGACGCGCAGATCGCCGATGCCAAGGCGAAGGGCGTGCTGTTCTCGCTGCACCTGAAGGCCACCATGATGAAGGTCAGCGACCCGATCATGTTCGGCATCGTGGTCTCGCGCTTCTACGCGCCGGTGCTGGAGAAGCATGCCGCCGCGCTGGCTGCGGTGGGCTTCGACCCGAACAACGGTATCGGCGACCTGTACGCGCGGCTGCCGCAGCTGGACGCCGGCGTGCGCACGCAGATCGAGGCCGACATCGCCGCGCTGTATGCGGAGCGCCCGCAGCTTGCGATGGTGAACTCCGACAAGGGCATCACTAATCTGCACGTGCCGAGCGATGTGATCGTGGACGCTTCGATGCCGGCGATGATCCGCGACAGCGGCCGCATGTGGAACGCCCAGGGCCAGCTGCAGGACACCAAGGCGGTGATCCCGGACCGCTGCTATGCCGGCATCTACCAGGTGGTGATCGACGACTGCAAGGCGCACGGCGCATTCGACCCGGCCACCTTGGGCAGCGTGCCCAACGTCGGCCTGATGGCGCAAGCGGCCGAGGAATACGGCAGCCACGACAAGACCTTCCGGATCAGCGGCGACGGCGTGGTCAAGGTGGTGGACGACGCCGGCAACGTGCTGATGGAGCATGCGGTCAAGGCTGGCGACATCTGGCGCATGTGCCAGACCAAGGACGCCGCGATCCGCGACTGGGTGAAGCTGGCGGTGACCCGTGCGCGCCTGAGCAGCACGCCCGCGGTGTTCTGGTTGGATCCGCAGCGCGCCCACGACCGCAGCCTGATCGCCAAGGTCGAGCGCTACCTGCGCGAGCATGACACCGCCGGCCTGGACATCCGGATCCTCCCGCCCATCGAGGCCATGCGGCTTTCGCTGGCGCGCATCCGCGCAGGCCAGGACACCATCAGCGTCACCGGCAACGTGCTGCGCGACTACCTGACCGACCTGTTCCCGATCATGGAGCTGGGCACCAGCGCCAAGATGCTCTCCATCGTGCCGCTGATGGCCGGCGGCGGCCTGTTCGAGACCGGTGCCGGCGGCAGCGCGCCCAAGCACGTCCAGCAGTTCCTCGAGGAAAACTACCTGCGCTGGGATTCGCTGGGCGAGTTCCTGGCATTGGCGGCCTCGTTCGAGCACCTGGCCAACGCCACCGGCAACGCCCGCGCACAGGTGCTGGCGGATGCGCTGGACGCAGCCAACGCCATGTTCCTCGACAACGACCGTTCGCCGGGCCGCAAGCTGGGCACCATCGACAACCGCGGCAGCCACTTCTACGTGGCGCTGTACTGGGCACAGGCACTGGCTGCGCAGACGGCCGACACCGCGCTGGCGGCGACGTTCGCGCCACTGGCCCAGCGACTGGCGGACAACGAGGCGAAGATCGTCGAGGAACTCCTTGCCGTGCAGGGCCAGCCGGTGGACATCGGTGGCTATTACCAGCCCGACATGGGCAAGCTGGCGGCCGCCATGCGGCCCAGCGCCACCTTCAATGCGGCGCTGGGCACGCTGTAAGCCTCGCGCTCCCGCGGACCGCTACGCAGCCCGGCCCCGTGCCGGGCTGCGTGTTTCCGGCAGACGCGGTTACCCTGCAAGCCCCGACCGACCGGAGCCGCCGCATGACCCGCTTGCCGACCCACGCGCTCGCCCTCCTGCTGCTGGCGGCCAGCCCCGCCGCCACTGCGCAGACGCCGCCCCCCGCCGCAACGGGCGCACCCGCCATCGACGCGGGCCTGCGCGCGGCCGTGGCCGATCCGGGCCGTAGCCCGGCCCAGCGCGCGCGTGACGTCTACCGCCATCCGGCCGAAACGCTGGCGTTCTTCGGCATCCGGCCTACCGACACGGTGATCGAGATCAGCCCGGGCACCGGCTGGTACAGCGCGATCCTGGCGCCCTACCTGCGCCACCACGGCCACTACATCGCGGCCAGCGCCACACCCGCGCCGGGGCGCAGCAACGGGCTGCGCGCGGTGTTCAGCGCCGACCCCGCCCGCTACGACCGCGCCACCCTGCTGGAGTACGACGGCAAGGCGCCGGTACTGGGCGCCCCCGGCACCGCCGACGCAGTGCTGACCTTCCGCAACGTGCACAACTGGGTGTCCGCCGGCACCGCCGATGCCTACTTCCAGGCTTTCTTCGCCGCGCTCAAGCCGGGCGGCACGCTAGGCGTGGTGGAGCACCGCGCCCAGCCGGGCACCGACCTCGACACGATGAAGACCTCTGGCTACCTGACCGAGGCGCTGGTGATCGAACTGGCCACGCGTGCCGGCTTCGTGCTGGACGGCCGCAGCGAGGTGAACGCCAATCCGCGCGACACCGCCGACCATCCCAACGGCGTGTGGACGCTGCCGCCGACCAACCGCCACGATGCGGCCGACGACGCCCGGTACCAGGCGATTGGCGAAAGCGACCGGATGACCCTGCGGTTCCGCAAACCGGCCAGCGACTGACCTTTCCACGCCACGCCCTCCGCGCTGCGCGCCCCGGATTTCTGCACGGCCCATGCTCATCGCCTTCAACAAACCCTATGGCGTGCTGTGCCAGTTCACTGACCGCAGCGTGCCGCCGCGACCGACGCTGGCGGGGTTCGGCCTGCCCACGGGCGTGTATCCGGCCGGCCGGCTGGATTTCGACTCGGAAGGGTTGCTGCTGCTGACCGACGATGGTCGGCTGGCGCACCGCCTGACCGACCCCGCGCACAAGCTGCCCAAGACCTACTGGGTGCAGGTGGAAGGCACACCCACCGACGCCCAGCTGCAGCAGCTGCGCACGGGCGTGGTGCTGAACGACGGCCCCACGCGCCCGGCGCGCGCGCGCCTGCTGGCGGCGCCGGCACTGTGGCCG
The DNA here is from genome assembly GCF_046293095.1 of Thermomonas sp. Taxonomy (GTDB): domain Bacteria; phylum Pseudomonadota; class Gammaproteobacteria; order Xanthomonadales; family Xanthomonadaceae; genus Thermomonas. The sequence continues at coordinate 200,254 of NZ_JBKBPN010000004.1, forward strand.
CGCGATCCGCCGGTGCGCTTCCGCAAGACGGTGCCGGATGCGTGGCTGGAGCTGGTGATCACCGAAGGCCGCAACCGGCAGGTGCGGCGCATGACCGCGGCCGTGGGGCTGCCCACGCTGCGGCTGGTGCGGATGGCGGTGGGGCCGCATGCGCTGCAGGGGCTGGCACCCGGGCAATGGCGGGCCCTGGAAGGCGACTAATTCCGCTGTGTGCGCCCCGCCGGTCTTTTGCTACCGTAGCTCGCCAGACTGGCATGGAGTGCCTGCAGGATGCCGCATCAGATCGCCAGATTCGGGCGTGTCCTCGTCGTTTCCGCGCCGCCGCTTGCAGAGAACCCGGCGCTGTCCCTGCTCGGTCAGCACGGCCATGCGCTGATCCACGTCGACAGCGGCGCCCAGGCGCTCGCGCTGGCCAGCCGCCAAGCCCCGGACCTGATCCTGCTGGACCTGCCGCTGCCGGACATCACCGGCGTCGAGCTGCTGGCTGCCCTGCATGCGCAGCCCCGTCTGCGGCAGATCCCTGCCATCGTGCTCGCCGCGCATTCGGACCGGGCACGTTTGTTACGTGCCTTCGAAGCCGGCGCGGTGGACTGCGTGGCCAAGCCCTGCGCGCCGGAAGAGCTGCTGGCCCGGGTGCAGGTGCACCTGCACCTGAAGCTGACCCGCGACCGCCTGGAACAGGTCGCGCGCCAGCGCCAGGAGCTGGTCAACCTGGTGGCGCACGATCTCAAGAACCCGCTGACCAGCGTGCTGTTCGCCTGCGAGATGCTGGGCCTGGCCGACGCCAATCCGGCGCGGGTACCGCGCTACCTGCAGATCATTGAGGAAAGCACGCGCGAGGCGCTGGGTTACATCCACAGCTATCTCGAAAGCCAGGCCGGCGCCGGGCAGGACGCCCACACAGCGGAACCTGCGGCCGCGGCCTGCGCCCATCTCGATGACACCCTGCGCTGGCTGGCGGCGCGCTATGAATTACAGCTGGAAGCACGCGGCCTGCGCCTGCAGATCGAGCCGTCCGGCTGTGATCCCTGCGTGGCGATCCATGACCAGGCGCTGCGGCAGGTGGGCGAGAACCTGGTGAGCAACGCGCTGAAATACGCACGCGACGGCGGCGAACTGACGCTGGCGGCACGCGCCGGTGCACCGGGCTTCTGGCAGCTGGTCGCCCAGGACCGCGGGCCCGGGATCCCCGACGGCTTCCGGTCGCGGCTGTTCATGCCGTTCCAGCGGAGCAACGCCGGCGATGGCGAGGCAACGTTGTCCAACGGCTTGGGACTGTCGTTGGCCCGGCGGATCGTGGACCAGGCCGGCGGCCGGCTCTGGTACGAGGCGCGCGAAGGCGGCGGTGCCCGCTTTGTGGTGGAGCTGCCGGCTGTTGCCTGCACGCAGCCCTGCACGCCGGCTCAAACGCCGTAGTCGTCCTGCTCCACCTCGCCGCGCCGCAGCGCGCGCACCTGGCGGGCCTGGCCTTCCTGCGCCGCCTGCGCCTTGGCGCGCTGGCGCGCGGCGTACCAGAGCAGGCCGGCGCCGGCCACCGCCGCGCCGACCAGCAACGGATTGCGCCGCACCACGCCGCCGGCCACCTTGGCACCGGCACGCAGCGCGCCCAGCGCAGCGCCGGTCTCGATCCACTGCACCGCCTTGTCCGGCAGCTTGCGGCGCAGGCCATCGCCCACGTCGGCCAAGAGGTCCAGTGCCCGGTCCTGCGGCCGTTTCGACTTGCCCATGCGGTACTCCTTCCTGAGATGGCAACGGGCATCAGTATGGCGCGCCGCCGTGACGGGCGCGTCACGTGCCGCGCGGCTTGGCGCGGTGGGTGGCGGTGGCGCTCCAGGGGTCGTCCGGCCACGGGTGGCGCGGGTAGCGGCCTTTCATTTCCTTCTTCAGGTCCGGATAGGTGCGCTCCCAGAACCCGCGCAGGTCTTGGGTCACCTGCAGCGGGCGGCCGGCCGGCGACAGCAGGTGCAGGGTGAGCGGCACGCGGCCATCGGCGATGCGCGGGGTATCGGCCAGCCCGAACAGCTCCTGCAGCTTCACCGCCAGCACCGGCGCGGCCGGCGTACCGTCGGCGTCGAGCGCATAGGTGATGGCGCGTTGCATGCCGGAGGGCACCGCGATGCGGGTCGGCGCAAGCGCGTCGAGGCGCTGCCGCAGCGGCCAGTCCAGCCGGCCCTGCACGGCCTCGGCCAGCGCTTCGACCGACAGAGCATCCAGCCGGGTCTTGCCGGCCAATGCCGGCAGCAGCCAGTCGTCCAGGCTGGCCAGCAGCGCCGCATCGGACAGGTCGGGCAGGCCCAGCTCGGGCAGCCAGACACGCAGACACTGCACGCGGATGCGCCATTGCGTCAGCGCCTCCGACCACGGCAACACGGCCAGACCGAGGTCGCGCACGGCGTCGGTCAGCGCCCGCGCCGCCAGCGCCGGATCGACACGGCCTGCAGGCTTTGCTGCCAGCACGATGCCATCGAAGCGGGCGACGCGCTCGCTCACCAGTGCGCGCCGCTCGGCATCCCAACGCACCTCATCGGCATCGGAAAAGTGCGCGGCGAACTCGGCGCGCAGCACGGCCTCGTCCACCGGCGCACCGCGCAGCAGCAGCGCGTCCTTGGCCTCGAAGCGCAGTTCGCTGGCCACCAGCCACGGCTCGCCGTACAGCGCAGAGTCGTCGAACAGCCGCGCCATCCGGCCATTGGCCAGCAGGTAGCGGCGAGGGTCCTGCGGATGCTGGCGGCCGATGCGGTCGGGAAACGCATGTGCCAGCAAGTCGCCCAGCGCATGCGCCGGAACTGTGGCGGGCGGCGCGGCGTCGCAGCGCAGACGCCGCCGCCACTGCGTTGCCGCCGCATCAATCGCCGTCAGGCCCGAACGGCTGGCATCGCTTGCCACACGGCCGGCGCGCAATGCGGCCAGTGCCTGCCAGCGCGCCGCCAGTGCATCGGTGCGGGTGCGCAGCGGGTCGCGCGCTTCCAGCAGGGCGGCCAGATCGCAGGCCAGGGCCAACCGCGCCGGGTCGTTTGCCGCCGCCAGCAGCATCGCGGCCAGCCGCGGGTGCGTGCCCAATGCCAGCATCTGCCGCCCGCGTTCGGTCAGCGTGCCGGTGGCGGTCAACGCGTCCAACCGGCGCAACAGGTCGCGTCCGGCCGCCAGCGCACCGGGCGGTGGCGGATCCAGCCAGCGCAGCCCGTCGCTGCCCCAGGCCGCCAGCTCCAGCGCCAGCGGTGCCAGATCGACCTGGACCAGCTCCGGCCGCCGCTGCGGCTCCAGCCGTTGCGAGGCCGGCCACAGCCGGTACGCCCAACCCTCCGCCACGCGCCCGGCACGGCCGGCACGCTGGTCGGCGCTGGCCTGGGAAATCGCCACCGTCTCCAGCCGCGAGAACCCGCTGTTGGGATCAAACCGCGGCTCGCGCGCCAGCCCGCTGTCGATCACCACCCGCACGCCGGGCAGGGTGACACTGGATTCGGCCACGTTGGTCGCCAGCACCACCCGGCGACGGCCGTCGGGCGCCGGTTGCAGCACGCGCGCCTGCTGCTCGATCGGCAGCTCGCCGTGCAGCGGCAGCACCTCGACCGCGTGGTCGTCCAGCTCCAGCAGCGCCGCCACCTTGGCGATCTCGCGCTGGCCCGGCAGGAACACCAGCACGTCGCCCGGGTGCGTCGCCAGTGCATGTTCGATCGCCCGCCGCGTCTGGTGTTCCAGCGCCTCATCCCGCCGCGCCGGAAAATGCGCGATCGCCACCGGAAAACTGCGCCCGGCACTGGACAGGCGCGGGGCATCGAGAAAATCGGCCAGGCGCGCGCCGTCCAGCGTGGCCGACATCACCACGATGCGCAGGTCCTCGCGCACGCCGGCCTGCACGTCCAGCGCCAGCGCCAGCCCCAGATCGCCGGCCAGATGCCGCTCGTGAAATTCGTCGAACACCAGCGCGCCGACGCCCTCAAGCAATGGGTCGTCCTGCAGCATGCGGGTGAGGATGCCCTCGGTGACTACCTCGATGCGGGTGGTCGGGCCCACCTTGTTCTCGAAGCGGATGCGGTAGCCCACCGTCGCGCCGACGCGCTCGCCCAACTGCCGGGCCATGAACCCGGCCGCCGCCCGCGCGGCGACCCGGCGTGGCTCCAGCATCACCACCTTACGGCCCTGCAGCCACGGTGCGTGCAACAGTGCCAGCGGCACCTGGGTGGTCTTGCCGGCGCCCGGCGGCGCTTCCAGCACCAGCCGCGGATGCGCGGCCAGTGCGTCGAGAAGACCCGGCAACAACGGGGTGATGGGGAACTGCATGGCCGCGATTGTACGAACCGGCCGTGCTTGCCCTGGCTATTGGCCGGTCCGCTGGCCCCAGGAAACCGTCAGGGCGCCCCTTCCAGCACGTAGCAGTTGCGGCCCCTGTGCTTGCCTGCGTACATCGCCACATCCGCACGGCGCAACACGTCGGCCAACGGTTCGCCTTCCCTTGCGATGGCGATGCCGATGGTCAAGGTGGGGTGGCGGACCACACATCCATCCGGCAATTGGATTTCAAGTTCTTGCACATGTCGCAGCACGCGCTGCGCCGGCACCCGGGCAATCTCGGGACGCGACAATTCCATGAAAGCGACGAACTCCTCGCCGCCATAGCGATAAACTTGGCACTCGTTGCGGACGCTGCGCCGGATGGCCATCGCCACATCCCTCAGCACGACGTCGCCGGCGGCATGGCCGTGTTCGTCATTGACCTGCTTGAAATGGTCGATGTCCGCCAGGAACACCCCCAACACCCAGCCCTGACGCCGGCAGCGGGCAAGCATCTGCTCGTAATCGTCCTGCATGCGCGAACGCAATGGCAGGCCGGTCAAGACATCGATCTGCGAGATGCGGCCAACGAGCAGCGTCTTGAAATGCTGTAGGCAGTCCACGACCTTGACCTGGGTCTGCTCGAACTGCTGCAGCGTTTCGGGACTGCTGGGCCGGTTTTGCAGAATGTCGTGGCACAGGGTGCGGATGGCATCGTGCATGTCACGATGGGCATCCTCCAGCGCGGCAAACCGCTCGGCATCCAGCCGCTCCAGGCTGGCACGATTGGCCATCAGCCAGCGCCCCAGTTGGCACAGAAGATGCGACTGCGCCTGCATCACATCCTCGCCCGGTGATTCGTGCAGCACGGCACAGCGCAGCACCCGGCGCGTCCATTCAAGATGCGACTGGATGGCTGCATCCAGGGTCTCGATGAATGCCTGGCTATTAATCGGCACGATGCCCCCCGGTTGCCTGCATGCCCACCTTGGCCGCCCGCGTATGTGCGGCTGTCGGGGGCATGTTTCCGGAAACAGGAGACGCGTGCAACAGACAGGCCGCAAGGCGTGGGCAGCGGCAACCCCGGCAGGCGCCTGCCTGCGGGGGCACACGGCGGTCACCTTACAATGTGCGAATGCAGCTCATTGATATCGGCCTCAACCTGTCCCACGACAGCTTCGACCACGACCGTGATGCGGTCTGGCTGCGCGCGCGCGCTGCCGGCGTGACGCGCGCCATCCTCACCGGCGCCAGCCGTGCGCACAATCCCAAGGTGCTGGAGCTTGCGCGCAGCCGGCCCGGCGAATGGTTTGCCACCGCTGGCGTGCATCCACACCACGCCAGCGAATACAGCACGGAGTACGATGCCGAACTGCGCGCACTGCATGCCCATCCCGAAGTGGTGGCGGTGGGCGAATGCGGGCTGGACTACTTCCGCGATTTTTCCCCGCGCCCGGCGCAACGGCGCGCCTTTGAATGGCAGCTGCAGATCGCCGCCGACACCGGCAAGCCGCTGTTTTTGCACCAGCGCGACGCCCATGCCGATTTCATGGCGATCCTGCGCCAGTTCGATGGCCGGCTGGGCCCGGTGGTGGTGCACTGCTTTACCGGCACACGCGAGGAGCTGTTCGACTACCTCGACCAGGACTGGCACATCGGCATCACCGGCTGGTTGTGCGACGAACGCCGCGGCCAGCACCTGCGCGAGCCGGTCAAGCACATCCCCGGCAACCGCCTGATGGTGGAAACCGACGCGCCCTACCTGCTGCCGCGCACGCTCAGGCCGATGCCGAAAGGCCGCCGCAACGAGCCGGCCTTCCTGCCGCATATCGTGGAAGAACTGGCGCGCGACCGCGGCGAGGCCGTCGAGTCGGTTGCCGCAGCGACCACCGCCACGGCAACCGCGTTCTTCCGCCTGCCTGGCTGATCAGCTCCGCAGGCCAACGCCCTTGTGGAGCAGATACAGGGCCAGCGCACCCAGCACCAGCACGAAGCCCAGCATCAGCGCATAGGCCACCCACAGCGGCACGTCGGACACGCCCAGCAGGCCGTAGCGGAAGGCATTGACCATGTAGAAGATCGGGTTGGCATGGGTGCCGGCCTGGGCCCAGACCGGCAGCAGCTTGATCGAATAGAACACGCCGCCAAGGTAGGTCAGCGGGGTCAGGATGAAGGTCGGGACGATGGCGATGTCGTCGAACTTTTTGGCGTAAATCGCGTTGACGAACCCGGCCAGCGAGAAAATGGTGGCGCCCAGCAGCACCGAGCTCAGCATCACCAGCGGGTGCGGCACCCGCACGCGGGTAAACAGCATGGCAATCGCCAGCACGATGGCACCCACCATCAGCCCGCGCAGGACGGCACCGGCCACGTAACCGCACAAAATCACCCAGTTCGGCATCGGGCTGACCAGCAACTCTTCGACGTGGCGGCCGAACTTGGCACCAAAAAACGAGCTGGAAATGTTGCCGTAGCTGTTCTGGATCACGCTCATCATCACCAGCCCCGGGACGATGAAATCCATGTAGCGGATCCCGTCCATGGTCCCGACGCGGGAGCCGATCAGGCCACCGAAGATGAGGAAGTACAGCGTCATGGTGATCGCCGGCGGCATCAGGGTCTGGCCCCAGATGCGCAGGATGCGGTGCACTTCGCGGCGGGCGATGGTGCCCAGGGCAACGAGGTTCGGATTGCTCACGCCGGGGCTCCTTCGCGGGCGGTCATGCGGACGAACAGCTCTTCCAGCCGGTTGCTCTTGGTGCGCATCGAGCGCACCCGGATGCCGGCAGCGTCAAGCGCGGCGAAGACGCGGTTGAGGTCCATCGCGCGCGGCATGTCCACGTCCAGCGTGTGCGCGTCCGCCGCCACCAGCGTGGCGCCTTCGATCGCGGGCAGGGTGGCGGGCAGGACATCCTCGACGTCGAACAGGAAGCCCTCCACGTCCAGCTTGGCCAGCAGCGACTTCATCGGGCCCTGCTCGACGATACGGCCGTGGTCGATGATGGCGAGGTTGCGGCACAGGCTCTCCGCTTCCTCTAGGTAGTGCGTGGTGAGGATGATGGTGGTGCCGGCGGTGTTGATCTCTTTCAGCGTCTTCCACATGCCGCGCCGGATTTCGATGTCCACGCCGGCGGTGGGCTCGTCCAGGATCAGCAGCTTCGGCGCGGTCATCATGGCGCGGGCGATCATCAGCCGCCGCTTCATACCGCCCGATAGCGTGCGGCTCATCTTGTCGGCCTTGTCCCACAGCTGCGCTTCTTTCAGCACCTGCTCGGCGCGCGCCAGCGCCTGCCGGCGTGGGATGCCGTAGAACCCCGCGTAGTTCACGCAGATGTCCAGCGGCTTTTCGAACATGTTGAAGTTGATTTCCTGCGGCACCAGGCCGAGCTGGCGCATCGCCAGGCTGCGCTGGCGCACCAGATCGATGCCAAAGATCTCCACCGTGCCGCTGGTCTTGTTGACCAGCGAGCTGACGATGCCGATCAGGGTGCTCTTGCCGGCGCCGTTGGGGCCAAGCAGGGCGTAAAAATCGCCCGCCTGCACCTCCAAGCTGACGCCTTTGAGCGCCTCAACGCCATTGCCATAGGTTTTATGCAGCTCGCGCACGCGCAGGGCAGGGGCCGCGGATTGGTCGGTCATCGGAACGCCTCGGGCGCAAAGTCATGCGCACTGAGCCGGTAGTATAGGCAGCCCCGTGGCGCGCCTGATGCCACGCACTGTTGCATGCCCGTGGCCATTTCCCATTTCCCACTCAAGCTTGTCGCTCGGCGCATGATCGCGCCCACCGTGGCGCATCTGTCGTTCGAACGCGACGACGGCCAGCCGCTGGCCTGCATCCCCGGCCAGTTCATCCAGATCCATTTCCACTACGCCGACGGCAGCCCGGCACGCCGCAGCTACTCGATCGCCGTCGGCCGCGCCCCCGACGCAGCGCCCGACGCGCGGGTGGAGATCGCGGTCAGCTACGTGCCCGGCGGCGCGGCCACCGCCCTGTTCGAGGGCATGGCGATCGGTACCACGGTGGACGCCAGCGGCCCGTTCGGGCGGTTCTGCCTGTATCCCAACGACGCCAACCGCCGCTACCTGCTGATCGGCACCGGCACCGGCATCACCCCATACCGGGCGATGCTGCCGCAGCTGGAACGGCTGATGGACGAACGCGGCGTGGAGGTGGTGCTGCTGCAAGGCGCGCGCACGCCGGCCGAACTGCTGTACGGCGACGAGTTCCGCGCTTTCGCGAACGCCCATCCGCGCTTCCGGTACCTGCCGTGCCTGTCGCGCGAGCTGCCGGCCGCGGACTCGCCGCTGGCCCATCCCGACGTGCGCCACGGCTACGTGCAGAACGTGCTGCCGGAGCTGGCGCCCGACCCGGCCGGCGACATCGCCTACCTGTGCGGCAACCCGGACATGGTGGATGCGACCTTCGAGGCGCTGAAAGCCGTGGGGCTGCCGGTGCCGATGATCCGGCGCGAGAAATACGTCAGCAACAAGTGACCGGGGCGGCGGATCCCCGGCCACGCGCTCACGCGCGCGGCGTTCGGCCGGGCCCGCGGCATGCCGCGCAAGCACCCGGCCTCACCCACCGCGAGAAATACGTCAGCAACAAGTAACCCGGGTCCGTGCCTGCCGATGCACATTTCCACAGCACGCACTGTCAAGGACGCTTGACATAGCGATTGGTTGCGCGCTAGTGTCTTGTCAAGCAACCTTGACAGGAGGCGTGGCATGAAACCACAGGATCCCAAGCAGCTCCGCGGCGCGGGCATCGCGTTCCTCGGCGCCGGCGTGGCGTTCTCCGCTGCCGCGCTGGCCGCGGGGCAGGCCGCCTTTATCGGCGTGGCCACCTCGTTCATCGCGCTGGGTGTGGTGTTCCTCGCCCGCTCGCGCCGGGGTTGAACCGATGACCCTGCGCCGCTGGATGTGGATCTTCGTCGCGATCGGCCTGGCCGCACTGGGCCTGGCCGGCGCCGGCCGCTGGCTGCTGCATTGGCCGGACGATGCGGTGGGCATGTGGGTGGGGATTGGCGCCGGTTATCTCCTCGGCGCGGCGCTGTTTTTGCTGGTGCCGCGCTGGTGGCGCCAGCACTGCGACGAGATGTACGCGCAGCCGGCCAGCCGGCGCTATCTGCGCGCGCTGTGGCCGATCATGATCGGCTACGCCCTGACCTTGTTCGTATCGATCTGGCTGGTGAAGCGCGGGATCGGCCCGGTTCCGCTGCGTGCACTGGTGGCGGTGTTGCCGGTGCTGCCGATCGCCCTGCTGATGCGTGCGGCGCTGCGCTACCTGCGCGAGATCGACGAGCTGCAGCAGCGCATCGAAACCGAGGCGATCGGCATCGCCAGCCTGCTGGTGGCCCTGCTGTACTTCGCCGGTGGGCTGCTGCAGAAGGCCAAGGTCATCGACATCGATGCCGCCGCCGCGATGATCTGGGTGTTCCCATTGCTGTGCTTCACCTACGGCATCGCCAAGATGGCCCTGACCCGGCGCTATCTATGAGGTGCGACTGGTGAAAAATCGCCTGCGCGAACTGCGGGAACGCGAGGGCCTGTCGCAAGGCGAGCTGGCGCTTCGCCTGGAAGTCTCGCGGCAGACCGTCAACGCGCTGGAGACGGGCAAGTACGACCCGTCGCTGCCGCTGGCCTTCCGCATCGCCCGCCTGTTCGCCTGCCGCATCGAAGACGTGTTCCTGCCCGACGAGGCGTGATGGCACGCCGTCCTTTTCCAACCGCAACACCCGAAGGGGTCCCGATGAACTCCCGCAAGACCAGACTGATCCTTGCCGTGGCGGTTGCCGCCGCGCTGTTCGGCTACCGGGCGCTGGCCCCGGACAAGCAGGCCGCCGACACGACCGCCGGCGACCGCAGCACCGGCTCTGCACCCGTCGCGCCGGTCAAGCCGGTGATGCTGGGCACGCTTGCCTTCACGCCGTGCAGCCTCAGCTCGCCAATGAGCAGGGACAGCCTGGAGGCGCAGTGCGCGCGCTTGGAAGTGCCGGAGGACCGCAGCCGCCCCGACGGCCGCAAGATCGCGCTGAACATCGCGTGGCTGCAGCCCACCGGCAACGGTGACAGCGCACCCGACCCGGTGTTCTTCCTGGCCGGCGGCCCCGGCCAGTCGGCGGTGGACACCTTCCCGGCGATGGACCCGGTGTTCAAGGAAGTCCGCAAGCGCCGCAGCGTCATCCTGCTGGACCAGCGCGGCACCGGCCATTCCAACCTGCTGTCCTGCAAGGCGCCGCAGGGCGAAGATGACGACGCCGATACCTCGCCCGAGGCGATGCAGGCCCAGGCCGCCGCCTGCGCGGCCGAGCTGTCGAAGAAGGCCGACCTGCGCTTCTACACCACCACCGACGCGGTCGCCGACCTCGACGCGGTCCGCCAGGCCATCGGCGCCCAGCAGGTCAACCTGGTCGGCGTGAGCTACGGCACCCGCGTGGCCCAGCAGTACGCCATGCGCCATCCGCAGGCCACCCGCAGCATCGTGCTGGATTCGCCCGTGCCCAACACGCTGGGCCTGGGCAATATCTTCGCGCGCAACCTGGACGACGCGCTGGCACTGCAGTTCGGCCTGTGCAGCAAGGATCCCGCCTGCAAGGACAAACTCGGTGATCCGCGCGCGGAGCTCGACGTGCTGCTGACGACACTGCGTGCGAAACCGGCGCAGGTGCAGTACCACGATGCGACCAGCGGCGAGGTGAAGCAGGGCATCCTGCGCGCCGAGACGGTGGCCGGACTGGTGCGGATGTACGCCTACATGCCGCTGGCCGCCGGGCTGCTGCCGAAGCTGATCCACGAAGCCAACGCCGGCCACTATGAAAACCTGATGGCGCTGGCCAGGATGATGTCCGGCGACCTCGAAGACGCGATGGCGATGGGCATGCAGCTCTCGGTTGTCTGCAGCGAGGACGCCGACAGCATGGTCACCCGCGCCGAAGACGCTGGCACCGTGCTGGGCAATGCGATGCCTTCCGGCATGGCCGCGATGTGCAGGGTCTGGCCGAAAGGCCGGGTGCCGGCCGACTTCCACCAGCCGCTGGCCACCCCGGTACCGGCGCTGGTGCTGGCCGGCGAGTTCGATCCGGTGACGCCGCCCCGCTACGGCAAGGAGATCGTCAAGCGCCTGCCGAACGGCCGCCTGTTCGTGCTGAAGGGCCAGGGCCATTCGGTGCTGGGCGCCGGCTGCATGCCGAAGCTGTTCGCGCAATTCATCGAGAAGGCCGATGCCAAGGCGCTGGACGGGACGTGCCTGGACCGGCTCGGCTACGTGGTCCCCTTCGTCAGCTTCAACGGCGCCGAGCCCTGAGCCGGCATCGCCACGACACGACTTCCAAGGACTGACGCAATGATCGTTGCAGAACACCTCCGCAAGACCTTTCCCGGACGCGGCAAGGACAAGACCCCGGTGGTTGCCGTGGACGACGTGGGCTTCACCGCCCGCGACGGCGAGATCACCGGCCTGCTGGGCCCCAACGGCGCCGGCAAGACCACCACGCTACGCATGCTCTACACCCTGATGTCGCCGGAGTCCGGGCGGGTGCTGGTGGACGGCGTCGATGTGGCCAGCGACGCCGAGCGCGTGCGCCGCAGCCTGGGCGTGCTTCCCGACGCGCGTGGCGTGTACAAGCGCCTGACCGCGCGCGAGAACATCGCCTACTTCGGCAAGCTGCACGGGATGACGCCGGCGGAGATTGCCGCGCGCACCGCGAAGCTGGCGCAGGCGCTGCAGATGGAGGATTTCCTCGACCGCGCCACCGAAGGCTTCAGCCAGGGCCAGCGCACCAAGACCGCGATCGCGCGGGCGCTGATCCACGACCCGAAGAACGTGATCCTGGACGAGCCCACCAACGGCCTCGACGTGATGACCACGCGCGGCCTGCGCGGGTTCCTGCAGGAGCTGCGCGGCGAGGGCCGCTGCGTGATCTTCTCCAGCCACATCATGCAGGAGGTCGCGGCGCTGTGTGATCGCATCGTGATCATCGCCAGGGGCCGGGTCACCGCACAGGGCACCCCGGACGAACTGCGCGCGCTGACCGGCGAAGCCAACCTGGAAGACGCATTCGTGAAACTGATCGGCAGCGAAGAGGGCCTGCACGCATGAACAAGACGTCCTTCACCACCGCGATGCTGACGGTGATGCGCAAGGAATGGCTGGACTTCTTCCGCGACCGCCGGACGTTCCTGCTGTCGCTGATGGTGGCGCCGCTGCTGTATCCGCTGATCTTCCTGGGCATCGGCAAGCTCACCCAGATGCGCGCCGAAACCCAGCTGGAGAAGACCCTCAGCGTGCCGGTGGTCGGCATGGAGCGGGCACCGAACCTGATGAAGTTCCTGGCCAGCTATGGCATCGACGCCAGGCCGGCACCGGCGGACATCGAAGCGCGGGTGCGCGCGCAGCAGGAAGACCTGGCGCTGGCGATCGATGCCGATTTCGCCCGCAACTGGAGCGCCGGCAAACCCGCCAAGATCGACATCATCACCGACACCACCCGCCGCAACGGCGACGTCAAGGTGGCGCGGGTCAGCAAGGTGCTGGAAAGCTATGGCAACAGCGTGGGCGCCATGCGCCTGCTGATACGCGGCATCAATCCGGCCATCGCCGCCCCGCTGCAGGTGGGTACCCGCGACATGGCCACGCCGGAAGCCAAGAACAGCCAGTTCATGTCGATCCTGCTACCGATGATCCTGACCATCTTCGCCTTCATCGGCGGCGCGCACCTGGCGATGGACACCACCGCCGGCGAGCGCGAGCGGCAATCGCTGGAGCCGCTGCTGGCCACCCCGGCCTCACGTGCGGCGCTGGTGGGCGGCAAGATGCTGGCGGCGGCACTGCTGGGCCTGGCCTCGATGCTGCTGATCCTGGTGTCGTTCAAGGTCTCGGCCACCCTGGCCAGCGGCATGGCCAAGCAGATGGACGTGAGCTTCCTGGCGATGGGCAAGCTGCTGCTGACGCTGGTGCCGCTGGTGCTGATCGGCACCGCGCTGATCACCGCGCTGGCAGCGGGCGCCAAGAGCATGAAGGAAGCGCAGAGCCACATCATGTGGCTGATGATGCTGCCGATGCTGCCGGCTTACGCGCTGATGGCCTACCCGCTCAAGGACACCGCGGTGTGGCAGTACGCCGTGCCGTTCCTGTCGCAGAACCAGCTGATCCAGAAGATCACCCGCGGCGAAGCGGCATCGATGCAGCAGTGGGCGCTGTACCTGGCCAGCTCGCTGGCGCTGGCCGCCGTGCTCTGGGCACTGGCGGTGTGGCGCTACCGGCAGGAGAAGCTGGCCATTTCGGCCTGAACCAGCGCCGCGCCGATCCCTGCTGCTGATGCGCAATGCGAAAGCAACAACCCGGCCTGTCGGGCTGTGTCAAAACCCGGACGCAATGGCCACAGCGACAGCAATGCCCGCAACGCAAGTGGCGGGCATTGCGCTGGAGGGCTTGCGTGGGTGGGGAGGACCGGACGCTGCCCCCTGTTCCAATTGTCGCGGCGATGAACGGGTTCTGGCGGGCATGTTTACCGCATGATCAGCGCGTTCGTGGCGTGCCTGCCGCTGGCGGAACCGGGCCTCGGCATGGCCCTCCCCAGGCGCACCGGCCAGCCCGCGCTGCGGCCTGGCGGACGTGCTCCGTCGCTACTGTTCGCCAGTCTGGAGGCAGGATCGTCGAACCGCCACGATTGATGTGGCGTGGACTGTCGGTGCAGGGAAAGAAAGGGCGATGGCCACCTTGTTGTGACGCCTGTCGCGGGCGATGACGGGGCTGGGCGCCGGGGTGTTGCAGGCCTGTCCAGCCGGCGGGTGAGCCAGCCCCATCGGCAACCGTCCACCCGAAACAGGCAACGCCCCGGTGGGGGCGTTGCCTGGACTGTCCGGATGGTTCGTTCTACGCGGGCCGCTGTGCCGGCGTCTTGCTGGTCAGGCCGAAGCCCACATCACTGGAAGACAATGGTGCGCCGGCTGGTGGTGGCCTGGCTGACCGGCTGGAAACGCCAGCGCTTGACAGCAGCCAGCGCTTCGCGCTCGAAATCGCGCTTGAACTGGGGCGACGCATCCGACGACACCACCCGCGCACTGGTCACGCTGCCATCGGTGCCCACGGTGAATTCCACCTGCACGCTGCCTTTGGCGCCCGCGCGCTGGGCTGCAGGCGGGAATCTCGGTTCCGGTTGCGAGATCGCCCGCAATTCCACCGATGGCGCCGGGCGGGGCCGTTCGGGGGCTGGCGCCGGCGCCGGCGCTTGTTGGGCGGCCGCCGCGGCCTGCTGCTGGCGCTGCTGCTCTTCCGCAGCGGCCGCCGCCTGGCGCTGGCGCTCGGCTTCCGCTGCGGCCTGGCGCTGGCGTTCGGCCTCGCTCTGGGTCTGGGTGTCCGTTGCTGCTTGCTGCTGGCGCTGCTGCTCCTGCAGTTTTTTCTGATCCTCTTCGCGCTTCTTGGCCAGCTCCTCGCGGCGCTTGGCCTCTTCCTCGGCGCTCAGCTGCTGGGTCTGGGCCTGCTGTTTCAGCTTGGCCTCGATACTGGCCACGCTGGCCTTCAGGCGGCCCAGCGCCGGATGGTTCCGGTCGGCCTTGCCGATGAGTGCCACCAGCCGCTTGGCTTCCTCCAGATCTTCCCGCGAAATGGCCTGCTCGGTGGCGATCACGGTCATCGGAAGCAGGTCGCTGAGCGCAGTCGAGGCGCCCGCATCCCCGGGCTGCTTGTCGCGCAAGGCGAGGAAGTACTCCATCGCGTTGTTACCGGCTGGCGCATACAGGCGATTGTCGTTGTAGGCGCTGTTGGCGGCGTCGCGCAGCTGGTCCGGGCTCATCGCCGATACCGATGCAGCCACCACCGACTCCGGCGTTGGCGCTGGGGCAGCCTGCTGGGGGCCCTGCGTCCCGGCCGCTGTTGCATCCTCTTTTTTGCAGGCGGCCAAGGCGCAGGCCATGGCCACGGTCAAGGCGACCGGCGCCCATCCCTTGCGCGGCCTGTGATTGTGGTGAGTCATCGCGTGTTCCCCCTGGTAGTCGCGCACGATTTTATAGCACGCGGCAATCCGCCCCCGGTTGTCAAGGGTGGCGCCTATTTGCCGATGCAGAACGAGGCGAAAATGTGACCCAATAGGCTGTCGGCATCGACGCGGCCACCGATCTCCCCCAGCGCATCGTGCGCCCGCACCAGCGCCTCCGCGGCCAGCTCCAGCCGCTCCCATGTCAGCTCATACGCGGCCTGCTGCAGCCAGTCCCCCGCACGCGCCAGCGCATCCACATGGCGCGCGCGCGCGGAGAACGCACCGTCCGCCGCGGCATCACCACCGGCCAGCGCGAGCAATCGCTGGTGCAGCGCGGCCAGGCCCTCGCCGGTCCGCGCCGAGATCGCCAACGCACCCGCATCGAGTACCGGCGGTGCGGGCAACAGGTCCACCTTGTTGTGCAGCCAGAGCACCTGCGGCACGACGGCCAGATCCGCCTCCAGCGTCGCCCGGCCTGCGTCCGGTGCGCGCGCATCCACCACCGCCAGCGCCAGGTCGGCGCGACCCAGTTCGGCGCGCGCACGGCGGATGCCTTCCGCTTCGATCACATCTTCCGATACCCGCAGCCCGGCGGTATCGACCAAGGTCAGCTCGACGCCGTCGATGCGGATCGTTTCCTGCAGCACGTCGCGGGTGGTGCCGGCAATATCGGTGA
Organism: Thermomonas sp.; assembly: GCF_046293095.1. GTDB lineage: Bacteria > Pseudomonadota > Gammaproteobacteria > Xanthomonadales > Xanthomonadaceae > Thermomonas. The sequence continues at coordinate 216,178 of NZ_JBKBPN010000004.1, forward strand.
CAATGGCGCGTTCATTGCCCGCCAGCGCATTGAGCAGCGAGCTCTTGCCGGCATTCGGCGGCCCCACCAGCACCACGTGCAGTCCGTCGCGCAGCTTGCGGCCGCGCTCGGCCTCGGCCTGCAGGCGCGACAGCGCGGTGCGGGTTGCCTCAAGCTGGTCGCGCAGCGCCGCGCCACCCAGCGTGTCCAGCGGCTCGTCGGCGAAATCGATCGCGGCCTCGACATGGACGCGGATCGCCAGCAGCCGTGCCATCAGGGCCTCCACCTGGCGCGACAGCGCGCCGTCCAGCGCGCGCCGGGCCGCGCGCGCGGCGCGCTCGTCGGTGGCGGCGATCAGGTCGGCGATCGCTTCGGCCTGCGCCAGGTCCAACTTGCCATTGAGGAAAGCGCGCTGGCTGAATTCCCCGGGCCGCGCCTGGCGGGCCCCCAGCGCAACGCAGCGATCCACCAGCGCGCGCAGCAGCACCGGGCCACCGTGCGCCTGCAGTTCCACCACGTCTTCGCCGGTGAAGCTGGCGGGCGCGACGAACCGCAGCGCAATGCCGTCATCCAGCGTCGCGCCGGCGGCATCGCGGAAACGGGCGTACTCGGCGATACGCGGACGCAGCGCCCGCCCGCACACCTGTTCGCCGATCCCGGCGGCGCGTGGGCCGGACAGGCGCACGATGCCGACGCCGCCCGCACCGGGGGCCGTGGCGATGGCGACGATGGTGTCCTGCACGTTCGGCATGCTCGAAACAAAAAGCGTGGGTGCGGGCAGCGTAGCCGCTTTGCGGCGGCCGGATGCGCGGAACCCGCCGTCAGGCGGGTTCCGGTGGGGTTACTTGGCCGGCTCCTCGGCGAACCGCTTGGTGTTCCACCACTGCTGCAACATGCCCAGCGTGCCGTTGGTGACCCAGTACAGGACAAGGCCGGCAGGGAAGAAGGCGAACATTACCGCCATCACCAGCGGCATCAACTGCATCATCTTCTTCTGCATCGGATCCATGCCAACCATCGGCGTCATCCGCTGGGTCAGGAACATCACCGCGGCGTTGAGGATCGGCAAGATGAAATACGGGTCGCGCGCGGTCAGGTCGTTCACCCAGCCCATGATCCACGGGGCCTGGCGCAGCTCCACCGCTTCCAGCAGCACGTAGTACAGGGCCAGGAACACCGGCATCTGCACCAGCACCGGCAGGCAACCCCCGGCGGGATTGATCTTTTCCTTCTTGTACAGATCCAGCATCGCCATCTGGAACTTCTGCTTGTCGTCGCCGTAGCGCTCCTTGAGCTGCTCGATGCGCGGCTGGAACTTGCGCATCTTGGCCATCGACTTGTACTGCGCCGCCGACAGCGGATAGAGCAGCGCCTTGATCAGCACCACCAGCAGCACGATCGCCCAGCCCCAGTTGTGGGTCAGCTTGTGCAGCTGGGTCAGCAGCCAGTGGATCGGTTTGGACAGCACGGTGAAGATGCCATAGTCCATGGCCAGGCCAAGGCCGGGCGCGGTGGCATCCAGCTTGTCGGCCAGCTTGGGGCCCACCCACAACGTGGCGTCGCTTTCAAAGCGCTGGCCCGGCGCCAAGGTCACCTGCGGGCCGCGCGCGGCCACGTAGTACAGCGGGCCGCGCTGACCCAGCGTGAACAGCGCGGGCTGGTCTTTCTGTGGCACCCACGCGGCAAGGAAGTAGTGCTGCGACAGGCCGATCCAACCGCCGGTCACGGTCTGGTTGAGCGGGCCATCCTCGATGAACTTCGGATACTTGCGTTTCTTGTACTTGTCTTCCGGGCTGTACCAGGCGGCACCGCTCAGGCTGAACGACTCGGGGTTGGTGAACCCGGTCTTGACCACCGGCGGGATGCGCTCAAGGCGACGCTCGATGTCGCCGGTCCAGGCGGCGGCGCCGGTGTTGATCAGCGCGTCCTGCACGCGCACCGCATAGCTGCCGCGCGCCAGGGTGACGGTGCGCTGCAGCTGCACGCCGTTCGCGTCCTGGGCGACGAAGCGCGCCTGTACCGCAGCGGCACCATCGGCCAGCGTGATGTCGCGGTCGTCACCGTCCGGGCGCAGGGCGAGTTCGCTGCCGTCCGCCGCGCGCCAGATGGCCTCCGCGGTGAAGTAGCGGCTCGGGTCGGTGTCGAACAGCACCACCGGCGGGCTGCCGGCCGCGGTTGTCTGTGGGTAGGCCAGCAGTTCCGCGCGGACCAGATCGCGGCCATTGAGGTCCAGCGACAGCACGTCGTTGCGCAGGCGCACGACCGGCGCGCGGGCCGCAGTGGCCGGTGCGGCGGCCTGGGAGGAGGAAGCCCCCCCCGTCGCCACCTGCGGGACTGCCGCAGCGGCCCCGCCGCCCTGCGTGGCAGTGGGAATGGCCGGCGCCGGCTGCGCGGCGGCGGTCTTCTCCTTGCCCCATTCCTGCCACAGCAGGAACGCCACCATCAGCCAGGCAATCAGCAGGAACGTACGGATCTGGGTCATTGGGCAGGAGTCTCGGGGCGCACGCGGCGCGCGGCCACATCGGGAGAAGTCGGGGAATCGGCGCGCGGCATTGTGCCGGCGCAGGCGGACGGGGGCAACGCGCCGGCACGCAGCAGCAACTGTTCGAGGCTGGCGCGCAGGGCCTGGTTGTCGGTGCGGGCGGCAGCAGCACGCGCCACCACCACGTAGGCGCCACCTGCCAGGCGATCACGCAGCAAGCGGAACTGTTCGCGCAGAGCGCGCTTGATGCGGTTGCGGCCCACCGCATGTGGATCGACTTTGCGCGAGACCGCCAGGCCCAACCGGGCAGGCGCCGCATCGGCCAGCCAGTGCAAGGCCAGCGTTGGATCAGCGGTGCGTCGTCCGTGCTCGAATACGCGGGCGAACTCGGCCTTCGCCCGCACCCGCGCTGCGGGCGGAAAGCCAGCCCGGCGTGGAGGCGTCAACGCGACGGCGCCGGCATCCTCTCCGGACACCGGCGCCTGGGGCATCGCTGGCAACATCATTGCTGTCCCGGCATGCGCCGGGGACGCGATCCGACCCGGAGGTCAGACGGTCAGGCGATGACGGCCCTTGGCACGGCGGCGGGCCAGGACCTTGCGGCCGTCGGCGGTCGCCATGCGGGCACGGAAGCCGTGATCACGCTTGCGCTTGAGGTTGCTGGGCTGGTAGGTGCGCTTGGTCGCCATGGCGGGCCTGCTTGCTTGGATTCAGCGGAAAAGACTTGGAATCGTACTAGCAAGTCAGGTTTTGCGCAAGTATGCCCGGGTCACTCCACCGGCAACGGGTTTGCGGCATCCGGGCGCGGTGGTAACCTGCTCCATCCCCAGCTTATCCACAGCCGCCGCGGCGTTGCCCCGGCCGCGCCGCCGCTTTTCCGGACTCTCCCCAACATGCACGTCTGGCCCGCCTGCCTGCAACGCCTGGAATCCGAGTACCCGCAGGAGGATGTCCGCACCTGGCTCAAGCCGCTGCAGGCCGATCGCCGCGACGACGGCCTGGTCCTCTACGCACCGAATGCCTTCGTCCGCGACGAAGTGCAAAGCCGGTTCCTGCCGCGGATCCGCGAATTGGCCGCCCACTTTGGCGGCAGCGCCGACGTGGTGATCGACATTGGCGCGCCGCGCCGGGCTGCGGCCACTGCCGCCCCTGCTCCCCGCCTGCCGGCCGCCACTGCACAGCACCCAGACCCGGGCACGCCGGCGTCATTCCAGGGCAACGTCGACCCGCATTACACCTTCGACAACTTCGTCGAAGGCCGCAGCAACCAGCTTGCACGCGCCGCCGCCTGGCACGCCGCGCAAAAGCCCGGCGACCGCGGCCACAACCCGCTGTTGCTGTACGGCGGTACCGGTCTGGGCAAGACCCATCTGATGCATGCCGCCGGCAACGAGATGCGTCGGCTCAACCCGGCGGCACGGGTGCTGTACCTGCGCTCGAACACGTTTTACGACGCGTTTTTCCGTTCCTTGCAGGAAAAAACCACCGACCAGTTCAAGCGTCAGTTCCACAAGATCGACGCGCTACTGATCGACGACATCCAGTTCTTCGCTGGCAAGGATCGCACCCAGGAAGAGTTCTTCCACACGTTCAACGCCTTGTTCGAGGGACGCCAGCAGATCATCCTGACCTGCGACCGCTACCCACGCGAGGTGGACGGTTTGGAGCCGCGGCTGAAGTCACGCCTCGGCTGGGGGCTGTCGGTGGCGATCGACCCGCCGGATTTCGAGACCCGCGCCCAGATCGTGCTGTCCAAGGCACGCGAGCGTGGCGCGGTGATCCCCGACGAAGTGGCCCAACTGATCGCCAAAAAGATGCGCAGCAACGTGCGCGAGCTGGAGGGCGCGATCAACAAGCTGACGGCCCAGGCCGGGCTGCTGGGCCGGCCGGTGACCCTGGAGTTCGCCCAGGAAACCCTGCGCGACCTGTGGCGCGCACAGCAGCAGTCGATCAGCATCCCCAACATCCAGAAGGCCGTGGCAGACTACTACGGTCTTCAGCTGCGGGAGATGCTGGGCAAGAAGCGCACGCGGTCGCTGGCACGTCCGCGTCAGGTTGCGATGGCGTTGGCCAAGGAACTCACGGAACACAGCCTGCCGGAAATCGGCATGGCATTCGATGGCCGCGACCACACGACCGTGCTGCACGCCTGCCGGCAGATCCGCCAGCTGATGGAGAGCGACGGCAAGCTGCACGAGGACTGGGACAAACTGATCCGCAAACTCAGTGAATGACATCGGGAGATGCTGTGGACAACCCCGGGACACCCTGCCACCAGCAAAACCATCCACAGGTTGTCCGCAAGTCCAAAGGGGGTTTCCCCGCGGCTTTCATCTCCGATAAATTCGTTTAAAAACAACAGGTTGGGATAGATATCCCCCGTTTTCCGGACCTCCAGCACCACCTGCTTTCTAGATTTATCCATTTTTGAAAAGCGAAGGGCCTGCCCACCGGCAGGTCCGTAACCAACCAAACGGTGAGGGGTTTACATGCGGTTCTCCCTGCAACGCGAAGTCCTGCTCAAGCCGTTGGCCCAGGTCGTCAACGTGGTTGAACGCCGGCACACCTTGCCGGTTCTGGCGAACCTGCTGGCCAAGGTGCACGATGGCCAGTTGGCCTTGACCGGAACCGATCTGGAAGTCGAAATGGTCGCCCGGACAGTGGTTGACGATGCGCAGGACGGGGAGATCACCATCCCTGCCCGCAAGCTCTTCGAAATCGTCCGCGCGCTGCCCGACGGCAGCCGGGTCACCGTCAGTCAGTCCGGCGACAAGGTCACCGTGCAGGCCGGGCGCAGCAGGTTCAGCCTGGCCAGCCTGCCGGCCAACGATTTCCCGTCGTTGGATGAAGTCGAGGCCACCGAGCAGGTCAGCGTGCCGGAAGCGGCGCTGAAGGAACTGCTGGAGCGCACCGCGTTCGCCATGGCGCAACAGGACGTCCGCTATTACCTCAACGGCCTGCTGTTCGACCTGCGCGACGACACCCTGCGCTGCGTGGCCACCGACGGCCATCGCCTTGCCCTGTGCGAAACTGCGCTGGGACAGGGGCATGCAGGTCGCCGTCAGATCATCGTGCCGCGCAAGGGCGTGCAGGAGTTGCAGCGCCTGCTGGAAGGCGGCGACCGCCAGATCGAGCTCGAGCTGGGCAAGGGCCATATCCGCATCAAGCGGGACGATGTCACCTTCACCAGCAAGCTGATTGACGGCAAGTTCCCGGATTACGAGGCGGTCATTCCGATCGGTGCCGACCGCGAGGTGAAGATCGACCGTGAGGCCCTGCGCGCCTCGCTGCAGCGCGCCTCGATCCTGTCCAACGAGAAGTACCGCGGCGTGCGTGTTGAAGTCTCGCCCAACCTGCTGAAAATCAGCGCCCACAACCCGGAACAGGAAGAAGCCCAGGAAGAAGTGGAGGCGGAGACCCATGTGGATTCGCTGGCCATCGGCTTCAACGTGACCTACCTGCTGGAAGCATTGAGCGCCCTGCGCGACGAATTCGTCGTCATGCAGCTGCGCGACGCCAATTCTTCCGCCCTGGTGCGCGGCGCCGACAGCCACCATGCGCGCCACGTGGTGATGCCCTTGCGCCTGTGATCTGGTTAATGTTCCACGTGGAACACCTGCAACGACGCCCGGCATTGTCCGGGCGTCGTTGTTTGGCTGCGCCGCGGAGTAGCCGATGCTGATCCGCCGACTGCGCCTGGAAGCCATCCGACGCTTCGAGAGGGCTGAAATCGAGCTCCAGCCCGGGTTCAACCTCATCACCGGCGACAACGGCAGCGGCAAGACCACGCTATTGGAAGCCCTGCACCTGTTGGCCCATGGCCGGAGTTTCCGCGGCCGGGTCCGGGACGGTTTGGTGCGGCAGGGGGAGGCAGCGTTGCAGGTCTACGTCGAATGGGAGACCCACGCGGGCGCGTCGCGCCGGGTGGGACTTCGGCATGGCGGCAATGCCTGGCAGGCCCGCCTGGACGGTCAGGAAATCCGCCAGCTGGGCACGCTGTGCGAAGCGCTGGCCGTGGTGACGTTCGAACCCGGCAGCCATGCCTTGGTGGATGGGGGAGGCGACGTCCGGCGCCGCTATCTGGACTGGGGCATGTTCCACGTGGAACATGGGTTTATGCCCGAGTGGCGTCGGTATGCGCGGGCGCTGAAGCAGCGCAACAGCCTGTTGCGTCAGGGGGGGCGCGGGGGGCAGTTGGACGCATGGGAATCCGAACTGGCGCAAGCAGGTGAGCGCTTGACCCAACTGCGCGAGGTGTATGTGACAAGCCTGCAGCCACAGCTGGCCCGGATCCTTCCCCAGCTGCTGCCTGCGGCGGGAGCGATCGAGATCGCCCTGCAACCTGGCTGGAAACGCCATGAGCTGGGGCTGGCCGATGCCCTGCTGCTGTCGCGCGAGCGGGATCTGGCCCTGGGCCACACGTCGCTGGGCCCGCACCGTGCAGACCTGCGGTTCGTTCTGCGGGACCTTCCTGGTCGGGAGGGGCTTTCACGGGGGCAGGCCAAGCAATTGGCCCTGGCTCTGCTGCTGGCGCAGGCCGCCCATCTTGCCGAGGTGGGAGGGGATTGGCCGATCCTGCAGTTGGACGACCTGGGTTCGGAGCTGGATCGCCGGCACCAGCAGCGGGTTCTGGAAGTATTGGCTGACAGTGGGGCGCAGGTGCTGGTAACCGGCACTGAGGCGCCGGCCGGGTTGGTGTCCCTCGGGCGACCTGTGGCCACGTTCCACGTGGAACATGGCGTCATCAGCGCCGGTTCTGGTTTCGTTTCCGGCTGAATCGGCTTCCCGACGGTAACCACGCCGTGTGCTTTGCTTCGGTGCCGTAGCTTCGACCGGGCCTGTGCATCGGTCGGCTATACTGTGTGTTCCTATAGCTAATGTGTCTTGGCGCGCTCCGGCGCGCCTCGGGAGACGAACGCGCTGATGTCGCAGAACGAACAGACCCCGGGCCAGTCGCCCCAACCTGCCAACACCCCCGCCAGCTCCGGTAACTACGACGCCAACAGCATTACCGCGCTGGAAGGCCTGGAGGCCGTCCGCAAGCGGCCAGGGATGTACATCGGCAATGTCAACGATGGCTCCGGCTTGCACCACATGGTGTTCGAGGTGGTGGACAACGGCGTGGACGAGGCGCTGGCGGGCTATGCCAACGCGGTGCGGGTGACCATCCACGACGACGGTTCGGTCTCGGTCTGGGACAACGGTCGCGGCATTCCGGTGGGCCGGCACGCCAAGGAAAGCGAGAAGCAGGGTCGCGACGTTTCGGCTGCCGAAGTGGTGATGACCGTCCTGCATGCGGGCGGCAAGTTCGACGACAACAGCTACAAAGTGTCCGGCGGCCTGCACGGCGTGGGCGTGTCCGTGGTCAACGCGCTGTCCGAGAAGCTCACCCTCGATATCTGGCGCGATGGGTACCACTGGCAGCAGGAATACCGGCACGGCGAGCCGGTGTATCCGCTGAAGCGACTGGAAGCCTCCGACAAGCGCGGCACCGAAGTGCGCTTCTGGCCGTCGGTGGTCGCGTTCAATCACAACGTCGAGTTCCACTACGACATCCTGGCCCGCCGCCTGCGCGAGCTCAGCTTCCTCAATTCCGGCGTCCGCATCGAGCTGATCGACGAACGTCCGGACGGCAAGCATGACGTCTTCCAGTACGAAGGCGGCATCCGCAGCTTCGTCGAGCACCTGGCGCAGCTGAAGACGCCACTGCATCCCAACGTGATTTCGATCAGCGGCGAACAGGACGGCATCGTGGTCGACTGCGCCGTGCAGTGGAGCGATTCCTACCAGGAAACGATGTACTGCTTCACCAACAACATCCCGCAGAAGGATGGCGGCACCCACCTCACCGGTTTCCGCGCCGCGCTGACCCGCACCCTGACCCGCTATATCGAGAACAGCGGTATCGCCAAGCAGGCCAAGGTGGCGCTGTCGGGCGATGACATGCGCGAGGGCATGATCGCGGTGCTGTCGGTGAAGGTGCCGGATCCGGGGTTCTCCTCGCAGACCAAGGAGAAGCTGGTCACCGAACCGGTGCGTGCGGTGGTCGATGCGATCTTTGCCGAAAAGTTCGAGGAGTTCCTGCAGGAACATCCCAACGAAGCCAGGGCCATCGCCTCCAAGATCGTCGATGCCGCCCGTGCCCGCGAGGCGGCGCGCAAGGCGCGCGACCTGACGCGCCGCAAGGGCGCGCTGGACATCGCCGGCCTGCCCGGCAAGCTGGCCGACTGCCAGGAAAAAGACCCGGCGCTGTCGGAGCTGTTCATCGTCGAGGGCGACTCGGCCGGCGGCAGCGCCAAGCAGGGCCGCAACCGCAAGAACCAGGCGGTGCTGCCGCTGCGCGGCAAGATCCTCAACGTCGAGCGTGCGCGCTTCGACCGCATGCTGGCCAGCGCCGAGGTCGGCACCCTGATCACCGCGCTGGGCACCGGCATCGGTAAGGAGGAGTACAACCCGGACAAGCTGCGTTACCACCGCGTCATCATCATGACCGACGCCGACGTGGACGGCAGCCACATCCGCACCTTGCTGCTGACCTTCTTCTACCGGCAGATGCCGGAGCTGATCGACCGCGGCCACATCTACATCGGCCTGCCGCCGCTGTACAAGATCAAGCAGGGCAAGAACGAGCTGTACCTGAAGGACGATGCCGCGCTGGACGCCTATCTGGCCGGCAACGCGGTGGAAGGCGCCGGCCTGGTGCCGGCCGATGGCGAGCCGGCCATCGAGGGCGTCGCGCTGGAGGGTCTGCTGCTGGCCTACGCGCGTGCCCGTGAAGCGATCGCCCGCAACGCGCACCGGTTCGATCCGGGCGTGCTGGAGGCGCTGATCGACTTCGTCCCGCTGGACGCCGCCAGCGTGGCCGCGCATGGCGACCTGGCCGCCGGCCTGGCCGCATTGGCCGCGCGCCTCAACCAGAGTGGCCTCGGCAAGCCGCGCTACACCCTGCGTTGGCAAGCGGCGCAGGAAGGCCGTCCGGCCGCGCTGCTGATCACCCGCACCCACATGGGCGAGGAGTTGACCCAGGTACTGCCGCAGACGCTGTTCGAGCATGGCGAGCTGAAGCCGCTCCGCGAGGCGGCGGCCCAGCTGCACGGGCTGGTGCGCGAGGGCGCGCGGATCGTGCGCGGCAACAAGGCGCAGCCGATCAGCCGCTTCGCCGAGGCACAGGCGTGGTTGCTCGAAGAAGCCAAGAAGGGCCGCCAGATCCAGCGCTTCAAGGGCCTTGGCGAAATGAACCCCGAGCAACTCTGGGACACCACGGTGAACCCGGACACCCGCCGCCTGCTGCAGGTCAGGCTGGAAGACGCGGTGGCTGCCGATGCCCTGTTCAGCACGCTCATGGGCGATGTGGTGGAACCGCGTCGCGAGTTCATCGAGGACAACGCGCTGAAGGTCGCCAATCTGGACGTTTGACCCGCGCCCGGCTTGACGCGGCTTTCAGCAGGTAGCGGTTACAACGACATTGTCTCGCGGGATCGGAGGACACCATGCAGATCAAGCCTCTTGCAGCAGGCATAGCGTTCACGCTCTCGCTGGTGGCCTGCGTCACCACGACCTCCCCGACCGGGCGCACCCAATATGTGGGTGCGGTGTCCCAGGCGGAGCTGGACCAGATGGGCCTGCAGGCGTTCTCCCAGGCCAAGGCGGAGACCCCGCTGAGCAAGGACGCGCGGCTCAATGCCACCGTGGGTTGCGTGGTGCACGCACTGGCGGCGCAACTGCCGCCGCCGTGGAATGCGGTGCGCTGGGACTATGCGGTATTCCAGAAGGACGAGGCCAATGCGTGGGCGCTGCCGGGTGGCAAGATCGGCGTGTACACCGGCATCTTCCGGGTTGCCAAGGACCAGGACCAACTGGCTGCGGTTCTGGCCCACGAAATCGGCCATGTCATCTCCCGCCATCACGACGAACGAGTGACCCGGCAAGTGCTGGCGCAGGCCGGGCTTGGTGTGGCCGGTGCCCTGGCTGGCTCCCGCTACGGCGATGCCGCACAACAGACCACCGGCCAGCTGGGGGGCGCCGTGCTGGAGGGTGTCTTCCTGCTGCCGAACTCGCGCGTGCAGGAGTCGGAAGCCGACGTGGTCGGGCAGGCGCTGATGGCCAAGGCCGGTTTCGACCCTGAAGGCGCCGTTGCGCTTTGGCGCAACATGGCATCCGCTGGCGGCGCGCGCCCGCCGCGGTGGCTGTCCACCCACCCGGATCCGGAATCGCGCCTGCGCGAGCTGGAGGCGCGGGCAGCCGGACTGGTACCCACCCTGCAGGCGGCCCGCGCGCAGGGACGCAGCCCGCACTGCAGTTGAACGGGTGAAGATCGGCATACGCCGGTACCCTTCACTTTCTGCTACGTTTCCGCATCTCGCCGCGCCTGTCGCGGCCTTCCGGCCTCCGAGGAATCCCCATGACCCAGCAGTCCCGCCGCCCGCTGACCATCGCCTTGGCCACCGCCCTTGGCGTGCTCACCTTGGCCCCGGTTGTTCACGCCGGCCCCCAAGCCACCAGCATGCGCGAAGAGCGCGCCCGCCGGCTCGCGGAGCTGGGCAAGGGTCAGAAAACGGAGCAAGCGCAGGAAGCAAAGCCGGCGCTCTATCCCAACGCAACGCGCCAGTCCCCGGATGCGAAGGCGTCCCCGAAGACCATCAAGCCGCTGCAAAACCTCCAGGCCCTGTTCGAGAAGGATGATTGGGCCGGCGCCATCGCCAAGGCCGAGGAAATCGCCGCCATGCCCATGGCGGGGGCCTACGAGAAATCCTTCGCGTATTCGGTGGCCGGCAATGCCGCCGCCAACATGCAGGACCAGGCCAAGGCCGCCGATTATTTCGCCAAGGCGCTGGACGCCAATGGGTTGGACAACGACGGCCACTACTCGACGATGTTCAACCTGGCGGTCATCCAGTACGGCGAGGAGCGCTATGCCGACGCACTGAAGACCATCGACCGGTTCCTGGCCGAAACCCGCTCGGAGAAGCCGGAGCATCAGGCGCTTCGTGCCGGCATCCTGGCCGGCATGGATCGCCACGACGAAGCCGCCACGATCTACAAGCAGCTCGTGGCGAAGAATCCCGACGACAAGCGCCTGCTGATGAACGCGGTCGCAGCGCTGCAGGGCGCCGACAAGTTTGATGAGGCCAACACCCTGCTGGAAAGTGCCTACAAGCGCGGCATGCTCGCAGAACCGCGCGAACTGCGTGCGCTCTACGTTGGCTACATGAACGCACAGCGCTGGAACGACGCGCAGAAGGTGATGGAGGACGGCGTCGCGAAGGGCATCCTGCAGCCGGGTCCGGAGTTGTCCCGCGACTATCAGGTGCTGGCCCAGAACGCCTACATGGACGACAAGATCCCGCTGGCGATCGAACTCTACAAGCGCGCCGCGCCGATGGCCGCCGACGGCGAGGCCTACCTCAATCTTGCCAAGGTGCTGGACTACGCGGGCAAGAAGGCGGAAGCCAAGGAGGCCGCCAAGCAGGCGCTTGCGAAGGGTGTGAAGAAACCCGAAGACGCCAACCGCATCTTGGCGCGCTGAGACGCAGTGCGCAGTTTGCCGCTTACATCGGATCCTTTGCTTGGAACAAGCCGGGGTAATTGGTATACACTAGGGGATTCCTGCGGCCTTCAGGCTGCATCGTAATCCGCCCCGGTCGCAGCGATCGGGGCCCCCCACAGCAGAGCCGTGCGCATGACGGAACATCTCGCCTACATCGAGAAGAATGACAGCCGTGAAAGCGGCCTTAGCTGGCCGCGTATCGCCGGCTTCAGCTTCGCCATCGCCCTGCATGCGGCCGCGCTGCTCATGCTGCTGGCGCCGTTGTCGCCGCCGGCCCAGGAGGTCGAGAAGAACGACGTGGTGAGCGTCACCTTCATCGAGCCGCCGCCCCCGCCGCCGCCGCCGCCGCCGCCGCCGCCGGAGCAGCCCAAGCCGCTGACCACGCCGCCGAAGACGCTGTCGCCGCCGCGGCCCAGCCCGGTGCCGCCGCCGCCGGAAGATCCGCCTGTCGTGCTGAGCGAGTCCCGCGCCGTTGACGTGGCCGCACCGCCGCCGTCGCCGCCATCGCCGCCGGCCTCGGTTCCGGATATCGGCTCCAGCGTCGATCCGTCCTCGCGCGCCATGAATCCGCCGCGCTATCCGCCGGAGGAACAGCGCCGCGGCATCCAGGGCACCACGATCCTTATCGTGAGCATCGACGCCAACGGCGGCGTGCTGGACGTCGAGGTCGAGAAGTCCAGCGGCAACCGCAACCTGGACCGCGCCGCGGTCACCGCCGCCAAGCGCTGGCGGTTCAACCCCGAGGTCAAGAACGGCCAGAAAGTTGCCAGTCGCGTTCGCGTCCCGGTCGAATTCAAGCTGTAACCGCTGTACCGCTCCAACCGTTCCACCCCCGCGTCACACTCTCTTGAACCACTTCATCCACGACATCCAAGGGTAAGCGTATGTTGCAAGAAACTGCTGCCGCCGCACCTGCCGCCGCCGGAGGCAACAACGCCGCCGCGCTGCAGCAGATGGGCTTTGACCATCTGATCCAGAACTTCGACATCGTCGGCTGGATCGTGTTCCTGACCTTGAGCATCATGTCCGTGATGTCCTGGTACTGGATCATCATGAACTTCATCAAGAACATGCGTCTGCGCAGCCGCGCCGATCGCGTCGTCAATACGTTCTGGGAAACCCCGAACGCGCAGGACGCGATCCGCTTCATGGAAGAGCAGCCCAAGTGGGAGCCCTTCTCCAAGATCGCGCTCGATGCCGCTCAGGCCGCCGCGCACCACTCCCGCCACGACGGTTCCAAGCTGGCCGAGTCGCTGAACCGCTCCGAGTTCGTCGACCGTGCCCTGCGCCAGGCCGTGACCCGCGAGTCGCTGAACCTGGAGTCCGGCCTGACCGTGCTGGCGACCACCGGTTCCTCGGCTCCGTTCGTCGGCCTGCTGGGTACCGTGTGGGGCATCTACCACGCGCTGATCAAGATCGGTTCGTCGGGCGACGCCTCGATCTCCGCGGTGGCCGGCCCAGTGGGCGAGGCGCTGATCATGACCGCGATTGGTCTGTTCGTGGCGATCCCGGCGCTGCTGGCGTACAACGCCTTTGTGCGCGCGAACCGCATCACCAACAACCAGTTCGACACCTTCGCGCACGACCTGCACGACTTCTTCGCCACCGGCGCTCGCGTCGGCGACGCGAGCGGCAAGCGCTGATCGCCTTTGCGAGCAGCTATTCTGACGGAGGCCCCTGACCATGGCAGTAAGTGTCGGTAACAAGGAAGACGGCGCGCCGATGGCCGAAATCAACGTCACGCCCCTCGTGGACGTGATGTTGGTCCTGCTGATCATCTTCATGATCACCACGCCGCTGATGAACCACAAGGTCAAGGTGCAGCTGCCGGAAGCGGTGGTCCTGAAAAAGGAAGAGAAGAAGCAGCAAGTTCCGCCGATCACTATTTCAGTGACCGAAGCGGGCGAGCTTTTCCTCAACGACGAGCCCACGACCCGGCAGGCGATCGAAAGCCGCCTGTCGGTCGAGGCGCAGAAGACCCCGCAGCCGCCGGTGCAGATCCGTGGCGACAAGACCACGCCGTACCGGTTGATCAACGAGGTCGTCAAGATCGCGCAGGCGCAGGGCATGGCGAAGGTCGGCTTCATCACCACGCCGCCCAAGAAAGGGCAGTAAGGAGAACGCAAGATGGCCTTTGCCAAAGCCAGTGCAGGCGCGATGGCGGACATCAACGTCACGCCGCTGATCGACGTGATGCTGGTGCTGCTCATCATCTTCATGGTGACGATGCCGATCCAGTCGGTGCCGGTCGATGTCGACCTGCCGCAGAAGACGGACAAGCCGCCGGAGAATCCGAAGGAACCGCCGGATCCGATCGAACTGCGGATCGACGCCTCGGGCCAGGTCTTCTGGAACAACTCGCCGACGCCGGTCAGCGCGCTGCAGAAGATGATGGAAGAGGAAGTCGCCCGCGATCCCACCAACCAGCCGGAACTGCAGATCGACACCAACGAATCAGCGGAGTACGGCGTGTTGGCCAAGGTGCTGGCGGCCGCCAAGAACGCCGAGATGATGAAGATCGGCTTCGTCCAGAAATAAGCAATTCAGGCCCTGGCTTTCAGGGCACGTCGTGGATGACGAAACGCCGCCTCCGGGCGGCGTTTTTTTGTGCAAGGGGTTGGCGGAAGCCAATACCGGGCCGGCTGTTCCAGTGGGCCGGCATCCCGTTGGAAGACCGGGCGCCGTCGCCAGTCAAGACAAGCTGCCCAGATGGGCTCAGCCAGCGGGGCGCGCCGCGTCAACGATGCGACGGTAAGCACGCACGGTCGCATCCAGGCCCGCGTACAGCGCTTCGCCAATCAGCGCATGGCCGATCGACACCTCGCGCACGTTGGGCACCGCGGCGAGGAACGCCGCAAGATTGGCCTGGCTCAGGTCGTGGCCGGCGTTGACCTGCAGGCCGGCCGATTGGGCGCGTCGTGCCGTATCCGCCGCCGCTGCCAAGGCGGTCTCCGGCGTGCCGGCAGCGTAGGCGGCCGCGTACGGCCCGGTGTAGAGCTCGACGCGATCGGCACCCACCGCCGCCGCCTGCCCGACCGCAGGATCCCCCACGTCGACGAATACGCTGACCCGGCAACCCAGCGCCTTGAACGCGGCGATGAGCGGACGTAGGGCCGCACCGTCCCGGGCGAAATCGAAGCCATGGTCGGAGGTCAGCTGGCCATCGCCATCAGGAACCAGCGTCACCTGCGCGGGGCGAACCGCCTCGCACAGCGCCAGCAGCCCGGGATAGCCGGGCCGGGGCGCTGCGAAGGGATTGCCTTCCACATTGAACTCGACGCCGCGGGCAGCGCACAGCGCACCCAGCGCATGCACGTCGTCGGTGCGGATATGACGGCCATCAGGACGCGGATGCACGGTCAACCCGTGTGCACCCGCATCTAGGCAGGCAACGCCGGCAGCGACGACATCGGGATCGCGCCCGCCGCGTGAGTTGCGCAGGACGGCGATCTTGTTGAGGTTGACGCTGAGCGCGGTCATGTCGCGGGGCCGGAGGCGTCGCGGTCCTGCTGGCGCGCTTGTGCCTGTTCGCGCAATCGGCGCAGTTCGGCCGGGTCAAGCATCGCGCTTGCATCGCGCCCACTTCCGGCGACCCGCGCCTGGTACAGACCCAGCACCCACAGAATGAAGAACACCAGTGCCGCCAGCAGGCAGCCGGCCAGCACGCCGACCGAGGTGGTGATAAAGGCAAGGGCCATGGCGGCGATGGCCAGCAGCAGGAACAACCAGTGCATGCGCGCGGCTCCGGATCGGACCTGCGCAGTTTACGCCGCGGCGTGGCTTACAGCAGGGGGGCCATCAGGCGCGCCAGGGCTTCGGGCAACCGGGCCGTGAACAGGGGCCGGTTGCGGTCGGCGCGCACCCGCGGGGCGAAAGCGAATTCGCCCTCCACCAGCGCTGCCAATGTGGCGGCAACGGCGGCATCCTCGAACAGTAGCGAGGCCTCGAAGTTGAGCCGAAAGCTGCGGTGGTCGAAGTTGGCGCTGCCGATGATCGCCAGCTGGTCGTCAACCAGCAGTGTCTTGCTGTGTAGCATGCGCGGGCCGTATTCGTAGACCTTCACCCCAGCGGCCAGCAGCTCGTCGTAGTAGGAGCGCATGCACCAGGTGACCAGACGGCTGTCGCTGGTTCTCGGCACCAGCAGGCGCACGTCCAGCCCGCCCAGTGCCGCCGAAGTCAGCGCCATCATCGCAGCCTCGCCGGGGACAAAGTAAGGTGTGGACAACCAGACGCGCCGGTTGGCGGCGTGGATGGCGCTGACCTGCACCCGATGGATCGCCTCCCACGGCGAATCCGGCCCCGAGGTGAGCAGCTGGGAACGGATCGGGCCCACCTGCGCTGGCGGCATCGCCCGCGCCACGTCGCCGATGAAGTCCTTGCGCTGCGTGGCATAGGCCCAGTCTTCGACGAATACTTCCTGCAGGGAGCGGACGATGTCGCCTTCCACCCGAAGATGCAGGTCGCGATAGGCATCGGGGCGCAACCGCTCGTCTTCTTCATCGGTGATGTTGATGCCGCCGAGGAAGCCGACCGCGCCATCGATGACCACCAGCTTCCGATGGGTGCGCAGGTTCATCCAGGGCCGTTTCCAGAGCATCCACGGACGCACTGGATGGAACCAAGCCAGCTCGCCGCCGGCTGCCAGCAACGGAGCGAAAAAACGGGCTTTGGCACGGCTGGAGCCGATTGCGTCCAGCAGCAGGCGGACCTTCACCCCGGCCCGGGCGCGCTCGACTAGCGCGTTGAGCAGGGCGCTGCCGGTACGGTCGGGGTTGTAGATGTAGTACTCCAGATGGATGTGGTCGTGCGCCCCCGCGATGGCCTCCAGCAACGCGGGGTATGTGTTGCCGCCGTCCACCAGCAGGCGCACGTCGCGTGCGGTGCTGGGTGCAAGGCCGGTGGTGGCATGCGCCAGGGTGCGCAGCTCGACGCTTTCCTGCCCGCCTGTGTCCGGGTAGAGCACGGCATGGTGGCGCCGGCGCCGGGCACGATGACGCTTGATCCGCTGCGGTCCGAAGAAGTAATAGACCAAAAAGCCGAGGTAGGGCAGCGCCGCCAGGCTGATCAGCCAGCTCAGCGTGGCCACCGGTTCGCGTTTCTGCAGCAGGATCCAGCCGCCCAGCCAGAGGAAATACAGCAACCAGCCCGCGAACAGCCATGTTTTCAGATGGGGGATCGCAAGCAGGGCGTCCCAGAGGGGGGTGAAGCCGGGCATGGGTGGCGTCCTTGGTCGCGGCACGTGCGACGGCCACAGCGTAGGCTGCGCGGATGGAGATTGCATCCATTCCACCCTCGCCCGGGGAGGATGCCCGGCGCGTGCAGGCACCCGTCCGCGGCCGTGGTGCCGCCTCTTGGGTTGCGGGACGCTTTGAAACGCGCGCGCAGGTTGGCGAAGACGATGGCTGGGGCTCGGTGTACGACGCGCTGGCGGAAGCGCCGGCACTGCGCACGCAGGTCGCCGAGGAGCGCGCGCGCCGCATCATCAGCCGCAACGCTTCGCCGGACATCGGTTTCTCGCAGTCGGTCAACCCTTATCGCGGTTGCGAGCACGGCTGCGTCTATTGCTTTGCGCGCCCATCGCATGCCTACCTGAACCTGTCGCCGGGGCTGGATTTCGAAACCAGGCTGTTCGCCAAGACCAACGCGGCCGAGTTGTTGCGCGCCGAGCTTGCCAAGCCGGGTTACGTGCCTGCGCCCATCGCACTGGGCATCAACACCGACGGTTGGCAGCCGATCGAGCGCCGCTACAGCATCAGCCGTGCCTGCCTGGAGGTGCTGCGGGAAACCCGCCATCCGCTCAGCATCGTCACCAAAGGCAGCGCGCTGCTGCGCGACCTCGACCTGCTGGCCGCGCTGGCGCGGGACGGGTTGGCCAGCGTCTACGTCTCGGTCACCACGCTGGACAACGGGCTGTCGGCCGCGCTGGAACCGCGTGCCGCCGCGCCGCACACGCGATTGAAATTGATCTCGGCGCTGCGCGAAGCGGGCGTACCGGTGGGCGTGCTGGTGGCGCCGGTGATCCCGGCGATCACCGACGCGCATCTCGAGCGCATCCTGGCCGCGGCGCGCGAGGCCGGTGCGCAGTCCGCGAGCTACGTGTTGCTGCGCTTGCCGCACGAGTTGAAGGATATCTGGCGCGAATGGTTGCGCCTGCACTATCCGGACCGCGCCGCCCACGTGATGAGCCTGCTCCGGCAGATGCGCGGCGGCAAGGACTATGACAGCGCATTCGGTACCCGCATGCGCGGCGAAGGGCCGTTCGCCGACCTGATCGCCCTGCGTTTTGCCAAGGCGCGTCGCAGATGCGGTTACGGCGCGCTGCCGCCCTTGCGTACCGACCTGTTCGTGCGGCCACAGCCGGACTCGCCGCAGGGCGAGTTGTTCTGAGCGCTCAGCCGGGGATGGGCAGCAGCGGCCCGCCCATCCACAGCCAACGGGCCATCCAGGCGCTGACCAGGCCGATCAGCACGGTCAGCGGCAGGCCGATACGCAGGAAATCGCCGAACCGGTACTGGCCGGGACGCAGGATCAGCAGGTTGCCGTGATGGCCGATGGGGGTCAGGAAGGCAACCACCGCACCCAGCGCCGTACAGACCACGAAAGGTGCTGGCGGCAGGTCCAAGACCTGCGCGGTGGCGATCGAGATCGGGCCCAGCAACGCGGTGGTGGCGGCATCGCTCATCACCTGGGTCAGCAGCGCCGCCAGCGAGAACATCACCAGCAGGATCGCCAGCGGCGACCAGTGTTCGATGAAATGGGACAGCCACTGCGCCAGCAGCGCGGCGGTGCCGGTTTGTTCCATTGCGATGCCCAGCGGGATGACGCCTGCGATCATCACGAAGATACGCACGTCGATGCCGCGGTACGCCTGTTCCACGTCGATGCAGCGGGTCGCCACCATGGCCACTGCTCCGGCCAGGAACGCCAATGGCGGCGACAGCCATTCGGTGGCGGCGGCCAGCACGGTCAGGCCCAGGATGGCCAGCGCCAGCGGCGCGCGCAGGCGCCGCTTGGCCTCACCCGCAAACGGCACCAACATCAAGAAGCCGTGGTGTGCGGCCAGTTCCGCGAAGCGCGCAGGCCGCCCCCACAGCACCAGCAGGTCGCCTTCGCGCAGGCGTGCGTCGGACAGCCGGTCGGCCATCTGCTCGCCGCGCCGCCACAGGCCGGCGATCACGGTGTGGAAGCGGCGGGCGAAATCCAGTTCACGGATGCTGCGGCCAATGAATTCCGAACCCGGCGCCACCACGGCCTGTACCAGCTGCGTTTTGCCATCGCCGCTGGCCAGACCGCCGAAGCGGGCAACGGCATTGAGGTCGAGGCCGACATCCTCGTGCAGCGACATCAGTTCGTCGGCCGCTGCCTCCACCAGCAGCACGTCGCCGGCCAGCAGCGGGCTGCTGGCGCCCAGGTCGTCACGACGCACGCCGTCACGCAGCCAGCCCAGCAGGCGGAAACGTTCGCCCAATGCTTTCTGCAGCTCGGCCAAGGGGCGCGTGCACCAATGGCCGTCCTTCACCACCACCAGCTCGGTGCGGTAACGGTCCAGGCGCAGGTAGTCATCCTCGTTCTGTTCGCCACTGTGCTTGGGCAGCAGCCAGCGGGTCAGCAGCATGTAGGCGGTGCCCACCAGCACCAGCGCAATGCCGATCGGCGTGATCGAGAAAATCCCCAGCCCTTCGGCGCCGGCACGCACCAGCATGTCGTTGGCCAGCAGGAAAGCCGGCGCGCTGAACAGGGTCAACGTGGTGCCCAGCGAGGCCGCCAGCGACATCGGCATCAGCAGGCGTGAAGCCGGCAGGCGGCGATTGCGCGCATGCCGCAGCAGCAGCGGCAGCATCATCGCGGTGACCATCACGTGGTGGGTGAACGAGGCCAGCAACGCCACCATCGGCATGACCACCGCGATGGTGCGCCACTCGTGGTTGCCTGACGCACGCTCCACCCAACGACCGAGCTTCTCGCTGATGCCGGTGGCGCCGAGGGCGCCGGAAATGACGAACACCGCCGCCACGATGATGGCCGGTTCGCTGGAGAACCCCGACAGCGCCTGCTTGTCGCTCAGGACGCCGGTCAACACCAGCGCCAGCAGGATCAGCATCGCGGTCACGTCGACCCGCAGCTTCTCGCTGATGAACAGATACAGGCCGCCTGCCAGGATTAGGCCGAAGGCGAGGGGGGGCCACAGGTGCGGGTCAAGGTGCATGGAGGCATTCTGCCGCAGGCGCCGTCAAGGCGTGCTGCCGGAGTGTCCACTCAGGCCAATGCGGCGTCATGGGCGCGGTGGTAGGCCTCCGCGGCCTCCACTTCCGCTTTCGAACCCAGGAATACCGGTACCCGCTGGTGCAGGCCGCTGGGCTGGACCTCCAGCATGCGCTGGCGGCCGGTGCTGGCGGCGCCGCCGGCCTGTTCCACCAGCAGGCTCATCGGGTTGGCCTCGTACATCAGCCGCAGCTTGCCACCCTTGGGCGCGCACTTGCTGTCCAGCGGATAGCTGAAGATGCCGCCGCGGGTGAGGATGCGGTGCACGTCGGCCACCATCGAGGCGATCCAGCGCATGTTGAAGTCCTTGCCGCGCGGCCCGTCCTTGCCCAGCAGCAGGTCACCGACGTAGCGCTGCATCGGCGGTTCCCAGAAGCGCTGGTTGGACATGTTGACCGCGAATTCCCGGGTTTCCTCCGGGATGCGCATGCCGCGGGTGGTCAGCATGAAGCTGCCGACCTCGCGGTCCAGGGTGAAGGCGTGGGTGCCGTGGCCGACGGTGAGGACCAGCGTGGTCTGCGGACCGTACACGCAGTAACCGGCCGCGACCTGCGCGGTGCCGGGCTGCAGGAAGTGTGCGTCCTCCGGCGTGGTCACGCCCTCCGGGCAGCGCAGCACCGAGAAGATGGTGCCCACCGAGACGTTGACGTCGATGTTGGAGCTGCCGTCCAGCGGATCGAACAGCAGCAGGTAGTTGCCGCGCGGATAGACGTCCGGAATCGGCTGGCTGTGGTCCATCTCCTCCGACGCCAGCCCGGCCAGATGGCCACCCCACGCGTTGGCTTCCAGCAGCACGTCGTTGGCGATGACGTCCAGCTTCTTCTGCGCCTCGCCCTGCACGTTGATGCTGGCCTGCCCGGCCTCGCCGGCGTCGCCCAGCACGCCGCCCAGCGCGCCCTTGCCCACCGCAATCGAGATGCGCTTGCAGGCGCGTGCCACCACTTCCACCAGCAGGCGCAACTCGGGGTTGATGCGGTCGGCACGCTGTTCTTCGATGAGGAAGCGGGTCAGCGAAATCTGGGCTTGCGTCACGGGCACGGCCTCGGCGGGGACGAAGCCGCCATTGTCGCCGATGCCGGCGTGGCCCGGGCGTCAGGCGCCGCCGTTGCCGCGTTGGAGGACGGTGTCGGTGGCCAGCACGGCGTCTGCCGGGATCGTGTCCTGTCCGGTCAGGCGGGCGTAGATCGGGGCGAAGTCGGGCCGCGTCGCGTCCATCAGCTGCTCGAAGCTGTCGATGACGAAGTACGTCTTCTGGTAGGTGTCGATGCGGTAGCGCGTGCGCATCACCCGCTCCAGGTCGAAGCCGATCCGGTTGGGCGCGGCACTCTCCAGGCAGTAGATCGACTCGCCCTTGGAGCTGACGATGCCGGCGCCGTAGATGCGCAGCCCGTCGGCTTGCCGGATCAGGCCGAACTCCACCGTGTACCAGTACAGCCGCGCCAGCTGCATCAGTGCGTCCGGGCCGATGCCGTGCGCCTTCACCCCGCCCCGGCCGTAGGCCTGCAGGTAATCGGCGAACATCGGATCCATCAGCAGCGGCACGTGGCCGAACAGGTCGTGGAAGAGGTCCGGCTCCTCGATGTAGTCGATCTGGTCGGGTCGGCGGATCCACCAGCTCACCGGGAATCGGCGGTTGGCCAGGTGGGTGAAGAAGTCCAGCTCCGGCAGCAGCCCTTCCACCGCCACGATCTGCCAGCCGGTGGCGGCACCGAGGATTTCATTGAGATCGGAGAACTTCGGAATCCGGTCTGACGGCATCCGCATCCGCGCCTGCGCCTGCAGGAAAGCGTCGCAGGCGCGACCGGGCAGCAGCGCCTGCTGGCGCGCGTACAGCTGCCGCCACACCGCGTGATCGGCCTCGGTGTAGCTGTCCCAAGGCTGCTCCACCGTGCCGGTGGCGTACACGGGCACCGAGCCCCGGTCGGTCTGGATGTTTTCGAGGCGGCGCGGGGTGGGCAGAGCGGACATGGCGAAAGGGGGCAACCAGAGTGATGACCCAGCGTAAGCGCCAACCGGCGCAAGATGTCTGCGTTCTTGCGTGGATATTGCGAATGAGCGCAAAATTATTGCGTCATTAGTGGATCCAGTGGGAAAAAATGACAAAGACGACGCTCGATCGCATTGATCTGTTGCTGCTGGCGGAACTCCAGCGGGCCGGCCGCCAGACCAACGCCGAGCTGGCCGAACGCGTGCACCTGTCGCCCTCGGCCTGCCTGCGCCGGGTGCAGCGGCTGGAGCGCGAGGGCGTGATTGCCGGCTATCGCGCCGAGGTTGACCCGGAGAAGCTGGGGCTTGGTCTGCAGGCGTTCGTGCGCGTGCAGCTGAAGAGCCACGACGCCGCCCGCATCGCGGTGTTCGCCGAACAGGTCAACGGCTGGGCGGAGATCGTGGCCTGCCACGCGCTGACCGGCGACATGGATTACCTGCTGCACGTGGTGGTGCGCGATCTGGAGCACTTCTCCCGCTTCCTGCTGGACAAGCTGCTGGCGCAGGCCGAAGTGGCCGACGTCAACACCAGCTTCGTGCTGCGCACGGTCAAGCGCGCGCAGGCATTGCCGCTGGCCGGCGAAGCGTAAGCCCGGTCAGTCGGCGCGGCAGTCCGCATCGCGGCGCAGCTTGTCCAGCAGGCCGGTCTGCTGCGCGCAGCGCGCCTTGCGCTCGGCCTCTCGTTGCGCTGCCGCCTTGCTCTCTGCGGCCTGGCGGGCCTGCGCCAGGCGCTGTGCCTGCAGGGCGGCGAGCTTTGCGCGGATCTGCGGCAGGGCGGCCTGCGCGGCGCGCTCGCCTTCCAGGATGGCGCGGTTTTTCTGGTCGAAATCGGCAGCGCCGATGTCGTTCACCGCGGGACGGATCACGATGTCGGCCCGCGCCAGTTCGGCGGCGCCCAGCTTCTGCCCCATGATCGCGATGCTGCGGTTGATGTTGCCCAGCAGGCTGGAGGGATCCGCGCTGCCGGTGGCCTTGGTGGAGATATCTACCGCGATGACGAAATCGGCACCCAGCTCGCGCGCGGCGTCCACCGGCACCGGGCTGACCACGCCGCCATCGACGTAATGGTGCTTGCCGATGCTGACTGCCTCGAACACCCCCGGAATCGAGCTGGACGCGCGCACCGCCTGGCCGACGTTGCCGCGCACGAACACCGTGCGCTGGCCGTCCTCCAGCCGGGTCGCGACGGCGGCAAAGGGTTTCTTCAGCTTTTCGAAGGGGCGGTTGCCCAGCAACTGGTTGACGTACTCCTGCAGTTTCTGCCCTTTGACCAGCCCGCCGGAAAACAGGCTGACATCGCGGATGCGGGACTCATCCAGTTCGAAGGCGTTTTGCTGCAGGGCATAGGCATCCATGCCGCCGGCATACAGCGCGCCCACCACGCTGCCAGCGCTGGTCCCGGCCACCACCACCGGCTGGATGCCGTTGGCCTCCAGCATCTTGATCACGCCGATGTGGGCAAAGCCCTTGGCGGCCCCACCTCCCAACGCCAGCCCCACCTTGATGGGTTTGATCTCGACCTTGGTTGGCGGCGGAGCAGGCGCCGGCGCTGGCGCGGGGGCGCTGGCACAGGCCGCCAGCAGAACGGCGGAGCAGACAAGGGCGACGATGCGGCGCATGGCAGGTGTGAATGATGGGTATGGGAAAAGACGGCAAAGCTTACGGCGCGCAACCGCAACCGCGGCGGAATCGTGCGCTAGCATCCGTGCATGACCCGCCACCCACATCCTGTTGCCATTCCACCCACCCGCATCGAACGCTGGCTGCTGGCTGGTGGCGTGGTGCTAGCCCTCGCGGTGTCGCTGGCCATCGCCACCGATCGGCTGACCTGGGTGTTGGAAACGGTATGGGCGATGGTTGGCCTGGCGCTGATTGCGTGGCGCTGGCCGCACTTCCCGCTGACCCGGTTGCTGTGCTGGCTGTTGGCGCTGCATGCGCTGGTGCTGATCCATGGCGGCGCCTACACCTATGCGAAAACGCCGCTTGGGTTCTGGCTGCAGGATCTGCTGGACACCACCCGCAACCCCTGGGACCGCGTGGGCCACTGGATGCAGGGCTTCGTCCCCGCCATCCTGGCGCGCGAGCTGCTGCTGCGGCTGACGCCGCTACGCCGCGGCGGCTGGCTGGTGTACCTGGTGCTGGCGGCGTGCCTCAGCTTTTCGGCGTTCTTCGAACTGATCGAATGGTGGTCGGCATTGATCTATGGTGCTGACGCCGATGCGTTCCTCGCCACCCAGGGCGATGTCTGGGATACGCAATGGGACATGTTCCTGTGCCTGTGCGGTGCGGCCACGTCCCTGCTGCTGTTGTCGCGCTGGCATGACCGCCAGCTGGGGGCAGTGGTGCTGGCGGGGAAATAGCACCTGCTCGGCTTTGAAAATACGACTGCCGCCTTGCGGCGGCAGTCGTGGCGTCACTGCTGGCGGGGTGCTCAGAAACGCGCTTCCAGGCCCAGTGACAGGGTATTGGCGCTGATGCACACGGAAAACACCGACGCGGATTTCAGAAAATTCCTACCTGTTGGTATCCAATCGGGGGCCTTCCGCCGCGCCGCCGGGATCATGGCCGGAGGGGCGCCGGAACGGCAACACCGTCGCCTCGGCCGATGGCGGCGTGCGCTGCCACAGCACCGGGACATCGTCCGGGGCGCGCAGTTCGTATGTTTCGAAGCCGGCCTCGGCGCGTTCCCGCGCCTGCGCCGCTTCGCTCTCTTCCTCGATTTCCCAGCTGTACTTCGGCCGTAGCGGCTGCGGGTCTCTACGGCGGAACAGGATCGCGGCCACGATGCCGGCCAAGGCGCCGCCCAGGTGCGATTCCCAGGACACGCCGGCTTCGCGCGGCAGTACCGACATCAACATGCCGCCGTAGAACAGGAACGCGATCATGCCGGCGGCGATCGCGGCGCGGTCGCGGCGGAGCAGGCCCAGCGTGAACACCAGAAAGCCCAGACCGTGGGTCACGCCGCTGGCGCCCAGGTGGTGCGAGCCGGGCTGGCCCAGCAGCCAGGCGCCCAGCCCAGACCCCAGCCAGAGCAGCGGCAGCGCGCGCAGCGTCGCCTTCGGGTAGGCGGTGCCGGCTAGCGTGCCGAGCAGCAGCAGCGCGGTGGTATTGGCCAGCACGTGCGCCACCGAGCCGTGTAAAAAAGGGGCCGCCAGCAGCCCGAGCAGTCCCTCCGCGGTGCGTGGCGTGACCGCTAGGAACGTCCAGTCGAAGCCCTGCTGCGCCGCGAAGCAGGCCCACAGCAGCAACGCGGCGCCCAAGCTGGCATTCAGCGCGCGGCGGACGCGTGCCCGGTCGGCCTGGCGCTGGGCATCGCGGGTGGAGGAAGCGGACATCCCGATCAGGTGGTCACGCCACGCGCCGGCTTCAAGGGGCCGGCGGCGCGTGCCCCGGCTTCGGCCGCAGCAGGCTGAGTGCGATGGTGGTGCCGATGATGACCGCCACCGCGCCCAGCGAGAGCAGGATCGGGATCTTGTAGAGGTCGATCAGCAGCATCTTGGCACCGATGAAGGCCAGCACCAGCGCAAGGCCATAGGGCAGCAGGTGGAAGCGGTCGGCCATGCCCTGCAGCAGGAAGAACATCGCGCGCAGGCCCAGCACGGCGAACACGTTGGAGGTCAGCACGATGAACGGGTCGGTGGTGATGGCAAAGATCGCCGGGATCGAATCCACCGCGAAGATCACGTCGGTGATGCCGATCATCGCGATCACGATGAATAGCGGGGTGAACTTGCGGCGGCGGCCCTGACCGATCCACAGCGCGCTGCCCACATAGCGGCGCACGAATGGCACGTGCGCGGTCAGCCAGCGCAGCACCGGGTTGCGGTCAAGGTCGGGTTCCTCGCCCGCGGCACGCCACATCTTGATGCCGGTCAGCAGCAGGAAGGCGCCGAACAGATACAGCACCCAGTGGAACTTCGACAGCAACAGCGCGCCGGCGAAGATCAGGATCGCGCGCAGCACGATGGCGCCGATGATGCCGATCACCAGCGCGCGCTGGCGTTGCATCTCTGGCACCGCGAAGTAGCTGAAAATCATCAGGAACACGAAGATGTTGTCGACCGCCAGCGCTTTTTCGACCAGGTAGCCGGTCAAAAACTCCATGCCGATGCGCCCGCCTTCCGCGGCGCCGAAGCGCTGTCCCGCCTCCCACCACAGCCAGGCGTTGAAGGCCAGCGCCAGTGCGACCCAGCCGAGGCTCCACCAGGCGGCTTCCTTGAACGTGACCTTGTGCGGCCCGCCGTGGCGCATCAGCACCAGGTCGGCCACCAGCGCGGCCAGCACCACCAGGCCGAATACCAGCCAGAGAAAGGGGGTTCCAATCGTCTCCATGCAATGCGCTCCGTTCGACCGGCGGAGGCGTCCATGCAGGGACGCATGGAAAGGGAGCGCGCTTCGCCGTTCGGCGAAGGTCTCACTCACAGGCCGTGGGCCTGCCGCGGCGCCGGGGCGCTGTCTTTGGGACAGTTGGCCCGTCATGACGACGACCGCGCGCGGAGTTACT
This sequence comes from Thermomonas sp., assembly GCF_046293095.1. Taxonomy (GTDB): domain Bacteria; phylum Pseudomonadota; class Gammaproteobacteria; order Xanthomonadales; family Xanthomonadaceae; genus Thermomonas. The sequence continues at coordinate 242,938 of NZ_JBKBPN010000004.1, forward strand.
CCCCTTCTTGGGCGACAATATCCGATTCCCGTTACCCGTGTGTCAACGCCCCATGGCCGAACCCCTGCCCGTCGTCCGTCTGAAGAACGCCTGGAACTCCACCCATCCGTGGATCTTCCAGCGCCTGGTCGAGAAGCCCGCGCAGCGGCCCAAGCCGGGTAGCGTGGTGGATGTGGTCGGCGTGGACGGCGCGTTCATTGGCCGTGGCTTCTACAACGGCCATTCGCGGATCGCCGTGCGCATCCTCGAGCGCAACCCGGAGGTGCCGGTGGATGCCGGTTGGTTCGTGCGCAAGATCGGCGAGGCGGTGCGGCTGCGCCGCGAGATCCTCCGGCTGGATGAAATCAGCAACGCCTGGCGCGTGGTGCACAGCGAGGGCGATGGCATCAGTGGGCTGGTGGTGGACCGCTACGACGACCTGATCGTGGTCGAGTTCTTCAGCGCCGGCGCGTGGCGGCACCGCAGCATCATCTTCGATGCGCTGCGCGAGCACTTCCCCGGCTGCCGTTTCCACAGCTTCGCCGACGAGCACGTGCAGAAGCAGGAAAGCTTCGACTACAAGGACACGCAGGGCACCGAACCGGCCATCGTCACCGAACACGGCATCAAGTTCCGCGCCGACCCGGCCGGCGCGCACAAGACCGGCTTTTTTGCCGACCAGCGCGAGAACCGCGAGTGGCTGAGCCGGCAGGTCGAAGGCAAGCGCGTGCTGGACCTGTGCTGCAACACCGGCGGCTTTGCGGTGTATGCCGCGGCGCGCGGCGCGGCCGAGGTGGTGGGTATCGATATCGACCCGGCCGTGATCGAGCTGGCCAAGCAGAACGCGCACCTCAACAGCGCCCTGATCGGCAGCCGCAAGCCGCGCTTCGTGCAGGCCGACATCTTCCCGTGGTTGCGCGACGCCGCCCTCAATGGCGAGCGTTTCGACGCGGTGATCCTGGACCCGGCCAAGATGACCCGCGACCGCGAGCAGGTCATCAACGCGCTGAAGAAGTACCTCGACATGAACAAGCTGGCGCTGGGCGTGGTGAAGCCCGGCGGCCTGTTCGCCACCTTCAGCTGCACCGGCCTGGTCAGCGAGGAGCAGTTCCTCGACATGCTGCGCCGCGCCGCGTTCTATGCCGGCCGCACCGTACAGGTGCTCAAAGTGGCCGGCGCCGGCCCGGACCACCCGTGGCTGGCGCAGGTGCCTGAATCGCGCTACCTCAAGGCGGTGTTCTGCCGCGTGCTGGACTGACGCCTTTCAACCCTGGCGCCCGTCGGCGCAGTGCTTCGGCCGCCAGTACCTGGGCGGGTGGGAGGCGCGCAACCTGCATAGGGTCGCCAACTTGCGCGCCGCGTTCCGCGAACACCCCGGCGCGCGCGTGCTGGCCGTGGTCGGCGCGTCGCACAAGCCGTGGTTCGACGCGCTGCTGGGCATGATGCAGGGCGTGGAAGTGGTCGACGCCACGTGCGTGCTGCGCTGATCTGGGCGGCCGCAGGGCGGTAGCATGCGGAGCTGGACTGCTGGCATGTGAAGGAGCCCCATGCACGATTTTCCCCAGGCGCGACGCCGATGCGGCTGCTGATCGTCGAGGATTCGCCTGCGCTGGCGGATAGCCTGCGCGCCACCCTGGCGGCTGAAGGCCATGCCTGCGACCACGCGGCGGAAGGCCCGGCCGCGCTGCGCTTCCTCGCCGCCCATGACTATGACCTGCTGGTGCTGGACTGGATGCTGCCGGGGCTGGATGGCTTGGGCGTCCTGCGCGCGCTGCGCGCCTCGCGGGCGCCCACCCGCGTGCTGATGCTGTCGGCGCGCGATACCGTGGCCGATCGCGTTACCGCGCTGGATGCCGGCGCGGACGATTATCTGGTCAAGCCGTTCGCCCTGGACGAACTGCTGGCGCGGGTCCGCGCGCTGGCCCGCCGCCCGCGCGAGGACGGCACCGCGCTGCTGGCATGGGACGCGCTGCAGGTGGACCCGCATGCGCGCCGCGCGCGCTGGCAGGGCACCGATCTGCATCTGTCGCCGAAGGAGTACGCGCTGCTGGAGCTGCTGCTGCGCCAGCGCGGCAAGGTGCTGTCGCGTGCGGCCATCTTCGACCGCCTCTACGACAGCGCCAGCGAGGCGTCCGACAAGGTGGTGGAGGTCATCGTCAGCACCCTGCGCAGCAAGCTGGCCAAGGCCGGTGCGCCCGATCCCATCCACACCCGGCGGGGCTTCGGCTATGCGATCGACTGAATCCCATGGCTGGTCGCTGCGCACGCGCCTGGCGTGGCAGCTGGTGCTGGCCATCGGCCTGCTGCTGGGCGGCCTGTTCCTGGTGCTGGACGTGCTGGTGGACCGTGCGATGTACCGCCAGCTGGACCAGTTCCTGGCCGCACGCACCGGCGCGCTGGTTCGCCAGCTGGGCGCGGGGGCGCATTCGCTGGACGAGGTGCTGCCGGCCTGGGACATCGCCGGCCACACCGACTTCTTCGCTATTTACGACGCCCGTGGCCGGCTGCAGGCGGCATCGATGAACAGTGGCGACCGTCCGCTGCGCGCGCCCACCGGCGTGCAGGGCGACATCCTGCTTCCCGATGGCCATGCCGGTCGCTATCGGGTGGAAACGTTGGCCAGCGGTGATCTTGCCGGCAGCCGGCTGGTGGTGGCGACCGAGCGGGAGAGCTGGGACCGCACCGAACGGCGCATGCACGCGGTGCTGCTGGCCGGGACGCTGGCGGCCGTCATCGCGGCCGTGCTGCTGTGTCTGCTGCTGGTGCGCCAGGCCTTCGTGCACATGGCGCGCGAGGCGCGCCGGCTGTCGCACGACGGACCACCAGAGCCGGGGTCGCTGGCCACCACCCCGCGCGAGCTGCATCCGTTTGTCGAGGCGGCCCACGCCGCACTGCGCACGTCCTGGGGCTTGGCCGAACGCGAGCGCCGGCTGTCGCGCAGCGTGGCCCACGAACTGCGCACGCCGGTGGCGGAAATCGCCGCCGTCACCGAGCTTGCGCGTCGCGACGGCGACCCCGCCGCGCTGCGACGTGCGTTGGCTACCGTGGGCGATGCCAATGCGCGCATGCAGCGCGGGATCGAGGCGCTGCTGGCGCTGGCCCGGTTCGAATCCGGACAGGAGCCACCGCAGGCCGATCCGTTGGATCTGGCGGCGCTGCTGCGCGCGCTGGTAGCCAGCGGCGGCGAGGAGCTGGACCCCGCGCGCCTGGCCCTGCAGGTGCCGGAGGAGGCGTGGGGTGTCTGTGATGCCGGCATGCTGGAGCGCATCGCCGCCAACCTGCTGCGCAACGCGATGGAGTACGGCGACCCGGGGACGCCGGTCGAGGTGGCGCTGTCCGCCGACGGTGCCGGCTGGTGGCTGCGCGTACGTAACCGCGCTTCGGGCCTGGCCGAAGCCGACGTGGCCCGGTTCGGCGAGCGTCACTGGCGCGGCAATCGTGCCACCGATGTCCGCCACGCCGGGCTGGGTCTGGCGTTAGTGCTGGCAATGGCGGCGGCGCTGGGGCTGGTTCTGGACTTCCGCCTGCGCGATGGTGTGCTGGAGGCCGCATTGGGGCCGATCCCAGCACTCTAGGAAAAGTCCCGGCAACGCCGTTCTGGCGTTGTCAGTCCATGCCAAGCCCAGCCCCTGTCCGGGCGCTTGGCGCACACCCATCAATTGCTTGCGCGAGCGATGCGTGGTCCGCCCGCCATCGCCGACAGAAATTTCCAGGGTGTTCGGAGGTTGCCTGGGCCTCTGGCAGCCTTAAGCGAGCCAAAAGCTTGGTTTGCCAGGCTGGCGCCTTCTGCCGGATGCCGTCTCCGCCATGCGCCCACGCCTGCTCGTCCTCGCCGTTGCCCTCGCCCTGCCGGGCCTGCCCGCCTGCCAGCGCGCCCCCGATCCCGCTGCCGACGCGGCCTTGGCGCCTCGCGCCGATGCCGAGGGTCGCATCCGTCTCAGCGCCGCGCAGGCCGCCAACCTGGGCCTGCGCGAAGTGCCGGCCACGGCAGCGGACGCGGTGCCGGTGGCAGGCTTGCCGGCCGAAGTCACGATGCCGCTGGCATCCAGCACCCAGGTCACCCTGCCCTATGCCGGCGTGGTCACCCGCGTGCTGGTGGACGAGGGCGAGCAGGTGCAGCGCGGGCAGCCGATGCTGCGCGTACAGAGCCGCGAATTGCTTGCCGCCCAGGCCGATCTGGCGCGCGCGCAGGCGGAGTCCGGCGTCGCCGCGCAGCAGGCCCGCCGTGACACCCTGCTGGAGCAGGAGGGCCTGATTCCCGCCGCCCGCGCGCAGGAGAGCCGCGCCCGCGCGCAGATGGCCCTCGCCAGCATGCGCCAGGCCAGCGCTGCGCTGGCGCAGTTTCGTCCCAGCGGCGCCGCGGCTGAATTCGAGCTGCTGGCGCCGCAGGCGGGCCGCGTGCTGCGCCGCCAAGTGCGCCCCGGGCAGGCGCTGGAGGCGCTGGCCCCGGCCTTTTCGCTGGTTGCCGGCAAACGTCTGGACCTGGAATTCGCGGTGCCGATGGAGTTGGCGGCGCAGCTGCGCGTGGGCCAGACAGTGGCGTTGCCTGGCGGTGGCGTGGCGCGCGTGGCGGCCGTGAGTGGCGATGCCGATACGGGTGCGCAGAGCGTGCGCGTGCGCGCGCAGGTGGACCCCGGCAGCGGCCTGCTACCGGGCCAACAGCTGGATGTCACCCTGCGCCTGCCTGCCCCGGCAGGCGCGGTGGCGGTGCCGGCCAGCGCGGTGCTGCAGGAGGGCAAGGGACAGGTGCTGTTCGTGCGCGAGGATGGCGCGTGGCGTCGCGTGGCGGTGCGCCAGCTGGGCGGTGACGGTCGCACCGCGGTGGTCATTGGCACCGGCTTGCGTGCCGGCGTGCCGGTGGCCGCGGCCGGCGGCAACGTGCTGAAGACCCTGGCGGCGGCGGAGTAGGCCCATGCTGTCGCGTCTGATCGCGTTTTCCCTGCGCCAGCGGCTGCTGGTGCTGCTGGCGGTGCTGGCGCTGGCCGGCGCTGGCCTGCGCGCCTATCTGCAGTTGCCGATCGATGCCTATCCGGACATCTCGCCGACCCAGGTGAAGCTGATCCTGAAGGCGCCGGGCATGACTCCGGAGGAAGTGGAAAGCCGGGTGGTGGCGCCGCTGGAGATGGAGCTGCTGGGCGTGCCGGGCGCGGTGATGCTGCGTTCCACCGCCAAGTACGCCATTGCCGACGTCACCCTGGACTTCGCGCCGGGCACCGACATCTACTGGGCGCGCCAACAGGTCGCCGAGCGCTACGCCAACGTCACCAGCGTGCTGCCGGCCGACGTCGGCGGTGGCCTGGCGCCGATCGCCACGCCGCTGTCGGACGTCTTCATGTTCACCATCGAGGGCGGTGGCCTGAGCCTGCAGGAGAAGCGCAGCCTGCTGGACTGGACGATCCGCCCGGCGCTGCGCACGGTGCCCGGCGTGGCCGACGTCAACGCGCTCGGCGGCGAGGTCAAGTCGTTCGTGGTGGTGCCCGACCGCGCCCGCCTGCTGGCCAACGGCCTGCGCCTGCGCGATCTGGTGGACGCGCTGGAACGCAACAACCGCAACGACGGCGCCGGCCGCCTGCGCGCCGGCGAGAACGCGTTGATCGTGCGCGTGGAAGGCGCACTGGCGGACGCCGCCGACATCGGCAACGTGGTGCTCAAGCCCGGCATGCCGCCGGTGCGGGTGCGCGACGTGGCCAGCGTCCGCACCGAGGCGATGACGCGCTACGGCGCGGTCACCCGCGACGGCCGCGGCGAGGCGGTGGAAGGCATCGTGGTGGCGCTGCGGGGCGTCGATGCCTCCAAGCTGGTGCACGCCACCGAGACGCGCCTGCAGGCGCTGGCGTCCAGCCTGCCGCCGGGCGTGCGGGTGGTGCCGTTCTACAACCGCAGCCAGCTGATCGAGCGTGCGGTGGAAACGGTGCGCTCCGCGCTGGTGGAAGCCACCGTGCTGGTGGTCGTGCTGCTGCTGCTGTTCCTCGGCGAGCTGCGCGCGGCGCTGGTGGTGTCGCTGATGCTGCCGCTGGCGGCGCTGTTCACCTTCCTGCTGATGCAGCTGAGCGGGCAGACCGCCAACCTGATGAGCCTGGGCGGGCTGGCGATCGCCATCGGCATGCTGGTGGATGCCGCGGTGGTGGTGGTGGAGAACACCGTGACCCGGCTGCAGCCGGATGCGCGCGGCGCCCACCTGCCGCGCCTGCACCGCGTGTTCGATGCCACCCGCGAGGTGGCGGTGCCGGTGGCCGCGGGCATGCTGATCATCGCCCTGACCTTCCTGCCGCTGCTCACGCTGGAAGGGCTGGAAGGCAAGCTGTTCGCGCCGGTGGCGCTGACCATCGTGTTCGCACTGGCGGCCTCGCTGCTGCTGTCCCTCACCTTCATCCCGGTGCTGTCGTCGCTGCTGCTGCGCTCGCACGCGCACCACGAACCGTGGCTGATGCGGCAGGTGGACCGCCTGTACCGCCCGCTGCTGGATGCGGTGTTGGCGCGGCCGCAGCGGGCGCTGGTGCCGGCGCTGGTGGCGCTGGCGCTGGGCGTGGCGGCCTACCTGGGTGTTGGCAAGAGCTTCATGCCCACCATGGACGAGGGCGACATCCTGGTGCAGATCGCCAAGTCGCCCGCGATTTCGCTGGAGCGTTCCGCCGCCCTGGACCTGGCGGTGGAGCGCGCGATCAAGGCGCAGGTGCCCGAAGTGGAGCACGTGGTGGCGCGCGTCGGCTCGGACGAGCTGGGCCTGGATCCGATGGGCCTCAACGAGACCGACATGTTCCTGAAGCTGCGCCCGAAGTCGGACTGGCGCGTGGCCGACAAGGACTGGCTGGTGGATGAACTGCGCAAGGTGCTGCGGGGCTTCCCCGGTATCGACATCGGCTTCACCCAGCCGATCGAGATGCGCGTGTCCGAGATGCTCACCGGCAGCCGCGGTGACCTTGCCATCAAGATCTTCGGCCCCGACCTCGATGTGCTGGGCGCGCTGGCCCAGCAGGCCGCCGCCGCGGTGGGGCGGGTGCCCGGTGCGCAGGACGTGATCACCCAGGCGGTGGAGGGTGTCGATTACCTGCAGGTGGTGGTGGACCCGGTCGCGGCCGGCCGCCATGGCCTGTCGGTGTCCGACGTGCAGGACGAGCTGCGCGCCCAGATCGACGGCATCCGCGCCGGCACCGTGATCGAGCCGGGGATGCGCACGCCGATCCTGGTGCGCGGTGGCGACGAGGTGCGTCTGTCCGAGCAGCGCTTCCGGCTGCTGCGCCTGGCGCTGCCTGACGGCAGCGACATCCCGCTGTCGGCGGTGGCCCGGCTGGCCGCCGGCAATGGCCCGGTGAAGGTGGGCCGCGAGCAGGGCTCGCGCTACGCGCTGGTGCAGGCCAATGTCGGCGGTCGCGACCTGGTCGGGTTCGTCGAGGACGCCAAGGCTGCGATGGCGCGCGAGGTCCGCCTGCCGCCCGGCTACCGCATGGAATGGGGCGGCCAGTTCGAGAACCAGCAGCGCGCCGCGCGCCGCCTGGGCCTGGTGGTGCCGGTGGCGCTGGCGGTGATCTTCCTGGTGCTGTTCATGACCTTCGGTTCGCTGCGCCAGGCGCTGCTGATCCTGGGCAACATCCCGTTCGCGCTGGTCGGCGGCGTGCTGGCGCTGTGGGCGTCGGGGCAGTACCTGTCGGTGCCGGCATCGGTCGGGTTCATCGCCCTGCTGGGCATCGCCGTGCTCAACGGCCTGGTGCTGGTGACCTGCTTCAACCAGCTGCACGACGCCGGCCTGCCGCTGCAGGAGGTGGTGCGCCGTGGCGCATTGCAGCGCGTGCGGCCGGTGCTGATGACCGCCAGCATCACCGCGCTGGGTCTGGTCCCGCTGCTGCTGGCCACCGGCCCCGGTTCGGAGATCCAGCGCCCGCTGGCGGTGGTGGTGATCGGCGGCCTGGTGACCTCCACCGCGCTGACCCTGCTGCTGCTGCCGATCCTGTACCGCCGCTATGGCATCGCCGCTGCGAAGAAGGAGGCCGCATGACCATGATCGAAGACGCCCACGCTGCCGTGCGGCTGGTGCTGGTGTTCCCGCCGCATCTGGAACAGGCGGTGACCGAGGCACTGGTGGCCACGCCGGGGATGCCCGGGTTCACCCTGCTGCAGGCGGAAGGCCATTCCAGCGATTTCGCCCGCGCCTCCGCCGCCGAACAGGTGCGCGGGCGGGTGGAGCGTCGGGTGCTGTGGATGCTGCTGCCGCCGGCGCAGGTGGATGGCGTGCTGGCGAAGCTGCGGCAGGAAGTGGACGCACACGACGTGCGCTGGTGGCTGGAGCCGGTGCTGGCGATGGGGAGGCTGGGATGAAGCGATGGATGCTGGGCCTGCTGTGGCTGGTCAGCGCGGCAGCGCCCGCGCAGCAATGGTTGCCACCGCACGATGTGGTGCATGACGCGATTGAACTGCAGCCCGATGTCGCCGCCGCCCGCGCCCGCCTGGACGCAGCGCAGGCGCGGGCCCGCGCATTGGCCGCGGGGCCGCACGAATTCCAGCTTGAAGGCGCACGCCTGCGTCGCAACGTGGACGAGCCTGGCCTGCACCAGCGCTACGTCGAGACCGAGCTGATCCTGAGCCGCACGTTCCGCCTGCCCGGCAAGGCCGCGCTGGACCGCCGCATCGGCGATATCGGCGTGCGTGCGGCCGAGCTGCGTCTTGACGATGCCCGCCACCAGGCGGCGCGGCGCCTGCTGGGCGACTGGATGGACTGGCTGCGCGCGGCCGAACGCCAACGCACCGCGGAGATCCAGCTGCACCTGTTGGAGACCGAGCGCGCCGGGCTGGCCCGGCAGGTGGCGCTGGGCGCGGCGGCCCGCAAGGATCTGGACCTGCTCGAGGTCGAATCCGCACAGGCGCGTGCGCGTGCCCTGGCCACACAGGCCGCGGTGCGCTCAGCCCGCGAGGCCTTGCACAGCGACTTCCCCGGCCTGCCGATTCCCGAGGTCGCGCCCGCGGTGGATCCGCCGCTGGCGCTGCCGGAGACGCCGCAGGTGTGGATCGACCGCATCATCGCGCGCAGCCACGAGATCGGCGCCCTGCAGGCCGATGCCGAACAGGCCGACGCCCGTGCCGCCCGCGCCCGCGCCGAACGCATCGCCGATCCCACGCTGGGGCTGCGCCGGCTGGACGAGCGCGGCGGCGTCGAGCAGGTCACCGGGCTGGTGCTCAGCTTTCCGCTGGGCGGCCGCCAGCGCAGTGCCAACGCGCAGGCGGAGTCCGCCAACGCCGCCGCCCTGCATGGGGATGCCGAGGCAATGCGGCGCGACATCACCCGCGAAGCGGTGGTCACGGTGAATGCCGCGGTCACCCTGGCCGAGCAGTGGCGCGCCCAGCAGGCCGCGCTGACGGCCAGTACCGCGGCGTTGCAGCGGATCAGGCGCGGCTGGGAACTGGGCGAGGTGGCAGTGGCCGAATGGCTGCTGGTGCAGCGCCAGCATGCCCAGCTGGTGTCCACCGAAGCCGATGCCCGCGCCGAGGCCGAGCTGGCGCGCCTGCGGGTGCTGGTGGATTCGCACGAGCTCTGGCACGACGAATAGCGGCCCTTGCGCAGGGCTGGCCTACAATCCTGATGCCACCGCGCGCTTCACCCCCCCCCGTCACCGGATGCCGCCGATGCCTGTCGAACATCACCATCACCACGAATCCCATCGCAGCCACAACGCAGGCTGGCTGCGCGCCGCCGTGCTGGGGGCCAACGACGGCCTGATCTCCACCGGCAGCCTGGTGCTGGGCATGGCCACCGCGCAGGCCGCGCCCGCCACCATCCTGCTCAGCGGCTTGGCCGGTCTGGTGGCCGGCGCGCTGTCGATGGCCGCCGGCGAATACGTGTCGGTCAGCTCGCAAGCCGATGCCGAGGAAGCCGACATCCGCATCGAGCGCGCGGCGCTGGAGCAGCATCCGGAAGCGGAGCTGCAGGAGCTCACCCAGATCTACATCCAGCGCGGGCTGGAACCGGCGCTGGCCCGGCAGGTGGCCGAGCAGCTGACCGCGCATGACGTGCTGGCCGCCCATCTGCGTGACGAAGTCGGCATCCACGAGGTGCAGCGCGCACGCCCCGTGCAGGCGGCGCTGGCCTCGGCCGGCGCGTTCACCCTGGGCGCGCTGCCGCCGGTGCTGCTGGCCTGGCTGTGGTCCGGCCCGGGCCTGTCCACCGTCCTGGTCGCCAGCTCGCTGGTGCTGCTGGCGGTGCTGGGCTTTGTTGCCGAGCGCGTCGCCGGCGGCGGCGGCATCAAGGGCGCGCTGCGCGTGCTGCTGTGGGGCAGCCTGGCGCAGGGCGCCACCGCGCTGATCGGCTGGCTGTTCGGCGTCAACGTCGGCTGAGCGCAGTCGCAGGCGTTGCGACGCCCGCCGTTACACTGGCGGGATGGATACCAACACGCTGCTGCTGATCCTGCTTCTGGTGGCCGTCCTGGCCGCACTCGTCCTGCTGCTGGTGCAGCTGCAGCGCCGCCCCGAAGAACGCATCGCCGCGCAGCTGCGCGAGGAACAGCGCGAGGGCCGCAGCGAGCTGCGCGCGCAGCTGGACGGCTTCGCCCTGCAGCAGGGCCAGCGCATCGACGGGTTCGGCAGCCAGCTGCAGGCGGTGGCGGCGCGTACCGACCAGCGCCTGGACGAGTTGACCCAGCGCACCGATGCGCGGCTGGACGCGCTGCGCGCCGCGCTGGTCGAGGACGCACGCAAGGCCCGTGGCGAGCTGGCCGAACAGCAGCAGCGGCACGCCGACGCGCTGGGTCAGGGCCTGCGTGAGCTGGCCGCGCGCAACGAGGCACGCATCGCCGAGATGCGCACCACGCTGGAGCAGCAGCTGCAGGCACTGCAGGCCGACAACGCCGCCAAGCTCGAGCAGATGCGCGCCACCGTGGACGAGAAGCTGCACGCCACGCTGGAGACGCGGCTCACCGAGAGCTTCGGCAACGTCACCCGCATGCTGGCGCAGGTGCACCAGGGCCTGGGCGATATGAGCAAGCTGGCGGCCGATGTCGGCGGGCTGCAGCGCGTGCTGACCAATGTGAAATCGCGCGGCATTTTCGGCGAGGTGCAGCTGGCCGGCCTGCTGGAGCAGGTGTTCGCGCCCGACCAGTACGCCGCCAACGTGGCCACCATTCCCGGCAGCAGCGAGCGAGTGGAGTTCGCGGTGCGCTTTCCCGGTGCGGGCGACGAGGCGGTGGTGTGGCTGCCGATCGACGCCAAGTTTCCGCGCGAGGACTACGAGCGCCTGCTGGACGCGCAGGAGCGTGCCGATGCCGATGCGGCGCGCGCGGCCGGCGATGCGCTGGAGCGGCGCGTACGCGAGGAGGCCAAGCGCATCCGTGGCAAATACATCTGCCCGCCGCACACCACCGAATTCGCGGTGCTGTTCCTGCCCACCGAAGGGCTGTACGCGGAGGTGTTGCGCCGGCCCGGGCTGTTTGAAGCCCTGCAGCGCGAGCAGCGCATCACCCTGGCCGGGCCGACCACCCTGCTGGCCCTGCTCACCAGCCTGCAGATCGGTTTCCGCACGGTGGCCATCGAAAGGCGCTCGGCCGAAGTGTGGCGCATCCTCGAGAAGGCCAAGACCGAGTTCGGCAAGTTTGGCGACGTACTGGACAAGGTGAAGGACAAGCTTGACCAGGCCAGCAGGCAGATCGAGCAGACCGGCGTGCGCACCCGCGCCATCGAGCGCAGCCTGCGCGAGGTGGATGCGTTGCCGGGCGAGTCGGCCGAGGACGCACCGGTGGCGTTGGCAGCACCGGCGCGGGACTGAGCCTCGCCGCGATCAGGGCTTTGGCTGGGCCGGCGGCGTGGCGGCCGGCTCGTCTTCCATCATGTACTCGGGCAGCGCGTCCACGCCCTCGTTGCGGTGGCTGCGGTCGCCTTCGACCAGGTAGCGGCGGCGGGCCAGCCACGCGTCGCGGGTCAGCACGTACTCATCGGGCGCGGCCTCGCGCAGGGCATCGATGCTGAGCAGGCCGGCGCGCAGGTCGGTCAGCCGCAGCGCCTGCAGCGAGATGCGGGTGCGGTCTTCCTCGACGTAGCTCAGCGGCGACATCGAGATGTCGCCCACCTCGCCTAACGCATCGCGCAGGGTGTGCGGCCCGAGGAAGGGCAGCTCCACGTAGCGCGACTGCTGCCAGCCCCAGCGCGCCAGCGTGCGGCCGAAATCGGCGCTGTGACGGTGCATCTTCAGCTGCTTGCCGGCCGGGTCGAACAGGCCACCGATGCCGAAGGTGGTGTTCACCAGGAAGCGGCCCAGCATCTCCACCGCCTCGCCCGGTCTGCCCTGCAGCAGCAGGTTGGCGAACGCCAGCGGCGAGCCGAGGTTGTCGAAGAAGTTGGTCACGCCCGCGCGCAGCGGCTGCGGTACCACGTTCACGTAAGCACGTGCCACCGGGCGGATCACGGCGCGGTCGATGGCGTTGTTGAACGCATGCACCCGCCGGTTCATCGGCTCCCACGGGTCCAGCACGGTGGCACCGCTGCCCTGGCCGTCGGCGGGTGCGGCGGTGTCGCCGTAGATCGCCGCGAAGTCGTCTTCCGCCGGCGTGGCGGGCGCGTCGCTGGTGGCGGAGGTGTCAGCAGTGGCAGCGGCCGGGCTCCCCTCGGCCATCGGGGCGTCGACGGGCGCCTCGGCTGGCGGTACCGGCAAGGTGTCCGTCGCCACGGCGGGTGCGGCGTCCAGTGCGGCCGCGACCGGGACGACCGGCGCCGCCGGGGCGACCTCGCGCGCGGCCGGCGCGCTGGCGCAGCCGGCGGTTGCAAGCGCGGCAACCAGGGCGGTCGAGGTCAACAGGCGGTTCATGCGGGTCCTTGGAAGCGAAGCGGGTCAGGAGTCATACGGTAGGCGGCACGCAGCCCGGCCAGGCCCGGCGGCTGGCCCTCGATGCGCGGCGAAGCATTGGGCCAGCGCCGACAGCAGGGCCAAGCCGGTGCCGTCCGGCGTAGCGGGGGCCTTCAGCGGCGGCTGTCATTTCCGTTGGTGGTCTGCAGGGTGCCATTGCGCAGGTCGGCCGCCACCTGGGCGATGCCTTTCTGCCGCAGCGGGCTGTCGAACTGGTTGCGGAAAGTCTGCACGTAGGACACGCCTTCGATCATCACATCGAAGATCTTCCAACCGCCGTTGTTGCGGACCAGGTAGTCCACCGGCACCGGCGCGCCGTTGTCGCGCAGCAGCTCGGTGGAGACCTTGATGCCGCGGCCGCCCGGTAGCGGCGTCTCACCCTTCAGGCGCAGCCGAGGGTTGCCCTCGAAGTCGAGCAGGGCGGAACCGTAGCGCTGCATCAGGTTGTCCACCATGGCGTCGGCGAACAGCTTGACGTCGGCATCGCTGGCCCCGCGGCCATGGGTGCCCAGCACCAGCCGCGCGGCGTAGTTGCTGTCGAAGGTGCTGCGCAGTTCGGCATCGATGAACGCACGCAGCGCGGCTGGATTCTTGCGGAACTCCGCGCGGCGCTGCTGCAGGATGGTGAGGATGCGGCTGCCGTTGGCAACGACCTGCTGGCCCGGGGTGGTGGCGGCCTGCTGGGCCTGGGCGGGCAGCGGCACGGTGGCCAGCAGCGGGGCGGCGAGGGCGAGCGCCAGAGACAGGATCAGGGGCTTCATGGGGTTGCTTCCGTGGGGGACGGTGCGTTCGTGGGGGCATTCGGGGTGGCGGGCGTGGACGCGCTGCTGCCCCCGAACATGTACTTGCCTGCGAGCTGGATCAGATCCACCGCCGGCTGGGTGTAGGCGATTTCCTCGCCCGGCTTCAGGTTTTCCGGGTCGCCGCCGGGCTGCAGGCCGACGTAGCTCTCGCCCAGCAGGCCGCTGGTGAAGATGCCGGCCGAGGTGTCGGCGGGCAGCTGGTAACGTTTGTCGATGTCCAGCGTCACCAGCGCATCGAAGCGCTTGGGATCGAGTTCGAGTGCGGACACGCGCCCCACCGTCACGCCGCCGATCCGCACCGGCGCCTGCAGGCGCAGCTGACCGATCGAGCTGAAGCGCGCGTGCAGCGGGTATTGCCCACCGCCGTCCCCGAACTGGCGGTTGGTGGACACAAAGGCAAGTACCAGCAAGGAGGCCAGCGCCACCAGCAGGAAGGCGCCGACCGCGAATTCGACTCTGGGGCTACGGATTGCCATGAAGGAAGGTCCTCATCGAAACAGGGCAGGTGGCGGCATGACCGGAATCCGGCTCCGCACGGGCGGTGGTTAGCGGAACAGGAGCGCCGACATCACGAAATTGAACATCAGCACCAGCAGCGAGGCGTTCACCACGGCGCGGGTGGTGGCCACCGAGGTGCCCTCGATGGTCGGTTCGGCATAAAACCCGGCGTGGGCGGCCACCAGTGCGGCAGTGGCACCGAAGACCGCGGATTTCAGCAGGGCCACGCCGAAATCGTCCCAGGCATCCACGCTGTTCTGCAGTGCGGCCCAGAACGTGCCGTTATCCAGGCCCAGCCCCCGCACCGCCTCGAACCAGCTGGCGGTGATCGCCATCAGGCAGAACAGCCCGGTCAGCAGCGGCAGGCTCAGCACCGCCGCCCAGAATCGCGGCGCCACGGCTTTGGCCAGCGGATCGATCGCCATCAGCTCCAGTGCCTTGATCTGGTCGGTGGCGCGCATCAGGCCCAGCTCGGCAGCGATCGAGCTGCCGGCGCGACCAATGAACAGCAGCGCGGTCAGCACCGGGCCCAGCTCGCGGTACAGCGACAGGCCCAGCAGGGTGGACAGCGCATCGGTGGCGCCGAACGTGGTCAGGGTGCGATACCCCTGCAGGGTCAGCACCAGGCCGACGAACGCACCGCCGACCAGGATGATGGGCAGCGAGCGGGCGCCGATCTTGTAGATCTCCTTGATCAGCTCGACCAGGAAATCCGCGCCCGGACGGGAGGCGCGCAGCACCGCCAGGGCAAACAGCCCGGCGCGGCCCAACGAACGCAGCAGCGAGGTCAGCGGCATCAGGCGGCCCTCTGTCCAGTGACGTCGTCGAAGGCGATCGGCCCGTGCGGGCTGCCGTCCAGGAACTGCCGCAGCAGCGGGTCCTGGCTGGCCTGCAGCGCCTCGGGCGTGCCATCGAAGGCCAGCCCGCCGTTGGCGACCACGACGGCCTGGTCGCACACCGGCAGGGTTTCGCGCACGTGATGGCTGACCACGATGCAGGTCAGTCCCAGCGATTGGTTGAGCTGGCGCAGCAGGCTCATGACCACGCCGCTGGCGATCGGGTCCAGCCCGGTCAGCGGCTCATCGCACAGCAGCAGCGGCGGATCCAGCGCCAACGCGCGCGCCAGCGCCGCCCGCCGCGCCATGCCGCCGGACAGTTCACGCGGGAAGCGGTCGGCGGCGGCTGCCAGCCCCACCGCCTCCAGCTTGGCCAGCGCCCGCGCCTGGATCTCGGCGGCCGGCAGGCCGGAATGGGCACGCAGCGGCAGCGCCACGTTTTCCAGCACGGTCAGGTCGGTCAGCAGGCCATTGCCCTGCAGCAGGACGCCCAGCCGTTTGCGCATCGCCAGCAGCCCGCGGGCGTCGCGTGGAACCGGCTGGCCGAACACCTCCACCTGGCCCTGGGCCGGCACCAGCTCGCCGGTGATGGCGGCCAGCAGGGTGGACTTGCCGCTGCCCGACGGGCCCAGCACGGCGGTCATGCTGCCCTTGGCCACGCTGAGGTTGATCCCGCGCAAGACCGCACGCCCACCGTATTCCAGGCGGATATCGGACAGGCGCACGGCGATGGAGGCAAGCTCGGTCATGGAAGGCCCGTATCGAAGCGGGACGGATGGGGTGCGCGCGGGCGGCACAGATTGGCGGGCACAGGCTGAACAGGGGGCGAAGCGAATGAACCCGCAAGTACAGGAATTATCACCGATCCGGCGCCTGCATGCAGGCCGTCACGGATTTGGCGGTGGAATGCTGCGTCTCGCCTCCTGCGATTCGGCTCCGGCATGATGCCCGCATGTCCGGCCCTGCCCCCGACTTCCGCCTCTACCATTCCAATGCGCTGGACGTGCTGGCCGGGCTGCTGGCGGAGGCGCTGCGCACGCCCGCGCCAGGCCAGGGCCTGCTGGCGCCGGACACGGTGCTGATCCCGCAGGTGGCCATGCGGCGCTGGCTGCAGGCCACGCTGGCGCAGGTGCACGGCATCGCCGCCAACCTGGAATTCCTGACGCCGGGCGAATTCGTCGCCCGCGCGCTGGATGCCAACCTGGGCCGCAGCGATGACGATCTGGACGCCGCGGCGCTGCACTGGCGCCTGCACGCCGCGCTGACCGACCCCGCGCTGCTGGCGCGCCCGGCGCTGGCGTCGCTGGCCGCGTACGTGACCGGTGACGATCCGCTGAAGGCGTGGACGCTGGCCGGCGAGCTGGCCACCACCTTCGAGAAATACCAGGCCTGGCGCCGCGACTGGCTGCTGCGCTGGGAAGACGGCGCCGACCCCGACGACCCGCAGGCGATCCTGTGGCGCGCGGTTGCCGCCGGCCGTCGCCATCGCGTCCACCGCCTGCAGGCGTATCTGGCCCGGTTTGCCGATGGCGACGCCCGGCCAGTGGGCTTGCCACCGCGCCTGTTCGCCTTTGCCCTGCTCAACGTGTCCCCCGACGTGCTGCGCGTGCTGGCCACGCAGGCGCGGGTGGGCACGCTGCACTTCTACCTGCCCACGCCTACCGGCGGCGGCTGGGGCGATCTGCAGACGCATGCGCGCCGTGGCGAGGACGACGCCCCGGACGAGCATCCCCTGCTGCGCGACTGGGGCGCGGCCGGCCGCGATTTCCTGGCCCTGCTGGGCAGCTACGAACAGGTCCACCCCAGCTTCGAGGTGGACGCCTCGGCCGACCCCGAGCAGGCGCCCGGCGGCGTGCCCGACCGCCTGCTGGCGCGGCTGCAGGCCGACATCTTCCACCGCCGCGCCGTGCCGGGGGCTGCGCCGCGCGCGGCCGTGGACTTAAGCGATCCCAGCCTGCAGTTCCACGCCTGTCACACCCGCCTGCGCGAGTTGCAGGTGCTGCACGACCGGCTGCGCGCGCTGCTGGAGGACACGCGCTTCGATCCGCCGCTGCAGCCGCGCGACATCGCGGTGCTGGCACCGGACATCGATCCCTACGTGCCCTATCTGGACGCCGTGTTCGGCGGCCATGGCCAGGCCGATGCCATCCCGTACGCCGTTGCCGATGCCAGCCCGCTGGCGGGCGAGCCGCTGGCCGACGTGTTCCTGCGGCTGCTGGCGCTGCCGGTGGCGCGCTTCGGGTTGGAAGAGACCTTGGACCTGCTGGCCAGCCCGCCGCTGGCCGAGGCGGCCGGGCTGGATGCCGACGCGCTGGAGCGCCTGCGCGGCTGGCTGCATGCGGCCGGCGCGCGCTGGGGGCTGGATGCCGGCCACCGCGCCCGCCACGGTGCGCCCGCCGATGCCGCCTACACCTGGCAATTCGCGCTGGACCGCCTGCTGCTGGGGCACGCCACCGGCAGCGAGGAGGAGGTGGCGGGCGTGGCGCCGTGGCCGCAGCTGGAAGGTGGCGCGCTGTCGGCGCTGGACGCGCTGCTGCAGCTGCTGCGCGTGCTGGCGCGGCACGAGCGCGTGCTGTCCGAAGCGATGCCGCCGGCCCAGTGGCGCGAGCGCCTGCTGCAGCTGCTCGACGCGCTGCTGCCGCGGCCGCCGTCCGCCGCGCCCACGCAGCGTGCGCTGGAGCGCCTGCGCACACTGGTGGACGGCTTTGCCCGCGATGCCGCCCGCGCCGGCGTGGACGCCCCGGTGCCGGCGGAGGTGGTGCGCGCGCACTTCGCGCAGGTGCTGGGCGATGCCGATACCCGCGCCCCGCTGCTCACCGGGGGCGTCAGCTTTGCGCGGATGGTGCCGATGCGCTTGCTACCGTTCCGGGTGATCTGCCTGCTGGGCATGAGTGACGGCGACTTCCCGCGCCGTGATCCCGCTGCCGGGCTCAACCGCCTCACCGCCGAGCTGGGGACCGACCGCCGCCGCCTGGGGGATCGTTCCACCCGCGACGATGACCGCTACCTGCTGCTGCAACTGCTGACGTCGGCGCAGGATGTCTTGTATGTCAGCTGGTTGGGCAGCGATCCGCGTGACGGCAGCACCCGCGAGCCGTCGCCGCTGGTGGCGGACCTGGTGGCCGTCGCTGCCGCGCAACACGTGGACGTGGAGGCCGCACGCAAGGCGCTGGTGCTGGCGCATCCGCTGCAACCGTTCTCGCCCACCGCGTTCGGTGCCACCGATGCCGCCGGCCAGCCCAATCCGCGCGTCTTCAGTTACCAGGCCGCCTGGCATCCCGCCGCCGGTCGGCTGGCCGGCGCACGCCGCGCGCTGCCGCCGTGGATCGATGCCGCGGACGCGCTGGCACCGCCGGCGCAGGCCGAGGACGACCTCCCTCTGGATGCCCTGCGCCGCTTCCTGCTGGATCCTGCCGGCCAGTTCCTGCGCCAGCGCCTGCAGCTGCGGCTGCCGGAGCCGGACGAGGCGGTGGAGGACATCGAGCCACTGCAGGCACCGGGCCGCGGATTGGCGCACGCCCGGCTGCAGCGGGCGGTGTTCGAACGCCTGTTGGCCAGTGCGCAGCCCGACGCCCTGTATGCACCGCTGCGCGCCCGCGGCCTGCTGCCGTCCGGGCCGCTGGGCCGGCGTGTGCTGGACGACATCGTGGACGAAGTGACGCCGTATGCCGAGGCGTTTGCCGCATGGCGCGGAGGCGCCGCGGAGGACACGTTGGCGGTGGCCGTGGAGATCGACGGCGTGCGCCTGCATGGCCGTCTGGATGGCCTCTATGCCGGCCGCCTTGCGCGGCTGCGCTTCGGCACGCCCAACGGCCCGTCCGCGATCCGCCACGGCCTGGACTGGCTGCTGCTGCATGCTGCGGGCCACGCGCTGCCCTGCTTCGAATTCCACGACACGGATGCGGCGGGCGTCGGGCCGCACCCGCGCCCGGCCCTGTCGCAGGCAGCGGCCATCGACGCCCTGCGCACGCTGCTGACGCTGCGCCGTGAAGGCCTGCAGAAGCCGCTGCCGTTTGCACCCTACAGCGGCTGGGCGCTGTTCGCGGAAGAAGATCCGGTGCGCGGCGTGGTCAAGGCCGCCGCCAAGTGGCGCGGAAGCGGCAGCGGTGGCTGGGCGGAGGGCGCCGGTGACGCGCTGCGGCTGGCGCTGCGGGGCCGCGATCCCTTTGCGGACGATGCCGCGCTGCGCGACTTCGCCCGCGTTGCCGGCCTGGTGTTCGGTGCGGTGGTGCATGGCGCAGCCGCGCCCATCGACGTGGGCGATGCGGCGTTGCCGGACGACGACGCCGAGGACGCCGCATGAGCGCGCCTGATCCTTACCTCGCCGTTCCGCTGCAGGACGTGCAGCGCATCGAAGCCAGCGCCGGCACCGGCAAGACCTACACGCTGGCCACGCTGGTCACGCGGCTGGTGGTGGAGCGCGGCCTGCGCGTCGGCCAGATCCTGGCCGTCACCTTCACCGAGGCCGCCACGCAGGAGCTGCGCAAGCGCATCCGCGAGCGTCTGCAGCTGACGCTGGCCCTGCTGGATGCGCCGCCCACCGACGCCGCCCCGCCCGAGGCCGTGCTGACCCACCAGCTGCTGGCGCAACAGCGTGCCCGGGGTGTCGAGTCCGACGAGGCGCTGCGCCGCCGCCTGCGCCAGGCCACGGTGGACATCGACCTGGCCGCCATCTTCACCATCCACGGCTTCTGCATGCGGGTGCTGCGCGAACATGCGCTGGACGCCGGGCAGGGCTTCGACGTGCCGGAGCTGCTGGCCAACGACCGCGACCTGCGCGAGCAGGTGGCCGCCGATCTCTGGCGCGTCCATGCGCAGGACGCGGCCAGCGCCGACGATCTGCTGGCGCTGTGGAAGCAGGGCTACGCCGAACTGGCGCAGGACTTGCGCGATCTGCTGGAGGTGCCGGTGTTGCGGCCGCCGGCGGTGCCGATACCGGCCGATCCGCAGCCGCGTCTCCTGGCGGCGGGCCGGGCGCTGGCCGAGGCCTTTCGGGCGCACGGTGCGGACTTTCTCGCGGCGCTGCGTGCTGCCCTCGATGGCAAGGTACTTAACGGCCAGAGCTACAAGTTCGACTGGATCGACCCCCTGTGGTCGGCGTGGACGGCGTGGTGCGAGGCGGGCGCGTTCGACGCGCCACTGGATGCGAAGATCGAGCGCTTCACCGCCGCCGCCATGCGCGCCAAGGCGAACAAAGGCAAGGAAGCGATGCTGCCGGACTCACCGCTGTGCGACGCCATTGCGACCTACGTCGAGGCCGTGCAGGCGCACGAGGGGTATGTGGCCCGCCGCCGCGCGGCCCTGCTGCATCGCCTGCGCGATGACGCGCGCGACCGCATGGCCCTGCTTAAGCGGCAGCGCCGCGTGCAGGGCTACGACGACTTGATTGCCGGCGTCGCCAACGCACTGCACGGGCCGCAGGGCGACGCGCTGGCGCGCCAGCTGCGCGCGCAGTACGCGGTGGCGCTGGTGGACGAATTCCAGGACACCGACGCCCGCCAGTGGCGCATCTTCGACCGCGTGTTCGGCAGCGGCAGCGACGCCCCCGCGCTGTTCCTGATCGGCGACCCCAAGCAGGCCATCTACGGCTTCCGCGGCGGCGACGTGCACACCTACCTGGCTGCCGGCAAAGTGGCCACCGATGCACCGGCGCTGGCGCACAACTTCCGCTCGCGGCCGGCGGTGCTGGATGCAGTGGAGGCGCTGTACCGGCAGGCCGGTACGGCGGCGTTTGTCGATGACAACATCGTCTTCCACCCCGTCGAACCCGGCGGCAAGCGCCACGACCACGACTATCTGCGCGACGGTGCGCCCGCGCCGGCGCTGACCGTGTGGCAGGCACCCGCGCCCGCCGGCGAGGACGCCAAGGGCAAGGCGAAGACTACCTGGCGCGCGGCGGAGGCGCGTGACCTTGCCACCCGCGCCTGCGTTGCCGCCATCCACGGCGTGCTGACGGACGCGCGCGCGGGGCGGGCGCAGCTGAATGAGAAAGGCACGCTGCGTCCGGTGCAGCCGGGCGACATCGCCGTGCTGGTGCGCACCCATCGCGAGGCCACGCAGGTGCAGCGCGCGCTGGCACTGGCCGGCATCCCGGCGGTGGCGGCCGGCAAGCAGAGCCTGTTTGCCACCGACGAGGCGCGCGAGCTGCACGTGCTGCTGCTGGCGCTGTTGCACGGGGGCGACGACGGCCGCCTGCGCGCTGCGCTGGCCACGGTGCTGGTGGGGCAGGATGCTGCCGCCATCGATGCACTGGACCGCGACGGCGACGCCCACCGCCGCTGGCAGATGCAGGCGCAGCACTGGCGCGACCGCCTGCGCAGCGGCGGCCCGCTGGCGCTGGTCACCGCGCTGTGTACCGCCCAGGCCGACCGCCTGCTGGGGCTGCTGGACGGCGAGCGCCGCGTCAGCAACTTCCTGCAGCTGGCCGAAGCGCTGCAGGAAGCGCAGCGCACCGCATTGGGCCTGCACGGGCTGGTGGACTGGCTGGCGCGCCGCATCGCCGAGGCCGACCCCGGCGACGAGGCGCAGCTGCTGCGGCTGGAATCGGATGCCCGCCGCGTGCAGATCGTCACCCTGCACAAGAGCAAGGGCCTGGAATACCCGCTGGTGTTCCTGCCCTTCGTCGGCATCGGCGGCAAGCCGGCCGATCCCGGCCGCTACTGCACCGTGCACGACGCCGGGGCCGGCCGCCGCCTGCACTGGAAGCTGGAAGCGCTGCCCGAGGCCGGCTGGCCGGAGGCAAAAGCCGCCTGGCTGCAGGAACGACAGGCCGAGGACGCGCGCCTGCTCTACGTGGGCCTGACCCGCGCCGAGCACGCGCTGTGGCTGGCCACTGGTCCGTTCTACAACGCGGACAAGACCGCACTGGCGCCGATGCTGGGGGATGCCAACGCGCTGCGCGCCGCCGGCGTCGCGTTCGATGCCACGCTGCCGCCCGCGGACCTGCCGCGCCTGCCGGCCGCGCAGGACGGCGCGGTGCCGCCGGCGCGCACCCCGTCGCGCGTGCTGCGCAACGACTGGTGGGTGTACAGCTTCAGCCAGCTGGCCAGGGCGGAAGGCGGTGATGCCAGCAGCGCCGCCACCCTGCCCGCGCCCGGCGGCAGCGACGAGCCCGAGGCGGGCGAGGCCCTCGACGAGGCCCCGGCCGAAGCGGCGGCGTTCGACCCACGCTTTGCTGGCAACCGCTACGGCGTGGCGCTGCACGCCGCGCTGGAACACGCCGATTTCGCCGCCTGGCGCGCCTGGCGGGACGGCGCGCCTGCGCCCGCCGACGAGGCCCGCGTGATCGCCGCGGCGCTGGGCGGTGAAGGCTACGGCGAAGACGCGCTGGCCGACGGCGTGGCGCTGACCACGCGGCTGGTGGGCCACACGCTGACCGTCGCGCTGCCGGAAGGCGTGCGCCTGTGCGACGTGCCCGCCGACGCGCGCCGAGCAGAGCTGGAATTCCAGTTTTCCCTGCAGCCCACGCGCGTGGATGCGCTGCTGGCGCTGCTGCACGCGCACGGCGTGGTGCGCGAGCGTCAGGGCTTCGGCCTGCGCCAGCAGCTGGAAGGCCTGATGACCGGCCTGATCGACCTCACCTATCGCCACGACGGCCGCTGGTACGTGCTGGACTACAAATCCAACCGCCTGCCCGCGTATGACGCTGCGGCCCTGCAGCGCGCCATGGCGCACAGCGAATACGACCTGCAGGCGCTGATCTACACGCTGGCGCTGCACCGCTGGCTGCGTTTCCGCCTGGGCGATGCCGCATCCGGTGGCGGCTACGACTACGCGCGCGACTTCGGCGGCATCCGCTACGTGTTCTGCCGCGGTCTCGACGCCACCCGCAACCCCTCGCCCGGCATCCACGCGCAGTGCTTCGCGCCTGAGCTGGTGCACGCGCTGGACGCGTTGTTCGGCCACGCGGGAGGCACGCCATGAGCCTGCTGCGCGAACTCACCCGCCTCGGTGCGCTGCGCCCGCTGGACGACGCGCTGGCCAACACCCTGCGCCGGCTGGACCCGGCCACGCCGGACGCCGTGCTGGCCGCCGCCGCGCTGGCCTCGCTGGCGGTGGCGCAGGGCCACGCCGGCTTCGACCCCGCGCGTCCGCGCCTGGTGGTGGATGCCGACCTGCCGTGGCCCGATGCCGACGACTGGGCACGCCAACTCGCAGCTTCGCCCCTCGTCGCCACGCCCGACGCCCCCGATGCGCCGGCCGCCACCGCGCCGCTGGTGTGGGAGCGCCTGGGTGACGGCCAGCGCTTGCTGTACCTGCGCCGCTACCGCGAATACGAGCGCCGCCTTGCGCAGCGCCTGCGCGCCATCGCCGCTGCGCCGGTGCCGGCAAACGATGTCGAACTGCTTGCCCCGCTGTTTGTCCAACTTTTCCCCGATGCCGCCGCCGGTGATGCCCAGGCCCGCGCCGCCGCGCTGGCCTTGCGCCGCGCGCTGCTGCTGGTCACCGGCGGGCCCGGCACCGGCAAGACCACCACCATCGCGCGGCTGCTGGCGCTGCGGGTGGCGCAGGCGGTACACGCCGGCCACGCGCCGCCGCGGATCGCCTTGGCCGCGCCCACCGGCCGCGCCGCCGACCGCATGGCCGAAAGCCTGCGCGCCGCCGTGCAGCGCATGGCCACGCTGGGCGTGGATGCCGCCGTGCTGGCCGCGCTGCCCGCCACCGCCAGCACCCTGCACCGCCTGCTGGGCGTACTGCCGGACCGCCCGGATTTCCGCCATCACGCCGGCCACCCGCTGCCGTTCGACATCGTGGTGGTGGACGAAGCCTCCATGGTGGATCTGCCGCTGATGTGCAAGCTGGCCGAAGCCGTGCCCGACGGCGCCCAGTTGATCCTGCTGGGCGACCCGGACCAGCTGCCCTCGGTGGAAGCCGGCGACGTGCTGGCCGGCATCCTGCGCGCCACCGGCAACGGCGCCGCGCTGCGTGCGGACGATGCCGCCGCGCTGGCACCGCTGCTGGGCGGCGTGCAGCCGTTCACGCTCGACAACGCCCTTGCCCGTCAGCCCCATGGAGGCGATGCCGCAGCCCTGCGTCCCGACGGAGGCGATGCCTTGCCGTGTCATTCCTCCGGACGCGGGGATGACGAACCCGCGGCCGCCCCGCCCGCAACCCCCGCCCTGCACGGCCACCGCGTCCACCTCACCCGCGGCTGGCGCCAGAGCGACACCTTGGCACTGGCCCCGCTGGCCGACGCCGTGCGCCGTGGCGATGCCGTCGGGACGCTGGCCCTGCTGCGCGGTGGCGGCCTTGCCAATGTCCACTTCCACGAGAACGCGGACGACCCGCTGGCCGCGCCCGGCGTGGACCTGCTGGCGCATTTCCGCGCCCTGGCCGCCGCCACCAACCCGGCCGACGCCCTGGCCCGCGCCCCCCGCCTGCGCCTGCTCACCGCGCTGCGCGACGGCCCACAGGGCGCCCGCGGCCTCAACGCCCGCATCGAAGCGCAGCTCTCCGGCCACCGCATCGGCAGCCCGCCCGCCTGGTTCCCGGGCCGCCTCCTGCTCATTACCGAAAACAGCAACCGCCACCACCTGTTCAACGGCGACGTGGGCGTCTGCCTGGCCGATGCCGACGGCACGCCGCTGGCGTGGTTCCCCGGCGCCGACGGCCCGCGCGCCTTCCACCCCGCCGCGCTGCCCGCGCATGAATCCGCCTTCGCCATGACCGTGCACAAAGCGCAGGGCAGCGAATTCGACACCGTGTGGCTGCAATTGCCCCGCCGCGACGCCCGCGTGCTTAGCCGTGAATTGCTCTACACCGGCCTGACCCGCGCCCGCACTGCGTTGCATTTGGCAGGCAGCGCGGAGGTGATTGCCGCGGCGCTGGCAAGGCACGCGGGGCGGGTGTCGGGATTGGGGGGGAGGTTGCAATGAATTCCGGACAAAGCCATTCCCGGTGCTACACCCCGATTTGCCGCCTGCCGCGCCATTACGCCCCCATCCGTGGGTTCCATTTCAGGGGATTCAGCAACCGCCCTGCGACGAAACAGGGGCAAGTGGTTGAATTTCCGCGGGAATTCGCCTTGACCAGTGGCCGCCGTGCGCGCACTATCCTGCTTATGCCCCGCTTGTGGGGTCTACTAGGTGTTAGCTGGCATTGATGATTTCATCGACATTAGTGATGTTCGGCATTCGTTTCCGTTGCCGCTTGTTCGATTCCAGCGCGGCAATGGCAACGTCGATAGCCTCGCCAATTTCCAGCGCGTCCTGCTGCTCAGACTTGCCGCCTCGCCGCCAGTCGTTATGCTTTCGCAACACCTGCAATGCTTTCGACTCTTTCACTCAACCTCCAACGCTGGTCACAGCCAGCTAACAATTCATTCAAGCCGACTGCGCTTCGTGGCTTGACTAGGGTTTGTGTTTGGCCGCAGCGCAGCGGCTTAATTCAGGTGTTAGCAGCGCTTGTGAGGAAATTGGATGCGGACAAATTACGTACTCATCGACTATGAAAATGTGCAGCCTTCTGCACTCTCCGTCCTTGAGAAAGAACACTTCAAGGTCGTTGTCT
>NZ_JBKBPN010000005.1:0-196872 GCF_046293095.1 Thermomonas sp.
CGAACTCGGAAGTGAAACACAGCTGCGCCGATGGTAGTGTGGCCCAGCCATGCAAGAGTAGGTCATCGCCAGGGTCTTTATCCAAAACCCCTCCCAGTCCCCTGGGAGGGGTTTTTCTTTGGTTCTTCTCCCAAGTCCGGGCAAGGCAGCGCGGATCTTGAGGAAGGAAATCCGGTCCTTGACCTGCCCCCATTCGCCATACCAGCAGTTACTGGGGGGTAGAACCCGGGAGAGCCCCGGCGGGCGTTTTGCCGCCGGGTCGGCAGGAGAACGCGCTCTCCGGCGTCAGCTGCCTCTGCTTTGGGCCAGCAGCTTGAGATCCTTCAGCCGGCGCACGATCCGGTCCGACGTCTTCGTGTATTCACCATCGAGCAGCGCCTTGGAGTCCGCGTGCTTGCCCGACTGCTGCAGCGCGACCACACTGGACGCCTGCTGGTGGAACATCTTGTGTACCGCCCGTAGCTCGGAAAACATCGCGTACTGGCTGAGCTGTTTCTGGCCGTCGGAGTAGATCCACTTGCCGAGGTCGCAGCGGTCATCGTGGCAGATCACCTCGGGCCGCAGGTCTTCGGTCGAGTTGCCGTCGAGGTAGAGCGCCAGACGATCCTTCCAGTTCTGGTGCGCGCCGATCGCCACATCGATGTCCAGCGAGGTCAGTGCATTGCCTAAGTCCTGCTGGGCCTTGTCGCGCTCCGCCTTAGAGCCGAACGACTTGAAGAAATCCAGTAATCCCATGTGTGCCTCTTGTCCGATGGAGGGTTGGGCCAGAAAAAGCAAGAAGCGTGCCCGTTATCACAAATCAGCAAGAAGCGTAATCGCTATCACACACGACAGGGGGGCGCGCGGGTTTCGGAAAATCAATTCGTTGCGCGGTTTCTGGTCGACGTATCGGGACGGAAACTGCCCCGCTGCGTCTTGATGTGACGTCGGTCCGGCAGGGTGACGTGGGGCCGACGTTCCCCCGCTTTTAGCGGACAGCAGAAGTAGATTCAGGCTGCCAGTGCCAGCCACCCAGTCCTCGTCACCATCACGCCGGCAATGCCCCTGCCGTCAGATTCAGCCGCCTACGCGCGTGATGGCGGACACCATCAGGGCGACTACGCAGATGAATCCGCCCAGCCAGCTCAGGCTTCGCAGCATCTGCTGCGCGGTGACATAGAAAATCCCATGAAGCACGCGGAAGGCGATGAAGGCCATCGACAGCCAGGCGATGTGTTGTGCGTCCACCTGCGCGAACTGTGCCATCAGTACCGCGGCGGCGAAGGCAGGGAATGCCTCAAACGCATTGAGGTGCGCGTGATAGGCGTTGCGAACGCGGTGGTTGTCCTGCTTTGCGATCCAGCCGCGGGGATCCTTGTTGTTATAGCCGGGTACCGCGGTCTTGGCGACCACGGTCCAGACGTAGGGTAGGCAGGCGGCGATCAGGATGCAGCAATAGGCGATGAGCATGGGCAACTCCGCGGGTTGGCAGTGCCCGGGAGTCTAGCGCGGTCCATTCCGGGGAGAGGGCAGGGCGGGGCCAGCCAATGGCGGGCGCATGGCGTCGCGGGCGGCCTTGAACGGGTTGCCGGGGCGCCAGTTCGGCCACTGCCCGTTGTTGGCGAGTTGATCGCCCACGGTGTAGAGGGCCTGCAGATCCTCGACGATGCCGTCCAACTTCCAGGTGGCGGGATCGAACTGATCGGCCGGGGTGTGGTAGCGGTGCGTGGTGTAGTCGCGGGTGGCCGCTTCGCCGGCGGCGCGGCCGCCTTCCCGCAGGTCTTCGCCGCTGTCGATGTAGAGCGCCGGCACGCCGGCCTTGGCGAAGTTGAAGTGATCGGACCGGAAGTAATAGCCAGCGGCGGGGTTGGATTCCTCGCTCAGGCGGCGACCCTGGGCGCGCACGGCCTGCGCCAGCAGATCCTCCAGTTCGGAATTGCCCTTGCCGACCACGGTGATGTCGCGCGCCCTGCCGATCGGCGCCAGGGCATCGATGTTCATCACTGCCACGGTCTTGGCCAGTGGGATCACCGGATGGGTGACGTAGTACTTCGAGCCGAGCAGGCCGGACTCCTCGAGGGTGACCGCCAGAAACAGGATCGAGCGCTTGGGTGGCGTCTTGGCATGGCGGAATGCTTCAGCCAGTTCGAGGATGCCGGCCACGCCGGTGGCGTTATCCACGGCGCCGTTGTAGATGTTGTCGCCAGGCTCGCCCTCGTGGGTGCCCAGGTGATCCCAGTGCGCCATGTAGAGGATGGCTTCGTCCGGGGTTTGGCTGCCGGGCAGCAGGCCGAGCACGTTGTGCGATTCG
Source organism: Thermomonas sp. (assembly GCF_046293095.1). Classification (GTDB taxonomy): domain Bacteria; phylum Pseudomonadota; class Gammaproteobacteria; order Xanthomonadales; family Xanthomonadaceae; genus Thermomonas. The sequence continues at coordinate 2,291 of NZ_JBKBPN010000005.1, forward strand.
GCGGTGCTGACGGTGCTGTCCAGACGCACAGAGGCCGTGGCGGGCAGCGCGACCGGGCGGAAACCGGGCCGGCTGGCGGCGGCGCGTAACTGGGCCAGATTCAGCCCGGCTGCCTTGAACAACGCCTCGGCGGCTTCGCCGGTGATCCAGCCCTGGATCGGCAGGCGGGGGGCCGGATCGTCTTCCACGCGCAGGTCGTATTGCGGGCCAGACCAGGAATTGCGAACCACTTCCCAGCCATAGGAGGCGCCCGGAGTGTCGTGGATGATCAGCGCGGCAGCGGCTCCTTTGCGCGCGGCTTCCTCGAACTTGTAGGTCCAGCGGCCGTAGTAGGTCATCCGTTCGCCGTCGAACAGGCGCGGGTCATGGGTGTGGAAGCCAGGGTCATTGACCAGCATCACCACGGTCTTGCCCTTGACGTCCACCCCGGCGTAGTCGTTCCAGCTACGCTCCGGCGCGTCCACGCCATAGCCGACGAACACCAGCGGGCTGTCCACGATATCCACGCGGGTCTGGCCGGTGCGGGTGCCCACCACCATGTCGGTGCCGAAGGCCAGGTCCTGGCGGGTCTCACCCATCTTCAGGTGCAGCGCTGCATCCGGATGGGCAGTGGTGCGCAGCATCGGCACGGTCTGCACCCAGGATTCCCCATTGCCGGGCTGCAGGCCGATGCGGGCGAACTGCTGCTTGATGTACTCGATGGTCTTCTGCTCGCCGGCGCTGCCCGGGCCACGCCCGCCGAATGCATCGGAAGCCAGTTGTTCGACATGGGCGGCGAAATCGGCTGCGGTGATGTCGGGCTGGAAGGCATGGTCGCTTGCCTGGACCTGGGGTGTGCCCGCTTTCTGCGCCGTATTCGGGGTGGCCGCTGGCCGCTGGCCCCCGGCACCGCAGCCGGAGACTGCAAGCAGGGACAGGGTAAAGAGCGTTGCGCGCAGCATCGCGGGACTCCGTACGGGTGTCCCGCGATTCTAAGCGGAGCGCGGTTACTCAGTCCTGTGGCGGCGTGGCGCCGTCGTAGCGCACTGCTGTCGCGCCGCTGATGCTGCCGATGCGGGCGCTGGCGTGCACGTACAGCTTCACCTCGCGCTCGAACACCATGGCGCCTTCCACCACTGCGTTCGGGCCCACCACTACGCGGGGGATCTTCTGCTTGCCGAAATGGAGCCCGAAGTTGCCGTGCGGCTTCTCGATCTTGATGCCGCCGGCCACGCGCGAATCGGCGCCAACAGTGATGTCACCGTTCACGGTCTCAATGCGGCCGTCCACCGTCGTGCCGACCAGGCCGATGGCGCCGTTGACGGTGCTGACGTCGCCGCTGATACGCGAGCCGCGATCCGTGAAGATGCCGCCGTTCACGGTTTCCAGGTTGCCGGTGATGCGGGCCTGGCGCCCGAAGCGGATGGCGCCATTCACCGTGGAAACGTCGTGTGCGGCGACGTCGTCGTCGGCACGGATGCCGCCGTTGACGGTCTCCACGTCTTTGGCGCTGGCGCCGCGGTCAAGCTGGATGCCGCCGTTGACGGTGTCCAGGTCGCCGTACGCCTGGCCGGCTTCGGCGGTGATGCTGCCGTTGACCTTGTCGATGTCGCGGCGGCTGTCCGTGGCCTGCGGGGCGGCCAAGGCGGCGCTGGACGCCAGCAGAAGAGTGCAGAGCAGGAAGCGGTTCATCCGGGCCTCCAGGGCCTGTTGGGCATGCAGCATCGGATGCGCCGGGCAGGCGCAGGGTTTACACGCCGCTACAATCGTCGCATCCGCCTTCGCGTGCAAACAGGTATCGCCGTGACCACCCGTCCAACCCGGCCCGCACCCCCCAAGCCCGTCGTCCTGCTGATCCTGGACGGCTGGGGCCATCGCGAGGAGACGGCGGACAATGCGCTGGCGCTGGCGGACTTGCCGCACTGGCGCAAGCTGCTGGCCACCTGCCCGCATACGCTGATTCACACCGAGGGCCGCTTCGTCGGGTTGCCGGACGGGCAGATGGGCAATTCCGAGGTCGGCCACATGAACCTGGGCGCCGGCCGGATCGTTTACCAGGACCTGACACGCATCGATGCGGCGATCGAGGACGGCAGCTTTTTCGGTAATCCCGAACTGCAGGCCGCCTGCGCCGCGGCGAAGGCCAATGGCAGCACCCTGCACGTGATGGGGCTGCTGTCGCCCGGCGGCGTGCATAGCCACGAGCAGCATCTGTTCGCGATGCTGGAGCTTGCCCACCGTGCCGGCGTGCCGCGCGTCGCCGTGCACGCCTTTCTCGACGGCCGTGACACGCCGCCGCGCTCGGCGGAGCCCAGCCTGCAGGCCCTCCAGACGCTGTGCGCACGCCTGGGCAATGCCCACGTGGCCAGTATCCATGGCCGCTACTACGCGATGGACCGCGACAAGCGCTGGGACCGCCTGCGGCGGGCCTGGGACGCGATTGTTGAAGCCAGTGCCGAACAGCGCGCCACGGATGCGCTGTCGGCGCTGCAGGCCGCCTATACGCGCGGTGAGAACGATGAGTTCGTCGCTCCCACGGTGCTGGATGGCGCCGCGCCAATGCGCGACGGCGACGCGGTGGTGTTCATGAATTTCCGCGCCGACCGCGCGCGCCAGCTCACGGCGGCGTTCGTCGATCCCGCGTTCGACGGCTTCGCCGCGCGGCGTCCGGCGCTTGCGCGGTTCGTCTGCCTCACCGAGTACGACGCCAGCCTGCCGGCGCCGGTGGCCTTTCCGCCTGAGGACCTGCGGCATACCTTCGGGGAAGTGGTGGCCGAGGCCGGCCTGACCCAGCTGCGCATCGCCGAAACCGAGAAGTACGCGCACGTCACCTTCTTCTTCAGCGGTGGACGGGAAGCCCCGTTCCCCGGTGAAGAGCGCATCCTGATCCCCAGCCCGCAGGTGGCCACCTACGATTTGCAGCCGGAGATGAGCTGCCCCGAACTGACCGACCGGCTGGTGGAGGCCATCGGCGGGGGGGGCTTCGACACCATCGTTTGCAACATCGCCAATCCCGACATGGTGGGCCATAGCGGCATCCTGCAAGCCGCCATCCTTGCCGCGCAGGCGGTGGATGTGGCGATCGGCCGGATCGTGGCGGCGGTGCGCGCGGCCGGCGGCGCGCTGGTCATCACCGCCGACCACGGCAATCTGGAGATGATGCGGGACCCCATCACCGGCCAGCCGCATACCGCGCACACCGTCGGTCCGGTGCCGCTGGTCTATGTCGGGGATCGCGCGGCGTCGCTGCGCGCCGGCGGTGCCCTGCGCGATGTCGCGCCGACCTTGCTCGATCTGCTGGGCCTGCCCAAGCCCGTCGAGATGACCGGCACCAGCCTGCTGCAACCAATTTGATGCGCTGGCGCCGTGCCCTGCTCTGCTGCCTGTTGCCGGTGATTGCCGGAGGGGCTTTTGCGCAGAACCAGAAGGACGCCGAGAAGCGCCTGCAGCAGGTGCGCGGTGAGCTGCGGTCGGTGGCCGCGGAGCGGCGCCGGCTGGAAGACCAGCGTGGCGATGTCAGTCGGAAATTGCGCGAGGCCGACCTGCAGGTGGGCGGCATCCAGCGCGCCCTGCACCAGACCCGTGCGCAGATGCAGCAGGACGAAGCAGAGCTGGCGCGCCTGCAGGCCGAACGCGCCCGCCAGAGCGGCGACCTGGCCGGCAAGCGTGAAGCGCTGGCGCGCCTGCTGCGCGCGGCGCAGCAGGGGGGCGAGGCGCCGCCGCTCAAGACCCTGCTGGCGCAGGACCGCGTGGCCGATGCCGAGCGCGCGCTCACCTACCAGGGCTACCTGCAGCGCGCGCAGGCCGCACGCATCCGCCAGCTGGGCGAGGAGATCGCCCGCCTCCAGGCGCTGGAGGACGCCATCACCCGGCGGCGCAGCGCGCTGGATGCGGCCGGTCGCGCGCAGGCGGCGCAATTGGCGGAATTGCAGCGTGCGCGCGAGGCGCGCGCGCGCCTGTTGGCTGAGGTTGACCAGCAATACCGCGACCGTGCGGCGCGCGAGAAGGCGCTGGGCCAGGATGCGAAGGCGCTGCAGGATCTGTTGGCCCAGCTGCGCGCCGCCGCTGCCAGGGCGGCGCGCGAGGCGGCGAAGGCCCGGCAGGAGGCCGAGCGGCAGGCCAAGGCCAGCGGCCGGCCGGTGCCCAAGCCGGCGGTCGTGGCCAGCGCGCCTGCAGTGCGGGTAGGCGGACTGAGTTGGCCGGTCACCGGCAACCTGCTGGCGGCCTTCGGCGGCCGGCTTCCCGACGGGCGCCGCAGCGATGGCGTGCTGATCGCCGCGCCCGCCGGCTCCGCGGTGAAAGCCGTGGCGGAGGGGACCGTGGTGTTCGCCGACTGGATGACAGGCTACGGCAATATCCTCATCATTGATCACGGCAACGGCTACATGAGCCTGTATGCCCACAACGACGGGCTGTTGCGCGGTGTTGGCGATCCGGTGCGCCGGGGCGATCCCGTGGCCACGGTGGGCAGCTCGGGTGGCCAGGAGTCGCCGGCGCTGTATTTCGAGCTGCGCCGAAACGGTGCCCCGGTGAACCCGTCGGATTGGCTGACCCGGCAGTGACGCCGCTGTCCCGGCGGTATGGTTCGCAGGCATGATGGGGAACCGGCGCCAACCGGCGCGGGTCGAACCCCAGTTCGCCACAGATCCAGCGGAGCATTGCATGCGGCCCCAATTCCTGTCCTTCCTCATCGCGATCGCGCTGCTGCCCCGGCCCTTGCCTGCGCAGGAGGCCCCGGCGACCGGAACGGTGCAGGACGACGAGGCCCAGCAGACCAGCGACGATCCCGACGCGGTCAAGGCCGGTGCGGCCAAGGTGCCGCTGGAGGAGATCCGCCGTTACGTGACCGTGTTCAACGCGATCCGCCAGGCCTACGTGGACCCGGTGGACGACCACCAGCTGATGTCGTCCGCCGTGCGCGGGTTGCTGTTCGATCTCGACCCGCACAGCGCCTATCTCGAGAAGGCGGATGCCGAACAGTTCGAGGAGCAGACGCGCGGCAGCTACGACGGCGTTGGCATCGAGCTGCAGCAGCTGCCTGACGGCACCCTGCGGGTGATCGCGCCGATCGACGACAGCCCGGCCGCGCGCGCCGGGCTGCGCAGCGGCGACCGCATCGTGGCCATCGACGGGCGGGGCTTGATGCGCGGGCAAAGCGATGCCTCCGCCCCGCTGCGCGGCAAGGCCGGCAGCAAGGTGGTGGTGCGGGTGGTGCGCGAGGGCGTACGTGAGCCGTTCGAGGTGACCCTGGTGCGCGACACCATCCGCGCCACCAGCGTGCGCGGCCGGATGCTGGAACCCGGCTTCGGCTACATCCGCATCGCGAGTTTCCAGGCAGGAACCGCCGCCGATTTCGTGAAACAGCTCGACGCGTTGCAGCAGGGCGCGCCCCTGCGCGGCCTGGTGCTGGACCTGCGCAGCAATCCGGGCGGTCTGCTGGTGGGCGCGGTGCAGATCGCCGACGAACTGTTGGACAAGGGCGGCATCGTCAGCACCCGCGGGCGTGCCAGCATCGGCGACAGCCGTTTCGATGCCACCCCCGGCGACCGCCTGCAGGGGGCGCCGATGGTGGTGCTGGTCGATGCCGGTTCCGCCAGCGCCGCCGAGGTGCTGGCCGGGGCGCTGCACGACAACCATCGCGCCCGCGTGGTGGGCAGCCGCACCTTCGGCAAAGGCTCGGTGCAGAGCCTGCTGCCACTGGACAACGGTGATTCGATCAAGCTGACCACGGCACGCTATTACACCCCCAGTGGGCATTCGATCCAGGCACGGGGCATCGAGCCCGACGTGGTGCTGCATCCCGAGGGCGCGCAGCGCCGGCCTGCGCCGGTCAGTGAGGCCGTGCTGCCGGGCCATCTGGCCGCGGAGGACGGCGCCGCGATGGAAGGTGACAATGCCGGGGAGGTGCTGCCCGGGACGAAGCCGATCGATGCGGCACTGGCCGAATTGAAGCGGCTGGCCGGCGTGGTGGTTGCGCCGCCGGCCAAGGCCAGTAAGTGATCCTGCAAGCCGTTCAGTAACCGCGGCTGCGCCGCAGGCGGCGGGCGATGGACGCACGGCTGAGCAGGGCGAACAGCACGCCGAATACGAAGCCTGCGATATGCGCAGGCCAGGCCACCGCACCGAAGGTCGGGCCGCCGTAGGCGAAGCCCAGCTGCAGCAGCGCCCACATGCCGATCAGCAGGAACGCCGGCACCCGCACGAACTGCAGGAAGAGTCCCAGCGGCAGCACTACCCCCAGCCGCGCGCCGGGGAACAGGGCGAGGTAGGCCCCGATCAGTGACGACACCGCACCGCTGGCGCCGATCACCACCCGGTTCGGGGCGCCAATCGCAAGCACGGCGGCCAGGTTCGAGAACGCGCCGCCCAGCAGGAACAGCAGCAGCAGCCGCCCGCCGCCCATGATGCGCTCCGCCGGCAAGCCGAAAATCAGCAGGAACACCAGATTGCCGAGCAGGTGCAGCCAGTCGGCATGCAGGAACAGGCCGGAGAACAACCGCAGCACGCTGCCATCGGCAAAGGCCTGCTGCCATGCCGCCGCGCTGTCCAGCCCGCCGGTCAACACGCCCCAGTCCAGCGTGCTGGTGAGGCGCCCGGCTGGTGCGCGCAGGGCGGCCAGGACATAGCTCAGCCAGAGCGCTGCGAACAGCAGCGGAGTGGCCCATAACAATTGCCGCTGCCGGCGTGGGCGGATGCCGATGAACATGGAGGAGTGTCGCGTCCGGCCGGGGGCAAGGTGCCCGTAAATGTTATTGGAAGGTTAACCTTTTCAGGTATAGTCACATACGGCGTAGTACGTCGGAGGGGGACTCCGGTACACGCAAGCAGTGACCCACGGGCCGGCGTTCCGCCGCCTGCGGACGATCCTATCAACGCTTAGTATCCGGAGAGACATGCAATGAGCAACAACCGCAAGATCCAGGCCTCGGCGCTCGCGCTGGCCGTGATGGGCACCCTGTTCGTCGGCCAGGCCGCCGCTTCCGGCTTCCAGCTGCGCGAGCAGAGCGTGAAGAATCTCGGCAAGTCGAACGCCGGCAGCATGGTCGGCAAGGACGCCGCCGTGGTGTCGCTGAACCCGGCCGCGATGGTGAACCTCGACAAGAACACGGTACAGGCCGATCTGACCGTGATCGATCTCAATGCCAAGTTCACCGGCGGTGGCGCCATCCTTGGCAGCCCCCTCAAGCCCCTCTCCGGCGGCAACGGCGGCGACCCGGGCGACCCGACCCTGGTGCCCAATATGTCGGCGGTGTTCCCGATGCACGGTGCGCTGGAAGGCCTGACCCTGGGCGCCAGCCTGGGCGCGCCGTTCGGTCTGGCGACCGAATACGACAAGGGCTGGGTGGGGCGCTATCGCGCACTGAAGTCCGACGTGAAGACCATGGACCTGACCCTGTCGGCGGCGCTCAAGCTGAGTGATGGCATCTCGATTGGTGCCGGGTTCATCTGGGAGCGCGCCCAGGCCACCCTGACCAAGGCCATCGACTTCGGCACCGCCATCTGCGCATCCAGCAACCCGGCCAACTGCTTCAACCCTGCCTATCCGTTCCAGCCGCAATCGCTGGACGGTGCATTCCAGGTCAAGGGCGCCGACAACGCCGTTGGTTTTGTCGTGGGTGCGCAGATCGCGCCGAATGACAAGCTGGCCATCGGCCTGAGCTACCGCTCCGAGATCAAGCACGAGCTCAAGGGTGATCTGGACTTCTCCGGCGTTCCGGCGCTGCTGGGCAGCGATCCGCGCTTCGTCGATGGCCCCGGCGGTGCACGCCTGGTCACCCCGAGCGTCGCCACGGTGAGCGTGAAGTACGCGCTGGCCGACAATATCCGCGTGCTCGCCGATTACCAGCGCACCGGCTGGAGCTCGCTGCAGGATGTGACCATCCGCCGCAGCAACGGCACGCTGGTGGGCAGCGAGCCGTTCGAGTGGAGCAACACCAATTTCTACTCGCTGGGCGCCGAGTACGACCTGTCGCCGGCGCTGACCCTGCGTGGCGGCATCGGCAAGGACAAGACCCCGACCAACGACAAGCGCCGCACTCCGCGCCTGCCCGACAACGACCGCACGCTGTATTCGGTCGGCGCCAGCTGGAACGTGAGCGATGCGCTTTCGTTCGATGCGGCCTACCAGCGCATCGAAATCAAGTCGCCCACCATCAACCTGCCGGTGGATGCCGCGGCTGGCAATACCTCCACCCTGTCCGGCAAGTACACTGGCCACGCCGATCTCGTGGGCGTGTCGATGCAGTACCGTTTCTGATCCACACGGTCATGTGACAAGAAAAAGCCCCGCTTCGGCGGGGCTTTTTCGTTTCCAGAGCCACCTTGTGTGACGCGCCGCATGTGATGCGGCGCGTCTTGGCGACGGGCGCGGGTCAGTCGCCCAGGGTCAGCAGGCTGGCGTTGCCACCGGCGGCGGTGGTGTTGATGGTCACCGTCTTTTCGGTGGCAAACCGCGGCAGGTAGTGCGGGCCGCCGGCCTTGGGGCCGGTGCCGGACAGGCCCTGGCCACCGAACGGCTGCACGCCGACCACCGCGCCGATCTGGTTGCGGTTGACGTAGATGTTGCCGACCTTGGCGCGCGCCACGATGCGCTCGATGGTGGCGTCGATGCGCGAGTGGATCCCCAGGGTCAGCCCGTAGCCAGTGGCGTTGATGGCGTCGATCACCGCGTCCAGTTCGTGTGCCTTCCAGCGCACCACGTGCAGGGCCGGGCCGAATTTCTCGCGGTCGAGCAGCGCAATCGACGGCAGCTCCCAGGCGGTGGGTGGGAAGAAGGTGCCGTGCTCGGTGCCCGGCGGCAGCGGGGTGCGGGCGATCAGGCGAACCTGGCTGTCCATGCGGCGGGCATGGTCGTCCAGGACCTGGCAGGCGTCGGCATCGATCACCGGGCCGACGTCGGTGGACAGCAGGGCCGGGTCGCCGACCTTCAACTCGGCCATCGCGCCGGCCAGCATGGCGATGACCTTGTCGGCGATGTCCTCCTGCACCAGCAGCAGGCGCGCCGCCGAGCAGCGCTGGCCGGCGGAGGTGAAGGCCGAGCCCATCGCATCCTTGACCACCTGTTCCGGCAGCGAGGAGCTGTCGGCGATCATCGCGTTCTGGCCGCCGGTTTCGGCGATCAGCGTGGCGATCGGGCCGGACTCGCGGCCGGCCAGGGCGCGATTGATCAGGCGTGCGGTTTCGGTGGAGCCGGTGAAGCAGACGCCGGCCACGCGCGGATCGCGCGTCAACGCTGCACCGACGCTGGCGCCATCGCCTGGCACGAACTGCAGCACGTCCTGCGGAATGCCGGCCTCGTGCAGCAGCTGCACGGCGGCGAAGCCGATCAGGTTGGTCTGCTCGGCCGGCTTGGCGATCACGGTGTTGCCGGCCGCCAGCGCAGCGGCAATCTGGCCGAGGAAGATGGCCAGCGGGAAATTCCACGGGCTGATGCAGACGAACACGCCGCGGCCGGCCAATTGCAGTTGATTGGCTTCGCCGGTGGGGCCGGGCAGCGCCATCGGGGCGAAATGCTCGCGCGCCTGCAGGGCGTAATAGCGCAGGAAATCCACGGCTTCGCGTACTTCGGCGACGCCGTCGGCCAGGGTCTTGCCGGCTTCTTTGGTGCACATCGCCATGTAGGCGGGCATGCGCGCTTCCAGCAGATCGGCGGCGTGCTCCAGGATGGCGGCGCGTGAGCCGGCCGGGGTGGCGTCCCAGCCCGGCTGGGCGGCCACGGCGTTGGCCAGGGCGCGCTCGACCGTGGCGGCATCGGCCGGCAGCCAGTGGCCCACCACCTCGCGCCGGTCGGCCGGGTTGGTCACCGCGATCGTCTCGCCCGCGGCCTGCGCGCCCGGTACCAGCGGTGCGGCGGTCCAGTGGCCGGCACCGGCGTCATTCATGGCGGCGGCCAGATCCCGCAGCGCGTCGTCGTTGGCAAGGTTGATGCCCATGGAATTGTCTCGTGGCTGGTGCTGGCTGCGGTACAGATCCACCGGCAGCGGGATACGCGGATGCGGGATGTGTTCAAGGGCGGCGACGAACTCGACCGGATCGCGGACCAGTTCTTCCACCGGGATGGATTCATCGGTGATGCGGTTGACGAAGCTCGAGTTGGCGCCGTTTTCCAGCAACCGGCGCACCAGGTACGGCAGCAGATCCTCGTGGCTGCCGACCGGCGCATACACGCGGCAGGGCACGTCCAGCCGGTCGGCCGGGATCACCTCGGCGTAGAGGTCGTCGCCCATGCCGTGCAGCTTCTGGAACTCGAAATCACGGCGGCCGCGCATCACCCGCGCCATCTGGTGCACGGTGGCGATGGTGTGGGCATTGTGGGTGGCGAACATGGGATAGACCGCAGCGCCGGCATCCAGCAACCGACGGGCGTTGGCCAGGTAGCTGACGTCGGTGTTCTGCTTGCGGGTGAACAGCGGGTAGCCGGGCTGGCCCTCCACCTGGGCGCGTTTGATTTCGGCGTCCCAGTAGGCGCCTTTGACCAGCCGTACCGGGATACGGCGGCCCAGTTGGCCGGCCATGTGCACGATGTGGTCGATCACGAACGGCGCGCGTTTCTGGTAGGCCTGCACGACGATGCCGAAGCCGTTCCAGTCGCGCAGTGAGGGGTCCGCCATGACCTGGAAGATCAGGTCCAGCGACAGTTCCAGGCGGTCGGTTTCCTCGGCGTCGATGGTCAAGCCGATGCCGTACTGCTTGGCCAGCTGTGCCAGCTCCAGCAGGCGCTCACCCAGTTCTTTCAGCACCCGCGCACGCTTGGCGTGCTCATAGCGTGGATGCAGGGCCGACAGCTTGACCGAGATCGAAGGCGCGGCAAACACCGCCTCCGGGTCGGCCGGGCGGTGCGGCGCGTAATCCTTGCCGATGGCGTGGATCGCGCGGCGATAGGCATCCAGATAGCGCAGGGCATCGGGGGCGGTCAGCGCACCTTCGCCCAGCATGTCGAAGGAGTAGCGGTAGTGCGCACCTTCGCCTTTGCGGCTGCGTGCCAGGGCTTCCTCGATGGTCCGGCCCAGCACGAACTGGTGTCCCATGATTTTCATCGCCTGGCGCACGGCCAGGCGGATGACAGGCTCGCCGGCGCGGCCCACCAGGCGCTGGAAGGCGCCGTAGGCATCGCGCTTGGTGTCGTCGGCCAGGTCGACCAGCTTGCCGGTCAACATCAGGCCCCAGGTGGAGGCGTTGACCAGCAGCGACTCCGACTGGCCGAGGTGGCGACGCCAATCGGCCTCGCCCAGCTTGTCGCGGATCAGCGCGTCGGCAGTGGCCTGGTCGGGGATGCGTAGCAGCGCCTCGGCCACGCACATCAGCAGCACGCCCTCCTCGCTGCCGAGGTCGTACTGGCGCATGAAGGCTTCCACCACGCCCTGGTTGCGGGTACGGGCGCGCACCCGGCGCACCAGGTCGGCGGCCACTGCTTGTGCGGCATCGCGCTCGGCGGCGGGCAGGCGGGCCTGGTCCAGCAGCTCGCGGACGTGGGTGGCCTCATCGCGGATCCAGCCGGCGGTGATGGCCGCGCGGGTCGCCGCCGGCGGGGGCGGCAGTTCCGGGGACAGGATGGGGGCGGTGGGGACGGGGGGGGGTTGGGTGCTCATGCGCCCGCAGGCTTTGGTATCAGGGGGCGCATAGTGTAGATCGACGGCACGGAACGGGCATGTGCAGGTTGCCGTGGCCCCGCTGCGCCAGTAATCTTTGACACAGGTCAAGACGGGGGCGCCACGCCTGTGCGTGCTTGATCCGAATCAATACGGGCTGCGGCGTGCTGGCAGCCTGTCGGGGGCGGATGGTTCCATCCGGGCAAGTAACGGCCCGGGGAGAGGCGTGCCGCCAAGATCCGTTTTTGGAACCAAACCAGAACATGTGGGGCACGGTGTGATGACTTCCCGTCGTTTCAAACAACTGGCGCTGGCGGCCGCAATGGCCCTGACGCTGCCGCTGGTGCAGGCGCAGGATCCCGCGGCCGGCCCTGCCGACCCGCAGCGCTGGCAACTCAACATGGGGCCGGGCGTGACGCCGACCTCGCAGGCGGCCTATGACGCCCACATGGTGGTGCTGTGGGTCTGCGTGGTGATCGGCGTGCTGGTGTTCGGCGCGATGGCCGTCGCGATTTTCAAGTTCCGCAAATCCAAGGGTGCGGTGGCGGACACCAGCTTCACCCACAGCACCAAGCTGGAGGTGGTGTGGACCGCCATCCCGGTGCTGATCCTGATCGGTCTGGCCTTCCCGGCCACCAGCGGCCTGTTGCGCATGTACGACGTGCGTGATTCGGCGATGACCGTGAAGGTCACCGGCTACCAGTGGATGTGGAAGTACGAGTACCTGGGCGAGGACGTGTCCTTCACCAGCCGCCTGGACCGCCAGCACGACGCGCTGCGCCAGAGCGGCAAGGTGGTGACCGAGAGTGATGCCCCGCACTATCTGCTCAACGTCGACAACATGCTGGTGCTGCCGGTTGGCACCAAGGTCCGCTTCGTGCTGACCGCCGATGACGTCATCCATTCCTGGTGGGTGCCGGCGCTGGGCTGGAAGCAGGATGCGGTGCCCGGCATCGTCAACGAGGCCTGGGCCAAGATCGACAAGCCCGGCATCTACCGCGGCCAGTGCGCGGAGCTGTGCGGCAAGGACCACGGGTTCATGCCGATCGTGGTGAAGGCGGTCAGCCAGCAGGAGTTCGCGCAGTGGCTGGCGGCCGAGAAGGCCAAGCAGGCGCCGGCCAGCCCCGCGGCCCCGGCCGCCGCGCCGCCTGCGCCCGCGGCCCCTGCGGCGACCGCCGCCGCCACGCCGTCCGCCCCGCCTGCCGCCGTCGCGCAGGCCGGTTGATCCACGCACCGCATCCGCCAGAAGGTCACGCCATGTCCGCCACCCATCCCGACGCCGTCGGCCACCACGACGCCCATGGCCATCACGAGCAGGGCTTCATCGAGCGCTGGTTCTTCTCGACCAACCACAAGGACATCGGCACGCTGTACCTGGTGTTCGCCTTCATCATGGCGATCGTGGGCGCCGCGCTGTCGGTCGGCATCCGCGCCGAACTGGCCACCCCGGGCCTGCAGTTCGTCAAGCCCGAGGTCTTCAACCAGCTCACCACCATGCACGCGCTGGTGATGATCTTCGGCGCGATCATGCCGGCTTTTGTCGGCCTGGCGAACTGGATGATCCCCTTGCAGATCGGGGCGCCCGACATGGCGCTGCCGCGCATGAACAACTGGTCCTTCTGGATCATGCCGTTCGCGTTCACCCTGCTGCTGCTGACCTTCTTCCTGCCGGGCGGTGCGCTGGCCGGTGGCTGGACGCTGTATCCGCCCCTGTCGCTGCAGGGCGGGGCCAACCTGGCGTTCGGCATTTTTGCCATCCACATGATGGGCATCAGCTCGATCATGGGCGCGATCAACATCATCGCCACCATCCTCAACATGCGCGCGCCGGGGATGGATCTGTTGAAGATGCCGATCTTCTGCTGGACCTGGCTGATCACCGCGTTCCTGCTGATCGCGGTGATGCCGGTGCTGGCCGGCGCGGTGACCATGCTGCTGACCGACCGCTTCTTCGCCACCAGCTTCTTCAACGCGGCCGGCGGCGGTGATCCGGTGATGTACCAGCACATCTTCTGGTTCTTCGGCCACCCGGAGGTCTACATCATGATCCTGCCCGCCTTCGGCGTGGTCAGCGAGATCATCCCGACCTTCAGCCGCAAGCCGCTGTTCGGCTACCAGGCCATGGTGTACGCCACCGCCGCGATCGCGTTCCTGTCGTTCATCGTGTGGGCGCACCACATGTTCGCGGTCGGCATGCCGCTGGGCGGTGAGATGTACTTCATGTTCGCCACCATGCTGATCTCGATCCCGACCGGCGTGAAGGTGTTCAACTGGGTCAGTACCATGTGGCGCGGCTCGCTGACGTTCGAGGCGCCCATGCTGTGGGCGATCGCCTTCGTGGTGCTGTTCACCATCGGTGGCTTCTCCGGCCTGATGCTGGCCATCGTGCCGGCCGACTTCCAGTACCACGACACCTACTTCGTGGTCGCCCACTTCCACTACGTGCTGGTGACCGGCGCGCTGTTTGCCATCATCGCCGCCATCTACTACTGGTGGCCCAAGTGGACCGGCCGCATGTACAACGAGACGCTGGCCAAGATCCATTTCTGGTGGACCATCGTGTTCGTCAACCTGCTGTTCTTCCCGCAGCACTTCCTGGGCCTGGCCGGCATGCCGCGCCGCATCCCGGATTACAACGTGGTCTTCGCCGACTGGAACCTGGTCAGCTCGATCGGTGCGTTCGGCATGTTCCTGACCCCGTTCATGATGGCCTTCGTGCTGTGGCACTCGAAGAAGCACGGTGCCAAGGCCGGGGCCCGCGCCTGGGAAGGCGCGCGTGGCCTGGAGTGGACGGTGCCGTCGCCGGCCCCGCATCACACCTTCGAGCGTCCCCCGGTCATCAAGGACGGCGATCTGGCCCACGGCGACGTCACCCACTGAGACATCACCCGGAGCCGCCTGATGCAGCCCTTGCCGCCCGCAGGTAACACCCCATCCGTCCAGGCGCGCCGCCAGCGTGCCCAACGCACCGCGCTGCTGTTTGCTGGCATCGCGCTGGCGGTGTACCTGGGCTTCATCCTGTCGCAGGTGGTGGGCCGGTGAGTACGGCGGGCGTCCGTTCGCTGGGAGTCTGGAAGCTGGCCGGCGTCGCGCTGGGTGCTTTCGCTTTCGCCTTCTCGCTGGTGCCGCTGTATCGCATCGCCTGCGAGAAGGTTTTCGGCGTGCGCCTGGAGCAGGGGCCCGCATCGGCAGGTGCCATCCAGGCGGCCAACCCGGATGCGCGCTGGGTCACGGTGCAGTTCGATGGCGGCGTGAACTCGAAGTTGCCATGGAAGTTCGCCCCCGAGCAGCGTTCGATGCAAGTGCAGGTGGGGCGTCAGTACCAAGCGCTGTATTTCGCACGCAACACCGCCGACCGCCCGATCGTCGGCAATGCGGTGCCTTCGGTGGCACCGGCGCGGGCGTCTGGCTATTTCAACAAGACCGAATGCTTCTGCTTCACCGCGCAGACGCTGGGGCCCGGCGAGTCGCGCGACATGCCGGTGCGCTTCATCGTCGATCCGGCGCTGCCTGCCGAGGTGAAGACCATCACCCTGTCGTACACCTTCTTCAAGAATGACACCCTGACCACTGCGCTGGCTACCGCGCAGGGCCACGCGGGCGCACTTCGTGCCGCGCCCTGAACCTCCGCCACGACCCAACCGGAAAACCGCCATGGCCAATGCACACGCCGCCGCCGGCAGCCACGACCAGGACATCTACTTCGTTCCGCACAGCAGCAAATGGCCGCTGTTCGCCTCGGTCGCCCTGTTCACGACCATGGTCGGCTTCGCCAGCTGGCTGAACGAAGCCGCCTGGGGCCGTACGGTCTTCTTCATCGGCATCGCCGGGCTGCTGGCGATCCTGTTCAAGTGGTTCGGCGACGTGATCCGCGAATCGCTGGCGGGCTACTACAACAAGCACGTCGATGTGTCGTTCCGGATGGGCATGGTGTGGTTCATCCTCTCGGAAGTGTTCTTCTTCGCCGCCTTCTTCGGCGCACTCTTCTACGCCCGCCAGTTCGCATTGCCGTGGTTGAACGGCGAAGGCCATGGCGCGATGACCCACGGCCTGCTGTGGCCGGATTTCGCCGGTGGCTGGCCCAGCAACGGCCCGGGCAACATCGGCGGCAGCTACCAGACCGTGCCGGCCTGGGGCCTGCCGCTGCTCAACACCCTGATCCTGCTGTCGTCGGGGGTGACCGTCACCATCGCCCACCACGCCCTGAAGGCCGGCAAGCGGGGCGCACTGCTGCTGTTCCTGGGCTTGACCGTGCTGCTGGGCTGCGTGTTCCTGTACTTCCAGGCGACCGAGTACGCGCATGCCTACACCGAGCTGAATCTGACCCTGGGTTCGGGCATCTACGGCTCGACCTTCTTCATGCTCACAGGCTTCCACGGCGCGCACGTGACCCTGGGCACCATCATGCTGCTGGTCATCTGGCTGCGCTGCGCGAAGGGCCACTTCACCAAGGACAACCACTTCGCCTTCGAGGCGGTGGCCTGGTACTGGCACTTCGTGGACGTGGTCTGGCTGGGTCTGTTCCTGTTCGTCTACGTGCTGTAAACCGGCATCGCAGCAGAAATGACAAAGGCCGGCATTGCCGGCCTTTGTTTCTGGGGCGATCCGAGGGCCTCAGCCCGGATTGCGGCCGATCCCGTGCGGCGTGATCCAACCCATGTAGATGGCCAGTATGACGAACAGGATCAGGCCAACGCTGAGAGCGATGCGCCAGGTCAGGGAATTCACCGTGCGCTTGGTGGTGCCCCTGTCGGCGAGCATGTAGTACAGGCCAGCGCCCAGGTTCCACAGGATCAGGATCAAGATACCGACGATGAGCAGGGTTTTGAGCGAGTCGCCCATGGGGGTCTCCGATCTGCGGAAGGCTTGTCTGTGGCGGCCATTATTGCAGCACTCCGGGGCCGGGCGATGAGCGCCCGCGCGCTCCGCCTGGGCGGTTGGTGGGTGCTGGCGCTGCTGGTGGCGTCCGGTTTCGCCTTGGCGGGGCGCTGGCAGCTGTCCCGCATGCACGAGAAGGAGGTCATGCTGGCGGCCGCCGGGCGTGCGCTGGACCGGGCGCATCCCCAGCCTCTGCTGCTGGCCTCGGATCCCCGCCGCGCGCAGGCCTACGACTGGTCGGAAGGCACTGGCACGGTGCTCGATGCCACGCTCTGGCTGGACGCCCAGCAGCGCGCCGGCCGGGTCGGCGTGCGCATGTACTGCGTGCTGCTGCCCGACGACGGCGTGCAGGCCCTTCTGGTGGATGCCGGTTGGTGGCCACTGGACGGGCGCCGCGCGCTGCCGGCGGCGGCCTGCGCGGCCGGGGTCGGGCAGGCCGTGCGCGGGCTGCTGGCGCCGCCGCCGGCCACCGGGCTTGCCCACGGCGATGCGCTGACACGCCAGGCCGACGGTCGCTGGCTGGCCCCACGCTTGGACCTGCCAGCAGTGGCCGCTGCCTTCGGCCTGAAGACGGGCATTGCGCCGCGGGTGCTGCGCCTGGATCCGGAACGCCGCACCGGCGATGCCGGCCTGCTGGCGGCCCCCGGTACCCGCGACCTCGATATCCTTCCCAACACCATGACGCCTGAACGGCATCTGGGCTACGCCGTGCAGTGGTTCGGTCTGGCCGTGACCGTACTGGTCGTGGCGGCGGTGCTGACCTTCAGGAAAAAATCCCCATGACCGATCCGGTTCCCGCAGTGACCGTGCGCCGCAACCGCAACGCCCTCATCATCGTCATCGTGCTGTTCTTCGGTGGCATGCTGGTCGCCGGCATTCTCCGTTTCTCCGGCTGGCGCCCGCACGGCATGCAGAATAAGGGCGAGATGCTGCAGCCGTACGGCGACTTGCGCGGCTATACGCCGACGCTGTTGGATGGCACGCCCTACGCTTGGAAAGACAGCCCGCGCACCTGGCGTATCGTGGCGATGCCCGAGGGGTGTGACGGCACCCGTCGCGCCGCGTGCGCCCGCCTCCTGCAGGACCTGGACAAGGTCTGGCGCCTGATGGGGCGTAATGCGGACCGCGTGCACGTGCTGTGGGCCGGTGCCCCGCCGGTGGACGTGGCGCCGCTGCGCGAAGTGCGCCTGGTGCGCGTGGACGATGGCCTGCGCGCGGGCCTGCCGCGCGCTCAGGCCACCCCTGCGGGCGACCCGGTCTGGCTGGTGGACCCGAACGGGTTCGTGGTGCTGCGCTACGCACCCGGCGCGGACCCCGGCGATCTGCGCACCGATCTTGCCCGTCTTCTGAGGATCAACTGACACAATGAACGCGCTACCTC
Organism: Thermomonas sp.; assembly: GCF_046293095.1. Classification (GTDB taxonomy): domain Bacteria; phylum Pseudomonadota; class Gammaproteobacteria; order Xanthomonadales; family Xanthomonadaceae; genus Thermomonas. Next base: position 20,117 of record NZ_JBKBPN010000005.1, read on the forward strand.
CGACGCAGCCCGCCGTCCTGTACCGCCATTTCCATCGCATCGCCTGGCTGGCGGTGGCGCTGGCTGCCTGCGTGATCGTGTTCGGCGCGTTCGTGCGCCTCTCCAACGCGGGCCTGAGCTGCCCGGACTGGCCGACCTGCTACGGCAAGGCGACCTGGCCGACCGCGGCCGAGCAAGTGGCCGACCACGCCGCCGTCGCCATCCGCCCGGTGGTGCCGGAGCGCGCCTGGCGCGAGCAGTTCCACCGCATCATCGCCGGCCTGCTGGGTGTGCTGGTGTTCTCGCTGGCGCTGCTGGCGACCCGCCGCCGGCCGCAAGGCTGGCTGCATGTTCTTGCTGCGGCCGCAGCGGTGGCCGTGGCGATCCCGCTGTACATGCGCGGCCAGCATGGCGTCGCCTCCGGGCTTGCGGTGCTGGGCGAGCTGCTGCTGCTGGCAGGCGTGCTGCGCTGGTCGAACGTGGACCTGGCGCGCGCCAGCACGCTGACGCTGGCGGTGATCATCTTCCAGGCCCTGCTGGGGATGTGGACGGTCACCTGGCTGCTGAAGCCGATCGTGGTGATGGGCCACCTGCTGGGCGGTCTGACCACGTTTTCGCTGCTGACGTGGATTGCCTGGCGTGCCACCGGCAGGCCGCTGGTCAGCGGCGACGCCCGCCCGCTGCGACGCTGGCTGCTGGTGGGGCTGGTTCTGCTGGCGGTACAGATCGCGTTGGGTGGCTGGACCTCGGCCAACTACGCGGCACTGGCCTGCGGCACCGATTTTCCGAAGTGCGCGGGCGCGTGGTGGCCCGCCCACGACTTCGCCGAAGGCTTCGTGCTGTGGCGCGGGATCGGCGTCGATTACGAAGGGGGCGTGCTGGACAACGCGGCGCGCGTCGCCATCCAGCTGGCGCACCGGCTGATGGCGGTGGTCGTGGTGGCCTACCTGCTGGTGCTGGCGGCGCGCCTGCTGCGCATGCCGGGCCTGCGCGGCTGGGGCACCACGCTGGGCCTGCTGGTCTGCACGCAGTTCGCCCTCGGCGTCGCCAACGTGGTGCTGTCGCTGCCGCTGAAGGTCGCCGTGCTGCACAACGCCGGCGCCACCGCGCTGCTGTTCGTGCTGGTCACCCTGCTGGCGCGCCTGCGCCAGCCGGAAGCCTGAGCATGGCCGGCGTGCCCTGGAGGCAGTACTGGGCGGTAACCAAGCCACGCATCGTGGCGCTGATCGTGTTCACCGCGATCATCGGCATGCTGCTGGCGATCCGGCCGGGCGAGGCGTGGCCGTGGGCGCGCCTGCTGGCCGGCAGCATCGGCATCTGGATGGCCGCGGCCAGCGCCGCGGCGATCAACCATCTGCTGGATTCGCGCATCGACAAGCTGATGGCGCGCACGGCCGAGCGTCCGCTGGCGACCGGCGCGCTGCGGCCGGGGCAGGTGCTTGGCTTCGCCCTGTTGCTGGGCGTGCTGTCGATGGCGATTCTGGTGCTGTGGGTGAACTGGATCTGCGCGGTGCTGACCTTCGCCGGGCTGATCGGCTACGCGATCATCTACACCGGCTTCCTCAAGCGCGCCACGCCCCAGAACATCGTGATTGGCGGGTTGGCCGGCGCGGTGCCGCCGCTGCTGGGCTGGGCCGCGGTCACCGGCATGCAGCGCGAGTGGGACTGGGCGCATGCGCTGCTGCTGGTCCTGATCATCTTCGTGTGGACGCCGCCGCACTTCTGGGCGCTGGCGATTTTCCGCCGCGAGGACTACTCGCGCGCGCTGGTGCCGATGCTGCCGGTGACCCACGGCGTGACCTACACGCGCTGGCAGATCCTGCTGTACACCATCCTGCTGGTGGTGGTGACGGTGCTGCCGTGGGCGACGCACATGAGCGGGGTGTTCTATCTTGCCGGCGCGCTGGTGCTGGGTGGCGTGTTCCTCTGGTATGCCTGGAAGCTGCTGGACCCGCCCGATGAGTTCTTCGCGATGCGCACGTTCAAATACTCCATCGTGTACCTGATGGCGCTGTTCGCCTTCCTGCTGGTGGACCACTGGTTGATGCCGCTGCTGGACGCGGCGCCGGCGCTGGAGTTTGCGCCCGCCGCGTGAGCGACCTGTTCGCCAACCAGGCGCAGCGCACGCCGCTGGGCGCACAGGCCTGCGTGCTGCACGGTTTCGCGCTGCCGGTGGCGCAGGTGCTGCTGGATGCGATCGCTGCGATTGCCGCCGCCGCGCCGTTCCGGCACCTGGTCACGCCGGGCGGGCACGTGATGCAGGTGGCGATGACCAATTGCGGCACCTTCGGCTGGTACAGCGACCGCCGTGGCTACCGCTACGAGCGGTGCGACCCCGCCACCGGCCAGCCATGGCCGCCGCTGCCGGAAGCATTCCTGCAGCTGGCGCGCGAGGCCGCGGCGGAGGCGGGGTTCGCCGGCTACGTGCCGGACGCCTGCCTGGTCAACCGCTATGCGTCGGGCACGCGGATGTCGCTGCACCAGGACCGCGACGAGGATGATCGCGTCGCGCCTATCGTGTCGGTCTCGCTGGGCCTGCCGGCCACTTTCCTGTTTGGTGGCCACGCCCGCAGCGACCGCGCGGTGCGCGTGCCGCTGGCACACGGCGACGTGGTCGTGTGGGGCGGCGTTGATCGCCTGCGCTTCCACGGCGTGATGCCGGTACCGCCGGGGCGCGATCCGCGCACCGGGGAGGCAAGGCTCAACCTGACCTTCCGCAAGGTCCGCTAGCTGCCGCAAGAACCGGGAGGCCACCGCTGGCCGGGGCGATTACAGTGGTGCCATGGACGCCGACACGACCGTTACCTCTGCCCGCGATGCCGCCCGCGTGGCCGCCGCCTGCCGCCGCATCGAGCAGGCCGAAACCCCGCCCTCGCTGGCGGCGCTGGCGCGCGAGGCCGGGCTCAGTCCCCATCATTTCCACCGCGTCTTCAAGGCGGTCACCGGGCTCACCCCCAAGGCCTACGCCCAGGCGCAGCGCGGAAAAGCTTTGCGCGAGGCGCTGGCCCGGCCGGGCGCAAAGGTGGTGGATGCAGCGTTTGATGCGGGGTTCAATGCCGCCAGCCGCTTCTACGACAGCGCCGAAACGCTGTTGGGCATGACGCCGGCCCAGTACCGCGATGGGGGCGCACGGGCGCGGATCGCCTTCGCCATCGCGGCGTGTTCGCTGGGTGCGCTGCTGGTCGCGCGCAGCCAGCGCGGCCTGTGCGCGATCGCGCTGGGTGACGATCCCGACGTGCTGCTGCGCGAACTGCAGGACCGCTTCCCGCGGGCGGAGCTGGTAGGCGGGGATGCTGCGTTCGAGCAGTTGGTGGCACAGGTGGTGGGGCTCATCGAGGCGCCGCGTCTCGGGCTGGACCTGCCGCTGGACATCCGCGGTACGGCCTTCCAGCAGCGGGTATGGGACGCACTGCGCAAGGTGCCGGCGGGCCAGACGGTCAGCTACGCCGAGATCGCCGCCCGCATCGGCAGCCCGCGGGCCGTGCGCGCGGTGGCGCAGGCCTGCGCGGCCAACGTGCTGGCGGTGGCGATTCCCTGCCACCGCGTCGTGCGCAGCGACGGCGGCGTGTCCGGCTACCGCTGGGGTGTTGCGCGCAAGCAGGCGCTGCTGGAACGCGAGCGCGGGGGCGGCTGAGCGTCAGCGGCGCAGCATCGCCTGCAGCAATTCGCGCAGTTCCTGCTTGTCGGTTTCGTCCAGTCTGCCTTCTCGCTGCAACTGCTGCAGCTCCTCGATGCGCTGCTGCTGAACCTGTTTTTCCAGTTGGCCGATGGCGTCGACAAACTCGGCGCGCAGATATTTTTCTTCCCCGGGCAGATCCAGCACCGCCAGTTTCTGCAGCGCCGGCAGTTCGTCGCGGCCCTCGAAGTGCTCGAGCAGGGCACCGGTCGTCAGGTCGGGGCGTTCACGCACCAGCAGCACGAGTTCCGACAGGAGGTCGATCCCAGGCTGGCGCAGCGCGGCGAAGCGGTAGGGCGGCTGCAGCTCCAGCGCGAAGCCGGGACGGTGCAGCAGGTGGGTGATCGCCGTCCGGATCAGGCTGGGCTTCTGCCCTGGCTGGCCGCGCAGCGATGCGCCGGCACGCTGCGCGGGCACGTGGGCCTGCGGCGGGCTGGTGCGGGCGCCGACGCCGGTCAGTTCGGTCAGGCGCTGGCGCATCAGGTCGCCGAACGCGCCGTCGGGGATCTGCGCCAGCAGCGGCTTGCAGCGCTCGGCCAGGCGGGCCTTGCCGTCCAGGCTGGCCAGGTTCACGTCGGCCGACAGCGAGGCATAGAAGAATTCGGACAGCGGCGTGGCGTCGCGCAGGCGCGCGTCGAACCCGGCCAAGCCTTCCTTGCGGATCAGTGAATCCGGGTCTTCGCTGTCGGGCAGGAACAGGAAGAACGCCTGCCGGCCATCCTTCATCCGCGGCAGCACCGATTCCAGCGCCTTCCATGCGGCGCTGCGGCCGGCGCGGTCGCCGTCGAAGCAGAAATACACGTCCGGCGCGTTGCGGAACAGCAGCTCGGCGTGGTCCGGCGTCGTGGCGGTGCCCAGCGTGGCGACCGCCTGCGACACGCCGTACTGCGCCAGCGCCACCACGTCCATATAGCCCTCGACCACGATCAGCCGCTCGAGCCTCTGGTTGGCCTGCTTTGCCTGCCACAGGCCGTACAGCTCCCGGCCTTTGTGGAACAGCGCGGTCTCCGGCGAGTTGAGATACTTCGGTGAATCCTCGGGGTCGATGACGCGGCCACCGAAGGCAATGGTGCGCCCGCGGCGGTCGTGGATGGGGAACATCAGGCGGTCGCGGAACTTGTCGTAGACGTGGCCCTTGTCGTTCTTCGAGAACAGCCCGCCGCGCTCCAGCAGCTGCAGCCGTTGCGGATCGGTGCCCAGCGCGTCGCGCAGCCCCGAGAAACCGTCCGGCGCGTAGCCAATGGCGAAGCGTTCGACGATGTCCGGCGTGATGCCGCGCTTCTCCACATAGGCGCGCGCCTTGTCGCTGCGGGCCAGCTGGGTACGGAAGAAAGTGCTGGCCGCTTCCATCGCGCCGTACAGGTCGCGGGTCTCGGGATTGGCGTTGCGCTGGGCGGTATCGCGCGGCACCTCCAGGCCGACGCGCCGGGCCAGTTCCTCGACGGCATCGAGGAATTCCAGACGGTCGTACTGCATCAGGAAGCTGATCGCGGTGCCGTGCGCGCCGCAGCCGAAGCAGTGGTAGAACTGCTTGGTGGGCGACACCGTGAAGCTGGCGCTGCGCTCGTCGTGGAAGGGGCAGCGCGCCGCGTATTCCTTGCCCTGGCGTTTCAGCGGCACCCGCGCGCCGACCACTTCGACGATGTCGGAGCGGGCGAGCAATTCGTCGATGAAGGCGTCGGGGATGCGGGCCATTGCGCTAGCCGTCGGCCTGGCTCAGAGCTCGTCGCGGGCGGCCAGCGCGTGCAGCGCCGCGCCCTCCAGCCGCTGCACGGTCCAGTCGTCCATGGCCACCGCGCCGAGGCGGCGGTAGAAGCCGATGGCGGGGGCGTTCCAGTCCAGCACACTCCATTCGAAGCGGCCGCAGTCACGCTGCACGGCGATGCGCGCCAGCGCGGCCATCAGGTGCCTGCCGAGGCCGACGCCGCGCGCGGCCGGGCGCACGAACAGGTCCTCGAGATACAGCCCGCGCTTGCCGAGGAATGTGCTGAAGGTGTGGAAGAACAGGGCGAAGCCAGCCGGTTCGCCGTCCACTTCGCCGATCAGCACCTCGGCGGCCGGGCGCTGGCCGAACAGCTGCGTGCGCAGATCATCGTCGGTGGCGACTGCGGCATGCGCCAGTTTTTCGTAGTCGGCCAGTTCGGCGATGAGCTGGCGGATCAGCGGGACGTCGGCGGCCGTGGCGGGCCGGATCGACAGCACGGGGGCGGTGGATGCCATGGGTATCCTCGCAGGGCGCCGGGACGGACATCATCCCCGATCCGCCGACGGGCCGCCGGCGGGTGTGGGGATGGGACGGCTCAGCCGAGCTTCTGCTTCACCAGCTTCGACACCAGGCCCATGTCGGCCTGGCCGGCCAGCGCGGGCTTCAGCACGCCCATCAGCTTGCCCATGTCGGCGGCGGAGGCTGCGCCGGTGGCGGCAATGGCCTTGTCGATCTCCGCCAGGATGGCGGCTTCGTCCAGCTTGGCGGGCAGGTAGGTCTCGATCACGCCCATCTCGTAGCGCTCCACCGCGGCGAGGTCTTCGCGGGCGGCGGCTTCGTACTGGGCGATCGAGTCCTTGCGCTGCTTGACCATCTTTTCCAGCACGGCCAGCACCAGCGCGTCGGTCATCTCCACGCGCTCATCGACTTCCTTCTGCTTGATGGCGGCGTTGATCAGGCGGATGACGGCCAGGCGATCCTTCTCGCCGGCCTTCATCGCGGCCTTCATGTCGTCGGTCAGCTGTTGCTTCAGGCTCATGGCGTGCTCCGGGCAGGGGGGCGGTCATCGGGAATCAGGGCGCAGAAATGCGAAAAGCCGGCCACGCTTGCGCGTGCCGGCTTCCGCAGCCAACCACCGCGCTCAGTACAGGCGCTGGCGCTTGGTGACGTCGCGCGAGGCGCGGCGCGCCTGGCGCTTCACCGCCGCGGCGGCCTTGCGCTTGCGCTCCTGGGTCGGCTTCTCGTAGAACTCGCGCTTGCGGGTTTCGGCCAGCACGCCGGCCTTCTCGCAGGTGCGCTTGAAGCGGCGCAGGGCAAACTCGAACGGTTCGTTTTCGCGGACTTTGACGCTGGGCATCGGGGAATCTCGTGACTGGAGAGTTCGCCCGGTCAAGGTGGGCGAGCCGCGCATGATAGCAGCGGGCCAGGTTTGGGCGCAAGATACCCGGATGAACGTCCTTGGTATCGAATCCTCCTGCGATGAAACCGGGGTGGCGGTCTACGACACCGCCATCGGCGGCTTTGCCGGCCTGCGCGCCCATGCGGTCTACAGCCAGATCGCCCTGCACGCCGAGTATGGCGGGGTGGTGCCGGAGCTGGCCAGCCGCGACCACGTCCGCAAGCTGCTGCCGCTGATTCGCCAGACCCTGGCCGAGGCCGGCTTGTCCACTGCCGATATCGATGGCGTGGCCTACACCGCCGGTCCCGGGCTGGTCGGCGCGCTGCTGGTGGGGGCAGGCGTGGCGCGGTCGCTGGCCTGGGCGCTGGATGTCCCCGCCATCGGCGTGCACCACATGGAAGGGCACCTGCTGGCGCCGCTGATCGAAGACGATCCCCCCCGACCGCCGTTTGTGGCGCTGCTGGTGTCCGGCGGCCACACCCAACTGGTGGCGGTGGATGCCATCGGCCGCTACCGGCTGCTGGGCGAAACCCTGGACGACGCCGCCGGTGAGGCCTTCGACAAGACCGCCAAGCTGATGGGCCTGCCATATCCGGGCGGCCCGCAGTTGGCCGCGCTGGCGGAGCAAGGTGTGTCTGGCCGGTTCAGGTTCTCGCGGCCGATGACCGACCGCCCCGGGCTGGACTTCTCCTTCAGCGGGCTGAAGACGCAGGTGCTGCTGGCGTGGCAGGGCAGCGACCAGTCGGAGCAGACCCGGGCCGACATCGCCCGCGGCTTCGAAGACGCGGTGGTGGACACGTTGGCGATCAAGTGCGGCCGCGCCCTGGAGGCGACCGGCTGCGACACGCTGGTCGTCGCCGGCGGCGTGGGTGCCAACCGGCGCCTGCGCGCCAAGCTGATGGAACTGTGCGCCGCGCGTGGTGGCCGCGCCTGCTTCCCGCGTCCGGCGCTGTGCACCGACAACGGCGCGATGATCGCCTTCGCCGGCGCGCTGCGTCTGGCCGCCGGCCAGCACGACGATGCCGCGATCCGCGCGGTGCCACGTTGGGACATGGCGACGCTGGCCCCCGTCTGAACCGCCGGGCGGGCGGCGCGGGATTGCTAAGCTGTGCATCCAATCCGCTCCGCGCCACGGTATCCCGTGGCCCGGGAGACGCAAAGCCGCCCATGACTGACATCGTTTTCATCGAAGGTCTGCGCCTGGATGCCCTGATCGGCGTCCACGACCGCGAGCGCCACGCCCCGCAGCCGCTGCTGCTGGACATCCGCATGCATTTCGACAATCGCATCGCCGCCAGCAGCGACAGCCTGGCCGATGCGCTGGACTATGAGGCGGTCAGCCGGCGCCTGGCCGACTACGTGGCGCAGACCGATTTCCAGCTGGTGGAAACCCTGGCCGAGTGCTGTGCAGACCTGATCCTGACCGAGTTCGGCGCCCGCGGCGTGCGGCTCAGGCTGTCGAAGCCGCAGGCGCTGGCCCACGCGGCGGCGGTGGGCGTGGAGATCGAGCGCGGGAGGTTCCCGGCATGAGCGTGGTGCTGGTCACTGGTGCATCGCGCGGTATCGGCCGCGCCATCGTGGAACGCTTTGCCCGCGAGGGCGCCACCGTGGTCGCCTGCGCGCGTGGCCAGGCCGGGCTGGACGACCTGCATGCAGCGCTGCCGCAGGTCGAATGCCGCGCCTGCGACATGCGCGATGCCGCCGCCGTGGATGCACTGTCACGGGACGTCCTGGCGCGGCACGGCGCGGTGGACCTGCTGGTCAACAACGCGGGTGCCTTCCGCCCGGGGGGCATCGCCAGCGAGGATGACGATGCCCTGCTGGAGATGCTGCAGGCCAATCTGTTCGGCGCCTACCGGCTGACCCGGCGGCTGCTGCCGCGGATGATCGAGCGCCGCAGCGGCATGGTCCTCAACGTGTGCAGCACGGCGTCGATCGCTGCATATCCGAACGGCGGCTCCTACAGCATTGCCAAGCATGCGCTGTACGGCTTTTCGCGCAACCTGCGCGAGGAGATGAAGCCGCACGGCGTGCGCGTGGTGGCGTTGCTGCCGGGCGCCACCCTGACGGCCTCGTGGGACGGCGTGCCGCTGCCGCCCGAGCGCATGATGCCGGCCGAGGATGTGGCGGCGATGGCCTGGGCGGCGTGGGCGATGTCGGCGCGTACCGTGGTGGAGGACATCGTGATGCGGCCACAGCGGGGCGACATCGGCGAGGATGATTTCGCATGAATGAGCGCGTGACCATCCGCCTGGCCAAGCAGAACATGAAGTTCTCGGCCGGGCATTTCACCATCTTCTCGGCGACCGAGCGCGAGCGCCTGCACGGCCACAATTTCACCGTCGAAGTGGACATCGAGGCGCGCATGCTGGGCAACGGCATGTGCTTCGACTACGGCCACTACAAGGATCGCGTGGTCGCGCTGTGCCGCGAGCTCAACGAATGGGTGATCCTGCCCACCCGCTCGCCGCACCTGCGCATCAAGGAAGACGGCGACCACGTCTATGCGCATTTCAACGGCCAGCGCATCCCGTTCCTGCGCAGCGACGTGCTGCTGCTGCCCATCGCCAACGCGACGCTGGAGGAATTCGCCTGGTGGTTCCTGCAGCGCCTGGCGGAAGATCGCGACGCCCTGCGCGCCCATGCCATCGACGCGATCGAGGTGCGGGTGCTGTCCGGCCCGGGCCAGAGCGCCGGCCGCCGTATGAGGCTGGACTGATGGCTGCCACCGCCCTGCCGCCGCCGTCGGCCGATGCGCAGGCCCACAGCGCGCACCTGCGCGAGGTGATCCAGGAGCAGATCATCGGCGCTGGCGGGCGCATCCCGTTCTGGAAATTCATGGAACTGGCGCTGTACGCGCCCGGGTTGGGCTACTACAGCGCCGGCGCGCACAAATTCGGCCCGGGCGGGGACTTCACCACCGCGCCGGAGCAGTCGCCGCTGTTCGCTGCCTGCGTGGCCGACGCGCTGTCGCCGGCGATCCGCCAGGCCGGCAAGGGCGCGCTGTTCGTGGAACTGGGCGGTGGCAGCGGCGCGTTCGCGGAGGCCTGCCTGGAGCACCTGCAGGCCAACGGTGCGCTGCCCGCGCGCTACGCCATCCTCGAGCCCAGTGCCGACCTGCGCCAGCGCCAGCGCGAGCGCCTGCAGGCGCGGTTGGCACCGGCCCTGTTCGCCCGCGTGGAGTGGCTGGACGAGCCGGTGCAGCAGCCGTGGGACGGCGTGCTGTTCGCCAACGAGGTGATCGACGCGCTACCCACGCCGCGTTTCGTGGTGCGCGGCGGCGAGGTGCTGGAGGAATGCGTGGCGCTGGATGGCGAAGGCCGGTTCGTGCGCGCGGAGCAGCCGGCCGATCCGCTGCTGGTTGCCGCGGTGCGCCGGATCGAAGCGCAGCTGCCGGAGCCATTCGCCGACGGCTACCGCAGCGAGGCGTTGGCACAGCTGCCGTACTGGGTGCAGGCGGTCGCCGGCGGCTTGCGCAACGGCGCGATGCTGTTCATCGATTACGGTTACGCCCGCGGCGAGTACTACCTGCCCGAGCGCAGCGACGGCACCCTGCGCGCCTTCCGCCAGCATCACCTGATCGACGACGTGTTCGCCTGGCCGGGCCTGCAGGACATCACCGCCTCGGTGGATTTCACTGCGCTGGCGGAGGCCGGCGTGGGTGCGGGCTTCGAGTTTTCCGGCTACTGCTCGCAGGCCAGCTTCCTGCTGGGCAACCGCCTGCAAGCGCATCTGGAGGCAGCCGAAGCGCAGGCCGTGGATGACATCGCGCGGCACAACCTGCGCCAGCAGGCCAAGCGGTTGACGCTGCCCAGCGAAATGGGCGAGCGCTTCCAGGCGATCGGCTTCCAGCGCGGCGTAGAACTGGATGCGGCCTTCCTGGTCGGTGACCTGAGCCACCGCCTGTGAATCGTCCGCGCCGCGTCGGCCGCTCGTTGAAGCCGTTCCGGCGGCCGGCATTGTGGGCCGGGTTGTGGATGCTGGCGGTGGCCTGTGTGGTGGTGGCCTCGCTGCTGCCTGCGCGGGACCTGCCGGACCTGCAGGTGAGCGACAAGACCGAGCACATCGTCGCCTACGCGCTGCTTGCCGCGGGCGCGGTGCAGCTGTTCGCGCGGCGGCTGTCGTGGGCGGTGGTCTGCGTGCTGCTGGTGCTGCTGGGCATCGGGTTGGAATATCTGCAAGCGGCCATGAAACTGGGCCGCATGCTGGACCGTGCCGATGCGCTCGCCAACACGCTGGGCGTGCTGATTGGCCTGGCCACCGCCTTCACGCCGCTGCGCGACCTGCTGCTGCGGCTGGACGGTGGCCGCTGACGCGCAGCGGTGCGACTTCCGGGCGGGGCGTGCCCCGCTCAGTCGCGGGCGGCGGCGATCGCGGCGATGCGGGCGCGACGCAGGGCTTCCCCGAAGGCCGGGCCGCTGACGCCCTGTGCGGTGATGGCGTCACCGCGCACCGCCAGCGCCGCGGCGTGCAGGTGCCGCAGCGTTGCGGCCTGCGGATAGGCCGTGTCCTGCAGGCCGGCACGGCCGCGCGCATCGGCCTCGCAGACGGTGGCCAGCCGGTCGATGCGGGCGGGCTTGCGGAAGCCGTCGCAGCGCGCCAGCAGGTCGTGCAGCGTGGCGTCCTTGAGTTCGTTGATGCGGTGCACGTTGAGGTGCTCGCGGCAGCACAGCACGGCGAGGTCGCGGTGTTCGGCCGGTACTTTCAGCCGTTCGCACAGTGCCATCACCGGAACGACGCCGCGCTGCTCGTGCATCAGGTGGCGCGGCAGCGCGTCAGCCGGGGTCAACGCCTTGCCCAGGTCGTGGCAAAGCGCGGCGAAGCCGACCAGATCATCGCCGGGTGCCAGCCGCGCAGCCATGTCGCAGACCAGTTCCTGGTGCAGGCCGGTGTCGATCTCCGGGTGGTACTCCACGCGCTGCGGCACGCCGTACAGCGCGTCCACCTCGGGCAGCACCGCACGCAGCGCGCCGGCCTGCCGCAGGGTGTACAGGAAGGCCGCCGGCGAGGGGCTGCGCAGGGCTTTCGCCAACTCCTGCCAGACCCGCTCCGGCACCAGCGTGGCCAGTTCGCCGCCATCGGCCATCTGCCGCATCAGCGCCAGCGTGTCCGGAGCAACGGTGAAGCCCAGCGGCGCGAAGCGGGCCATGAAGCGCGCCGCGCGTAGTACCCGCAGCGGGTCCTCGACGAAGGCGTCGCCGACGTGCCGCAGCACACGCGCTTCGAGATCGCGCATGCCGCCAAAGGGATCGACCAGCGTGCCGTCCTCGGCGCGGGCGATCGCGTTGATGGTGAAGTCGCGGCGACGCAAGTCGTCCTCCAGCGTCACCGACGGGTCGGCATGCACCACGAAACCGGTATAGCCGCGGCCGGATTTGCGCTCGGTGCGGGCCAGCGCGTGTTCCTCGCCGGTATCGGGATGCAGGAAAACCGGGAAGTCGCGGCCCACCTGGCGGAAGCCGGCCGCCAGCATGTCCGGCACGCTGGCGCCCACCACCACGAAGTCGCGGTCGCCCGGGGGCAGGCCCAGCAGGGCGTCGCGCACGGCGCCCCCGACGAGGTAAACACGGACGGAGTCGGGAAGCGTGGCCATGGGCGGATGATGCCTGAGGACGCTCAGCGCAGCCGGCGTTGCGCCTGCGCCGGTGCCTGTCCGGCGGCAGCCGCCTCCGCGACTGGACATGCAAATGCCTTGCGCGGCCCGTCGGTGATCCCGCGCAGGCGATCGGACAGCCGCAGCGCGGTGCCCTGGAGCCGCCAGTCGTACAGCGTGCTGAAGCTGAGCACGCGCGCGACGTATTCGCGGGTTTCCTTGTAGCTGATGGTTTCGATCCAGAAATCCGGTTCCATGTCCGGGCGCTGCGCCATCCAGCGCGCCAGCGGCGTCGGCCCGGCGTTGTAGCCGGCGATCACCAGGTAGGGCTTGCCACCGTAGCGGTCCATCAGCTGACGCAGATAGGCGGTGCCGATGGCGATGTTGGTATCCGCGTCGTAGAGATCATCGCCTCCACGCCACGGCAGGCCCAGCTGGGCAGCGATCGCGGCGCCGGTGGCCGGCACCACCTGCATGAGGCCGCGGGCGTCGGCGGCCGAGCGCGCGTTGGGGTCGAACACGCTTTCGGCGCGGATTTCCGCAGCCACCCAGGCCGGATCCAGCCGATTGCGTGCGGCCTCGCGGCGGATGGTGGCGTCGTGATGGAGCGGGAAACGCAGCGCATAAAGCCGCTGTTCGTCCGGGTAGCGCTTGCCCCCGACGTTGACCAGCCCGAACACGCCGCGGTCGAACCAGCCGTTGTCCTGCGCCACTTCCACCGCCAGCCTGCGCTGCTCGTCGGTGAAGCGTGCCAGCGCGGCGTCCCATTCACGCGCGGCCCAGCCGCGGCGATCCAACTGAAAGAGCTGCACGGCCCGGACCAGTGCTGGATCGCGCGCGACCGTAAGCTTCGCGGCAGGGGCGGGTGCGGGCAGCCATGGGCACAGCGTGTAGGGCAGGTCCAGGCGGTCGGCAGCCAGAAAGCCGTGGAAGTCCGGCTTGCGCGCGGCCTGCGCGTACAGGGCTTTCGCACCGGCGCCGTCACCGGTGAGCTCGCGGGTGCGCGCGGCGAAATACAGCCAGCGCGAATCGCCGCGCTGCGCCTCGGGCATGCGCTGGATCGCGGCGAGGGCGGCGGCCCAATCGCGGCGCGCCAGCGCTTCGCGCACCTGCCACTCATGCAGGCTGTCATCCCACGCCGAAGCGGGCACGGCGGCCAGCCGACGCGCCGCATCGGGCAGGTAGGAGGACACCGTCCACAGTGCGATCTGGTAGCGCACACGGCCCAGATCGGCTTCCCCGAAGCCCAGCGCCTGCGCCACCCCCGGCAGCAGCGCCTCGGCGCGGTCCGGGGCGGCCTTGGCCAGCCTCGCCAGACCGACGGTGGCGACCAGGCGGCTGCGCGGCGTCACCGGCCAGTCCGCCACGTTGGCATCGGGGGCATCGAGATAGGCGGCGTAGCGCAGCGCCAGGGCCGCGTCATCGCCGCCGAATCCCGCGGCAATCGCGCGCATCACGCCCGCTTCCCCCGCGTCGGCGGCCTTGTCGAAGCGTTCCCAGCGCAGCGCATCGGTCAGCCCGCCCTGCGCGGCCAGCAGCGCGAAGGGCGCGTCGCACTGCACCGGCAGCGAGCGGCCGCTGCTGCGCCAGAGCGCCTGTGCCGCGGCCGTCCATGCGGCGTCGGCCCGGTTCATCGCCATCAATGCCTGTAGGCGCAGGCAGCGCAACGTGGCCGCATCGATCGTGTCGTCCCACTGGTCGAGGAAGGCCTGCCATTCGTTGCGGCGGGCGAGGGCGGCCAGCCAGTCGGCGCGGAACAACGCGGCCACCGGTTCACCCCGCCAGCGCGCCAGGAAGGCGTTGCCCCGGGCTACCGGTAGCGTGTCCAGTCGACTGCGCAGGGCCGCGTATTCCAGCCAGCCCGCCAGCGGATGGGTGGAAAAACCGGCCAGCGCCAGGTCATCCAGGCCACCGCGCTGGGCGGCCTCCAGCGCGGCGCGGAAGGCGGCATCCGGGGGCGTGATCGGGGCCGGGGCCGGTTGCGCCAGGGGTGCCGGACGTGGCACCGGTACTTGCGCCGAGGCAGTGACCGCGCTGCCGGCCAGGGCGAGCAGGAGCAGCGATAGCGTCGCGATCTTGTGCATCGCCCGACTATAGCCGAGCATCGATGAACGACTTTTCCGATGGTGCGCGATGACGTTCCTGTTGCTGTATCTGGCGCTGGGCGCGTGTGCCGGCGTGCTGGCCGGGCTGCTGGGTATCGGCGGCGGTCTGGTGCTGGTGGGGGCGCTGGCGTGGCTGCTGCCGCTGCAGGGCGTCGCGCCGGAGGCGGCGATGCATGCGGCGTTGGCCAGCTCGCTGGCCAGCATCGTGCTGACCGCGGCGGCATCCGCACGGGCCCACCATCGGCGCGGCAGCGTGCTGTGGCCGACGGTGGCGTGGATGGTGCCGGGCGTGCTGGCGGGCGGCTGGCTGGGCAGCCGGTTCGCCATCGCCCTGGACGGCAATGTGCTGCGCTGGTGCGTGGCCGGCTACTGCGGACTGGTCGCCGCGCAGATGCTGCTGTCCGGTCCGCCACCCCAGGGCACCGCGGCTGCCGCACCGCGCGGACCCGGCTACACGCTGGCAGGTGGCGTCATCGGCGTGGTGTCGGCCATCGTGGGCATCGGCGGCGGCAGCCTGACGGTGCCGCTGCTGGTCTGGCGCGGCGTGGCCCCGGTGCGCGCAGTGGGAACGTCGTCCGCGTGCGGCATCTTCATCGGCCTGGGCAGCGCGCTGGGCTACGCGCTGCAGGCGCCCGCGGGCGCGCTGCCGCTGCCCGGCGCGGTGGGCTACGTCTACCTGCCGGCGGCACTGGGCGTGGCGGTGGCGTCGGTGCTGGCTGCACCGCACGGTACCCGGCTGGCGCACGCGCTCAGCGGGCTGGCCTTGAAGCGGGTGTTCGCGGTGTTCCTGCTGCTGGTCGGCAGCGCGTTTGCCTACAGCGCGCTGGGCTGATCAACGCAGCGCCGCTTCCGGCACGTCCAGTGCCACCGATAGAGCGAGGTGGTCGGACTGCGCGGCGGGCAGCGCCTGCATCTCGGCGACCGGCAGACCCGGGGTCACCAGCATGTGGTCGATCGCCCGCTGCGGCCGCCACGACGGGAAGGTGGGAACGCAGCGATCCGGCGGCTGCAGGCGGGTCTTGCGGTAGAGCACCTGCATCTCCGGCGTCTCGGGATCGCAGTTGAAGTCCCCCATCAGCACCGCATGCGGATGGTCGGCCAGCAGGTCGGCGATGAACTCCAGCTGCGATCGACGCGACTGGCTGCCCAGCGAGAGATGGGCGACGGCGACGGTGAGGGCGTCGCGACTGTCGCCGAACGAAGCGGTCAGCACGCCGCGGCCCTTGATCCGTCCCGGCAGCGGATGATCCTCCACCCGGTACGGCTCCAACCGGCTCAGCAGGCCGTTGGCGCTGGACGCCAGATTGCCCACGCGGCGGTTGGGCTGGTGGCTCCAATAAGGAAAGCCTGCGCGCTCGGCCAGATAGTGGGTCTGGTTGGTGAAGCCTGAGCGCAGGCTGCCGGGGTCGGCCTCCTGCAGGCCCACGATATCGTGACGGCTGGCCAGCTGGGCGATGCTGTCCAGCGCGTCGCGCTTGTTGCCGGCCGGCAACACGTGCGACCAGCTGCGGGCCACGTAGTCGCGGTAGCCGCGGGTGCTGGAGCCCGCCTGGATATTGGCGCTCAGCAGGCGCAGCCGGCGTCGATCCATGGGCGCCGCCGCGGGCGGGGCTCAGGCGCCCGGCGCGGCGGCGGCCGGTGCCGCCGGTGCGGTCGAGGGCGAAGCCAGCTTGGCGCGTTCCTGCGCGATCAGCTGGTTCATGATGCGGAACATGTCATCCACCGACTTGCCCTTCACGCGATACTTGCCCGCCACCACGAAGGCCGGCGTGCCCATCTGGTCGCCGTTGGCGAAAGCTTCTTTCATGTACTGGCGGGCCCGGTTCACCTTGGTGGCGACCGCGAAACTCTGCATGCTGCTGAGGAACTGGTTCGGATCGGCGCCGTAGCCGGCGTAGAACGCGGCGATCTCCTCGGGGGTATCCATGCCGCGCTCGCCCTTGAGGGTGTTGTCGATGTGGATGGCGCGGAACAGGGCGTCGTGGGTCTTCTCCACCAGGCCCATCGCGTCGGCGGCGTAGTAGGCCTTGGCGTAGTTGTCCCACATCGAACCGAAAGCGGCCGGCACGTACACGAAATGCACGTCCTTCGGCAGCTTGGCCTTCATCGCCGACACCTGCGGCTGCACCGCAGCACAGAACGGGCACACATAGCCGAAGAACTCGACGACTTCCACCCGGTCCGGCGCGGTATCGAACGGCTGGCCGTTCGGGATCACCACGTAGTCGGTACCTTCCACCGGCGGCGGCGCCTTGGCGGCGGCCTCCAAGGCGGCCTTGGCAGCCGCTTCGGCCTGCGCCGCGCGCTGCGGATCTTCCGCGCTGGCGGTCTTGGCGGGCGCAGCCTGCGCGGCGGCGGCATCGGTCGCGCTCACCGGGGCAGGGGCATCGTTCTTGCAAGCGGCAAGCGGCAGCAGGGCGAGCAGGAGCAGGGTGTGGCGGAGAGCGGTCATGGCGATCTTCCGTGGCATGGCGGTCGGGATCATCGGGAGGGTGCGCGCGCGGGTCGGGCCGTGGGCGCCGGCACGGCCTTCCTTGGCGCCAGCGCATCAACCACGCGACGGGCGTTGTCGAGCAGGTTCTGGTAGCTATTGCCCAACACCAGATAGCGGCCGGCCACTACCAGCGACGGCGTGCCTTCGATCTGACTGCGGGCGGCGAATTCGTAGGCGTGCTTCAGCTTGGGCAACAGCGTCGCATCGTCGCTCATCGCCGCCTTGAGCGACGGCGCATTGGCCCCCTGCACCCGGCTGGCCCAGGCTAACACCTGCGCGGCATCGGCGTTGCGCGGCAGTTCGCCGGTTTCGTGGATGGCGGCGAACAGGCGCGGATGCAGTACCGCCAGGGATTTCGCGGTCTGGGCGGCGAAAAAGACGCGCGCCCAAGGGTCGTCCCGACCGAAGACCCCGGGCACCAGTACCAGCCTGGCATGCGCCGGCAGCTGTTTTGCCCAGGCTTCCAGCATCGGCGAGAAATGCGCGCAGTGCGGGCAGGTGTAGGCGAAGACTTCGGCCACCTCGACCATGCCCGGCGGCAGCGGCTGGTAAGGCTGGCCGCCCTCGATCGTCCGGTACTCCACGCCCTCGGTCAGACCCGGCAGGACTGCTTGCCCACGTGCAGGCAGCAGGGCGGTGGCCAGCAGCAGGACAAAGGACAGCAGGGGCACGCGCATGGGAGTCAGGTTCCGCTGATCATGGGGCCGAACCAGCATGCACCGGATGTGGCCAACGCACGGTGAAGCGCGGCTGGTCGGCGTCAGGGGGCGGCCTGGGCGGGAGCCTGCTCGCGGGCATGCAGGCCCTGCACGTAGCTGGCCAGCGAGCGGATCTCCTCGTCGGTGAGCGATTTGCTGACCGCCGCCATCAGGTTGAAGTGGGCCGGGTTGGCGTAGGTGGTGGTGCCGGCGCGGTATTCCTCGAGGCGACGGGTCACGTACGCGGCGTCCTGGCCGTGCAGGGCCGGATAGGCCGGGCCCGGATTGCCGGCGCCGGAGGGGCCGTGGCATGCCATGCAGGCGGGCACGCCGCGGGCGGCGTCACCACTGCGGAACAGGCGTTCGCCGACCTGGTAGAACTTCATGCCCTTGTTGGGGCCATCGGCGATCACGGTGTCGTCCGCCACGCCGCTGCCTGCCTTCTGCTGGGCAAACCAGGCGCCGACATCGCGCATGTCCTGCGCGCTCAACATGCTGGCGAACGGCAGCATCATGCCGGCCAGACCGCTGGTGCGCTGGCCGCTCTTGAACAGGTGCAGCTGCTCGGCGATGTAGCGCTCGGGCATGCCGGCGATGCGCGGGGCGTTCTGCTGCATGGCGTTGCCGTCCAGGCCATGGCAGGCCGCGCAGACGCCTGCCTTGCTCTGGCCGGCGGTGGCATCGCCCCAGGTTGCAGGCGGCTCGACCAACGGCGCGGTCTGCACCGGGGCAGTGTCGGGTACGGCCATGGCCGTGCTCTGGGCCCATGCGGCTGCGGCAAGAGCAAGACAGGCGACACCGGCGAGGGCGTGGACAGGACGCATGCGGAACTCCACTGGCATAGGGGCGCGGGCAGGTGCCGCGCAACCGGCAAATTATGGTCGGCGCGCCGGGAGTGGTCAAACCGTCGCCCGGGGGCCGCGCGGACGTGCCATGCTATGCCCATGGCTGCACCCAATCCGTTCGCGCGCGCCCAGTACCTGCTGGCCGCCCACAATTTCCGGCAATTGCCGCCCGATGGCGGGTTCGAGGTGGCCTTCGCCGGCCGCTCCAATGCCGGCAAGTCCTCCGCCCTGAATGCCCTGTGCCAGCAGAATGCGCTGGCGCGGGTGTCCAAGACGCCCGGCCGTACCCAGCAGCTGGTGTTCTTCGGCCTGCCGCCGCACGAGAACAAGTACCTGGTGGATCTGCCGGGCTATGGCTACGCCAAGGTGCCGCAGGAACTGCAGGCGCACTGGCAGGCTTTCCTGGACGGCTATTTCGGCAGCCGCGACGCCCTGCGCGGGCTGGTGGTGGTGATGGATGTGCGCCATCCGCTGAAGGAGTACGACCGCCAGATGCTGGGCTACGCCATGCGCCGCGGGCTGCCGGCCCACGTCATCCTGACCAAGGCCGACAAGCTGGGCCGGGGCGCCGCCGGCAACACCCTGCAGGCGGTGCGGATGGAGCTGCAGCGCGCGTTCGCCGACAGCGTGACCGTGCAGCTGTTCTCGGGTGAGTCCAAGCAGGGCGTCGAGGAGCTGCGCGCCGTCGTGGCCCAGTGGCTGGCCCTCTAACCGGATTACGCACGCCCGCGGAACGCTGAACGCGCGGCCGCGATGGTGCGCCCTCTCCATTCGCCCGGCTATCCTGCCGCACCGTTCCGATAGGCCGCGCCGATGTCCGGACCCAGCACTGCCAGCGATACGCCGATCACCGACCGCCGCCAGCTGGCCGAGGTGCTGGCCTCGGGCGAGAAGCCCCGCGATGCCTGGCGCATCGGTACCGAGCACGAGAAGTTCGGTTTCCGCCTGGACGACCTGCGGCCACCGACCTTCGACGGCGAGCGCGGCATCGAGGCCCTGCTGAAGGGCCTGGTCCGCTTCGGCTGGGCGCCCTACGAGGAGAACGGCCGGGTGATCGCGCTGGCGCGCGACGGCGCCTCGGTGACGCTGGAGCCGGCCGGGCAGCTGGAGCTGTCGGGCGCGCCGCTGCGCACCATCCACGACACCTGCAAGGAAGTGGGCAGCCACCTGCGGGAGGTCCGCGAGGTCGCCGACGAACTGCAGCTGGGCTTCCTGGGCATGGGGTTCCAGCCCAAGTGGCGGCGCGACGAGATGCCGTGGATGCCCAAGGGGCGCTACCAGATCATGAAGGCCTACATGCCCAAGGTCGGCAACCTGGGTCTGGACATGATGACCCGCACCTGCACGGTCCAGGTCAACCTGGACTATGCCACTGAGGCGGACATGGTGAAGAAGTTCCGCGTGTCGCTGGCGCTGCAGCCGATCGCGACCGCGCTGTTCGCCGACTCGCCGTTCACGGAAGGGCGACCGAACGGCTTCCTCAGCTACCGCTCGCACATCTGGACCGACACCGACCCGGACCGCACCGGCATGCTGGATTTCGTGTTCGAGGACGGCTTCGGCTACGAGCGCTACGTCGACTATCTGCTCGACGTGCCGATGTACTTCAGCTACCGCGACGGCATCTACCACGATGCCAGCGGCAAGTCCTTCCGCGATTTCCTGCAGGGCCGGCTGGACGTGCTGCCCGGCGCGCTGCCGACGCTGCGCGACTGGAACGACCACATGACCACCGCCTTCCCGGAAGTGCGGCTGAAGAAATTCCTGGAGATGCGCGGCGCCGATGGCGGCCCGTGGAACCGCCTGTGCGCGCTGCCGGCGTTCTGGGTGGGCCTGCTGTACGACGACGCGGCGCTGGATGCGGCCTGGGATCTGGTCAAGGACTTCACGATGGCAGAACGCCATGCGTTGCGCGACGGCGTGCCGAAGCATGCGTTGGGCCTCCCGTTCCGCGGTGGCACCGTGCGCGACCTGGCACGTCGCGCACTGGAGATCGCCGTGGCCGGCCTGCGCCGGCGCGCCGCCCGGGACCGCTGCGGCACCGACGAAACCGGGTTTCTCGATCCGCTGGTGGAGATCGTCGAGTCCGGCCAGACGCCGGCCGAGCGCAAGCTGGAACTGTTTCATGGCCGCTGGCAGGGCAGCGTGGACCCGGTGTTCCGCGAGTTCGCCTACTGAGTCCGGATGCCCCGCTTTGACGGCGCGGCGACGCGGAACCCGCTAGCCTGCGCGGCATGAGCAACGATCTGCCGGAACCCCTGCGCGACACCCTCGATTTCTCCGCCACGGACGGCCTGCTTCGCGACGACGTGCGCACGCTTGGCGCGCTGGTCGGCGAGATCCTGGCCGAGCAGTGCGGCCAGCCTTTCCTTGACGAGGTCGAGACGCTGCGGCGGCTGGCGATCCGCCGGCGCGAGCAGGGCGAGCCTGCGGATGCGTTGGCGGACCGGCTGGCCGGCGTGCCGCTGGGCACTGCCACCCAGCTGGTGCGGGCGTTTTCCGCATATTTCGGTGCGGTCAACGTGGCCGAGCGCGTGCACCGCATCCGCCGGCGCCGCGACTACCAGCGTGCCGGCGAGCACCCGCAGCCGGGCAGCCTGGACGCGGTGCTCGCGTCCCTGCACGATGCGGGCGTGGCAGGCGACGACCTGCGCGCGCTGCTGGCCCGCCTGCGCATCGAGCCGGTGTTCACCGCGCATCCCACCGAGGCGGTGCGGCGCCTGCTGCTGGAGAAGGAGCGCGAGGTGGTGCGCCGGCTGGTGGCCGACATCGACCGCCAGCTCACGCCGGCGGAGCGCGCCGCGGGGCTGGCACGCATCCGCTTCGCGCTGACCTCCGCCTGGCAGACCTCCGACGCGCCGCCGGCCCGCCCCAGCGTGGACGACGAGCGCGAGCACGTCGGCTTCTACCTGGGCGAAGTGCTCTACCGGGTGCTGCCGGTATTCTTCGAAGCCTTCGACGCGGCGATCGTCCGCGCCTACGGACAGGCCATGCCGCTGCCGCCCGTGCTGCGGTTCGGTACCTGGGTGGGCGGGGACATGGACGGCAACCCCAACATTGGGGCCGCCACGGTACTGGCTGCGCTGGAGGCGCAGCGCGCGCAGGTGCTGGGCAAATACCGCGAAGACCTGGGCCGGCTGGCGACGCTGCTCACCCAGAGCCGCGACCGCGTCGGGGTGGACGCCGGGATCGACAGCCGCATCGCCCGCGCGCGCGCGCTGCTGGGCGATGCGGCGGGTGTCGATCCGCGCCACATCGACATGCCCTATCGGCAACTGCTGGAGGCGATGCGCCTGCGGCTGGAGGCCACGGCCGCCAACGATGCCGCCCGCGGCTATGCCGCGCCCGGCGACCTGCTGGATGACCTCGAGGCGATCGACGCCAGCCTGGCCCACCACCGCGGCGAGCACGCAGGCTGCTTCGCAGTGCGGCGTCTAATCCGGCGCGTGCAGTGTTTCGGCTTCCACCTGGCAGCCCTGGACCTGCGCCAGGATTCTGCGGTGCACGACGCCGCGCTGGCGGCGTTGCTGGGCGATCCCGACTGGAGCGGGCGCGCGGTCGAGGCCCGCGTCGCACGCCTGCATGCGTTGCTCGATGGCGAGGCGGTCACCGCGCCGGATGCGCCGGACGCCGCCCCGACGCTGGCGGCCTTCGCGGCCGTGGTGGAGGCACGGCGGCGCTTCGGGCCGGAGGCGATCGGCCTGTACATCATCAGCATGAGCCGCAGCGCCGCCGATGCGCTGGCGGTGCTGGCACTGGCGCGGCAGGCGGGCTGCGCGGATGCCGACGGCGCCGTGCCGCTGGACGTGGCGCCGCTGTTCGAGACCGTGGACGACCTGCAGGCGGCACCCGGGGTGATGCGCGCGTTGTTCGACGATCCCGTCTATCGCCGCCACCTTGCCCGGCGCGGTGGGCGCCAGGTGGTGATGCTGGGGTATTCGGACAGCGCCAAGGATGGCGGCCTGCTGGCTTCGCGCTGGGCCCTGCAGCGGGCCCAGGTGGAGCTGCTGGAGGTGGCGCGCGATGCCGGTGTGCAGCTGGCGTTCTTCCATGGCCGCGGCGGCTCGGTGAGCCGCGGGGGCGGCAAGACGGAGCGGGCGATCATCGCCGCGCCGCGCGGCTCGGTGGATGGCGTCCTGCGCGTCACCGAGCAGGGCGAAGTGATCCATCGCAAGTACGGCATCCGCGCACTGGCCCTGCGCAACCTGGAGCAGACCACCGGCGCGGTGCTGCGCGCCTCGCTGCGGCCGCGCCGGCCGGAGCCGCGCGAGGACGCATGGCGCGCGCTGGCCACCGGGCTGGCGCAGGCCTCGCGGACGCACTACCGCGCGCTGGTGCACGAGGACCCGCGCTTTCCCGATTATTTCCGTGCCGCCACGCCGATCGACGTGATCGAGCGGTTGCATCTCGGCTCGCGCCCGTCGCGCCGGCGCGACGGGGGCATCGCCAACCTGCGCGCGATCCCCTGGGTGTTCGCCTGGTCGCAGAACCGCTCCGGCCTGACCGGCTGGTACGGTGTCGGTACCGCCTTGGTGCAAGGGATCGACCGGCACGGGCGCGAGGCGATGGCGGCGATGGCCCGCGACTGGCCATTCTTCGCCACCGTGGTCGATGACGTGGAAATGCTGCTGGCCAAATCCGACATCGCGATCTTCGAGCGTTACTCGCGGTTGGCGGGCGACGCGCATGCGGCGTTCTTCCCGCGCATTGCGGACGAATTCGCCCGCACCCGCGACGCGATCCTGGCCATCAAGGGGCGCGACACCCTGTTGGCGGGCGACTACCGGCTGCGGTTGTCGATCCGCCTGCGCAATCCCTACGTCGATCCGATCAGCCTGCTGCAGGTGGACCTGCTGCGGCGCTGGCGCGAAGGCGGGCGCACCGACGAGGCGCTGCTGCGCGCGCTGGTCTCCACGGTCAACGGCATCGCCGCGGGCATCCAGAACACGGGCTAGGTGTGCATGCCCGCCGGGCCGGGTTTGCCATATACTCCCCTCCAGTATCGGAGATGCCGCGTGCCGCACTCGCCAGAAGACAAGAAGCGCGCCATCACGCGCCTGCGCCGCATCCGCGGCCAGGTGGATGCGCTGGAGCGCGCGGTGGAAGCGGGCAGCGAGTGCGCGCCGATCCTGCAGCAGCTGGCCGCGTTGCGCGGCGCGGTGAACGGGCTGATGGCCGAGATCCTCGACAGCCACCTGCGCGAGGAATTCACCCAGCTTGCCACCGACCCCAGGATCCGCCGGCAGCACCAGCAGAGCATCGATGACGTGATCGCGCTGGTGCGGTCCTACCTCAAGTAACTCCCCCTGTTCCCAGGAGCACGCCCATGAAATCCCGCGCCGCCGTCGCCTTCGCCGCTGGCCAGCCGCTGCAGATCGTCGAGATCGACGTTGCCCCGCCCAAGGCCGGGGAAGTGCTGGTGAAGATCACCCACACCGGCGTCTGCCACACCGATGCGTTCACGCTGTCGGGCGACGACCCGGAGGGCCTGTTCCCCTGCGTGCTGGGCCACGAGGGCGCGGGCGTGGTGGTGGAAGTGGGCGAAGGCGTGACCAGCGTGCAGCCGGGCGACCACGTGATCCCGCTGTACACCGCCGAATGCGGCGAGTGCCTGTTCTGCAAGAGCGGCAAGACCAACCTGTGCACGGCGGTGCGCGCCACCCAGGGCAAGGGCGTGATGCCGGACGGCACCACCCGCTTCAGCTACAACGGCCAGCCGCTGTACCACTACATGGGCTGCAGCACCTTCAGCGAGTACACGGTGGTGGCCGAGGTCTCGCTGGCGAAGATCAACCCCGGGGCGAACCACGAGCAGGTCTGCCTGCTCGGCTGCGGCGTCACCACCGGCCTGGGCGCGGTGCAGAACACCGCCAAGGTGCAGGAAGGCGACTCGGTCGCGGTATTCGGCCTGGGCGGCATCGGCCTGGCCGTCATCCAGGGTGCGAAGCGGGCGAAGGCGGGGCGGATCATCGCCATCGACACCAATCCTGACAAGTTCCCGATGGCCCGCGACATGGGCGCCACCGATTGCGTGAATCCCAACGATTTCGACAAGCCGATCCAGCAGGTGGTCGTGGAGATGACCGGCTGGGGCGTGGACCACAGCTTCGAGTGCATCGGCAACGTCAACGTGATGCGCGCGGCACTGGAATGCGCGCACCGCGGCTGGGGCCAGAGCGTGATCATCGGCGTGGCCGGCGCGGGGCAGGAGATTTCCACCCGTCCGTTCCAGTTGGTCACCGGGCGCAAGTGGCTGGGCACCGCCTTCGGCGGCGTGAAGGGCCGCAGCCAGCTGCCGGGCATGGTGGAGGAGGCGATGGCGGGTGACATCCAGCTGGCGCCGTTCGTCACCCACACCATGGGCCTGGACCGGATCAACGAGGCCTTCGAGCTGATGCACGCGGGCAAGTCGATCCGCTCGGTGGTGCATTTCTGAGGGAGGTGGCGTGATGGAACGCATCGAACACCGCGCCAGCTTCGGCGGCTGGCAGGACGTGTACCGGCACCGCTCGGCGGTGCTGGGCTGCGACATGACCTTCGCGATCTACCTGCCGCCGCAGGCGCAGGAGAGCCGGGTGCCAGTGCTGTACTGGCTGTCGGGACTATCCTGCACCGAGCAGAACTTCATCACCAAGGCGGGCGCGCAGCGTTACGCGGCGGAGCACGGCATCGCCATCGTCTGCCCGGACACCAGCCCACGCGGCGACGACGTGGCGGACGCCGACGGCTACGACCTCGGCCAGGGCGCGGGCTTCTACGTCAATGCCACGCAGGCTCCGTGGGCGACGCACTACCGGATGTTCGACTATGTTGCGGACGAATTGCCCGCGCTTATCGAGGCCCACTTTCCGGTGACCGCCGCGCGCGCGATCAGCGGGCATTCGATGGGAGGCCACGGCGCGCTGGTGGTGGCCTTGTCGAAGCCCGGCCGTTACCGCAGCGTATCGGCATTTTCGCCAATCGCCGCGCCGGCGCGGGTGCCGTGGGGCGAGAAGGCGTTTTCCGCCTACCTGGGCGATGACCGCGAAGCCTGGAAGCGCTTCGACGCCAGCGAGCTGGTGCAATCGGCTTCGGAGAAGCTGCCGATCCTGGTCGACCAGGGCCAGGCGGACGAATTCCTGGACGTCCAGCTGAAACCGTGGCTGCTGAAGGAGGCTGCCGATGCGGCCGGTTATCCGTTGTACCTGCGCTTGCAGCCTGGCTACGACCACAGCTACTACTTCGTTGCCAGTTTCATCGGCGAGCACATCGCCCACCATGCGGCGGCGCTGCGTACCTGAGCGGCGCGCTCAGGCCAGCTTGAAGTCGGTGTAGGCGAAGCGCCGGTCGCGCAGCACGGTGGCGCCGCGTTGCAGCGCCAGTGGCGTATCGAACATCGGTCCGGCAAAAACGCAGGTGTGGAATTCCCCATACTCGCCGCAAGGGTCGATGCCGGCGGGCAGGGCGTCGAGCAGCGCGCTGTCAAAGGCATGGCCGGCGAAGGCCGCATCGAGCCGGGTCGTATCCACGCAACACAGGTGGGCGCGCAGGCCGCCTTCGAGCATCGTGCGTGCCAGCGACCGGGTGTCGTTGCCGAATAGCGGGAACAGCGGCGTCCAGCCTAGGTCGGCGCACAGCGCCTCGCGCCATGCACGGATGTCCGCCAGGAACAGATCCCCGAATGCAAGGTGGGACAGGCCCGGCCAGCGCGCCCGTGCGTCTGCCAACGCGTTCGTGAAGCTGGCGATATAGGCCGCGTTGTCGGCAGCCTGCGGGATCCACGACTCGATCAATGGCAGGCCGGCCGCCCGGGCCTGCGCGTGCAGGACCTCACGACGGATGCCCTGCATCGACACGCGGTCGAAGCCTTCGGTCAGCGTGGTCAGCAGACCGACCACCTCGACCTCCCTCCGATGGCGCAGCGCCTGCAGCGCCCAAGCGGCATCCTTGCCGCCGCTCCATGACAGCAGCACCGGCGTCATGGCGGGCGTTACGGGGTCAGGCCGCGGTGACGTCGCGCAGCTGCCAGTGGCTGCCGGCCAGCAGCGCCATGCGCTGGCGCAGCACTGCGGACGGCAGGCGTGTGTCCACTACCAGGTCGACGTGCAGGTCGGCCTGCTGGCCGCTGACCCGGGCCTCCGGATCGGTGGCGCCCAGCGCGGGATCGACGTCGTCGGGCTCCTCCTGCTTGGCCTGCCAGCGCAGGAACAGCGCGTCCTCGCGCAGCGCTTGCTGCAGTTCCTCGGCGAAGCCCTCGGCCCCCTGCGAATGGAAGCTGAGGTCGGGATCGTCGCCGCGGGCGAGGCTGGGGTCGGGCAGGCGGATGTAGTAGCGCATCGTCATGGGCGGGTCGTGTGGGAAAGGGGAGCGCAGTGTGCCGGTGGCGGTGTGGAGGCCACGTATCGGTCAGCCGAAGCGGTGCGGTTGTGCCGCAAAGCCGACCACCAGCGCGCCCCGGCCCACGTTTACCAGGCCGGACAGCCCCATGAAGCTCTCGTACACCTCCACGCCGCGGTCGGCGCAGACGTTGCGCAGCTGCTCGTAGCCGGGCAGGGCGCGCATCTCGTCCAGCGCGCCGCCGTAGCTCAGGTTGATGGTGGGCACCAGCAGACCGGAGGCCACGCGCTCGCTGGTGAATTCGAACAGCTTCTTGCTGGCCGCGGAAAAGCCCTTCACCTTGCCCACCGGGCCGGTTTCACCCTGGTTGCAGTGCAGGATCGGCTTGATGTCCAGTGCGGTGCCCAGTGCGGCGCTTAGGAAGCTGACGCTCTTGTCGCCGCGCTTTTTGATGCGGTTGCGCAGGTAGTTCAGGTCCGGCGCCACCATGTAGGTGTGGGTCTTGGCCGCCACGCTCTCCAGGTGCGCCCGGATGCGCGGCGGCGTTTCGCCGGCTGCGCGCATGCGTGCGGCTTCGATCACCGGGATGCCCACGCCGGCGAAGACGCTCTGGCTGTCGATCACGCGCAGCGCGAAGGGCGTGTTGTTGCCTGACGCCGAGCGCACCTGCTTGTAGTCGTTGAGGATGGTGAAGCTGGCCTGCTGCGCGTTGTCGTGGATGCCGCTGCGGGTGCGCGTGGTGGTGATGCAGAACACGTAGTCGTAGTCGTGCACCAGCTTGTTCAGGAACAGGTCGTGGACCTGCTGCACGGTGAACGGTGTGGTTTCCGCTTCGAAAGCGCGCGCCGCGGTCTCGCCGCTGAGGAAGCTCATGGTGGCCTCTTCGTTGCGCACGTCCGCCAGAACCGCCTGGCCGATCTGCACCGTCACCGGCAGGATGGTGATGTTTTCACGTTCGATGAAATCGTTCGGCAGGTCGCAGGCCGAATCCGCGATGATCCCGATGCGCATGGCGCTTCCCTTTCCCGTTTCTTCGTTATGGACGGTGAACCTACCGCAACTCGCGCCGGCATGCATTGTGCGGCGCGGCCACAGGGATGGCCGCGCCGCGTTGCGGGGTCAGCGCGCGCCGTCCGGATAGCTGCGGGGCAGGCCGTTGTCGGGGTGCATGTAGCGGTCGCGCAGTTCGGTCTGGCGGCTGCGCATGGGGATGGCGCGGCCGTCCAGCCAGACCTGGCTTGCCACGCTGGCCACGTCCAGCGGATCGCCGGTCCACAGCACCAGGTCGGCGCGCTGGCCCACCGCGATGGTGGCGCCAACCGCGCCGCCGGTGCCCAGCGCCGCCGCCGGCACCGCGGTCAGCCCGGCCAGGCCGGCCTCCCACGGCAGCCCGTTGGCCACCGCGTTGCCCGCCAGCTGGCGGATCTTGCGCGCGTTGTGCGAGGCATCGCCACCCTGGAAGAACGACACCGCTACGCCGGCCGCGTGCAGGCGCGCGGCGTTCTCCAGGGTTGCGCCGATCTCGTCGAAGTCGGCCGGCAGGTTGGCCAGCGCGTCCACGAACACCGGCACGCCCGCGGCGGCCAGTTGTGGCGCCACCTTCCACGCCTCGGCGCCGCCCACCACGGCGATGCGCACGTCGCGCTGCCTGGCCCAGCGCAGCAGCCGGGCGATGTCGGCCGCGCGCTGCACCCGCACCATCACGCGGCCACCGCCGCCGATGTACCGGGCCAGCGTCGTGCGGCCGGCCGGCGTGAGCAGGGCGAACTGCGAGTCCTGCGGGATGCGGCCGCGCACCTCGTCCACCAGCTGGTCCAGCAGCATCCACTGGGCGGCCCGCGAACTGCCGCTCAGGCTGGCGCCGTCGCCGCCCAGGGTGACGAACAGCGCGCGCGGGCCCACCGCGTCCAGGCTGCCGTCCAGCCGCACCACGCCGCCCTGGCCGCCGATGAGCGAGCCCCCCGGGCGGCTGCCTGCCGACAGCAGGGTCCAGCCGATGCCTTCCATCCGCGCCACCGGCACCAGCACCGAGTCGGGGTTGTAGGCCAGGGTGACGTCGAACTCCGGGCGCACCCGCATGTCGGCGGCATTCGCGCCCAGCGTCAGGGTGGCGTCCACGGTGGACGACTCGCCGGACACCTCCTCCACGCCGATGTCGGTGATGCCGCCGAACAGCGACGGCGTCAGCGGCGCGCCCTGCGCGTCAACCACCGGCACGCCGCTCGCGGCCAGGCCTTGGCCGATGGCGGCGATGCGGCCGGCTTTCACCAGCACGTCGGTATTGCGCAGGGTGCCGCGTGCGGTGGCGGTGTGCACGGTGGCGTTGCGGACCAGCAGGTCCTGCGCCGTGGCGGTGCCGGTGGCGACCAGCAGGGCCGCGGCCAGCGCCAGGCGCCGAAGGGGACGCAGGTTCATCGCACACCTCCGGTCGTGGTGGATTGGCCAAGCATGAAGTCCGAGCGCGGCTGGCGCGCGGGGTCGCGGCGGTCGTAGAGGCGGGCGCCGTCGATGTACACCTGTTCCGCCTGCGCGTAGCTGCTGAACGGGTTGCCGTTCCACAGCACCACATCGGCCATCTTGCCGGCTTCCAGCGTGCCGGTCTGGTGGTCGATCCCCATCGCCTTGGCGGGGTTGGCGGTCAGCCAGCGGATGGCGCGCTCCGGCGCGATGGCCATGCCGGCGCGGCGGGCGTTGGCGATCACTTTGGCCGCTTCCTGGTTGAGCCGCTGGATCCCTTCCTCGGAGTCGGAGTGCACGATGGCGCAGCCGCCGGGCACGCGGTCCACCAGCGCGATGTTTTCCTGGATGCCGTCGAAGCTCTCCATCTTGAAGCCCCACCAGTCGGCCCACAGCGCGCCGCAAACGCCTTCGGCGGCCAGCCGGTCGGCGATCTTGTAGGCCTCCACGCCGTGGTGGAAGGCGGCGATCTTGAAGCCGAACTCCTTGGCCAGGTCCAGCATGGTGGCCATCTCGTCCGCGCGGTAGCAGTGGATGTTCACCCGGATGTCGCCGTTGATGGCACCGGCCAGGGTGTCGTTCTTGTAGTCGCGCTTGCCTTCGGCGTCCTTGCCGCCGGCCTTGCGCTTCTTCATGTACTCGGCGGCTTCGGCGAAGGCGGCGCGGTAGCCCGCCACGTTGCCCATGCGGGTGCCGGGGCCGCCGCGCTGGCCATAGACGCGCTTCGGGTTCTCGCCGCAGGCCATCTTCAGGCCCCAGGGCGCGCCGGGGAACTTCATCCCCTGGTAGGTGGTGGCCGGCACGTTTTTCAGGGTCACGCCGCGGCCGCCGATGAGATTGGCGCTGCCCGGCAGCACCTGCAGGCTGGTGACGCCGCCTGCCAGTGCGGTGAGGAAGCCGGGGTCCTGCGGCCAGATCGAGTGTTCCGCCCAGACATTGGGGGTCACCGGCGAGGTCGCTTCGTTGCCGTCGCTGTGCGCGCTCACCCCCGGGCTGGGGTAGACGCCGAGGTGGGAGTGGATGTCGATGATGCCGGGCGTGATCCACTTTCCGGTAGCGTCCACGCGCACGGCGTCGGCCGGTGCCTCCAGGGCCTGGCCGACGGCGGCGATCCGGCCGTCGCGCATCAGCACGTCGGCATCGTCCAGCCGCGTGCCGGTGCCGGTGAGCACGGTGGCGTGCTGCAGCAGGATGGGCGGCGAGGCCACGCGCTGGTAAGTGCTGGGATACGGATCGGCGGCGAAGTCGTAGGGCTTCGCGGGCGTGGCCGGCTTCTGCGGCGTGCTGGCGCAGCCGGCCAGCAGCGCCGCCAGGACGGCGGCGGTCAACGGTTTCATGCAGGGTTCCCCATGTGCGTTGGTGCGTGCTCGCACCCTAGCGTCAACCCGCGGCGGCCGCCACATGACCGAGGTCATGGGTCGCGGGGCGGCCGGTCAGGGAAGGTCTGAACAACGCCCCCCTAGCAATTGTCAGCCCACGCCGGGCCCGGCAGATGTCCGGGCCCGGCTCACACGCATCCATCGCCTTAGGGAATTTCCGGAGTTTTTGGAGATTCCTTAGAATCGGCGCAAAACAAGGATCGCCCATGAAGAGTAAACAGGACATCGTCAACAACTGGCTGCCGCGCTACACCGGGGTGCCGCTGGACGGCTTCGGCCAACACATCCTGCTGACCAATTTCGGTGGCTACCTCACGCTTTTCTCCGAGCTCACCGGCGCGCCGATCGTCGGCACCGACAGGCCCATGCCCAGCGCCACCGCCGACGGCATCACCATGATCAACTTCGGCATGGGCAGCCCCAATGCCGCCACGGTGATGGACCTGCTGTCCGCCATCGAGCCCAAGGCCGTGCTGTTCCTTGGCAAGTGCGGCGGCCTGAAGCGCAAGAACCAGCTGGGCGACCTGGTGCTGCCGATCGCCGCCATCCGCGGCGAGGGCACCAGTGACGACTACCTGCCACCGCAGGTGCCGGCACTGCCCGCGTTCGCGATGCAGCGCGTGATCTCCACCACCATCCGCGACATGGAGCTGGACTACTGGACCGGCACTGTGTTCACCACCAACCGCCGGGTCTGGGAACACGACGACGAATTCAAGGAACGGCTGCGGGCGATGCGCTGCATGGCCATCGACATGGAGACCGCCACCGTGTTCGCCGCCGGTTTCGCCAACCGCATTCCCTGCGGCGCGCTGCTGCTGGTGTCCGATCAGCCGATGATCCCGGAAGGGGTGAAGACCGAGGCCAGCGACGCCAAGGTGTCGGCCGAGTTCGTGCGCAGCCACATCCAGGTCGGCATCGAGGCGCTGAAGCTGATCCGCCGCAACGGCAAGTCGGTCCGGCACCTGCGGTTCGACGAGTGAACCACGATGTCGCCGCGGCCCTGCTCGCCTTCTGGCGCGAGGCGGGCATGGGCAAGTGGTTCCGCGGCGGGGCGGCGTTCGACGCCGACTGCCGGACGCGCTGGCAGGACGCGCATTTCGCCGCGGCCCGCCGCGAGTGCGACGACTGGCTGTCCGATGCCGACGGTGCGCTGGCACTGGTGCTGTTGCTGGACCAGATCCCGCGCAACATCTTCCGCGGCAGCGCACACGCCTTCGCCACCGATCCGCTGGCCCTGCACATGGCCAGTCGCGCCCTCGACGCGGGGTTCGATGCCCGGGTCGAGCCGGCGTTGCGGTTTTTCTTCTACCTGCCGTTCGAGCATTCCGAAGCGCTGGCCGACCAGCAGCGCGCGGTTGACCTGTTCACCGCGCTGGGCGACGCCAATCTGCTGGGCTATGCCGTGGCCCATCGCGACGTGATCGCGCGTTTCGGCCGCTTCCCGCACCGCAACGCCGCGCTGGGGCGGATCAATACGCCGGACGAGCAGGCGTGGCTGGATGCGGGCGGCGGATTCTGATGCCCTGGGGATCTCCGAACAATCCGGAGGTTCCCGTCGGGCACAGATGGCCAGGCACGCATCGATTGTGCAAGCGATGGATGCGTGTGCGCAGAGGCCCGGACATGGGCCGGGCTCGGCGTGGGCTTTCATCGCCAGGGTGGCGTTGCTCGGACCTTTCCGGCCCGGGCCAAGGCCGTCAATAGCGCGGCACGCTCGGGTCGTACATCGACCAGGCGGCGATGCCGCCTTGGACGTTGTAGAGATCGCGGAAACCCAGTGCGCGGAAATGCTCGGCCGCCTGCGCGCTGCGCCCGCCCGACAGGCACAGGAAGGCCAGCGGCGTGTCTTTCGGCAACGCTTCCAGCTCGGCGGCTCCGTTGTCCAGGTGGCGATACGGCACCGGCACTTCCGCCATCAGGCGCTCGTCCAGCGGGCGCACGTCGACCAGGGTGAGGGTGCCGGCCTTGACCCGCTCCTCGGCCTGGGCCGGCGTGATCGGACGCACCTTGGGCGGCGCGTTGGGGTTGTCGATCACCAGCCCCTTGCCGCGGGCGTCTTCCACCCAGTCGATGGTCATGCCGCGTGCGCGCTGGGCGCTGGCAAGATCGAACTGCGCGCGGATACCGGCGGATTCGCTGGCGATGGCC
This sequence comes from Thermomonas sp., assembly GCF_046293095.1. GTDB lineage: Bacteria > Pseudomonadota > Gammaproteobacteria > Xanthomonadales > Xanthomonadaceae > Thermomonas. Next base: position 52,914 of record NZ_JBKBPN010000005.1, read on the forward strand.
GCAGGATCCACCGGCGCTAGTTGCAGGCGCGCGTTGAAGGCTTTGTCCACATCAACCTGCAGTGCGTAGCCCTCGCCGGCGTTGGCCAGTGCCTGCTGCAACATCTCGGCGGCGGCCGGGGTGATGGTGATCTGCGGCGGGGTGCGGTCGGGTGCGGGCAGGCCCAGCGCGGCGTGCAGTTCGCCGCTGCCGGCCATCTGCACGATGATGTCGCTGCCGCCCACCAGCTCGCCGCTGATATAGAGCTGCGGGATGGTCGGCCAGTCGCCGTAGGCCTTGATGCCTTCGCGGATCTCGGGGTCCGCCAGCACGTCCACGTGCGCATAGGTTGCGCCGGCGGCGTCCAGCGCGCCCACGGCCTTGGCGGAGAAGCCGCACTGCGGCGCGTCCGGCGTGCCTTTCAGGAACAGGACGACGGGGTTGGCGGCCAGCAGCGATTCGATGCGGGCGCGCAGGGCAGGGTCGAGTGACATGGCGGAGGTCCGGCAGGGGAGGTCGCCATTTTACCCGGTTGGCCGCGGCGCACGGATGGCGATAGTCACGCCGGGCAGGCTGCCAGCAAGCGTCGCGCCACCGGCAGCGCCGCGTCGGTCCAGCGCGCGTACTGCGCCGCGGAGGGGTGCAGGCCGTCCTCCGCCAGCAGGCCTGCCGTGTCAGGGGCGCGGGAGATGCCAGTGATGTCGACGAATGCCACCCCGGCCGCCACGCACAGCTCACGCGCGGCGGCGTTGTAGGCGTCCAGGTCGTCTGCGATGGCTGCGCGGTCGCCCCCGCTGGCTTGGGCGAATGGGGTCACGCCCCAATCGGGAATGGACAGCACCAGCACCCGGTCGGCGCGGCCGCCGGCCAGTGCAATCGACCGTCGCAGCAGGCGCTGGAATTGGCCGACATACTCGTCCACCGGGCGGCCGCGGTACTGGTTGTTGACGCCGATCAGCAGCGACACGAGGTCCCACTCGCCCAGCGGTTCGGCCGCGTCCATCGCCGCGGCCAGCTCGTCGGTGGTCCAGCCGGTGGTGGCGATGATGCGTGGGTCGGCGATGGCGATGCCAGCCTCGCGCAGGCGTGCGGCAAGCTGCATCGGCCAGCGGTCGGCGGGTTCGACGCCTTCGCCGATGGTGTAGGAGTCGCCCAGTGCGAGAAAACTTACAGGTGTGGCGTCTGTAGCGGCCATCAATTCGTCGCTGCCTCGCGGATAGAGATCAGGGCGAGCAAGGCGTCGTAGATGCGCTGTCGGGGCACCTGAATCCCAAATGCCCGCAATACAGCATCATCGAAGGCTTTCCGGTCGGCTTGTTCCAGCTCATCCGCTACGGCAAGGATCTCGCGCTGAAGGAGTGGTATAAACGCCGCCTTGATGCTGTTAACTCCCGCTTGGTCGAGTTGGTGGAAATCGAGCATGTGCATGTAGTCCTCGATCCTGTCCTTGTTTAGGTCGAGCGCACCCAGCCCACGGCCGAATCCCATACCTTCTATGATGAACATTGCGATAGTCGAGTTCAACAGGGCGTGGCACAGATCAATGTCTGCATCTCCGCGTGGATACAAACATATCAGCCGTTGATCCGCAAACGCTGGGGGATTGACGCGGCCGACAAATAGGCGAGATCCATAGTTGATGAACATAACCAAATCGGTCAACGCATCGGCCTTCATCTCGTACCAATATCGTCCGTAACGAGCTAATTTCTTCACATTTTTCGGACTATCGAATCGCCTGATCCATTCGAGTGCGCCGTAATGGCCAAGTGCCTTCAATTCGTCCAAGCTGCGGGAGCATGAGAACGCTTCTCTAGTCGCAGCGCAGGTCGGTCTTTTGAATTCGCTAGGGCCCTTCGCTAGCGGTTTGATGTAATTGGCTTCGATCCCGTGACCTGGGCGTGGGTAGAACAGGGCATTCATGCCGCGGCGTTCGCCACGTCGAATGTTGAATATATTTTTCAAGGGCACGAGCGGTAGCTCCAGAATCCACTCGCAATCCACGAATTGCGCATTACCGCCTAGGCCGAGTTTCCTGAATCGGGTAAGGGTTGGTTGGTCGACCGAACGGATGGTTAGTGTGTCGTGCTGGACTCGGCCAAGTTCGATCTGCGCGGCCGTAAGGTTTATTGACTCCGCATCGGTCATTTCTTCCAGAGGGCGATTAAGTACAATGTATCGAACGGATCCACTCGGTTGCTGCGGGTCGGATTTTTTCTCCAAAATTAGGATATTGGCAACGACGTCACTGTTTTGGAACCAGCGGCCTGCCCCGGAGGTGATAACACTGATGAGTTTGTAGTAGCGGCCGAGCAAATCGTGGAAAGCATCACCCCAGTCGGTGCCGAGCCATGCATTAGTGATAATTATGCCGAGGCGCCCTCTGTCGGTCAGTAAGGAGTGCAGGGAAAAAGGCAGATATGCAGCGATATCGGAACGGGCGGGAAGTCTGGCTGATGCCTGGCCAAGGAACTCCCGAACCCGTGTGATCGCTTTTTCGAATGGCGCTCGCCCATTCTGATCGATAAAGGGAAGATTGCTGGCGATTGCTTCGAACTGCCCGAGGGTCTCGGAAAATTCACTGCCGTCAGTTGGATTGCGGAGCACAATAGCGGTGTTCGGCTCAAGCGTGAAGGCATCGCGCTGGAAGATTCGTATCGGCAAGTGCATTAAACCGGGTTTGGCAAGCGCGAATGTCGCAATCTGAACGGCTTGCGGGTCTTGATCTCCTGCGAATACCGTGGCTGCAGCCTGTTCGAACGGTACGCCGGCCGCTAATTTCTGCTCCAGTGCCGCGCGCGCAATCGTGCCGCTGCCGCAGCATGGATCTAGCATGCGATCGTCGACCGTGTCCCGAATGCATAGCTGGACAAGCAGTCGAGCTAGTGGCATTGGCGTTGGGTACTGGCCGCGCAGTTTGCGCAAGGCCACTTCCACCGTCGCTTCAAGAATGTGCGAAAGCTGGGTCTGGTCGATGGCGCCAACGCGCAGGTCTGACAATAGGCGGTTGAACTGTTTGAGCTGGTTCCAGGCTGCGCTGGGAATCGTATCTAGGGCGAGGCTGTTGGAAAAGATCGTCCAGAAATTGCATTCTGCAGAAATTCTTTCGAACAGTACTAGTGCCTGCACAGGCGTTGTGTCTTCGTCTATCTCGGCAACGCGTGCTGCGCGCTTATCTCGTTCGCGCAGAATGTGGGCGAATAGGATCTTGCCGATCCAGTTCGAAATTACTGCCCGGGCAAGTACTTGCTCTCTGTTGCCGCCGGCATATTCGGATTTATAGTGTTCCCACCATAAAGTTATTTCGGCGTGCAAGCGCACGTTGCGACGCGCGGCTTCGGCCAATGCCTCGGCCGTCTGCCCGCTGTTCTGCATGATTAGCTCGGTGATGCCGCCGCTTTGATAGGCATCGATGAACTGCCGTCCTTCGAGCGTTCCACCGTCGAACAAATCATTGAGATGACCAATAATCAACGTTGCCAGCGCTTCCCAACGCCGCCGGTTTGCCACGACTGCCGTGCGTGCAGTGATATCCGCAAGATCGATCCATTCATGGGTGATCGCATAGTCACTTGAATCCGGGGTGCGCACATACAGGCGCGCATGGGTTACATTCCATAGTACGAAACTGTCGAGGCCAAGCGCGCGCGCTTTCGCTTCTGCGTTCGAACGGAATTCGATGTCATTAATATCCGTGTCAGGCATTTTGAGTTCCCAGCCTTGCAGGATGCGTGCTGTTGCGCTGTCGCCGAACAGCAGGACATCAGGGAATAAGCTTCCACCTTCCGCACGGATGGTCTGTTCACCTCCCGCATCTTTAATCGAGCGGTTGTTATTTTTAACGAGATGCTTGATATGTCCGATCAGATCGATTGCCCACGAGCGTTCGTTGTAGGAAGCGACGCCAATGTTCATGCGGTTTCCCGTTGCGAATTGCAGATCACGTGGTCGATGTCGACCATTCCGCGGCGATTGGACTGCCCTGCGCGCGCGGCAGGCTGCAGTGCAGAAAACAATGGCGGTATGGATTGATTTTTCTTCATTGCGGCTTCCACTTCCGCAAGTCGCTGCCTAGCGACTTCCATGTAGTCGATGCGCTGTTCTTTAAAAAGATGTACTTCTTTGTTTTTTTCGATTCCAATGAAACGGCGACCTTCCAGTGCTGCAGCTACTAGGAAGCTACCGCTGCCGAACGCGTTATCTAGCACCACATCACCCTCGCCAGTGAACATTCGGATCAGGTAGCGACCCAGCGCAACAGGCTTTTGCGTAGGATGCCAAACGCGGCCGCCAGCTTCGCTTTCCGCAGTTTTGCAGTAGAGCGTATCAGTAGGATAACGGTCACCGTCGCTCTTGACTTGGACGGGTCGAAAGTCGCCGTAGCTGCCCGTGTATTGCGCCTTGCGCGTGCCTTTGTCGTAGGGCTCGCCCTTTGACATGACTGGAGTGTAGTTCGGTTGGCGGCCGTAGAAAATGCAGATGTCCTCGTGCTGCCGTAGTGGCATCCTGCGGACATTGAGGAAGTTCGTGGGCTTGCTCTTTATCCAAACAAACTTGTAGCGAAACCAGCGCTCGTTGCTCATGATCAGCCGCGCGGTAAAAATTCCCTGCGCGGTGAGGGCAATGACACCGTTGGGCTTGATGATGCGTTGATACTGCGCCCACAGCTGGTCAAGCGGAATGACACTGTCCCATCCATTTTGTGTGGTGCCATAGGGGAGATCACATAGGATCATATCGACCGAAGCATCGTCGAGTCGCTTCATGATCTCTAGGCAGTCACCTTCGTGTAGCCGTCCGCCAAGGTATTTCACTTATCAAGCGCCTTGTAGGTCACTGCTTTATTCGTGGATTGCAGCGAGGGTGCCATAGGGATTGGGCAGGGATGCTTGAGTTGAAGATAGATTACAGTCGTCATTCGGATCGGCCATCTCACGGCCACTAAAACGATGCTAAGCAGACCCCGTCTCAAGAGATAAGACTTGGCGGTGGTTATTGGTCAGGCCACCGCGCTCTGCCGCTGCGTCCGCTCCGCGCACCGGGTCAGCACGCGGTCCACACGGTTGAACACTTCGCGCAACACCGGCGCCTCCGGCAGCAGGGTGACGCGGAAGTGGTCGCGGTAGGGCACGTTGAAGCTGGTGCCCGGGACGATCAGCACGTCTTCCTTCTCCAGCATTTCCAGCGCGAATTCGTGGTCGTCGAAACCCTGTGCGGCGTCGCCCACCACGCGCGGGAAGCCGTACAGCGCGCCGGCCGGTGTGACCAGCGAGAGATGCTCGCTGGCAGCGCAGCTGTCGATCAATGCACGGCGGGTTTCGTAGAGGCGGCCGCCGGGGCGGACCAGTTCGCCGATGGTGTCGGCGCCATGCAGGGCCTGCTCGATGGCGAACTGCCCCGGCACGTTGGCACACAGGCGCAGTGCGCTCAGCAGGTCCAGCGCATGGTGGTAGTCGCTGCAGGCCAGCGGGTCCCCGCTCAGTACCGCCCAGCCCACGCGCCAGCCGCAGGCGCGGTGCACCTTGGACAGGCCGCCGAAGCTGAGGCACGGCAGGTCGCCGGCCAGCGGCGCGACCGGCTGGAAGGTGGCGTCGTCATACAGGATGCCGTCGTAGATCTCGTCCACCAGCAGCAGCAGCCGGTAGCGGCGGGCGATCTCGACGATGCGCTCCAGCAGGTCGCGCGGATAGGTGGCGCCGGTGGGGTTGTTGGGGTTGATCAGCACGATGGCGCGGGTGCGCGAGGACACCAGCGCCTCGATCTGCTCGGGGTCTGGCAGGAAGCCGTTCTCGCGGTCCAGCTTGTAGAAGACCGGGCGGCCGTCGTTGAGGATGGTCGCGGCGCTCCACAGCGGGTAGTCGGGCGAGGGCACCAGCACTTCCTCGCCGGGGTTCAGCAATGCGCGCAGCGAGATGTCGATCAGCTCGGACACGCCGTTGCCCACGAACACCCGCTCCGGCACCGCGTTCGGCGTGCCGCGCTGCCTGTGGAACGCGGCGATGGCTTCGCGCGCTTCCGGCAGCCCCTGCTGGTGGGTGTACGGGTCGGTGCGGGCGATGCGGCCGGCGATGGCGTCCTGCAGGTGCTCGGGCGCGCGGAACCCGAACGCGCCGGGGTTGCCGATGTTGAGCTTGATGAGCTTGCGGCCCTGGCTCTCCAGCTCCCGCGCCCGCCGCGCCAGTTCTCCCCGGATTTCGTAGCGGACTTCGGTCAGGCGGGTGCGGGTGGCGATCCTGTTGCGGGGGGTGAACGCGGACATCGGCGTAGGCGGGCGGATAAGGATGGCAAAGCCTAGCGGAAATGCGGTGCCGGCGCGGCGTTCGCCGGCCCGGCGCGCCCGGCCGGGGCTAGAATCCGCCGCATGACCCCTGGCCATTCCGCATGATCCTGCCTGCCGCGTCGCCCACGCTGTCCGCCATCGGCTGGCACTGGATGCCGGAGACCCTCCCTCCCGCCTGGGCGGACCGGCTGGCGGCGCATCCTGCGGCGCGGCCGGCCCGCATCGTCGAGCAGCACCGCAGCGGTTACCGGGTTTGCGAAACCCTGGATGCCGTGTTCCCGGCCGAGTCGTTGCCGGAATGGCAGCGCGCCGGCAGTTACCGCAAGGGCGACATCAGCCCCGAAGCCCGCCCCGCGGTGGGCGACTGGGTGCTGGTGGAAGGTGAGGCGCCGCATGCCCTGCGCATCGTCGCGCTGCTGCCGCGCTTTTCCGCGATCAAGCGTGGCGCGGCCGGGGAGCACTACCGCCAGCAGGTGATCGCCGCCAACATCGACACCGTGTTCGTGGTCTGCGGCCTGGACGCCGACTTCAACCTTCGCCGGATCGAGCGCTATCTGCTGCTGGTCGCCGGCAGCGGCGTGCAGCCGGTGGTGGTGTTGACCAAGGCGGACAAGGATGGCGTCGATGTCGATGCCGCGTTGGCTGACCTGCGCGCGCTGGAGGTGCCGGTGCGCGCGGTGAATGCCAAGCATCCGGCCGCTGCCGAAGTGCTGGCGCCGTGGTTGCTGCCGGGTCACAGCATTGTGCTGGTGGGCAGCTCCGGCGCGGGCAAGTCCACCCTGACCAACACGCTGCTGGGCACCGAGAAGATGAAGACGGGCGCCGTCCGCGCCAGCGACGCGCGTGGCCGCCATACCACCACCCATCGCGCCCTGATCGCGCTGCCGTCCGGCGCCTGCCTGATCGATACGCCGGGGATGCGCGAACTCAAACCGACCGGCGAGGAAGCCGTGGCGGAGAGCTTTGCCGACATCGAGGCGCTGGCCGCGCAGTGCCGCTTCCGCGATTGCCGGCATGTCAAGGAGCCCGGCTGCGCCGTGCGCGCGGCGGTGGAGCGCGGTGAGCTGGCGGCCGAGCGCGTCGCCAACTTCCTCAAATTGTCCGAAGAGGTAGCGGGCGCCGCGCGGCAGCTGGCGGCGCGGCTGGCGCAGAAGACCGGGGCACGCACGATGGGCAAGCCGCCCCACAAGCGGCCGGATGGGACGCATGGCCGGCGCTGACGCCATCGCCCATCACGCTGCGCTGGATGCGCGCCTGGCGCGCGCGGCCAAGCCGATCCGCCTGCTCAGCCTGGCCAGCTGGCCGGCCAGCGAGCAGCAGAAATTCCTGTCTGGCTGGGCGCGCGGCAACCCGCGGCTGCCCACCTACCAGTACCCGAAGCACGACTTCTCGGAGGCCCGCCGTGAGCTGGCTGCCATCGCCGCCGCGGCCGACCCCACCCATCCGCTGGGCCAGTACCTGGTGGAGTCGGCGCAGGGCTGGGTGCTGGCCGCGGAACTGCTGGAGCACCTCGGCACGCGGCAGGTGACGGATCTGTCCATCGCGCTGTTCGGCACGCCCGACCAGGCGCTGCCGGGCGGTGCGACCACCCGCGAGGCGGCCAACCATTTCCTGCTGGTCGCGGACGAACTGGACCGCGAGCTGATCACCCTGCCTGAGCAGGTGGAAATCTCCGCCACCGCGCTGGCACTGCGCCTGCAGGCGGAGCTGGACGACTTCTTCGACGGCCGCGTGGTCGAGGTGACGCTGGACCCCGACCTGATCGCCAAGGCGGCCGCCGGCGCCACCCGCATCCGCCTGCGTGCTGGCGCCGCATTCTCCGACTACGACCTGCAGCAACTGCTGCAGCACGAGGCCTACGTGCATTCGTTGACCGCGCTCAACGGCCAGCAGCAGCGCAACATGCCCAGCCTGGCGCTGTCGTCGCCGCGCGTGACCGCCACCCAGGAAGGGCTGGCGGTATTCGCCGAGCAGATCACCGGCAACATCGACATCGAGCGCATGAAGCGGATCAGCCTGCGCATCGAGGCGGTGGCGATGGCCCTGGAAGGTGCCGACTTCCTGCAGGTGTTCCGCTACTTCCTCGAGTCCGGGCAGAGCGAGGTGGAAAGCTTCACCTCCACCCAGCGCGTGTTCCGCGGCGTGCCGACCACCGGTGGCGCTGCGTTCACCAAGGACACCGTGTACCTGCGCGGCCTGATCGGCGTGCATACCTTCTTCCGCTGGGCCCTCAAGCACCGCCAGCTGCGGCTGTGCCGGCTGCTGTTCGCCGGCAAGATGACGCTGGCCGATGTGCAGCGCTTCGCGCCGCTGTTCGATGACGGCACGCTGGCCGAGCCGCGCTGGTTGCCGCAGTGGGTGGCGCGCGCGAACGGCCTGGCGGGCACGCTCGCGTTCTCGCTGTTCGCCAACCGCATCCGCCTGGAGCAGGTGGTGTCGGCGGAAAGCGTCGCCGACCTGTAGGGAAGACCTGAACAACGCCATCCTGGCGTTGTCAGCCGGCCATCCATGGCCGAAGGAAATAGTCGGATTGTGCGGGGGTTACCTCGCGTAGCCAGAACCCACGCCAACGCCTCCTAATCCCCGCTTGCGCGGGGATGACCAGCAAACACCCGCTACCCGGCAACGCCGCCCTTGCCGCCCTTGCCGCGAACGCGGGCATCCAGTGGCATTGACGCTAGCGCAGGCGCACCAGGCGCCCGTCCGCCAGGATGCGGTAGTCGGCGGGCGCATCGCCATCCGCCAGTTGCACGCGGTTGCCGATCGCGATGCCGTCGTAGCGCGGAATGTCGTGGGTCAACCGCTGGAAGATCCAGATCTTCGCGTCCGGGTCCGGGCGCAGGCGCAGCGGCATGGGGCCGGAGTGGGAGTGCACGGCGGCGGCCAGCGCCGGCGAGAAGCGGGCCTGCACCTGGCCCACCCGGTGGATGCCCAGCGTCACCACCAGCCCGTGCAGCAGGGTCAGCCCGGCGAACACGGCGATCGCCGCGCGACCGCTCCGCCGGGCAGGCCGCCAGGCGGCCGCCAGCGTCATCGCCGTGATCGCGGCGAACGCGTAGCCGTAGTGGTTCCAGCTGCTAGACAGCGGGAGTACCGGCAGCAGCGCCGCCATTCCGCCCAGCAGGCACAGCAGGGCCAACCGGCGGTCCGCCCGCCACAGCGCGACCTGCAGCCACAGCCACAGTGCGCCGGCGATCGCGGCCGGCAGCGGTCGCTGCAGGGTGGTGAAGCCCTCCAGCACCGGCACCAGCGGCGGGAACAGCTGGTATTCCAGCCAGCGCAGCGGCACGTTGGCCGCGCTCAGAATGTATTGGCTGCCTTCGCGCGGAGCATGCAGCAGCACGTCCAGCCGCAGCGCCAGCCAGCCGGCAGCCGCCATCCCGGCCCCCAGCGTCGCCGCCAGCCAGCGCCGCTGGCGGCCATCGAACAGCCAGACCAGCGCCAGCAGGGGTGGGATGGCGAAGGCCGCTTCTTTCGCCAACAGGGCGATGGCCGTGCAGGTGAAGGCGGCCATGCCGGCCAGCAGCGGGCGCGAGGTCTGTTGCACCAGCCACACTGCGCCCAGCGCGCCGCCCAGCCACAGCAGGTCGGCGATGCAGCCTACCCAACCGTGGACCAGCGCTGCGAAGGGGCTGGTGGCGAAGGCCAGGGCGCCCGCCGCAGCGGGCCAGGGCGCCATCCCGAAGCGGCGGCCGACCGCGAACAGCAGGCCGGCGTTGAGGGAGCCCCAGGCCACCAGCACCGCGTGGAACGCGATGGGGGTGTCGAACAGCAGGCGCGACAGCAGCATCCACAGCGAGAACGTCAGCGGGCGGTACTGGAACGCGGCCACGTCGCGCCACGGCGCCAGCAGGTCGCCATTGGCGAATGCCGCCCACTGCAGCTCGTCGTGGCTGAAGTAGCCGGGGTTGAAGACCAGCGGCCACTGCAGCAGCAGCGCCGCCAGCACCACCCATGGCAGCGTGGGCAGGCGCGGCCCCATCGTCCTCATGCACCCTCCATCAGCAGCGCCGCGGCGCGTTCACCGCTGCCCATCGCCAGCGTCCAGCCCAACATGCCGTGGCCGATGTTCAACACCAGGCCGTCGCCGGCGCGGCGGATCACCGGGCGCGAATCCGGTGTGGCCGGACGCAGGCCGGCCCAGCGGTGCGCGATGCGGTCGTAATCGGCGGCCTCCGGGAGCGAGGCGCGGGCCAGTGCGATCAGCTGCTGCAGGCGTGCAGGGTCCGGGCTGGGGTCCCAGTCGTTGAGATCGACCAGCCCGGCGACGCGGATGCGGTCGCCCAGCCGGCAGAAGACCAGCTTGCGCGCGGTGTCGGTGATGCTGGCCTGCGGCGGCAGCGCGCCGCAGGGCGCGGTGAAGGAATAGCCCTTGACCGCCATCAGCGGTGAGCGCAGGCCCAACCTGCGCAGCAGCGCATGGCTGTCAATGCCGGTACACAGCACGACCTGGCGCACGCGCAGGTCGTCTCCGTGCGGCCCGTCCGCTGAGAGCCGCCAGTGCATGCCCTCGCGCCGGAGCCCGTGCAGCATGGCATTGAATCGCGCCTGCACGCCGTAGTCCGCCTGCAGCACCGCCAGCAGGGCGGTGCAGAACCGCCACGGATCACCGGCCGCTTCCTCAGGCGAATACACCGCGCCGGCCATTCCGCGGGCGCCTGCCAATGCGGGTTCGACCGCGATCGCCTCGGCCGGCGACAGCCACTGCTGGTGCACGCCGAACGGCCGCTTGGCCGCCATCACCGCCTCCGCCTTGGGGCGCGCCGTGGCGTCCGCGTAGACGTGCAGCTTGCCGGCGACCCGGTGCTGGAAGTCGATGGGATGGCGCGTCAGCAGCGCGGCCATCGCGGCCTTCGATTCCAGCGCCAGTGCCAGCGTGTCCAGCGTGTTGCGGTGCTGGCGGGCGGCGGTGGCGTTGCGCAGCAGGCGCAGGCCCCAGACCAAGAAGTGGGTATCGGCCGAAAGTCGTGTGCGGAACGCGGGGTCGCGGCCGGACAGCATGGCCGGCAGCTGGCGCCACAGCGCGGGGCCGGCCATTGCATCGGTGTAGGCATAGCTGAGCTGCGCGCCATTGGCGTGCGAGGTGCCCAGGCCGGGGCCGTCGGCGCGGTCCAGCAGCAGCACCCGCGCGCCGCGCCGGGCCAGCGCCCAGGCCGTGGCCAGGCCCACCACGCCGGCGCCGACCACGGCCACGTCGGCATCGCCTTCCTGCATGCGAACTCCTCGAATGGCCCCGGGCAACGAAACAGCCCGGCGGGTAGCCGCTATCATCCAGCATCCGCTTTCTGGAATGCGCCTCGATGTCCGATACCTCCGCCAGCGATGACCTGAAACAGGCTGCCCTCGACTACCACCGGATGGAGCCGCGCGGAAAGCTGCGGGTCACGGCGACCAAGCCCATGTTGACCCAGCGCGACCTGGCCCTGGCCTATTCGCCGGGCGTGGCGTATGCCTGCGAGGAGATCGCCGCCGATCCCACCAAGGCCAGCGAGTACACCGCGCGCGGCAACCTGGTGGCGGTCATTTCCAACGGCACCGCCGTGCTGGGGCTGGGCGACATCGGCCCGCTGGCCGGGAAACCCGTCATGGAAGGCAAGGGTGTGCTGTTCCAGAAGTTCGCCGGCATCGACGTGTTCGACCTCGAGATCGACGAGCGCGACCCGGACAAGCTGGTCGAGATCATCGCCAGCCTGGAACCCACCTTCGGCGGCATCAACCTGGAGGACATCAAGGCGCCGGAGTGCTTCATCGTCGAGCGCAAGCTGCGCGAGCGGATGAAAATCCCGGTGTTCCACGATGACCAGCATGGCACCGCCATCATCGTCGGTGCGGCGGTGCTGAACGCGCTGGAAGTGGCCGGCAAGAAGATCGATGAGATCAAGCTGGCCACCACCGGCGCCGGCGCGGCGGGCATCGCCTGTCTGGACATGCTGGTGGCGCTGGGCGTGAAGCCGGAGAACATCCTGGCGTTCGACCGCGACGGCGTGATCCACACCGGGCGACCCCATCTCGACCCGGACAAGGCCCGCTACGCGCGCGACACCGACAAGCGCACGCTGGCGGAGATCGTGGACGGCGCGGACGTGTTCCTGGGCCTGTCCGCCGGCGGCATCCTGAAGCCGGAGATGGTGGCGATGATGGCCCCCAACCCGGTCATCCTGGCGCTGGCCAATCCGTATCCCGAGATCCTGCCGGACGCTGCCAAGGCGGTGCGCCCGGACGCCATCATCGCCACCGGCCGCTCCGACTTCCCGAACCAGGTCAACAACGCGGTCTGCTTCCCCTACATCTTCCGCGGCGCGCTGGACGTGGGCGCCACCCAGATCAACGAGGCGATGAAGCTGGCCTGCGTGCGGGCGATCGCCGAGCTGGCGCGCAAGGAAGCCTCCGATCTCGGCGCCGCCTACGGTGGCGAAGTGCCGACCTTCGGCCGCGAGTATCTGATCCCGCGCCCGTTCGATCCGCGCCTGCTGACCATGCTGGCTCCGGCGGTGGCGCAGGCGGCAATGGAATCCGGCGTGGCGCAGCGCCCCTTGGCCGATCTTGCGGCCTACCGCGAGAAGCTGGGCCAGTTCATCCATCGCACCAGCCTGATGATGAAGCCGGTGTACGAGCGTGCGCGCGCCGACCGCAAGCGCGTGGTCTACGCCGAAGGCGAGGAATTCAAGGTGCTGCAGGCGGTGCAGACGGTGATCGACGAGGGGCTGGCGTTCCCGATCCTGATCGGCCGGCCGGAGGTCATCGAGAACCGCATCCGCAAGCTGGGCCTGCGCATGCGTGCCGGCGTGGACTTCGAGCTGACCAACATCAACGACGACCCGCGCTTCGACGATTACTGGCGCCAGTACCACGCGCTCACCGAGCGTCGCGGCGTGACCCCGGATGCCGCCAAGAACCTGCTGCGCTCGCGGCCCACCCTGATCGCGGCGCTGATGGTGGAGCGCGGCGAGGCGGATGCCATGATCACCGGCCTGGTCGGCCGCTACCACAAGAAGCTGGGCTATCTGCGCAGCGTGTTCGACTTCGAGCCGGGCGTCACCGGCACCGCCGCAATGACCGGCGTGATCAACGACAAGGGCGCGTGGTTCTTCGTCGATACCCACGTGCAGCTGGATCCCAGCGCGGAGCAGATCGCCGAGGCGACGCTGCAGGCCAGCTACCGCCTGAAGCTGTTCGGCATCGAGCCCAAGGTGGCGCTGCTGTCGCATTCCAACTACGGCAGCCACACCGACGCCAGCGCGCAGAAGATGGCGCAGGCCTATCAGATCCTGCGCAAGCGTGCGCCGAAGCTGGAGGTGGACGGCGAAATGATGGCGGACACCGCCTGGGACGAAGCGCTGCGCCAGCGCATGTTCCCGAGCACCACGCTGAAGGGGTGCGCCAACCTGCTGGTGATGCCGAACCTGGATGCCGCCAACATCGGCTACAACCTGGTCCGGGTTGCCACCGGCGGCGTGGCCATCGGGCCGATCCTGATGGGTTTGGACCAGCCGGCCCACATCCTGACGCCGGCCTCGTCCTCGCGCCGGGTGGTCAACATGACCGCCATTGCCGCGGTGGACGCCCAGATCCGCGCGGAGCTGCGCGCGCGCAACGGTTGACCGGTCCGCGGCCCGGCCGCCCGGCCGGGCCCGGCATTCCCGTTCCGTTCGAGTGCCCCGGTGCTGCGCGCCGGGGCGCCGCCGCGCCTGTTCGCAGCGCGCCCAGGGTGCTGTCGTCAGGTGAAGATTGCTGGAATCTTTGAATTGCCCGGGTAAAACATGATTCGAGCTACATTGCAGCATCACCCGGCGCCCGTGGCTTGCTAGACTCGGCCTTTCGACGACTGTCTGGCCGATGGAGCGCCCGCGATGAACTGGCTCAACGAGATGTTGCAGAACGATCCCGATCCGCAGGAGTCGCGGGAGTGGGTCGAGTCGCTGAAGGCGGTCATCGACCATGACGGCCCGGGCCGCGCGCACCAGTTGCTGGAGCGCATGGTCGAGCTGACCCGTCGCGCTGGCGCCCACATGCCGTTCGCGCCCACCACCGCCTACGTCAACACCATTCCGGCCCATCTGGAGCCGCAGATGCCGGGCGATGCGCACCTGGAATGGCGCATCCGCTCGATGATCCGCTGGAACGCCATGGCCATGGTGGTGCGGGCCAACCGCAAGCCGGGCTCGCTGGGCGGCCACATCGCCAGCTTTGCCAGTTCCGCCACCCTGTACGACGTGGGCTTCAATCATTTCTGGCGCGCGCCGTCCGAGGCCCATCCGGGCGACCTGCTCTATATCCAGGGCCACAGCGCCCCGGGCATCTACGCCCGCGCCTTCCTGGAAGGCCGGATCAACGAGTCCCAGCTTGATCATTTCCGCATGGAAGTGGACGGCCGCGGCATCTCCAGCTACCCGCATCCGTGGCTGATGCCGGACTTCTGGCAGACCCCCACCGTCAGCATGGGCCTGGGCCCGCTGGCCGCGATCTACCAGGCGCGCAGCTGGAAGTACCTCGAGGCGCGCGGCCTGATGCCCAAGACCGACCGCAAAGTGTGGTGCTTCCTGGGCGACGGCGAGACCGACGAGCCCGAGTCGCTGGGTGCTATTGGTGTTGCCGGCCGCGAGGGCCTGGACAACCTGGTGTTCGTCATCAACTGCAACCTGCAGCGCCTGGACGGCCCGGTGCGCGGCAACGGCAAGATCATCCAGGAGCTGGAAGGCCAGTTCCGCGGCGCCGGCTGGAACGTCATCAAATGCATCTGGGGCAGCTACTGGGATCCGCTGCTGGCCAAGGACACCAACGGCGAACTGCGCCGGATCATGATGGAGACCGTGGACGGCGAGTACCAGAACTGCAAGGCGTTCGGCGGTGCCTACACCCGCGAGCATTTCTTCGGCAAATCGCCGGAGACGCTGGCGATGGTCGCCAACATGAGCGACGAGGACATCTGGCGGCTCAACCGCGGCGGCCACGACCCGCACAAGGTCTATGCCGCCTATCACGCGGCGGTGAACACCCAGGGCATGCCGACCGTGATCCTGGCCAAGACGGTCAAGGGTTACGGCATGGGCGCGGCAGGCGAGGCGCTCAACCCCACCCACCAGACCAAGAAGCTGGACGACGACGCGGTGCGCGCGTTCCGCGACCGCTTCCAGCTGCCGATCAGCGACGATCAGCTGAAGGACGGCGCCATCCCGTTCTTCCGCCCGGACGAGAAATCGCCCGAGATGGACTACATGCGCGAGCGCCGCGCCGCGCTGGGCGGCCACCTGCCGCAGCGCCGCCGCAAGGCCAGCAAGCCGCTGGAGGTACCGCCGCTGGCCACCTTCGAGCGCCTGCTCAAGTCCACCGGCGAGCGCGAGATCAGCACCACCATGGCGTTCGTGCAGATGTTCAACATCATCCTGCGCGACAAGCAGGTGGGCCCGCGCTGCGTCCCGATCGTGGCCGACGAGGCGCGCACCTTCGGCATGGAGGGCCTGTTCCGCCAGCTGGGCATCTATGCGCCGCAGGGCCAGAAGTACAAGCCGGTGGATGCCGATCAGCTGATGTTCTACCGCGAGGACGCGGCCGGGCAGGTGCTGGAGGAAGGCATCACCGAAGCCGGGGCGTTCGCCAGCTGGATGGCGCTGGCCACGGCCTACAGCACCAGCGACCTGCAGATGCTGCCGTTCTACATCTACTACTCGATGTTCGGCTTCCAGCGCATCGGCGACTTCGCCTGGCAGGCCGGCGACATGCGCGCCCGTGGCTTCCTGCTGGGCGGTACCGCCGGCCGCACCACCCTCAACGGCGAGGGCCTGCAGCACGAGGACGGCCACTCGCACGTGCAGAGCGCGTTGATCCCGAACGTGCGCAGCTATGACCCGACCTTCGCCTACGAGGTGGTCACCATCGTCCAGTACGGCATGCAGCGCATGCTGGCCGAGCAGCAGGACGAGTACTTCTACATCACCCTGATGAACGAGAACTACACCCATCCCGAGATGCCGGCCGGCAGCGAGGAGGGGATCATCAAGGGCATGTACCTGCTGCGCGACGCCGGCAAGGCCAAGAAGGGCGAGCTGCGCGTGCAGCTGCTGGGCAGCGGCACCATCCTCAATGAAGTGATCGCCGCGGCCGCCCTGCTGGATGCAGACTTCGGCATCAAGGCCGACATCTGGTCCTGCCCCAGCTTCACCGAGCTGGCCCGCGACGGCATGGACGCGGAGCGCTGGAACCGCTTCCACCCGGAAGCCAAGGCGCCGCGCAAGCCGTGGGTGACCCAGTTGCTGGAAGGCCGCCAGGGCCCGGCGATTGCCGCCACCGACTACGTGCGCACCTTCGCCAACCAGATCCGCGAGTACGTGCCGATGCGCTACACCGTGCTGGGCACCGACGGCTATGGCCGCAGCGACACCCGCGAGAACCTGCGTCGCCACTTCGAGGTGGACCGTTATTACGTGGCCCACGCCGCGGTCGCCGCGCTGGCCGCAGAGGGCAAGCTGACCGCCAAGGACGTGGCCCGCGCGATCAAGCTCTACAAGCTGGACGCGGACAAGCCCAATCCGCTGCTGGCCTGATAGATGGCGGCAACCCCCCGCCGCGATGCGGCGGGCGCTGGGGATACGAAAAAGGCGGCCATTGGTCGCCTTTTTCGTGCGCATCGCCCCGGGTCAGTCCTTGGCCGGGGCGGCAGGCGCACTGCCGAAACCGCCCTCGGCCTGCGCCGCCAGCCAGGTGAACACCGCGTAGGCCGCGGTGTTCTGCGCCAGGTCCTGCGGGTCGATCTTGTCCAGGGTGTCTTCGGCGTCGTGGTGCAGGTCGAAGTAGCGGGTGCCGTCGTGGCCCAGCCAGGCCCAGGCCATGCCGCGCTGGGCCATCGGCCCGATGTCGGATTCCGGGTCGCCCTTGCCCGGCATCCACTCGATCCCGAGTGGCGCCAGCACCTGCTGGATCTGTGCCAGCGCCGCCGGCTGCAGGTCGCGCGCGCTGGCATCGAAGCCGTAGATGCGCCCCGCGCCGAAGTCGCTTTCCGCCGCGATCACGTGCTTCGCCACGGCGCCGGCATGCGTGTCGGCGTAGGCACGGCCGCCCCACAGGCCCTGCTCCTCGTTGGCGAAGGCGACCACGCGGATCGTTCGCGCCGGCTTCAGCGGTTTCAGCAGGGCACCGACGGCCATGGTGATGCCGATGCCGGCGCCGTCGTCGATCGCGCCGGTGCCGTAGTCCCAGGAATCCAGGTGGCCGCCGATCAGCACGATCTCGTCCGGACGCTGGCTGCCGGTGATCTCGCCGATGACGTTCTGCGAGGTGTATTCGCCGTCCCAGCCGCAGTCCAGCGCCAGGCGCACACGGGTGGGGCCCAGCGCTACCAGCCGCGCCAGCTGCGCGGCATCGATGGTGGACAGCGCGGCGGCCGGTATCGGGGTCAGGCCCGGCTCGTAGCGGGTGTTGCCGGTATGGGGTGCGCGCGAGGTGTCGGTGCCGGCCGAGCGCATCAGGAAGGCCACCGCGCCCTTGCGGATCGCCACCGACGGGCCGCGCCCGCGGATGCCGCCGCCGTTGCGGTAATCGCTGCCGTCCCGGCGCGCCTGCATCTGGTAGTCCACGAAGGCGATCTTGCCGGCCAGCGCGCCGTCGGGCAGCGCCTCCAGTGCCGCCAAGTCCGGCAAGCGCACCACCTCGCCCTCCACCGTGCCGTCCACGCTGCCGCCCAGCGCGGCCACGCGCATCGGCTGCGCGTGGGGGCCCAGCACCTGCGCCGACTCGCTGCGGCGCACCCACTTCGGGAAGGTCACCGGTTCGGTCCACACCTTGTCGTAGCCCAACGCCTTCAACTTGGCCTGGGCCCAGGCGACCGCGCGCGCATCGGCCTCGCTGCCCGCCAGCCGCGGCCCCACTTCGGTGGTCAGCGATTCGGTCACCTGCCAAGCCGTGCGGTCCTGCAGCACGGCGTCGCGCAGGGTGGCGGCGCGGGCCAGCGCGGCGGCGGGAATGCGGGTGGGCTGCGCCGCCTGCAGCGGGGCGGCGACCAGCAGGGCGAGGGTGGCGGCAAGGACGGTGGTGCGCATCGGCGGGCTCCGCAAACGGAAAGCCCCGAGTCTAGGCCCGGGGCTGCCGATGGAACCGTGCCGGAAGTGTCACTTCCTCAGCGCATCGCGGATTTCGCGCAGCAGCAGGATGTCTTCCGGGGTGGGCGCCGGCGCGGCCGGGGCGGGCTCCGGCTTGTGGTGCATGCGGTTGATGACTTTGACCAGCAGGAAGATGGCAAATGCCACGATCACGAACTGGACCACCGCGTTGAGGAACTCGCCATAGGCCAGCACTACCGCCGGGGCTTCCTTGCCAGCCGCGTCCACGCTGGCCTCTTTGAGGGTGATGGCCAGCTTGGAGAAATCCACGCCGCCAACCAGCAGGCCGATGGGCGGCATGATCACCTTGTCCACCAGCGCCGATACGATCTTGCCGAACGCGCCGCCGATCACCACGCCCACGGCGAGGTCGATCACGTTGCCACGCATCGCGAATTCCTTGAACTCGGTCATCATGCCCATTGCCAATCCTCCATTGCGGATGTGAAGGCGGAAGCTTACCCGTTGCGCGGGGTGATCCGCCCTTGCAGGCGCAGGACATCGCCGATCCGGGCGTCGAAGGTATCGCCGGGCAGCAGCGCAGCCACGCCAGCCGGTGTGCCCATGAACACCAGGTCGCCCGCGCGCAGCGCGTAGAGCTTCGACAGCGCGTGCAGGATCTCCGGCACGTCCCAGATCAGCTGATCCAGCGTCGAAGCCTGACGGCGCTGGCCATTGACGTCCAACGTGATCGGCAGTGCTGCCAGTGCGCCGATGTCCGTCGCCGGCAGCAGCGCCGAGACCGGCGCGGAGTGGTCGAATCCCTTGCCGGTGTCCCACGGAAGGCCCTTGGCCTTGGCAGCGGCTTGCAGGTCGCGGCGGGTCAGGTCCAGCCCGACGCCGTAGCCGAAGACCAGGGCGCTGGCCTGCTCGACCGGCAGCACGCCGGCAGGGGCATCCTGGCCCAGTGCCACCACCAGTTCCACTTCGTGGTGCAGGTCCTGCGTGCCGGGTGGGTAGGGCACCACGCCATCGGTGACGATGGCATCGACGGGCTTAAGGAAGAACACAGGATCACCGCGCTCGGCCTTGGAGGCCGGCGCAGTGGCGCCCATTTCGCGCGCATGGTCGGCGAAGTTGCGGCCCACGCAGTAGATGCGCCGCACCGGGAACTCGCCCAATGGGCGGGCATCGCGGGCACACACCGGGATGCGCGGCGTCGGTGCGGCGACGACCAGATCCATCAGCGCGCCAGCGGCAGCTGCGCCTTGCCGACCACCTGGTAGTCGCCGTCGAGCGTGCGGCCGCGCCGACGCACGCTGTCGCGCGCGCCGCGCTGCGTCCACAGTCGCCTCAGCATGCCGCCGGTCAGCATGGCCGCGCCCACGAACACGCCCAGTACCACCAGCGCCACCAGCAGGGTGATGCCCAGCAACCCCAGCGCAAGGCGCAGCAGCGGGTGGCGGGGACGGCGCGGCGCGCCGGTGGCGAGCGTGCGCAGGCGCAGGAACAAGGCGTGCTGGAAGAACGACATGGTCGGCAAATCCTGTGACGCGAAGGCGTCATGACACAATGCTAGGGATTGTGGACAGAACCGGCAGGGCAGTTGTGAGCAGTTCGTTAAACCATGCGGGGGTGCTGGCGGCACTCGATGCGCTGGCACCCGACAGCCTGCAGGCCGTGGAAGCCGAGGTCGATGGCGCCGATGAGTCGCTGATCCTGCACCGCGCGGCCGACGGCAGCGTGCGCGCGTGGCTGAACGTCTGCCCGCACGCTGGCCGCCGCCTCGACTTCGCACCGGGCAAGTTCCTGCGCAGCAAGGCCGGCGAGCTGGTCTGTGCCGTCCACGGGGCTGCCTTCACGCTGGCGGACGGCCAGTGCGTGGCCGGTCCCTGCCGCGGTGATCGCCTGCGCGCCGTCCCCGTGCGCTGCGTTGACGGCCAGGTGGTGCTGGAGGCGGCGCCGGCTCAATAGAGCAGGTTGATCATCGCCACGATGATGACGGTATAGAGCAGGGTCAGCGGGCCGCCCGCGCGCCACATGTCGCGCGTGCTGTAGCCGGCCGGGCCGGTGATCATCGACACCGACGGATTGGAGGCGGTGATGAAGTTGTTGGAGGCCGACAGCGCCACCACCAGCGCGAACGCGGTGGGGTTGCCGCCCACCGCCAGCGCCAGGTTGATCGCCAGCGGCACCAGCACGATGGTGGCGCCGACGTGGCTGATCACCATCGAGAAGGCGGTAGTGAACAGGGCCAGCGCCAGTTCGATCAGCCACGGCGGCATGCCTTCCGGCAGCCGGTCGATGCTGTGCCCGGCCACCCAGGCGGCGGCGCCACTGGAATCCATCGCCCAGCCCAGCGGGATCAGGCAGGCCATCAGGAACACCGTCTTCCAGCTGATCGCGGCGTAGGCCTCGTCCATCTTCAGCACGCCGGTCACCAGCATGCCGGCCACGCCGGTCATCAGCGCGATCGAGGTGGGGATGCGGCTGGACAACGCCAGCAACATGGTGACCGCGAAGATGGTCATCGCGATCTTGAACTTGTGCGGACGCTGCTCGCCTTTCGGGTAGTCGGTCACCACCACGAAGTCACGGCTCTTGGCCGCCTCGGCGAGGTCTGTCCAGATGCTGTGCAGTACCAGCATGTCGCCGGCGCGGATCGGGATGTTGCGCACGTCCTCGCGCAGCACCTGCTTGTCGCGGTTGATCGCCAGCAGGCTCAGGCCATACTGCTTGCGCAAGCGCAGTTGGGCCTGGGTCTTGCCGATGAAGGTGGACGTGGGCGGCACCACCGCCTCGGAAATACCGGCGCGGCTGGGGTTGAACAGATCGGCGAAGGCGCGCAGGCGGACCGAATCGCGCAGGAAGTTCTTCTGCGCGAAGTCGGCAATGCGCTGGCGATCGCCCATCACGCCCAGCACGCTGCCCACCCAGATGCGGGTGTCGGCGGGCGGTGCCAGGCGCGATTCGTTGCCGGTTTGCAGGGCGAGCAGCAGCGGCATGTCCACCAGCGCCTCCGCATCGCCCACGGTCATGCCCACCAGCGGGCTGTCGGCAGTCACGGTGAGCTCGTGGATGTCGCCGTCGATGCCGTAGGCCCGGGCGAAATAGCTCTGGGTGCGCGCCGGGGTGACGGCGTCGTCACCGTCCTCGCGCAGCACGCGGTGGCCGAAGAAGTGGAAGTAGGCCAGCGATGCCGCCAGCAGCGCCAGGCCGATCGGCAGCGGCGCGAACATCTTCAGCGGCTGCAGCGAGGCCGCGCCGGACGGCATGTTGGCGTTGGCCGACACCAGCAGGTCGTTCAACAGGATCAGCGGTGAATTGCCGACCATGGTCAGGCTGCCGCCCATGATGATCGCCGCCGATATGGGCAGCAGCAGGCGCGACAGGCTGATGCCGGTACGCGCGGTCAACCGCGAGGCCACCGGCAGGTACAGCGCGGTGGCGGAGGTGTTCTGGATCACTGCGGAGTTCAGGCCCGCGATGGCGGATGCCAGCAGCACCAGGCGCCGCTCGACGCCGTGGGCGCGGCGCAACAGCCAGCTGGCCAGGCGGTTCAGCGCGCCGGTGCGGTCCAGGCCCGCGCCCAGGATCATGGTGGCCATGACGTTGATCACTGCATCCGAGGAGAAGCCGCCGAAGATGTCCTCGGGTGCGACCAGGCCGGTCAATCCCAGCACCACCAGGACCACCAGCGACACCACGTCGGCGCGGATGCGCTCGAACAGGAACATCGCCATCGCGAAGGCCACCAGGCCCAGCACCCAGAGCATGTCGCTGGTGAGGGTGAGGGTGGTTTCCATCAGGCGTCGTGGCAGTCCTTTGGGGGGCGGGTCAGTCGCGGCGGTACAGGAGGTCCCAGACGCCGTGGCCCAGCCGCTGGCCGCGTGACTCGAAATGGGTCTGCGGCCGCCAGTCCGGGCGCGGCACGTGGCCGCGCGGACCGGCGGTGTTGGTCAGTCCGGGGGTGGCATCAAGCACGTCCCACATCTGCTCGGCATAGTCCTGCCAATCGGTGGCAAGGTGCAAGCGTCCCCCCGGTACCAGCTTGCGGACCAGCAAGCCAGCGAAGTCGGGATTCACCAGGCGGCGCTTGTGGTGGCGCTTCTTGTGCCAGGGGTCGGGGAAATAGATCCGCACCTCGTCCAGCGAGGCGTCGGCGATCTCGCACTCCAGCACTTCCACCGCGTCGTGGTGGTAGATGCGGACGTTGGTCGCTCCGTCTTCCGCCAAGGCGTTGAGCAGCCGGCCGACGCCGGGTGCGTGTACCTCGATGCCGATGTGGTCGCGGGCCGGGTCGCGCGCCGCCGAGAAGCGCAGCGCCTCGCCGTTGCCGAAGCCGATCTCGAGGATGCGCGGTGCGTGGCGGCCGAAGACGGCATCGAAATCGCGCGGTGCGCCGGCACGGGCATCCGGTGCGTAGTCCAAGCCGAAGCGCGGCCACAGCAGGTCGAATGCGCGCTGCTGTGCCTCGGTGAAACGGCCCTGGCGCAGAACGAAGCTGCGTATCTTGCGCACACCTTCGGTGGCGGTGAAGGGCTTGGGGGGCGCTTTTGCGCCGGCGCTGGTGAAGGGATCGGTCAAGGCGGCATTCTCGTGGGGGAAACGCATCCGCCACGCGGGCGGGTGGCCGGTGTGGCGGCCGGGGCGCCCATTGTCGCCCGTCGCGGGCGTCGTGACGCAGCGCAGCGTGAGGCCGTTATGATTTCATGAAACGATGCGTCGCCATGCGCTGGCGTATGTCGTGCCTTCCCGGGCGAACGTCGCCGGGACCACCTCCACTCGTCACCACACTATTTCCGAGGTTGCCGATGAAAACCCTGTTCCGCCGTACCCTGCTGTCCGCTGCCCTGGCTGTCGCGGCGCTGCCCGCGGTCGCGCAGAGCACGCCGGATTCGCCGTTCACCCAGACCGTGTTCTTCGGTGACAGCCTCACTGACGCGGGCTTCTTCCGCCCCCTGCTGCCGGTCAGTGTGCGGCCTGTGACCGGGCAGTTCACCACCAATCCGGGCTACGTCTGGTCGCAGTACATGGCGGATTACTACGGTACCGCCGCCAATCCCAACGGCAACGGCCAGACGGGCACCAATTACGCCGCCGGTGGCGCCCGTGTGGGCGTGAACTCCACCGGTGCGCTGGGTCCGATCCCGTCGATGGCCACCCAGACCGCCAATTACCTGGCCGCCAATGGTGGTCGAGCTGACGCGCATGCGCTGTACACCGTGTGGGGCGGCGCCAACGACCTGTTTGCCATCACCAGCGGCGGTGCGGATCCGACCACGACGATCGGCGGCGCAGTTTCCGCGCAGATCGGCATCGTCGGGACCCTGACCCAGGCCGGCGCCCAATACATCCTCGTCCCGACGGTCCCTGACCTGGGCGTGACGCCGGCCTTCCGCGCGCAGGGCGCGCTTGCACAAGCGCAGGGCACCGCACTCACGGTGAGTTACAACAACGCGCTGTTCAGCGGCTTGGCAGCTTCGAACCTGCGGGTGATTCCGCTCGATACCTTCCACTTCCTGCAGGAAGTCGTGGCGAACCCCTCCGCGTACGGTTTGACCAACATCACGGGCACTGCTTGCCAGCCGCAGATCACCGCCAATTCGCTGACCTGCAACCCGACCAGCTACGTGTCTCCGGATGCTCCTTACACCTATCTGTTCGCGGACGGCGTCCACCCGACGTCCGCCGGCCACAGAGCGCTGGCGGACTTCGCCATCTCCGTGATCGACGGCCCCCGCCTCATCGCCCTGCTGCCGCGTTCGGCCACCACCACCGGTCGCGCCCGCGCGCAGATGGTGGACGGCGTCGCGGCCGGCATGGCCATGGCGGAAGGCGACGGTATGCAGTGGTGGGCCGACGTGCGCGGCCAGCAGCAGCGCTTCGTCAACAGCAACGGCTTCGACGGCGTGGGTGGCACCGGTTCGTTCGGCGTGGGCTGGCGCCGCGGCCAGCTGTCCTACGGCGCGTTCGCGGGCTATGGCCGCCAGGACCTCGACTTCGGCTTCCGCCGCGGTGATTTCCGCCAGACCGACACCAGCGTGGGCGGCTTCGTCGGCTGGACCGGCGAGGGCCTCTGGGCTAACGGCCAGGTGAGTTGGACCAAGCTGGGCTTCAAGGTGAACCGCCAGGTCAATCTGGGCCAGGCCACCCGCATCCACAGCGGCTCGCCCGATGGCGACAACCTGTCGGCCGGCGCCAGCGTGGGCTGGACCTTCACCCACGGCCGCCTGCAGCACGGCCCCGTGCTGAGCGTGCTGTCCCAGCGCATCAGCGTGGACGGCTACGCCGAGAACAGCACCGAGTCCACCGCGCTGGCTTATCCGAAGCAGGACATCGACTCGCTGATCGGCAGCCTTGGCTGGCAGGCCAACTACGCGATCAACGACCACGTGAAGCCCTACGTGCGCCTGACCATGGACCGCGAGTTCAAGGACGCCCCGGCGCAGGCCTACGCGCAGTCGCTGTCGATGCCGGGCACGCTGCCCTACGCGGTGCCGGGGCTGGCCTTCGACGACGGCTACGGCACCCTTGGCCTGGGCGTGCGCAGCAAGCTGCTGGGCCTGGACGTGAACGTCGGCGCCAACGTCACGGTGGAGCAGAAGGGCGGCAGTGACGCCAGCTTCTTCCTGACGGTGGGCGGCGCGTTCTGAATGCGTGACCGGATGGGGTGGGGTGTGGCCTGCATTGCATCCAGCCCCGCCTCCGGCATAGACTTGCCGGCCTTGCGGGTGTAGTTCAATGGTAGAACTGCAGCTTCCCAAGCTGCTAACGTGGGTTCGATTCCCATCACCCGCTCCAGCACAGGTTCGATGGAACACCGGGGCGGCATCCAGGCGGATGCCGCCCTTTCCTTTGGGCGACCGCCGGCGGGATGATGGCGCCAGCGGCAGACACGGGCCACGCGTGATGAAACTCGCCATCCTTTCCCGCAACGGCAAGCTCTATTCCACCCGTCGCCTGGTCGAGGCCGCGCGCGAGCGCGGCCACAGCGTGCGCGTCCTGGACCCGCTGCGCTGCTACCTGCGCATCAGCAGCGACGGCTTCGACATGCACTACAAGGGCAGGCCGATCGCCGGCTATGGCGCGGTGGTCCCGCGCATCGGCGCGTCGATCACCCGCTACGGTTGCGCGGTGCTGCGCCAGTTCGCGCTGATGGGCAGCTACACGCCCAACAGCGCGGAGGCGATCGCGCGCGCCCGCGACAAACTGCGCTGCCACCAGGTGCTGGCGGCGGAGGGCATCGGCCTGCCGGCGACGGTGTTCGGCGACAACCCTGACGATACCGGCGACCTGCTGGCGATGCTGGGCCCGCCGCCGCATGTCATCAAGCTCAACGAAGGTACCCAGGGCGCCGGGGTGATGCTGACCGAAAAACCGTCCGCATCGCGGGCGGCGATCGAGACCCTGCGGGGCCTGTACGCCAATTTCCTGGTGCAGGAGTTCATCGCCGAGGCCAAGGGTGCCGACCTGCGCTGCTTCGTGGTGGGCGATCGCGTGGTTGCGGCGATGCGGCGCGAGGCGCCGGCCGGTGACTTCCGCTCCAACCTGCACCGCGGTGGCAGCGCGAAGAAAGTCCGGCCCAGCCGGGCGGAAGTGGAGACCGCGGTGCGGTCGGCGCGGATCCTGGGGTTGGGCGTGGCGGGGGTGGACCTGATCCGCAGCGATCGCGGCCCGCTGGTGCTGGAAGTGAACTCCTCGCCGGGGCTGGAAGGGATCGAGGCGGTGACCGGGATCGACGTCGCCGGGGCGGTGGTCGAACACGTGGCGGCGCGCGCCGCCGCCAACGAACGCGGACGCAACGCGGATTTGACGGATTCTTAATCGCCGGCGGCGCAAGATGGCGCCATGTCCGGTCGCTCATCCCCCCGGCCGGGCATGCAGGGCAGCATGTGACCTTCGGCCCGGGCGGCTCCGCCCGGGCCTTTGTTTGTCCGCAGCCTGCAGTCCGCACACGCAACGGCTGTGCAAGAATCGGGGAACCGCCCCCCGGCGGGCCGGTCTTAGCCGGTAGACGCCCACCTGGAACCCCGCATGCGCATCCTGGTCATCGAGGACAACCCCGACATCGCCGCCAACCTGGGCGATTACCTTGAGGACTGCGGCCACACCGTGGACTTCGCCGCTGACGGCGTGACCGGGCTCCATCTGGCCATCGTGAATGAATACGACGCCATCGTGCTGGATCTGAACCTGCCGGGCATGGACGGGCTGGAGGTCTGCCGCAAGCTGCGCACCGAGGCCCGCAAACAGACGCCGGTGCTGATGCTGACCGCGCGCGACTCGCTGGACAACAAGCTGGCCGGGTTCGATTCCGGCGCGGACGACTACCTCATTAAGCCGTTCGCGCTGCAGGAAGTGAACGTGCGTCTCAACGCGCTGGCGCGGCGCGGCCGCGGCCTGCCGGCGCGCGTGCTCAATGTCGGTGATCTGGAATACAACCTCGACACCCTGGAAGTGCACCGCGAGGGCAAGTCGATCCAGCTCAACCCGACCGCGCTGAAGATCCTGCAGGCGCTGATGGAGGCATCGCCGGCGGTGGTGACCCGGCAGGACCTGGAGAGCCGCGTCTGGGGCGAGGAACTGCCGGACTCGGACTCCCTGCGCGTGCACATCCACGGCCTGCGTGCGGCGGTGGACAAGCCTTTTGCCAAGCCGATGATCCAGACCCGCCACGGCATCGGCTACCGGATCGCCGCCCCCGATGCCGACGGCTGAATCTGTCGCGACGGCCCGCCGCCCGCGCGCGCGGCGCCGGCTGCGCACCCGCATCATCCTGTCGTTCGCGCTGTTCGGCTTCACCCTGACCGCGCTGATCGCGGCCACCACCGTCTACCTGCGCAACCGGGTGGAAAACACGGTGCTGGGCGCGGCGCTGGAAAAGAACAACAACATGTTCGCGGAGGGGTTCTACCGCAACCCCAATGCGGTGGGCATCCCGTTCGAGAAGATCCAGGGGCGCCAGTTCAGCACCCGCAAGCTGGACAAGGTGCCGCCGGAATGGCGCGGTCTTGCCAATGGCGTCCACGACATCGTCATCCGCATGCCCGGCACGGACGAACAGCGCGCCTACAAGCTGGCGGTACGCAAGGACCCAGATTACTGGTTCTTCCTCGCCTACGACATCGCCGAGGAGCGCGAGAGCCAACTCAAACTCAACCATGCGCTGGTCGTCAGCGTCGGCATCTTCACCTTGCTCTCGCTGCTGATCGGATGGTGGTCGGCGTCGCGGGTGATGAGCCCGGTGACCGAACTGGCGCAGCGGCTGCGGCGTTCGGGTGCCAGTTCGACGCCTGAGGCCCTGGCCCCGCATTTCCCCGAAGACGAAGTGGGCGAGTTGGCGAAGGCGCTGGACGACTATGCCGCGCGGCTCACCGATGTCGTGCAGCGCGACCGCGAGTTCAACGCCGATGTCAGCCACGAACTGCGCACCCCGCTCGCGGTGATCCGCGGTGCGGTGGAGCTGCTGCTGGCGCGGCCGGATCTGGACGAGCGCACCCGCACCCGGCTGGCGCGTATCCAGCGCGCCGAGCAGCAGTGCACCGACCTGATCAGCGCACTGCTGCTGCTGTCTCGCAACGAGCGTGCGGTGGGCCAGTGCGACGTCGCCAGGGTGGCCCAGCAGTTGCTGGAAAGCCATCGCGCGCAGCTGGGCGGCAAGCCGGTGGTGCTGCGGCTGGAGGGCGAGACCAAGAGGACACTCGATGTTCCCGAGTCGGTGCTGGCCGTCGCCTTGGGCAACCTGATCGGCAACGCGGTGAAGTACACCCCAAGCGGCGAGGTGGTGGTGCGGGTGCTGCCCGGGGCGGTGGAGGTCATCGATTCCGGCCCCGGCCTCAGCGCCGAAGACGCGGCGAAGCTGTTCACCCGCGGCTACCGCGGTACCCACGCCGGGCACTCGCAGGGCGGTGGCATCGGGCTGTCGATCGTGCGCCGGTTGTGCGCGCTGTATGGCTGGGACGTGCAGGTGCGGCCCGGCGAAGAGCGCGGCGTGGTGGCGACCCTGGCCTTCGGCGGAGGACACGGCGGGGGCGGGGATCCGGCTTCGGCGTCATAATGTGGCGTTCCGTTCCTGCAAGGTCCTCGCATGTCCCCTTCCGCGTCCGCCCCGCTGGCCTACCGGGTCATCCCGTCCGAGCACGCCCGCAGCCCCGAACAGCGCACGGCCATCCTGGCAGGTGATCTCGGCTTCGGCCGCACCTTCACCGACCACATGGTGTCCATCCAGTGGGACAAGGCGCAGGGTTGGCACGACGCGCGGGTGCACGCGTATGGTCCGCTGTCCCTGGATCCGGCCGCCGCGGTGCTGCATTACGGGCAGGAGATCTTCGAGGGTATCAAGGCCTACCGCCACGCCGACGGCTCGATCTGGACGTTCCGCCCCGAGGCCAATGGCGTGCGCCTGCAGCGTTCCGCGGCACGGCTCACGCTGCCGCAGCTGCCGGTGGAAGAGTTCGTGGAATCGCTGCGCCAGTTGATCGCCGTCGACCACGCCTGGGTGCCGTCGGCGCCCGAGAGCAGTCTGTACTTCCGTCCGTTCATGATCGCCACCGAGGCATTCCTGGGCGTGCGCCCCGCGCAGGCGGCGGCTTACCACGTGATCGCCAGCCCGGCCGGCGCCTATTTCGCGAAGGGTGTGGCGCCAGTGTCGATCTGGCTGTCCGAGGATTACGCGCGAGCGGCCAAGGGCGGCACCGGCGCGGCCAAGTGCGGCGGCAACTACGCCGCGTCGCTGCTGCCGCAGCAGGAGGCCTATGCGAACGGTTGCTCGCAGGTGCTGTTCCTCGATCCGGTCGAGGGCAAGTACCTCGAGGAATTGGGCGGCATGAACGTGTTCCTGGTCTACCGCGACGGCCGCCTGGTGACGCCGGCGCTGTCGGGCAGCATCCTGGAGGGCATCACCCGGTCGAGCATCCTGCAGCTGGCCCGCGACCGGGGGATGACGGTGGAGGAGCGCCAGGTGGCCATCGATGAGTGGAAGACCGGCGTGGCCTCCGGCGAGATCACCGAAGTATTCGCCTGCGGCACCGCCGCGGTGGTGACGCCGATCGGCCAGCTCAAGGGCAAGGGGTTTTCGCTGGGCGACATCGACGCGCCTGCGGGCGAAGTGACGATGGCGATCCGCAAGGAGTTGACCGACATCCAGTACGGCCGCGCGCCCGACCGCCACGGCTGGCTGGTCCGTCTGTACTGATCGAAGCGCCGGGGCGGCGTGCGTGCCCCGCCTACAGATGCACCCACCAGCAGCCCAGGCGACGGCGCAGCCCGAACACGCTGCGTGATGGTGTGTAGCCGTCGCTGAGCACCTGCTCCACGCGCAGGCCGAGGATCGGCCCGGCACCGGAACCACCGCCTTCGTCGTCGGCATGCGCCTCGCGCACGTCCACCAGCGGCCGTGCCGCGATCCGCTGCAGCTGGTCCATGACACGATTGGCGTTGCTGCTGCCCATCCCGGCCCAGTCATACAGGCCGGCGATCCGGTTGGCGTCGCCGGAGCGGATTGCATCGTCCAAGGCATAAGTCAGATCCGGCACGCTGCGCGCACAGGCTTGCAAGCGGTTGCCGGTGGTTTGCCCCGGCGGTGGGTCGCGCGCCTCCCGCGCGCCCAGGTCGGCGCATTGGCGGTCGGTGTACAGGCGGGTGCCGTCGGCGGTCTGGCAGTGCCGGACCTGCGCGTCGGCCTGCCGTGACGGCGCTAGCCAGGCCACCAGCAGGAACAGGGACAACAGGACGACGCGATGCATCCGCGCAGGGTACGCGCCGGCTGCGGTGCGAGGAAGGCCGGTGCGCGGCAACCGTTCAGGCCAGCTGCTGCAGCACTGCCTGGGTGGGTCTGGCCAGATTCAGCGTGTAGAAGTGCAGCCCCGGTGCACCCCCGGCCACCAGGCGCCGGCACATCGCCGCCACCACGTCGGTGGCGAACGCGCGGATGGCGTCGGCATCGTCGCCGAAGGACCGCATACGCCGCTCGATCCAGCGCGGGATCTCCGCGCCGCAGGCGTCCGAGAAGCGGCGCAGCTGGCTGAAGTTGCTGATCGGCATGATGCCCGGGACGATCGGGATGTCGATGCCCAGCGCCAGCGCGTCGTCGCGGAACCGGAAGTAGGCGTCGGCGTTGTAGAAATACTGGGTGATGGCGCTGTTCGCGCCGGCTTTGACCTTGGCCTGGAAGTGGCGCAGGTCGATGTGTGCATCCGGGGCCTGCGGATGCGTTTCCGGATAGGCGCCCACCTCGATATGGAAGTGATCGCCGTGTTCGTCGCGGATCAGCTCCACCAGCTCGCTGGCGTAGCGCAGGTCGCCGCTGCGGGCCATGCCCGAGGGCAGGTCGCCGCGCAGGGCGACGATGCGGTTGCAGGCCAGGGCGCGGTAGCGGTGGAGCAGGTCGCGGATTTCATCGCGGCTTCCGCCCACGCAGGTGAGGTGCGGAACGCCGTCGATGCCGTGGTCCTCGCGCAGCCGCTGCACCGTCTCGGGCGTCTGGCTGAGGGTGGAGCCGCCGGCGCCGAAGGTGACGGACATGAACTGCGGCGCATGGGCCTGCAGCCGGCGCACCGTGCGATCGAACTGCGCGCGCTGCTCGTCGGTCTTGGGCGGATAGAACTCGAAGCTGATCGGCAGCATGGTCTGGGCTCGCGGGCGAGGTGGCCCATTGTACATATCGCTTTATTCGGATGAAAGAATATAAGGGGCGCCCGCTTGACCGTCCGCACACACGGCGGCAAGGTGGCCGCGGGGGAGGAACAGGGGATGTCCGGGATCACCAGCGCGCCGGGTGCGCAGGCCGCGCCGCCGCGATTGCAGCAGGAACTTGCCGAGACCCTGCAGCGGTTGCGCCTCGGCGGGCCCTTCTATGTTCTGCTGTGGCTGCTGGCCGGGACCGCCAGCGGGCTGTGGGAGCGTGCGCGTTGGCCCTTCCTGCTGGTGGCGCTGGTCTTCCTGCTGCTCAATCTCCTGCGCTTCCAGGTGCGAGGCCTGCCGGACGGCGCGTCAGAGAGCGCCGTGCGTCGACGTCTGGACTGGATCTGGACGCTGCTGCTGGCCAACTCCGCGTTGTGGTCGGTGGCGGTGGCGTGGCTGCTGCTGACGACGCCCAGCGAAAGCGCGCGCACGGTCGCTGCGATCAGCTCCTATGCTTTCGCCACCGCGTTCGCGCACAACTTCCCGATGCGCCTGCGCGAGGCATTCATCGCCCTGGGCCTGCTCTATCTGCCCACGCTGGGCGCGTTGGTCGCCAACGGCTCGCGCTTGGAACTCATCGCAGTGAGCTGCCTCTACCTGCTGTACGTCAGCCTGGCCCTGCGCCGCAGCCATGGCGAATACCGACAGCGGTTGGACCTGGAGGACGAACTGCGCCGCCAGCGCGACCTGTTCGAGCAGCAGAGTCGGCGCGACGGCCTGACCGGGCTGGCGAATCGCCGGCGGTTTTCCGCCACGCTGGGCGACTGGTGCGCGCGGGCCCGGACCGACGGCGATGCGCTCGTCCTGCTGCTGCTGGACCTGGACCATTTCAAGTCGATCAACGACCGCCACGGCCATGCCGCCGGCGACGCCTGCCTGTGTGTGTTCTCCGCGCGCCTGCAGGCGGCGTTCCCGGATACCGGGCGCGAGCTGGTGGCGCGGTTGGGGGGCGAGGAGTTCGGGGTGCTCGTGCGCGGCGGCCTGGACGAAACGGCGCGCCGGGCCGACGAGTTCCGCGCCGCGCTCGCCGCCCAGCCGCTGGCATTGCCCGACAACGCGTTGCACTGCAGCGTCAGCATTGGCGTGGCCGCCTTCGATCCACGCCGCGACGGCGAAGGCGAGGCGCTCTACCACGCGGCCGACACCGCGCTGTACCGCGCCAAGGCCGCCGGGCGCGATGCCGTGGCGGTGGCCGACCCGGGCTGAGTACGCCGCAACGAAAACGGGCGCCTTGCGGCGCCCGTCGTCGTCTTCGCCGGTGGCGGCGATCAGTACCGGTAGTGCTCCGGCTTGAACGGGCCATCCACCGCCACGCCGAGATACTCGGCCTGGGCCGGGGTCAGGGTGGTCAGCTTCACGCCGATCTTCTCCAGGTGCAGGCGCGCCACTTCCTCGTCCAGCTTCTTCGGCAGGATGTAGACCTGCGGCGCGTACGTGTCCTTGTTCGCCCACAGGTCGATCTGCGCCAGCGTCTGGTTGGAGAAGCTGTTGCTCATCACGAAACTGGGGTGGCCGGTGGCGCAGCCCAGGTTGACCAGACGGCCTTCGGCCAGCAGGAAGATGCTGTGGCCGTTGGCAAAGGTGTACTTGTCCACCTGCGGCTTGATGTTGGTCTTCACCGCGCCACTGGCGTTCAGTGCGTCCACCTGGATCTCGTTGTCGAAGTGGCCGATATTGCAGACGATGGCCTGGTCCTTCATCGCCTGCATGTGCTCCAGGCGGATGATGTCCTTGTTGCCGGTGGTGGTGACATAGATGTTGGCGGTGCCGAGGGTGTCCTCGACCGTCTTCACCTCGAAGCCCTCCATCGCCGCCTGCAGGGCGCAGATCGGGTCGATCTCGGTGACGACCACGCGGCAGCCGTAGGCGCGCAGGCTGTGCGCGCTGCCCTTGCCGACGTCGCCGTAGCCGCACACCACCGCCACCTTGCCGGCCAGCATCACGTCCATTGCGCGCTTCAGGCCGTCGGCCAGTGACTCGCGGCAGCCGTACAGGTTGTCGAACTTGGACTTGGTGACCGAATCGTTGACGTTGATCGCCGGCACCAGCAGCTTGCCGGCCTCTGCCAGCTGGTAGAGACGATGCACGCCGGTGGTGGTCTCCTCGGAGACGCCCTTCCAGTCGGCGACCACGCGGGTCCAGTAGCCCGGGCGCTCCACCGCGACGCGCTTGAGCAGGTTCTTGATCACCTGCTCCTCGTGGCTGCCCGAGGCGGAGTTCACCCAGCTATCGTCGCCCTGCTCCAGCTCGTAGCCCTTGTGGATCAGCAGGGTCACGTCGCCGCCGTCGTCCACCACCAGCTGCGGGCCGCCCAGGGTGCCGTCGGGCAGGGTGAAGGTCAGCGCGGCCAGGGTGCAGTCCCAGTAGTCCTCCAAGGTCTCGCCCTTCCACGCGAACACCGGGGTGCCGGAGGCGGCGATCGCGGCGGCGGCGTGGTCCTGGGTGCTGAAGATGTTGCAGGAGGCCCAGCGCACGTCGGCGCCGAGATCCTTCAGGGTCTCGATCAGTACCGCGGTCTGGATGGTCATGTGCAGCGAGCCGGTCACGCGCACGCCCTTGAGCGGCTGCTGCGGCGCGTACTTGGCGCGGATCGCCATCAGGCCGGGCATCTCGTGCTCGGCGATCTCGATTTCCTTGCGGCCCCAGTCAGCCAGGGAGATGTCGGCCACCTTGTAGTCGGCGGCGGCGTGGAGGGGCTGGACCTGTGCGTTCATGGCAATGCTCCGTGAGTGCGGTGGAATGCGGTCACGGGCGCCGTTGTTCGATGCCGAGCCTGGTCGTGATGGACACGATCGCAGCGCCCCTCGGCCCCACTATTGTAAACCGGCGGCGGGGCGGATGGCGCGCCGCCGGTCAGCCGTCCAGTGCTTCCCAGCGGGCGTAGGCGGCGTCCAGCTCGGCCTGCAGCCGGGCCAGCGCGGCATTGGCCTGCTGCTGGGCCGCGCCGTCCTGGCGGTAGAACGCCGGGTCCTGCATCGCGGCGGTGCGCGCGGCGATCTCGGTTTCCAGCTGCTCGATCCGGCCCGGCAACTGCTCCAGCTCGCGCTGGTCCTTGTAGCTCAGCTTCTTGCGTGCGGGGGCCTCCGCCGGCGCGGGCGGTGGAGCCGAGGGTGTGGCGGACGGCTTGGGCGCAGCCGCGGCGGGTGGCGCCGCCGGGGCTGGCGCGGGGCGTTGGCGCAGCCAGTCGCTGTAGCCGCCGACGTAGTCGCCCAGCCGGCCGTCGCCTTCCAGTACCAGGGTGCTGGTCACCACGTTGTCGAGGAAGTCGCGGTCGTGGCTGACCAGCAGCAGCGTGCCGGGATAGTCCAGCAGCAGTTCCTCCAGCAGTTCGAGGGTTTCCACGTCGAGGTCGTTGGTGGGTTCGTCCATCACCAGCAGGTTGGACGGCTGCGCGAACAGCCGCGCCAGCAGCAGGCGGTTGCGCTCGCCGCCGGACAGGCGGGTGATCGGCGCGCGCGCGCGCTCCGGCGAGAACAGGAACTCCTGCAGGTAGCCCACCACGTGCTTGCGGCTGCCGTTGATTTCGACGAAGTCGCGCCCGCCGGCCACGTTCTCCAGCGCGTTGCGGGTATCGTCCAGCTGGCTGCGGTGCTGGTCGAAGTAGGCGATCTGCAGGTGGGTGCCCAGCTCCACCTTGCCGGCATCGGGCTGAAGCTCGCCCAGCAGGATCTTCAGCAGGGTCGACTTGCCTGAGCCATTCGGGCCGATGATGCCGACCTTGTCGCCGCGCAGGAGCGTGGCCGAGGCGTCGCGCAGGAGGACCTGCCCGCCGAACGCCTGCGACACGTCGGTCATCTCGATCACCTTCTTGCCGGAAGCCTGCGCGCTGGCCGCCTCCATCTTCACCTTGCCGGTCAGTTCACGGCGCGCAGCGCGCTCGCGGCGCATCGCCTTCAGCGCGGTCACCCGCCCTTCGTTGCGGGTGCGGCGGGCCTTGATGCCCTGCCGGATCCACACTTCCTCCTGCGCCAGCAATTTGTCGAAGCGGGCGTTTTCCTGCGCTTCGGCGTGCAGGCGCTCCTCGCGGCGACGCAGGTAGTTGTCGTAATCGCCGGGCCAGCTGGTGACGCGGCCGCGGTCGATCTCGATGATGCGGGTGGCCAGCGCGCGCAGGAAGCCGCGGTCGTGGGTCACGAAGACCAGGCTGCCGGGGAAGGTCTTCAGGAAACCCTCCAGCCAGTCGATCGCGGCGATGTCCAGGTGGTTGGTGGGTTCGTCCAGCAGCAGGATGTCGGGTGCGCGCACGAGCGCCTGCGCCAGCAGCACGCGCCGCTTCATGCCGCCGGACAGGGCCGCGAATTCGGCGTCCTCGGGCAGCTCCAGTCGCTCCAGCACCTGCTGCACGCGGCGGTCCAGGTCCCAGCCGTCGCCGGCCTCGATCAGCGCCTGCGCCTCCGCCATCGCGGCCATGTCGCCGGCATGCACGGCGTGGTGGTAGCGCGCCAGCAGCGCGCCGAGGTCGCCCAGGCCTGCGGCCACCACGTCGAACACGCTGCCCTGCGTGTCCTGCGGGACTTCCTGCGCCATCCGCGCGACCACGATGCCGTTCTGCACGCGCACCTCGCCGTCATCGGGCTTGAGCTCGCCGGCCATCAGCCGCATCAGGGTGGACTTGCCGGCGCCGTTGCGGCCGACGATGCAGACGCGTTCGCCGGGTTCGATGGTGAGGTCGACGTGTTCGAGCAGCAGCGGGCCGCCGACGCCGAAGTCGACGCGCTGGAACTGGAGGAGGGGCATGCGCGCATTTTACGCGGCCCCCCACGCGAACGGGCCGCATCGCTGCGGCCCGTCCGGGTGTCGCCTGCCGCGGTGGCGGCTTACTTCAGCTTGGCGGCCTTGCGCAGGGCCTCGGCCTTGTCGGTCTTCTCCCACGAGAACGCGGTCGCCTTCTGCTTCTTGCCCTCGCCGTCGGTGTAGCTGATCTCCTTCGGCTTGCGGCCGAAGTGGCCGTAGGCGGCGGTCGGCAGGTAGATCGGGTGCTCCAGGTCCAGCATGCGGGTGATCGCGTACGGGCGCAGGTCGAAATGGGCGTGGATCAGCTTCTCGATCACGGCGTCATCGACCTTGCCGGTGCCGAACGTGGTGACCGAGATCGAGGTCGGCTCGGCCACGCCGATGGCGTAGCTCACCTGCACCTCGCACTTGTCGGCCAGGCCGGCGGCGACGATGTTCTTGGCCACGTAGCGCGCGGCGTAGGCGGCCGAGCGGTCCACCTTCGACGGGTCCTTGCCGGAGAACGCACCGCCGCCGTGGCGGGCCATGCCGCCGTAGGTGTCGACGATGATCTTGCGCCCGGTCAGGCCGCAGTCGCCCACCGGGCCGCCGATCACGAATTTGCCGGTCGGGTTAATGAACACCTTGTTCTTCGGCAGCGCGTCCAGCCACTTCTTCGGCAGCACCGGGGCGAGGATGTGCGTGCGCACGGCCTCGATCAGGTCCTTCTGCTTGATGTCGGGATCGTGCTGGGTGGACAGCACCACCGCGTCCAGGCCGACGATGTCGTGGCCGTCGTAGCGCAGGGTCACCTGGCTCTTGGCGTCCGGGCGCAGCCACTTCAGCTTGCCGTTCTTGCGCACCTTGGCCTGCTGCTCGACCAGGCGGTGGGCGTAGTAGATCGGGGCCGGCATGAACTCGGGCGCTTCGTTGCAGGCGTAGCCGAACATCAGGCCCTGGTCGCCCGCGCCCTGGTCCTCGGGCTTCTTGCGGTCCACGCCCTGGTTGATGTCGGGCGACTGCTTGCCGAGCATGTTGATGATGGCGCAGGTGTGGCCGTCGAAGCCGACGCCCGAATTGTCGTAGCCGATGCCGTTGATCACGCGGCGCGCCAGCTCCTCGATGTCCACCCACGCGCTGGTGGTGACCTCGCCCGCCACGATCGCCGCGCCGGTCTTCACCAGCGTCTCGCAGGCCACGCGGGCGTGCTTGTCCTGGGCCAGGATCGCGTCCAGCACCGCATCGGAGAGCTGGTCGGCGAGCTTGTCCGGGTGGCCCTCGGAGACCGATTCGGAGGTGAAGAGGTAGTTGGACATCGGCGGGCTCCTGGTGAATTGATTCATCCTTGCATTCGGATGAAAAGATGGGCGCGCATGATACAGCGATGCGGCCGGGGATGCATCCTGCGCCCGTTCCGGCCACCGGCGTGTTGGGAGAACGTTAAGCGGCCGTGCGTCATCGCGCCGTCATGGCGCTGCCATCGGGCTGTCCCGGCAGGTGCGCAGGCTGCAGGCCAACGCCGCGGCCCGACCTTTCACCATGCTCCAGCTTGAACAGCGCCTGCAGCAGCGTTTCCCGCACTGGTTCCGCGGCCGCCGCGCCGCCCTTGCCCGGCCGCTGCTGCGCGGCATCGCGCGCTGGTCGCGGCTGGACGAGGTCGATGCGTTCCTCGGTGCCAACCGTCATCTGCGCGGCTTCGACTTCGTGGCCGCGGCGATGCGCCATCTCGGCGCCGGCTATGTCGCGGCGGACGCCGACCGTGCGCGCATCCCCGTCCGCGGCCGCCTGCTGGTGGTGGCCAACCACCCCTCCGGCGCGCTGGATGCGCTGGCCCTGCTGGACCTGGTGGGGCAGGTGCGGCGTGACGTGCGCATCGTCGCCAACGATGTGCTGAGCGCGCTGGACGGGCTGGACGAGCTGCTGCTGCCGGTGCGCATCCTGGGCGGACGCCCGACCGTGGACAGTCTGCGCGCGATAGAGGCCGCGCTGGCGCGCGAGGAGTGCGTGATCGTGTTCCCGGCCGGTGAAGTGTCGCGGTTGGGGCCACGCGGCATCCGCGATGGGCGCTGGCGGCGCGGCTTCCTGCGGTTTGCCCGGGCCTGCGCGGCGCCGGTGTTGCCGGTGCACGTGCAAGCGCGCAATTCGGCCCTGTTCTATGGGGCGTCGGCGCTGTTCAAGCCGGCGGGCACCGCGCTGCTGGCGCGCGAGATGTTCGCCCGCCGCGCACGGCGGGTGGTGCTGCGGGTCGGCACGGCGCGCCCGCTGCCGGCCGGCGTCGACGATGCCACGCTGCTGTGCACGCTGCGCCGCGACCTGTATGCGCTGGGCGCCCGGCGTCCATCCGCCGGGCAGCATGCGGAGGTCGGCCCGGGGTCGGCGGTGGAGGCCGTGGCCGAGCCGGTGGCGCCGGCGCTGGTGCGGGCGGCGGTGGCCACGCTGCGGCTGCTGGGGCGCACCGGCGACGGCAAGGAAATCCGGGTGGGCACGCTGGCGGCGGGGTCGCCGCTGCTGCACGAGATCGGCCGCCTGCGCGAAACGACCTTCCGCGCGGTCGGGGAAGGCACCGGCCGGCCGCTGGACCTGGATGCCTGGGACAGCTGGTACGAGCACATCGTGCTGTGGGACGCGGCCGCCGACCGCATCGCCGGCGCCTATCGCGTCGCGCGCGGCGCGCCGGTGTTGGCCGCGCACGGCTTGCGCGGCCTCTACACCGCCAGCCTGTTCGACTACGGCGAAGACGCGCTGGTGCGCATCGCGCAGGGCATGGAGCTGGGGCGCAGCTTCGTCGTGCCGGACTACTGGGGCAGCCGCAGCATCGACTACCTCTGGCAGGGCATCGGCGCCTACCTGCGCGCCTACCCGAAGGTGCGCTACCTGTTCGGCGCGGTTTCGATCAGTGCGGCGCTGCCGGCGGCGGCGCGCGCGCAGATCGTGGCCCACTACGCCCATTGGCACGGTGGCCCGGACGGCGAGGCGCGCCCGCACCGCCCGTTCCACTACGAAGCCGCGCTGCCGGACGATGCCGCGCTGGATGCCGACACCGCCTTCCGCGTGCTGAAGGGCAACCTCGATGCGCTCGGCGCGCAGGTGCCGATGCTCTACAAGCAGTACGTGGAGCTGTGCGAGCCGGGCGGCGCGCGGTTCCTCGCCTTCGGGGTGGATCCCGATTTCAGCGACGCGGTGGACGGATTGATCGAAGTCGACATCCAGCGCATGCGGCCGAAGAAGCGGCAGCGCTACCTGGGTGGCGACGCCGCGTCGTCGCCGGCCGCGCAGGCGGTGGGCTAGGTGGACGCCGCCGGCCCCGGCGACGGCGTGCCGGCGGCGCGTCCCGCCGCGGCCGTCCTGCGGCAGGCGCCGGCCGTGCGCCGTCGTGCGGTCTTCCTCTCCGACGTGCACCTGGGCGCGCGCCATTGCCACGCCGATGCGCTGGCCGACTTCCTCGCCGGCCTGCGCTGCGACCGGCTCTACCTGGTCGGCGACATCGTGGATCTGTGGTGGATGGCGCAGCGGCGGCCGCACTGGGGCGCGGCCCACCAGCGCGTGGTCGAGGCGCTGCACGCGCAGCGCCGCGCCGGTGCGGAACTGGTCTACATCCCGGGCAACCATGACCGCCCCCTTCGCCAGCTCTGCGGCCTGGCGTTGCCGGCGATGCGGGTGCGCCGCCGCGCCATCCACGTCACCGCCGACGGCCGGCGCCTGCTGGTGGTGCACGGCGACGAGTTCGACGCGGTCACGCACTGCGGGCGCCTCCAGGAGAAGATCGGCGACTGGCTGTACTACCGCCTGCTCACCGGCAACCAGTGGCTCAATGCCGCGCGCGGCCGGCTGGGGCTGCGCTACTGGTCGCTGGCCGATTTCCTGAAGTCGAAGAGCGGGGCGGCGGAGCGCTACATCGCCCGCTACGTGCAGGCGGGACTGGACGCAGCGCGCCGGCGCGGCCTCGATGGCATCGTCTGTGGTCACATCCATCGCGCGGCGCTGGTTCAGCAGGATGGACGCATCTACGCCAACGACGGCGATTGGGTGGAAAGCCTGACGGCGCTGGTGGAGGAGCGGGACGGTACGCTGCGGTTGCTGGGGCACGATGGCCGCACGCTGGCCGAGCTGCCGCCGCGCCAGCCGGGCCACGTGCCGGTGCCGGCGTTGCCGCGCGCTGCGTGAGCATTCGCTTCAGGCGGCGGCCGGCAAGCCAGGCGCCACGCCCGCGGCCAGCGCATCGAAGTAGTCGCGGGTCAGCCGCAGCTGCTCGTCCGCGGTCTGCGCGCGGTTGACCACGGCGCGGAAGGCCGCGTTCTCCGGCCGGTCCTTCGCGTACCACCCCAGGTGCTTGCGGGCGATGCGCACGCCCGCCTCTTCGCCATAGAAGGCGTGCAGCGCGTGCAGGTGGCCCAGCAGGATGTCGCGCACCGCGGCCGGCGACGGTTCCGGCAACTCCTCGCCGGTGGCGAGGTAGTGCGCCACATGGCCGGGCAGCCACGGCCGGCCCTGCGCGGCGCGGCCGATCATCACCGCGTCGCAGCCCGTGCGCTCCAGCACGAAGGCGGCCTTGCGCGGCGAGTCGATGTCGCCGTTGGCGACGACCGGGATGGCCAGCATCGCCTTGACCGCGGCGATGGTGTCGTACTCGGCGGTGCCGGTGTACTGCTGGTCGCGGGTGCGGCCATGGATGGCCAGCGCGGCAATGCCGGCCGCTTCGGCGATGCGGGCGATCTCCGGCGCGTTTTTATGGTCGGCATCCCAGCCGGTGCGGATCTTCAGCGTCACCGGCACGTCCACCGCCTGCACCACCGCCTCGACGATGCGCGCCACCAGCGCCGGTTCGCGCATCAGCGCGCTGCCCGCCCAGGCGTTGCACACCTTCTTGGCCGGGCAGCCCATGTTGATGTCGATGATCTGCGCGCCGTGATCGACATTGAAGCGCGCGGCCTCGGCCATTACCTCGGGTACGGTGCCGGCGATCTGCACGCTGACCGGGTCGGGCTCGCCGACATGGTCCATGCGGTGCAGCGACTTGGCGGTGTGCCAGAAGCGCGGGTCGGAGGTGGTCATTTCCGACACCGCCAGCCCGGCGCCCAGCCGCTTGCACAGCAGCCGGAATGGCTTGTCCGTCACGCCCGCCATGGGCGCGAGGATCACCTTCGGTTCGATGGCGTAGGGGCCGATGCGCATGCGCGCATTGTAAGGCGCAGGCTCCGGTGGGCAGGCCAGCCCTGCGACGGCCGCCGCACGCTGCGTGCTAGCGCGTGGCGGTGCCATTGGCCAACGCGGCGCCCGGCGCAATGGCCGCCGCGATGCCGGGGGCCCGCAGCGTCGGTTGCCAGGCCACCACCGTCGCGTCCGCGACGCCGTGTGCGTGGAAGGGGTCCTCCCGCAGCCAGCCTTCGAGGGTCGCGCGATCCGGCGCTTGTGCCAGGATCGCGCCGCCCAGCCGCGGCTCCTGCGGGCCCGACAGCAGGAAGTGGCCGGCACGGTAGTGCTGGGCCAGGAAGGTGCGGTGGTCCTCGAGATGGCGTTCGACCACGTCCAGGGGCTGCCGGTAGGTGAGCAGGATGATGTAGAGCATGGGGCCGTTCTCGGTCAGGGAGTGAGCAGGAGCGAGCCGGCGCTGCGGCCGGCCTCGAGGTGGCGGTGGGCCTCGGCGGCGTCGGCCAGCGGCAGCCGACCGGCGATGGTCGCCCGTAGGCCACCCGCCAGATGGTGCAGCACCGCGCTGCATCCGTCGCGGTAGCGTGCCGGATCGGCCATGAAGCGGAACACTCCGGGACGCGAGACGGCGATCGAGCGGGAGGCGTGCAAGCGGTCGAGGTCGATCATCGCGACTTCGCCCGCGACTTGCCCGATCGAGGCGACCATGCCGAACGGCGCCGCGGCATCGAGCGAACGCGGGAAGGTGTCTCCCCCGATGCCGTCCACCACGAAGTCCGCGCCGCGCCCGTCGGTGAACGCGCGGGTGGCGGCGACGAAGTCCTCGCGGGTATGCACGACGGTGCATTCGGTTCCGTGCGCCCGGGCCAGGGCGGCTTTTTCGTCGGAGCCCACCGTGCCGATCACCCGCGCGCCCAGCGCTCGCGCCCATTGCGACAACAGCAGGCCGAGGCCACCGGCGGCGGCGTGGACCAGCACGGTGTCGCCCGGCCGCAGGGGGCGCACGTAGGCGAAGAGCATGTGCGCAGTGAGGCCGCGCAGCAGGACGGCGGCGGCGGTGTCGTGGTCGATCGCGTCGGGAAGCGGCAGCAGGCGATCCACGGCGATGTTGCGGACATCGGCGTAGGCACCCACCGGCAGGCCGGCATAGGCGGCGCGGCGCCCCAGCCAGGCCGGATCGACGCCTTCGCCCACGGCCTCCACCGTGCCCGAGGCTTCGACGCCCAGGGGGCCGGGAAGCGACGGTAAGGCGTAGATTCCGGTCCGGAAATAGACATCCACGTAGTTCACGCCGATCGCGTGCTGGCGCAGGCGCGCCTCGCCCGGGCCGGGGGGCGGCAGGTCGGTCCGGTCGAGGGCGAGTTGCCCCGTGTCTCCGTAACCGTTCACGAGGATGCGTTGCTGGGACGTGGACATGGGCGGTCATCCGGGGGAAGGAGCCGGCAGCTTATTCGTGCGAATATCGATTGGGATCCCATAAAAAAGCCGGTCAGCCGTGCAAAAACGAACGAGTCAGCCGCCGGAAGCGCCTTCCGCCGCCGTTCCCGTGCCCCAGCCGGATTGGAACGACGTGCGCTATTTCCTCGAGGTGGCCCGCTTGGGCAGCCTGAGCGCGGCCGCCCGCGCGCTGGAGGTGGAGCACAGCACGGTCTCGCGCCGGATCGCCGCCCTCGAGCGGCAGTTGGGCCTGCGCCTGTTCGAGCGCCTGCCGCAGGCGTGGCGGCCGACGGTCGAGGCCGAAGCGCTGCTTCCGCATGCGCGGCGGCTGGAGGAGGAAGCCTTGGCGCTGACCCACGCCGCTCGGGAGCGCGATGCGCTGGCTGGCGTGGTCCGCGTGTCCGCGCCACCGGCGTTCGCGGCCGCGTTCCTGGTGCCGCGGTTGGCCGCCCCGCTGGCGCAGTGGCCCGCGCTGGAGCTGCAATTGCTGGGGGAGTCCCGGGAATCCGATCTGGCGCGGCGCGAGGCTGACGTCGCCCTGCGCCTGCGGCGGCCCGACGATCCCCGCTTGGCCGGCCGTCCGCTGGCGGAGCTGGGCTATGGCCTGTACGCCCATCCCCGCTGGCGCGACGTGGCCGAGGGTGCCTGGCGGTTTCTGCGGCATGGCGACCCCTGGGCCAGCGGGGAAACGGCGCGCTGGCTGGATGCCTATGCGGGCGAGCGTCCCTGTGCGTTCAGCAGCAACGACCTCCTGGCCCTGCGCGAAGCCGCCGCGAACGGTCTC
The DNA here is from genome assembly GCF_046293095.1 of Thermomonas sp. GTDB lineage: Bacteria > Pseudomonadota > Gammaproteobacteria > Xanthomonadales > Xanthomonadaceae > Thermomonas. The sequence continues at coordinate 95,971 of NZ_JBKBPN010000005.1, forward strand.
GGCATCGCGCTGTTGCCGCACGTCCTGGGGCGGCTGGAGACGCGGTTGGTTGCAATCGATGCCTGCAGCATCCGCCGGCCGCTCTGGCTGGTGGTCCATCCCGAGGTCCGTCGCAGTCCGCGGGTGGCGCGGGTCGGGGCGCTGATCGCGGACATCGTGTCCGGCGCCGGGGAGCTGCTGGGCTGAGCAGGCGCTCTCAGGCCGCCGCTTCCAGCGCCGCGATCACCTCGCGCCCGTAGCGTTCCAGCTTGGCGGTGCCGACGCCGCCGATGCCGGCCAGTGCGTCGAGGTCGCGTGGCTGGGCCAGGGCGATCGCGCGCAGGGTGGCGTCGTGGAAGATCACGTAGGCGGGCAGGTTCTGCGCGCGCGCGGCGTCGGCGCGCCAGGCGCGCAGGGCGGTGAAGCGGGTGGCGGCGTCTTCGGGCAGGTCGATGACGGGGGCCGCGCCACGCGTCTCGCCGTCACCGCGGGTGCGGCGGCGTTCGGGTTTCGGTGCGTCCATGCGCAGGAGCAACTGGCGCTCGCCGCGCAGCAGCGGCGTGGCGGCCGCGGTCAGCCGCAGCGCGCCGTGGCTGTCGAGGTCGGTCTCCAGCAGGCCGGCGGCGACCAGCTGGCGGAATACGCCGCGCCACTGGCGGGCGTCGAGGTCGCGGCCGATGCCGTAGGTGCTCAGGGCATCGTGGCCGAACTGGCGGATCCTGGCGGTGTCCGCGCCGCGCAGCACGTCCACCACGTGGGCGGCACCGAAGCGCTGGCCGGTGCGGTACACGCAGGACAACGCCTTGCGCGCGGCTTCGGTGGCGTCCCAGGTGCGTGGCGGCGACAGGCAGTTGTCGCAGTTGCCGCAGGCGCCGGCATGGGCTTCGCCAAAGTAGGCCAGCAGGGTCTGCCGGCGGCAGCCGGTGGACTCGACGTAGCCGATCAGTGCGTCCAGCTTGCCGTGCTCCAGCCGCTTGCGTTCGTCGCTGGCCTCGCCTTCCTCGATCATCCGCCGCAGCAGCATCGCGTCGCCCATGCCGTAGGCCAGCCACGCCTCGGCCGGGTCACCGTCGCGGCCGGCGCGTCCGGTTTCCTGGTAGTAGCCCTCGAGCGACTTGGGCAGGTCGAGGTGGGCGACGAAGCGCACGTCCGGCTTGTCGATGCCCATGCCGAACGCGATCGTGGCCACCATCACCACGCCGTCCTCGCGCAGGAAGCGGCGCTGGCGCTCGGCGCGCGTGGCCGCATCCAGGCCGGCGTGGTAGGCCAGCGCGGGATGGCCGTGGGCGGCCAGCCATTCGGCGGTGGCATCCACCTTGCGCCGCGACAGGCAATAGACGATCCCGCTCTCGCCGCGGTGGCCATCGAGGAAGTCGAGCAGCTGGCGGCGGCCGTCGTCCCGGGCCACCGCGCTGTAGCGGATGTTGGGGCGGTCGAACGAGCTGACGAACTGCTCTGCGTCCTGTAGCGCCAGCCGCTCCACGATCTCGCGCCGGGTGGGGGCGTCCGCGGTCGCGGTCAGTGCGATCCGCGGCACGTCCGGCCAGCGTTCGTGCAGCAGGGTGAGCTGGCGGTATTCGGGGCGGAAGTCGTGGCCCCACTGCGAGACGCAGTGCGCCTCGTCGATGGCGAACAGGGCGATGGCCGCGCGGTCCAGCAGGGCGAGGAAGCGCGGCGTCAGCAGGCGTTCCGGCGCGACGTAGAGCAGATCCAGCTCGCCCGCGGCGAACTGGCGTTCGACCCGGGCGGCTTCGGCGCCGTCGAGGCTGGAATTGAGGAAGGCGGCGCGCACGCCCAGCTGGCGCAGGGCGTCCACCTGGTCCTGCATCAGCGCGATCAGCGGCGATACGACGACGCCGCAGCCGGGGCGCAGCAGCGCCGGCAGCTGGTAGCACAGCGATTTGCCGCCGCCAGTGGGCATCAGCACCAGCGCGTCGCCGCCGGCGACCACGCGCGACACGATCTCCTGCTGGCGGCCGCGGAAGGCGTCGTGGCCGAAGACGCGGCGGAGGGTATCGAGGGCGGCGTGGGACATCCGCCATAGGGTAGCAAGTGCGACGGTGCCGGCGTCCGGCATCGCCGGGAAAGCGTGTCAGGCCTGCGGCCTTCCGGCGGGCGCTCTGCCGCGCCGGAGGCCGCCGGCGCGGCTTACTGCAGCAGCGAGCGCAGCATCCAGGCGTACTTCTCGTGGGTCTGCAGGCGCTGGGTCAGCAGGTCGGCGGTGGGGTTGTCGCCGCCGGCGTCGGCCACCTTCAGGACCTTGCGCGCGGTGCGGCACACCGCCTCGTTGCCATCCACCAGCTGCTGCACCATCTCGTGCCAGGCAGGCGTGCCCGTCATGCCAGGCTCCTCGCGGATCGAGGAAAGGCGAACGAATTCTGCGTAGCTGCCCGGTGCGTTGAAGCCCAGCGCGCGGATGCGCTCGGCGATGTCGTCCAGCGCGGTCCACTGTTCGGTGTACTGCGCCTCGAACATCGTGTGCAGGGTGTTGAACATCGGCCCCGTCACGTTCCAGTGGAAGTTGTGGGTCTTCAGGTACAGCGTGTAGGCGTCGGCGAGGAAATGTGACAGCCCGTCGGCAATCTTGCCGCGGTCGCCGGCCGAGATGCCGATGTCGATGCCGGGCGCACTGGCGATCACGGTCTTGTGCTTGCTCTTCGCCTTCACCGGCTTGGCGACGGCCTTGCTCTTGGACATTGCGGACTCCTTGGTGCGCGAGGGAAGGGACTTGCGGCGACAATACGCCGATTCTGTTTCCATCATCTGGACATTACGTATTACCTGCATGGGGTCTTCTGCATCCAAGTTCAATCCGACGGTTGCCGCCGAACTGCGGCAGGCCGCGCGTGCCGTGGATGGCGCGTTGACCCGGGACCGCGGCCGCCTGCTCGGGCTGCTGGCCAAATGGAAGGGCCGCCCCGATGACGCCGCGGCGCGCGAGGCGTTCCTGGCGCGCCTGCAAGCATCGGTGGCCGAGCGTGAACGCCGCGTCGCGGCGCTTCCGGCTGCGCATGTGGACGACACGCTGCCAATCGCCGCGCATGCCGACGAGATCGTCGCCCTGATCCGCGCCCACCAGGTGGTGGTGGTTGCCGGCGAGACCGGCAGCGGCAAGACCACCCAGCTGCCCAAGCTGTGCCTGCTGGCCGGGCGCGGGGCGGCAGGCGTGGTGGGCTGCACGCAGCCGCGCCGCATCGCCGCGCGGTCGGTGGCGCGGCGCGTGGCCGAGGAACTGCAGGTGCCGCTGGGCGGCACGGTGGGCTTCCAGGTCCGCTTCAACGACGCGGTCAGCGAACAGACCGCGGTGAAGTTCATGACCGACGGCATCCTGCTGGCGGAAATCCAGACCGACCGCTGGCTGTCGAAGTACGACACCCTGATCATCGACGAGGCGCACGAGCGCAGCCTCAACATCGACTTCCTGCTGGGTTACCTCAAGCAGCTGCTGCCGCGCCGGCCCGACCTGAAGCTGGTGGTGACTTCGGCCACCATCGACACCGCGCGCTTCGCCGCGCATTTCGGCGGCGCACCGGTGGTGAGCGTGGAGGGGCGCGGGTATCCGGTGGAGATGCGTTACCGCCCGCTGGAGGGCGAGAGCGAAGAGGATGGCGGACAGCGCACGATCGTCGATGGTATCGTCGCCGCCTGCGACGAGATCATGCGCGACAAGGGCATCGGCGACACCCTCGTCTTCCTGCCCGGCGAGCGCGAGATCCGCGACGTCCACCAGGCGTTGGAGCGGCGCAAGTATCGCCACACCGAGGTACTGCCGCTGTACGCGCGGCTGTCCGCGAAGGACCAGGATCGCGTGTTCCATCCGGGCCCGCAGCGCCGCATCGTGCTGGCCACCAACGTGGCGGAAACCTCGTTGACGGTGCCGCGCATCCACTACGTGATCGACCCCGGCCTGGCCCGGGTCAAGCGCTACAGTCCACGCCTGAAGCTGGACCGGCTGCACATCGAGGCGGTGTCGCAGGCCAGCGCCAACCAGCGCGCCGGCCGCTGTGGCCGCATCGCGCCGGGCACCTGCTTCCGCCTGTATTCGGAAGCCGACTTCGCCTCGCGCCCCGAGTTCACCGACCCGGAGATCCGCCGCGCCGCGCTGGCCGGGGTGATCCTGCGGATGCTGGCGCTGGGGCTGGGCAATATCGAGGATTTCCCGTTCCTGGAGCCGCCCGATCCGCGCGCCATTGCCGATGGCTGGCAGCAGCTCAATGAGCTGGGCGCGGTGGATGCCCACCGCAAACTCACCGCCATCGGCAGGACGATGGCGAAGCTGCCGGTGGACGTGAAGCTGGCGCGCATGCTGGTGGCCGCCCAGGCCCACGGCGTGCTGCGCGAGATGCTGGTGATTGCCAGCTTCCTTGGTATCCAGGATCCGCGTGAACGCCCGGCCGACGCGCGTGCCGCCGCCGATGCTGCCCACGCGCAGTTCAACGATGCGAAATCCGAGTTCGTCGGCATCCTGAAACTGTGGGCAGGCTACCGCAGCGCGCACGAGGAGATGACCCAGTCGCAGCTGCGCAAGTGGGCCGACAAGCACTTCCTCGGGTTCCTGCGTCTGCGCGAATGGTGGGAGCTGCACCGGCAGTTGAAGCTGCAGTGCGAGGCGCTGTGGCCGGAACAGGCGGCAAAGGAGTCAGGTTCACTTTGCGCAAAAGATGAACCTGACCCCCTTTCCTACGCCGCGCTCCATCGTGCGCTGATCGCCGGCCTGCCCACCCAGCTGGGGCATCGTGGCAGCGATGGCGATCGCAAGGCCGCTGGTCTTTACGACGGTCCGCGGGGCCGCAAGTTCCAGCTGTTCCCCGGCTCGAAGCTGGCCAGCAAGCCGCCCCCGTGGGTGCTGTCGGCCACGCTGCTGGACACCGAGAAAGTCTGGGCGATCACCAACGCCGCGATCGAGCCGGATTGGGCGATTGCCGAGCTGCCGCACCTGCTGGCGCGCCGGCAGCATGATCCGCGCTGGTCGCGGGCGCAGGGTCGCGTGCTGGGCAGCGAGCAGATCAGCCTGTTCGGGCTGGTGCTGGCGCCCAAGCGGCCGATCCACTATGGCGCGCTGTTCCCCGAAGAAAGCCGTGGCATCTTCGTGCGCGAGGCGCTGCTGACCGGCGAGATCAACACCCGCAGCGCCTTCCTCGCCCGCAACCTGCGCACCCTGGAGCTGGCAAAGCAGGAAGAAGCCAAGCAGCGCCGGGCTGGCCTGGTGGTGGACGAGGAGTGGCAGGCGCGCTGGTACCTGGACCGGCTGCCGCCGCACGTGCACAACGCGCAGGCGTTGGACGCCTGGTACGGCAAATTGTCGAAGGACGGGAAGGCCGCGCTGGAGTGGTCGCGCGATGACCTGCTGGTGGCCGACCAGACCGATGCTGCGCGCTTCCCGGCCTACATCGCGCTGGGCGAGACACGGCTGGCGGTGCAGTACCGCTTCGAGCCGGGCGCACTGGACGACGGCATGACCGTGGCGGTGCCGCTGCACCTGCTCAATGCGCTGGATGCCGCCCGCCTGTCATGGCTGGCGCCCGGCTTCGTGGAGGACAAGGCGGCGGCGCTGATCAGGTCGCTGCCGAAGGCGCTGCGGCGCAACTTCGTGCCGGCGCCGGATTTTGCCCGCGCGTTCGCGGAAGCCTTCGCGCAGCCGGACGCCGACAGCATCGAAGGCGCGCTGGCGAAATTCCTGAAGAGACTCTCGGGCGTGGAGGTGTCCGTGCTGGATTTCGACACCGCCGCCATCGAGCCCCACCTGCGCGCCAACCTGCGCCTGCTGGACGGCAAGGCGGTGCTGGCCGAGTCGCGCGATCTGGACGATCTCCGTGCCCGCTTTGGCCAGCGCGCCGCGCAGGCGTTCGCGCAGCACGCCGCGCAGGGCATGGCGCAGGCCGGCCTGACTACTTTTCCCGAGACGCCGGTTCCCGTGTCGGTACCGGGGGCTGGCGGCGTGCCGGCCTGGCCCGCGTTGCAGGACGATGGCGACAGCGTGTCGCTGGCCCTGCACGCGCAGCGCGAAGAGGCCGAACGTCGGCATCCACAGGGCGTGCGCCGGCTCTTGGCCATCGCGCTGGCCGACAAGCTGAAGCAGGCGCGCAAGCAGCTGCCGGTGCAGCCGAAGATTTCGCTGCTGTATGCGGCCATCGAGTCGGCATCGCCGCGCAAGGACGGGCTGAAGGACGCCGATCGCCTGCGTGCCGATCTGGTGGACGGTGCCTTCGATGCGCTGACCGCAGCCGGCCTGCTGGGCGTGCGCGATGCGGACGCCTTCGCGCAACTGCGCGATGCCCTGGCCAAGGCGCTGTTCGGCGAGGCCATGCAGCGGCTGCGTCAGGCGGAGACCATCCTGGGCCTGGTCGCGGAGGTGCGCGCCAAGCTTGAATCGAAGCTGATCGGCTGGGCGCGCGCCAATCTCGACGACATGCGGGCGCAACTGGAGGCGCTGGCGTCGCCCGGGTTCCTGCGCGATACCCCGGCCACCGTGCTGGCGGAATACCCGCGCTGGCTGAAGGCGCTGTTGTTGCGCGCCGAACGCGCCCAGCGCGATCCGGTGCGTGACCAGCAGCGGATGCTGGAACTGGCCCCATTCGCCGACGCCCTGGCCACCGCCGACCCGGCCGACCCGGAGGCACAGGCACTGCGTTGGGACCTGGAGGAGCTGCGTGTCCAGCTGTTCGCGCAGGAGCTGGGGGCGAAGGGCGGGGTGTCGCCGAAGCGGCTGGCGCAGCGGCTGGCACGGCTGCGTCACGGCCAGGCCCCGCAAGGGAAGGTCTGAACAGCGCCATCCTGGCGTTGCCAGCCCACGTCAAGCCCGGCACATGCCCGGACTTGGCCCGCACGTATCCATCACTTGCGCGATCGATGCGTGGTCGGCCATCGTGGCCGACGGAACTCTCCGAGTTGTTCGATGATTCCCAAGGCGGTGGCCGCGTCATCCGCGGGCCGCTACTGTAGTCGTATGTCCGTTCCTGCCACCGCCACCATCACCTGGGCCGACGCGCTGGCGCGCCTGCCGCAGGACGCACTGCCCGCGCCGCTGGCGGCGTTCTGGCACGCGCGTGCCGAGGCTGGCGCGCCGATGCGCGACCGCGCCGAGGTGCTGGCCGACACGCTGGCCATCCTGGTCTCGCTCAATGCCGATGCGGAAGTGCTGGCGGCCACCCTGCTGGATGCGCTGGTGGACGTGGAGGCGCTAGCCGGCGCGGCCGGTGTCGGCGTGCCCGAGCGGCTGCACGTGCTGCTGGAGGGCCAGCGTGCCGCCAGCCGCGTGTGGGCGCTGCACCGGGACCACGGTGGCGGCCGCAATCCCGAGGGCATGCGCCGGCTGCTGCTGGCGCTGGTGCGCGATCTGCGGGTGATCCCCATCGTGCTGGCGCGCCAGCTCTCGCGCATGCGTGCGGCCTGGCGCCTGCCGGCCGACGAACAGCGCGCGCTGGCGCGGATGACCCGCGACATCCATGCCCCGCTGGCCAACCGGTTGGGCATCTGGCAGCTCAAGTGGGAGTTGGAAGACCTGGCCTTCCGCATCCTGCAGCCTGCGGACTACCTGCGCATCGCGCAATCGCTGGACGACAACCGCGCGGGCCGCGAGCGCTACATCGAAGCCGTGCGCACGCAGCTCTCCGACGCGGTGGCGGGGCAGGGCATCCCCGCCGACGTGGCCGGGCGGCCGAAGCACATCTACAGCATCTGGCGGAAGATGCAGCGCAAGGCGCTGCCGATCGAGGAACTGTACGACCTGCGCGCGCTGCGCGTGCTGGTGGAGGACATTCCGGCCTGCTATGCGGTGCTGGGGCTGGTGCATGCGCTGTGGGTGCCGATCCCCAGCGAGTTCGACGACTACATCGCCCGGCCCAAGCCCAACGGCTACCGCTCGCTGCACACCGCGGTGATCGGCCCCGAGGGCAAGACGCTGGAGGTGCAGATCCGCACCCGCGAGATGCATGCGCAGTCCGAGCTGGGCGTGGCCGCGCACTGGCGCTACAAGGAGGGCGGCAGCGCCGGTGGCGCGGCGATGGACAAGCGCATCGCGTGGATGCGCAAGCTGCTGGAGCAGGCGGCGGAGGCGGCGGGCGAGGGTGAGGCCAGCCCGCTGCAGGGCATCGACAGCGACCTCGTCGAGGACCGCGTCTATGCGCTCACGCCCAAGGGCGAGGTGGTGGACCTGCCGCAGGGGGCCACCGTGCTCGATTTCGCCTATGCCATCCACAGCATGGTGGGCCATCGCTGCCGCGGGGCGAAGGTGGACGGCCGCATCGTGCCGTTGACCCATGTGCTGCGCACCGGCCAGCGCGTGGAGATCCTGACCGGCAAGACCGCGCAGCCGCGTCGCGACTGGCTGCAGCCCAGCGCTGGTTTCCTGGCCAGCAGCCGTTCGCGCGACAAGGTGCGGGCCTGGTTCAACAAGCTGGACCGCGCGCAGAACCTGCGCGAGGGCCGCGAGCTGCTGGACCGCGACCTGCGCCGGATGGGGCTGCTGCATGCGGACCTGTCGCCGGTGCTGGGCAAGTTCAACGCGCAGACGGTGGATGACCTGCTGGTACTGGTGGCATTGGGCGACGTCGGTCCCGCCCAGGTGGGGCGGGCGCTGCTGGAACTGGAGAAGGTGGCGCAGGAGCCCGAACCCTCACCGCCGGCGCTTCCCGCCAAGCCGGCCGCGCCGGCGGCGCCGGGTAGCGGCACGGTCACTGTGCAAGGCGTGGACAACCTGCTGGCGCAGGTGGCGCGCTGCTGCCAGCCGTTGCCGGGTGAAGCCATCGTCGGCTACCTCACCCGCGCGCGGGGGGTCAGCGTGCATCGTCCCGACTGCGCCGCGTTCCTGCGGCTGGCCGGCAAGGAGCCGGCACGCGTGCTGGCGGTGGAATGGGGGGCGCATCGCAGCGGCCAGGAGGTGGCGATCCGTATCGAAGCGGTGGACCGCAAATGGCTGCTGAAGGACATCACCACGCTGGTTGCCCAATTGGGCGTGCACCTGCTGGGGCTGCATACCGAACCGCTGCGTGGTGGCAACGCGCGCGTGCGGCTGCGGTTGCAGGTGCGGATCGCCGATTTCGAGCAGTTGGGGCTGCTGCTGGCGCGGCTGGAGTCGCTGTCCGGCGTCGAGTCCGCACGCCGCGCATGAAGCGCTGCACGTCCGTACCGGCATGGCGTGCGCGATGGATGGCCCGTTGGCATGCCTTGCCGCGGGGGTGGCGGCAGGGCATCGTGGCGCTGGGCGTGGCCAGCGTGCTGTGCGTGCCGCTGGCCATCGTGCTGCGCGACCCGCTGGGCCGTTGGCTGTGGCCCGATCCGCGCTACGACGCCCTGCGCCAGCGTGCCGATGCGGCCTTGCAGGCAGGGCGATTGACCGGCCACGAAGGCGCACGCGCACTCTACGAAGCGGCGCTGGCACTGCAGCCCGACCGGCTGGAGGCGAGCGAGGGCCTGGCGCGTGTGGGCCGGGCCGCGCTGGCACGGGCCGAGGCGCACCTGCGCGCAGGGGATCCCGCGCAGGCGCTGGCGGCCCTGCAGCTTGCCCGCGACCTGCAGGCACCGGCGGCCCGCATCGATGCGCTGCAACGGCAGGCGCAGGCGCTGCAGGCACGGGCCACAGGCCTGGAGGCGCTGCTGGCCCGCGCGCAGGCCGCGCAGGCCTTCGGTCGGCTGGATGACGGTCCTGATGCGGCCCTGCCGCTGTACCAGCAGGTGCTGCAGGCCAGGCCGCGCGACCAGCGCGCGCTGGAGGGACGCGAAGATGCGTTGTCCGACCTGCTGCGGCCGGCCACGGCCGCGCTGGCGCGCGGCGATCTGGCCCTGGCGGCCGACCGCGTGCGCCGCGCGGAGCGTTTCGATCCGGGGCATGCCGCCCTGCCCGCGCTGCACGCCGGTCTGGCGCGCGCCATTGAACAGCGGGACGTCCGCGTGCGGCGGCTGCTTGCAGGCGGGCATCCAGCCGCCGCCGCACAGGTGTGCGACGCATGGCGCGCCGAGGAAGCGGTCCTGCAGCCGCCCGCCTGCGCTTCGCCGCTGGGCGAGGCCCTGCTTGCGGCGGCTACGGCAGCCGCCCCGCGTCACCCTCGCGATGCCGCGCGCCTGCTGGCGATGGCCGCCGATGCCGGTATCGCGCCGACGCGGCTGCAGGCCGTGCAGCGTCGCCTGCGGACGGATGCCGGCGATGCCGCGCCCGCCCGCGACGAAGCATCGCCACGCCGCCAGGCGCAGGTTGCGCAGGCACTGGCGCAGGCGGAACAGGCACGCCTGCGCGGCGACTGGCTGACGCCGCCGGGCGACAGCGTCTGGGACCACCTGCGTGCGGCGGTTGCACTGGCGCCTCGGGATCCGCGCGTGCTGCGTGCAATGGCGGCGCTGCAGGCCGCGGCGCAGCGGTGCCACGCCGATGCGCTGCGCGACAACAACCTCGGGCGCGCCGGGGAATGCCTGCAGGCGTGGCGCCAATTGGCGCCGGCCGAGGATGGCCTGGCGACGGCCCAGCGGCGGCTGGCGCAGCGCTGGCTTGCGGTGGGCAGCGAATGGCTCGAGGCCGGTCGCACCGACGATGCCCGGCGCGCCCTTGCGCAGGCGCGCGCCATGGATCCCGGCGTGCCGGGACTGGATGCCTTCGCAGACCGCCTGCGCCGGGCGCGCTGAGTCGCCGACGCCTCGGCTCAGGCAAGGAAGTGGGCCCGCACCACGCTCCGCGCGGCATCGGCCGAGAAATGCCGGGCCACGTTGGCGCGACCGCGTTCCGCCAGCGTCGTCCACAGCCCATCGTCGTCGAGCAGGCGCAGCACGGCCTGCGCGAATGCGTCCGGCGTGTCGGCTACCAGCACGTCCTCGCCGTCGTGCAGGTGCATGCCCTCCACCGCGCAGGTCGTTGCCACCACCGGCAGGCCGTGCGCCATCGCCTGGTTGACCTTGCCCTTCACGCCCGCACCGTAGCGCAGCGGCGCCACCGAGACCCGGCAACCGTCCAGCCACGGCTGCAGGTCGGGCACGTGGCCGTGGATGGTCACGCCCGGCTGCGCCGCCAGGCGTGCCACGGCCTCGGGCACGTCACCGCCGATGCAGTGCAGGCGCACGTCGGGCCGCACCGTGCGCAGCCGCGGGAACACCTCAGCGACGAACCAGTGCACCGCATCGACGTTGGGCGGGTGGCGGAAGCCGCCCACGAACAGCAGGTCACGGCGCGCCTCGGGGCCCGGCCCGGGCGGTGCCGGCCGATGCAGGTTGGACAGGACCTGCACGCGCGCGCCGGGCGCATCCTGCGCCAGCAGGCTGCGTTCCACCTCGCTGACCACGAAGGTGGCATCGGCTTGGTGGATCAGCGCCAGCTCCAGCGCCTGCGTGCGGCGTGCGGCGCGCAGCGCGGCGGCATCGCCGGCCAGCTCCGCCGCGCGGCGCTCGCGCAGGTAGTGCAGGTCCACCGTGTCGAACAGCAGCCGTGCCTGCGGCGCGTGGCGGCGCAGCAGCGGGAAGCACTCGCTGGCGACGTAGTGGCGGCTGACCATGGCCGCGTGGAAGCGGGGGCCGTGCTCGCGCAGCCAGGCGGGCAGTCCCTGTGCATACGGAGCGTGCCAGCACTCCACGCCGATCGCCTGCAGGGCGCGGGTGTAATCGCCGTCGGCTTCGCGGTTGGCCGGCAGGAACACCACGTGTGCGTCTTCCTCGATCAACAGGCGCATGAGTTCGACCAGCCGCAGCGAGCCGGAGTCGCGGTCCGGCTGCGGGGTCAACGCGTCGATGATGAGTATCTGGCGCTGGCCGCGGTGCAGCGTGGCCGGCGTCGGTTCGATGCCGGGCGGTAGCTGCCGCGACAGCGCGTCCCGCCATTTATCGGCGAAGACCGCGCGGTTGCGCACCTGCGCCGCCTTCGGCCCGGTATTGACGTCGGTGCCGGACGTGGCGCCTTCGTCGTGCACCACGATCGCCGCCGGCTGGTACAGCGTGCGCAGGCCGGCAGCGCGCACCGCGAAGGCGAGATCGGTGTCCTCGTAATAGGCGGGGGCATAACGCGTGTCGAATCCACCCAGTTGCTGGAACAGGGCCCGCGGGAGGGCGATCGCCGCGCCGCTGAGGTAATCGGCATCGCGCAGATAGCCGAACCGGCAGTCCGCGGGGTCGCCGAAGCGCCCGTAGTTCCAGCCGCTGCCGTCGGCGAATACCACGCCGCCGGCTTCCTGCAGGCGGCCGTCCGGATAGACCAGGCGCGCGCCCACCAGCCCCGCGCCGGCCACGGCGTCGAAGGTGGCCAGCAGGGCATCCAGCCAGCCCGGCTGCGGGACGGTGTCGTTGTTCAGGAAGACGAGATGGTCACCGCGTGCCAGCGCCGCGCCGTCGTTGCAGGCGGCGATGAAGCCGCCGTTGGCCGGCCGCGCGAGGACGCGGATTCCTTCGATCGCACGCAAGTGCTGCAGCGAGTCGTCGGGCGAGGCGTCGTCCACCACCACCACCTCGAACGGTGTGCGCGGCGGGTGCGCGGCGATCGCACGCAGACAGGCCAGCGTGTGCGGGAACGCGCCATGGACGGGGATCACGATGCTTGCACGCGGCGCGTCCGAAGCCGGCACCGCGAACGGCGCGAAGGGGGCCTGTGGCGGCAGGTACAGGGCCGGGGCGCCGACTGGCGCGCGCCGGAACTGCAGCACCATCCGGCGCCAGGTGGCCGCCACGCCGCGGTTGCGCAGGCTGGCCCAGCCGCGCCGCCACAGGCCAAGCGCGCGCAGGCACCAGAAGCGCGCTTCGACGGGAACCGGCATCGGGCTGAACTCCTCCACAAGGATCGGGGAACCCCGACGTGGCCGTGCAGGCGGCTGCGCTAGACTCGGGGGCTAACGCCATTGTCGCATCCACTCGGCTGATCGCCTGCCAATGCCCCGCATCCAAGACGAAGAAGACGCGCTGTACGAGGACGAGGATAGAGGCGCAGGCGGCAGCGGGTGGCAACGCCGGCTGCTCACCTGGGGCCTGGCTGCGGCGGCCCTGCTGCTGGGTTTCCTGATCCCGTACCTGCTGTACCTGAACCACCAGGTCGGCGAGCGCTTCGGCAAGCTGCGCTGGCAGGTGCCCACCCGCGTCTATGCGCGCCCGCTGGTGCTGCGCCAGGGCCTGGTGCTGGACGCGCAGACCCTGAAGACCGAGCTGGACGCCGCCTCCTACCGCGATGGCGACGGCCAACGCCCCGGTACCTATGCCCGCAACGGCGCACGCTGGCGGATTTCCAGCCGCGGCTACAGCGACGTGGATGGGCGGGTGGCGCCGGCGATCCTGGACGTCACCGTGTCTGGCGGCCAGGTGGATGCCATCCGCGACGTTAAGGCCAAGCGCGCCCTGCGCAGCGCCCGGCTGGATCCCGCCCGCATTGCCACGTTGTACGGGCAGAACCAGGAAGAGCGCCGCCTGGTCCGCATCGAGGAAGTCCCGGAGCTGCTGGTCACCGGGCTGCAGGCGGTCGAGGATCGCGATTTCAACCACCACATTGGCATCGATTTCAGCGGCATGCTGCGCGCCGCGTTCGTCAACGTGAAGTCCGGTGGCGACACCCGCCAGGGCGCCAGCACCCTGACCCAGCAGCTGGCGCGCAGCGGCCTGTTGGGCATCGGCAAGGAGCAGACCTACAGCCGGAAATTCAAGGAAATCCTGTTCGCTTTGCTGCTGGAGGCGCGCTATGACAAGCGCACCATCCTCGAGGCCTATCTGAACCAGGTCGACCTGGGCCAGCGCGGCGCGCAGACGATCCGTGGCGTCGCGGCGGCGTCCGAGTTCTGGTTCGGTCGCGACCTGAAGGATCTGTCCACCGAACAGATCGCCCTGCTGATCGGGATGGTCAAGGGGCCGTCCTGGTACAACCCGCGGCGCAACCCCGAGCGTGCTCTGGCCAGGCGCAACTTCGTGCTGGGCCAGATGCGCGAGACCGGGCTGATTGACGAGAAGGAATACCGGCGCGCCGTGCAGGCGCCGCTGGGCGTCACCGGCAACGCCGGCAATCTGGCTGCCAACCGGTTCCCGGCCTACGTGGATCTGGTGCGCAAGCAGCTTGCGCGCGATTACCCGGCGGACAAGCTGTCCGGCGCGGGCCTGACGGTCATGACGGGCATGGCGCCCTCCGCACAGGGCTATGCCGAAGGCGCGGTGGCACGCACGCTGGCAGCATTGTCCACGCGCGGCCGGCCGCCGCTGCAGGCGGGGCTGGTGATGACCGATGTGCACAACGGCGATGTGCTGGCGGTGGTGGGCAGCCGCGAGTTCACCGAGCCGGGGTTCAACCGGGCAGTGGACGCCAGGCGCCCGGTCGGCTCGCTGCTCAAGCCGTTCGTCTACCTGCTGGCGCTGGCGCAGCCCGATCGGTGGTCGTTGGCCAGCACCATCAGTGATGCGCCGGTGACCATCGGGATGGGGGGCGGGAAGGTCTGGCAGCCAGGTAATTCCGATGGCCGCAGCCACGGCGATGTGCGCCTGATCGACGCCCTGGCGCAAAGCTACAACCTTGCGACGGTGCGGCTGGGCATGGCCGTGCAACCCCAGCGGCTGGCGGCGCTGATCCGCACGCTGGCGGGCATCGATGCCCAGGCGCAGCCTTCGCTGATCCTCGGCGCGGTGGACCAGAGCCCCTACGCGATGGCACAGCTCTACCAGTTCCTGGCGTCCGGCGGGGAGATCCAGCCGCTGCATGCGGTGCGCGGCGTGCTGGATGCGAAGGGGCGCACCATCAAGCGCTACGACAGCGATGCGCCGCCCGCGCAGCGCGGCGATGCGGTGGCGGCCCGTCTGGTTGGCAATGCGCTTCAGTATGCGGTGACCTCGGGCACCGGTCGCGCGCTGATCCGCGATGGCCTGGGCCGCCTGGCGCCGGCTGGCAAGACCGGCACCAGCAATGACAGCCGCGACAGCTGGTTTGCCGGTTACACCGGCGACCATCTCGCGGTGGTCTGGGTGGGCAACGACCAGAACCAGCCCACCGGCCTGTACGGTGCCACCGGCGGCATGCGCGTGTGGTCCGACATCTTCGCCCGGCTGCCCAGCGCACCGCTGCGCCTGTCCAGCGACGGCATCGACTGGCGCTGGGTGGTGGACGCCCAGAGCACCGACGCCGATTGCCCGGGTGCGCGCTACCTGCCTTTCGTAGCCGGCTACGCGCCGCCCTACCAGCCATGCCCTTACGCGCCGCCGCCCGAACTGGACGAGTTCGGCAACCCGCTGCCCGTCGGCGAGGATGGGATGAATCCGCTGGAGCGCGCCGGCCAGGCGATCCGCAACTTCTTCGGCGGCGGCGATCCCGCGATGCAGGCGCCGCCCCCCGCCGCGCCGCCGCGGCCCGCACAGTGAGTGCCGACGAAGTGCCGGCTTCGCGGCTGGCACGGGCAGCCCGCGAAGCGCTGGGCAGCGAGGCCGCACTGGCCCGCGCCCTGCCCGGATTCCGCACGCGGCCCGCACAGCAGCGGCTGGCGGTGGCCGTGGCCGAGG
Organism: Thermomonas sp.; assembly: GCF_046293095.1. GTDB lineage: Bacteria > Pseudomonadota > Gammaproteobacteria > Xanthomonadales > Xanthomonadaceae > Thermomonas. The sequence continues at coordinate 111,376 of NZ_JBKBPN010000005.1, forward strand.
CGTTCGAGCGCCGCGACGTGCTGCTGGCGGAGGCCGGCACCGGCACCGGCAAGACCTATGCCTATCTGGTGCCGGCGCTGCTGTCGGGCCTGAAGACCATCGTGTCCACCGGCACCCGCGCGCTGCAGGACCAGCTGTACCTGCGCGACCTGCCGCGCGTCCGCGAGGCGCTGGGCGTGGGCCTGAAGACCGCGCTGCTGAAGGGGCGCGCCAATTACCTGTGCCGCTACCGGCTGGAGCAGGCCAAGGGCGAACCGCGGTTCACCACCCGCGAGCAGGTCAGCCAGTTCCAGCGCGTGGTGGCCTGGAGCGGGCGCACCCGCAGCGGCGACATGGCAGAGCTGGAATCGCTGGCCGAGGATTCGCCGCTGCTGCCGCTGGTGACGTCCACCGCCGACAACTGCCTGGGCACCGAGTGCCCGTTCTGGAGCGAATGCTTCGTGGTGCAGGCGCGTCAGCGGGCACAGGCGGCCGACCTGGTGGTGGTCAACCACCACCTGCTGCTGGCCGACCTGGCGCTCAAGCAGGAAGGCTTTGGCGAGATCCTGCCGGGCGCGCAGGCCTTCGTGGTCGACGAGGCCCACCAGCTGCCGGAACTGGCCGCGCAGTTCTTCGGCGAGGGCTTGGGCGCGCGGCCGCTGGTGGAGCTGGCTCGCGACGCGATCACCGGCTGCAAGGAAGTGGCCGGCGCGCTGGGTGCCGTGCAGGGGCCGGCGCGTGATCTCGAGCAGGCCACCCGCGCGCTGCGCGCCTTGATGGACAACCTGCCAGTGCGCGGCACCGTCTGGCGCGCGCTGGACACAATCGATATCGAGCCGGGCTTCCAGTCCCTGGCGCAGGCATTGCAGCGTCTGCGCGACACACTGGCGCCTCTATGCGAGGCGGCGCCAGCGCTGGAGGGGTGCCATGCGCGTGCTGAGGACCAGTTGGCGCGCCTGCGGCGCTGGCTCGGCGAGACGGCCATGGCGGACGGCGCGTCGCCCGATCCGGCCCCTCCTGACGTTCCCTCGCCCGGCATGGGCGCCAGGCCCGAGGCCGTGTCGGTGCACTGGTACGAACTCACCCCGCGCGGCTTCCGCCTGCAGCGCACGCCGCTGGACGTGTCCGCGCCGCTGCGTGCGCACCGCGAGGCCTCGCACGCGGCGTGGGTCTTCACCTCGGCCACGCTGGCGGTGGCGGGGCGTTTCGACCACGTGGCCCAGCGGCTGGGCATCGAGCAGGCCCGCGAGCTGATCGAACCCAGCCCGTTCGACTGGGACCGGCAGGCCCTGTGCTACCTGCCCAAGGGCCTGCCGGAACCGGCCTCGCGCGATTACGGCGCGGCCCTGCTGGAGGCGCTGCGTCCCGTGCTGCAAGCCTCCGCGGGGCGCGCCTTCCTGCTGTTCGCGTCGCACCGTGCGCTGCGCGAAGCCGCCGAGGCGCTGCAGGACGGGCCGTGGCCGCTGTTCGTGCAGGGCACTGAACCGCGGCACGTGCTGCTGCAGAAGTTCCGGGAGTCTGGCAATGGCGTGCTGCTGGGCACCGCGAGTTTCCGCGAGGGCGTTGACGTGGCGGGCGATGCGCTGTCGGTGGTGGTGATGGACAAGCTGCCGTTCGCCGCTCCGGACGACCCGGTGTTCGAGGCGCGGCTGGACGCGATCCGCCGCGCAGGTGGCAACCCGTTCCGCGACGAGCAGCTGCCGCAGGCAGTGATCGCACTCAAGCAGGGCGCCGGCCGGCTGATCCGCACCGAAACCGACCGTGGTGTCCTGGTGCTGTGCGATCCGCGGCTGGTCGGCAAGACCTATGGCCGCACCTTCCTCGAGTCCTTGCCGCCGCTGCCCAAGACCCGCGAACTCGCGGATGTGCAGGCGTTCTTCGCGGATAATTGAGCGATGAGACTGCTCGCGTTCGAAACCTCCACCGAAGCCTGCTCGGTCGCCATCTACGTCGATGGCGAGGTGCGCGAGCGCTTCGCCGTAGCACCGCGCCGGCACGCCGAGCTGTCGCTGCCGTGGGCCGAAGCAGTGCTGGCCGAAGCCGGCGTTGCGCGGTCGCAGCTGGACGCAATCGCGGTGGGGCGCGGGCCCGGGGCATTCACCGGCGTGCGGCTGGCCATCGCCATGGCGCAAGGGATCGCGCTGGCGCTGGATCGGCCGGTGGTACCGGTGTCCACTCTGGCGGCGCTGGCCCTGCAGGCCGGCGGCGAGCGCCGGCTGGCGGCCATCGATGCCCGGATGGGCGAGGTTTATCTGGGCGCGTTTGCACGCAGCGCGGACGGTCTGTCGGCGCTGTCGGAGGAGGTCGTGGTGAAGCCCGGCGCCGCGGACCTGCCGGCCGGCGACGGCTGGCACGGTGTCGGCACCGGCTTCGATGCCGCGGACGGCGCGCTGCGCCTGCGTTTGCAGGGGCGGTTGGTGGCGGTCGATGCCGCAGCGTTGCCGCATGCGGCGGACATCGCCCGGCTGGCCGCGCCGGTGTTCGCGGCGGGCGGTGGCATCGCGCCGGAGCGCGCCGAGCCGGCCTACCTCCGCAACGACGTGGCCCTCACCCTGGTCCAGCAGCGCGCGCTGCGCGGCGAGGTGCCGCCACGCCAACCGTGACTTTTGGCTATCCTGCCCCTGGGTTCCACTGACACGGGGGCAATGTGAAGGGTTGGATACTGCTGCTGGGGGCGGCGCTGGTCGCGCTGCCGGCATCCGCGGAGGACGTGTCGTTCAACGGCCGCACGTTGCAAGTGGCCGCCGATCAGGAGGCGCGCCCGATCCTGTCGATGACGGGTAGCCAGTACGTCCTTCCGCGCACGCAGGAGCAGCTGCTGGCGCGCGCGCCGGCCTGCCTGTCGGCGCAGGGCATCGCGGTGGCGTCCACGGATCCCGTGCAGGGCGTGGTGCAGGCCGAGGTGCTGACCCGCTTCCGCGCCAGCTTCGCCAACCGGATCCTGCGCAGCCAGCTGCGCCTGGACGTGGGCGAAGGGTTCTTCCAGTTGTCGGAGTCCGCGCTGGAAATCGCCGAGGATGGTGGCGATGGCGCGTTCGCCTATGCGCCGCTGACGCAGGGCGGCGGGATCTGGGAGAAAGGGCTGAGCGCGCTGATCCAGGCCGAGAACAAGGTGGTGGACTGCCTGTACCAATAAGCGCCGCGCGGGCCGCTTCAGCGGTCCACCAGCTCGCCGCCGGGCAGGAACTGCCAGGTGCGGGTGACGTGCAGGATGTCCGGGTCCTCGGCGGTGCGCGGCAGCGGCGCGAACGGCTCGGCCAGCCGGACGATGCGCAGCGCGGCCTCGTCCAGCATCGGCACGTGGCTGGGCCGCAGGATGCGGACGCTCTCCACGCTGCCGTCGCGGCGCACGCCCACGCTGATCACCACCACGCCGCCGATGCGGCGCCGGCGTGCTTCGTCCGGATAGTTCAGGTTGCCGACCCGCTCGACGCGGTCCACCCAGGTCCGCAGGTACTGCGCCCAGGCGTACTCCCGCGTGCTGGCGGACACGAACTTGCGCTTGGGCCGCTTGGCATATTCCACCGACCGCAGCTGGATTTCCGCGGCCAGCCGCGCCATCTCCATGTCGCGTTCGATCTTCTCCCGGCCCGGCGGCATCGGGTCCGGTGGCACGTCCGGGCGGGCCTGCGGCGTCGGCAGCGTGGTGGTGCCGGTGGTCGAGGCCACCACCCGCGCTTCGGGTGGCGGGCTGGGGGCGGGAGACTGGGCATGCAGCGGACGTGGCGCCAGGCCCTCGGTCGCTTGCGGCACCGGGCCGGCCTGGGGGGCGCCCGGCCGGCTGCTCTTGTCCTGCTCACCGCCGCCCTGGTTGTTGGCCTGGGCCAGGAAGTCGGCCTGTGCCGGGGTCAGCGGCGTCTGCGTGCGGGTCTGGATCACGTCCAGGGTCGGCAGCAGCGGGGCGGCGTCTTCAGGCGCGAAGCCCAGCCCGAACACCACCATGGCATGCACCAGAATCGACAGGACCACGGTGGCGCGCAGCCGGTCGGCCTCGCCGATCCGGGGCGGCATCGCGGCGGTGGGAGCGGCCGGCGCCGGCATCAGCGCCCGATGAGCGCCTCGATGCGCTCGAACAGGGTGCCGGCGATGTTCAAGCCGAACTGCGCGTCCAGCTCGCGGATGCAGGTGGGGCTGGTGACGTTGACCTCGGTGAGGTAATCGCCGATCACGTCCAGGCCGACGAACAGCATCCCGCGTCGCTTCATCTCCGGCCCGACCTGCGCCGCGATCCAGCGGTCGCGCTCGCTCAGCGGGCGGCCTTCGCCGCGACCGCCGGCGGCCAGATTGCCGCGGAACTCGTCGCCCTGTGGGATCCGCGCTAGGCAGTAGTCGACGGGCTCGCCGTCGACCAGCAGGATGCGCTTGTCGCCGTCCACGATCTCCGGCAGGTAGCGCTGGGCCAGGGCCAGGTGGCGGCCGCCCTCGGTCAGCGTCTCCAGGATCACATTCAGGTTCGCCTCCCCGGCGCGGGCGCGGAAGATCGAGCGCCCGCCCATGCCGTCCAGTGGTTTCAGTACCGCCTCACCGTGGGTTGCCACGAAGGCCTTGAGCGCGGCGGCATCGCGGCTGACCAGGGTCGGTGGACAGCACTGCGGGAACAGCATGGCCGCCAGTTTCTCGTTGAAATCGCGCAGGCCTTGCGGGTCGTTCACCACCCGCGCGCCCTGGGCCTGCGCCAGGCTCAGGATCTGTGTGTCGTGCAGGTAGTCGGCATCCACCGGGGGATCGGTGCGCATCAGCACCACCTGGCCGGGGCCGAACGACAACGTGCTCCAGTCGCCCAGGGTGTAGTGATCGCCTGCCACGTCGCGCACCTGCAGCGGCGCCACGGTGGCCACGGCGCGGCCGTCGCGCACCGCCAGCCCGCCCGGACGCACGTAGTGCAGGCGGTGGCCGCGGCGCTGGGCTTCCAGCAGCATGGCGAAGGTGGAGTCCTTGGCGATCTTGATGGGGCCGATCGGATCCATCACGACCACCACGTCAAGCGGGGCGGGTGGCGTCATCGGGGTCTCGGGATGGGGGATGCGCGGATGGTAGCAGGCGGCGTGGGTCCGGCTGCGGCGGTGCTTGACACATCGGGCGCGGGCTTGGATAAAGACAGTCCGCAACGCGCGCAGACGCGGCGGTTGGCAATCGCGCAAGGGGATGACATGGCGCAGCAGGATGAATCCGGCCCCGGGCTCCAGGGCTTGAGGGTGATGGTGATCGACGATTCCAGGACGATCCGCCGCACGGCGGAAACCCTGCTGGCGCGCGAAGGGTGCGAGGTCGTCACCGCGACCGACGGCTTCGAAGCCCTGTCGAAGATTGCCGACCATGCGCCGCAGATCATCTTCGTGGACATCATGATGCCGCGCCTGGATGGCTACCAGACCTGCGCGCTGATCAAGAACAACCAGACCTTCAAAAACGTGCCGGTGATCATGCTTTCGTCGAAAGATGGTTTGTTCGACAAGGCGCGAGGCCGTATCGTCGGGTCCGAGCAATACCTGACCAAGCCCTTCACCCGCGAAGAGTTGCTTGGCGCCATCCGCACGTACGTCAACAACGCCTGACCGGGGGGTAGGGCACCAATGGCACGCATTCTGCTGATCGAGGATTCGCCGACCGAGGCTGCGGCCATGGCCCAGCTGCTGGAGCGCAACGGTCACCAGGTGACCACGTCCGCCAATGCCGAGGACGGTATCGCCAGCTGCAAGCGCGACAAGCCCGACCTGGTGCTGATGGACATCATCCTGCCGGGCATGAACGGCTTCCAGGCGACCCGTGCGCTGACCCGCGACGCCGAGACCCGCCACATCCCGATCCTGATCATCAGCACCAAGGGGCAGGAGACGGATCGGGTGTGGGGCATGCGTCAGGGCGCCAAGGACTACATCGTCAAGCCGCCGCGCGAGAGCGAGCTGATGGCACGCATCGACGCGCTGATCGGGCACTGAGCATGAGCAAGCGGGGCAAGCACAAGCACAAGTTCCGGCCGCAGCCGGTGGCGGCACAGCCGGCCGTGCCCGTCGGGCCTGATGTGGACAGCACCGATGACGCCGGCCAGCCGCCGCTGGCCGAGGCCGAGGTTGCGCTCTCCGGCCATGGCGCGCAGGAAGAGAGCGATCCGGCTGCCGCCGGTGCCGAGCTTCAGCCGGCATATGGCGATGAGGCTGCGCCGGTGAACGGGCGCGTGCCCGCGGCGGACTGGCGCCCCGCGCCCGCAGGGCTGGATAGCCGTTCGCCGTTCCTGGTTCTGGCCGATTACGAGCAGCGCAGCCTGGCGCACGTGGCCGGCCTGCCCGAGCAGCTGGATGCGCCCGGCCTGTGGCGTGGCGTCGCCTACCGCATCGGCCGGCACCGGCTGGCATCCGGCTTCGACGAAGTGGTGGAAATCCTGCCGATGCCGGCGCTGACCCACATCCCCGGCGCACTGCCGTGGCTGTTGGGCGTGGCCAACATCCGCGGTGCGCTGCTGCCGGTGGTCGATCTCAAGCAGTTCCTCGAGGGCGAGCGCACGGTGATGCACGAGCGCCAGCGCGTGCTGGTGGTGCGCCAGCCAGGTGGTGATGTCGCTGTCACCATCGATGAGCTCTACGGCCAGCGCAGTTTCGTCGATGAACAGGGCATCGAGGCCGCCGCGGTGGCGGATGGCCGCTATGCCCATTTCATCGATCGCGCCTACCGCATGAACGGGCAGGACTGGGGGGTGTTCAGCCTCGACCGCCTGGCCCGTACCCCCGAATTCCGACAAGCCGCCGCCTAACCCGCGGAACTCCGAAGTAAGCCGAGGTCGCACGTTATGAGCAAATTGATGGATTCCGCCGCCGGCAAGGGCCGCAATCTCAGCACCAACTTCTGGATCTGGCTGCTGGTCGCCTCGCTGGTGGTGTTTGCGGGCAACACCCTCTACGCCACCACCAAGGCCTCGCGTCTGGGTGGCGCCAGCTCTGCGGCTTCGCGGTTGCAGCTGAATTCGCAGCGTCTGGCCAACCAGGGCCGCGAGGCCATCGACGGCAACGTGCAGGCGTTCGAGTCGTTCAAGGCGACCAAGGAAGAAATCGACGGCGACATCAAGTGGCTGAACGACCGCTTTGGTGACTCCCCGGATGTGGCGGGGCCGATCGCCACCGTCACCGCGACCTGGGCCCCGCTGGCCAAGCGGGCTGATGAGGTGCTGGGATCGCAACAGGCGGTGCTGGCGCTGGCTGGCCGGGCCGACAGCTTCACCGCCAAGGTGCCGCAGCTGCAGGCCCAGCTGTATGAAGTGCTGCGCGGTCTGGTGTCGGGAGGAGCCAATTCGGCGCAGGTGAGCGCCGCGTTGCAGCAGGCCAATATCAGTTCGCGTATGGCGCAGCGCATCGCCGAGCTTCGTGCCGGCGGCGATGGCGCGCAGGTGGCCGCCAATGCGCTGGGCCGCGATGCGGCGGTGTTCGACCGCCAGATGAGCGCGCTGCTGAATGGCAGCAGTGACATCGCCAAGGTCAGTGCCGCCGGCGCGATTGGCCCGTTGAACCAGGCCAACGAACTCTGGCAAGGCATGAAGAAGGACCTTGACGCCATCGTGGGCGATTCGCGCAGGCTGATCGGCGCGCAGGCCTCCGCCTCCGCGCTGGCGACCGGGTCCGACAAGCTGCTGGCGGACAGCGAAAGCCTGTTCGCTTCCTTCACCCAGTTCGGCTCGCTGAAGGACACCAGCATCATCGGCGGCGTGTGGGTGAGCATCCTGTCCGGCGCGCTGGCGCTCTTCTCGGTGGCTGGCCTGCTTTGGGCCCTGAACCGCGCCCAGCGCATCCGCTACCAGACCACGAAGGAACTGAACGACCGCAACCAGGAGGCGATCATGCGCCTGCTGGACGAGATGGGTTCGCTTGCGGAGGGCGACCTGACCGTGAAGGCGACCGTGACCGAGGACATGACCGGTGCGATCGCGGACTCGATCAATTTCGCCGTGGAGCAGTTGCGCACCCTGGTGACCACGATCAACGACACCTCGGTACAGGTCGCGGCCAGCGCGCAGGAAACCCAGGCCACTGCCATGCATCTGGCCGAGGCCGCCGAACACCAGGCGCAGGAAATCAACGCCGCCACCGACCGCATCAACGAGATCGCGTCCAGCATTAACCAGGTGTCGCGCAACTCCGCCGATTCGGCCGAGGTGGCGCGCCGCTCGGTGCAGATCGCGACCAACGGCGCTGGCGTGGTGCGGCAGACGATTGCCGGCATGGACAGCATCCGCGACCAGATCCAGGAAACCTCCAAGCGCATCAAGCGCCTGGGCGAAAGCTCGCAGGAAATCGGCTCGATCGTGGAACTGATCAACGACATTTCCGAGCAGACCAACATCCTGGCGCTGAACGCGGCCATCCAGGCGGCCTCGGCCGGTGAGGCGGGCCGCGGCTTCGCGGTGGTGGCCGACGAAGTGCAGCGCCTCGCGGAACGCTCGTCGAACGCGACCAAGCGCATCGAATCGCTGGTGCAGACGATTCAGGCCGATACCAACGAAGCGGTGTCGTCGATGGAACAGACCACCTCGGAAGTGGTCGCGGGTGCGCGCCTAGCCGAGGACGCGGGTACCGCGCTGGGCGAGATCGAAAAGGTGTCGTCCGATCTGTCGGGCCTGATTGAAGGCATCTCGGTGGCGGCACAGGAGCAGTCCGCCGCGGCCTCCAACATCACCCACGCGATGAACACCATCCAGTCGATCACCGCGCAGACCTCGCAGGGCGCCAGCCAGACCGCCGAGTCGATCGGCAATCTGGCCCAGCTTGCCGCCGACCTGCGCCGTTCGGTCGCCGACTTCAAGCTGCCCGCCTGACGCCGGACTGAGACAGGGATCGGGATGAACAACACCCTCCAGGCCAGCCCCGCATCGCCGGGCCCCACCGGAGCCGCGGCATGACCACCGCGCTGCGCGATGCCATCGACCATACCGCGCTCGGCTGGGTGAAGCCGGAGATCGACGAAGCCCTGCGCCAGGCGCGGATCGAGCTCGAGGCCTTCGCCGAAGCTTCCGGCGAGACGGCCTCGATGACTACCTGCATGGGGCACTTGCACCAGGTGCAGGGCACTTTGCAGATGCTGGAATTGCAGGCACCGGCAATGGTCGCCGGCGAGATGGAGCAGCTGGCGGGCGCCTTGCGCGACGGCGCCACGGGCGATCGTGACGAGGCGCTCGCCGTGCTGATGCGTGGCGTGGTGCAACTGCCCGACTACCTGGAGCGGCTGCAGGGCGGCCATCGCGACATCCCTATCGTGCTGCTGCCGCTGATCAACGAGCTGCGTGCCGCGCGCGGTGCCGTAGCGCTGGGACAGGAAGCGCTGCCGCGCCTGCTGGAGGCGCCCACGGACGCCGAACTGGAACACGCCCGCGGCAGCCTGGCCGGCCGCAACCGCGCGCTGCTGGACACCGTGTCCACCGCGATCAAGGAAGACCTGCTCAAGGTCAAGGATGCGCTGGACCTGTATCTGCGTGGCAGCCGTGACAACGTGCAGGCGCTGCAGGCACAGGCCGAGGCGCTGGGCCGCATCGGCGACACGCTGGGCATGCTGGGGCTGGAAAGTGCGCGTGCGGTGGTGCAGGAGCAGCGACGCATCGTCCACGACATCGCCCTTGGTGCCAGGCCATTGGCCGATGGCGACCTGCTGGAGGTCGCCGGCGCGCTGCTCTACATCGATCATTCCCTGGACGATCAGGTTGCCCAGCTTGGCAGTGCCGGCACCGACGCCGATGGCCTGCATGCCCAGGAATCGCGCAAGGTCATGGAGGCGCTGACCCGCGCCGCCATCGCCAATTTCGCCGAGGTTCGCAACGCTTTCGTCGCCTTCGTCGAGACCGACTGGAACCACGCCGTGCTTGAACCGGTGCCGCGCCTGCTGGCCGAAGTGGCCGGAGCGATGCGGATCCTGGAACGCCCGGAGCCGGCTGCCTATCTGGAAGCCTTGCGCCGCTACAGCCAGGTCGAACTGATCGACCGCGCGCAAGTGCCCGGCGGGCACCAGCTGGATACCCTGGCCGATGCATTGGCCAGCATGGAGTACTTCCTCGAGACCCTGCATGATCCGCACGGGCAGCGTCTGGACCTGCTCGAAAAGACGCGCGCCAGCCTGGAGGCATTGCGCTACTGGCCACTGCCGGAAGAAGCGCCCGCCACCCCGGCGGCCGTGACGCCGGCGGAGGATGCCGCGGACGAGGCCAGCGCGAACGAACCGCAGGACATGCTGGTTGCCGAGGAGCCGCCGCCCGCTCCGGTGGTCGAGCCGTTGGCCATCCACGCGATGCAGCCCGTCGCGGCGGTGCAGGCCGGGTTCGAGTCGGCAGGCGACGAGATCGACGACGAGATCCGCGAGATCTTCCTAGAGGAGTTCGAGGAAGAGATCGGCAACCTCGATGGCCTGCTGCCTGCCTGGAAGCTGGCGCCGGACGATGCCGAAGCGCTGCGGCCCATCCGCCGGGTATTCCACACCCTGAAAGGCAGCGGTCGGCTGGTGGGTGCGAAAGTGCTGGGCGAGTTCGCCTGGCACGTCGAGAACATGCTCAATCGGGTCCTGGATGGCTCGCGCCCGGCCAGCCCGGCCGTGGTGGCCTTCGTGGGGCATGCCCGCGGCGTCCTGCCCAGGCTGCATGCTGCCTTGCGCGGGGATGGGACGATCGACATCGACTTCCCTGCGATGCAGGCGGTAGCCGATCGCCTGGCTGCGGGCGAGGACGTGATGCTGGCGGCCCTGCCCACGGCTGCTGCCGAGGCCGCGACGTCGGACTCGAAGCCGGCGGCGGATGCCGCCATGCCGGAAGCGGCGGGCGAGCCCGTGGCCGAGGAAGAAACCCGGGCAATCACGGTCGATCCGCTCCTGCTGGAGATCCTGGGAACCGAAGTTGCGGGGCACCTGGACACCGTGGACGCCTGGCTGGCGCGTGCGGCCACGGGCGAGGCAGAGGTCGACGACGCGCTTTTGCGTGCGTTCCATACCCTCAATGGCGCATTCGCGATGAGCGAGGTGCCCACGGTGACCGCCTTCACCGCGCCTGCGGAAGGCTACGTCAAGCGTCTGCTGGCTGCGCGGGCGCTGGTGGGTGCGGAGGGCGTCGCGGCGTTGTCGGCAGTGGCCGAAGCGGTGCGCGTTTCCACGCGCGCCTTGCAGGAGAGCCCGTCGCAGGTCCCGGTGTTCAATGCGCTGTCGGCGCGGATGGCAGCCTTGCGCGACTCCCTGCCGGAGGCCAATCTCCCGTTCGTGGGTGGCCCTGCCCACCCTGCGGATGCAGAGGAAACTGCCGAAGCCGAGCGTCTTGCCGCCGAACAGGCCGAAGCCGAGCGTCTTGCCGCCGAGCAGGCCGAAGCCGAGCGTCTTGCCGCCGAGCAGGCCGAGGCCGAGCGCCTGGCCGCCGAACAGGCCGAAGCCGAGCGCCTGGCCGCCGAACAGGCCGAAGCCGAGCGCCTGGCCGCCGAGCAGGCCGAAGCCGAGCGCCTGGCCGCCGAGCAGGCCGAAGCCGAGCGTCTGGCTGCCGAACAGGCCGAAGCCGAGCGTCTGGCCGCCGAGCATGCCGAAGCCGAACGCCTGGCTGCCGAACAGGCCAAAGCCGAACGCCTGGCCGCCGAACAGACCGAAGCCGAACGCCTGGCTGCCGAACAGGCCGAAGCCGAACGCCTGGCTGCCGAGCAGGCCGAAGCCGAACGCCTGGCTGCCGAGCAGGCCGAAGCCGAGCGTCTGGCCGCTGAACAGGCCGAAGCCGAACGCCTGGCCGCCGAGCAGGCCGAAGCCGAACGCCTGGCCGCCGAACAGGCCGAAGCCGAGCGTCTGGCCGCTGAACAGGCCGAAGCCGAACGCCTGGCCGCTAAACAGGCCGAAGCCGAACGCCTGGCCGCCGAGCAGGCCGAACGTGAAGCGGCCTTGCTGGAAGCCGAACGCCAGGCTGCCGAGCGGGCCGAGGCTGAGCGCTTGGCCGCCGAGCAGGCCGCCGCGCAGGAGGCGGCAAGGCGGGAGGCGGAACGCCAGGAAGCCGAACGTATCGCCGCTGCCCGCGCCGAGGCCGAGCGCCTCGAGGCCGAGCGTGCAGCCGCCCGCCGCGCGCAGGCCGAACGCGAGGAAGCCGAGCGGCGTGCCGCCGAGGCCGCGGCCATTGCCCGCGCGCGCGAGCAGGCGGCACTGGCAGCCCTGCAGGCCACGGCCAGTGCAGCCGAAGATCCGGACGAAGCGCTGGACACCAGCGATCTCGACCTCGAACTGGTGGACATCTTCATCGAAGAAGCCGGGGATTTGCTGGATCATGCGGATGGCCTGCTTGCGCAGTTGCGCGAGACGCCGGACGACAACGAACTGGTGGTGGGCCTGCAGCGTGACCTGCACACCCTCAAGGGCGGTGCGCGCATGGCCGGCATGATGCCGGCGGGCGAGCTTGGTCACGCCATGGAAACCCTGCTGGAAGCCGTTGCCGACCACAAGATCGAGTTTGGCGATGACGGCGTGCCCCTGCTGGAGCGCGGCTTCGACCGCCTGCACGGCATGATCACCCGCATCGCCGCACGTCGCGCCATCGGCATGCCGTTGGGGCTGATCGAGGAATTCAACGCCCGCGCCGAACGGCGTGCGCCGGCGGCAGACGCGGCGGCTCCCGCCGGCTCCGCGCCGGTGCCCGCGGTTCAGCTCAAGCCACTGTCCGCGCCGATCACCCAGGCGGGCTTCATCGACGATGACGACATCGGCATGCGCGCGCCGCAGGAACAGGTGCGTATCCGCGCCGACCTGCTGGACCGGCTGGTGAACTACGCGGGCGAGGTGGCCATCTACCGCGCCCGCCTGGAGCAGCAGCTGGCCGCGTTCCGCAGCACTGCGGCGGAAATGGAGCAGACCAATCTGCGTCTGCGCGACCAGCTGCGTCGCCTGGACGCCGAGACGGAAGCGCAGATCATCGCCCGCTTCCAGCGCGAGAACGACACCGGCGACGAAGCCTTCGATCCGCTCGAGCTCGACCGCTTCAGCACCCTGCAGCAGCTCTCCCGTGCGCTGGCCGAGTCGGCCGCCGACCTGCAGAGCCTGCATGGGTCGATGGACGAGCTGACCCGCCAGTACGAAACCCTGCTCACCCAGCAGTCACGGGTGAGCTCGGAGCTGCAGGAAGGCCTCATGCGCACCCGCATGCTGCCGTTCGATTCGCTGGTGCCGCGCCTGCGCCGGGTCATCCGCCAAGCTGCGGCCGAGACCGGCAAGCAGGCCCAGCTGCGGCTGGATGGGGCACAGGGCGAACTGGACCGCAACGTGCTGGAGCGCATGACCGCGCCGCTGGAGCACATGCTGCGCAATGCGATCGCGCATGGCCTGGAGACACCGGAGGCGCGCCGCGCCGCCGGCAAGCCCGAGGAGGGCAGCATCCGCGTGGCGGTGCGCCGCGAGGGGTCGGAAGTCGTGCTGCAGATCGCCGACGACGGCGCCGGCCTGAACCGGGCGGCGATCCGTGCGCGCGGCATCGAGCGTGGCCTGATCGCCGCGGATGCCCAGCTGACCGACAGCGAGCTGGACCAGCTGATCATGCAGCCGGGCTTCTCCACCGCCGAGACCGTCAGCCGTCTGGCCGGTCGTGGCGTTGGCATGGACGTGGTGGCCAGCGAAGTGCGCCAGCTCGGCGGCACCATCGACATCGCCTCGCGTCCCGGCCAGGGCACCACCTTCACCCTGCGCCTGCCGCAGACGCTGGCGGTCACCCAGGCAGTGTTCGTCAAGATCGGCGAGACCGAATACGCGGTGCCGATCGCCTCGGTGCGCGGCGTGGGCCGCATTTCCCGCGAAGAGCTGGCCCAGGCCGGTGCCACCTATCGCTACGGCGGCGAAGACTACGCGCTGCATGATCTCGGCCTGCTGGTGGGCACCGCGCCCGCCAAGGCGGAAGGGGCCCTGCAGATGCCGCTGCTGCTGGTCGGTTCGGGCGAGCTGCGCGCAGCAGTGGCGATCGACCAGGTGGTCGGCAGCCGCGAGATCGTGGTCAAGACCGGTGGCCCGCAGCTGGCCTCCGTGCCGGGCATCTTCGGCGCCACCATCATGGGTGACGGCCGCGTGGTCGTGATTCTGGACGTTGCCCCGCTGGTGCGTCGGCAGGCGATGGTGGCGGCGCAGGGCGGCGATGCCGTGGCGCAACCGCAGGTGGAACAGCGCCGCGTGCCGGTGGTCATGGTGGTCGATGACTCGGTCACCATGCGCAAGGTCACCGGCCGCGTGCTGGAGCGCAACGGCCTGGAAGTCGCCACCGCGAAGGATGGCCTGGACGCGCTGGAGCGCATGGCCGACCTCGTCCCCGACCTGATGCTGCTGGACATCGAGATGCCGCGCATGGACGGTTACGAGCTGGCGACCGCCATGAAGGCGGACCCGCGCCTGCGCGACGTGCCGATCGTGATGATCACCTCGCGTACCGGCGAGAAACATCGCCAGCGCGCGTTCGAGATCGGCGTCGAACGTTACCTCGGCAAGCCCTACCAGGAAGCCGAGCTGATGCGCCAGGTGTTCGAGCTGCTTGGGCTGGAGCACGTGGACGCCGGGCTCGAGGAATGAGCATCCGGCGCGTGCTGGTGCTGGCGCGCGCGGGCGCCGCGCGCGAGCGTACCGAAGCCGCGCTGCGGCAGGCTGGGGCCGAACTGGTGGCGGTGCTGGATCCCGTCGTGGCCGAGCCGGAGCAGGTGCGCGCGCAGGCGCCCGACGCCGTGCTGGTCGTGCTGGACACGGCGGTGGAGCTGGCGCTGGAAAAATTCGATGCCGTGCTGGCCGACCCCGGCCTGCAGGTCCTGTTCGACGACGTCGAGGTGGCGGCACGCCGCGAGGGATGGGAGGCCGCGCGTTGGGCACGTCATCTGGCCGCCAAACTGCAGGGCCACCATGAAGTGCTGCCGGCGCCGCCCGCGCGCGCCACTGGGGCGGATTTCGCTCAGGAAATGCAGGCCTTGACGCTGGAGATGGCGTCGATGCCGCCGGTAGCCCCGGCGGTTGCGGCCTCGGCGCACGCGGTGCCGGAAGGTGCCGTCGTGGTGGCCGCCGGCATCGGCGGGCCGGACGCTGTGCGCCAGTTGCTGGGCGAGCTGCCTGAGACGTTTCCGCGGCCGGTCTTGCTGCGCCAGCGCATCGACGGTGGGCAATACGACCGGCTGGTGCGGCAGATGCAGCGGGCGACGCGGCTGCCGGTGGTGCTGGCACAGTCAGGCGAACCCGTGCGGCGCGGCCATGTCCACGTGATGCCGGATGGTCTTGATGTCGCGCAGGCGCCTGCCGGCCTGCATTTCGTCGAGACCGGCGCAGACCCGGGCTTCGCCGCGCTGCGCCCGGCCGACAGCGCGATGCTGCTGCTCAGCGGCGCGCCCCTGGCGCTGGTCGACGTGGCCCTGGCCATGCGCCTGGCCGGTGGGTTGGCGCTGGGCCAGGCCGAGCAGCACTGCTTCGATCCGGCCGCCAGCCGCGCGCTGGTGGCCCGAGGTGGCGAGGCGCTGAGCCTGGCCGGAATTTCCCATCAATTGCTGCAACGCTGGTCAGCCTGAGGTTCCCCATGTCCGACATCGCATACGTCATCCGCGGCGTGCTCATCCAGGTGGCCGAGACGCGCCTGCTGCTGCCCAACGCGACTATCGCGGAAGTGCTGTCCTACGCGCCCCCGGAACCGGTGGAAAACGCCCCGGCGTGGCTGCTGGGCAGGATCCGCTGGCGCGGTTGGCAGCTGCCGCTGCTGTCGTTCTCGCGGTTTGCGGGCCTGGCCGATGAACAGGGCGGGCTGGGCAGCAAGGTGATCGTGTTGAAGGCACTGGGTGGCAATCCCAAGCGGCCTTACTTCGCCCTGTTGACCCAGGGCTTCCCGCGTCTGGTCACGGTGACGGAAGCCACGTTGGCCACGCTGGACGACGAAGGCGAATTGCCGCAGGGCGTGCTGGCCCGCGTGCGCCTGGGCGAGAACGATGCGGTGGTGCCGGACCTGGCGGCGCTGGAGCAGCAGCTGCACGCGGCATTGGCCGCGGCGGCCTGATGCCATTCAGCCCAGGTCGCCGGCAAGCGCCTGCAGGGCGCTGATCGCGGCGATGCCCGCGGTTTCGGTGCGCAGGACGCGCGGCCCCAGCCGCAGGCCTTCATAGCCGGCTGCCAGCAGTTGCTCGTGGTCGCGCGGCGACCAGCCGCCTTCCGGGCCGATGGCCAGCATGCAGGCACCCGGAGGATTGCCTTGCAGCGACGCCAGCGTGTGCGTCGCGACAGGGTCCAGCAAAAAGCCGCGGCCCTCACGCAGTGCGGCACCCCGGCCCAGCGGCTGCGGCGGCAGCACCTCTGGCACCACCGCGCGCCCGCTCTGCTCGCAGGCCGCTACCACTACCTCGCGCCAGTGCGCAAGGCGCTTTTCGGCGCGTGCGGCGTCCAGCTTCACTTCGCTGCGCTCGCTGTCCACCGGCACGATCCGGGCCACGCCCAGTTCGGTGGCCTTCTGCAGGATCCAGTCCATTTTTTCGCCGCGGGCGATGCCCTGCAGCAGGCTGATCCGCAGCGGTGATTCGTTCTTCACCGGCCGCGCAGCCAGAATCTCCGCACGTGCTTCGCGCTTGCCTGCGGCGACCAGGCGGGCGTCGTAGTCGTGGCCATCCCCGTTGAACAGCACGCAGGCATCGCCCGGCTGCAGGCGCAGCACGCGCACCAGGTGCCCGGCGACATCCTCGGGCAGGGGGATTTCATTGCCAGGTGCCAGCGGTAGGGCGACGTAGCTGCGGGTCAGGCGCATGGCAGGGCTTCCTCCAGCGCGGCGGCAGTGGCCGTGGCCAGCACGTCCAGCTGCGCGTCGTCGATGCAATAGGGCGGCATCCAGTACAGCACGTCGCCCAGTGGGCGCAGCAGCGCGCCGGCGTCCAGCGCCGCGCGGTACATGCGCAGGCCGCGGCGGCCGGCGATCTCCACCGCGTGGCCATCCTCGGCGCTGGCCGTGTCCGGATGCAGCTCGATCGCGACCACCATGCCGGTCTGGCGCACCTCCGCCACCGCCGGATGGTCAACGAAGCCGGCGGCGCGCGCGGCCATCTTCGCCGCGGTGTCGCGGTTGCGGGCCAGCACGTCGTCCTGCTGGAGGATGTCCAGCGAGGCCAGCGCCGCCGCGCAGGCCAGCGGATTGCCGCTGTAGCTGTGCGAATGCAGGAAGGCGCGCTCGCGCGAGTCGTCGAGGAAGCCGTCGTAGATCGCCTGCGTGGCCAGCACCGCGCATAGCGGCAGGAAGCCGCCGGTCAGGCCCTTCGACAGGCACAGCAGATCGGGCTGGATGCCGCCACCCGGCGCCTGCTCGCAGGCGAACAGGGTGCCGGTGCGGCCGAAACCGACCGCGATCTCGTCGGCGATCAGCAGCACGCCGTGGGCGTCGCAGAGGTCGCGCACGCGGCGCAGGTAGGCGGGATGGTGCATGCGCATCCCGCCCGCGCACTGCAGCAGCGGCTCCAGGATCAGCGCGCAGACCTCGCCGGGATGCGCCTCCAGCATGGCGGCCAACGCATCGGCCGCAGCATGGGCGCAGGCCTCGGCCGCGGCGGCGTCGGGCGCACCGAACGCGTCGGGCGAGGGCGCAAACAGGGCTTCCAGCAGCAGCGGTGCATACACCCGCCGGTACAGCGGGATGTCGCCTACCGACAGTGCGCCCAGGGTTTCGCCGTGGTAGCTGCCGGTCAGGGCGATGAAGCGGGTGCGCCGGTGCTCGCCGCGGTTGTAGAACCAGTGGAACGCCATCTTCAGCGCCACCTCCACGCCGGACGAGCCGTTGTCGGCATAGAACACCTTGGCCAGCGGCGCGCGACCGGCCTCGCGCGGGGCGACCGCCAGCAGGCGCTCGGCCAGCTCCACCGCGGGGGCGTGCGAGAACCCGGCCAGGATGACCTGCTCCAGCCGGTGCGCCTGCCGGCCGATGGCATCGGCGATGCGGGGCTCGGCGTGCCCGTGCAGGTTGGTCCACCAACTGCTGACCCCGTCCAGCACGCGGCGGCCGTCCATGCCCACCAACCAGGCGCCTTCGCCGCGCGCGACCGGGAACAACGGCAGGGCGCCGGGATGCTCGCGCATCTGCGTGCAGGGGTGCCAGAGCACTGCCAGGTCGCGCGCGCGCCAGGTATCGGCCGCGGCTATCATGGGCTCGTGAACGCTCTTCATCCCGCCATTATCGCCGCCGGAGCGCCCGCATGAGCCGCCCGCTGCCCATCATCCACGGCATCACCGAGCATGATGCCGGCCCCTATCGGATGGAGCGGCTGGACCTGGAGTTCAGCAACGGCGAGCGCCGACTGTACGAGCGCCTGCATGGGCGTGGCCATGGTGCGGTGGCGGTGGTGCCGATGCTGGATGCCGACACGGTGCTGCTGGTCCGCGAGTACGCGGCCGGCGTGCACCGCTACGAGCTGGGCCTGGTGAAGGGGCGGATCGACGCCGGCGAAACGCCGGAGCAAGCGGCCAACCGCGAGCTGATGGAAGAGGCCGGCTACGGCGCCCGCGACGTGCGCGTGCTGCGCACCCTCACCCTGGCGCCCACCTACATGAGCCATCAGACCCACGTGGTGCTGGCGCGCGACCTGTACCCGCAGCGCCTGCCCGGCGACGAGCCGGAGGCGCTGGAGGTGGTGCCGTGGAAGCTGGCAGAGCTGGGCCAGCTGATCCTGCGCGAGGAGTTCTCCGAGGGCCGCAGCATCGCCGCCCTGTTCCTCGTGCGCGAATGGCTGGAGCAGAAGCCCCATGGATGACGCCCTGCGCAACGGCGTGATCGCCATCGCGCGGCGCGCGGCTGACGCGATCCTGGCGGTGTACGACAGCGCGTCCTTCGAAGAGGACGCCGCAGTGCGGCATAAGGATGACCATTCGCCGCTGACCGAGGCCGACCTGGCCGCGCACCGCTGCATCGTCGCGGGTTTACGCAGCCTCACCCCGGGCATCCCGGTGCTGTCGGAGGAGTCGCGTGACGCGGACATCGCCGAGCGCCGCGCGTGGCGTCGGCTGTGGGTGGTCGATCCGCTGGACGGCACCCGTGAGTTCGTCAAGCGCAACGGCGAATTCACGATCAACATCGCTCTGGTCGAGGACGGCGTGGCCACCTTCGGCGTGATCCAGCAGCCGGTGACCGGTGCGCTGTGGCACGGCGCCCCCGGCCGCGGTGCGTTCCGCCGCGAGGGCGACGCCGACCGCCCGATCCATGCGCGCATTCCCGCCGCCTCGCCGCTGCGGGTGGCGGCCAGTCGTTCGCATCGCGATGGGCGGACCCAGGCGCTGCTGGACGCGCTGCCTGCGCACGAAACCCTGGCCTGCGGCTCGTCGCTGAAATTCTGCCGGATCGCCGAGGGCGAGATCGACCTGTATCCCCGCTTCGGCCCGACCAGCGAGTGGGACACCGCCGCCGGCCAGGCCATTCTGGAGGCCGCCGGGGGCGCGGTGCTGGACCCGCGCGGCCGGCCGTTCCGCTACAACCAGCGCGCGGGCCTGCTCAACGGCGATTTCATCGCCTTGGGCGACCCGGCCTTGCGCGCGGTACTGCCGGCATGAGCGCAGTCGAGCCCCTGCTGGCGATCATGGCACGCCTGCGCGACCCCGACGCCGGCTGCCCATGGGACCTCGAACAGACGTTCGCCACCATCGCGCCTTACACCATCGAGGAGGCCTACGAAGTTGCCGATGCGATCGACCGCGGCGACCTGGACGACCTGAAGGACGAGCTGGGCGACCTGCTGCTGCAGGTGGTCTTCCACGCGCGCATGGCGGAGGAGGCGGGTGCGTTCGCGTTCGCTGACGTGGTGGCCGCGATCTGCGACAAGATGGTGCGCCGGCATCCGCATGTCTTTGCCGCACCGGGACGTGCCAATGCCGCGGGCGGCAGGATGCCGGGAGCGGCCGGTGAAGCGCGCGCGGACGACAGCGCCGAGGTGTTGCGCAACTGGGACGCCATCAAACGCGCCGAGCGCGCCGCCAAGGGAGAGGCCGATACCTCAGCGTTGGCCGGGATTTCACGGGGGCTGCCGGAGTGGCTGCGCGCGGTGAAGCTGCAGCACAAGGCGGCCAAGGTCGGCTTCGACTGGCCCGGCCCGGCGCCGGTGATCGCCAAACTGCATGAGGAGATCGAGGAGGTCCGCGCGGAGTTCGACGCGGTGGCCGCCAACCCCACCGATGCGGCCGCGCAGGACCGCCTGGAGGAGGAGCTTGGCGACGTGCTGTTCGTCTGCGCCAATCTTGCCCGCCATGCCCGGGTGGACGTGGGCACTGCGCTGCGCCGCGCCAACGCCAAGTTCGAGGCGCGCTTCCGCACGATGGAGGCGCTGGCCGCCGCCGACGGTGGGCTGGCAGGCAAGCCGCTGGAGGTACAGGATCGTTATTGGGAACAGGCCAAGGCGTTGGAGAAAGAGGGCAAGCGATGAGCCAACGGTTTTCCAGCTTCCGCGAGTTCTATCCCTATTACCTCGGCGAGCACCGCAACCGCACCTGCCGGCGCCTGCATTTCGTCGGCACCAGTTTCGCGATCGGCTTCATGGTGCTGGCAATCAGGAGCGGCAACCCGTGGTGGTGGCTGGCCGCGCTGGGATCGGGCTATGCATTCGCGTGGGTCGGGCACTTTTTCTTCGAAAAAAACCGGCCTGCCACCTTCCGGCATCCGTTCTATTCCTTCGCCGGCGACTGGGTGATGTACCGCGACATCCTGATCGGGCGGATCCCGTTCTAGCGGCGCCCGCCGGCGCGCGGCCGGCTCATTCCATGAAGATCAGCCATGCCGCCGCCACAATCAGCGCGAACCCTGCCCAATGGTTCCACTTCAGCGGCTGGCCCAGGTACCAGAACGAGAATGCGGCGAACACCAGCAGGGTAATGACCTCCTGCATGCCCTTGAGCTGGGCGGCGCTGTAGAGGTTGCTGCCCATCCGGTTGGCCGGGATCATGAACAGGTACTCGAAGAACGCGATGCCCCAGCTGGCCAGGATGACCTTGGGCAGCGCCACGTCCTTGTGTTTGAGATGGCCGTACCAGGCGAAGGTCATGAAGATGTTCGAACACACCAGAAGCAGCGGCGGCAGGAAACGATCAAGGGGCATGGCGATGCGTGGACGGGGGACGGGAAGGCGGCTAGCTTAGCTCCTTCACGCGGCATCAACCTGCCGGCCGGCATCTTCGTATCCGTTGGATGCAAGAGGTCAAGCGCACATGCGCGCACAAGAGCAGGCCGGTCTGGTCCTCATCGTCGAGGACAACCGCAATATTTCCGAGATGGTGGGCGAGTACCTGGAAGGCCGAGGCTTCGAGGTGGATTACGCCGCGGATGGACTGGATGGCTACCGGCTGGCGGCCGAGAACCCCTACGATGCCATCGTGCTGGACCTGATGCTGCCGCGCCTGGACGGCATCGAAGTCTGCCGGCGCCTGCGGGACGAGGCGCGCAAGGCCACCCCGATCCTGATGCTCACCGCCCGCGACACCCTGGATGACAAGCTGACCGGGCTGTCGTCCGGTGCCGATGACTACCTCACCAAGCCGTTTGCCATCCGGGAATTGGAGGCGCGGCTGCACGCATTGATCCGCCGCGATCGCCGCCAGGTGGGGGCCGAGGTCCTGCAGGTCGCCGACCTGGTGCTGGATCCGGACTCGCTGCGCGTCACCCGGGCCGGGGTCGAGCTGCAGCTGTCGCCGATCGCCCTGCGTCTGCTGACGATCCTGATGCGGGAATCGCCGCGGGTGGTCAGCCGGCAGGAGATCGAGCGCGAGATCTGGGGCGACGAGCTGCCGGATTCGGACACGCTGCGCAGCCACCTCTACAACCTGCGCAAGGTGGTGGACAAACCGTTCGGCCGGCCGCTGCTGCACACCGTGCAGAGCGCGGGCTACCGGGTCGCGGATGTCGGCGCCTGAGGCGCTGGCCAGATCGATGTCCACGCCCCGTCACGCCCAAGCCGCCGGCACCTCCGCCCCTCCCGCCGGCGCCACGTCCCGCGAGCGGGACTTCACCCGCGACGCCAACCATGAGCTGCGCACGCCGTTGACGGTGATCCGGGTGGCCAGCGACCTGATCGCCCACGACGACGGATTGTCGGTGGCTTCGCGGCGCTCGCTGGCACGTATCCAGAGTGCGGTGGCCAGTATGGAGGCCGTCATTGACGCGCTCTTTCTGCTGGCGCGCAGTGAGCAGGTCGCGCTGGAATGCGAGGAGGTGGTGGTGCGCGATGTGGTCGAGCGGGAGTTGGCGAGCCTGCAACCGCTGCTGCGCCGCAAACAGCTTGCGCTGCACGTCGACATCGAGGCTGAGCCCGTGCTGCACGCCCCGCCGCGGGTCCTGCCGGTGATGTTGGGCCACCTGTTGGCCAATGCGGTGCGCTTCACCGATGCGGGCGGCGTCTCGGTGCGCCTGCGCAAGGATGCCCTGGAGGTGGAAGACACCGGCATCGGCATGGATGCGGCAACGTTGGCGCGCGCCTTCGAGCCGTTCTACCGGGGGCAGGGCGAGCAGTACGTGGGGCCCGGGTTGGGGTTGTCCATCGCCCATCGCCTGGGCCAGCGCTGCGGCTGGACGCTGCGGCTGGAGAGCACGCCGGGCCAAGGGACGCGGGCGACCATCCTGTTCGGACAGGGGTTGGACCGGGACTGACGACACGGGTGCGCGGCGGGCTGGGCCGGCTAGCATCCGCGGCAGTCAACCGAACGTATGCCCGTGCGTTCCCACCCGTTACCCCTTCGCGAACCATGCCCGCATGAGCCAGCCCCGTCGTTCCCGTGCCTCCTTCCCTTTGCGCAAGGCCGGCCTGGCCTTGGCCGCCATCGCGGTGCTTGCCGCCGGCGCCTACTTCTGGAGCAAGCGCGGTGCTGCCGATGCCGCCGGCGCCTATCGCACCGAAACAGTGCAGCGCGGCGACATCCGTGTGGCGATCTCCGCCACCGGCACGCTCAGCGCCATCACCACGGTCACCGTCGGCAGCCAGATCTCGGGTCAGGTCACCGATGTGCTGGTCGATTTCAACTCACCGGTGAAGAAGGGTGACGTGTTGGCACGGATTGATCCCTCCACCTACCGGGCCCAGCTGGAACAGGGCAACGCCCAGATCGCCAGTGCCCAGGCCCAACTGCGCCAGGCGCAGGCCGCCCTGCGCAACGCGACGCTGGACTTCCAGCGCAAGCAGGAACTGGCGGGCCAGAAGCTGATCGCCCGCAGCGACCTCGACCTCGCGCGCGCGGCGCTGGACCAGGCCAACGCCCAGGTCAATGCCGCGCAGGCGCAGATCCGCCAGCAGACGGCATCGCTGAAGAACACCCAGGTCAACATCGAACGCACGGTGATCCGCTCGCCCGTGGACGGCGTGGTGCTGACCCGCAAGATCGAACCGGGCCAGACGGTGGCGGCCAGCCTGCAGGCGCCGGAGCTGTTCACCATCGCCGAAGACCTGTCGAAGATGAAGATCGAACTGGCGGTGGACGAGTCCGATATCGGCCAGGTCAAGCCCGGCCAGGCCGTCAGCTTCACTGCGGATGCCTTCCCCGATCGCCAGTTCAAGGGTGTGGTGGAGCAGGTGCGGCTGGCCGCGACCACCACCAACAATGTGGTGACCTACCCGGTGGTGGTCACCGTGGACAACAGTGATGGCACCCTCCTGCCGGGCCTGACCGTGAACGCCGAGATCGAGGTCAGCAAGCGTCCGGGCGTGCTCAAGGTGGGCAACGCGGCTCTGCGGTTCAAGCCGGCCGAGGGCTCGGCGCTGGCGGAACTGCAGCCGCAGGGGGCGTCTGCGGGCGGCCAGGGCAGCGGCCGTGGCGCCGGAATGAGCGATGACCTGCGCCAGCTGGCCGCGACGCTGGGCTTGAATCCCTCCCAGCAGGCCGCCTTCGACAAGGCGCTGGAGGAGATGCAGCAGCGCCAGGCGGAGCGCGCCGCGCAAATGCAGGCCGCGGCCAAGCAGCAGGGCCAGGGGGGCGGCAGCCGGCTGTTCGGCGGCGGCATGCGCTTTGGCGGACCAAGTGGTGGCGGCGGCGACGCCAGCATGATGGCGCAGATTCGCGCGCGCATGCGCGACCGGATAAACCAGCAGTTCGCCCCCTTCGTGGCCACCCTGGATGAGGCCCAGCGCGGCAAATGGAATGCCGGCCTGGATGCCCAGCTCAGCGCCAAGCGGGTGACCGTCTTCAAGCTGGTCGATGGCAAGCCGCGTCCAATCGTGCTGAAGGTCGGCGCCACCGACGGAAGCAGCACCGAGATCTCCGGGCGCGACATCAAGGAAGGCGACCTGATCGTCTCGGGCGAGCGCTCGCCCGCGGAGAGCAAGTGATGGCGGAGACCGATGCGGTGCCGGTCATCCTTGCGCGCGGCCTTGGCAAGGTCTATTCGCCGGGAACCGAGGCCGAGGTGGTGGCGCTGCGCGGCGTGGACCTGCGTATTGAGCGCGGCGAATTCGTGGCGATCATGGGGCCGTCCGGCTCCGGAAAATCGACCCTGATGAACCTGCTCGGCTGCCTGGACACCCCCACCTCCGGCAGTTACGAGTGCGATGGCGTGGACGTGTCCACCCTGGACGCCGAAGCGCTGGCCGCGTTGCGTCGGGACAAGATCGGCTTCGTGTTCCAGGGCTTCCACCTGCTGCCGCGCATGGACGCCACCGACAACGTGGCGATGCCGATGGGCTATGCGCGGATCGCGCCGGCCGAGCGTCGCCGCCGCGCACTGGCAGCGCTGGAATCGGTGGGGCTGGCATCGCGCGCCGGCCATTTCCCCAACGAACTGTCGGGCGGCCAACAGCAGCGCGTGGCGATTGCCCGCGCGCTGGTCAACCATCCGCCCATCCTGCTGGCCGATGAACCCACCGGTGCGCTGGACAGCAAGACCGGCGAGGAGATCCTGGCCCTGTTCAAGCGTCTGCGCGACGACGGCCATACCGTCATCCTGATCACCCACGACGCCCACGTGGCGGCACACGCCGACCGCACCTACGTGATGCACGACGGCGAACTGCACGCCCAGACCGACGCGGAGGCCGCATGAGTTTCCTCGACATCCTGCGCACCGCGTTCTTCGCGCTTCGCGGCAATTGGATGCGCAGCGCGCTGACCTCGCTGGGTGTGATCATCGGCATTGCCGCGGTCATCGTCATGGTCTCCATCGGCCAGGGCACCCAGGCCGAGATCGACAAACTGGTGTCCGGCCTGGGCTCACAGCGGCTGGACATCGGCAGCGCCGGCGGCATAGGCCCGGGTGGCGCGCGGGTTGCACAGGGCAGCCGCTGGACGTTGAGCGAAAGTGACGTCGAGGCCATCCGCAACGAAGTCCCCGAGGTCCGCTATGTCGCCGGCTCGCTGCGCGGCGGCACCCAGGTGGTGTTTGCCGAGAACAACGCCTCCACCCAGTGGCAGGGCGTGCAGCCGGACTGGTTTGCGATCAACGATTGGCAGGTGGCCAAGGGCCCGGGGTTCGATGCCGGCGATTATGGCGGCGGCGCCAAGCCGGTGATCCTGGGCGAGACCGTGCGCAAGGCGCTGTTCGGCGACGAGGACGGGATCGGTCAGACCGTGCGCCTGGGACGCGTGCCGTTCACCGTGGTGGGCGTGCTGGCGTCAAAGGGGCAGGGCGGTTTTGGCCAGGACCAGGACGACATCGTGGTCGTGCCACTGGAAACTGCACGTCGCCGGCTGTCTACCTCGCAAGGCATGCCGCCCGGCGCCGTGCAGTCAATTGCCGTGGGGGTGGACGACGCCAAGCACCTGGATGCCGCGCAGGCCTCTATTGAGGATTTGCTGCGCCAGCGGCACAAGATTCAGCCGGGCGCGGACGATGACTTCGTGGTGCGCAACATCAGCCAGATCGTCGCCACCCGTACCGCCACCACCAACCTAATGTCCAAGTTGCTGGGCGCGGTGGCCGGCATCTGCCTGGTCATCGGCGGCATCGGCATCATGAACATCATGCTGGTCTCGGTGACCGAGCGCATTCGTGAAATCGGCTTGCGCATGGCGGTGGGCGCGGGGCCGTCCGACGTGCGCCGGCAGTTCCTGGCCGAGGCCATGCTGATCTCCCTGATTGGCGGTGTCATCGGCATCGCCATCGGCGTGGTTGGGGCGCTGGTTGTCAGCAAAATCGGCGACCTGCCGGTGCAGCTGAACGCCAAGGTCGTGCTGCTGGCCGCCACGTTTTCCATCTGCACGGGCCTGTTCTTCGGTTATTACCCGGCGCGCAAGGCGTCGCTGCTGGACCCGATCGAGGCGCTGCGCGCGCAGTGACGGTGCGGCCGCCGGTCAGCCCCGATGGGCGCGCGGCCGGCGGCATCACGGGCGAGACAGGGGGCGTGTGGCAAAATGAACCACCCGCCATTGCGCCCTGGTCCGTTTATGCCCGCAACTGCTCCCGCCCTGCCTGCTTGCCGCCGAGGCGCTCGGCATGGCTGATCTTTACGGTCACCTCCCTCGCGGCCCGGCCGGGGTCCTGCGCGCCGCCAGATGGTCGATGCTGGGCCTGCGCGCCGCCTGGCTGCATGAATCCTCGTTCCGCCTCGAGGTCTGCCTGTTCCTTGTCCTTGGCCCGTTGGGCTGGTGGCTGGGGCAGACGCCGGTGGAGCGCGTGCTGCTGGTGGGCAGCTGCCTGCTGGTGATGGCGATGGAGCTGATGAATTCCTCGATGGAAGCGATCATCGAGCGCTACGGTGCCGAACACCATGAATTGGCCGGACGCGCCAAGGACATGGGCTCGGCCGCCGTGTTCGTGCTGATGATGAACGTGGTGCTGGTGTGGGCGGCCCTGCTGCTGCCGCGCTGGCTGTGACCCGCGCCTCGCGCGACTCCGACGAGTAGTCCATGGACCTGAGTTTCCTTGCTTCCCCCGACGCCTGGCTCACCCTGGTGACGCTGAGCGCGCTGGAAATCGTGCTGGGCATCGATAACCTGGTGTTCATCTCGATCGCGGTCAGTCGCCTGCCCGAGCATCGCAAGCCCGCTGCGCGCAAGCTGGGCATCGCGGTGGCCTGCATCACCCGCATCCTGCTGCTGGTGACCCTGGCGCATCTGGCGCGGATGTCGCAGGACCTGTTCCTGCTGTTCGGCATGGGCATCTCGATCCGCGACCTGGTGTTGATCCTGGGCGGGGTGTTCCTCTTGGTGAAGGGCGTGCAGGAGGTGCGCGACATGATCACCGGTGGCGAGGACGAGGACCCGCGCACCACCCAGGCGTCCGCCGTGTTCGGCATGGTGATCGCGCAGATCGCGGTGATCGACATCGTGTTCTCGCTGGATTCGGTGATCACCGCGGTGGGTATTGCCCAGCACATCCCGATCATGGTGTTCGCGATTCTGGCGGCGGTGGCGATCATGCTGCTGGCGGCCAACCCGCTGGGCCGCTTCATCGATGCCAACCCCACCGTGAAGATGCTGGCGCTGGCGTTCATCCTGCTGGTCGGGGTGGTGCTGGTGCTGGACGGCCTGGACGTGCACGTGCCCAAGCCCTACATCTACTTCGCGATGGGCTTCTCGGTGCTGGTCGAGTGGCTCAACCTGCTGATGCGGCGCAAGGCTGCGGCGCGCCACGTGCCGGGTGCCGGCGAATGGTGATTTTCCTTTCCTGATCCTGTTTGGAGCCGCGACTGCATGCCTGTCTTGCACCAGATCGACCCCATCGCCGTGGCTCTGGGGCCCCTGAAGATCCACTGGTACGGGTTGATGTACCTGCTCGGCTTCGCCGTGGCCTGGTGGCTGGGGCGACGTCGCGTGCGCGCTGGCCGCCTGCCAGGCGTGGATGACAACGGCTTCGGCGACCTGATGTTCTACGCCATGCTGGGCGTGGTGCTGGGCGGTCGCATCGGTTACATCCTGTTCTACGACCTGGGCGCGTTCCTGCACGATCCGGTCCTGCTGTTCCGGGTGTGGGAAGGCGGGATGAGCTTCCACGGTGGCCTGCTGGGTGTGCTGGCGGCGATCGCCTGGTGGTCGCGCCGGCACCGCATGCATTTCTTCGATACCGTCGATTTCATCGCCCCGCTGGTGCCGGCCGGGCTTGGCTTCGGTCGGATCGGCAACTACATCGGCGGTGAACTCTGGGGCAAGCCCACCCGCGGCACCATGTTCGATGGCTGGGGCGTGGTGTTCCCGCGTTCGCTGCCGGAGCCTTTTGCTTCGATGGATGCGGCCACCTTGAGGGCGCAGTTCGACGCCGGCCTGCTGGATGCCTTCGCGCGCCATCCTTCGCAGCTCTACCAGGCCACGCTGGAAGGGTTGGTGATGTTCTGCGTGCTGGTCTGGTACTCGCGCAAGCCGCGGCCGCGCTACGCGGTGTCCGGCCTGTTCGCGCTGCTGTACGGCTGCTTCCGCTTCCTGGTCGAGTTCGTCCGCGAGCCCGACGCGCAGCTTGGCTACCTGGCGTTTGGATGGCTCACGATGGGCCAGCTGCTCAGCATGCCGCTGGTGCTGCTGGGCCTGTTCTGGCTGTGGCGTTCGCGCAGTGCGCCGACCCTGATGCCGGAGGCGCGCTGATGCGCCAGTATCTCGACCTGCTTGGTCATGTGCTGGCGCACGGCACCGACAAGTCCGACCGCACCGGCACCGGCACCCGCAGCGTGTTCGGCTGGCAGATGCGCTTCGATCTGCGCGAAGGCTTCCCGCTGGTCACCACCAAGAAGCTGCACCTGCGGTCGATCGTGCACGAGCTGCTGTGGTTCCTGCAGGGCAGCACCAACATCGCCTACCTCAAGGACAACAAGGTCTCGATCTGGGACGAATGGGCGGATGCGGATGGCGAGCTGGGGCCCGTTTACGGCAAGCAGTGGCGCAGTTGGGAAGGTGCGGACGGGCAGACCCACGACCAGATCCGCTGGGTGGTGGACGAGATCCGCCGCAATCCCGACTCGCGCCGCCTGATCGTCTCCGCCTGGAATGTGGCCGACCTGCCGCGGATGGCACTGCAACCCTGCCATACCCTGTTCCAGTTCTACGTGGCGGATGGCCGCCTGAGCTGCCAGCTGTACCAGCGCAGCGGCGACATCTTCCTGGGCGTGCCGTTCAACATCGCCAGTTACGCGCTGCTGACCCACATGGTGGCGCAGGCCTGCGGGCTGGGCGTTGGCGATTTCGTGCACACGCTAGGTGACGCGCACCTGTACGCGAACCACTTCGAACAGGCGCGCGAGCAGCTGGCGCGCACGCCACGCGCGCTGCCGGTACTGAAGCTCAATCCGGACGTGCGGGACCTCTTCGGATTCCGCTACGAGGACATCGCGATCGAGGGCTATGACCCGTGGCCGGCGATCAAGGCGCCGGTGGCGGTGTGAGCCGGCGATGCCTGGTGCCGCCATGCGCCTTTCGCTGATCGCCGCGCTGGACCGCCAGCATGCCATCGGCCGCGGCAATGCCTTGCCCTGGCACTTGCCGGGCGACCTGCAGCACTTCAAGGCGCTGACGCTGGGCAAGCCGGTGCTGATGGGACGGCGTACCGCGGAATCGCTGGGGCGCGCGCTGCCCAAGCGTCGCAACCTGGTGCTGACCCGCAGTGGCGCCGTGCCGTTCGCCGGCATGCAGGCGGTCGCCTCGCTGGAGGAAGCCATCGCACTGGTGGCCGCCGAGGGCGGTGAGGAGTTGTGCGTGATCGGCGGCGGCCAGGTGTATGCGCTGGCCCTGCCGCGCGCCACCCACCTGCATCTCACCCACGTGGACACGGTGGTGGACGGCGCGGATGCTTTCTTCCCGCGCTTCGATCCCGCGGAGTGGCGGGAAACAGCGCGCACCGTGCATCCGGCAGACGCTGCACACGCCTTCGCGTTTACCTGCGTGGATTACGAGCGCGCCTGACCCTGCTGCGGTGCGCCGTCCGGGCGTCGCTGTCCCTGCGCCTGCTTGTGTGGCTTGGGGCCGCGCTGCTTTGGCGCCGGCGCCGGCACGTCGCGGCCCGGCACCTGCACCAACTGGAATTCATCGCCGTCCAGGCGCAGCGCAGTCAGCTTGCCGCTCCACACGGCACCCGTGTCGATGGCATGCACGCCGTGGCCGATGAACAGGCCCAGCGTGCTCCAGTGCCCGCACACGATCTTCAGGTCACGCGGGGCATGGCCCGGCACCGAGAACCACGGGTACAGGCCGGGGGGCTGCGAGCCGGGTGGACCCTTGTATTCGAAGGCGATACGGCCGCGCGGGCTGCAATAGCGCATGCGGGTGAGGATATTGATGATTGCACGGTCGCGCTCGATGCCCTGCAGCCGCGGCGACCAGTCCGGACCGTCGCCATACATGTTCTTCAGCAGCTTGCGGTAGCCCTCGCCATGCAGGCGGGCCTCCACCTCGCGGGCGTGCTTCTCGGCCAGCTGGGTGGTCCATTTCGGCGCCAGCCCGGCGTGCACCATCATCCAGCCCAGCTTGCGGTCCACGTGCGCCAGCTTGCGGCCGCGCAGCCAGGCCAGCAGCTCCGGCGCATCGGGCGCGAACAGCACGCCCTGCAGGTCGGGGTTCACCCGCCGCTGTTCGTCCGGCGTGCGCTCGGCCACGGCCAACAACGACAGGTCATGGTTGCCCAGCACCACCTGGCTGACCTCGCGCAGGGAGTGCACCAGGCGCAATGTCTCGATCGATTGGCCGCCGCGGTTCACCAGGTCGCCGCAGAACCACAGCCGGTCAACTGCCGGATCGAAGCGGAGCTTCTCCAGCAGCCGCTGGGTGACGTCGTAGCAACCCTGCAGGTCGCCGATTGCCCAGACGGCCATCCGTCCTCCTTCAGTGCAGGGTGCGCGGAACGGACAACGTGAAGGCCGGGATCGGCGCCGCGAAGCGGGTGCCATCGTCGGCCAGCATGTCGTAGCTGCCGCGCATGGTGCCGATGTCGGTTTCCAGCACTGCGCCGGAGGTGTACTCGAAGCCCTCGCCCGGGCGCAGCCACGGCTGCTCGCCCACCACGCCCTCGCCGACGACCTCGCGGACGTTGCCGTTGCCGTCGGTGATCAGCCAGTGCCGGCCCAGCAGGCGCGCGGGCACTTTGCCCTGGTTGCGGATATGGATGGTGTAGGCGAAGACGTAGCGGCCTTCCTCCGGGGCCGACTGGTCGTCCAGGAAGCGGGCATCGACGTCGATGTCGAAGTGGTAATCGTTGCTGCTCATGCGGACATTCTAGGGAATCTCCGAACAATGCGGAGATTTACCTTGACTACGGATGGCCGACCAGGCATTGATCGCGCAAGCGATGGCTGCGTGTACGCCGCGTCCGGACATGTGCCGGGCGCGGCGTGGGCTGACAACGCCAAGATGGCGTTGTTCAGCTCTTTCCTGGCGGGCACGGGCGCGCTGCGGCCGTCGTCCGCGCCGCGTGCTTCAGCCTGCGGCGAGCAGGTTCGCCAGGCGAACGAACCCGGCCACCTCGACCTGTTCCGCGCGGGCGTCCGGGCGCAGGCCGGCGGCTTCGATCGCGGCGGTATCCGCCACGCCCTGCAGCGCGTTGCGCAGGGTCTTGCGGCGCTGCCCGAAGGCCGCGCGGACCACGTTGGCGAAGGTTGCGCGATCCGCCACCTCGATGCGCTCGGCCGGCTTCGGCGCCAGCCGGACCACGGCGGAATCCACCTTCGGCGCGGGCCGGAATGCGCCGGGCGGCACCACGAACAGCGGCGTCACCGCGCAGTAGGCCTGCAGCATCACCGACAGGCGCCCGTAGACCTTGCTGCCCGGCCCGGCGGCCATGCGCTCCACCACTTCCTTCTGCAGCATGAAGTGCATGTCGCGGATCGCGGCGGCATGGTCCAGCGCGTGGAACAGGATCGGCGAGGACAGGTTGTAGGGCAGGTTGCCGGCCAGCCGGATCTGCCCGCGGGCATCGCCAGCGCGGGCCGCCAGCGCGGTGAAATCCACGCCCAGCACGTCGCCTTCGATCAGGTGCAGCGTGCCGTGCTGGCGCGCCGCGGCCTGCAGGGGCGCGTGCAGGTCGCGGTCGAACTCGATCGCGGTGACTTCGCCGTGCCGCTTCAGCAGCGGGAAGGTCAACGCGCCTTGGCCGGGGCCGATCTCCACCAGCACGTCGCCGGGCCTGGGGTCGATCGCCTGCACGATCTTCTCGATCACGCCCTTGTCGTGCAGGAAGTTCTGGCCAAGGTGCTTCTTGGCCGGTTCGGTGAAGCCGGTGGTCATAGCAGGCGGGTTCCGAGGGGGACGTCGCGGTCGGGCACGCACAGGGCCACCGCGCCGTCGGCGTCATGGAAGCCCGTCACCAGGCATTCCGACATGAGCGGGCCGATCTGTTTGGGCGGGAAGTTGACCACCGCCACGACCAGGCGCCCGACCAGATCCTCCGGGCGATAGTGCGCGGTGATCTGTGCGCTGGACTTGCGCACGCCCAGCGCCGGGCCGAAATCGACGTGCAGCACATAGGCGGACTTGCGGGCCTGCGGGAAGGGTTCGGCAGCCACCACGCGACCGACGCGAAGCTCTACCTTCAGGAAGTCGTCGACATCGATGATATCCATCACGCGGTCGCCCCCCGGCGGGCCAGCGTCGCGGCGCAGTGGATGGCGGCGAACAGGCTGGACGGATCGGCAACGCCCTGGCCGGCCAGATCGAGCGCGGTGCCGTGATCCACGGCTACACGCGGAAACGGCAGGCCCAGGGTGATGTTCACCGCGTGGGCGAAGTCCGCGTGCTTGAGCACCGGCAGGCCTTGGTCGTGATACATCGCCAGCACCGCGTCGAATCCGCGCAGCTTGTCGGGCAGGAAGGCGGTATCGGCCGGCAGCGGTCCGATCAGGCGCATCCCGGCAGCGCGCAGTTGCGCCAGGGTGGGGATGAGGATATCCAGCTCCTCGCGCCCCAGGTGGCCGTCTTCGCCGGCGTGCGGGTTCAGGCCGAGCACGGCGATCACCGGCTCGGCGATGCCAAACTGCGTGCGCAACGCCATTTCGACGATGCGCAGGCTGCGCGCCAGCGCGTCCGGGGTGATCGCATCGGGCACTGCCCGCAGCGGCAGGTGCACGGTTTGCAGGGCCACCCGCATGTGCGGATTGGCCAGCATCATCACCACATCGCAGCCGGTCAGCGCGGCCAGCAGCCCGGTGGTGCCGGTGAAGGGAATGCCCCCGTCGTTGATGGCAGCCTTGTGCACCGGGCCGGTGACCAGGCCATCGCAGTGGCCGGCAAGACAGGCGTGCGTGGCACGGGTCAGGGCTTCGACCACGGATGCGGCATTGGCCGGTGCTGGGGTGCCGAACGTAGCGGTCACCGGATGCGGGATATCGATGATTTCCAGGCTGCGCGGCGTGGCGGCAGGCTGGCCAGGGGCATGCAGATCAAGGGGCAGGCCCAGCCGCTCGGCGGCACGGCGCAGGGTGGCGGCATCGCCGTGGACGACCAGCTGCGCCGGCCATGCCTGCTGGGCCGCGCGCACCACCAGCTCGGGGCCAATGCCCGCGGGTTCGCCCGGAACCAAGGCCAGCCGCGGGTGCATCAGCCGGTCAGGGGGTACCCAGGAAACGGCCCGCCGCGCTGGCGTCCTGCATTTCGCGGGTGGGTGCGGTCTTGCGCTGCTGCTTGGGCGTTTCCTGCAGCAACGGCGTGGTGGAATTGCCCTGCGCGTCGCGCACGTCCACGTAGGCCTCGCCGCGCATCTCGCGTAGGAAGCGGTTCCATTCGTCTTCCAGTTTGCGGCGGCCGATCGTTTCGCGGATCTGGGCGCGCAGGTTCTCGTCGCCGGCCGCGATCTCGCGGCTGCCACTGCGCTGCACGATCACCCAGCCCTGGTCGGTTCTGAACGGCGCCGAGGTTTGGCCATCGGCCAGCGCAGCGACCTGCATGCCAAAGGCGGTGCCATAGGTGTCCGCGCCGAACCAGCCCAGATCACCGCCGCGGCGGCGGGTGGTGGTGTCGTCCGAAGACTCCGCGGCCAGTTTGGCGAAATCAGCGCCGCCGGCCAGCCGCGCCGCCAGCGTGTCGATCTTGGCCTTGGCGGCCGCATCGTCGGTTTTATCGTCCACTTTCACCAGGATCTGGCGGGCCGAGAACTGGGTGACCTTATCGCCGCTGCCAGGGGCGACGGTACGGGTGTCGACCAGCTGCACCAGCTGGAAGCCGCTGGGCCCGCGGATCGGTCCGATCATCTGGCCGGGCTGCAGCTGCTGGATGGCGGCCGCAAAGCTGGGGGGGATTTCGTTGAGGCTGCGCCAGCCCAGATCACCGCTCTCCAGCGCGTTGGGACTGTCGGAATAGCGCACCGCCGCGGCGGCGAAGGTCATCTCACCGCGGTCGATCAGGCCCTTGATGCCCTCGATTTTTTTCTGCGCGGTGGCGATTTGCTCCGGGCTTGCGCCTTCAGGCGTGGCGACCAGGATATGGGCCAGGTGGAACTGTTGCGCGGCCGTCGCCGAGGCGGTGGCCATGGCGGCCTCCACTTCGGACTCGCTGACGTTGATGCGGCCCTGTGCGAAGCTCTGCCGCAGCTTCTGGGTGATGATCTCGTCGCGCAGGCTGTCACGGAATTCCTGGAAGCTCATGCCATCCTGTGCCAACCGCGCCCGCAGCTGATCCACGCTCATGCCGTTCTGCTGGGCCACGCCCTGTACAGCGCGCTCCAGGTCCTGATCGCTTGCGGTGATCCCGGCTTCGGTGGCGCGGGCGACCTGCAGGCGCAGCAGGATCAGGCGTTCCAGCACCTGTCGTTCCAGCACCTCGTCCGGCGGCAGCTGGTTCTCCCGGCCGGCATACTGGGCGCGGATGTTGGCGATGGCGCGATCGAGTTCGCTGCGCAGGATCACGTCATCGTTCACCACCGCGGCGATGCGGTCGACGGGCTGTGGTGCGGCGGCGTCTTGGGCGGACACCCCGCCGGCAAGCAGCAGGATCGGCAGCAGTGCCAATTGCAGGAGGCGGATGGATCGCATGCGGAGCTTGGGCATCATGGAAGGGTGTTTGCGTTGTCGGGCGTGGAAGGCTGGCCCGTTGCAGTCTGCGGCGGCACCAGATACAGGTCGTCCCGATTGTAGCCGAGGATGGACCGGCGCAAGACGCGGCGGGCGTCTTGGCCGGCGCCGCCAAGGCCCTTGAGCTCGATTTCGAACAGCAGCGCATTGTCCAGATCGCCGGCGCGGTTACGCACGTAACGGCGCGCCACCAGACGCATGGCCACGCAGCAGCTGTCCCACTGGACGCCGGCAAGGTTCTCCAGTGGCTTGCTGTCGCGCAGCGAGTAATAGCTGCGCCCGACCACGCTCCAGCTGGCATTCAGCGGATACAGGAAAGACACGTCCAGCTGCTCCAGCAGTGCGCGGCGATAGCGGTAGGACAGGTTGAACACCCCGTCGTCGGGCAACAGGTAGCGCGCGCGCAGACTGGCCAGATCGGTGCGCTTGAATTTCGGGTCGCGCTGGTAGGAGCTGCCGATCGTCCAGCGGTCGGTTG
Source organism: Thermomonas sp. (assembly GCF_046293095.1). Lineage (GTDB taxonomy): Bacteria > Pseudomonadota > Gammaproteobacteria > Xanthomonadales > Xanthomonadaceae > Thermomonas. The sequence goes on from NZ_JBKBPN010000005.1 coordinate 146,656, forward strand.
GGGCGTAGTTGACATCGGCAACCCAGGCCGAGCCGCCCTGTTCCGTGATCGGTTCGCCCGGCAGCCGCACCCGCGATTCCTTCAGGTAGCGGATCTGGCCAAGGCTTGCGGAAAAGCGCTCGAACCCGTCGGACTGGCGGATCAGCCGGGTGCTGACGGCCAGCGTCAGCTGGTTGGCGTCGGCCTGGCGGTCGGCGCCGGAATAGCGGTTGTCGCGGAACAGCTGGCTCCAGCTGAAGGTCAGCGGTTGGGTGTCGAATACCGGCATGTCGTCCTGGTTGGCATAGGGCACGTTCAGGTAGAACAGTCGGGGTTCGATCGACTGCAGGTAGCGCTTGCCCTTGACGGTGGTTTCGCGGTCGAAGAACAGCCCGCTGTCGACACTGAAGATGGATTGCCCACGCGATGGCGACGTGCCGCCCAACGTCTGCCCCAGCGTCCGGTCCAGCGAATAGCCTGTGTAGCGCCAGGCCAGCGTGGGGCGCAGGAACCAGGCGTCCCCTTCCAGCGGCATTCCCACCCAGGGGCGCAGGTCCAGCCGCGCGCCTGCGGCGTACACGGGGTGATGGAACCGCACCGCCTCCGCATCGATCCCCGCACGCAGTCGGCTGCCGACGCCTTGCTCCCAGGTCGCGAAGACGCGTGGCAGGCGGTCATACGGCAGCACCGCCTCGCTCAGCGTGTAGTCGGCAAGCTGCCAGTGGTCGGCGGTGACGCCGGCGGTCCAGCTGCGGCCACGGCCGTAGAGGCCCAGCGTGCTGTAGTTGGTGGCGCGGGACAGGCCATCGATGCTGCTGCTGAAGTCCTCGTAATAGCGCGGATCGCTGATCCAGCTCAGGCTGGCACGCGCCTGCCAACTCCCCGACAGGTTGTGGAAGCCTTCAAAACGGGCGGAGCCGCGGCTGCGGTCGCGCAGATTGTCATGTGGCATCCACGCCGCATCCAGGATGCCCCGGCCATCCTCCACCAGGTAGCGGAACTGGCCGCCAAGCAGCCCGCCGCGCTTGCTCATCCAGCGCGGATTGAGGGTGGCGTCGAAATTGGGCGCCAGGTTCAGGTAGATGGGCTGCCGCCAGTCGAAGCCGTTGCGGCTGGAACTGGAGAGCGATGGATACAGCAGGCCGGTGCGCCGGCGGTCGTCGGTGGGGAACATGAACCAGGGGATGTAAAGCACCGGCACCGTCCCCATCCGCAGGCTGGCGCCGTGGGCAACCGCCATGCCGGTTTCGGTGTCGATATCGATGCTGCGCGCCTCCAGTTCCCACTTGCGCGCCTCCGGTGGGCAGGTGGAGTAGGTGGCGCCGTGCAGGCTGCCGTTGTCGCCGGTCATGGTCAGGCTCTGCGCCCGGCCGTTGCCGCGGCGTGACAGCAGCTGGTACTGCAGGTCCTCGATCCGATGGGTGTCGGCATCCTGGTCGCCCTCGGCGCGAGCGGCGCGCAGGCGCAGACCGTTGGCCTGGAAGCGCACGCTGCCTTCAGCCGCGTACTTGCCGTTTTCCTTGTCGAAAGTCAGCTGGTCGGCGCCCATGAACTGGTTGCCGCGGCGCATGGTCACGTTGCCCTGGAAGACCGGGTTGGCATCCGTGCCCGAGAGCATGTCGCCCTCGATATCGGTGGGATTCTTGCCCAGCGGCGCGATGTTCAGGCCCTGCGGTGCCAGGTTTGCATCGGCGAAGGGCGGAACCACGTCGCCGATCGGACACAGCCGCCAGTTCTGCGGGCCGTCGTCGGCGGCGTGTGCAGGCAGGCAAAGCGCGATACACAGGGGCAGCGGAAGCAGACGCAGGACAGGACGCACGGGCGATCCGGGATGCAGAAGCGGATGGCTAGCTTGCCGGAAGCGGCCAGCAGCGGCAAACGCGGCGCATTGGCGGGTTCGTGTTGGCTTCAGGCGTGGTGCGCTACATGCGCAGGACGTCGACGTGCGCCACGCAGCATTCGGCAAGGGCGGTGAGGTCGTAGCCGCCTTCCAGCAGCGAGACGATCCGGCCGCCGGCGTGGCGCTCCGCCAGTGCCACCAGCTCGCCGGTCAGCCAAGCGTAGTCGGCTGCTTCCAGCAGCCATCCCGCCAGCGGGTCCAGCCGGTGGCCGTCGAATCCGGCCGAGACCAGCAGCAGCTGCGGCCGGAACGCCTCCACCGCCGGCAGCAGCTCGTCGCGCCAGGCGGTGCGGAAGACAGGGCCGTCGGTGCCTTTGGGCAGAGGCACGTTGAAGATGTTGCCGCACCCGGTCTCGTTGCGTGCGCCCGATTCGGGGTAAAGCGGCCATTGGTGTGTGCTGGCGAAGCAGACGCGCGCGTCGCGTTCGAAGATGGCCTGCGTGCCGTTGCCGTGGTGGACATCGAAATCGACGATCGCCACCCGCTCGAGGCCGTGCCCGTCGATGGCTTGGCGCGCCGCGACCGCGATGTTGTTGAACAGGCAGAAGCCCATCGCTGCGGAGACGGTGGCGTGGTGGCCCGGCGGGCGCACCGCGCAGAACGCCCGCCGGGTGCGGCCGGACAGCACGGCATCCACGGCTGCCACGCCGGCGCCTGCGGCGCGCAATGCGGCTTCGGCCGAATGCGGCGACAGCACGGTGTCGGGATCGAGCAGGTGCAGCGCGGTGGGCTGGGTTTCCAGCACCGCTTCCAGCAGCCGCGGGTCGTGCACGCGCAGCAGCTGGCCGCGGGTGGCGGCGGGAGCCTGCTGCCAGTCGAGGTCGGGATGCGCTGCTTCCAGCGCATGCAGCACCGTGCGCAGGCGCGCCGGGCGCTCGGCATGGTCGGGGCCGGTGTCGTGCGCCAGGCAGGCGGCATGGGTGTAGACGTGCATCACCGGCCGGGCCTCCGCGGAACGCCTACTTGCGGCGTTCGTGCTTCCAGAGCACTTCACCGTGGCCGTCGGCTCGGGCCAGCACGCGGGCCAGCACGAACAGCAGGTCCGACAGCCGGTTCAGGTAACGCACCGGCTGCGGTCGCACCTCCTCCAGCCGTGACAGGGTAACAGCGACGCGCTCGGCTCGACGGACCACCGTGCGGGCGATGTGGCAGCGGGCCGCGGCCTCGCCGCCGCCCGGCAGAATGAATTCCTGCAGCGGCGGCAGGTCGTCGTTGAAGCGGTCCAGCGCGGTTTCCAGCGCCTCGATGTCGGCGTCGAAGATCGCCGCGTGTCCCGGAATGCAGAGTTCGCCGCCGAGATCGAACAGCTGGTGCTGGATGCGCACCAGCAGCTCGCGCACGTCGTCAGGCATCGAGGTCGCCAGCAGCAGGCCGAGGCAGGAGTTGGCTTCGTCAACCGTACCGTAGGCCTCGACCCGGGCCGAATCCTTGCCGGTGCGCGAGCCGTCGCCCAGGCCGGTGCTGCCGTCGTCGCCGGTGCGCGTGTAGATCTTGCTGAGGCGGTTGCCCATCAGGCCGTCTGCGCGCGCAGGGCCGGCACCTGCCGGCGCAGCAGCTCGAAGCCGCCGAACAGCAGGGCCGCGTAGACCAGGGTGCCGAGCACGGTCCACTGGAAGAAGGGGATGCCGGCGACCAGTGCGGCCACCAGGCCCGCGCCGTTGCGCGGGTACAGGCCGCCGAAGGCCCATACGCCGGCATTGGTCAGCACGAAGAACAGCAGCGAGCCGGCCAGCGAATAGGCCAGCACGCGGCCGGCCCCGACCTTGCCGCGCAGGCCGAAGCCCAGCACGGTGGACAGCGCGATGCAGGCGTACACCAGCAGGTAGCCGGCGCTGGCGAAATAGCTCCAGTAGATGCCGCCGTTGACCAGGCCCAGCACCAGGTCGGAGGCGAACATGGCCACCAGTGGCACCACCAGCGCCCACTGGCGCTTGGCGAAATACGCGCCGCCGAACAGCGCCACCGCCTCGATTGGCGAGAAGTTGGGCGGATGCGGCAGGACCCGGCTCAGCGCGGCGGCGAAGATCAGCACGGCCAGCAGCAGCGGGCCGGCGGGAAGCGATGAAGCGGGGCGATTCATGGGCATGCGGACGGGCGGACTGCGGAGCCGTTAGCATAACGCAATGTCCACGCACGCCCCCGCCCACGGCCCCGCGCACGACGTCCTGATCGTCGGCGGCGGACTGGTCGGCGCCAGCCTCGCCATCGCCCTCGATGCGCAGGGTCTGGACGTCGGCCTCGTCGAAGCCGCGCCCGCCGACGCCCTGCCGCCCGTGTTCGACCAGCGCAACCTCAGCTTCGCCGAGGCCACCCTCAACGCGCTGCAGGCGCTGGGCGTGCTGCCGCTGCTGCGCGCGCCCACCGGGCCGATCCGGCGCATCCACATCACCCGCAGCGGCGACTTCGGCCGCATCCGGCTGGACGCCGCAGCCTACGGGCGCGAGGTGTTCGGCCGGGTGGTCGTGGCGCGCGATTTCGGCGAGGCGCTGGAGGCGCGGTTGGCGCAGCTCCGGCACCTCACCCGCTACCGGCCTGCGCGCTTCGTAGGGCTGGAGGCGGGCGATGCCGGCCTGCGCCACGTGCGGGTCGCCGATGCTGCGGGCGAACGGGTGCTGCGCGTGCGGCTGCTGGTCGCCGCCGACGGTGCCCGCAGCACGGTGCGTGAGGCGCTGGGCATCGGCGCCGACGCGCACGATTACGGCCAGACCCTGTTCGTGGCGCGCCTGCGCACGCAGCACGCGCCCGACGGCACCGCCTACGAGCGCCTGACCGACCACGGCCCGACCGCGCTGCTGCCCCGTGGCGACGGCCACTACGGGCTGGTCCACGGCGTGCCCTGCGGTAAAGCCGAGGCGGTGGCCGCGCTGGACGACGCGGCCTTCCTCGCCCGCGTGCAGGCCGCCTTCGGCTGGCGCGCCGGGCGCTTCGTCGCCGTCGGCCCGCGCAGCGCCTACCCGATGCAGCGGGCCATCGCGGATGCACTGGTGGCCCCGCGTGCGGTCCTGGTGGGCAACGCGGCGCAGGCCATCCACCCGCTGGGCGCACAGGGCTTCAACCTCGGGTTGCGCGACGCGCTGACGCTGGCCGAGTGCATCGCCGCGCAGCCGGGGGACCCCGGCGCCGAGGCGGTGCTGCGGACCCACGCCGCCCGCCGCGCGGAGGATCGCCGCCGCACCGTGGCCTTCTCCGACGGGTTGGCCCGGCTGACCGCCAACGACGCACCGCTGCTGCGCCCGCTGCGCAGCGCCGGTCTGGTCGCCGGCGATGCGATGGGCTGGCTGCAGGGCTGGCTGGTGGGCGGTGCGATGGGGTACCGCGGCGACGTGCCGGCGCTGTGCCGGCGGGTGGCCGCATGAGCCGCCGTGGCGCGCTGGACGCGGTGGTGGTGGGCGGTGGCGTGGTCGGCGCCACGGCCGCGCTGGCGCTGGCGGGCGAAGGCCTGCAGGTGGCGCTGATGGAGGCGCGTGCGCCGACGCCTTGGCAGCGCGGCGAGCGCGACCTGCGCGTCTACGCGTTCGCGCCGGATAACGCCGCGCTGCTCCGCGACCTCGGCGTCTGGCCGGCGATCGCCGACGCCCGCGTGCAGCCCTACCGCGGCATGCGCGTCTGGGATGCTGCCGGTGGCGCGCCGCTGGCGTTTGATGCGGATGCGCTGGGCGAGCCGCAGCTGGGCTGGATCGTGGAGAACGGCCTGCTGGTGGATGCGCTCTGGCGCGCGCTGCCGGCGGCCGGCGTGCGCGTCGAGTGCCCGGCCAAGGTGGCCACGCTAGCGCAGGATGCCGCAGGCGTGCGCCTGGGGCTGGACGACGGCCGCATGCTGGAAGCGCGGCTGGCTATCGCCGCGGACGGCGGGCACTCCGCCCTGCGCGCGCTGGCCGGTATCGACGCGCCCGTGCACGACTACCATCAGCGCGGCGTGGTGGCCTTCGTGGCCAGCCAGGCGCCGCACCGCGACACCTGCTGGCAGCGCTTCCTGCCCACCGGCCCGGTTGCGCTGCTGCCGTTCGCCGCGGACGGCGATGCCACCTTGGACGGACATCTGGGTTCCATCGTGTGGACCCTGCCGGACGCCGAAGCGCAGCGCCTGCTGGACGCGCCGCCGGCGCAGTTCGAGCGCGCACTGTCGGCTGCCTTCGGCGGCGAGCTGGGCGGGTTCACGCTGCAGTCGGCGCGCGCCGCGTTCCCACTGCGCCGCCAGCTGGCGGCCGCGCAGGTGGCTGGCCGGGTGCTGCTGGCGGGCGACGCCGCGCACGTCATGCATCCGTTGGCCGGGCAGGGCGTGAACCACGGCCTGCGCGACGTGGCCGCGCTGCGTGCCAGGGTGCGCGATGCGCAGGCGAAAGGCGGCGACATCGCGTCACCGGCCCGGCTGGCACGCTGGGCGCGCGCGCGTCGCAGCGGCAATGCCGTCGGCGCGTACGCGTTCGAGACGATCAACCGCGCCTTCAGCAACGACGCGCTGCTGCCGACGCTGCTGCGCGGCCACGCGCTGGGCATGGCCGGTCGCCTGCCGCCGCTGGTGCGCGCCTTGTGGCGGCACGCCGCGGGGGCCTGAGCGCCCGCGCGATCCTCGCCGCACGCAGCGGCATGTTGGACATGGCGTGCGTGCCCACGGACGGGGTGCTTACGACCCCGGGGTGCGTGGCGTCGCGAAGACAGTGATTTCCTCGCGGTCGTGGTAGAGCTGTTTGGCGCGGATGGACAGCGGACGCCCCGCCTGCTCGGCGAACTGCGCCAGGCACAGCTGCGTTTCCTGCCAGCGCTTCTTCATCGGCAACTTGAGGTTGAAGATCGCGTGCCGGCACCAGCCCTCGCGAAACCAGGTGGCCATCCGTTCGGCCACCCGCCGCGGCTGCTCCACCATGTCGCAGACCATCCAGTCCAGCGGGTGCGGCGGCTGCCAGGAGAAACCATCGGCACGCAGATGCTGCACCATGCCGGTGTCCAGCACGTGCTGGCGCAGCGGGCCGTTGTCGATGGCGGTCACCCGCAGGCGGTGCCGGGTCAGCACCCAGGTCCAGCCGCCGGGCGCGGCGCCCAGGTCGGCGGCCACCATGCCTTCCTTCAACAGGCGCGCGCGTTCCTCGTCGGTGAGCAGCACCAGCAGTGCCTCCTCCAGCTTCAGCGCGGAGCGCGACGGGGCGTCCTTGTGCATCCGCAGCCGCGGCACGCCCAGCGGCCACGGCGCGCTGTCGGCGGGGAGGCTGGTGGCGAGCAGCGCGTGGTCGCCGGCCACGAAGAACACGTGCAGGCGCGGCAGGCGGCGGTTGTCCTGCGCGCTCAGCAGGCGCGCCTGGCGCAGGGCCGGGCGCAACGCGTTGCCCAGGCTGCGCGCGAGTCCTGCCAGCGGCTTGCCGGCATCGCTGTCGGGATGTTCCATCACCAGCTCGCCGTAGAGCGGCGCCTGGCTGGCGGTGCGGGCCGCCGGCAGCGCCGCCAGCATCGGGGCGATGCGGTCAGCCGGGTCCAGGCCACGCAGCTCGGCGACCAGCCGCAGCTTCTGCCGCGCGAACACCAGCGTGGAAAAGGGGAGCGCACGGTTGAGTGCGTCGGCGTCGTCGCAGACGAACACCACGTAGCCACTGTCGCGCTCCGTGCGCGCATAGCCTGCGATGCCGGCACGCCCGGCGCGGTCGGTCAGTTCGCCGGCCAGCTCCGGTTCGAAGCCCTGGCGGCAGTAGCCCAGCAACCCGTCAATAATTCGGCCCGCCCAGTTCGCCATACGCCTTCAGGACCGCGCAGGCGGCATCGCGCTGCACGTCGCGCACGACCTCGATGCCGCGCTTGGCGAGTTCGCCCACCCAGTCTGCCGGCAGCGGGCCTTCGTCGAATTCGGTCAGTGCCATCACGTCCTCGGCGCGCGCACCGATCAGCAGGCGGTCGATGCCGGCCCACAGGGTGGCGCCGTAGCACTGGCAGCAGGGCTGCGCCGAGGTGGCCAGGGTGATCGGGCCGCCGATGGCATTGAGCCGGAACTGCTGCAGGCGCTGCTGCGCCAGCATGTAGGCCATCATCTCGGCGTGCGCCACCGAGCAGCTCTGGCGCACCACCCGGTTCACGCCCACCGCCACCAGCTGGTGCTGCGGGCTGAATACCGCGGCACCGAACGGCCCGCCGCTCTGGCGCTCCACGTTGTGGCGGGACAGTTCGATGGCCAGTGCCACCTTGGCCTCGTCGGTGGAGAAGTCGCGGCCTGCGACGTCGAGTTCCATCACCCAGACAGGCAGGGTGAGATGCAGCTGCGCGGGCAGGGGCATCGGCATCGCTCAGCCCTTCTGCGACCAGGTGTCGCGCAGGGTCACGCTGCGGTTGAACACCGGCTTGCCCGGCGCATGGTCGTAGCGGTCGGCCACGAAGTAACCCAGGCGTTCGAACTGGAAGCCCTGTTCCGGTGCGGCCTGCGCAGCGGCCGGTTCCACGTAGCCGGTGACCACGCGGCGCGATTCGGGGTTGAGGTAGTCGCGGTAGGTCTTGCCCTCCTCGTCGGTGTCGGGATTGGGCACCGTGAACAGGCGATCGTACAGGCGCACTTCCGCGGCGACTGCGTGTTTTGCGCTGACCCAGTGGATGGTGCCCTTCACCTTGCGGTTGGCGCCGGCCATGCCGGGCCGCGAGTCGGGGTCCAGCGTGCAGCGCAGCTCGACGATGCGGCCGGCCTCGTCCTTCACGACTTCGTCGCAGCGCATGATGCCGGCGCCGCGCAGGCGCACGTCGCCGCCCACGGTCAGGCGCTTGAAGCCCGGCGGCGGCACTTCCTCGAAGTCCTCGCGCTCGATCCACAGCTCGCGTGAGAACGGGATGCCGCGCTCGCCCTGCGCCGGGTCCTTCGGGTGGTTGGAGAAGGTCAGCGTTTCATCAAAGCCGGCATCGAGATTGGTCAGCACGACCTTCAGCGGGTCGATCACCGCCATCCGGCGCGGCGCGTGCGCATCTAGATCGTCGCGCAGCGCGCCCTCGAGGATGGAAATGTCCAGCAGCGAGTTCTGCTTGCTGATGCCCACGCGCTCCACCATCAGCTTCAACGCCGATGGCGTGTAGCCGCGGCGTCGGATGCCCTGCAAGGTTGGCATCCGCGGGTCGTCCCAGCCATCCACCAGCTTGTCTTCCACCATCGCCAGCAGCTTGCGCTTGCTCATCACCAGGTAGTTGAAGTTCAGGCGCGAGAACTCGATCTGGCGCGGCTTGCCGGCTTCCTTCGGCAAGCCCTTGGCCAGCAGCGGTTCCAGCAGGTCGGGGTTGCCGGCCAGGTCCACCTTGTCCACGCACCAGTCGTACAGGGGGCGGTGGTCCTCGAACTCCAGCGTGCACAGCGAGTGGGTGATGCCTTCGATCGCATCGCTCAGTGAGTGGGCGTAGTCGTACATCGGGTAGATCGGCCACGCGTTGCCGGTGTTCTGGTGCTCGACGTGCTTGATCCGGTACAGCGCCGGGTCGCGCAGGTTGATGTTGCCGCTGGCCATGTCGATCTTGGCGCGCAGGGTGCGCGCGCCGTCTGCGAACTCGCCCGCGCGCATGCGGCGGAACAGGTCGAGGTTCTCCTCCACGCTGCGGTCGCGGTAGGGCGAGTTGCGGCCGGGCTCGGTCAGCGTGCCGCGATAGGCGCGCACTTCGTCGGCGCTGAGGTCGCAGACGAAGGCGTCGCCCTGCTGGATCAGTTTTTCCGCGGCCAGGTAGAACACCTCGAAATAATCCGAGGCGTGGCGCAGGCTGGCCCAGTCAAAGCCCAGCCAGCGCACGTCGTCCTGGATGGCGCGCACGTACTCGGGGTCTTCCTTGGCCGGGTTGGTGTCGTCCAGGCGCAGGTTGCAGGTGCCGCCGAACTCGGCGGCAACGCCGAAGTCCAGGCAGATCGCCTTGGCATGGCCGATGTGCAGGTAGCCGTTGGGCTCCGGCGGGAAGCGGGTGCGGATGGCGGCGTGCCTGCCGCTGGCCAGGTCGTCGCGGATGATCTGGCGGATGAAGTCGGTGCGGACGGAGGCGTCGGCGGCGGGCGGGGTGGCGTTCGAGGACACGGCGTGGGGATTCCTGGTTAGGGAATCTCCGAACAATTCGGAGATTTCCGTCGGCCATGGATGGCCGACCACGCCTCCATCGCGCAAACGGTGGCTGCGTGTGAGCCGAGCCCGGACAGGTGCCGGGCTCGGCGTGGGCTGACAACGCCAGGATGGCATTGTTCAGACCTTGCTTGGCCGACTAGTTTATCCGAGCCCCGCCGCGGCACGGGTTTCGCAGCGAACCGGTGGGGGTTACCCTGCCGCGACAGGAGAGCCCATGCGCACCGTGTACGACGCCGCGAACGTGATCGACGCCCATCTGGTGCGGCAGGCGCTGGAGGCCGAGGGCATCCCTGCGTTCGTGCGCGGCGAGGCGCTGACCGGTGGCATCGGCGAGTTGGGCGTGTTCGGGCTGGTGGCGGTAATGGTGCCCGATGCGGCGTGGCCGCAGGCGCGTGACATCGTGGCGGCGCTGGCCTTGGGCGAAGCGGAACCGTTGGCGGAAGACGACGACCTGCCCGGCGCGCAGCCTGCATGAGCGGCGTACAGCCGCAACGCGCCGCCGGCCTGCAGCTGCTTGCCGGCGCGACGATCATTGGCACCAACGGCCTGATGGTGCGGCTGGCGGCCATGCCGCCCACCGCGGTGGCGTTCTGGCGGATGCTGCTGGCCGGCGTGCTGCTGGCCGTCCTGGTCACCCTGCGGTACGGCTGGCAGCCCCTGCCGCGCGCGGCGTGGCGCTGGCTGGCGGTGCCGGTGCTGGCGTTCGCGGTGGACCTGTGGATGTGGCACAAGAGCATCCTGCTGGTGGGTCCCGGCCTGGCCACCCTGCTGGCCAACGCGCAGGTGTTCTTCATGGCGCTGGCCGGCGTGCTGCTGTTCCGCGAGCGGCTGGGCCCGCGGTTCGTGGTCGGGGTGCTGCTGGCGTTCTTCGGCCTCTGGCTGCTGCTGGGGGGCGACTGGGCCACGCTGCCGCCGCGCTACCGCTGGGGCGTCTGGCTGGGGCTGGCGACCGGACTGGCCTACGCCGCCTACAACGTCGGCATCAAGCGCACGCAGGCGCTGGCTGGCGCCGGTCGGGCGCGGGTGCCGGTGGAGCAGGTGCTGTGCCTGGCGGCGTTCGGCAGCGCGCTGTGCCTGGGCTTGATCGGTTGGGCCGAGGGCGAGGTGTTCCAGCCTCCGTCCTTGCATGCCTGGGGCCTGCTGCTGGTGCTGGCCGCGGTGGGCCATTGCCTCAGCTGGGTGCTGATCTCGCGGGCGATGGGCGTGCTGCCGGTGGCGCTGGCCGGGCTGTTGCTGCTGGCGCAGCCCATCGTCGCCTATCTGCTGGACGCGGCGCTGTTCGATGTGCCGGTGTCGCCGCGGCAATGGCTGGGCCTGCTGGCCAGCCTGGCCGGGATCTTCGTGGCCGGCACCCGCGGCCGTGCCCCGCTGCCGGCGCAGGAGCCCTGAGCGCGGCGCCTACAGGCGCGTGATGGCGCAGGCATAGACCAGTTCGCAGGCCCCGCCGCCACTGTCGTCGCGGCGCAGCGAGCTTTGCCAGTGCCAGCGCCCGGCGTCGATGCGCACCAGCCAGCCGTCGATGCGCACGTGCTGCCCGGCCTCGATGGAAGCGAGCGCTGCGGCCACCCGGGCATCGGCCGGCACGATGTGCATGTTCGCGCTGCTGCGCACGATCTCGTCGAGCGGAATCGGCGGATCGCCCTGCCAGCGGTAGTGGTACCAGCGCCCGCCCTGGCGGATGGCCAGCCGCGCCAGCACGGCCTCGTCGGCCATGCGGCCCCAGCCCAGCGCAAGGTCGGTGGGCGAGTAGGTGGCTTCAATGCCGGTGCGGTAGTCCTCGCGGCCCAGCACCCGGGCCGCCACGCTGAAACCCGCCAGCGGGCTGAGCCGGGCGCCTGCCACGTCGGGCAGGGCCAGGCCGCCAGGGGTGGGGGTCTGCAGCGGTGGCGCGCCGTCGGCCACCTGCGGCGGCAGCGGGCAGGCGCGCAGTGCGGCCACGGTTGCCGGGTCCGGAACGGGCAGTGTCCGGTGGGGATGGGCCAGCCACCACGCCAGCGCCAGGCAGCCCACGATGGCCAGGATCAGCCCGCTGCGCGTCCGCATGGCGGCTCCGGTGGGTCAGGGTTGCGCCAATTGTGCCTGCGCGCGGGCGCCGATGACCTCCGCCAGCTCGTGCAGGAAGGCATCCAGCGCCGAGGACTTGCGCCATACCAGGGCGATGCGGCGGCTGGGCGCCGGGTCGGCGAAGCGCACCAGCCGGATGCCCGCCGGCTGCACGATGGGCTCGTGCACCGACAGCGCCGGCAGCAGGGTCACGCCGACGCCGGCGGCCACCATCTGTCGCAGCGTCTCCAGGCTGGTGGCGCGGAACCCCGACTTTTCGTGCGCACCCGACAGCCGGCACACGTCCAGCGCCTGGTCGCGCAGGCAGTGGCCGTCCTCCAGCAGCAGCAGGGTCTCGTTGGTCAAAGTGTCGATGCGCAGACGCTTCGCCCGCGCCAGCGGGTGCTGCTCCGGCGCCGCCAGCAGGAAGGGCTCTTCGAACAGGAATTCGGCGTGCAGTTGGTCATCGTGCACCGGCAGCGCCAGCAGTGCGGCGTCCAGCTTGCCGTCGCGCAGGCGCTGCAACAGCACGTCGCTCTTCTCCTCCACCAGCAGCAGCTCCAGCCGCGGGAAGCGGGCGTGCAGCGCGGGCACGGCGTGCGGCAGCAGGTAGGGGCCAAGGGTGGGGAAGACGCCCAGCCGCAGCGTGCCCGAGGCCGGGTCGTGCGCGCGGCGCGCGGCGGCTTTCATCTCCTCCACCTCGGCCACGATGCGGCGCGCGCGCTGCACCGCGTCCTGGCCGGCCGCGGTGAGCATCACCTTGCGCGGTGCGCGCTCCACCAGGGGCACGCCCAGTTCGTCTTCCAGCTTGCGGATCTGGGTGGACAGGGTGGGCTGGCTGACGAAGCAGGCATCCGCGGCCTTGCCGAAGTGGCGCAGATCGGCGAGGGCGACGAGGTATTTCAGATCGCGCAGATTCATGCCGGAGCCCCCTTCAGCTCGATGGTGTTGCCGTCCGGATCGTCGAGGTACAGCGAGGGGCCGTCGCCCTCGGCGCCGAAGTTGCGGGTGGCCGGGCCGTGCGGCGCCAGGCCGTGCGCGGCGAGGTGGGCGACCAGCGCCGCTTCGTCGAACGGCGCGACGCGCAGGCACAGGTGGTCCAGATTGCGGGCGCTCGCGCCTGCCGCCGCGCCGCCGCGCAGGCCCAGCGGGCCGTCCACCGCGACCAGGTCGATCATCGAGGCGCCGGCATGCAGGTGGCGCAGGCCCAGGTCGTCGCGGCGGCGCGCGACCTCGCAGCCCAGCACCGCGCGGTAGAACGCCTCGCTGCGGTCGAGGTCGCGCACCCGCAGCACCACGTGGTCGAGCCGCTGCACGGCGAACGGTGGCAGCGGCGCGGCCATCGCTCAGGCCGCCTGGGCGACGTCCGCCGGGGCGGAGTGGCGGATCAGGAAGTCGAAGGCCGACAGCGCGGCGGTCGAGCCGGCACCCATCGCCACCACGATCTGCTTGAACGGCTCGGTGGTGGCATCGCCGGCGGCGAACACGCCCGGCACGCTGGTGTGGCCGCGGTCGTCGATCACGATCTCGCCGCGCGGGGAGAGCGCCACCGCGCCCTGCAGCCATTCGGTGTTGGGCAGCAGGCCGATCTGCACGAACACGCCGGCCAGCGGGAGCTCCTGCGTTTCGCCGCTGGTGCGGTCGGTGAAGCGTAGCCCGGTCAGCTTGCTGCCGTCACCCAGCATCTCGGTGGTCTGTGCGTTCAGGTGCACGGTGACGTTGGGCAGGCTATGCAGCTTGCGCTGCAGCACCTCGTCGGCGCGCAGCTTGCCGTCGAACTCCAGCACGGTGACATGGTCCACCACGCCGGCCAGATCGATCGCAGCCTCGATGCCGGAGTTGCCACCGCCGATCACCGCCACGCGCTTGCCCTTGAACAGCGGGCCGTCGCAGTGCGGGCAGTAGGTGACGCCCTTGGTGCGGTATTCGGCTTCACCGGGCACGCCGGTCTGCCGCCAGCGCGCGCCTGGCGCCAGGATCACTGCTTTGGCGCGCAGGGTGGCGCCGCTTTCCAGTTCGATCCCGGCCAGCCCGCTGGCGGCGGTGGCCGGGTGCAGGGCCTTGGCGCGCTGCGCGGTGATGATGTCCACGCCGTAGCTGCGCACGTGCGACTCCAGCGAGGCGGCCAGTTTCGGGCCTTCGGTGTATTCCACCGACGGCAGGTTCTCGATCCCCATCGTGTCCAGCACTTGGCCGCCGAAGCGCTCGGTCACGATGCCGGTGTGGATGCCTTTGCGCGCAGCGTAGATCGCTGCCGCGGCGCCGGCCGGGCCGCCGCCGACGATCAGCACGTCGTAAGGCTCGCGGTCCTTCAGCGCCTCGGCGGCGCGCGCGGCGGCGCCGGTATCGAGCTTGGCGAGGATCTGCTCGATGCTCATGCGCCCGGCGTCGAATTCCTCGCCGTTGAGGTAGACCGTGGGCACCGAGAGAATCTGCTTGGCCTCGACCTCCGCCTGGAACAGCGCGCCGTCGATGGCGACATGCTTGATGCGCGGATTCAGCACGCTCATCGCATTCAGCGCCTGCACCGTGTCCGGGCAGCTCTGGCAGTGCAGCGACATGAAGGTTTCGAAGGCGTAGTCGCCCGGCAGGTCGCGGACCTGCTGCGCCAGCGCCTCGTCGATCTTCACCGGGTGCCCGCCCACCTGCAGCAGCGCCAGCACCAGCGAGGTGAACTCGTGGCCCAGCGGGATGCCGGCGAAGCCCACCTGCACGTCGCTGCCCGCGCGTCGGATCAGGAATGACGGCTTGCGGGCGTCGTTACCGGCCACGCGGGTGATCTTCGGCGACAGCGCGGCGATCTCGCCCAGCAGCTCGTCGAGCTCACGCGAGGCTGGGGAATCATCCAGCGAGGCGACCAGTTCGATCGGCTGCTGCAGCTTCTCCAGGTAGGCGGAAAGCTGGGTTTTGAGGGCGTCATCCAACATGGCGGTCTCCAAGGAACTTCCGAATCGGGGGCAGGGGGCGCCATTCCGCGCGGGGCGCGGGGCGGTCGGGGCGAAAGGGCTGCGGGGAGGCGACGGCGGCCGTCGGCTCCACGCAGCCCTCTCCGGAAGGAGAGGGTGCGTGGGATGCGGTGGATCAGATCTTGCCGACCAGGTCCAGCGACGGGGCGATGGTCTTGGCGCCTTCCTTCCACTTGGCCGGGCACACTTCGTTCGGGTGCGCGGCCACGTACTGGGCGGCCTTCAGCTTGCGTAGGGTCTCGCTGACGTCGCGGGCGATAGCGTTGTCATGGACCTCCATCGTCTTGATGGTGCCGTTCGGATCGATGATGAAGGTGCCGCGCAGGGCCAGGCCCTCTTCTTCGATGTGCACGCCGAAGGCGCGGGTCAGATGATGGGTGGGGTCGCCAACCAGCGGGAACTGCGCCTTGCCGACGGCCGGCGAGGTCTCGTGCCACACCTTGTGGGAGAAGTGGGTGTCGGTGGTAATGACATAGACCTCGGCGCCGGCCTTCTGGAACTCGGCGTAGTGCTCGGCGGCGTCTTCAATCTCGGTCGGGCAGTTGAAGGTGAAGGCGGCCGGCATGAAGATCAGGACCGACCACTTGCCCTGCAGGTCCTTGTCGGTGACTTCGATGAACTGGCCGTTCCTGTAGGCGTTGGCCTTGAACGGCTGGACTTGGGTATTGATCAGGGACATGGGTGTTCCTCCGTAGGGGTGGGTGGATGATTTTGCAACGGGGCCATCATAGGTCGCGCCAATCAATTATAGAAATTGATTATTAATATCTAATCAATAGATTAAGGCTATAAAGGAGGTGAGCGGCAGCGCCATTGCGCCACGGCACGACCCGTCTACCATCCCCGCATGACCAATGCCTCCTCCCGCGTCGCCGGCCTGCTGGCCGAGGCGCGCCTCGCGATCGACCCCGTCGATGCCGACCTGCTGCTGGCGCACGTGCTGGACAAGCCGCGAACATGGCTGTTTGTCCATGCCGAGGACGCGGTAGCCCCGGCCGATGCCCACCGGTTCCGGACACTGCTGGCCCGACGCATCGCCGGCGAGCCGGTGGCCTACCTGACCGGCGCGCGCGGGTTCTGGACGCTGGATCTTGCGGTGACGCCGGCCACCCTGGTGCCGCGCCCGGAGACCGAGCTGCTGGTAGAACTGGCGCTGGCACGACTGCCTGACGAGGCGCCCGTGCGCGTCGCCGATCTGGGCACCGGCAGCGGTGCGATCGCGTTGGCCATTGCCAGGGAGCGGCCGCGCGCGGAAGTGGTGGCCACCGATGCCAGCCGTGCGGCGCTGGACGTGGCACGCGGCAACGCGCAGCGCAACGGGCTCGGCAACGTGGTGTTCCGTCCCGGCAGTTGGTGGGAGCCGCTGGGCGACGAGGTGTTCGATCTCATCGCCAGCAACCCGCCCTACATCGCCGAGGGCGACCCGCACCTGGAGCAGGGCGACCTGCGGTTCGAGCCGTCGATGGCACTGTCCTCCGGCGCGGACGGACTGGACGCGATCCGCACCCTTGCGGACGGCGCCCCCGCGCACCTGCGGCCGAGGGGCTGGCTGCTGCTGGAGCACGGTTGGGACCAGGGGCCCGCGGTGCGGGCCTTGCTGGCCGCGGCCGGCTTCGAGGCCGTGGCGACCCACCGCGATCTCGAACAGCGCGACCGGGTGACGCTGGGCCGTCGGCCCTGACGGCGCGTCGTCACGGCGCCGGCTGGGCGGCCTTTTACAATGGGGGCTCGATCCGCCAAGAGGACGCCCCATGCGCACGCTGTACCCGGACATCGCCCCGTACCAGACCGGCACCCTGCAGGTCGATGGCCGCCACACCCTGTACTGGGAGCAGTGCGGCAACCCCGACGGCAAGCCGGTGGTGCTGCTGCACGGCGGGCCGGGCGCCGGCTGCAGTGACAAGATGCGCTGCTTCCACGACCCGGCGAAGTACCGCATCGTGCTGTTCGACCAGCGCGGGGCCGGCCGCAGCACGCCACACGCGGACCTGGTGGACAACACCACCTGGGATCTGGTGGCCGACATCGAGAAGCTCCGCGAGCATCTGGGGATCGCGCGCTGGCAGGTGTTTGGCGGCAGCTGGGGCTCCACGCTGGCGCTGGCCTATGCCGAGGCCCACCCGCAGCGGGTCACCGAGCTGGTGCTGCGCGGCATCTTCATGCTGCGCCGCTGGGAGCTGGACTGGTTCTACCAGGAAGGCGCCTCGCGCCTGTTCCCGGATGCGTGGCGGCATTACCTGGCAGTCATCCCCGAAGCGGAGCGTGGCGACCTGATCGCCGCCTTCCACCGCCGCCTGACCTCGGACGACCCGCAGGTGCGGCTGGACGCGGCGCGGGCCTGGAGCATCTGGGAGGGTGCCACCAGCTACCTGCGGATCCCGGACGACTACGCCGACACCCACGGCGATGCGGCGTTCGCGCTGGCGTTCGCGCGGATCGAGAACCACTACTTCGTCAATGGCGGCTTCTTCGAGGTCGAGGACCAGCTGCTGCGCGACGTGCACCGCATCCACGACATCCCCGGCGTGATCGTGCACGGCCGCTACGACGTGGTCTGCCCCATCCAGAACGCGTTCGATCTGCACGCCGCGTGGCCGGGCTCCGAGCTGGTGGTCAGCCCGACCTCCGGCCACTCCGCGTTCGAGGCGGAGAACGTGGACGCGCTGGTGCGGGCGACCGACCGCTTCGCCGGCTGACCGTCAGGCCGCCGGGCTGCCGTCCGGGTTGTGGTCGATCATCCACAGCCCGGCCCACAGTTTGAGGTCAAGCTCGAACCCTTCGGCGCGCTTGCGCATCAGCCAGGCCGGTGCCTCGGCGCGCGGAACCGCGTGGACGAGGATGTTTTCGTCGTCCACGCCGCCGCCTTCGCCAACCCGGGTCAGATCGCGCGCACGGACGAAGGCGATGCGCTCGTTGCTCATGCCGGAACTGGTGGGGCCGGTCAGCAGAACCTCCACCCGCCCCGGCGACCAGCCGGTCTCCTCGATCAGTTCGCGCCGCGCGGCGTCCGCCAGGGTGTCCTCGGCGTGGTCGTCACCGACCAGCCCGGCCGGCATCTCGATGGTGCGTGCGCCCAGCGGGATGCGGTACTGCTCGACGAACAGGACTTCGTCCGCCGGCGTCACCGCGATCACGATCACCGCCATGCCCTGGCCGTGGGTGCGTTCGCAGGATTCCCAATGGCCGATCCGCACCAGCCGCAGCCACTGGCCTTCGTAGAGGGTCTGTTTGAGGTTGCTCATGCGCCGATGCTAGCGCAGGCGGGCGATGGTCTTTGGTTCGCGGTGCAGCGCGGCCCCGGCGAAGGTTCGCCGCTTAGGCTCCGCATCCGGCTTCGATGCGCGGCCGCACGCCATCCAGGGCGTGCTCGAATCCCCGTCGGGGCCGCGCTGCACCGCTCGAAAAGGAGTTGGGGGTGCGAGTGAAGGCAGAAGCACCCGCAAGGCATCGCGATTGAGTCGCGCCCCTACAGCCCCGCCGCGTCCGCCAGCCGCTTGCGCGTCATCGGCCCGAAGTTCACCCAGTCGGCCAGCGACGCCAGCTCGCCGGCATCGCCGCCCGTGCGGGCGAAGCCGCCCTCCGGCAGCGGCGCGTCCAGCGCGATGGTGGTCAGCCGCCGCCACAGCAGGGCGTGCTCGCGCTGTTCGCGCAGCCGCGTCGCCAGCGTGGCGGCCCCGCGCAGGCGCAGGAAAGGCACTTCGTCGATGCGTTCCAGCAGCGCGTCCAGCGTGCCGAAGTGGGCCAGCAGCACCGCTGCCGATTTGGGGCCGATACCGGTGACGCCGGGGATGTTGTCCACCGCGTCGCCGGTGAGCGCCAGGTAGTCGGCGATCTGGTGCGCATGCACGCCATGCCGCGCCTTCACGCCGTCCGCGCCCCAGCGCTGGCCCTTGGCGAAGTCGTACTGCTCGTCGCCTGCGTGCAGCAGCTGCGACAGATCCTTGTCCGCCGACACGATCACGCTGCGGAAACCCTGGCTGCGCGCGCGGTGCACGGCGCTGCCGATCAGGTCGTCCGCCTCGTAATCGGTGTGCGCCAGCGTGCGCAGACCCAGCGCTTGGCACAGCGCCTTGCACCACGCGAACTGGCGGCGCAGCTCCGGCGGCGCCGGGTCGCGGTTGGCCTTGTAGGCCGGGTACAGCGCGTTGCGAAAACAGGAGTCCAGCGCTTCGTCGAAGGCCACGGCGATGTGCTGCGGACGCTCGCGCTCCAGCAGCTCCAGCAGGAACCGCGCAAAGCCGTGCACCGCGTTGGTGGGCCAGCCGTCGGCGTCGTGGAACTCGTCCGGCATCGAATGCCAGGCGCGGAACACGTACAGCGAGGCATCGACGAGGTGGAGCGTGGGCTGCGTCATTCCGCCATTGTAGGAGGACGTCGCCTGCGATCGGCTTACGGGCGCCAGTCCGTCAGCAGCGCCGCCACGTCCGGCCGCTCGCGTTCTGGCACCTCGACCGTGGCCGTGCCGATGGCAAGGGTGCCTACCAGCTGCTCGTCGGGCGCCAGGCCCAGCGTGTTTTCCAGGAACGGGCGGTCGTAGGCCAGCCAGCCGGTCAGCCACTGCGCGCCAAAGCCTTCCGCCTGCGCGGCCTGGAGCAGCAGCAGGCAGACGCAGGCGGCGGTGGAGACGCGTTCAACCTCGGGGATCTTCGCATCCGGCCCCAGCCGGGCGATCACCGCCAGGGTCAGCGGCGGCGCGGTGAAGCGGCTGCGCAGCTTGTCCACCACGCCGCCCCCCACCTCGGGTTCACGCTCGCGCAGGCGGGCTTCGGCGGCGTCCGCCAGCGCGACGCGGGCGTCACCGGTGATGCGCAGCAGGCGGAACGGCACCCGCTTGCCGTGGTCGGGCACCCGCACCGCGGTTTTCAGCATGCGCAGCAACTGGGCGTCGTCCGGGCCGGGCGGGCCAAGTTGGCGGGTAGGCGTGGAGCGGCGCTGGTCGAGGGCGGCGAGGGTCAGCATGGCGGGGACGTGCTTGCGGGGGTGTGCCATGGTAGCGGTAGGATGCGGCATCCAATTCCGATGCGGGGCGGGCGATGACGGTGATCGTGGGCGTGGCGCGGGAAACGGCGGCCGGCGAGCGGCGGGTGGCCTTGACGCCGGAAACCTGTCGAAAGCTGGTCGCTGCCGGTGCGCGCGTGCGCGTGCAGCCGGGTATCGGCACTGGCGCCTATTTTCCCGATGCGGCTTATGCCGAGGCGGGTGCCGTCCTGGCCGAAGATGCCTTGGCAGGGGCCGATCTCGTGCTGTGCGTGCAGGCGCCGTCTGCAGCGGCCATCGCCGCGCTCAAGCCCGGGGCGGTACTGGTGGGTAGCCTGCAGCCGCAGGCCGACCCGGCCCGCGGTGAGGCGATTCGCGAGCGCGGTATCGTGGCCTTCCCGCTGGAGCGGCTGCCGCGCATCACGCGGGCGCAGGCCATGGATGTGCTCAGCTCGCAGGCCGGCATGGCCGGCTACAAGGCGGTGCTGATCGCCGCGCAGCTGGCGCCGCGCTTCTTCCCGATGCTCACCACTGCGGCCGGCACCATCCGCCCGTCGAAGGTGCTGATCGTAGGTGCCGGGGTGGCCGGGCTGCAGGCGATCGCCACCGCCAAGCGCCTGGGCGCGGCGGTGGAAGGCTTTGACGTGCGGCCGGAAACGCGCGAGCAGATCGAGTCCCTGGGTGGCAAGTTCCTCGACCTCGGCGTGTCCGCTGCGGGCGAGGGCGGCTATGCGCGCGCGCTGACCGACGAGGAGCGCGCCGAGCAGCAGCGCCGTCTGGCCGAGCACCTCAAGACGATCGACGTGGTCGTCTGCACGGCCGCCGTACCGGGCCGGCCGGCGCCGAAGATCATCAGCGCGTCGATGGCGGCCGGCATGAAGCCGGGCAGTGTGATCGTGGATCTGGCCGCCGAGACCGGCGGCAACTGCGAGCTCACCCGGCCAGGCGAAACGGTGGAGGCAGGCGGCGTGACCGTCGCCGGCCCGCTGAACCTTGCATCGATGGGGGCGCAGCATGCCAGCGAGATGTTCGCCCGCAACGTCTACAACTTTGTTGCCCTGCTGCTGAAGGACGGCGCTCTGGTCTTCGACTGGGACGACGAGCTGCTGGCCAGGACGGTCTGGCCGGAGCGGGCCACCCCAGGCGGCTGATCATTCGCCGGGCGGATGCGCTGGTGCGGGGTGCGCCCTCACCCAGTCGGCCTGCTGCTGCGGGCTCATCTGCCGCCACTTGTCCATGAACGCGCGACGCGCGTCCTTGTCCATGTCGCGTACGGCATGGAACAGGGCCCGGGCCTGCTCGCGCTGTTCGGGCGTCATGCCCTCCCAGCGCCGCATGCCCTGACGGGCACGCTCGCGCTGGGGCGGCGGCATCGTCTGCCAGCGCTTGGCGAATTCCATCAGCTGCGGGCGCCGTTCCGGCTCGCGGTTCCAGCGGTCGCGCACCGGCGCGATCAACAATTCGCGCTGGGCCGGGGTCAGCTGGTCCCAGGCCGGCAGGGCGTCGGGCTTGGCGTCCTGCGCCAAGGCGAAGGTGGGTACTGTCAGTGCGGAGGCGGCAAGCAGCAGGACAGTGAATCGACGGGTCATGGCTTCTTACTCCATCGCCAGCCGGGTCGCGTCCGCGGACCCCAGCCAGGCGTAGAAATCGGGATCTTCGTCCAGCGGCATGCTGCCGCCGGTAGTCGGGGTGGCCTGTGCCAGCGCGGGCGCGGACATCGCGGCAGGGGTGGCCGACGGCGTGGGCAGGGTCAGGCGC
Organism: Thermomonas sp.; assembly: GCF_046293095.1. Lineage (GTDB taxonomy): Bacteria > Pseudomonadota > Gammaproteobacteria > Xanthomonadales > Xanthomonadaceae > Thermomonas. Next base: position 168,336 of record NZ_JBKBPN010000005.1, read on the forward strand.
AGCCCTACCGCCAATGCACACAGCGCTGCGGTGCCAGCCACGGCAAGCCGCAGCCGCAGCCGCTGCGGCGAGCGTGTGGTCATTTCCCCGCGCAGGGCCGCATTGCGGCGCTGTGCCAGCTGGGCACGCACTTGCGGCGACAGCTGCGCCAAGGCGTCCGCGTGGCGCGCCCGCAGCGCGGCATCGAAGGCGGCTGCGGCCATGGCATCCCTCGGTGGGGTGTCCGTCGGTCGGGTATTCATCGGAAGTCCTCCAGTTGTCGCTGCAACCCATCGCGTGCTCGCGACAGATGCGTCTTTACCGAGCCCTCGCTGCAGCCCATGACCCGCGCGGTGTCGGCCACGTCCAGCTCTTCCAGCACCCGCAGCGTGAACGCCTCGCGCTGGCGGGCGGGCAGCGCGCGCAGTGCCGCGCTGATGCGCTCCCATGCCTCGTGGCTATCGTGGCGGCGGGCCGGGTCCGGCGCGTCGTCGGCCCAGTCGATGGTTTCGCCGTCGCGATCCGTGCTGCCGGGCAGCAGCCAGCGCAGGCGGAACAGGCCACGGCGCTGCATGTCCACCATCCGGTTGCGCAGGATGCTCCAGAACAGCGGGCCCCACTCCGAGGCCGGGCGGTCGCGGTAGGCCAGCATCTTCAGCATCGCATCCTGTACCGCGTCCAGCGCGTCCTCGCGGTGGCGCAGGCCCAGTTCCGCGAAACGGAACGCACGCGCCTCGATCTGGCGCAAAAAGTCCTCAAGGGAAGCGGCGGGCGCACCCGGTGGTAGGGAGTCGGCATTCACCGGCGCAAGCTTATCGGGAGCGAGCAGCAACATGGTGACCTTGCAGGCGGATGCGGGGTAATGCGTGGGTATCTGTATGCACAGCCAAAGGCGCCGGCCCTCCCTGGCCGGCAAAACCCTTTCGTTGGGCTCATGCCGTCATAACGCCCACGTGCGGAATCGGTTGACCGAACGCATCGGGACCGGCTGGTGCGCTTTCAGTGCCGGCGATCCCAGCGGCGATCGAGCCGTGCGCCACGCTGGTCGAGGCGGGCATTGACGCGCGCACCTTTTTTATCCAGGCGCTGATGGATGCGTTCGCCCTTGGCATCCAGCCGGGTTGCACGCTCCGGGTGGCCGTTTGCTTCGGCATGGGCAGCGCGCTGATCGGAGCGCTGTTCAATGCGATCGCCTTTGTTGTCCAGCCGCTGCTCGATGCGGTCGCCCTTTTGGTCAAGCCGCTGTTCGATGCGGTCACCGCGATCGGGCGGAGTGCTCTGCGCCAGGGCGACGGGACTGATGGCCAGCAGCAGGGGGAAGAGATAGACGCAACGTGACATGGGGCTCTCCTTGTGAGCGGGGTATGTCGGCACGCAACCTTCGCGGTTGCAGCAAGTCAACGCGGCATGTGGGGTGCGGTTGACCTGCTTCCTGCCCTGTTCAGGGGCGGTTATGATCGGGTATCCGGATTTCAGTGTGGGGAGCCAGCCCTAACCAGATCCTACCTGTTACCTCCGGGTTGTAGGTTTCTGGTATTTGCTGATCCGTGCGCTGCCGCCATCCAATGTGGGAAGTGTCTCTGGCCGCGCGACGTCGCGAGATAGACAACTAGGTGTTACAGGGCTAGGATTCGGTTAGCGTGCCGGCGTGGGGATTCGGCGATTACCACGCTTACAGCGAACACATCCATAGGCCTCGACTATGAATGAGCTAAAGATCCTTGGCGTAGTGCAGCTAATCGTGGTTCCTGTGCTGTTCGTTCTGGCCCTTGGGATTTCAGTGACCAAGGAGGGCAGGCCCCTGAACATCGTTGACTACAGCAGGGTCGAAAATCCCGCGCGGCTGCATGGCTGGGTTGGACGCAGGATGCTGATTCTCCCATTGGTTTTCCTTTTGGGCGGAATTGGTAGCTTGCTGTATCCGGCATATGCACTCCCCTTGCTTTTTCTTTCGACCATCGCGGTTGCCGCAGTCGCCGCGTGGCTAACGATAGGCAGTCGTCGTTTTTATCAGTAGGAGTGATGGCATATGGATGGGGCTATAACCATGGACGAAAGCCTTGTCTCACCCCACACCCTTACCATTCTTTGCACATATACATGTACTGCCGCTTGTAAGCAGTGCTGCTTTGAGTCGAGCCCGCGCGTTACAGGGCGACTCCCCCTAGAGTCGATTCTCAAGCGCATTTCCGAAGCGCACGAATCATTTCCTGATCTCCGCCTTGTGTCATTCAGTGGCGGTGAGGCGACGATCTTGAAGGACGATTTGGTTCAAGCTGTCGCTCATGCATCGAGTTTAGGTCTGCTTACACGAGTGGTTAGCAATGGCTCTTGGGGCAAGAGTAAAAAATACGCCAAGGAGTTGATTGGGAAACTCAAAGACGCTGGGCTTAATGAGCTTAATATCAGCACGGGCGCTGATCATCAGGAGTGGGTGCCTCATGAAAGCGTCGTCAATGCAGCATTCGTGGCGGTGGAGAGTGGAATCCATACATTGGTCACTGTTGAAGTGGACAATGAGGAATCTGATTGTCTAAGGCGAATGACATCTGATCCGGCCATAAAACAGCTCTCCGAATGCGCATACTTCAACTTGCAGTCAAATACGTGGATGCCATTTCATGCAGATGCCGAATCTAGGCGGCAAGCTGACTCCCTCAAGGACGACTACCGCGGATGCAACCAGGTATTCAACAATGTCGTAATTACACCACACGACAATTTATCTGCCTGCTGCGGCCTTACACTCGAGCACATTCCTGAAATGCGTTTGGGCAGCGCAAGCGATGGAAACATGGGAGATCTTTACAGGAACCAGGTCAACGATTTCATGAAGATTTGGCTTCGTGTCGATGGCCCACATCAAATCATCAGTAGAGTCCTTGGTGAACGGGGAAAACAAAAACTCGAAGGAGTGGTTCACATTTGCCAAGCATGCGCCATGCTGCACCAGGATGATGAAATCAAGGGCGCGATTCTGGGGAGCTATGAGCGCTACATACCCGAAGTTACTAGTCGCTTCGTCCTAAGTCGCGCCATCGAACAGCATGTTATACCGCCGCGTTAGGCAGGGTGCTTAGCCTTAAATTCTTGAAGAAGGAAGCTCGCTCATGGACCGCAGAAAATTCATCAAGAGCACATTGATTTCAGGCGCAGCGGCGCTTCCTGTCGCAGCAGGCGCAGAGCGTTTATATGGAACGCCCGGCAGCGTTGCTGCAACAACGGCACGCGCCACCGAGAAATTCTCATTGCCGCTTTTGCGAGCAGGCGTCCCCACGCCGGTCATTCCAACGCTTTCAAATGTTCTCGGTGTTATTGAAGACGTTCGCAGCTCAAAGATTGAGTCAGACAAATTTTTCCAAAGTCCAACCGCATACTTTCATGAGCACGGGATCGATGCGTCTGATACGACCCTGCGAGATGAATCCGTAATGCTCCTTCGTGCGCTTACAAACCCATCAGTGCAAAAAAGCCTTGAGGAAGGTGACTATTCATCAGTGATTGCGAGCCTAAAGAGCACGGGGCTGCTTGAAGAGCGGGATCCATCGCGACTTGAAAGCCGCATTTCTGCTTTGTTAAAGGACAATATCGAGGAAATACGAAAGTTGGTTACTGGCGGCTCTTGCTCAAACCTCACGACGATTGAGCGAAAAGCACTGGCGGATTCCTTGAGTGATACCGGATACCCAGTAAGTGAAGATGACATTGCCATAATCACTCAAGTACTTGAAGCGCAACATGCATCCTTGGCAGCATGCACAGCTGTAGTCGCGTGTGCAATCGCAGCGATCGTTGTTGCGTATATTTCAGTCGTGATTGCCGTAACAGTTGCGATCGATCTCGGCTTCACCATTGCAGCTGCGGTCTCCGTAGCGGTCACTGTTAGCGACGTAGCTGCGCCAATGGAAACGAAAGCAGGAACAGCCGGAAAATTAGCCAAGCTCGACCCTGTTCTTATGCGGGATGCCCAACGTGCTGTTAGGTTTAGCAAGCTTGCGCGCAATGACGGCCTCACCAACTACGTAGTTAAGGATCTAATCAGTCACGAGGTTCGTTCACTCGTACTCGCTCTCCGCCAAAACGACCTTATTACAGTTCGCGATGAAGAAGCCGAGCAAGTGGTGAATGCAACAACCGCATACGCCTTACGTGCGGCAGGACTCAGCTGATCGTGACTATTAGCATCCCTGTTGATGGGGCCGAGGCGTGGATGCTTCTCGGCATCCTCGCTCTTCCCCCTATCTTACTCGGCTTTGTGCTGCTTTATCGGCAGAAGCAGTTAGGTATTGCATCACGTGTTTCGCTGGCGCTTTGGCCGCTCATTATTCTCGGTTCCGCATTATTTATTTTGGTTGCTGTGCTCCTAGTCACCCTCGAAGTTACAGTTGATGAAAAGACGCTTGAGGTAAATGGCATTTGGCCGTATAGCGCTGCAGTAGACAAAACAGACATCATGACTGCTGAGCGTTGTTCGCCCAAACAAGTTGATCAACTCCTGGCAACTAGAACAAACGGCATCTCGACTGGGGTGATGCGCATTGGTTGGTTTTCATCGCCCCAAGGCAGAAAAATCTATGCGGCAAAAGGCACAAGATCCGAGAGTGTTTGCATCACCACGACAAGTGGTTTTGATCTGGTACTTACGCCAGCCTCTGCCACAAACCTTCAGCAGGAACTCCAGCACAGATAGCTACACGATCGCTTAATCGAAATACCCCTCTTCAAGCAGCTGCACCAGCGTCGGGATGTAAGGCCCATACTCGACCACGCGCTTGACGCGCTTTTTCTGATTCATCGAAGCCATGGTCATCCGCTGGAACTCGAAGTTCGTGGTCACCAGGCCATCGTCATCGACCTCCACAGTCTCGATGACCGAGCCATCCTTGCGTGCCTTGGCGTTGTAGAGCATCCGCGCCCGGATCACCTCGAAGCTGTAGCCTCTGCCCATACGGTTCATGTCCTTGGCCAGTCGGTTGACGGACTCAGTATAGGCATTGGTGATGGGCTGCTCGAAGTACGCGAAGATTTCCTCGTGCCAGTTGTGCACCGCAGTAGTGAGGTCCTTGAAGGTCGGCGACAATTCCGCCGGAATGTTGGCCAGCCACTTTGTGCAAGCTGCTTCGGCATCCGTTCGAGTCTTGTGATCCCAGATCGACAGGAAGCCTTCCTTCAGCGCATGTGCCTCCCCAAGCTGGGGGAACTGGCGGAACCACTCCAGGGCCCGTTCCATGTCCTTGCCCTTCAAGTCGTGCTGTCGCTTGAGCAACAGGAATCGCTCGTCCTTGAGCTTCAGGCGCTGCCGGGCCGGCAAGTCCTTGCGGATGCCCTTGCGAAGCTTCTCCAGCGCGTCGTTGGCCATCCGCTGGATATGGAAGCGATCTACCACAATCCGCGCATCTGGCAGCGTGCCCTTCACGATCTGCTTGTAGACGGCATACATGTCCATCGCCACCCACTCGATGGTGTCCTTGTTCCGCAGGGTGCGGAAATAGGGCAGCAAGTCTTCCTTCTTGCGGCTTGGCCGGATGTCGAACACGGTCTTGCGCTCGACGTTGGTCAGCATCGCCCGGTAGTCGCCAATGATCTTGAGTTCGTCGATGCCGAGGATGCGGGGTGTCCGAAACCGGACCTTGGCCTCGAACTCCTCGACGAAGTCATCGAAGATATGGCGGATCGTCTTCTCGTCCAGCGCCACTTCCCGCGCCAAAGCGGCAAAGGTCTTGGTGAAGCTCTCCTTGCGGATGTGGGCCACCAGACGCGCTGTGGCTTGGCGCTTGCCATCGAAGTCGGCCACCGGCTCAAACAGCGTCTTGCCGCAGCCTTGGCAGCGATAGCGGCGGCGCTGGATGAAGACCTCGACCGGCTTGCCGTGCGAGGGTGTGTCTTGGAACGACTGCTCCTGCGAACCGTGGCCGTACAAGCGACCGCGCTTGCACAAGGGGCACACAATCCAAGTCGAAACGCCCTCGGCTTTGACGGCGTAGCGGTCTCCGTCGCTGACGACTTCAAGCGTCTTCAGACTGGGCAATTGCAGGAAGTCGGTCACTCAGCACCTCGGGCGAACCCACACTGAAATCCGACTTTCACTCTAACACATACACCCTCGAATCCAACAGTAAAATCCATCTTTTGAAGTGATGGCTACAAAACCCCTGAAAGCCAAATCCCACACCAGATTCCGGATACCCTTATGATCCTGACCAGTCGGGGCTGGAGACGGGGCGATGGGCGACGGGTTCGTGGCGCTGTACATCTTCATGCTGGCGGCGATCGCCGGAAACGTGATCATTGCGCGGGTGCCGGTGATCCTGCATACGCCGCTGATGTCGGGCTCCAACTTCATCCATGGCATCGTGCTGATCGGCGCCATGATCGTGCTGGGCCATGCCCAGACGCCGCTGGAGCAGGGGCTGGGGTTTGTCGCCGTGCTGCTGGGTGCGGGGAATGCCGCCGGCGGTTACGTGGTGACCGAGCGCATGCTGGAGATGTTCAAGTCCAGCAAGCAGGAGGGCGGCAAGTGAGCGTCCTCACCCTGGTCAAGCTGAGCTATTTCGTCGCCGCCACCCTGTTCCTGCTCGGCCTGCAGCGCATGGCCAGCCCGAAGACCGCGCGCAGCGGCATCCAGTGGGCGGGCGTGGGCATGCTGATCGCGACCTTTGCCACCTTCTTCCTGCCGGGCCTGCACAACATCGGGCTGATGATTACCGCCATCGTGATCGGCGTGGGGCTGAACTGGATCTGGGGCCGGAAGGTGGCGATCACCGACATGCCGCAGATGGTGGCGCTGTTCAACGGCATGGGGGGTGGCAGCGCGGCGGCTATCGGCGCGGTCGAGCTGGTGCGGCTGTCGATGGCGGGGGCGCTGGCGCCGCCGCGTCTGACCCTGGTGCTGGCCGTGGTCGGTGCGCTGATCGGCGCGGTGTCGCTGACCGGCTCGGTGATCGCCTGGGCCAAGCTCGACGGGCGCATGGACAAGCGCTACACCTTCCCCGGCCAGCAGTGGTTCAACGCGCTGGTGGCCATTGCCGCGGTGGGCTGCGGCGTCATGGCCCTGCACACGCTGGCGCTGCCGTGGATCGCCGCGTTCTTCGCACTGGCGCTGGTGCTGGGCGTGCTGATGACGCTGCCCATCGGCGGTGCCGACATGCCGGTGGTGATCTCGCTGTACAACGCGTTCACTGGCCTCGCAGTCGCATTCGAAGGCTACGTGCTGGGCAACGAGGCGCTGATCATCGCCGGCACCATGGTCGGCGCAGCGGGCATGCTGCTGACCCGGCTGATGGCCAAGGCCATGAACCGCAGCATCAAGAGCGTGCTGTTCTCGAACTTCGGCGGGGGCGGGTCCGCGATGCAGGCCATCGGCGGGTCCATGAAGCCGATCGAGGCCGCCGACGTGGCGGCGATGATGGCTTACGCCGAGCGCGTGGTGATCGTGCCGGGTTACGGCTTGGCGGTGGCGCAGGCGCAGCACAAGATCTGGGAGCTGGCCCAGCGGCTGATGGAGCGCGGGGTGAAGGTGAAGTTCGCCATCCATCCGGTCGCCGGCCGCATGCCCGGGCACATGAACGTGCTGCTGGCCGAGGCGGGCGTGCCGTACGACCTGATCGCCGACATGGACGACATCAACCCCGAGTTCGCCAACACCGACGTCTCGCTGGTGATCGGCGCCAACGATGTGGTCAACCCGGTGGCGAAGACGGACCCGGCCAGCCCGATCTACGGCATGCCGATCCTCGACGTGGTGAACAGCAGGAACACCATCGTCATCAAGCGCGGCAAGGGCACGGGCTTTGCCGGCATCGAGAACGCGCTGTTCTATGCCGATAACACCCGCATGCTGTACGGCGACGGCGCGGAGATGGCCAATGCGCTGGTCAGCGAGCTGAAGGCGCTGGACGGCGGCCACTGAGGCCGGCCCATAGCGCCACCAGCACGCCCGCCGTCCACAGCGCGATATCGAGGCGGTCGGCAGTCAAACGCAGCAGCAGCCACGCATAATCGCGCCCCAGCAGCAGCGCGGACTCCCAAGGCCGGAGCCCGAAGTTCTGGCCGACCTGGCCCGCCACGATGAGGAAATTGGCGGCGGCCACCACCCCGGCGGTGGCCAGTGCCGCCCAGGCTGCCCGGGCCGGGCCTGCCGGCCACTTGGCAATGCGTAGCAGCAGCAGCATGTCCACGGCCGCCAGCGGTGCCAGCCAGGCGCACAGGCCGTCCAGTGCCAGTGCCGCCAGCATCCAGAAGGCGGCAAAGCCCGCGGCGCCTAGGACGAGCAGCGGCAGGGCATACCAGCGGGGCGCGGAGGGCTTGGGCATCGGGAGGGGCCAGGCAGTGGGCCGGCGATGATCCCACCGCGGACACGGACGGGCAACGTGATTGGGACTAGAATGGTACGGATTCGGCCTCTCCATCCCATTACGCCATGTATTCCCGCAGCAGCGAACCCGTCCGTTTCGAGCGCGATTGCGCCGCCGTCCTCGTGCCGCAGGGCGACCAGGTCACCTTGCCGGCCGGCACTGTGGGCTACATCACCCAAGCGCTGGGCGGCAGCTGGACGGTGTTCGTGGAAGGCAACCTCATGCGCATCGCGGGCGAGGATGGCGATGCCATCGGCAAACAGCCGGCCGAGCCGCTGGAATTGCCGGAAGGTGCCACCGATGCCGACGTCGAACGCGTGGTGTGGGAGCAGTTGCGCACCTGCTTCGATCCCGAGATCCCGGTCAACATCGTGGATCTCGGCCTGGTCTACCTTGCCGAGCTGTACCAGCCGGAAGGCCGGGAGGGCCGGGGCGTGCGGGTGCGCATGACCCTGACGGCGCCGGGTTGCGGTATGGGCGACATCCTGGTGGACGATGTCCGCGCCAAGCTGGAAAAGATCCCGACGGTAGTCGCCACCGACATCGAGCTGGTGTTCGACCCGCCGTGGAACCAGACGCTGATGTCCGACGTGGCAAGGCTCGAAACCGGAATGTTCTGAGTTGCAGGTCACGCGATGCGTGACCATTGGGCTAGCCTTTGAGGGTCACAATGTGACGTGCCGTGGTAGCGGAATCGTGTGCTGCGATGCCGCAAATTCAGCGGCAGGTCAGTTCCTTCGGCCGTAGCAACGGATCGAAATAGATCGTCTCCAGGTGCGGAGGCCGCATTTCTGCTGCATCACGCCATATAAATAACCAAAAGTTATTTATAAATAACAAATCTATCTTTAGGGCGCGCCCAATCCCTGCTAACTATCGGTCATCGCTTCGGTTTCCGTTCAGGTTCTCGTGGCGACGCCTGCGCCGCAATGACACGGTGGTTCACGCCGGGGGCCCGCAGGCGGGCTGTGCCGTTGTTCGTCCGTCAGCCGCGCTCGCGGCCACTCAACCAACAACCCAGGGGTAATGCCAGTGAACCGTTTCACCACCACCAACCTGCTTGGCGCCGCCATCGTGCTTGCGCTTGCCACCTCGGGCGCGCAGGCCGCGAACCGCGTTGACCTGCACCAGCGTGATTTCAGCCAGCTGCGCCAGCAATACCAAGCGCTGACCGCAACGCAGGGCGTTGCCACCATGGCGAACCGCCGCCATGCCCAGTTCGTAGGGGCTGATGCCAGCAGCACGCTGCTCATGCGTGCCACCCGCGCCGACCACGGCGTGCGCAACTACCGCTACGACCAGGCCTGGCGCGGCATCCCGATCTTCGGCCAGGGCGTCGTGGTGAGCGAAGATGGCGCGGGCAACGTGCGCGCCCTGTTCGGCACCATGGTGTCGGGCATCGAGCGCGACATCGCCTCCACCACGCCCAAGCTGACCAAGGCCGCGGCGCTGGTCGCCGGCAAGCGCATCGCGCTGGGCAATAGCCTGTCGGCCATGCAGACCCGCAACGAGAAGTCGGACCTGGTGATCTTCATCGACGATGCCGGCAAGGCGCATCTGGCCTATGCGGTCACCTTCTTCGCCGATTCGCCGGCTGGCAATCCCACCCGGCCGATCCTCATGATCGATGCGATCAGCGGTCAGGTCATCAAGCAGTGGGAGAACCTGCAGCATGCGCTGGTTGGCACCGGTCCTGGCGGCAACACCAAGACCGGCCAGTACGAGTGGGGTTCGGGCGGGATCTACGGCTACATGGACGTCGCCCAGTCCGGCAGCACCTGCACGATGAACAACGCCAATGTGAAGGCGGTCAACCTCAATGGTGGCACCACCGGCACCACGGCCTACGCCTACACCTGCCCGCGCAACACCTACAAGACCGTCAACGGCGGGTATTCGCCGATCAACGACGCCTTCCAGTTCGGCGGCGTGATCACCAACATGTACCCGGCCTATACCGGCTACAACGCGCTCAACTTCCAGCTGGTCATGCGCGTGCACTACAAGACCAACTACGAAAACGCCTTCTGGGATGGCTCGACCATGAGCTTCGGTGACGGCGCCAGCACCTTCTATCCGCTGGTGAGCGCTGACGTGGCCGGCCACGAGGTGTCGCACGGCTTCACCGAGCAGCATTCCAACCTGACCTATTCCGGCCAGTCGGGCGGCATCAACGAGGCCTTCTCCGACATGGGCGGTGAAGCCACCGAGTACTACTGGAAGGGCACCAACGACTTCCTGGTGGGCAGCGAGATCTTCAAGGGCAGCGGTGCACTGCGCTACATGTGCAACCCGACCCAGGACGGCGCATCGATCGACAACGCCGCCAACTACACCAGCGGGCTGGACGTGCACTACAGCTCGGGTGTGTACAACAAGGCGTTCTGTGTGCTGGCCAAGACCGCAGGCTGGGGCGTGCCGAAGGCGTTCAAGGTGTTCGCGCGGGCCAATGCCAACTACTGGACGGCCAGCAGCACCTTCAACAGCGCGGCCTGCGGCGTGGAAACCGCGGCGACCGACCTGGGCTACACCAAGGCCGATGTCACCGCTGCTTTCAATGCCGTCGGCGTGTCCTGCCCGACCGGTGGCGGCGGTGGCGGTGGCGGTGGCAGCACCGGCGGCACGCTGACCAAGGGCGTCACCGTCACCGGCCTGTCGGCCAGCACCGGCGGCGAAGTCGTCTACACGCTGGCCGTGCCGTCGGGCGCGACCAATCTGACCTTCAACATGTCGGGCGGCACCGGTGATGCCGACATGTACGTGAAGTTCGGCAGCGCCCCGACCGACAGCTCCTACGATTGCCGTCCGTACAAGTCCGGCAATGCGGAAAGCTGCTCGTTCGCCACGCCGTCGGCCGGCACGTACTACGTGCGCCTGAAGGCCTACTCGGCGTTCTCCGGCGTCAGCCTGGTGGGTGACTACACCACCGGCGGTGGTGGCGGCGGTGGTAGCACCACGGTGAACCTGCCCACCGTGTCCACGGGCAGCTGGTCCAGCACCTACACGCTGGCGGTGGCTGCGGGCAAGACGGCAACCATCAGCATCGCCGGTGGCACCGGCGACGCCGACCTGTACGTCCGCGCGGGCAGCGCGCCGACCACCACCAGCTACACCTGCCGTCCGTACAAGACCGGCAATGCCGAGACCTGCACGCTGACCCCGACCAGCAACACGACCTACTACATCCGGGTCTATGCGTACTCGGCGTTCTCCGGGGTCACCCTGACCTACGGCACCAACTGAGCCACGCAGCAACACGCGGTACCCAGACCCCGGCTTCGGCCGGGGTCTTTCTTTGCGGGAGCGGTGAGCGGCAGGCGCCGGTCGCGAGGAGCGCGAGCGGCCCTTGCGCTTATTCGGCGGGTTCGAACCGGTTGGCGGCGACGTTCTTGCGGACGTGATCGGGCGACCAGATGCGCCCGTTCATCGCGATGTACACGCCTTCCGGCAGCGACTGCACCGCGCCGATGGCACAGCCGATGTTGAACTCGGCATCCGAGCCGCGGAAGCCGGCCGGGCTCAGCGCGCCCGTCATCACGATGGTCTTGCCGGTAATGGATTGCAGCACCTTGCCGGTGGCCACCATCGAGTCGGTGCCGTGGGTCACCAGCACGTGGCGCACCGGCTGCGCGGCGATGGTGGCGCGGATCAGCTCGCGGTCGTCGTCGGTGATGTGCAGCGAATCCTTGCGCAGGATCGGGATGATGGTGAAGCGGAAGCCCACCCCCAGCTCGCGCAGGATCATGCCGATCTGCGGGTCGCCGATCTGGTAGTCCGACTTGTCGTCGAAGTAGATCTTGTCGATGGTGCCGCCGGTGGTGACGATGAGCAGGTTGTCCATGGCGGCATTGTCCGCCAAAACCCGCGGGCGTTCACCCGGTCAGCCGGTCAGCCGGTCAGCGGGCCCAGCATCCCCAGCAGCGGTTCCAGCAGGGCGCCATAGGCCAGCGCCCGGGCGGTGCCTGCGCGCAGGGGTTCGCGGACCTGGGCGGCGCTGGCGGTGCGCACGCTGCGTTGGGTCCGGTGGGAGACGAGGCAGGCGGGATCGAATGCCAGTCCGCAGTCGTCCAGCAGGGCGCGGATGCGCGTCTCGGGGTTGTCCAGCAGGGCTTCGTAGCGGTGCAGCCGGACCTGTCCCGGCGCGCGGACGCGCCACAGATCCATCGCCCGGGTGCTGCCGCGCAGGTAGCAGGCGATGTCCGCGAGGTCGTTGGCGAAGTGCGGCTGCGCGTAGAACTGCTGCTTGTAGCAGGACCAGGCGGTCTCCACCGGATCGCGCCGCGTCTCCACCACTGTCGCGCCGGGCAGCATGGCGCGCAGCACGCCGGCGTGCTTCCAGTTGTCCGGCTGCTTGTCGGTGAAGCGCGGCCGGCGGGCGCGCCAGCGCGCGGTGCGGGCCAGGTAGTCGCGGCCCAGGCGATCCCAGTCGCCGGCCGTGGCCTGCGGTACCCACTGGGGGTAGGGTTGGCCGCGGCGCAGGGATTCCTGTTGCAGCACGATGCCCAGGTCCGGCAGTTCGCCGGCGCCTTCCACATCGGGATGTGCCGCCAGGATCTGCTCGAACAGGGTGGAGCCCGAGCGCGGCAGGCCGACGATGAAGAGGGTTTCACGACCGAGCGTCGGATCCAGTGGTGCCGGCAGCGTGGCGGTGGCGGCCAGCGCCTCGTCCACGAAACGTTCAAACGCATCCGCGCGCCAGGGTGTGAGTCGCTTCTGCAGGGCATTGGCCTCGCGGAAGGCCCCGTAGGCGGCGGCGAAGTCGCCGCGGTCCTCTTCCAGCTTGCCCAGTGCGTGGCCCATCGCCACGCGGTCGTTCGGTGCGATGTCGCGCCGCTGCAACTGTGCGCGCAGGGCCAGCGCATCGGCGGCCCCCAGCGGTACCGTCTTGATGTTGGACAGCCCGCGCCAGGCGTCGCCGCAGGCCGGGTGCAGACCCAGCGCCGCGCGGTAGCGGGCGGCAGCGGCATCGAAACGACCAGCGTGGACCAGGGCATCGCCCAGCAGCACCAGCGCGGGCAACAGGTGGGGTGCCCGCGAGACGGCCGCTTCCAGCGCATCGATGGCGGCTTCGGTGTCGCCGTCCTGCTGCAGGTTGCGGCCCAGGTTGAACCAGGGCGTGGGTTGCGTCGGATCCAGCGCGCAGGCGCGCCGCCAGCTGGCCAGGGCCTCGTCGCGCCGTCCGCAGGCCGACAGCGCGGTCCCGAGGTCGCTTTGCAGCAGGGCGTCGTCGCCGGCCAGCGCCAGCGCGCGCTGCAGGGTGGCAACGGCCTCCGCCGCGCGGCGGGTATGCAGCTGGACGATGGCGAGGTAGCGCAGTGGCTCCGGATGGCCGGGGGCCTGCCCGCAGGCCTGCCGCAGCAGCGCTTCGGCACGCCCCGGGTCGCCGTCGCGCAGGGCACGGGCACCGGCGTGCACCGTCGCGACCAGCGCCGGGGCCAGCCCGGCCATGCGCGGATCGCCGGTCATGACTTTCGTTGGCGGCTCTCGCGGCGCGCGCGCATGCCGGGCAGGCAGGCGGCATGCACCACCAGCAGCGCCAGCCCGACTTCCGCCAGCGCAAGCCACCGCTGCCCGGGTTCGGACCAGGCCAGCATGACGCCATGGCTGAACCACAGCAGCGCCAGCACGCCGGCGGTGAAGCCGGCGCGGTGCCAGCCGCGCAGCGCGGCCAGCGCTAGCAGCATGGGCGGCAGCGCGAAGGCAAGCAACCCCGCCAGCGGGTGCGGATGCCCCAGCGACCAGCCGACGAACAGTGCAGCAAGGGCGAACAGCGTCGCCGCCAGGTAGGCGCGTGCGCTCATGCCTGCAGCTTCCGCGCCAGCTGCGCCACGCGACGCCCCAGCGCGCGCGCCAGCTGGGCTTCGTCATCGCTCAGCTCGGGCCGGTCGTCCACGCCTGCCACGTGGCTGGCGCCGTAGGGCGTGCCGCCGGTGCGGGTGGTGTTGAGCGGCGCTTCGGTGAACGGGATGCCCGCGATCACGCAACCGTGGTGCAGCAGCGGCACCAGCATGGTCAGCAGGGTGGATTCCTGGCCGCCGTGCATCGTGGCGGTGGAGGTGAACGCGGCGGCGGGCTTGCCGACCAGCGTGCCGCTGGCCCACTCGGCGCCGAGCGTGTCGAGGAAATGCTTGACCGGCGCGGCCATGTTGCCGAAGCGGGTCGGGCTGCCCAGCAGCAGACCGGCGCATTCCGCCAGATCGCGCTTGTCCACGTAGGGAGCGCCCTCCTCGGGCTCGGGCGGGGCGGCGACCTGGGTGACCGGTGCCACCGGCGGCAGCGTGCGCAGCCGCGCCTGCATGCCATCCACTTCCTCGATGCCGCGTGCGATCTGCCGGGCCAGCCGGGCTACCGAACCGCCGCGGCTGTAGTACAGGACCAGGATGTCGGACATGCGCGCCAATCGTGCGGGGACGCCGCAGCATAGAGCAAGCGGTGCATTCGTGGCATCGGTTACCCTTGCCGGATGGAGCCGCTGGATTCCCTCTACCGCTGGAGCGAACGCCTGCGCGATCCGGCGCGTGCCGGCAGTTTCGGCCGTTTCGTGCTGCGGCGGTTCCTGGACGACCGCCTGTTCGAGGCCGCCGGCGCGCTGTCCTACACCACCGCCTTCGCGCTGGTGCCGTTGACCATGGTCGCGTTCGGCGTGCTGTCCGCCTTCCCGGTGTTCGATGCGTGGAGCGCGCGGCTGAGCGGCTACATCTTCGCCAACTTCGTGCCGCGCGCCGCGCAGGCGGTGTCTGGCTACCTCACCGATTTCTCATCCAACACCAAGTCGCTGACCACCGCTGGCGCGCTGGCGCTGATCGTCTCGCTGCTGGTGACGCTGAGCAGCATCGAGGCCATCTTCAACCGGATCTGGCGGGTGCCCACCGCGCGGCCCAAGCTGGGGCGCTTTCTCGTCTACTGGACGGTGCTGACCCTCGGGACCCTGGTCGCCGCGGCCAGCCTGGCACTGTCCACCCGGTTCTTCGCGCTGGCCATCTTCGAAACCCTGCCCGGGCGCTGGCTGGAGGCGCTGATGCTGCGGCTGGCGCCGATGGCGATCGAGCTGCTGGCATTCGCGACGGTGTTCAAAGTGGTGCCGCACCGCACGGTGGCCTGGCGCCATGCGGTTGCCGGCGCGCTGCTGTCGGTGGTGTTGTTCGAAGCGGTGAAATCGGGGCTGGGGATGTACCTCGGCAGTTTCGATTCCTACCAGAGGATCTACGGCGCGGTGGCGTTGGTGCCGATCATGATGCTGTGGATCTACCTGAGCTGGGTGTCGATCCTGTTCGGCGCGTCGCTGGCCTCGTCTATGTCGGCGTTCCGCTACCAGCCGAAGGCCCTGCGCCTGCCGCATGGCCACGAGCTGTATGGCCTGCTGCGCATGCTGGGCCGTTTCCAGCAGGCGCGGATGCGCGGCGAGGGCCTGACCGGGGAGCAGATCCAGGCGCTGGAGCCCAGCCTGACCGACAGCATGGTGCAGGCGCTGCTGGGCCGGATGGCGGATATCCGCGTGCTGCAGCTGGCCGAGAACGGCCAGTGGTTGCTTGCCCGCGATCTCGACGACGTGCGTCTTGAAGAACTCTATGAAGCCGCCCAGCTGCGCATTCCCGCGGTCGATGTCCCGATTCCGCAGCCGGACGACGCGCTGGGCGTGGCGGTGCGGAGGGCGATGGCGCAGTTGCGCGCGCCGCTGCAGGAGCGCCTGCGGCAACCCGTTTCCGCTGTCTATGCCGGGATCCCGGAGGAATGAACCCCATGCGCCTGCCTGTCGTTGTCCCCCTGCTGCTGGTCCTGCTGGCCGCCTGCTCGCGGTCGCCGCAGCCCGCTGCGCCCGCGTCCGCCCCGGCCACGCCGGCAGCGTCCAAGGTGCCGACCTCTGCCCCGTCGGCCGCGCGGCCGGCGCTGCAGGTGACCACTCTGGACGGGGCCGCCTATGATCTGGCCCAGCAGCGTGGCAAGTGGGTCATTGTCAATTACTGGGCCACCTGGTGCGGGCCTTGCCTGAAGGAAATGCCGGAACTCTCGGCGCTGGCGGCCATGCGCCAGCACATCGCGGTGATCGGCCTGGCCTACGAGGACACCAGCGAGAGTGACCTGCGTGCGTTCCTGGCCAAGCGGCCGGTGGCGTACCCAGTCGCGCGCGTGGACGTCTATTCGCCGCCGAAGGACTTCGGTGCGCCCCGCGGGCTGCCCACCACCTGGTTGATCCGCCCCGATGGCGCGGTGGCACGCAAGTACACCGGCCCGGTGACCGCCCGCATGCTGGAAGAGGACATCGCGGCGTTCGGCGGCCCCAAGGCCGGCTGAGATGCCCGCAGCCCGCTTCCGCATTGCCGGGCGCGTGCAGGGCGTGGGCTTCCGCGCGGCGACCCGTGCGGAGGGCGCGCGGCTGGGATTGGCCGTGCAGGCCGAGAACCGCGCCGACGGCACGGTGGAGGTCAGGGCCGATGGCGATGCCGCAGCGATCGATGCACTGGCGCGCTGGCTGCAGCACGGTCCCCCGCTGGCTCGCGTGGTGTGTGTCGAGCGCTTGCCCGTGGCGCCGGAAGCCCCCTAGCGCCTGAACGCGGGGATCGGCTTGAGCACGCCGTAGCGTTCCTTCGCCGGCTTGCCCCGCAGCGGGGGCAGGGCGAGCGTGGGGGCGTCCAGACGGGTGTCCGGCAAGCGGTCCAGCAGGTCGCGGAGCAGGGTCAGCCGGCCACGGCGCTGGTCATTGAAATCGACCAGCGTCCATGGGGCATGGCGGGTGTGGGTGGCCTGCAGCATGGTTTCGCGCGCCTCGGTATAGGCGCGGTAGCGGGTGCGGGCCTCCAGGTCGATCGGTGAGAGCTTCCAGCCTTTGAGCGGATTGTCCACGCGTTCGGCGAAGCGTTTTTCCTGCTCCGCCTGGTCGCAGCACAGCCAGTACTTGAACAGCAGGATGCCGTCATCCACCAGCTGCCGTTCGAACTGCGGGGTGGCGCGCAGGAACGCGGCCACCTGTGCGTCGCTGGCAAACCCCATCACTTTTTCCACGCCGGCGCGGTTGTACCAGCTGCGGTCGAACAGGGCGATCTCGCCGGCTGCCGGCAGGTGCTCGACGTAGCGCTGGAAGTACCACTGTGTCGCCTCGCGCTCGGTCGGCTTGGGCAGCGCCACCACCCGGCACTGGCGGGGGTTGAGGTGGGCGCGGATGGCGTCGATCGCGCCCCCTTTGCCGGCGGTGTCACGCCCCTCGAACACCACCACCAGCCGCTTGCCCGCATGCTGCAGCCAGCGCGCGGTGTTGGCCAGCTCGACCTGCATCGGCGCCAGCAGCGCCTCGTAGTCCTTGCGCTTGAGCTTGCTCATTTGCGTGTAACTCTGGTCTTCATGCTGCGCGCCACTTCCAGCAGCGCGCCCTGCTGGCGCGTGCCCAGTGCGCGGTAGGCGGCCAGCAGCTCGTGCTCGCCCTTGGTGCGGGCGGGGTCCAGCGTGCTGGCCAGTTCGGACAGCAGTGCGCCGGCGGGCACGCCGAACGCCCGCGCCAGCGCTTCCACCTGGTCGCGGCCGGGCAGCTTCTCGCCCTTCAGCCAGGCGTTGACGGTGCCGATGCCGGCGCGCGGGATGGCGGTGGCGATATCAGCCACGGTGAGGCCGCGGGTCTTGCTGAGCAATCGCAGGGTGGTGTCGATCGACATCCTCGGTCCCTTCGCGGTTGGACGAAGGTCGAGTGTAGAGCGATTGCGGCCGCGTGGCGCAAGGCCGGCGTGCCGGCCTTGCCGGGAGTAAACGCCGGTCAGAACGCCAGCGAGTACCACTGGGTGGCGTCTTCGTGCCAGCCGGCGGCACGGTAGAGCGCGCGGGCCGCGGTGTTGTCGAGGGTCGTTTCCAGCGAGATGCCGGCGGCGCCGTCGGTGCGGGCGAAGGCCGCGGCGGCGTCCAGCAGGGTGCGGGCCACGCCCTGGCGACGGGCGCCGGCATCCACGTAGAGATCGTTGAGGATCCAGGTCTTGGCGGTGCGCACCGAGGAAAACATCGGGTAGAGCTGGACGAAACCGGTCAGCGCGCCGCCACGGCGGGCCAGCAGTACCACCGACTCGCCGAACCGCAGCCGCTCGCGCAACCACTGGCGGGCGCGGGCGACATCGCCGGGCTGCCCGTAGAACTGCCGGTAGGCATCGAACAGGACAGCGAGGGCGTCGAGGTCGGCGGGGCCGGCGCGGGAGATGGTGATGGTCATCGCGATCCTTGGAGAGTGTGGCTGGGGTGGCCGGGCCGATGCGCGGCTTCGTGTGCGGCGGGCATCAGGCCTCGCGCGCCAGCCGGGCGAGCTCCTCCGCCTGGCGTTCCTGCTGCAGGCGCAGGACCAGCGGGTCGAGATCGCCCTCGAGGATGTGGGGCAGGTCGTACAGGGTCAGGCCGTCCACGCGGTGGTCGGTGATCCGGCCCTGCGGATAGTTGTAGGTGCGAATGCGCTGGCTGCGGTCGCCGCTGCCCACCTGCAGCTTGCGGTCGGCGGCGATGGCGGCGGCGCGCTTTTCCAGCTCGGCTTCCGCCAGCATCGCCCGCAGGCGCTGCATCGCTTTGTCACGGTTGGCGTGCTGGCTGCGCTCGGTTTGCGACTCCACCACCACGCCGGTCGGCATATGGGTGATGCGGATCGCCGATTCGGTCTTGTTGACGTGCTGGCCGCCGGCGCCGGAGGAACGGAACGTGTCCACTTTCAGGTCGGCGGGGTTGATGACGATGTCGGTGTCGCCATCGTGTTCCAGCGCGATGATCGCCACCGTCGCCGCCGAGGTGTGGATGCGGCCCTGCGACTCGGTGGTCGGCACGCGCTGCACGCGGTGGGTGCCGGATTCGTACTTCAGGCGGGCGTAGGCGCCGTCGCCCTCGATGCGTGCGACGATCTCCTTGTAGCCGCCGTGCTCGCCGGGGTTGGCGGATTCGATTTCCACGCGCCAGCCGTTGCGCTCGGCATAGCGCGCGTACATGCGGAACAGGTCCCCGGCGAAGAGCGCGGCCTCGTCGCCGCCGGTGCCGGCGCGCACCTCCAGATACAGGCCGCCGTCGTCGCGGGCGTCCTTCGGGACCAGTTGGGCCAGCAATTCGCCTTCCAGTTGCTGCAGGCGCGCGGTGGCGGCGGCGATCTCGGCATCGGCCAGCTCGCGCAGTTCCGGGTCGTCGCGCATCGCCTGCGCGGCGGCCAGGTCGTCGCGCGCCCGGGCCTCGGCGGCCAGGGCCTCGGCTACCGGCTGCAGGCTGGCGAACTCGCGCGAGAGGCTGCGAAAGCGGCCCTGGTCAGCCGCCACGGCGGGGTCCGCCAGCAGCCGCTCCACTTCCTCACGCCGTTCCAGCAGCGCTTCCAGCTTGCGTCGCAGGGCAGGGGTCATGGGGCGGAGGCGTCCCCGCCTGCGCCCGCGCGCGGGAACAGTTTGTCGGCGGCACGCGCCAGCTCGATATCGCCGCTGCGCGCCGCTTCGCGCAGGGCCACGGTAGGCGCGTGCAGCAGGCGATTGGTCAGGGTGTGTGCCAGCAGCTCCAGCGCCTGCTCGGCGGGCATGCCGGCGGCAAGCTGCTGGCGCGCCTTGGCCAGCGCCTCGGCGCGTGCGGCTTCGCCGTGGGCGCGCAGCTGCAGCAACGGCTGCTGGCGACCCGCCGCCTGCCACTGTTCGACGAAGCGGGTGGTCTGCAGTTCGATGATCGCTTCCGCCTGTTGCGCGGCCTCGCGGCGGCTGCGGCGGTTGTCCTCGATGGCGCGCTCCAGGTCATCCACGGTGTACAGGAACACATCTCGCAGCCCGGAAACGTCATGGTCGATGTCGCGCGGCACTGCCAGGTCCAGCAGCAGCATCGGCCGGTGCTTGCGGGCACGCAGCGCCTGTTCGACCTGCGTGCGACGCAGGATCGGGGTACGACTGGCAGTGGCCGAAATCACGATATCCGCTTCGGCCAGGTGGCGGTCCAGTTCCTCCAGCGGCAGCGCGATGCCGCCGTGGCGGCTGGCCAGCGCCTGCGCGTGGGCCAGCGTGCGGTTGGCCACCAGCAGGCGCTGCACCTGGGCTTCCACCAGATGGCGTGCGGCCAGCTCGATGGTTTCGCCGGCACCGATCAGCAGCACGGTCGATTCGCTGGGACGGGCGAAGTTCTCCTCGGCCAGCCGTACCGCTACCGACGCCACCGAGACCGGGTTGGCGCCGATGCGGGTGTCGGTGCGGGTGCGCTTGGCGGTGGCGAAGGCCTGCTGGAACAGCCGATCCAACGGGCCGCCCAGGGTGCCGGCTTCGCGCGCGGCATTCCAGGCCTGCTTCACCTGGCCGAGGATCTGCGGCTCGCCCAGCACCAGCGAATCCAGCCCGCTGGCGACGCGGAACAGATGGCGCACGGCGTCGGCGTCACGGTGGTGGTACAGGTACGCATGCAGGTCGCTGCCGGCCTCCGGGTGTGCGGCCAGCCAGTCAGCCAGCGCCTGGCCGTCACCGTCGGCATGGGCGTACAGCTCCGTGCGATTGCAGGTGGACAGCAGCACCGCCTCATGCACGCCGGGCAGCCCGCGCAGGGCGTCCAGCGCCGGTGGCAGCGTGTCCGGGCCGAACGCCACCCGTTCGCGCAGGGCAACCGGCGCGGTCTGGTGGTTGATGCCGAGGACGTACAGGCTCACGGTTCTGGCGGGCGGACAAGGAGGCGGAGGGCGACGGATTCGTTCAGGTGCCTGCGCTAAGCTGCGGGCCCGACCGATCATTGTACCGGCCCCGCCCATGTCGAATCCGCAACGCCCCGGTCCGCGCGTCCTTCCACTCGTCGCACTGCTGGCGCTCCTGCTGCCCTGCGCCGTGGCTGCCGGTACCGGGACGGACGGCGGTACCCCGTCGAAGGTGGATCCACTCGAGGCCAGTCTGGCCGGCGAATTCGCCCTGCAGGGCGGCCAGTTGCCGGAGGCCGCACGCCACTACCTGGCGGCCGCGCGTGCGGCGCAGGACCCCGTGTTGGCCGAGCGCGCCACCCGCATCGCCCTGCTCGCCGACGAGGACGGGTTGGCGCGGGAGGCGTTCGGTGTATGGCAGTCGCTGGCGCCGCAGCCGACGCTGCAGGCGCGGATGGTGGGCGCCAGTCTGGCCCTGCGCGCCGGCCAGACTCGGGTTGCACGCCGTGAATTGTCAGCCCTGCTGGCGCAGCCCCAGGGCTGGCGGCCGGCGCTTGCCGCGCTGGCCGGCGCGGTGGGGCGCCAGCAGCCGCTGGTGGTGAAGCTGCTGCGTGAAATCGTGGAGCGTGGCGCGCTGCCGGACCAGCTCCAGGCCTGGCTGGGCTTTGGCGGGCTGGCGCAGCGGCTGGAGCAGCCGGCCTTGGTGGACCGTATCGTTCAGCAGGTAGTGGCCCGGTTCCCGGGCGAGCCGCGCGTGGCGCTGCTGCGCGCACAGTTGCTGCGCGAGGGCGGCAAGCCCGATCAGGCCCGCGCGGCATTGGATGGCCTTGGCGATACGGCGCTGCGGGTGCCTGAGTTGCGCTGGGGGGTAGCCGCCGAGTACGAAGCCCTGGGGGATCCCGCCAAGGCGGCGCTGGTGCTTGCACGGGGGGCGCAGGACGATGCCGTCTACGCCCGCCGGGCGATGCTGCTGGACAAAGCCGGCGACAAAGCCGGCCTGGCCGCCCTGTACGAGGAGCTCAAACGCGACGCCACCACGCCCAATCCCGTCCGCCGGATGTTGCTCGGCCAGCTGGCCGAGCTGCTGGGGCGCTATCAGGACGCGCTGGACTGGTATGCCAAGGTGCCGGACGAGCGCATGCAGGGGCTGGCCAGGCTGCGCTCCGCGAATGTGCTGCATGCGATGGGCCGCGCGCAGGACGCGTTCGCCGCGCTGCGCGCGCTGCAGGCGGACGCCGCCCTGGATGAGGATGGGCGGCGCGATGCCTACCTGCTGGAGGCCGAATTGCACCGTAAAGACGGTGCGGATGCCGCCGAGCAGGATGCCTATGCGCGCGGCCTTGCCGCATTCCCCGATGCGCCGGCCCTGCTGTACGGGCGCGCCCTGATGTGGGAGCGCCAGGACCAGATCCCCCGGGCCGAGGCCGACCTCCGCCGGCTGCTGGTGATCGAGCCAGACAACGTGGCTGCGCTCAACGCGTTGGGCTACACCCTGGCCGACCGCACCGACCGCTACCGCGAGGCGCTGGAGCTGATCGACCGTGCCCGGGTGGCCGAGCCCACCAATCCGGCCATCATCGACAGCTACGGCTGGGTGCTGTTCCGTCTGGGCAGATCGCGCGCGGCGCTGGATCATCTGCAGCGCGCCTACGCGCTGCAACAGGACCCCGACATTGCCAGCCATCTTGGCCAGGTGCTGTGGGCGCTGGGACGCAGGGACGAAGCGCGCAGGTATTTCGATGAAGCGCGCAGGCTGGATCCCGGCAACCGGTCGCTCGAACGCGCGCTGCGGGAGACCGGTGCATGAGGGTTGCGCTGTTGCTGCCCGCCATGCTGCTTGCCGGGTGCGCCACATTGCCGCCACCCGCGCGCCCGCAGGTGGATGCCGGCGTGGCCGAGGCGGCGCAGCGGGAGCGCGTGCAGGCCCTGGGGCTGGCGGCGGGTGATTGCGCCGCGCCTGCCTGGACGCTGGAGGGCCGGGTGGCGCTGTCCAACGGCAGGCAGGGCGGCAGCGGGCGGATCGTATGGACGCAGGCTGCCGGTGTGCAGCGCATCGAGCTGTCGGCGCCGATCACCCGGCAAAGCTGGGAGCTGGAGATTGCGGCGGCCGGCGCCACGTTGCGTGGTGTCGCATCCGAACCGCTGCGGGATCCGGATGCCGCCCGGCTGCTGCACGGGGCCACCGGTTGGGACATCCCGGTGGCGGCGCTCGGCTGCTGGGTCCGTGGGGCGGCGGCCCCCGCGCTGGGCGTCCCGGTCATCGATTACGGCCCGGACCTGCTGCCGCGGCGGATTGCCCAGGCCGGATGGACGGTCGAATACACCGGCTGGCTGCCGGGCACTGCGCTGATGCCTGCGCTGCCGGCGCGCATCGAAGTGCGGCGGGGCGACGACCGGGTTCGCCTGGTAGTGGATCGCTGGGAGGCCGAGTGAGTGCGTTTCACGCGGCGGCGGGCTGGTCCGCATGGCCGGCGCCTGCCAAGCTGAACCTGTTCCTGCGCATCACCGGCCGCCGTCCGGACGGCTATCACGCCCTGCAGACCGTGTTCCGCCTGCTGGACTGGGGCGACACCGTCCATCTGCGGCTGCGGAGCGACGGCGTCATCGCCCGTGTCGGGGCCGGCGCCGCCGGGGTTGCTGAGGCGGACGACTTGCTGGTGCGTGCGGCAAATCTTCTGCAAAAAGAATCCAAAACCCCACTAGGTGTCGATATCGGCATCGAAAAGCGCATTCCGATGGGGGGTGGATTTGGCGGTGGTTCGTCCGATGCGGCCACCGTGCTGGTGGTCTTGGATCGCCTTTGGGCGCTGGGGCTGGGCGAGGAGCGTCTGGCGAGGTTGGGTATGGCGCTGGGCGCCGATGTGCCGGTGTTCGTGCGTGGCCACAATGCCTGGGCCGAAGGCGTAGGCGAGCGATTGACGCCGCTGGACCTGCCGCCGGCGTGGTACGTCGTGGCATCGCCCGGAGTCCATGCTGCGACCGCGGCCCTGTTCCAAGCCCCTGATTTGACGCGCGATGCCGCACCCGTGACAATAGCGGGCTTCCTTTCCGGGGCCGTGCTCGACAACGCGTTCGAGCCGGTGCTGCGGCGCCAGGAGCCGGCCGTCGAGGCTCTGTTCCTGGTGCTGGCGCGCATCGGCACGCCGCGCCTGACGGGTTCTGGCAGCGGCTGCTTCGTGGAATTCGCCGATCGCGGTTCCGCAGAGGCAGCGCTGGCGGCGTTGCCGCCAGGCGTGAATGCCTGGCTGGCGCGCGGCGCGGAACGGTCGCCGCTGCTGGATGCAGTGGAGCAGCTTCCCTAGGGGCGTCGCCAAGTGGTTAAGGCACCGGGTTTTGATCCCGGCATTCGTAGGTTCGAATCCTTCCGCCCCTGCCAATCCGCGCTTGCGCGCGCCGTCCACCAGCCTTTTCCGACGCGGCCACCACGATGCAGGACAACCCCAACTTGCTGGTTTTCTCGGGTAACGCGAACCGGCCCCTGGCCAGCGCGGTCTGCCGCGAGCTGGGCGTGCGGCCGGGCAAGGCGCTGGTGAGCCGCTTCTCGGACGGCGAGGTGCAGGTCGAGATCGAGGAGAGCGTGCGCGGGCAGGAGGTCTTCGTCATCCAGCCCACCAGCGCGCCCACGGCCGAGAATTTCATGGAGCTGCTGGTGCTGATCGATGCGCTCAAGCGCGCCTCGGCAGCCAGCGTGACGGCGGTGGTGCCTTACTTCGGCTATGCCCGCCAGGACCGCCGCCCGCGCTCCTCGCGCGTACCGATCACCGCCAAGGTGGCTGCCCGCATGTTCGGCGCGGTGGACACCGACCGCGTGCTGACCGTGGACCTGCATGCCGACCAGATCCAGGGCTTCTTCGACATCCCCGTCGACAACGTCTACGCCTCGCCGCTGCTGCTGGCCGACATCTGGCGGGTGCACGGCACGCACAACGTGATCGTGGTCTCGCCCGATGTCGGTGGCGTGGTGCGCGCGCGCGCCATCGCCAAGCGTCTGGACGATGCCGAGCTGGCCATCATCGACAAGCGCCGGCCGAAGGCCAACGTGGCCACGGTGATGAACATCATCGGCGACGTCGAGGGCAAGACCTGCGTGCTGGTGGACGATATCGTTGACACCGCCGGCACCCTGTGCGCCGCCGCCAATGCGCTGAAGGAGCGCGGCGCGCGCAAGGTGGTGGCCTATTGCGTACACCCCGTGCTGTCGGGCGCAGCGCTGGACAACCTGAACAAGTCCTCGCTGGACGAGCTGGTGGTCACCGACACCATCGCCCTGTCCCCGGCCGCCAAGGCCTGCAGCAAGATCCGCCAGCTCAGCGTGGCGGAATTGCTGGCCGAAACCATCCGCCGCATGGCGTTCGGCGAGTCCGTCAGCTCGCTGTACGTCGATTGACCGTATCCGCGTCGTCGGCCCGCCGACGGCGTATTCCCACTCACCTGGTCGCGGGTGAGTGCTTTCGCCGCCGCGAGGCGGTTTCATTGCAACAACAGTGAGTCATTACCATGTCCGAACACACCATCAAGGCCACCAGCCGCAACGTCGAGGGGAAGGGTGCGAGCCGCCGCCTGCGCCGTGCGGCCCAGCTGCCGGCCATCGTCTATGGCGGTAGCGCCGCCCCGCAGGCTATCCAGATCGAGCACGAGCAGATCTGGTTGGCCAGCCACCACGAGTGGTTCTACTCGTCGATCCTGAACCTGGACATCGACGGCAAGGTTGAGCAGGTGCTCCTGCGCGACATGCAGCGCCACCCCTACAAGCAGCTGATCATGCATCTGGACTTCCAGCGCGTGGACGCCAGCCATACGCTGCGCACCAAGGTCCAGCTGCACTTCCTGAACCAGGAGAAGTCCCCGGCCGGCAAGACCAGCGGCGTCGTGATCATGCACGAGTTGACCGAAGTGGAAGTGAGCTGCCTGCCGAAGGATCTGCCTGAAGCCATCGAAGTCGACCTGTCCGATCTGGCCGTGGGTGCGGTGGTGCACCTGTCCGATCTCAAGCTGCCGGCCGGCGTCGAGCTGCCCGCGCTGAAGCTGGGCAAGGAGCACGACGTGGCGGTCGTGGTGGCCAAGCATGGCAAGGAGGAGGCGGAAGCTGCCGGTGCACCGGAGGCCGCCGAGGTGCCGGCGACCAAGGCCGCCAAGAAGGACGCGAAGTAATCCCAGCTCTGCCCGTCGTCCCCGCGCTTGCGGGGACGATAGTGCGGGCTGGAGGTTTCCGATGGCAGGTCTTCGCCTTATCGTCGGTCTCGGCAATCCGGGGGCCGAATACATCCGAACCCGGCACAATGCCGGGTTCTGGTTTATTGACGCGCTGGCGCAGGCGCAAGGCGCCCGTTTTGGATTGGAAAGCAAGCTGTTCGGCGAGACCGCAAAGGTCGAGATCGCCGGGCGTGCAGTCTGGCTTCTGCGGCCGGCCACCTTCATGAATGCCAGCGGCAAGGCCATTGTCGCGGCGCTGCGCTACTGGAAGATCGAGCCGGAAGAAATGCTGGTTGCGCACGACGAGCTTGATCTGCCGCCGGGCGTGGCGCGGCTCAAATTCGACGGTGGTCACGGCGGGCAGAACGGCCTGCGCGACACCATCCGCCTGCTGGGTCATGGCAAGTTCCACCGCCTGCGCATCGGGATCGGTCATCCGGGCCACAAGGACAAGGTGACGCCGTGGGTGCTGGGCCGACCGGGCGTGGCCGATGAGGCGCTGATCCTGCGCGCGATCGGCGAGGCCACGGACGTGCTTGATCTGGCGGTGCAGGGGCAGTTCTCCGATGCGATGACGCGGCTGCATACCAGCAAGGCGTGATCGGCGATTGGTGATTGCCGGCTCCGTGCGCCGCGTACGCCGGAGCCGGCAATCACGAATCCCGGAACACGGACCCAACATGGGCATCAAATGCGGCATCGTCGGACTGCCGAACGTCGGCAAGTCCACTCTGTTCAATGCGCTTACCAAGGCGGGCATCGCCGCGGCCAACTTTCCGTTCTGCACCATCGAGCCGAACGTGGGCGTGGTGCCTGTGCCGGACCCTCGGCTGCGCGAGCTGGCGGCGATCATCAACCCGCAGAGGGTCGTGCCCACGGCGGTGGAGTTCGTCGACATCGCCGGGCTGGTGGCGGGCGCGGCAAGCGGCGAGGGCCTCGGCAACAAGTTCCTGGCCCATATCCGCGAGGTGGACGCGATCTGCCACGTGGTGCGCTGCTTCGACCATCCTGATGTGATCCATGTCGCGAACAGGGTCGATCCGATCGCCGACATCGAGACCATCGATACCGAGCTGGCGCTCGCCGATCTCGAGTCCGTGGACAAGGCGATTGCCCGCTACGAGCGGGTGGCCAAGAGTGGTGACAAGGATGCGAAGGCGAAGATCGAGGTGTTGGGCGCGGTGCGCGCCGCGCTGGATCAGGGCAAGCCTGCGCGTACGGTCGCGCTGGACGAGGAGCAGAAGGCCGCTATTCGCGACCTGTTCCTGCTCACCCTCAAGCCGGTGATGTACGTGGCCAACGTGCTCGAGGATGGGTTCACCGGCAACCCGTACCTGGAGGCCGTGCGCGCGCGCGCGCTGGAGGAGGGGGCGCAGGTGGTGCCGGTATGCGCGGCGATCGAGGAAGAGCTGAGCCAGCTTGACGATGCCGACCGCGACGCCTTCCTGGCCGACCTCGGGCTGGAGGAGCCTGGCCTGAACCGGGTGATCCGTGCGGCCTATGCGCTGCTGGGGCTGCAGACCTACTTCACCGCCGGCGTCAAGGAAGTGCGCGCGTGGACGGTCAAGGCGGGCGCCACGGCGCCGCAGGCCGCGGGCGTGATCCATACCGACTTCGAGAAGGGCTTCATCCGCGCGGAAACGATTGGCTACGAGGACTTCATCAAGTACCGCGGCGAAGCCGGTGCGCGCGATGCCGGCCGCCTGCGCCTGGAGGGCAAGGAGTACCGCGTGCAGGAAGGTGACGTGCTGCATTTCCGCTTCAACGTCTGAGCGCGCCCGGGAGAGGTGGTCGGCGTGCCTGCCCGGCCCGCACAGGCAGGATGCGTTTCATGAAAAAATCCGTTGACAGCGGCAAAAGTGACGGCCAGAATAACGGGCTCTTTGAGGGGGAACGCCCGCCTCGAAGGGACAATCCGGAGGGATACCCAAGCGGCCAACGGGGGCAGACTGTAAATCTGCTGGCTTACGCCTTCGGTGGTTCGAATCCACCTCCCTCCACCAGCTCCACCGTTCCAAGCCGCCGGCCTTACCAGCCGGGGGTGCAACAAGGCAGGGCTCCCGGTGCGGGAGTAGTTCAATGGTAGAACTGTAGCCTTCCAAGCTACTAGCGCGGGTTCGATTCCCGTCTCCCGCTCCACCATTGCTGCCGATGCGCGGCCCTGTCGTAAAACCTGCTCACGTAGCTCAGTCGGTAGAGCACCTCCTTGGTAAGGAGGAGGTCGATGGTTCGATTCCATTCGTGAGCACCATATTCGCAATCACACGCCTGCCGCGGCAGGCAAACCCAACGAGACGCAGCCATGGCTAAGGGTAAGTTCGAGCGCACCAAGCCCCACGTGAACGTGGGCACGATCGGTCACGTGGACCACGGCAAGACGACGCTGACGGCGGCGCTGACGAAGGTGGGCGCGGAACGTTTC
>NZ_JBKBPN010000006.1:0-146900 GCF_046293095.1 Thermomonas sp.
GGTAGCGTCGCGTTGATGACGTCCCCGTCCGCCACGCCACCCGATGCCCCCACGCCCCGGCCGTTCGTCGTGCCCTGCCGTCGCTTGGGCATGGACGCGCCCTGGCGCTGGCTGCGGCTTGGATGGCGGGACCTGCGGCGGGCGCCGGGGCTGAGCCTGCTGTTCGGCGCGTTGATCGTGGCGGTCAGCCTGCTGGTCAGTGCGCTGGCATGGTGGCTGGGCCGGTTCGCGCTGCTGGCCACGCTGCTGTCCGGTTTCG
This sequence comes from Thermomonas sp., assembly GCF_046293095.1. Lineage (GTDB taxonomy): Bacteria > Pseudomonadota > Gammaproteobacteria > Xanthomonadales > Xanthomonadaceae > Thermomonas. The sequence continues at coordinate 260 of NZ_JBKBPN010000006.1, forward strand.
TGTTCGTGGCGCCGATGCTGGCGGTGGGCCTGTATTGCGTCAGCCGCGGACTGGAACGCGGCGAGACCCCGCGCCTGCGGCAGTCGTTTTCGCTGGCGCGCCGCGTGGCGGGCCAGGCCGGCATCTACGCGCTGGGGCAGGGCGTGGTCATCCTGCTGTGGTCGCGCGCCGGGATGATGTTGAACGCGCTGTGGCCGATCGAACAGGGCGACCGGTTGGCGCTGCTGGAATACCTGACGCTGGGGAGTGGCGTCGGCGCGGTGTTCGCCACCGTCACCTTCGCCATTTCGGCGTTTTCCTTGCCGATGGTGGCGGACCGTGACGTCGATATGGTGACTGCCTGCGTGTCCAGCGTGAACGCGGTGCTGCGCAACAAGCCGGTGATGCTGCTGTGGGCGGCGCTGCTGGTGGCGATCACCGTGCTGGCCTTCGCCACCGCCTTCCTGGGATTGGCGGTGGCGATGCCGTGGCTGGCCTACGCGACCTGGCACGCCTACCGGGATACCCTGAATCCGGAGGGCTGGCCCGCGCTCGACTGAGCGCGGGCTGCTTCCATCAGCGCAGGGTCGGCGCGGGCTGCGCCAGGCCGCGGGCGATGGCGTCGTCGATCAGCCCACGGGTCTTGCCGTCGGCGGCACGGGCCGCGCGCTCGATGTCATGGCCCAGTGCGTCCATGTCTTGGCCGATCGCCTGCATGGGTGCGGCGGCCAGCTGCATGCGGTCGCCGACCTCGCGCAGGCGTTCGCCTTCCGCCTGCATGCGGGCCGACTCGGCCTGCAGCTGCGCATTCTGCGCCTGCAGCTGCGCGGACAGCGCCTCGGATTGTGCGGACAGGGCATCGTGCTGGCGCTCCAGTTCGGCCCGTTCCGACGCATCGGCCTTGCGCATGCGATGCGCCAGCCGGGCCTGCTCGGCCGCCAGTCCGGCCTGGCGCCGTGCCAGTGTCGCAATGCGTTCCGCGGCGGCCTCCATGGTGGGGGAGGGGGTCGGCTTCGGCGCCCTGTCCATGTCCGCCTGCAAGGCCTGCAGACGCGCCTGATGGGGCGCCATCCTGGCCTGCAGGGACTCCATCCGCGCGTTCAGTGCATTCACCGGCGACCAGGCGGCTTCCACCTGGGAGAGCAAGGCCGGGTCGCGCAGCACGACGTGCTTGCCGCCCTTGCGCACCAGCAGGAAGTCGCCGTCGATGCGGCTGCGGGCGGCTTCCAGGGCGGCCCGGTCGTCGCCGTCACCGGAGAACATCGTGCGGGTTTCGCCCTTGCGCACGAGCGTGTAACCGCTGCCGTCGGCATGGTGCAGCGACACGTCTGCGGGCGGGGCCGGCGGGGCTGGCGGCGCCATCGGCGGGGCCGGCGGCAGCGGTGCGGGCGGCGGCAGCGGTGCGGGCGGCGGCGGGGCGTCCGGAGCGTGCAGGGCGCCGTTGGGTGCCGGCGGGGGCACCGGCAACGCCGGCGGCGCGGGGGGCGCCAAGTGCTGAGGCGCGGGAGGCGCGACGGGCGTCTGGGCATGGGCGTAGAGCGCCGCGCCGGCCAGAGCCAGGCCGAGCAGCGGCAGGCTGGCAATCGAGAGCAGCTGGCCGCGGGCAAGGGCGGGGGCGGTGCGTGGGCGGAGCAGGTGCTGGATGCGGGACATGAGCAGGCCTCCTTGGGCGGCGGGTGCGAAACGGGGGGCGACAGGGCATGCAGCGTCGAAGCTGCGATCAAGCTCGGACAGCGCCAGTGCCAGCCGGCGCCGATCCCCGAGGGCCTCGGCGGCGAGATCGTCGGCGATCAGCTCGCGCTCCTGGCGGATGCGGCGGGACAGCCACCAGACCACGGGGTGATAGAACAGCAGGGCTTCGGCCGCGCCCTGCAGCAGGTTGACCAGGTAATCGTGGCGGCGGATGTGGGCCAGTTCATGGGCGATCAGCGCTTCCAGCAGCGGCGCCGGCATGCGGGCCGCCAGCGCTGCCGGCAGCAGCACCATCGGCCGCCACCAGCCGATGGCCAGCGGGGTCGTCGTGCCGTCGGTCAGGCTGAGCGGGATCGCGCCCCGCAGGCCCACCGCCGCGGCCAACCGGTCGGCGGCGGCTTGCCACGGGCCGTCGGGATCGGCCCAGGCATGGATGCGCAGGCGGTGGATCCACCACAGCCCGCCGGCCATGCGCAGCGACAGCACCAGCACACCAGCCGCCCAACCGGCGACCAGCCACGGCAGCGCCCTCGACCCGTCCATCGACGCGGCATCGGCCAGCGTGGTCCAGCGCAGCGGGACAGCGGATGCGGCAAGGGGCGAATGGCCGGCGGCGACCGGCGAGGCCAATGGGGCCGCGTCCGGTGCCAGCAGGATGGCCAGGGTCATCAGGGGCAGCAGCAGCGCCAGCGCCAGCGCGGCGCAGGCCACGGCATAGCGGATCTGCGGGCGCGCGTTGCGCAGCGCGGCCAGCACCAGCGCCGCCAGCAGGCCCAGCAGCGCGCCTTGCCAGAGGAAGTGCAGCAGGCTGGCGCCCAGGGCGGGTACGAAAGCAGGCAGGAGATCATGCATCGCGGTGCTCCTCCAGGAAGCGCTGGATTTCCGCGCGCTCCTCGTCGCTGACCCGGTTCCCGCGCAGGGCGGCCATCACCAGCGCCTTGCCCGAGCCGGCAAACGCCTTGTGGATGAGGTCGTCCAACAATTTCCCCTGCAGTGAGCTTTGCGCCTGTACCGGGGCATAGACATGGGCGCGCTGGCGCTCGTCGCGCTGGAGCAGGCCCTTGCCGTGCATGATCTGCAGCAGCCGCAGGACGTTGGCGTAGGACAGCGCGGGACGTTCGCGCTGCTGGGCTTCGTGGACCTGGCGTGCGGTGCTGGGTCCCAGCGCCCACAGGGTGCGCAGGACCTCCAGTTCGGCGGGCGTGGGCTTGGGCAGGCGGGGCGTCGGCATCGGCGTGGTCCAGCAGGGGTGCGTGATGGTGGGATGCTGCCCGGACTAGAAAGGTTTGTCTAGAAAATATTGTCTATTTCGGACGGACGGTACGGGCGGCGTTCAGCCTGTCGTGGCTGGGTGCGGCGTGCCGGGTGTATGGTTTGGCCCGGATTCCCGGAGAGGCGGCACGAGGACGGCGATGGCGACCGGTTGGGCAGGCGATGGCGCGGTGCAGGAACAGATCGATGCGACCGTGCAGGACGGCATCGCGCGGGCACGCAGCCGCTTGCCCAGTGGGTCCGGGTTGGAGCATTGCGAGGACTGCGATGCGCCGATCCCCGAGGGGCGTCGCCAGGCGATTCCCGGCGTGCGCCTGTGCGTGGCCTGCCAGCAGGCCCGCGACGCGGAGGAGGCGGCTTTTGCCGGCTACAACCGGCGCGGCAGCAAGGACAGCCAGCTGCGCTGAACCCGCCACGCCCGGCGCGAGGCCGGGCGTGTGCGTGTTGAGGCGGAGCGGGGCGTCAGTCGATGGTGAATGCCAGGATCAGGCCCAGCAAGGCCGGCAGGATCATGGCGTCGCCGTTCTCGTAGCGGCCGTACTGGTAGCGCCCGTAGTAACCGTCGCTGTAGCCGCGCTCGAACCCTTGGCGGAAGTAGTAGCGGTAGTCGCTCAGCGCTACATACGGTCCGTAGTAACCATAGCTGCCGTCAATCCAAGCGTAGTTGGCGCGGTAGTCGAACCGCCAGCGGTCGGCGCGATCGGCCCGCCCGGCGTACCAGCCCTCGCGGTAGCCGTCGCGCACCGCCTGGCGGAGCAGTTCGGCGCCGTAGCGGTTGGTGCTGTACCAGCGGCCGTCGTAGCCATAGCGGTAGTTGTAGGGGGTGTAGAAGTACGGGTCGCGGACATCGAACCGGTAGGCATCCCAGCGGGCCTGCGCGGCCAGCCAGCGGCGCCAGTAGTCCTGCTGGTAGCGGTATTGCGCGTGCCGGCGCTGGCGTTCCAGCGCATGGCGTTGGCGTTCGTACTCATTCCTGCGCCGATCTTCCTCGTGCTGCCACTGGGCCTGCTGGCGACGCGCGGCTTCGAAGCGTTCGCGCTGCTGCTCCGGGGACACGCGATCCCGGCGGTCTTCCCGCCAATCCCGGTCGCGGCCGCGCCCATCGTCGCCACGCCAGTCCGGGCGCCCGTCATCGCGGCGGACTTGCTCGCGTTGGCGCTGGGCCTCCTGTTCGCGGGCGCGGGCGATCACGTCGGCCTGTGGGCTGGCGGCCTCGGGTCGCTCGCTGTCCGGTGCGCGCAGCCGCCGTTGCCAGTCGGCACGGCCGCTGCGTTCCACGGTGGGCAGGCCTGGCTCCGACCGCGGGCGTTCGAAACGCGGGCGCGGCAAGGAATCGGCGGTCGGGGGTGTGTCGATACTGCGCCCGGCGCGCTCGCCGAAGCGTTCCTGGCGCTGCTCGCGTTGGCGTTCCTGCTGCTGGCGCGCCAGCTGGCCCCAGTTCTCGCGGCGCTCGCTGTCGCCGTCCGGGGCCGATAGGGTTGCCGGCAGGGGCAGCTGGACGGGACGAGGCTGGGCGATGCGCGGCTCGAAGCGATGCTGGGGTGAGATGCCCGATTCCACGGACGGCTGGGGCGTGATGCGCGGCGCCGGGGCCGGCATCGGCATGGGCGTGGCCAAGGGAGCTGGCGCCACGGCCTCAGCCTGCGGCGTGCTGGACTGGGTGCGGCGTTGCCACCGCTCCGCACGTCGGTCTTGCCGGTCCTGCAGGTCCTGCTGCGCTGCCAGCGCGGGGAGCAGCGTGCTGCCGGCCAGCAGGAGGCCCAGCAGGGCGTTCGGCCAGCGGGGCAGTGTGGAGATGCGGTTCATGGTGGTCGTCCCCGGCGCGCGACCCATTCGCGGCCTGTGCGCAGTTAGCGGCGTGCGCGATGAATCGCGGCTGAGGTTCGCGGGCGCGCCGGGCGGTTGCTGGCAGGCATTCAGTTTGGCGGCGTGGTTGCCGTGACCAACGGCAGACCCTGCCGGTGGCGCCGCCGTGCGATGGTAACGGCATTGCCCCACGGGACGTCCGCCATGCCGATGCAACGCCGCCTCCTTTCCCTGCCGCTGTTGCTGGCCGCATGTGCGGCGGGACCGGCGGTGGCCGCCGAGCAACCGCCGCTGACCCCCACCACCGCGGCCACGGGCTTGCCGCGCACGCCCGAGCAGGCGGCCACGACGATCGAGCAGGCCGAGCTGTCGTTCCGGGTGGATCCGGCGCGCCAGTGGCTGGACGGCGACGCGACCTTGCGCCTGCGCGTGGCACGCGACGTCGCGCGGCTGGTGGTGGACCTGGACCGCAACTACGCCATCGAGCAGGTCGAGATCGATGGCACCCCGGTGGATGCCGCGCATTGGCGCAATCCCGAAGGCCGCATGCAGGTGGACCTGCCGCGCCCGCTGGCGGCCGGCGGGCGCGCCACCCTGCGGATCCGTTACGCCGGGCATCCGCACGTGGCCAGCAAGGCGCCGTGGGATGGCGGCATTGTCTGGGCCACCGCGCCGACCGGCGAGCCATGGATCGCCACGGCGGTGCAGGGCGAGGGCTGCGACCTGCTGTGGCCGTGCATCGACCATCCGATGGGCAAGCCGGAGGTGGTGGTGCAGCACGTCACCGTGCCTGCGCCGCTGGTGGCGGCGGGCAACGGCATTGCCGAGGGCATGGACGAGCGCGACGGCTGGCGCACGTACCACTGGCGCGCCAAGCTGCCCGACACCTACGCCATCGCGCTCAACATCGGGCCCTATGAACTCCTGCAGGCCGATTACGCCTCCCGCTACGGCAACACCATCCCGCTGCGCTTCTGGTACCTGAAAGGCAACAAGGCCAAGGCCGAAGGGCTGTTCGCCGAGTTCGCGCCGATGCTGGACTTCTTCGAGGACATGATCGGGCCATACCCGTTCGCCGACGAGAAGATGGGCGTGGTGGAAACGCCGCACCTCGGCATGGAACACCAGACCATCAACGCCTATGGCAACGGCTACCGCAAGGCGGAAACGGGCTACGACTGGCTGCTGCAGCACGAATTCGCCCACGAGTGGTTCGGCAACCAGCTGACCAACGTGGACTGGGACGACTTCTGGCTGCACGAGGGCTATGGCACCTACATGCAGCCGCTCTACCTGCAGTGGCTGCGCGGCGACATGGAGTACATGGCGGCGCTGATGAAGATGCGCGCCACGCTGATGCTGCGCCACCCGGTGGTGGCCGGCCGCAGCATGGTGGAGAAGGATGTCTCCAGCGCCGACCGCGGCCCCGGCAATGACGTCTACTACAAGGGCGCGCTGATGCTGCACACGCTGCGCGGACTGATCGGCGACGATGCCTTCTTTCGCGCGACCCGTGAACTCGTGTACGGCACCGACGCGCCGCGTCCCGGCAATTTCAAGCCGCGCTATGCGTCTACCACTGATTACATCGCGCTGGTGAACCGCATCACCGGCAAGGACTATGGCTGGTTCTTCGACGTCTACCTGCGGTCGGTCAAGCTGCCGGAACTGGTGGCGACCCGCGATGCCGCCGGCCTGGCGCTGCAGTGGAAGACCGAGGGTGACAAGCCGTTCCCGATGCCGGTGCAGGTGCGCATTGGCAACCGCGTGTTGGACGTGCCGATGGTCGGCGGGCGCGGCCGGGTGGCGCTGGCAGCGGGTGAGAGTTACACCCTCGACCCGCATTCGAAGGTGCTGCGCGACCTGCCCTACATGGCCGATTACCAGCGCGACACGGCCGAGCGGGCCGCGGCGGCCAAGCGCTGAACGCGGCATCGGCCACGCCGGAGGACCCGCGCGGCCGCCTGCCCGGTTACCAGTGCACCCCGCGCATCAGCGCGGCGAAAGCGATCTGTTCCTGGCTGGGCGTTTCATCGCGCAGCGCCTTCTTGTCGCCCTTCGCGGCCGCGGAATCCGGGAACAGCTCGAATGCAGTGCTCATCACTGCCTCGTAGGCCTTCGGCGCCAGGGCATTGACCAGCGCGGCGAAAATGCCCAGCCGCGTGGCGATCCGGCTGGGCTTCTCGATGATGCCCTTCACCACCAGGTCGGCCGCTTCGTCCGGCGTCAGCGTGGGCACGCTGTCATACATCTTGGTTGGCGCGATCATCGGCGTCTTCACCAGCGGCATGTTGATGGTGGTGAAGCTGATGCCCTTGCCGGACAGTTCGCCCTGCGCGCAGCGGCTGAACGCGTCCAGAGCGGCCTTGCTGGCGACGTAGGCGGAGAACCGCGGCGAGTTCGCCAGCACGCCGATCGAGCTGATGTTAATGATGTGGCCCTTGCGCCGCTGCACCATCGTGGGCATGAAGCCCAGGATCAGGCGGATGCTGCCGAAGTAGTTCAGCTGCATCGTCCGCTCGAAGTCGTGGAAGCGGTCGTAGCTCAGCTCGATGGAACGGCGGATCGAGCGCCCGGCGTTGTTCACCAGGATGTCGACGTGGCCGTGTTCCTTGAGGATCGTGGCCACCAGCCGGTCGCAGTCCGCCATGTCGGCCAGGTCGGCGGTGTACGCGAACACCTTGCCGCCCGCCGCTTTCATTTCGTCGCGCGCCTTGAACAGCTCCTCCTCGCCGCGCGCCACGATGACGGTAGTCGCACCCGCGGCCGCCACCTTCTGCGCGGTGGCAAGGCCGATGCCCGAGGAGCCGCCGGTGATCACCACCACCTTGCCCTTGACCTTGCTCTTCAGGCTGCGGTCGATGAACAGGTCCGGGTCGAGGTGGCGCTCCCAGTAGTCCCACAGCCGCCACGCGTAGTCCTCCAGGCGCGGCACCACGATGCCGCTGCCCTTGAGCGCGCGTTCCGCCTCGCGGTTATCGAAGCGGGTGGGGTAGGTGATGAACTTGAGCGTTTCCTTCGGGATCCTGAAGTCGCGCAGCAGCATGGCGATGAACCGCCGCACCGGCGGCAGGCTGCCCACCGCCATGCGCACGCTGCCCGGCAGGAACGCGAACATGCGCGCGTCGATGCGCATCGTCATCTCCGGCGCGTGGCCGGCACGGGCGAAGGTGTTCAGCACCTCGCCGACGCGCAGCGGCTCGGGATCGGTGAGGTGGAAGCAGTGGCCGTCCAGGCGCGGCTTGTGGGCGATATGGTCCATCGCATCGGCGACGAAATCCACCGGCACGATGTTGACCCGGCCGCCCTCGATGCCCAGCGTCGGCATCCACGGCGGCAGCGTCTGCCGCAGCTTCTTGAGGAAGGTGAAGAAGTAGTAGGGGCCGTCGATCTTGTCGATCTCGCCGGTCTTCGAATGGCCCACCACCATGCCCGGGCGGTAGATCCGCCATTTGATCCGGGTCTCCGCGCGCACCAGGCCCTCGGAGTCGTGCTTGGTGCGCAGGTAGGCATCATCCAGGCCTTCGGCCTCGTCGAACATGTCCTCGCGGAACACGCCGGGGTACATGCCGGCCGCGGCGATCGAGCTGGTGTGGTGGAAGCAGCCCACCTTCAGCGCGGCGGCCAGGTCCAGCGCGTTGCGGGTGCCGTCTATATTGGCTGCATGCATCGCCTCCGGCGTTGCGGCCATGTCGTAGATCGCGGCCAGGTGGAAAAAGTGCTTGACCTTGCCGGACAGGCTGCGCAACTGCGCGGCGGACAGGCCGCACTTCGGCGCGGTCATCTCGCCGGCCACCGGCAGCACGCGCTTGCGGTCCCAGCCGCGCTGCTTGGCCAGCGCCTCGAACTTCTTCATCGAGTCCTTGCGCACCAGCACGTGGATCGTGCCTTTGCGCTTGAGCAGGTTGTCGATCAGAAAGCGGCCGATGAACCCGGTGCCGCCGGTCACGAAATAAGCCATTGCGCATCCCCTTCAGGCTTGCCAGGCGCGTTGCGCGCCCGCGTGCCGCTACGTTGCCAGAGCCGCGCGCGCACGACAATTCCCCGCCGTATTGACCCGTCCGGGGGTGCGTGGTGAGATGACGGCCTCATTGCAAGGGGGAATGCCATGGCCGACCTGAAAGCCCTGTTCGAGCAAGCCGCCAAGGATGTGCATGCACTGGCGGAACGACCGGACAACGACACCCTGTTGCGCCTCTACGCGCTCTACAAGCAGGGATCGGAAGGCGACGTCAGCGGCCCCAAGCCGGGCTTCTTCGATTTCGTGGGTACCGCCAAGTACGAGGCGTGGGCGAAGCTGAAGGGCACCGCGCAGGAGGAGGCGATGCGCAAGTACGTGGACCTGGTGAAGAAACTGACCGCCTGAGGATGCTGCGCATGGCCAGGCAGACCCGCCAGCGCATCCTCGATGCGTCCCTGTCGATGTTCAACGCACAGGGCGAGCCCAACGTCACCACCAACCACATCGCCGACGAGCTGGAGATCAGCCCGGGCAACCTGTACTACCACTTCCGCAACAAGGACGACATCATCGAGCAGCTGTTCGCCGGCTACGAGGCGCGGATGGATGCCGCCCTGTCGGCGCCGGCAGGGCGGCTGCCGGAGCTTGAGGATGTCTGGCTGCAGCTGCACCTGGTTTTCGAGTGCATCTGGGACTACCGCTTCCTGTACCGCGATCTGGTGGATATCCTCAGCCGCAACCGCCGTCTGCGGCTGCGCTTCGCCCGCATCCTGAAACGCGCGGACGAGCAGGCGCATATGGTCATGCGCGGTCTGGTGCAGGCCGGAGTGATGCGTGCCTCCGCCGACGAGTTGGACGCCGCCGCCACCAATATCCTGGTCATCGCCACGTTCTGGATGAACTATGCCGCTGCGCGCGGCGACAAGGACGAGCATGCCTCGATCCGCGACGGTATCGTCCAGGTGATGATGCTGATCGCGCCGTTCCTGCGCGATGCCGAGCGCGTCCATCTCAACACGCTGACGCGCGCCTACCTCGACTGACCCCGAGCCGCGGGCGGTCAGCGCGCCGACGGTTTCCTCACGCGCGCCACCGTTGCGCGCAGCAGACGGCGTGCGGCCGGAAACAGCCCCAGCGCCGCCAGCCACACGTGGCGGCCGCTGGGCGTGAACAGGGCTGCACGCTGGCTGGCGGGATTCCGGCGGTCGGTCATGGCGGCTCCGGAGGATGGATTGCGAGCAGGCTGCGGCCGCCCCGTGGAGCAAACACACTACCGCCCCCTTGCCAGCCGTCGCGGCGCGCAGGATGCTGGGAACCACGTTTTCAACAGGGGGCATTGCCGCATGGCCAGCAAGAAATCCGCCGCGTCCACCTGGGCGCCGTTTCCCCACGACGCCAAGCCCTTCGCCTATGCCGGCGACGCGCTGAAGAAGATGTGGCCCAAGCTGCATGCGGGCGACTGCGAGCCTTATCCCGATGCCAAGCGGGCGGCCGCCCTGCTGAAGGCGGCGGGCAAGGCGGCGCCGAAGCTGGATGCCGACGCGCTGGCGGCGGCCCTACAGGAGGCGTGGCGGGCGTTCCATCGCGGCGATTTCCAGGCGGCGTTCGAGGCCGGTGAAGCGCTGGGACCGGTGGGGGGCTCGGTGGCGGTGAAGGCGCTTGGGATCCATGCCACCTACCTCGTCGATGACGAAGACGAGAGGCTCAAGCGCTTCGAGCGTGCCGCCGCGCTGGCGGAGGCGGCGATCGCGGCACTACCGGACGAGGCCAACAGCCACTATCGGCATGCCTTTGCGTTGGGCCGGTACAGCCAGGGGCTGTCGATCACCAAGGCGCTGAAGCTGGGCATTGCCGGCAAGGTGCGTGCATCGCTGGATGCCGCGCTCGACCTGGCGCCGAAGCACGCCGAGGCGCATACCGCGCTGGCGCTGTACCACGCCGAGATCATCGGCAAGATCGGCGCGATGATCGGCGGCCTGACCTACGGGGCCAAGGCCAGCGAGGCGGAAAAGCACATCAGGGAAGCGCTGAAGCTCACGCCGGCGTCGCCGATCGCGCACATCGAGTACGGCAACGTCCTGTTGCTGCTGGATCCGCGCCGCAACGAGGATGCAGCAGCCGAGGCCTACGAGCAGGCAGCCAATGCCAAGCCGCTGGATGCCATGGAGGCGCTGGACGCGGCCTACGCAAGCGCGCAGTTGGAGTAGGGGAAGCGCCCGGCGTTGCTTCGGTCCCACCGCAGGGCATTCCGGACGGTGGTCGCTGGTCAGTGCCTCAGTACGTCCTGCACTGCTTGAAGCGCACCGGCCGCTGGCTGCCCGCGGGGGGTTGCAACTGCAGGCGCGAGGATGCCAGCTCCGGATAGCGCTCCAGCAAGGGGCACAACGCCGGGATCGGGTCGCCGGTTTCGGAGGCGAGATAGACCAGCAGGGTGGATTGCGTGGACCACAGCGCGCGGTCGATGCCGGGCAGCGTGGAAATGGTGTTGGCCACTTCGCGACGACGCTGTTCGAGGGCTTCGGGATCGGTGGGGACCGGCGTGCTTTCCTGCGCTGCCGAGGCGGTCGAGGTGCCTGCCGCCGGCGTAGTGGCGGTATGTACAGGCGGTGGTGGCAGGGCATCGGCGTCCTGCGGTGGCGTCTGCAGGGCCTGGGCCAGCATCCAGGCCAGCAGGCCGATGATCGCGGCACCGCCCCAGGCCAGACCGATGTGCTGGCGCAGGGAGGCAGGGATATGTGAGGTGGAGGCCGATTCGCCGGCATTGCCCAGGTAGGGCCTGACCTCCGGCCACAGCTGCTGGCCGTCGATCAATTCGATGTTCTGTTGCCGTGCGATCCGCCTGGCTTCGTCATCGAACTGGCCGGGGGTCACCACGATGACATGCTGTGCACCGCGCAGGGTGGCTGACTGGGCCAGCCCCAGCAGCGCCTGCACCCCGACCACCGATGCGCTGCCGTATTTGCAGGACAGCAGGGTGCGGCTGCCATCCCGCTCCAGCACGATGTCATTGCCGTCGGTGGGGATTCCATCGGCAGGCAGCCCTTCGTCGGCGGCCGGGTGATACCCGCGGGCGCGCAGGACCTGCAGTACCAGCCGGGCGAACTCCCGCCACCGCAGCTTGCCCAGCTCGTCGGCGGTGCGTTGCCTGGTTTCCCGGGGCAGCCGGGCCATCTGGGTATGGCGCAGCCAAGCCGTCAGGCCAAGGCCGGACAGGACGAATACAAGCAGGGCAATCGCGATGGGAAGCATGGAAGGTGAAATCGCTTGCGGCCAGAGGGGGCGCCACTATACCGGCTGATACGCCAAAGGCGGGGCGGAACAGGCCAACGGGCGGTTGTGGCATGGCGGCCGGCGATCATTCCGCCTCATCCGCCAGCAATAAAAACGCCCCGGCGGGGGGGGGGCCGGGGCGTCGGGTGGTGGTCCGATCGAGGGGCTCAGGTGCTGCTGGCCGGGGACTCGGTCTGCGGCGCGGTGTTCGGGGTGGCCCGACGCGATCCGGCCGGTTTGCGCGCCGTCTTCGCTGCCTTGGTGGCCTTGGTTGCCTTGCGCGCCTGCTTGGCGGGTGCCTTGGGCGTGGCCTTGGCGGCCCGGGTGGTCCCGGGCGCCTTGGCCGGTTTGCGCGACGGAGCGCCCACATTGGCCTTGCGTACGGCTTCGGTCAGGCGCTCGACGCGCTCGGTCAGTGCGTTGATGTCGTCGCGGCCAGGCACGCCCAGCTTCACCAGCGCACGCTGCACGCGATCCTCGAAGACCTTCTCCAGTTTGTCCCAGGTGTCGGCGGCGCGTTCGCGGGCCTGGCCGACGCGGTCTTCGACGACGTCACGTACCGCGGTGGCACGGTGCCCCGCGATCTTGCGCGCGGTCTGCTCCAGCGACAGGCCATCGCGCACCAGGGTCTCGAACAGCTTGCTGCCTTCGGCCTGCGCGCGGTTGAACGCACCCATGCCGGCCAGCCAGATCTGCTGGGCGGATTCGGTGATTGATTTCGCGCCGGGCGCAAAGCGGGGCTTGCCAGCTGTCTGCTTGCGCGGGCTGCCCTTGCTGGTGGTCTTGCCGGCGGTTTTCTTGAGCTTGGCCATGGCTGTCTTCCCTTGCGTCGTGGCGACGCATGCTGTGATTGGATGGGCCGCAGGTTCGCGTGGATGTCTAGAGCATTCACACCATGTGGCGGCGGTCCAGCGCATGCTGGATATCGTCCAGCGCGCGGCCCAGGCTGGCGGTGGCATCGGTGGTCCGCGGCGCCGGCGGCAGATGCGCCACGATCGAGCGCGGCCGATCGGCGATGACGTCCTCGCGCAGGTGGATGCCGTGGCGCGCAAGGACGGGCTCCAGCTGCGCGCGGCGCTTGCGCAGGTCGTCCAGTGTGTTGCGGTACGCCAGCTGCGAAATCCGCCGCCGCGCCGAGAAGCTGAAAATGTTGGTGTAGAACAGTTCGCGGTCGGCGGCATTCGGCTCGAATACCACCTGGTCGATCTGCGGATACTGCTGCGGGTAGCGCGCCAGCCCTACCTGCATGCGGGATTGCAGCATGGTGCGCAACGTCTGCGACAGCACGCCGGGCAGGCCGCCTTGGGCGATGCGGCGGTCGCTGAAGCGATGCGCCTGTGCGGATTCGCCGGCGTCGGTGCCCGGGTTGAATGGCACCAGAGGATTGATGCCAAGCAGCAGGTCGACGCCGCGGTCCAGCACGATGGAGGCGTGCATGGTGCGGCGCAGGGCGCCATCGACGATGTGGCGGATGCGCCCTTGCTTGTCCCGCAACTCCACCGGTGGATACAGGCCAGGCAGTGCGGCGCTGGCCTGTACGGCGCGCGAAATCGGCACGTCATCCCAGCCCTTGTCACCGAAGCGCACCGCTTCGCCGCTGTCCAGGTCGACCCCGATCACATACAGCGGTCGCGCGAGCTTGCGGAAGTCATTGCTGCGTCCGCGGCGGGTGAATATATCGCGCAGGAAGTGCTCGACCGCATCGTTGTCGAACAGGCCGGTTGGCACCAGGCTGCCGGCGCGGGTCAGCAGGTCCGACCAGCGCGAGTCGGTGCGGCCGGACCACGCGTCGCGCATCAGCCGCGAAGCCAGGCCCGGCAGCGAAGCCGCCCGCTTGAGATATTCACCCAGCGCCGGGCGCAGAAAAGTTTCCGGCCGGAAGCGCACGTCGCTGCTGTCGCCGGTGATGAAAATCCGGCACAGCTCCGCGGTATCCATGCCGTTGGCCAGGCCGGCGGCGAAGAACGCGCCGGAGCTGACACCGACGTAGCAATCCAGGCGCGTCAAATCGAGGCCATCGCAGGCCTCGTCCAGCGCCCGCAACGCGCCCAGCTCGTACATCGCCCCCACCGGACCGCCGCCGGCGATCGCCAGGCCGATGCGCGGCGCGCTGCGGGTGGGACGGGCGGCATGGGCGGCGTGCAGGGAGAGCATGCAACAGACTCGCGAGGGCAGAGCCCGAGTGTAGCCCAGCGGGCTGGAGCCATGTGTCAGGCAGGGACGGGCACACTACAGGCATGCACAGCCGGTCCGACTTGCATGCCCGTCTGGCGCGTCGCCTTGCCCTGCATGGTCGCCTGTTCGATCCTGCGGTCGAGCCGCGCAACCTTCTGCCGTGGCTGAAGCCCTTGCAGGCCTGGCAGGCGCGCCGGCTGGAAACCAGTTTCTCCGCCTTCCTGCGCGACCCGGAGCGGCGCCCGGCCGCCCGTTTCTTCCTCGACGAGGTCTACGGCGATCAGGATTTCCGCCAGCGCGATGCGGACATCGCCAGGGTAGTGCCGATGATGCAGCGCGTGTTGCCCGCTGCACTGCTGGAAACGCTGGCAGATGCCATCGCGCTGGCGGCGCTGAGCCATGCCTTCGATCTGCGGATGGCGGCGGCCTTGCATGCACTGGCCCCTGCGTCCCATCCGCTGAACGTTGCGCTGTATGCGCAGGCCTATCGTCGCGTCGGCCATCCGCGCCTGCGCGCCCGCCAGATCGCTCTGATTGACGCGGTGGGACAGGGGCTGTCCGAAGCGGTACGCATGCCCGGGGTGGGAGCGCTGTTGCGGGTATCCCGGTTGCCGGCGCGCGCGGCCGGGCTGGGGACGCTGCAGTCCTTCCTGGAACGCGGATTCGCCGCCATCGTGCAGCTTGACGACATCGGGGCGTTCCTGGCTGCCATCCGGGGCCAGGAAACGCGGGTCATGCAGCGTCTGTTGGCCGGCCAGGCCGACCCCTTCCGGCTGTAAACGGACGTCAGCGGGCCCCGAAGACCAGCAGGGCCGCCAGGGCGCCGGCCAGCAGCAAGGCGCTGACCAGCAGCCACGGGATGCGCCGCGTCCAGTGCCGCGCCGCCGTGGGCACCGTGGCCTCGCTCTCCGCCGGTGCCCGCCCACCGTGGGCGGGCATGGCGGACGCGGCCGGTGGCGGGCCTTCCAGCACGAACCGATGCTGTACGTCAAAGACGATCTGATCGCCGTTGCGCAGCACCGCCTCGCGGACCGGATGTCCGTTCACCATCACCTCCTGCGCCGTCTGCCGCAACAGGACGCTGCCATTCCACGGCTCCAGCAGGGCATGCCGGGAAGCGATGCCGGTACCTTCG
The DNA here is from genome assembly GCF_046293095.1 of Thermomonas sp. Taxonomy (GTDB): domain Bacteria; phylum Pseudomonadota; class Gammaproteobacteria; order Xanthomonadales; family Xanthomonadaceae; genus Thermomonas. The sequence continues at coordinate 15,550 of NZ_JBKBPN010000006.1, forward strand.
ATGCGCAGGTCGGCATCGGCCGCGCTGCCCACCCGGCAGGGCTTTTCCAGGCCCACGCAGCGGCCGTGGAATGGGCCACCGATGCCACGCAGCGTCAATCGCAGATGGCCTGCGGGGATGCGGGGCGGTGTGCCGGGTGGCGGCAGGCGGTCATCGACGCCAGCCTGCAGGAGCAGTTCGCTGCCCTCGGCGTGGATGCTGTCGCCGGCGCGGAGCATGGCCACCTGGTGGACCGGACGGCCATTGACATGCACGCCGCGCACCCCTTCGGCCACCGTCATCCAGATACCGCGCCGGTCATTGCACAGGTGCAGCACCGCGTTCCCATTGCTGTCCACCGGGCCGATGCCGGCAGGCGTGCGTCCCAGCGCGTGGACGCCGGGATCCAGTCTCAGGTCGGGGTGGGTTCCATCGCAAAAGCGCAGGCGCAGGTCGTTCATCGCCGCGGAATCTAGCACGGGTCGAACCGCTGCCTGCTGTTCCTGCGCCTTGGTACGCGGCAGAATGCGCCGACGTCCGCCACCGCCCCGTTGCCAATGTCCCGTATCGATATCCGCCACGCCCATTCCATGCCCAAAGCACAAGCCCGCAAGGCGATCGACGAGATCGCGGGGAAACTGCACGAGCGCTTCCAGGTGGACTGTGGCTGGGACGGAGACGTGCTGAATTTCTCGCGCTCGGGCATCGATGGCCACATCGTCCTCGGGGAGCGTGAGCTGCACGTCAAGGCCAAGCTGGGCTTCCTGGCCGCGATGTTCAAGGACCCGATCGAATCCGAAATCCTGCGGGTGCTCAAGGAAAAGTTCTGATCTCGCGTCCGCGCGGGTGGCCCGGCGTGCACGCGCCTGCCGCGTAGGTTGCCGGCGTAACCAAGCGCCACGTGCGTGTTGCGCTGCGGCATACTGGGATCTGCCTCCTAGGAGCCTCCCGAGATGTCGCGCGCCTACAACTTCAGCCCAGGTCCTGCCATGTTGCCCGAGCCGGTGTTGCGGCAGGCGCAGGCCACATTGCTGGAATACGGGGAGGTCGGGGCCTCAATCCTGGAGATCAGCCACCGCGGGGCCGATTTTCTTGCCGTGGCGCGCCAGGCCGAAGCCGATCTGCGTACGCTGCTGGCGATCCCCGACGACTACGCGGTGCTGTTTACCTCGGGCGGCGCGACCACGGTGCAAGCACTGCTGCCGCTGAATTTCGCCGCGCCCGGCCAGGCCTGCGACTACGTGGTCAGCGGCCACTGGGGCAAGACCGCACTGAAGCAGGCCGCGCCCTGCGCGAATGCGCGCATCGCCGCCAGCAGCGAGGCCGGCGGGTTCCGCGACGTGCCGCCGCGCGAGCAGTGGCAGCTGTCGCCCGACGCGGCCTATGTCCACGTCACCGCCAACGAGACCATCCACGGCGTCGAGTGGCGCGACATCCCGGCCGTGGGCAACGCGCCGCTGGTGGCTGATTTCAGCTCCTCGATCGCTTCCGAACCGCTGGATGTCAGCCGGTTCGGGCTGATCTATGCCGGTGCCCAGAAGAACCTCGGGCCGGTGGGCATCACCGTGGTGATCGTGCGGCGCGATCTGTTGGAGCGCGTCGGCCAACCGCGTGCCCCGATCCTGGACTATCGCGCCATCGCGGCCGCAGAGTCCATGCTCAACACCCCGCCCAGCTGGAACTGGTACGTGCTGGGCCTGACCGTGCAGTGGATGCTGGAGCAAGGCGGGGTGGCCGAGTTCGCCCGCCGCAATGCCCGCAAGGCGGCGTTGCTCTACGACGCCATCGACGGCTCTGGCGGCTTCTACCGCAACGAGGTGGCGCCAGCGGCGCGCTCGCGCATGAACGTGCCGTTCTTCCTGCACGATCCGGCGCTGGATGCCCTGTTCCTGAGCGAGGCCAAGCAGGCCGGGCTGATCGGTCTGAAAGGCCATCGCGTGCTCGGTGGCATGCGGGCTTCGCTCTACAACGCCATGCCCGAAGCCGGCGTACAGGCGCTGTTGGAGTTTATGCACGGATTCCGGAATGCCCATGGCTAAGGACCGCAACAGGCCGGCGGGCAAGGCCGAGGCGGCCCGCAGCAAGCGGCGGAACGGTACGGACAAGGCCGGGTCTGCCGGGGCCGTCAAGGCACGCAAGGCCGCGTCCGTCGTACCGGCTGCGCCAGATCTGGCGCAGGTGCGCGCACGGATCGACGGGATCGACCAGCAGATCCAGGCGTTGATCGCCGAGCGGGCGCGCTGGGCGCACCAGGTGGGCAAGGCCAAGGGCAAGCTTGCGGCGGCGGTGGACTACTACCGGCCGGAGCGTGAAGCGCAGGTGTTGCGCCGGGTGGTGGACCGCAACGACGGCCCGCTGTCGGACGAGGTGCTGGTGCGGCTGTTCCGCGAGGTCATGTCGGCCTGCCTGGCCCAGCAGGAGCCGCTGAAGATCGGCTACCTCGGCCCCGAGGGTACCTTCAGCCAGCAGGCCGCGCACAAGCATTTCGGGCACTCGGCCCACGGACTGCCGCTGGGCAGCATCGAGGAGGTGTTCCAGGAAGTGGCGGCCGGCCATGCGGACTTCGGCGTGGTGCCGGTGGAGAACTCGGGGCAGGGCACCATCCAGGTGACGCTGGACATGTTCCTGACTTCGCCGCTGCGGATCTGTGGCGAGGTGGAGTTGCGCGTGCACCAGTACCTGCTGTCGCGCAGCGGTCGGCTGGAGGATGTCACCCGCATCTTCGGCCATCCGCAGGCGCTGGCGCAGGCCGCCGGCTGGTTGCGCACGCACCTGCCGGGCGTGGAGAAAGTGCCGGTATCGAGCAATGCCGAAGGCGCCCGGCGCGCGCGCAACGCTGACGATGCCGCCGCCATCGCCGGCGAAGCGGCCGCTGTGGTCTACGGCCTGCGCCAGATCGCAGGGCCGATCGAGGACCGCAGCGACAACACGACCCGGTTCCTGGTGATTGGCCGCCAGCCGTTCCCGCCGTCCGGCAACGACCGCACGTCGCTGCTGGTGTTCATCCGCGACCGCCCCGGCGCGCTGTACGGCGTGCTGGAACCGCTGGCCCGCCGCGGCATCAGCATGAGCCGCATCGAGTCGCGTCCGGAGCACGGGCGCAAATGGCAGTACGCCTTCTTCATCGACGTGGCCGGCCACTGCGAGGAGTCGCCGCTGAAGGACGCACTGGACGAAATCGCGGCGCAGGGTGACGCGGTGCGCGTGCTGGGCTCCTATCCGGTGGCCATTGCATGACCGATTTCGAAGCCCTGGCGCAGCCGGGCATCCGCGGCCTGCGCGCCTACGATCCGGGCCACGACCTGGTGGCGCTGCGGCGTGCCGCGGCGCGGCCGCCGCTGGAGCTGGGCTCCAATGAAAACCCCTACGGGCCCAGTCCATTGGCGCTGCGCGCGGCCATCGCTGCGCTGGCGGCCGCGCACGTCTATCCCGATCCACTGGGGGGCGACCTTAAGCGCGCGTTGGCGCGGCACCACGGCGTGGAGGCCGCGCAGGTGCTGCTGGGCAACGGCTCGCATGAATTGCTGATGCAGCTGGCGCAGGTGTTCGCTGGCCCGGGCGACGAGGTGGTGGCCTCGCAGTATGGCTTCGCCGTGTATGCGCTGGCCGCGCAGGCCGCGGGCGCGACGCTGCGCCTGGCGCCGGCCTTGCCGCGCGATGCCGCGATGCCGCGCGGCCACGACCTTGCCGCGCTGCGCGCCGCGATCACGCCGCGCACCCGGCTGGTGTACCTGGCCAATCCGAACAACCCCACCGGCACGTGGTATGCGGGCGAGGACTTCGCAGGCTTCCTTGCCACCGTGCCGGCGGACGTGCTGGTGGTGGTCGACGAAGCGTATGAGGAATTCGTCGACGCGCCGGACTACGCCAGTGCGCTGCCGCTGCTGCCGCGGCATCCGAACCTGGTCGTCACCCGCACCTTCAGCAAGGCTTTTGCCCTGGCGGGACTCCGGGTCGGCTACGCGCTGGCCCACCCGGGGCTGCTGGCGGTGATGGAGCGCGTGCGCGAGAGCTTCAACGTCAATGCGCCGGCGCTGGCGGCAGCCGAGGCCGCGCTGGACGACACGGCGCACCTGCAGGCCTCGGTGGAGGCCAACCGCGAGCAACGGGAGGCGCTGGCCGCTGCACTGCGCGCGCGCGGCTTTGACGTTGCGCCCTCGCAGACCAATTTCCTGCTGGTCCGCTGCGGCGAGACGACGGCCCGCATCGAGGCCGGGCTGCTGGCGCGCGGCGTGATCCTGCGCCCGATGGTCGGATACGGCTTGGCCGATTGTTTGCGGATCACCGTGGGCACGGCGGACGGCAACGCGCGGCTGCTGGCCGCGCTGGACGAGGTGATGGCGTGAGCGGAACGATGGATTGGGTGGCGCGCGCGGGCGCGCCGCTGCGCGGGACGCTGGCGATCCCCGGGGACAAATCGGTGTCGCACCGGGCAGTGATGCTGGCGGCGCTGGCCGACGGCGTGTCCACGATCGACGGCTTCCTGGAGGGCGAGGACACCCGCGCTACCGCGGCGATCTTCGCGCGGTTGGGCGTGCGCATCGAGACGCCGTCGCCGTCGCGGCGGATCGTCCACGGGGTGGGTATCGACGGCCTGCGCGCGCCGGACGGCCCGCTGGACTGCGGCAACGCCGGCACCGGCATGCGCCTGCTGGCGGGCCTGCTGGCCGCACAGCGCTTCGATTCGGTGCTGGTCGGCGACACGTCGCTCTCGAAGCGGCCCATGCGGCGCGTTACCGTGCCGCTGGCAAGGATGGGCGCGCGTATCGATACGGAAGAGGGTGGCACGCCGCCGCTGCGTATCCACGGCGGGCAGGCGCTGGTCGGCATTGACCACACGCTGGAAATCGCCAGCGCGCAGGTGAAGTCCGCGCTCCTGCTGGCGGGGCTGTACGCCAGCGGTGACACCGTGGTGCGCGAACCGCACCCCACCCGCGATTACACCGAGCGGATGCTGGCCGCGTTCGGCGTCGACATCGCCTTCGCGCCCGGCATCGCCCGCCTGCGCGGTGGCCAGCGCCTGCGCGCGACCGACGTGGCGGTGCCGGCCGATTTCTCGTCGGCGGCGTTCTTCCTGGTGGCCGCCAGCATCGTGCCCGGGTCCGAGCTGCGACTGCGGCAGGTGGGTTTGAATCCGCGCCGTACCGGCCTGCTGCAGGTGCTGCGGATGATGGGCGCGGACATTCGCGAGGAAAACGCCGGCAACCATGGTGGCGAGCCGGTCGCGGACCTGGTGGTGTGCCATGCGCCTTTGCGCGGCATCGAGGTGCCCGAGGCGCTAGTGCCCGACATGATCGACGAGTTCCCGGTGCTGTTCGCGGCTGCCGCCTGCGCCGACGGGCCAACCGTGGTGCGCGGCGCGGCCGAGCTGCGGGTCAAGGAGTCGGACCGGCTGGCCAGCATGGCCGCCGGCCTGTGTGCGCTTGGCCTGCGCATCGACGAAACGCCGGATGGCGCCACGATCTTCCCCGGCGCGTTGCAGGGCGGCGCAGTGCAGAGCCACGACGACCACCGCATCGCGATGGCGTTCGCGGTGGCCGCGCAGCGCGCCGCGGGCGAGGTCAGGATCCGCGACGTGGCGAACGTCGCCACCTCGTTCCCCGGCTTCGATGCCCTGGCGCGCGGCGCAGGTTTCGGCCTGGACGTGGCCAGCTAAACAGAGAGGCGCCCCGGAGCCGATGCCTTGCCGGGACGCCTTGGCGAGGGCCTGCCGGCGGCCAGCGGGCCGCCGGGAGCCTTCAGTTGCTGGTGACGGCGACGCCCTTGCCCTTCACGTCCTTGCCGCAGTCGTCGATGTCGCTCTGGGTCATTGTGGCGTAGGGCTTGAACGCCGGGATCGAGGCCGCCAGGGTCTGCTGGCTGGCCAGCAGCGCGGGCAGGCGGTGGCAGAGTTTCAGCGCTTCGGCTTCGATCTTCTTGCCCTCGGCTTCCATGCGCGCTTCGAAGTCCTTCTCCGCTTCGTTACCGCCGAAGATCACCCCGAACACGCCGCCGACCGCCTTGCCAGCCAGATCGGCGCCCTGGGAGCCGATGGCCATGCCGGCCTCCGCGATGCCCAGGATCTGCGCGCGGTAGTCCAGCAGCAGGCGGCGCTGCGCCGCATCCACCGGGACCGCCTTGCCTTCGATCAGCAGGTCGCCCTGCGGCGTCAGTTCGGCCTTGGGTAGCCCGTTGGCGTGGTGCTGTAGCCTCTTGCCATTGATGTTGATGTTGATATCGCCGTTGAGGCTGAGGTTGCCCTCGTGCAGTTCCTTGCGGGCTTCGTCCAGCGCGCGGTCCACCTGGCGGGCCAGGAAGCCCTTGGGGGCGGGCGGCGCCGTCGGGGCCGGCGGGGCGGGCGGCGCCGGCATGCTGCAGGCCATCAGGGGCGTGCACAGGGCGAGCGCGGCGGCGAGGGTGAGGGCGGATTTCATGGCCGGTGTCTCCGGGGTCAGCGGGTGGCGAATTCGCGGCGGACGCCGTCTTCGCAGTCGTCGATGTCGTCGCGTTCGAGGGTGGCGTAGGGACGGAACTGCGGCAGGCTGGCGGAGAGCCGCTGCTGGGATTCCATCACCCGCGGCAGCAACCGGCAGATCCCACGCACCGCCGGCTCCACTTCCTGGCGGACGGTGCGCTCGATGCGGCGTTCCAGGCTGCCGGTCATCGCGCCGAACATCAGCCCGATCCACGAGCCGTCGACTGCGGTGAGTGCGGCTTCGGCGCCACGCTGGCCGATATCGATGCCGGCCTTGGTAATTTCCACCACCAGTCCGCGATAGGCCAGCAGCTCGCGGCGCTGGCGCGCATCGATCGGCTGCGCGTTGCCGTCGATCAGGAAATCGCCGGCCGGGGTGATCTCCGCCCGCGCCAGGTTCGCCGTGGCCGTGCGGGCCTTGCGGTCGCCGTCCATGCCGAAGTGCAGGCTGTCGCGGTCAAGCTGCAGGTTGCCGGTATCGAGATCCTGCTTCGCCTTGGCCATCTCGACGCGCATTTCCTTGCGCGCATCGGCCAGTTCGCGGTGGATCTCGCCGCCGATGCCGGTGTCCGCGCCTTGGGCGGGCTGGGCCTGCGCTGCCAGCGGCAGCAGCAGGCACAGGGCGGCGGGCAGGAGAGGGGTCTTGGTCATGGTCGTGGCTTCTGGTCGGCGTGCGGGTCAGTTGTCGTCGCGCCAGCGGCGCAGGCGGATGGACGAAGCGATCATCGCGATGCCGGCGACCACGCCGACCCACAGCTGCGGCGCGCGTAGCACCGAGTAGATCGCTTCCAGCATCGCCATGTGGTCGCCGAGGTGGCCGGCCTTCAGGCCCTGCATGTCCATCGCGGGGATCCAGGTGCCGGGGAACACGCCGCCCAACAAATGCGCCACCACGTGCTTCCAGAACCAGCTGCTGTCGAGGTTGAACAGGTGCATCAGGTCGAACCAGCTGATGAACACGCCCGCGAACACCGGGATCATGATCGCCCACAGGAACGGCTTGCTCTTGGACCACACCGAGCAGAGCATCAGCCAGCCCACGCTGGGCAGCGCCCACAGCGCGTACACCGGGATCGCCGCGATCGCCACGCCAGCGTTGGCCAGCAGGTTGTCCGGGCTCCACAGCAGCGCGAACGGGTTGCCGTGGTGAAGCAGGACGAACAGGCTCATGACGACCAGGAAGGCGACCATGCAGGCGATGCCCACGGCGATCGACAGGGCGGGCGCTACCAGCAGCGCGCTGGCCGCCTTCGACAGGACGGTGTCGCGGTCGGACACGGGCAGCGACTTCCAGAACAGCACGCTGCGGTCCTTGCGCTCGTCGTACAGGCTGCCAAGGCAGTAGAAGAACACCACGAAGCCCAGCACCAGCAGGGGCCAGAACATCGCAGAGGCGGTGCTCAGGCTGATCCCGTCGGCCAGCTTCTGCATGTCCTCGGGCGTCATCTTGTCGGTGAGCAGGCGCAGGTCGAGGCCGTTGATGACCACCTGGCCGTCCACCTGGATACCACCACGCTCGGACACCGTCCGGCGCAGGCCGACCTCGGCCATCACCAGCGCCATGAAGGTCAGCACCAGGGAGATACCGCCGGCCCAGACCGGCGCCCACAGGAAGCCACCCTTGTGCTCCCAGAATTCGCGGCGCAGCAGCAGCTTCAGCTTGTGGGTGGGGTGGGGCGGGGTGCGCGGCACGGCGGACTTGCCGGCATCCATGCCCACGACGTCATTGGTGGCGTTCATGCGTAGGTTCCTTTCATGGTGGCGACGAACAGGTCGGCCAGGCCAGGCGTGCGGGTCTCGCCCAGTTCGTCCAGGCGGCGGCGGTCGGCGCCATCGAACAGCATCACGGTCTTGCCGAACGGCAGGCTGCGTTCATCGATGGGGCCCAGGGCGCGCGCGGCCTCGAGCTTGGCGACGTCCACCAGGACCTCGGTGTAGCGCTCGCCCAATGTCTCCATCGGTGCGTCGAGGACGATCTTGCCGTCGCGGATGAACATCACGTCGGTGAGGATGTGCTCGATCTCCTCGACCTGGTGGGTGGTGACGACGATGGTCTTGTCCTCGTCGAAATAGTCCTCCAGCAGGCGCTGGTAGAACTGCTTGCGGTAGAGGATGTCTAGGCCCAGGGTGGGCTCGTCCAGCACCAGCAGCTTGGCGTCGATGGCCATCACCAGCGCCAGGTGCAGCTGCACGATCATGCCCTTGGACATTTCGCGCACCTTCAGCCCGGGCTTCAGCTGGGTGCCTTCCAGGAAGCGGTGGCACTTGGCGGCATCGAAGCGCGGGTGCACCCCGGCGACGAATTCGATGGCCTGCGCCACCGTGATCCAGCGCGGCAGCACCGCCACGTCGGCGATGAAGCAGACATCGTTCATCAGCGCGTCGCGCTGGGTGCGCGGGTCCTTGCCCAGCACCTTCAGCTCGCCGTCGAAGGGGATCAGGCCGAGGATCGCCTTGAGCGCGGTGGTCTTGCCGGCGCCGTTGGGGCCGATCAGGCCGACGATGCGGCCGGCCGGGATTTCGAACGTGGTGCCGTCGAGGGCGACCTTGTTTTTGTAGGCCTTGCGCAGGCCGCGGGCGGAAATGACGGAGTCGGTCATGGCAGTACTCACTTCGGCCCCCACTTCTGCTGCGGATCCAGCAGTTCTTCGATGCTCAGGCCCAGGCGCTGGATGCGTTCCATCACCAGCGGCCATTCCTCGCGCAGGAAACGCTCGCGTTCGCTCTGCAGCAGGCGCGCATTGGCGCCATCCGTGACGTACATGCCCAGTCCCCTTCGTTTCTCGACGAGTTGTTCGTCCGCGAGCTCCTGGTAGGCGCGCGAGACGGTGATCGGATTCAGTTGGTACTCGGCCGCCACCTGGCGGACCGAGGGCAGCGCATCGCCCGGCTTGAGGACCCCGTCGAGCATCATGGCCACGACGCGCTCCTTGAGCTGGCGGTAGATCGGAGCGCTATCGCTCCATTCGACGGCACCCATGTGTCAGCTCCGCGGCAGGAAGAAAGAGAAGAACGGCATGCGCACCGACTGGTAGGCGTGGCGGGCGGCCGGGCGGAGATCGCTGGAGGCGGCGGTGAAGTCGCCGGCCGCATCCGCCTGCATCGCAGCCATGCCTTGCAGGGCCTGGACATTGGGCGGGGCGGGAACGCTGGCCAGCAGCGCGGCGGTCAACAAGATGCTGCAAGCCAGCGCGGCGGTCAGGGTGTTGTGGAGCTTGCGGTTCATGGTGAACGTCCTGCTCTGGGGGTTCGGTGTTGTAGTCAACTATAACACTGCAAATCTCCCCGTCAAGCGATCTGTGACCCAACCGATGGCATAGGCCGCGGCTTGCCGGGCGACGTGCCTGAACCCCCATGCGACCGGTGTCCCCGCAGGATTGCCGGGCGCGGCAGCGCGGACCACAATAGGCGCCTTCTTGCGCTTAACGCCGTCCCGATGCTGGAGACCGTCTTGTCGAAGTTGTCCCTGCGCGCACTTGCTGCGCTGTTCGTTGCTGCGGTACTGACCAGCCCGGTTCTTGCGCAGGGTGCCGCGTCGCTCTCCAGTGAGCGCGACAAGGTGGGCTACATGCTGGGGCAGGATGTTGCGCACTCCATCGGCCCGGGCCTGCCCGATCTGGATCTGGCAACGTTCCGCCAGGCGGTGGAGATGGTGCTGGCGGGCAACAAGCCAGAACTTGCCCCGGAGGAAGCACGTCAGATCTCGCAGACACTGCTGGCCAATATCGGTGCGCGCAAGGCCGGCAAGCCGCCGGCAGCGATCGATCGAGCCAAGGCAGGGCTGCTGGCAGGTACCAACATCGGTCGGTCGCTGACCAGGTTCCGCGGCGAGTTCGACGTGCCGATGTTCATGCGCGGCTTGCAGGACGGTGCCGATCCGGCGCGCACGCCGGCGCTGGATGCTGCCGAGACCAGCCGTGTCCGCAGCGCGCTTTCGGCCCGCATCGCCGCCGCGGAAGCCGCCGAGCGCAAGGCCCAGGGCGCGGCGGCGTCCAGCCGTGAGCAGGAATTCCTTGCCCGCAACAAACTCGTCAAGGGTGTGTTCACGACACCCAGTGGCCTGCAGTACATGATCCTGCGCCAGGGCGATGGCGTGCGTCCAAAGCCGGGCCAGCGGGTGAAGGTGCATTACGTCGGCACCCTGCTGGACGGCAAGAAATTCGACAGTTCCTACGATCGTGGCCAGCCCGCCGAGTTCGGGCTCGACCAGGTCATCAAGGGCTGGAGCGAAGGCGTGGCGATGATGCCGGTCGGCGCCAAGTACCGGTTCTGGATCCCCGCCGCGCTGGGCTATGGTGAGAGCGGGGCGGGCACCGATATTCCGCCCAATGCCACCCTGGTGTTCGACGTGGAACTGCTGGGCGTCGAATGAGTCCAACCTGATCGTGTGTCCGCCGGCGCCCGTCGCCGTTCCCTTTTCGCACCCCGGAGTTGCCTGCTGATGAAGCCTTTTGTCCGTCCCGCCATTCTTGCCGCCGCTGCGTTGCTGGCCCTGTCCGCCTGCAAGGGCGAGCACAAGCCCGTCGACGTCTCCTCCACTGCCTCCGAAGCGGGCAAACCTGCCTCCGAGAAGACCGGCTATCCGGGCCTGCCCACCGAGAAGGAGCAGGTCAGCTACACCATCGGCATGGCGATGGGCAAGCAACTGTCCGAGATCAAGGACGAGGTGAACGTCGATACCGTGGTCAAGGCCCTGCGCACCCAGATGGAAGGCGGCAAGGCGCTGATCAATGACGAGCAGGCGCAGCAGATCATGCAGGCGTTCGGCCAGAGGATGCAGGCCAAACAGATCGCCAAGATGATGGAAGAAGCCAAGGCCAATGCGGAGAAGGGCGAGAAGTTCCTGGCCGAGAACGGCAAGAAGCCTGGCGTGGTGACCACTGCGTCGGGCCTGCAGTACCAGGTCATCACCGAGGGCAAGGGCGCCAAGCCCGGCGCCGGTGATGGCGTGAAGGTCCATTACAAGGGCATGCTTCTGGATGGCACCGAGTTCGACAGCTCCTACAAGCGCGGTGAGCCGGCCGTGCTGCCGCTGCAGGGCGTCATTCCGGGCTGGTCCGAGGGCCTGCAACTGATGCCGGTGGGCAGCAAGTACAAGTTCTGGATCCCGGCCAAGCTTGCCTATGGCGAGCAGGCACCGCCGATGATCGGCCCGAACCAGACGCTCGAGTTCGAAGTCGAGCTGCTGGACATCGTGAAGGCGCCGTCCGGCAAGTAAGCCTCCGCGACACACGGGGGACGTATCCTTGCGATGCGTCCCCTTTTTCTTTGGCCTTACGGATACCCCCATGCGCGTCTGTATTTTCGGCACCGGCTATGTTGGCCTTGTCACCGGCACCTGCCTGGCCGAGGTCGGCCATGACGTGGTCTGCATCGACATTGATGCGGCCAAGGTCGATGGCCTCAACGCCGGCGTGGTCCCGATCTACGAGCCGGGTCTGGCGCCGATGGTGCAGGCCAACCACGGCGCCGGGCGGCTGCGCTTCAGCACCGATGCGGCTGAGGGCGTCGCGCACGGCGATGTACTGTTCATCGCGGTGGGTACGCCACCGGACGAGGACGGCAGCGCCGACCTGCAGTACGTGCTGGCGGTCGCCCGCACCATCGGCCGGCACATCGAACGGCCGGCGGTGGTGGTCAACAAGTCCACCGTGCCGGTGGGCACCGCCGACAGGGTGCGCGCCACGATCGCGGCGGAACTGGTGGCGCGCGGGACGGACATCGCCTTTGACGTGGTGTCGAACCCGGAATTCTTGAAAGAGGGCGCCGCGGTCGAGGACTGCATGCGGCCCGATCGCATCGTCATCGGGACAGACAGCGCTGCGGCGCTGGAGAAGCTGAAGCGCCTGTATGCGCCATTCAACCGCAACCACGACCGCATCGTGGCGATGGATGTGCGCTCGGCGGAGCTGACCAAGTACGCCGCCAACGCCATGCTGGCGACCAAGATCAGCTTCATGAACGAAATCGCCAACATCGCCGAGCAGGTGGGTGCGGACGTGGAGATGGTGCGCAAGGGCATCGGCTCCGATCCACGGATCGGTTGGCACTTCATCTACCCGGGCGCGGGCTATGGCGGCTCCTGCTTTCCCAAGGATGTGCAGGCATTGGCCCGGACCGCCCAGCAGCACGGCGTGCAACCGCGCCTGCTGGCCGCGGTGGAGGCGGTCAATGCGGCGCAGAAGCAGCATTTGTTTGAGTTGATGGTGCGCCATTACGGCAGGGCCGAAGCCCTGCGCGGCAAGACCGTCGCGGTCTGGGGGCTGGCGTTCAAGCCCAATACCGATGACATGCGCGAGGCGTCCAGCCGCACGTTGCTGGCCCAGCTGTGGGACGCCGGAGTGCGGGTGCAGGCATTCGATCCCGAGGCAATGCCCGAAAGCCGCCGCATCTTTGGCGAACGCGAGGATCTGCTGCTGTGCGATTCGGCCGAAGCCGCGCTGCAGGGGGCCGATGCGCTGGTGGTGGTGACCGAATGGAAGCAGTTCCGTAGCCCGGATTTCACCCGCCTTGCGGCGTCGCTGGGCGACAAGGTGGTCTTCGACGGCCGCAACCTTTACGACCCGGCGGAACCCGAAGCGGTGGGCCTGGCGTATTACGGCATCGGCCGCGGTCGTTCGCTGCGGCGGGAGGCACCATGACGAATGCACTCGAGCAGCGGTTGGTGGATCTGGAAACGCGCCTGGCGTTCCAGGAGCATGCCCTGCAAGAGCTCAGTGACGCCCTGGCCGCAGCGCGCAGCGAGGAAGCCGCCAATGCCCTGCGCCTGCATTGGGCGCTGGACGAACTACGCCAGCTGCGCCGAGCGCTGGCCGCTAGTCCAGTGACCGGCGATGCCGCCAGCGAACCGCCCCCTCCGCACTACTGATCTGTACCCGACACCATGAGCAATTCCCTTCGCGACCAGCTGTTGGGGCTGGGTTTCAAGGACGCCCCCAAGCCTGCCCAACGGCCCAAGCAGGAGGCCCGCAGGCTGCACGCCGGGCAGGCTGGCAAGCCGGCGGCGTCCGGTAAGCCGCCGGCGCGCACGCAGCAGAAACAGCGCTCCCGTGAGGACATCGACCTGGCCAAGGCCTATGCGATCCGCGCCCAGAAAGAGAAGGAAGAGCGCATCGAGGCCGAGCGGCTGAAGCAGGAGGAAGCCCGCCTGCGCCGCGAGGCCAAGGCCCGGCTGGAAGTGTTCCTGCAGGGCAAGGCGCTCAATGCCGCCGATGCCGAGCACGTCCGCCATTTCGAGTATGGCGGCAAGATCAAGCGTGTCCACGTCACCGCCGACCAGCTCAAGGCCCTCAATGCCGGCGCGCTTGGCGTCGTCCAGGTGAACGGACGGTATGTACTGGTGGATGCCGCCACACTGGCGGAGGCGGAGGCCATCTTCGCGCCGGCGGTGGCGTTGAAGGTCGACCCGGACGCGCCGGCCGCGGACGACCCGTACGCCGACCCCAAGTACCAGGTGCCCGACGATCTGATGTGGTGACCCGCCCGGCAGGCGCTCCAAAGCCGGCAGGGCATTGGCGTCTGCCGGACGTTGCCATCGGTGGCCTGGGCCGGCGTTACTCGGGGTCGTAGTCCAGATTCGAGGACAGCCAGCGCTCGGCCTGCGCCAGCGCCACGCCCTTGCGCCGCGCGTAGTCCGCCACCTGTTCCTTCGAGACGCGCCCGACCACGAAGTAGCGGCTGTCGGGATGGCTGAAGTAGTAGCCCGACACGCTCGCCGCCGGACTCATGGCGAAGTGCTCGGTGAGCGTGATGCCGGCGGACGCGGGAGCCCCCAGCAGATCGAACAGCACCTGCTTCTCGCTGTGCTCCGGGCAGGCCGGGTAACCGGGCGCCGGTCGGATGCCGCGGTAGGCCTCGGCGACCAATGCTGCGTTGTCCAGCGCCTCGTCGGGCGCGTAGCCCCAGAACTCGGTGCGCACGCGCTGGTGCAAGCGTTCGGCGAAGGCCTCGGCCAGCCGGTCCGCCAGCGCCTTGAGCAGGATCGCGCTGTAGTCGTCGTGGGCCGCCTCGAAGCGCGCCACGTGGGGTTCGATTCCCAGCCCGGCGGTCACCGCGAAGGCGCCGATCCAGTCCTGATGGCCGCTGTCGCGTGGTGCGATGAAGTCGGCCAGGCACAGGTTGGGGCGGTCAACGGGCTTGTCGGCCTGCTGGCGCAGGAAGCGCAGCCAGTGCTCGCCGTCGCGGGCCTGCAGCACCACGTCATCGCCCATGCTGTTGGCCGGCCACAGGCCGAACACGCCTTTCGCGGTCAGCCACTTGCCCGCGACGATGCGGTCGAGCAGGGCGCGCGCGTCGCGGTAGAGCTCGGTGGCCTGCGTGCCCACTACCGGGTCGGTGAGGATCGCAGGGAAGCTGCCGGCCAGTTCCCAGGCGTTGAAGAAGGGCGACCAGTCGATCCAGTCGACCAGCTCCGCCAGCGGGTAGTCGTCCAGTACGTGCACGCCGGGCTGCCGCGGCGTGGGGGGGACGTAGCTGGCCCAGTCCGGCCGGAACGCCCGCGCACGCGCCTGTTCCAGCGATACCAGCCGCTTGCCGTCGCCGCGCTGGCGGTGGCGCTGGCGCACGTCGGCGTAGTCGTTGGCCGCTGCCTGCACGAAGTCGCCGCGCAGCTCAGGACTCATCAGTGACTGCGCCACGCCAACCGCACGCGAGGCGTCCTTCACCCAGATCGTGGGCGCCTCGTAGTGCGGGTCGATCTTCAGCGCGGTGTGCGCCCGCGAGGTGGTGGCGCCGCCAATCAACAGCGGGATGGTGAAGCCCTGCCGCTGCATTTCCTTCGCGACGTGGCTCATTTCTTCCAGTGACGGCGTGATCAGGCCGGACAGGCCGATCATGTCCGCGCCAGCCTCGCGCGCGGTGTCCAGGATCTTCTGTGCCGGCACCATCACCCCGAGATCGATGACCTCGAAGTTGTTGCAAGCCAGCACCACGCCGACGATGTTCTTGCCGATGTCGTGCACGTCGCCCTTGACCGTGGCCATCACGATCCTGCCGTTGTTCCTGCCGGCATCGCCGGTGCGCAGTTTCTCGGCTTCGATATAGGGCAGAAGATGGGCCACCGCCTTCTTCATCACCCGCGCCGATTTCACCACCTGTGGCAGGAACATCTTGCCGGCGCCGAATAGGTCGCCGACGACGTTCATCCCGGCCATCAGCGGGCCTTCGATCACGTCGAGCGGGCGGGCGGCGGCCTGGCGGGCTTCCTCGGTGTCGGCCTCGACGTACTGGTCGATGCCGTGCACCAATGCATGGGACAGGCGGGCTTCAACCGGCTGCTGGCGCCACGCCAGGTCCTCGGTTTTCTTTTCGCCTTTTTTCTTCTTGTAGTTGTCGGCGATCTCCAGCAGGCGTTCGGTGGCGTCCGGCCGCCGGTTCAGCACCACGTCCTCCACCCGTTCGCGCAGCAGCGGGTCCAGGTCGTCGTAGATCGGCAGCGCACCGGCGTTGACGATGCCCATGTCCATGCCGGCGCGGATGGCGTGGTAAAGGAACACGGCATGGATCGCCTGCCGCACCGGCTCGTTGCCGCGGAAGCTGAAGCTGACGTTGGAGACACCCCCTGAAACATGGCAGTGCGGGAAGCGCCGGCGCAGCGCGCGGGTGGCTTCGATGAAATCGACTGCGTAGTTGTTGTGCTCTTCGATCCCGGTGGCGATCGCGAAGCAGTTGGGATCGAAGATGATGTCTTCGGGCGGGAAGCCGATCTCCCGGGTCAACAGCCTATAGGCACGCGTGCTGATCTCGATCTTGCGTTGCGCGGTGTCGGCCTGGCCTTCCTCGTCGAAGGCCATCACCACCACCGCCGCGCCGTAGCGGCGCACCAGCCGCGCCTGCCGTAGGAACTCGGCCTGGCCTTCCTTCAGCGAGATCGAGTTGACAATCCCCTTGCCCTGCAGGCACTTCAGGCCGGCTTCGATCACCTCCCACCTGGAGGAGTCCACCATCACCGGGACGCGGGCGATGTCGGGCTCGGCAGCAATCAGGTGGAGGAAATCCACCATGGCCTTGGTCGAGTCCAGCAGGCCCTCGTCCATGTTGACGTCGAGGACCTGCGCACCGTTCTCCACCTGTTGGCGGGCCACCGCCACCGCCTCGTCGTAGCGGCCTTCCAGGATCAGCTTCTTGAACTGCGCGCTGCCGGTGACGTTGGTGCGTTCGCCAACATTGATGAAATTGGAGTCCGGCGTGATGACCAGCGGCTCCAGCCCGGACAGCCGCGTATGGCGGGGCAGGACGGTCATGCACCCGCCTCCATGGAGATGGCGTCCAGCGTGGGCACCGCGCGTGGCGGCAGGTCGCGCACCGCTGCCGCGATGGCGTGGATATGCTCAGGCGTAGTGCCGCAACAGCCCCCGACGATGTTCAGCAGGCCCGACGCCGCGAAACCGCGCAGCACCTGCGCCATGTCTTCCGGCGTTTCATCATAGCCGCCGAAGGCATTCGGCAAGCCGGCGTTGGGGTGGGTGCTGACATGGGTATCCGCGATGCGCGCCAGCACGTCCACGTGCTGGCGAAGGTCCTTGGCGCCCAGCGCGCAGTTGAGACCGATCGCCAGCGGCTGCGCATGCCGCAGGGAGTACCAGAACGCCTCGGCGGTCTGCCCGGAGAGCGTCCGTCCCGACGCGTCGGTGATGG
Source organism: Thermomonas sp. (assembly GCF_046293095.1). Classification (GTDB taxonomy): domain Bacteria; phylum Pseudomonadota; class Gammaproteobacteria; order Xanthomonadales; family Xanthomonadaceae; genus Thermomonas. Next base: position 32,618 of record NZ_JBKBPN010000006.1, read on the forward strand.
TGCCGGAGATCATCACCGGCAGCCTGGCGCCGATCTCCTCGAACACCTCGTCGATCGCGAACAGCGCGGCCTTCGCGTTCAGTGTGTCGAACACGGTTTCCACCATCAGGATGTCCGCGCCGCCCTCGGCGAGGCCGCGTGCGGCGTCGCGATAGGCGTCGGCTAATGCGTCGAAGTTGGTTGCGCGGAAGCCCGGGCGATTGACGTCCGGCGACAGCGAGGCGGTGCGGCTGGTCGGGCCCAGCACGCCGACCACGAAGCGCGGATGGCCGGGGGCGCGGGCCTCGGCGGCATCGCATTCGAGGCGCGCCAGCCGCGCACCCTCGCGATTCAGCTCGCGGACCAGGTGCTGCAGGCGGTAATCCGCCAGGGAGATGGACGTCGAGTTGAAGGTGTTGGTTTCCAGCAGGTCCGCACCGGCCTCGAGGTAGGCGCGATGGATGCCGCGGATGATGTCCGGGCGTGTCAGCGACAGCAGGTCGTTGTTGCCGCGCTGGTCATGCCCGGTGCAGCCGCAGCCGGGGCCGTGCGCATGGCCGGCGGGCGCGGCCAGGGCATCGAAACCCTGCGCGAAGCGCTCGCCGCGGTAGTCGGCTTCCTCCAGCCCGTGGCGCTGGATCATGGTGCCCATTGCGCCGTCCAGGATCAGGATGCGGCGGGCCAGCGCGGCTTCCAGCGCGGCGACGCGGGCCGGATCTTTCCAGGGCAGGATCATCGACGCACGCCTCTTACGGCTTCACGCCGGTCAGCGAGATCACCTCGAAATGCGGCGGCCGGCGCTCGCGCGTTACCGTTTCGCAATTGGCGATCGTCAGCCCCGCCTTCTGGGCGAACTTGCGCAGCTCCTTCTGGGTGAACCCGAGGTTCACATGGCCATAGGCCTGCACCACGCTGCGGTGTTCGTGGCGGGCCAGGCTGGACAGCAGCAGGCGGCCGCCCGGTCGCAGTACGCGTGCGGCCTCCGCCACCGCCTGCGCGGGCCGGGCCGCATAGGTCAGGGCGTGCATCAGCACCACCAGATCGAAGCTGGCATCGGGGAAGGGCAGGGCATGCATGTCGCCTTCCAGCACTTCGACATTGTCGAAGCGGCGCAGGCGTTCGCTGGCCGCCGCGACCACCCGCTGGCTGGAGTCGATGCAGACATAGCGGTCGGCATGCGGGCTGAGCAGCTCGGCCAGCACGCCGTCGCCGGAGGCGATGTCCAGCACGTCGCCGGGCCACAGCAGCGGAAGCGCGGTGCGCGCCAGCGCTTCCCAGGTGCGCCCCGGTGAGTAGTGGCGCTCCATGTCGCCGGCCACGCTGTCGGCCCAGTTCTGATCGGCCGCGCGCATGGCCAGCACCGCCGGCACGCGCTCGGCGTCCTGGCGCAGCAGCGGGTCGTCGCTGCCGGCGCGGATGGATTGCCACAGCGTACGCAGGGCGGAGTCCACCGCGGCGTCATCGAACCGGTAGTACGCAGACACCCCGGCGCGGCGATCGCGGACCAGGCCGGCTTCCTTCAGTTTGGCGAGATGGGTGGACACCCGCGGCTGCGCCAGCTGGGTGATGGCGGACAGTTCCGCGACCGTCAGCTCCTCGCTTTCCAGCAGCGCCAGCAGGCGCACGCGGGTGGCGTCGGCGAACACCTTGAGGCGTGCGGACCAGCCTTCCAGATCCATAAATATCTTTCCATCGCGATTTAAAGATAATTGTGGCGCGATGGTGTGCCGCGGTCAAGTCGAGGGGCGAGTGGCGTGCCCGGGCAGTGCTGGGCGTTTTGCCTTTGCCGCCGTGCGGAACGCCCAGTGTAAAGACCAGCATCCGGCGATTCGAATCGTCCCGGCAGCAAAGTGCCCACGCCGCCAGGCATGGCTACGGTTCGGCGCGCCGCGGGGCTACAATGCCGCTTCTTCGGAAAGACGCAGAGAGGCGGGTCGTGGATTTCGGATTCAGCGAAGAGCAATTGATGTTGCAGGACGTGGCGCGACGCATCGCGCGCGAGAAAATCGCGCCCAGCGCCGAGCACCACGACCGCACCGGCGAGTTCCCCCTCGACAACATCCGGGCCCTGGGCGAGAACGGCCTGATGGGCATCGAGGTGCCGGCCGAATACGGTGGCGCCGGCATGGATTCGATCAGCTACGTGTTGGCAATGATCGAAGTGGCGGCCGCCGACGCCGCCCACAGCACCATCCTGTCCGTCAACAATTCGCTGTTCTGCAACGGCATCCTGACCTTCGGCACCGAGGCGCAGAAGCAGAAGTACGTGCGCGCCATCGCCGAGGGCCGCGAGATCGGCGCGTTTGCACTGACCGAGCCGCAGTCCGGCTCCGATGCCACCGCGATGCGGTGCCGTGCGGTGAAGCAGGCTGACGGCACCTACGTGATCAACGGCAAGAAGAGCTGGATCACCTCCGGCCCGGTCGCCAAGTACATCGTGCTGTTTGCGATGACGGACCCGGACAAGGGCGCGCGTGGCATCACCGCCTTCCTGATCGATACCGACCGCGCCGGCTTCCACCGCGGCAAGACCGAGCCGAAGCTGGGCATCCGCGCCTCGGCCACCTGCGAGATCGAGTTCACCGACTACGTGGTCCAGGCCGACGAAGTGCTGGGCGAGGAGGGCCAGGGCTTCAAGATCGCCATGGGCGTGCTGGACGCCGGCCGCATCGGCATCGCCAGCCAGGCCATCGGCATCGCCCGTGCAGCCTACGAGGCCACGCTGGCCTACGTGAAGGACCGCAAGGCCTTCGGTCAGCCCATCGGCACCTTCCAGATGACCCAGGCCAAGATCGCCGACATGAAGTGCAAGCTGGATGCGGCGATGCTGCTGACGCTGCGCGCGGCCTGGCTGAAGGGGCAGGGCCAGCGCTTCACCACCGAAGCCTCGGTGGCCAAGCTGACTGCGTCGGAAGCCGCCATGTGGATCACCCACCAGGCATTGCAGATCCATGGTGGCATGGGCTACTCCAAGGAAATGCCGATCGAGCGCTATTTCCGCGACGCCAAGATCACCGAGATCTACGAAGGCACCAGCGAAATCCAACGCCTGGTCATCGCCCGCGCCGAAACCGGGCTGCGCTGAACCAACCCCTGTCCCGACGGCCGCGCGCAGCGCGGCCGTTTCCCGTCCCAAGGCCATGAATCCGATGAGCAAATCCGTGGATACCGGCAGCAGCATCGACCTCAAACCCATTCTCCAGGCTGTCGCCAAGCGCGTCGGCAAGGCCGGCCAGGCCGAGGCACAGGCATTTGCCGCCGCGTTCTATCGGCGCATGGATGCAGACGAGTTCGCCAGCCGCAGTGCCGCAGACTGGGCCGCCCTGGCGGTCGGCATGCTGGAGTTCGCGCGCAGCCGCAAGCGTGGCCGGGCCAGCATTCGCCTGTTCAACCCGGCCGATGCGGCGCACACCCTGCTGCAGATCGTCAACGACGACATGCCGTTCCTGGTCGATTCGGTGACCATGGCGTTGGCCGATGCCGGCATCGGCGTGCACGTGCTGGGCCATCCGGTGATCCGCATGCGTCGCGACAAGGCAGGCAAGTTGCTTGCGGTGGGCGAAGGCGAGGCGGAATCGCTGATGCACCTGGAGATCGACCGTCAGCCGCAGGATGCCATCGCCGCCATCAAGGCGCGCATTGCCGGCGTGCTGGACGACGTGCGCGCCATCGTCGCTGACTGGAAGCCGATGCGCAGCCGCCTGCTGGAAGTGGCCAAGGGGCTGGAGAGCCGCAAGCTTCCGGTGGACGAGGCCGCTCGCAAGGAAGCGCAGGCATTCCTGCATTGGGTTGCAGACGACCATTTCACATTCTTCGGCTATCGCGAATACGAGGTCGCCAAGCAGGGCAAGGAAGACGTGCTGCGCGCCGTGCCTGGCAGCGGGCTTGGTTTGTTGCGCGGCGACGATGGCGGCGCGCGTCCGGTGAAGTCGCTGGCTGCCTATGCAATGCGGCATGCGGGCGAGCGCGATGCGTTGATCCTGACCAAGACCAATGCGCGCTCTACCGTGCACCGCCCCGGCTACATGGACTACATCGGCGTGCTCGACTTCGATGCCAAGGGGCGTGCGGTTGGCGAGCACCGTTTCATCGGTCTGTACACCTCCAGCGCCTATACCCGCCGCCCCTGGGACATCCCGCTGGTCCGCCAGCGCCATGCCTACGTGATGGAGGCGTCGGGGCTGGACCCGCACAGTCACAGCGGCAAGGCGCTGCGTCACATCCTGGAGACGCTGCCACGCGAGGAGCTGTTCCAGTCGAGCGAGGAGGAGCTCTATCGCACCTGCATGGGCATTCTGGGGTTGCAGGAGCGCATTCACAGCAAGCTGTTCCTGCGGCGCGACCGCTACAGCCGCTTCTATTCGGCACTGGTCTATGTGCCACGCGACCGCATGAGCACGCAGGTGCGCCACCGCATCGAGGCGATGCTGATGGAGGCCCTGCAGGGCGAGCGGGTGGACGCCAACGTGCAGATTGGCGACTCTCCGCTGGCGCAGCTGCATATCGTGGTACGCCCACGCGCGGATGCCGGTGACGTGACGTTCGACCTGCCGGCGCTTGAAGCGGGGCTGGCGACGATCGTGCGGGATTGGCGCGACGGGCTGCGCGAGCAGCTGGTGGCCCGTTATGGCGAGGAGGCCGGGCTGCGCCTGGCCGCCCGCTACAGCAACGCACTGCCGGCGGGGTACATCGAGGAGGTCAGCCCGGAAATCGCCGCCGAGGACGTGCATGACATCGACGGTCTGCACCAGCCCGGCGACATGCACTTGAAGCTGTATCGCACCCCCGCCAGCCAGCACGATCGCCTGCGCTTCAAGGTGTTCCACTATGCCGCTCCACTGGTGCTTTCCGATGTGATGCCAGTGCTGGAGAACATGGGGCTGAAGGTGCTCTCAGAGCGTCTGTTCGAGGTCGAGGTCGGGCACGAATCGGTGTTCATCCAGGACTTCGAGGTAATCAGCCAGCAGGACCAGGTGGGCTTCGAGGCCCTGGACGTGGATGCCGTGCGCGCGGCGTTCGAGCAGGCGTTCGAGCAAGTGCTGCGCGGCGGCGCCGAAAACGACGGTTTCAACCGGCTGGTCCTGCTGGCCAAGCTGGACTGGCGCCAGGTGAGTGTGCTGCGCGCCTACTGCAAGTACCTGCTGCAAATCGGCGTGCCGTTCTCGCAGAACTACATGGAAGCCACCCTGGCCCGCTATCCGCTGCTGGCGCGGCTGCTGGTCGAGCTGTTCGAGGCCCGGTTCCATCCGGCCACGGGCAAGGAAAGCCGTGCCGAGATCGAGCAGGGCATGGCCCGCCTGCAGGCGCAGCTGCGCGCGCTGGCTGGCGACAATGAGGCCACCCTGGCGGCGTTGCAGCCTCTGCTGGAAGCGCGCGCCGGCAGTCGCGCCGACCAGGAGCAGGCCGCGCGCGAGGCCCTGATCGGCCTGCTGGACCGGGTATCCAGCATCGACGAGGACCGCATCGTGCGCAGCTTCATGGGGGTCATCGAAGCCACCCTGCGCACCAGCTTCTACATCCAGTATCCCGACGGTCGGCGCAAGGATGGCGGCCCGGCCGACTACATCAGCTTCAAGCTGGATTCGGCGCGGGTGCCGGATCTGCCCAAGCCGCGCCCGTACCGCGAGATCTGGGTGTATGGGCCGCGCGTGGAGGGCATCCATCTGCGCTTCGGGCCGGTGGCGCGCGGCGGTCTGCGCTGGTCCGACCGGCGCGAAGACTTCCGCACCGAAGTGCTGGGCCTGGTCAAGGCGCAGATGGTGAAGAACACGGTGATCGTGCCGGTGGGCAGCAAGGGCGGCTTCTACTGCAAGCAGCTCCCCGATCCGGCGCAGGATCGGGACGCTTGGTTCAACGAGGGCGTGGCCTGCTACCAGCGCTTCATCAACGGCCTGCTGGACATCACCGACAATCTCTCGCCGGACGGCAAGGTGCTGCCGCCCGTGGGTGTGGTCCGCCACGACGACGACGATCCGTACCTGGTGGTGGCGGCAGACAAGGGCACCGCGACCTTCTCCGATACCGCCAATGCGATCGCCCAGGCGCATGGCTTCTGGCTGGACGACGCCTTCGCTTCGGGCGGCTCGGTGGGCTACGACCACAAAGGCATGGGCATCACCGCGCGTGGCGCATGGGAGTCGGTCAAGCGCCATTTCCGCGCGCTCGGCCGCGACTGCCAGAAAGAAGACTTTACGGTGGTGGGCATCGGTGACATGTCCGGCGACGTGTTCGGTAACGGCATGCTGCTGTCCGAGCACATCCGGCTGGTGTGCGCGTTCGACCATCGCCACATCTTCCTGGACCCCAACCCGGACCCGGCGGTTTCGTTCAAGGAACGCCAGCGCCTGTTCAAGCTTCCGCGCTCGTCCTGGGATGATTACGACAAATCGCTGATCAGCAAGGGCGGCGGCGTGTATCCCCGCTCGCTGAAGTCGATCGAGATCAGCCCGCAGGCGCGTGAGGCCCTCGGCATCGACCCGGCCATCCAGTCGATGACTCCGGCCGAGCTGATCAGCGCGGCGCTGCGCGCACCGGTGGACCTGTTGTGGAACGGTGGCATCGGCACCTACGTGAAGGCCTCCAGCGAGGCCAACGCCGATGTCGGTGATCGCGCCAACAACGCGTTGCGCGTCAATGGCGCGGAGCTGCGTTGCAAGGTGGTCGGCGAGGGCGGCAACCTGGGCATGACCCAGCTGGGCCGCATCGAGGCGGCACTGGGTGGTGTGTTGCTCAACACCGACTTCATCGACAACTCCGCCGGCGTGGACACCTCGGACCACGAGGTGAACATCAAGATCCTGCTGAATGGCGAGGTGCAGAAGAAGCGCCTGAAGCTGGCCGAGCGCAACAAACTGCTGGCGGCGATGACCGACGAGGTGGCGCAGCTGGTGCTGGTGGACAACTACCGCCAGAACCAGGCGCTCAGCCTGATGGAGCGCATGAGCGCCACCCGGCTGGGCTCGAAGATGCACTTCATCGCCACCCTCGAGGCGCAAGGCCTGCTGGATCGCAAGATCGAGTTCCTGCCCACCGACGCGCAGATCGCCGAGCGCAAGCTGCGCGGTCAGGGCCTGACCCGCCCTGAACTGTCCATCCTGCTGTCCTACGCCAAACTGGTGGCCTATCCGCAGCTGCTGGAGTCGGACGTGCCGGAGGATCCGTACCTCTCCAAGGAGCTGGTGCGCTACTTCCCCGAGCCGCTGCAGAAGAAGTACGCCAAGGCGATGGAAGGCCATCGCCTGAAGCGCGAGATCATCGCCACCGCGGTCACCAACTCCACCATCAACCGGATGGGTGCGACCTTCCTGCTGCGGATGCAGGAAGACAGCGGGCGCAGCATCGGCGAAATCGCGCGGGCCTACACCATCACTCGCGAAACCCTGGATGCACGCGATCTGTGGGCGCAGATCGATGCGCTGGACGGCAAGGTGCCCGAATCCGTGCAGATCGATGCCCTGCAGGTCATCTGGGAGCTGCAGCGCGGCTTCACCCGGTGGCTGCTGTCGCGTCCTGGCGCGGTGCCCGCGATCACCACCGCGGTCGAGCGCTATCACGACGGGTTCCGTGACATCCGCTCGGGCGAAGGCATCCTGCCGCCGTCACAGCGTCCGGAGTATGAGGCCAGCCGCAAGGAATGGCGGGCCAAGGGCCTGCCTGCCGCGCTGGCCGACCAGCTGGCAGCACTGCCTTACCTGGAGTCCAGCGCCGACATCATCGAGCTGGCGCGCGAGCGCAAGCTGCGGCCGATCGAGGTGGCCAAGGTGTACTTCCGCCTGGCCGATGCGCTGCACGCGCCGTGGTTGCGTGCGCAGATCGAGGCGCTGAAGGTGGAGGGCCGCTGGCACGCGGTGGCACGCGGCGTGTTGCGCGACGAGCTGTTCGCCCAGTTGCGGGTACTCACCGCGCAGGTGCTTGCGGTGCCGGGCAAGGATGCCGATGCCAAGGTGCGGGCATGGCTGGCACGCGATGACGCCTCGCTGCGCTTCACCCTGGCGATGCTCACCGAACTGGCAGCGCAGAAGACCCTGGACTATCCCACCGCATCGGTGGCGGTGCAGCGGGTGGCGCAGCTGGCCCAGCGCGGCTGAATTCCCCTGCCACGGTTGGAGTGCGATGGGCGTCCCGCGAGGGGCGCCCATCGCGTATCCGCCGCTTGCCACATGGCCATCCCTGCGGGTACCCAGGCCGACCGCGCCCGGCGGGCTCTTGCTATCCTCGCGCCATGACCACGCATCGTCTCTGCCTGCTTGCCAGCCCGACGGAAGAAGCCCGCGCCGCGCTGGCGTTGCTGGAGCGCCGCCATGGCCGCCATGGGCCGGAAGAGGCCGACGTCATCGTGGCACTGGGGGGCGATGGCTTCATGCTGCAGACGCTGCACCGCCATGGCTATCTGGGCAAGCCGGTGTACGGCATGAAGCTGGGCACGGTCGGCTTTCTGATGAACCAGTACCGCGCCGAGGACGATCTGCTGGCACGGATCGATGCCGCCGAGCCTGCGGTTCTGCACCCGCTGGAGATGGTGGCGCAGACCGAATCCGGCGCCAGTGTAGGGTCGCTGGCCTACAACGAGGTGTCGCTGCTGCGCCAGACCCGCCAGGCGGCGCATCTGCATATCGAACTCAATGGCCAGGTGCGCCTGGACGAACTGATCTGCGACGGCGTCATGGTGGCCACGCCTGCCGGCAGCACCGCTTACAACTTTTCCGCGCACGGGCCGATATTGCCGCTGGGCGCCAATGTGGTGGCGCTCACCCCGATTGCGCCGTTCCGGCCCCGGCGCTGGCGCGGCGCGGTGCTGAAGTCGGGCACCGAGGTGCGCTTCCGGGTGCGTGATCCGCACAAGCGTCCGGTCAGCGCTACCGCGGATTCGCATGAAGTGCGTGATGTCATCGAGGTGCTGGTACGCGAGTCGCGCGAGCGCAGTGTCACCCTGCTGTTTGACCCGGAGCACAACCTGGAGGAACGCATCCTGATTGAACAGTTCGCCACCTGACCACGCGTTCCCGACGATGCGAAGAGCCTGATGACGTTCGACCGCCATGCTCCCGAGACATCCACCGCGACCGGGCTGCCTGCCGGGCCGCGCCTGTCCGCATGGGCCTCGGCGCTGGCGGCATTCCTGCTGGGGATGGTGCTGACGGCCTGGCTGGCGCACTCCGAAATGCGCAGGGCGCAGCAGGAAGCCCGCCGTCTGTTCGAGCAGGAAACGGCGCAGGTGGCGGATGCGATAGGCGGCCAGCTGGCGCAGTGCGGTCATCTGATCCGGTCGTTCCAGTTGCTCTTCCTGGCTTCGGACGACGTGACCCAGGAGGAGTACACCCGCGCCTACGAAAACATGGTGTCCAGCGCGGCCCTGCACGTCAGCCTGCAGGCGCTGGCCTACACCGAGCGCCGCCGGTTGCCCGACGGCGACCACTACATCACCACGATGTTCGTCCCGCGCGAGGGCAACGAGGCCATCGCCGGCCTGGATGTCACCACCCAGCCGGGGAACCTGCAGGCGCTGCTGCGTTCCCGCGATACCGACCAGGTGGCCATGTCCGAGCCTTTCAGGTTGCGCCAGCCTGGGCCCGGCGGGGAGCGCGCCAATGGCATCATCCTTCGCCTGCCGGTCTATGCGCAGGGACGGAAGCCGGCTGCGCGGCAGGCGCGGGCGGAGGCGATCGTCGGCTCGATCGGAGCGTCCTTCCGCATCGCCGACCTGATCGAGTCGGCTCTGCCTGGTGCGCCTGCGCGGCTTGCCGATATCCGGGTGGAGGACACGACGGGAGGCACTGCCAACGTGTTGTATGCGCGCACGTTTGCAGGTCGCGCCGCGGGAGCCGGCCATGCTGTGCGGCTGGATTTCGGCGGGCGTACCTGGAGGGTGGTTGCCCATGCCCGGCAACAGGTCTCCAGCACCTGGCAGTGGGTGCTGTGGACAGGCACCCTGGTCAGCGCGCTGCTGGCTGCGCTGGCATGGTCGCTGGTCAGTACCCGCGAACGTGCCATTGCGCTTGGCATTTCCATGGCGAGCCGATTCCGGGCCAGCGAGGAGCGCTTCCGTACCCTCAACGAGTTGCTGCCCAGCCTGGTCGTGCTGGCACGCAAGGACGACGGCGCCATCGTCTACCGCAATGCGGCGGCCCGCCGCCGGCTGGCCGCGCGCTTCGCAAGCGCGGGCCTGCAGGATCTGCTGGATGCCCCGGTGCTTGAACGCATGGCCAGCGATACCCACACCCCTGCGGCCATCCACGACCAGACCGCCGGCGAACAGCCCCTGCAGTCGCTCGAGGTGGAACTGGAGGGCATCGATGGCCAGCGGTTCTGGGCCAGCCTCCTGATCAGCAGCATCGAGATCGATGGCGAGCCGATGTGGCTGCTGGTGGCCAATGACATCTCCGAGCAGCGCCAGCTTACCCAGCGGCTGAGCTACCAGGCCAGCCACGACTCCCTGACCCGGCTGTACAACCGGCGTGAGTTCGAGGCGAAGGCGCAGGCCCTGCTGGGGGCGGAAGGCAGCGGCCAGGGGGCGCTGCTGTTCATCGATCTGGACCAGTTCAAGCTCATCAACGACACCTCGGGGCATGCCGCCGGCGACGAGCTGCTGGTGCAGCTTGCCGCGACGATGGGTGACAAGTTGCGTCCCGGCGACGTGCTGGGGCGGCTGGGGGGAGACGAATTCGGCGTGCTGCTGCAGGGCGTGCCCTCGCCGGAGGCTGCCCTCCTAGCGGCGGAGCGGCTGCGCCGCAGCATCGAGGAATTCTCGTTCAGCTGGCAGCAGCGCAGTTACTCGATCAGTGCCAGTATCGGGGTAGTGATGCTGGCCCATGCCGACTCGCTGAAGCAGCTGTTCGCCCACGCTGACGCCGCCTGTTACCAGGCCAAGGAAGCCGGGCGCAACCGCGTGCACCTGTACGCGCATGATGATGTGGCCATCAGCAGCAGGCTGGGCGAGATGGAGTGGGCCCACCGCATTCGCGATGCGATCCGCGACGGCCGCCTGTTGCTGGATTACCAGGAGTTGCGGCCGCTGCAGCCAAATGCCGGGCAAGGCGCGCATATCGAAGTGCTGTTGCGCCTGCGCGACGAGGATGGCGCCATCGTCCCGCCCGGCGCCTTCCTGCCCGCGGCCGAGCGCTACGGCCTGATGCCGCTGATCGACCGCTGGGTGGTGGAGAACACACTGGGCAATCTGGATCGCCTGCATCCGGACGGTGCCCGCCTTGCCACCTGCGCCATCAACCTGTCCGGGGCCAGCCTGGAGGATGATGCGCTGTTCGACCGCATCGAGGCCCTGGTCGGGCTGTACGGCATAAACCCTTCGCGGCTGGTGTTCGAGATCACGGAGACAGTGGCGGTGCGGAACTTCGAGGCCTCCCGTGCGCTGATCGCGCGCCTGCGCGCGCTGGGCTGCCGGGTGGCGCTGGATGACTTCGGGGCCGGCATGTCCTCGTTCGGCTATCTGAAGAACCTTGCGCTCGACATGCTCAAGATCGACGGCAGCTTCGTGCAGGCCATGGCCAGCGATCGCATGTCGCATTCGATCATCCGCGCGGTCACCGAGATCGGCCATCAACAAGGGCTGCTGGTCGTGGCGGAGTGGGTGTCCAGCCCGGAGCTGCTGGCGCTGCTGGCCCCCTTGGGCGTGGACTATGCGCAAGGCTTTGCCCTCCACCAGCCGCAACGTGCGGTTTTCCAGCGGGATGCCGATGACTGACTTGACCGCCCATGCGCCGGACCGGAGGGTGCCGCCGCTGGTGGTGGCAATCACCGCGCGGGCGCTGTTCCATATGGAGGACAGCCATGCGCTGTTCGAGCGCGAAGGCATCCAGGCCTTCGCCGAGTTCCAGCGCCAGCGCGAGGACGACGTGCTGCCGCCGGGCATCGCGTTCCCGCTGGTGCGCAAGCTGCTGGCGCTCAACCAGGGGGCACCGGCCGCGCCGCGGGTGGAAGTGATCCTGCTCTCGCGCAACTCCGCCGATACCGGGCTGCGCGTGTTCAACTCCATCCAGCACTACGGGCTGGACATCCGCCGCGCCACGTTTACCGCCGGCGCGCCGGTGTGGCCCTACATCAAGCCGTTCGGGGCCCAGCTGTTCCTGTCGGCCAATCCGGACTCGGTGCGGCGGGCGCTGGAGGCGGGCGTGGCCGCGGCCACCATCCTGCCGGAGCGGGCCAGCGAGCCGCGCCATCCGCACCAGTTGCGCATCGCCTTCGACGGCGATGCGGTGATCTTCGGCGATGAGAGCGAACGCGTGTCGCGGGAGCAGGGCGTGGAAGCGTTCGGCCAGCACGAGCGCGAGCGCGCCCGCGAGCCGTTGTCCGGTGGGCCGTTCCGCGGCTTCCTGGCGGCCCTGCACGATTTGCAGGCGGCATTCCCGCCGGGGCAGGACGCGCCGATCCGCACCGCGTTGGTCACCGCGCGCTCGGCGCCCGCGCACGAGCGGGTGATCCGCACGCTGCGCGAATGGGGCGTGCGTCTGGACGAGGCGCTGTTCCTGGGCGGGCGTGACAAAGGGCCGTTCCTGGAAGCGTTCGGCGCCGACATCTTCTTCGACGACTCGCCGCACAATATCGATTCCGCGCGGCGTCACGTCGCCGCCGGCCACGTGCCGCACGGTGTGGCCAATCCACCGTCGGGCTGATGCTTGCCGTTATTCCGGCAGGCGCAGCCCCGCCAGCTTCCAGGTCAGGCCGTCGCGGCGGAATTCGAATACCACCGGCCTGCCTTCGGCATTCGGCACCGTGGCGGTGAACAGCGAAGGGGATTCGAAGCGCGTCTGCGCATCGGCCAAGGGATCATTCAGCGGCGGCCGGCCGTCCTTGCCTGCCCTGGGGTGCACCCGCTGCGCCAGCGCGCTGCCGGTCAGCAGGGTGGCGATGCCCTGCGGCGACACCATGGTGTCGATGACGGGCTGGGCAATCAGGGCGGTCACCTGGCCGATGGTCCGAGCGCTCTGTTGGCCACCCACCCGCTGGATCATGCCTTCGGCGATCCGTTCCTGCAGCTGTGGCCGCAGGCTCTCGCGCAGACGCTGGTAGTCCACGAAGCGCCAGAGCTCATCGTACTGGCCGCTGGCCACCGTGCGGCGGAGTCCGTTGATGGCCAGATACGGACCGGCGGCCACGTAGCCAACCAGCACCAGCAGCAGGCAGCACGCAATCCACAGGCTCCACTTGGCTTTCTTCGACACGGTGATTCCTCCGGAAATCCTGCGCCAGTCTAGTCGGTCAGCCGCCCAAGCCTGCAGTGATGTGGTCGCCCCAGGCCGCCAGCTGGTCAAGCAGGGCCAGCGTGGCGGGGGCGTCGGCGTGCGTCGTGCGCAGGCGGGCGATCTCCTCCCGGTACTGCGCCAGAGTGAGTTCCGACAGCCCGGCATCGGTCAGCAGGCGCCGCGCACGGTAGGCATCCCACCTGCTGCGTTCGGAGGGCAGCAGGCTGTCGGGCCAGTTGCGGGCGCGGTAGCGGAACAACAGTTCCGGCAGGCGCGGATCGCGGAAGGCGAAGGTGGCGCCGGCCAACAGATGCGGCGGCGTGCCGCGCACCTGCGCGAACAGGCGCTTGTCGCCGTCGCCGATGAAGCCGTCGTACAGCGCGGCATCCGGGTCGGCCGGGGCGGCCGGCCTGTCCTGCGCGTAGACCCGGCGGATCTTCTCCGCCAGCGCCGGGCCGGCCTCGCGCAGGCGCGCGGCATGGGCCTCGGCGCGGGCGACGTCGATCCCCAGACGGGCGAAATCGGCGCCGCGCAGGTGGTCCCAGCGCACCAGCGCCGGGCATTTGTTGGTGTGGACCTCTTTCAGAGGAATGCGTGCCTCGCCTTCCGGAAGGTCCTGCTGCCGCACGTACAGGCGCGCCGCGATCGCCTCCGCGTCCAGCGCCAGCAGGGGCTCGGGATCGGCCGTAAGGTCGAACACCACCACCCGCGCGTCGATCCGCGGATGCCGGGCCAGCGGCAGTACCGGCGCCGCGCACAGGCGGGCGGCCGGGTAGCGTTGCGACACGTGCAGCAGCGGCGCCATCGCCACGGTGTCCAGCAGCGAGGCGGCGAAGCGCTTGTCGCGCAGGCGCAGCGCGTAGTTCCACAGCCCCGGCTGCGCCCGCTTGAACAGCCGGGCCACGCCGATGAGGGCGCGCACGTCGCTCAGCGCCTCGTGGGCCATGCCCTGGCGCAGGTCGTTGTCCTCGGCAAGGTGCTCCAACCGGAAGCTGGTGCCCTGGCCGTCGTCGCGGGTGCGCCAGACGATGCCCTCCGGCCGCAGGGCGTGCATCAGGCGCAGGGCGTCCAGCAGGTCCCAGCGCGAGTTGCCGCCGCGCCATTCGCGCTCGTAGGGGTCGAAGAAATTCCGGTACAGCCCGTAGCGGATGAATTCGTCATCGAAGCGCAGCGAGTTGTAGCCGGCGCTGCAGGTGCCGGGCCGGCCCATTTCCTCGGCAATGCGGGCGAAGGCCGTCGCCTCGTTGACGCCATCGCTCAGCAGTGCCTGCGGGGTCAGGCCGGTGACCAGGCTGGCAGCGGGCGAGGGCAGCAGGTCATCGGCGGGCTGGACCTTGAGGTCGATGGGCGCCTCGATCTCCTCCAGGTCGGGGGTGGTGCGGATCGCCGCGAACTGGGCGATGCGGGTCCGGCGGGGATCGGTGCCGAAGGTTTCCAGGTCGTAGAACAGGAAACTCTCGCTCATGCGTTGGCCCTGCCGTTGGCGTGGTGGTGGCCGTTGGCCGCGCCCGGCTGGCCGGGTGCAGCTGTCAGGGCAGTGTTCTGGATGTGGCGGTCACGCATCCTGCAGTGGCTCCAGCGCCGCCAGCACCGCGGCATCCAGCCTCGCCCAATCCACGTCGTCCAGCGCGGAAAGCCCGCGGGTGGCGTCTTCCAGGAGCCGGCGCTGGACCTCGCTGCGGTGCAGCGCCAGCGCATAGGGAATGCGCATGAAGGTGACCATGGCGTAGTGGGGAATGAAGCGCCCCGGATGCCGTGCCTGCAGGGCCAGTTCGAGTTCCCGCTGCAGCAGGTAGTCGGCATCGTCCACGCGGTCGCGCATTTCGATGTAGTTCTCCAGCGCCATCCGCTGGATCGCCTCGGCATTGGGCTTGCGTTCGGCCTCGAAGGCGGCGAATGCCTTGGCCAGCGTTGGCGCACGCTCCAGGTGGTCCGCCAGCGCCACGCAATCCTCGAAGGCGCAGTTCATCCCCTGGCCGTGGAAGGGCACCATCGCGTGGGCGGCATCGCCCAGCAGCACGGCGTCGCCGCCCAGGTGCCAGCGGTCCAGGTACAGCGTCGCCAGGTTGCCGACCGGATTGGCCTCGTAGTCGTGGCGCAGGGCGGGGATCAGCGGCAGGGTGTCGGGGAACTGCTGGCCGAACAGCGCCAGTGCCTCGTCGCCGGTCTGCACCGTTTCGAAGCTGGGGTGCGCGCCGCGGTGCGGCATGAACAGCGTCACCGTGAAGGTGCGCTCGTCGTTGGGCAGGGCGATGCACATGTAGTGACCGCGCGGCCAGATGTGCAGGGCATTGGGTTCGATGCGGAAACCGCCGTCGGCGGCCGGCGGAATCTCCAGCTCCTTGTAGCCGTGGTCCAGCCAGTCGGTGCGTTCGCCCAGCGGCAGCACCTTGGCCATCTCGGCGCGCAACGTGGAGCCGGCGCCGTCCGTGCCCACCAGCGCCCGGAACGGATGGGCCACGCGCTCGGCGTGGTGGCGGAAGGTGGCGGTGCGGGCGCCGAAATCGACCTGCTCCAGCGCGTGGTCGAAGTGCAGCCGCGCGCCATGGGATTCGGCGATGTCCAGCAGCACCAGGTTGAGCTCGCCGCGGTTGATCGACCAGATCACTTCGGAGTCGTCGCGGCCGTAGCGCTGCAGGCCGGATTCGCCTGCCAGCGGGTGCACGAAGCGGCCGCGCATCATCACCGCCTGCTGCAGCACGTCGCCATCCGCACCGGCCTGGCGCAGCGCGTGCAGGCCGCGTTCGGCCAGCGCCAGGTTGATCGAGCGCCCGCCGGCATAGCCTTCCACCCGCGGATCGCCGCGCCGTTCGAACACATCCACCGACCAGCCGCGCCGCGCCAGCAGGATGGCCAGCAGGGCGCCGGCCAGGCCGCCGCCGACCAGGGTGATGGACTTGTCAGCCGGCATGGTGCCACCCCCGGACGGTGCGGGCGAACCGCAGCACGTCGCCGTAGGTGTTGTACAGCGGCACCGGCGCAATGCGGATCACGTCGGGTTCGCGCCAGTCGCCCAGTACGCCGCGGGCCGCCAGGAACTCGAACAGCGCACGCCCGCGGTCGCGGCCACCGCGCACGCGCAGCGAGAGCTGGCAACCGCGACGCGCGGCATCACGCGGGGTCACCACCTGCAGGATGTCGTGCAGGTCGGCGTCGATCAGCTGTTCCAGGTAGCCGGTGAGCCGTTCCGACTTGGCGCGCAGGGCCGGCAGGGTGGCGCGGTCGAACAGCGCCAACGAGGCGCGCAGCGGCGCCAGCCCCAGAATCGGCGGGTTCGACAGCTGCCAGCCGTCCGCACCCGGCGTGGGCGTGAACGCCGGGCCCATGCGGAAGCGCGTTGCCTCGTCGTTGCCCCACCAGCCGGCAAAACGCGGGCGCTGGGTGCGGGCGTGGCGCGCGTGGACGAAGGCGCCGGCCACCGCGCCGGGACCGGCGTTGAGATATTTGTAGTGGCACCAGACCGCGAAGTCGGCGCCGTCGTCGTGCAGGCGCAGCGGCAGGTTGCCCACGGCATGGGCGAGGTCGAACCCGGCGATGGCGCCCACCGCATGGGCGAGGCGGGTGATCGCACCGAGATCGAACGCCTGCCCGGTTCGGTACTGCACGCCGGGCCACAGCACCAGCGCCAGGCGGTGCCCTTGGGTGGCGATGGCGTGCTCGATCGCCGCCATCGAGACGGTGCCATCGGGCGCGTCGGGTTCCACTTCGATGAGATCGGTCGCCGGGTCGAAGCCGTGGAAGCGCACCTGCGATTCCAGCGCATAGCGGTCGGAGGGGAAGCTGCCGGCTTCCAGCAGGATCGCCGGGCGTTCGCGGGTGGGCCGGTAGAAGCTCACCAGCAGCAGGTGCAGGTTCACGGTCAGCGAGTTCATCGCCACCACTTCGTCCGGTTGCGCGCCCACCACCCGCGCCAGGCCGTCGCGCACCAGCGCGTGGTAGGTCATCCACTGCGCGTCGCCGGTGAAGTGGCCCTCCACCGCTTCGGTGGCCCACTTCTCCAGCACCTGTTCGACGTGGGCGCGCGCGCCCTTCGGCTGCAGGCCCAGCGAATTGCCGACGAAATAGGCCTGCGGCGCACCGTCATGCAGCGGCAGATGGAATTCATCGCGGAAACCGCGCAGGGGGTCGGCGGCGTCGAGGGCGGCGGCGTGGGCGTCGGAGAGCAGGTCGGTCATGGGCATTGCGTGTCCGTCAACAGATCAGGCGAAGCGCGCGGCGGGCAGGCCCAGCCAGTCCAGCGCGGTGCCGTGGTACAGGCGGGCGCGGTCGGTTTCATCCAGCAGCAGGCGTTCGATGCCTTCGCCCGGTACCTGTTCGCCCAAGGGGAATGGATAGTCGGTGCCCAGCATCACCCGGTCGCTGCCGCAGGCATCCAGCAGGTAGCGCAGCGCCGCGTCGTCCGCCACCCACGAATCGAAGTAGAGCCGCTGCAGGTACTCGCGCGGATTGCGGAAGTTGTCGGTGGCCACCAGATCCGGGCGCATGTTGAAGCCGTGTTCGATCCGCCCGATGGTGTAGGGGAAGCTGCCGCCACCGTGGGCCAGCGCGATGCGCAGCTTGGGCAGGCGCTCCAGCACGCCGCCGAAGATCAGGCAGCAGGCGGCGCGCGCCTGTTCGGCCGGCATGCCGACCAGCCAGGGCAGCCAGTATTTCGGCATCGACTCGGCGCCCATCATGTCCCAGGGATGCACGAGGATGGCTGCGCCCAGGTCGCTGGCGGCTTCGAAGAACTCGAACAGCTCCGGCGCGTCCAGGTTCCAGTCGCCCACATGACTGCCGATCTGCACGCCTTGCAGGCCCAGCTCGTCCATGCAGCGTTCCAGCTCGCGCACCGCCAGCTGCGGCGACTGCAGCGGCACCGTGCCGATGCCGGCGTAATGACGCGGAAACGCGCGGCAAGTCCGGGCCATGTGGTCGTTGAGCGCCTTGTGCAACTCCAGCGCCTGGTGCCCCTTGGCCCAGTAGCAGAACATCACCGGCACCGTGGACAGCACCTGCACCTGCACGCCGAAGCCCGCGTAGTCGTCGATGCGGATCTGCGGGTCCCAGGTCTTCGGCCAGATCTCGCGGAAGAACTTGCCGTCCTTGTAGATCCGGTGGCGGCCGTCGTCGCCGTGGTGGATCACCGGGAAGCGGTGGTCGCCGTACTTGCTGGCGAGGTCCGGCCAGTCGCGCGGCAGGTAGTGGGCGTGGGTGTCGATCTTGAGCATGGGCCGATTCTAGGGCCATGCCGTCGCGCCGTCAGATCAGGAGACTTCCAGCAGCTTCTTCGCCGCAGCGCGGGCTTCCTGGCTGACATCCGCGCCGCCCAGCATGCGGGCGATCTCGTCCACCCGGCCAGCGGCATCCAGCGCGACCACCGAGGACTGGGTGATGCCGTCCTGCGCCGCCTTGCTGACCCGGTACTGGGCGTGGCCGGCGGCGGCGACCTGGGGCTGGTGGGTCACGCACAGCACCTGCTTCGATGCGCCCAGCGCGCGAAGCTTGGCGCCCACCGCGGCGGCCACCGCGCCGCCGATGCCGGCATCCACTTCATCGAACACCAGGGTGGCGGCGGCATCCTGGCCCTGCGTGGCCACTTCGATGGCCAGCGAGATGCGCGAGAGTTCGCCGCCGGAGGCGACCTTGCGCAGCGGGCGCGGCGGTTGGCCGGGGTTGGCGGAGACCAGGAACTCCACGCGCTCGCTCCCCAGCGGGTCGGGCGTCCCGGTGGCGTTGGGCTCCAGTGCCACCTCGAAGCGGCCGCCCTGCATGCCCAATGCGCCCATCAGGTCGGTGATCGCGTCGGCCAGTGCATCGCCGGCGCGGCGGCGCGAGGCGGACAGCGCGGCGGCTGCGGCTTGCCAGTCGGAAAGCGCCGCGGCGATGTCGCGGTCCAGCCGCTGCAGGCGCGCGTCGGCATCGGCCAGCGATTCGAGTTCGGCGGCCAGCGCATCGCGGTGCGCGGCCAGTTTGTCGGGGGGGACGCGGTGCTTGCGCGCCAGATCCTGCACGCGCACCAGCTGGCGTTCGATCTCCACCAGCGCCGCCGGGTCCAGATCGAGGTCGTCGCGGATCCGCTGCAGCAGCGCCAGCGCCTCATCCAGCTGGATTCCCGCGGCCTCCAGCATGGCGTCCACCTCGGCCAGTCGCGGCTCGTGGTCGATCTCGCGCTGCAGGCCGCCACGCAGGTGCTGCAGGCGCGCGCCCAGGGCGTCATCGCCACCCAGTGTTTCCAGCGCTGTCTCGCAGGCGCCAATCAGCGCGGCGGCATGGGCGTGGCGGCGATGGCTGGCGTCCAGCTCGGCCAGTGCCGCCGGGTCCAGCGGCTGCGCCCGCAACTCGTCCAGCTGGTGCTGCAACCATGCCTGGCGCTCGCCGACGTCGCCGCGGGCGAGCAGGGCATCGCGCTCCTGCTGCAGCGACTTCCAGCGCCGGGCGCTGTCGGCAGTGGCCGCCAGGAGGTCGGGATGGCGGGCGAAGTCGTCCAGCAGGCGGGTCTGCTGCGGGCGTACCAGCAGCGCCTGCTGGGCGTGCTGGCCGTGGATCTCCACCAGCAGGCCGGCTAGCTCGGCCAATTGCGCCAGGGTCACGCTGCGGCCGTTGATCCACGCCTTGGAGCCGCCGTCGGCGCGCAGGGTGCGGCGCAGCTGGCAGGCGCCGTCCTCGTCAAGGTCCGCCTCCGCCAGCCATGCCGCCGCGACGGGGCAATCATCGAGTGCAAACTCGGCGCACAGCTCGGCACGCTGGGCGCCGTGGCGCACCGCGCCGGCGTCGCCGCGGGCGCCGGACAGGAAGCCCAGCGCGTCCACCAGCAGCGACTTGCCGGCACCGGTTTCGCCGGACACCACGGTGAGGCCGGGGCCGAACTCCAGGTCGGCCTGGGCCACCACGGCGAAATCGCGGATCGAGAGTCGGGTCAGCATGGGGCTGCATTTTGCCTGCGCCCGCCGGCCGCGGATAGCAGTTGCAAGCTGGCGGGCCGGCGCTTACAACCATGGCATGCGCCGCCGGCCCCACGACATTACCCACGACCCCCGCGCACGCCAGCTGCTGCGCACGCTGGTGGCGCGGCATATCCGCAGCGGGGAGCCGGTGGGATCGCAGACCCTGGCCCGGCATGCCGGGCTGGATATCAGTCCGGCGACCATCCGCAACATCCTGGCCTCGCTGGAGGACGCCGGCCTGCTGGCTGCGCCGCACAGCTCAGCCGGTCGCGTGCCCACGGCGCAGGGCTATCGCCTGTTCGTGGACTCGCTGCTGCAGGTCAAGCCGCTGGCGGCTGAGGACGTGGAGCGTCTGCGCAACGGGCTGCCCGCCGGTGCGGGTACACAGGCCCTGCTGGGCAGCACCTCGGAACTGCTGTCGGCGATGACCCGTTTCGCCGGCATGGTCAGCGTGCCCAAGCGCGAGAGCTTCGCGTTCCGGCAGATCGACTTCGTCGCGCTGGACCCGCAGCGGGTGCTGGCAATCCTGGTGTTCGCCGACGGTGAGGTGCAGAACCGGGTGGTGCAGGTGCGGCGCGCGTTTTCGCCCCCGGAGCTGGAGCAGGCCGCCAACTACCTCAATGCCCATTTCGCCGGGCAACCGCTGGCACTGATCCGCACCGCGCTGCTGCGCGAGCTGCGCGACGCCCGGAGTGAGATGGAGCGGCTGCTGGCCAGTTCCGTGGAGCTGGCCGAGCAGGCCTTCGCGCCGGCGCGCGAGGACGACATGGTGGTGGCGGGGCAGACCCGGCTGCTGGGTCTGCAGGAGTTGGGCGACCTGGACCGCCTGCGCGCCCTGTTCGAAGCCTTTGCCGAAAAGCGCGAGCTGCTGCAGTTGCTGGAGCGCACCGCCAAGGCGCCGGGGATGCGCGTGTTCATTGGCGAGGAAACCGGGTTGGCGCCGCTGGAGGGCATGTCGCTGGTCACCGCGCCCTACGGCCGCGACGGCCAGGTGCTGGGCGTGCTGGGGGTGATCGGGCCCAGCCGGATGGCCTACGAGCGGGTGATCCCGGTGGTCGAGGCCACCGCCGAAATGCTCGGGGCTGCCTTGAATCCCGACGCCTGAAGCCCCATGACGCGGTCTGGTGCGGCAGTTCGCCGCGACAGTGAGCCGTGGACATGACCAACGAACCAACGCAGGACGTGAACGAGGAAAGCGCCGAGGCGGCGCAACAGGACGAGTTGGAGACGCTGCGCGCCGAAGTAGAGCAGCTCAGGGCGCAGTCGCTGCTGGAGCGCGCCGACCTTGAGAATCAGCGCAAGCGGTTGGCCCGCGACATCGAGCAGGCCCGCCGGTTTGCCAACGAGCGCCTGCTGAGCGACCTGCTGCCGGTATTCGACAGCCTGGACGCCGGCCTGGCGGCTGCGGGCGAGGGCGACGCCCTGCGCCAGGGGCTGGAGCTGACTTACAAGCAATTGCTGAAGGTGGCTGCCGACAACGGCATGACCCTGCTCGACCCCACGGGCCAGCCGTTCAACCCGGAGCAGCACCAGGCGGTCAGCCAGGGCGAAGCCGACGGCGTCCCGCCGGGCCACGTCATCAACGTCTTCCAGAAAGGCTACATGCTCAATGGGCGCCTGCTGCGCCCGGCATTGGTCATCGTGGCCAAGCACGACTGAAGCACATGCCGCGCGGCCCTTGAAGGCGCGCGCGGCACCCCCAGATAGCAGGCATGGGCGCACGGCGCCACCAGACATCCAGAACCTAAAGGACATCACCATGGGCAAGATCATCGGCATCGACCTGGGCACCACCAATTCCTGCGTCGCCATCATGGAGGGCGGCAAGCCCCGCGTCATCGAAAACAGCGAGGGCGACCGCACCACACCTTCCATCGTCGCCTGGACCAAGGACGGCGAGGTGCTGGTGGGCGCATCGGCCAAGCGCCAGGCGGTCACCAACCCGAAGAACACGTTCTATGCGGTCAAGCGCCTGATCGGCCGCAAGTTCACCGACGCCGAAGTGCAGAAGGACATCGGCGTGGTGCCGTATTCCATCGTCCAGCACGACAATGGCGACGCCTGGGTGGCGCTGGCCGACGGCAAGAAGCTGGCCCCGCAGGAAGTCTCCGCCAAGGTGCTGGAGAAGATGAAGAAGACCGCCGAGGCTTTCCTGGGCGAGACCGTCACCGAGGCGGTCATCACTGTGCCGGCCTACTTCAACGACAGCCAGCGCCAGGCCACCAAGGACGCCGGCCGCATCGCCGGTCTTGACGTCAAGCGCATCATCAACGAGCCCACCGCCGCCGCGCTGGCCTATGGCCTCGACAAGGGCGACGGGAAGGACCGCAAGGTTGCCGTGTATGACCTGGGTGGCGGTACCTTCGACGTGTCGATTATTGAAATTGCCAACGTCGATGGCGAGAAGCAGTTCGAGGTGCTGGCCACCAACGGCGACACCTTCCTGGGCGGCGAGGACTTCGACAACCGCGTCATCGACTATCTCGTCGAGGAGTTCAAGAAGTCCGACGGCGTGGACCTTCGCAAGGACCCGCTGGCCCTGCAGCGCCTGAAGGACGCGGCCGAGCGCGCCAAGATCGAGCTGTCGTCGAACCAGCAGACCGACGTCAACCTGCCGTACATCACCGCCGACGCCAGTGGCCCGAAGCACCTCAACATCAAGCTCACCCGCGCCAAACTG
Organism: Thermomonas sp.; assembly: GCF_046293095.1. Lineage (GTDB taxonomy): Bacteria > Pseudomonadota > Gammaproteobacteria > Xanthomonadales > Xanthomonadaceae > Thermomonas. Next base: position 55,399 of record NZ_JBKBPN010000006.1, read on the forward strand.
GAAGCGCTGGTCGATGACCTGATCAAGAAGACCATCGAGCCCTGCCGAATCGCGCTGAAGGATGCCGGTCTGACTCCGGCCGATATCAGCGAAGTGATCCTGGTCGGTGGCCAGACCCGCATGCCCAAGGTGCAGCAGGCGGTGGCCGAGTTCTTCGGCAAGGAGCCGCGCAAGGACGTCAACCCGGACGAGGCGGTGGCCATTGGCGCCGCGATCCAGGGCGGCGTACTGGCGGGCGACGTCAAGGACGTGCTGCTGCTCGACGTGACCCCGCTGAGCCTGGGCATCGAGACCCTGGGCGGCGTGTTCACCAAGATCATCGAGAAGAACACCACCATCCCGACCAAGGCCTCGCAGGTGTTCAGCACCGCCGAAGACAACCAGTCGGCCGTGACCGTCCACGTGCTGCAGGGCGAGCGCGAGCAGGCCCGCTACAACAAGTCGCTGGCCAAGTTCGACCTGACCGGCATCGAGCCGGCGCCGCGCGGCATGCCGCAGGTGGAGGTGAGCTTCGACATCGATGCCAACGGTATTGTCCACGTCACCGCCAAGGACAAGAAGACCGGCAAGGAGCAGAAGGTCGAGATCAAGGCCGGCTCGGGCCTGTCCGATGAGGAGATCCAGCGGATGGTGGCCGATGCCGAAGCCCATCGCGAGGAAGACAAGCGCTTCCACGAGCTGGTGCAGGCACGCAACCAGGCCGACGCGCTGATCCATTCCACCCGCAGCGTCATCAAGGACAACGGCGACAAGCTGCCGGGCGACGCCATTGGCCGTGCCGAGGCTGCCATCGCCGAGCTGGAGGTCGCGATCAAGGGCGACGACAAGGCCCAGATCGAGGCCAAGGCGAAGGCGCTGGAAGAGGCCAGCCAGGCCCTGCTGGCAGCCGCCGCGGCTGCTGGCCAGCAACAGGCAGGGGGCACTGCCGACGCCGGCAAGCCGGCCGATGACGTGGTGGATGCCGAGTTCACCGAGGTCAAGGACGACAAGAAGGCCTGATCAGCCGATAGGGATGCGACGGGCAGGCCGGTGGCCTGCCCGTCGTCATGGAAGATTTCAGGTGGCCTATGAGCAAACGCGACTACTACGAAGTGCTGGGCGTGTCCCGCAACGCCAGCGACGAGGAACTGAAGAAGGCCTACCGTCGCTGCGCGATGAAGTACCACCCGGACCGCAACCCCGGCGACAAGGCCGCCGAGGCCGCCTTCAAGGAGTGCAAGGAGGCCTATGACGTGCTGAGCGACGGCGGCAAGCGTCGCCTGTACGACCAGCACGGCCACGCCGCCTTCGAGCATGGCATGGGGGGCGGCAATGCCGGCCCCGGCTTCGGCGGCTTTGGTGGCGCCGACATGGGCGACATCTTCGGCGATATCTTCGGAAATATTTTTGGCGGTGGCCGCCAGCAGGGGCCGCGCCGCGGCGCCGACGTGGGTTATGTGATCGAACTGGATCTGGAAGAAGCCGTGGCCGGCATCGAGAAAGAGATCCACATCCCCACGCTTGCCACCTGCGAGCCATGCAAGGGCAGCGGTTCGGAGGATGGCAGGGTCGAGACCTGCACCACCTGCCAGGGCCGCGGGCAGGTCCGCATGCAGCGCGGTCCGTTCATGATGCAGACCCCGTGCCCGCACTGCGATGGTGCCGGCAGGACCATCGTCACCCCGTGCAAGCACTGCAACGGCAATGGGCGGGTCGAAGAGGACAAGACGCTGAAGGTCCGCATCCCGGCCGGTGTGGACAATGGCGACCGGATCCGGTTGGCCGGCGAGGGCGAGGCCGGGCCCGCAGGTGCCCCCCCGGGCGACCTGTACGTGGACGTGCGGGTGCGGCCGCATGCGATCTTCGAGCGCGACGGCGACGACCTGCACTGCGAGGTGCCGATCCGCATTTCCCAGGCCGCGCTGGGCGACACCGTCCGCGTGCCGACGCTGGGCGGCGAGGTGGAGCTGCGCATTCCTGCGGAAACCCAGACCGGCCGCGTGTTCCGCCTGCGTGATCGCGGCGTGAAGTCTGTGCGCAGCCGCCAGCCGGGCGATCTTTACTGCAAAGTGGTGGTGGAGACCCCGGTCAACCTCACGACCGAGCAGCGCGAACTGCTGGAGCAGTTCGAGGCGACGTTCGTGGGCGAGGGCGCCCGCCGCCATTCTCCAAAATCCAGTACGTTCCTTGACGGCGTGCGCGGTTTTTGGGATCGCATGGTGTCCTGAATCCGGCCGCCGGCCCGTGCTGGCGCCGGCATCCGGCCGACCGACGGCAGTGTCTGTCGTCTGTGCGGGATCTCCTGTGTCGGAACCATGACGGCGGTCAACGATTGCGCCGTTCGATTCCAATACTGTAAGCCTTGGGTCATTCCCTCCCAGGCCTTGCCATGTCATTCCGTTCCCCCGCGGAATCCCCGATTCCCTCATCGGCGCCGCCCAACGGGCCGCTGCTGGACGCGCTGCAGAAACACGTATTGGATCGCTGCGGCCCGGCGCTGGACAGTGCGCTGTCCGATCTGGACGATTACCTTTTCGACCGCAGCCAGGCCGGCGAGGAAACCCTGGGCCTGATGGCCTTGCGCGAGATGCGTCGTGCCCGCGCAAACATCCTGCAGCATTTCAAGCAGGCGCTGATCGACCGCTTCCGAGCGCTGCGCGACTGGCGCCAGGGAGTCAGCGAGGGTGGCGTCGCCGCGGGTCTGAGCCTGCTTTCCGAGGAGGATCTGGAAGAGCAGCTTGCGATCGAGCAGCTGGCGGCATCGGTACTGCGAACCCATGCGCCGGCCTACGAGATTGCGGCCAAGCGGCTTTCCGCGGTGGCCGGGCAGGGCGAGCTGCCGCCACGCGAGAACCCGCTGGCTCCGATGTTTCTGGCCGCTGCGCTGGGGCGTGCCATGGGCAAGCTGGCGCTGGATGCCGAGCTGCGCATCGTGGTGTTCAAATTCTTCGAGCGCGAGCTGGATGCCGCGCTGGGTGAAATCTACGAACGTTGCAACGCATTGATGGCTTCGGCTGGCATTCTGCCTGAGCTGCGTGCCGCAAGCCGCGGGACAGTTCGCCCGTCCCGTGCGCCCGGATCGGCAACTGCATCCGCAGCGGCGTCCTCCACGCTGGCCGCCGAGTCGCGCATGCCGGCCCATGAGCATGCGGCGGGGATGTCGATCAGCCCGGCGGATCAGGCGGCCTTTGCCAACATGCTGGGCCTGCTCCAGGGCTGGCGATCGGCCACCGGCGTGGCACCTGCCGCCGGAGCGGCGCCAGCAGGGCCGGCATTGCCGACCCAGGACCTGCTGTCCATCCTCTCGCTGATGCAACACGAAGGCGCTGCGCAGTTCACCCCAGCAGGCGATGCGGAGCAGTCGCTGGCGGGTCAATTGCGCCAACAGATGGCAAAAAGCGCGCGCAAATTGGGGGTTGCGTCCGACAACCTCAATCTCGACGGGCTGGACGGCGACGCCGTCGACCTGGTGGCGTTGCTGTTCGACGTCCTGCTGGATGGGCCGCAGTTCGATTCCCACATCCGCCAGATGATCGGCCGCATGCTGGTGCCTTACGTGAAAGTGGCGGTGAAGGACCGCCGCATGTTCCTGTTCAAGGAGCACCCGGCACGCCGCCTGCTCAACACCGTGGCCGAGGCCTGCGAGGGCAACCGCGGCGAGGCGCCGCAGGAGCGCGAGCTGCTGAATCACGTGGACCACACCATCGATCGCCTGGTAGCCGAATTCAACGAGGACGTGGCGATCTTCGAGACGCTGGAGCAGGAGCTGCGGGCCTACATGGCGCAGCACCGCAAGCGGTTCGAGCTGGCAGAGCGCCGTACCGCCGAGGCGCAGCGCGGCCGCGAGCGGCTCGAGCACGCGCGCCGGGTGGCCGACGAGGACCTTGACCGCCTCCGTGCCGGGCGCGACCTGCCGCCGGTGATCGGCGAATTCCTCGCCCGGCACGCCCGTCACCACCTGACGCAGGTTGCGTTGCGTGAGGGGCGCGGGACACCCCGTTATGACGCAGGACTGAAAACCGTTGAGGGCCTGCTGGCGGCGTTCGACCATGCCGGTCCCGGCGAGTCGCCAGATGCACCGATCGACCTGCCCGAAGCCGGCCTGCACGAAATCCTCGGCAGCGTGGGCTGCCTGGGCGAAGCGGCGCAGGCGGCGATCGACGCGTTGCGCGATGCACTGGTGCGTCTGCGTTCCGGTGAGGCTGCGCTGGACGATGATGCCCGGCTGCCGCCGCAGCTGGTGGTGCCGGAACCGCAGGCCCCTGCGCCGGAGCCGGAGCCGCAGCTCGAGGTGGTGGCCGGTACCGCGGGGCTGGATTTCGATGCCGCGATGCTGGAGCGCATCCGCCAGCTGAAGATCGGTGACTGGATCCAGCTGGCTTCCGCCGACGGTCATTTCGCGCCGGCTAAGGTGTCGTGGATCAGCCCGATCTCCTCGCGCCTGCTGCTGGTGAACCGGCGTGGCATCCGCGTGCTGGTCGCCTCGGTGGAAGAGCTGGCGGTGATGGCCAAATTGGGCAAGGTCACGTTGCGCGAAAGCAATACGGCCTTCGAAAATGCCATGCATCAGGTGGCCGGCCGGCTGCAGAGTGTGGTCAGCCGCGCCTGAGCCTGGGGGCTGCGCGGCTTGCTACGGCGGGGCGTGCCGGCTAGCCTGACCGGATGACGACACCCCCGGTACGACTGCTGGTCCATGGTGCTACGGGCAGGATGGGGCAGGCTTTGTTGCGCCTGTGCCGCGACGAGGCCATTGGCAGTGAGGTGGTTGCCGCCGTTGCACGCACGGTGGGTGCTCGCGTGGTCGATGGCGTACCGCACTTCACGTCGGCCGAGCTGGTCGGCGTACCGCCCTTCGACGTGGCCGTCGATTTCAGCCTGCCGCCAGGCTTCGAGGCGGTGCTGGCCCTGTGTCAGGCGCGCGGCGCGGCACTGGTATCCGGCACGACGGGGCTGTCCGACGGCCAGCAGGCAAGGCTGGATGCCGCGGCCGCGTCGATACCGTTGGTCTGGGCCAGCAATTTCAGTCTGGGCGTGGCGGTGCTGCACGACCTGGTGGAACGGGCGGCGCGGGTATTGCCGGGCTGGGACTGCGACATCGTCGAAGCCCACCACACCCGCAAGCTGGACGCCCCCTCCGGCACGGCCCTGACCCTGGGCGCCGCGGCACAGGCCGGTGGCGCGAAGCCGCATTACGCCTCGATCCGTGCGGGCGACATCGTCGGCGAGCATCTGGTGCAGTTCGCTGCGGCCGGCGAACGCATCGAATTGATCCACCGCGCCACCGATCGCGACATTTTTGCGCGCGGCGCGCTGCATGTGGCCATGCGCGTGCACGGGCGTGCCCCTGGCCGCTACCGCGTCGCCGACCTGCTCTGAAGGCTGGCGCCCGGCGCCGCGCGCCGGTACAATCCCGGCTCGCCTGAACCCCCTCGCTCCGAACCGGTCACTCCGTTTCGGCGCTTTCTTGCAACCTGACGCAAGGCGACGCACTTGATCATTCCCGCCATCCTCGCGCTTGAAGACGGTACGGTCTTCGAGGGCATTTCCGTGGGCGCCCCCGGCCTGTCCGTGGGCGAAGCGGTGTTCAACACCGCCATGACCGGCTACCAGGAAATCCTGACCGATCCGTCCTACGCCCGCCAGCTGGTCACGCTGACCTACCCGCACATCGGCAACACCGGCTGCACCGGCCAGGACGACGAGGCCGCCAAGGCCTGGGCCGCCGGCCTGATCGTCCGCGACGTGCCGCGCCGGCCCAGCAACTGGCGCAGCCAGATCGCGCTGCCCGACTGGCTGAAGGCACGCGGCATCCAGGCCATTGCCGGCATCGATACCCGCAAGCTGACCCGCATCCTGCGCGAACGTGGCTCGCAGAGCGCCGCGCTGCTGGCGGCCGAGCGCCACGACGAAGCGCTGGACGTCGAGCATGCGATCGAAGCGGCGCGCAAGTTCCCCGGCCTCAGCGGGATGGACCTGGCGAAGGTGGTCAGCACCGATGCGCCGTACCGCTGGACCGAGGGCCAGCTGGACCTCGACCGCAACGCCTTCGTCGCGACGTCGCCGCGCTTCAAGGTGGTGGCCTACGATTTCGGCGCGAAGCGCAACATCCTGCGCATGCTGGCCGAACGCGGCTGCGACGTGCACGTGGTGCCTGCACAGACACCGGCGAGCGAGGTGCTGGCGCTGCGCCCGGATGGCGTGTTCCTGTCCAACGGCCCCGGCGACCCGGCGCCCTGCGACTACGCCATCGCCGCGATCCGTGAATTCATCCAGGCGAAGATCCCGCTGTACGGCATCTGCCTGGGCCACCAGCTGCTGGGCCTGGCGGTTGGCGCGCGGACCATGAAGATGCCCCACGGCCACCACGGCGCCAACCACCCGGTGCAGGACCTGGACAGTGGCCGCGTGATGATCACCTCGCAGAACCACGGCTTCTGCATCGATGAGTCCACGCTGCCGGCGAACGTGCGGGTCACCCACCGTTCGCTGTTCGACGGCACCAACCAGGGTATAGCGCTGACCGACGCGCCGGCCTTCAGCTTCCAGGGTCACCCGGAAGCCGCGCCCGGCCCGCACGACGTGGCCCCGCTGTTCGACAAATTCATCGCGCTCATGGAGCAGAACACCAATGCCTAAGCGCACAGACCTTACGACCATCCTCATCATCGGCGCCGGCCCGATCGTCATCGGCCAGGCCTGCGAGTTCGACTACTCCGGCGCGCAGGCATGCAAGGCGCTGCGCGAGGAGGGTTACCGCGTGGTGCTGGTCAACAGCAACCCGGCCACGATCATGACCGACCCGGACATGGCCGATGCGGTCTACATCGAGCCGATCAACTGGCAGACCGTCGAGAAGATCATCGCCAAGGAGCGCCCGGACGCGCTGCTGCCCACCATGGGCGGGCAGACCGCGCTGAACTGCGCGCTGGACCTGGCCGACCACGGCGTGCTGGAGAAGTACGGCGTCGAGCTGATTGGCGCCAAGCGCGACGCCATCCGCATGGCGGAGGACCGGGAGCTGTTCAAGCAGGCCATGTCCGAGATCGGCCTGGACAGCCCGAAATCGGAGGTCGCACGCAGCTACGAGCAGGCGGTGGCCATCCAGGCGCAGGTCGGCTTCCCGACCATCATCCGCCCGTCGTTCACCCTGGGCGGTAGCGGCGGCGGCATCGCCTATAACCGCGAGGAGTTCGAGGAAATCGTCAAGCGCGGCCTCGAGCTGTCGCCGACCCATGAAGTGCTGATTGAAGAGTCGGTACTGGGCTGGAAGGAATACGAGATGGAAGTAGTCCGCGACACCGCGGACAACTGCATCATCGTGTGCAGCATCGAGAACTTCGACCCGATGGGCGTGCACACCGGCGACAGCATCACCGTTGCGCCGGCGCAGACCCTGACCGACAAGGAATACCAGCGCCTGCGCGATGCCTCCATCGCGGTGCTGCGCAAGATCGGCGTCGATACCGGCGGCAGCAACGTGCAGTTCGGCATCAATGCCCAGGACGGTCGCGTGGTGGTGATCGAGATGAACCCGCGCGTGTCGCGGTCCTCGGCGCTGGCCTCCAAGGCCACCGGCTTCCCGATTGCCAAGGTCGCCGCCAAGCTCGCCGTTGGCTACACGCTGGACGAGCTGAAGAACGAGATCACCGGCGGCAAGACGCCCGCCAGCTTCGAGCCGAGCATCGATTACGTAGTGACCAAGATCCCGCGCTTCGCGTTCGAGAAGTTCCCGGCCGCCGACGCCCGCCTGACCACCCAGATGAAGTCGGTAGGCGAGGTGATGGCGATCGGCCGTTGCTTCCAGGAGTCGCTGCAGAAGGCCTTGCGCGGGCTGGAGACCGGCAAGACCGGGCTCGATCCGACCGGGCTGGACCTGGCCAGCGAAGACGGCCTGCTGGCGCTGCGCCGCGAGCTGAAGGAGCCCGGCCCGGAGCGCATCTTCCACATCGCAGATGCGTTCCGCGCCGGCATGAGCGTGGAGGACGTGCACGCGCTGTCGTTCGTGGATCCGTGGTTCCTCGACCAGATCGAGGAGCTGATCGACGCCGAAGTGGATGTCGTCCATCGCGGCCTGGACGGGCTGGACGGCAAGCGCCTGCGCGCGCTCAAGCGCATGGGCTTCTCCGACGCCCGTATCGCCCGCCTGGCCGGCACCAACGAGACCGCCGTGCGCGCCCTGCGCAAGGCGTTCGGCGTGCGGCCGGTGTACAAGCGGGTGGACAGCTGCGCCGGCGAGTTCGCCACCGGCACCGCCTACCTGTATTCGACCTACGAGGACGAGTGCGAGGCTGCGCCCAGCGACCGCAAGAAGATCATGGTGCTCGGTGGCGGTCCCAACCGCATCGGCCAGGGCATCGAGTTCGATTACTGTTGCGTGCACGCGGCCCTGGCCCTGCGCGAAGACGGGTACGAGACCATCATGGTCAACTGCAACCCGGAAACCGTGTCCACCGACTACGACACCTCTGACCGCCTGTACTTCGAGCCGCTGACGCTGGAGGACGTGCTGGAGATCGTGGAGCTGGAAAAGCCCTGGGGCGTGATCGTCCAGTACGGCGGCCAGACCCCGCTGAAGCTGGCGAAGGCGCTGGAGGCCAATGGCGTGCCGATCATTGGCACCTCGCCGGATTCCATCGACCTGGCCGAGGACCGCGAGCGCTTCCAGAAGCTGGTCGATGACCTGGGCCTGAAGCAGCCGCCGAACCGCACCGCGCGCAGCCCGGAGGAAGCGCTGGCCCACGCCCGCGAGATCGGCTACCCGCTGGTGGTGCGCCCCAGCTACGTGCTGGGCGGTCGCGCGATGGAAGTAGTGCATGCCGATGCCGATCTTGCCCGCTACATGCGCGAGGCGGTGAAGGTGAGCAACGATTCACCGGTGCTGCTGGACCGCTTCCTCGACAATGCCGTGGAAGTGGACATCGACGTGATCGCCGACCGCAACGGCAATGTGCTGGTGGGCGGCGTGATGGAGCACATCGAGGAAGCCGGCGTGCATTCCGGCGACTCGTCCTGCTCGCTGCCGCCGTATTCGCTGTCCGCGCGGACGCAGGAACGCCTGCGCGAGCAGGTGGTAGCGCTGGCCAAGGCGCTGCACGTGGTCGGGCTGATGAACACCCAGTTCGCTGTGCAGGTGGGCGTGGCAGAAGGCGACGAGGCCGACACCATCTACCTGCTGGAAGTGAACCCGCGCGCCAGCCGCACCGTGCCGTTCGTCTCCAAGGCGATCGGCCAGCCGCTGGCGAAGATCTCGGCGCGCTGCATGGCCGGGATGACGCTGGCGGAGCAGGGCGCCACCAAGGAAATCGTGCCGTCCTACTACTCGGTGAAGGAGGCGGTTTTCCCGTTCGCCAAGTTCCAGAACGTCGATCCGATCCTGGGTCCGGAGATGCGCTCCACCGGCGAGGTGATGGGCGTGGGCCGCAGCTTCGCGGCCGCGTTCGCGCGCGCCGAGGAGGCCGCCAACATCCGCGCGCCGCAGCCGGGCAAGGCGTTCATCTCGGTACGCGACCCGGACAAGGCGCGCGTGCTGGACGTGGCCCGCACCATGCTGTCGCGCGGGTTCAGCCTCGTCGCCACCCGCGGCACAGCCGACTACCTCACCGCCCACGGCGTCGCCTGCGAGCGCGTGAACAAGGTGGCCGAGGGCCGTCCGCACATCGTCGACCTGATCAAGAACGGCGAGATCAGCTATATCGTCAATACCACCGAAGGGCGGCAGGCCATCGCCGACTCCTTCTCGATCCGGCGCGAGGCCTTGCAGGCACGCGTCACCTATTCCACCACCGTTGCGGGTGCGCGCGCCTTGCTGCACTCGCTGGACCACCGCGGCCAGGGCGATGTGCTCTCGCTGCAGGAACTGCACAAGGAGCTGGCATGAGCCGTGCCCCCATCACCGCCAAGGGCGCGCAGCGTCTGCGCGCGGAACTTGAAGAACTGAAGTCGGTCAGGCGCCCCGCCGTGATCGAGGCGATCGCCGAGGCACGCGCCCATGGCGACCTGAAGGAGAACGCCGAGTACCACGCCGCGCGCGAGCAGCAGGGCTTCATCGAAGGCCGCATCAAGCAGCTGGAGGCGGAGCTGTCGCATGCCCAGATCATCGACGTGTCGAAGCTGGATGCCGGCGACAAGGTGGTGTTCGGTGCGACCGTGGTGGTGGTGGACTGCGAAACCGACGAAGAGAAGACCTACCAGATCGTCGGGGACCTCGAGGCCGACATCAAGCAGGGTCTGATCGCGATCTCGTCGCCGGTCGCGCGCGCCCTCATCGGCAAGAACGAAGGGGACGCCATCACCATCGAGGCGCCGGGCGGCACCCGCGAGTACGAGATCGTCTCGGTCGCCTACAAGGGCTGAGGCATTCGTGCGGTTGACCCTGCTGCTGCCGGTTACGGCGCGGTTCGCCGGCCTTCCGCTGCCACCCGCGCTGGCGCAGGCGCTGGGGCGGGCGGACCGCGCGCAGCACGATGCGGGGGAATCCGCGCAACTCGCCCGCCACCTGACGTTGCTGCCGCAAGGCTGGCCGGCGGCGGCGTTGACGCGCCTGCTGGACACGGGCGAGGACGACGCGCGCCAGGGCGCCTGGCTGCGCGCCGATCCCGCCCACGTCCGCCCCGACATCAACGGCGCGCGCCTGTTGGGCGTGGGCGCGACCGTGGGCATAGACCAGGCCGATGTCGAGGCCTTGCTGCCGGCGCTGCGGCCGCTGTTTGGCGATGCCGGCGTCCAGCTTGATGCCCCGCATCCGGCGCGCTGGTACCTGCGGCTGTCGCCGGGCACGCCGCTTCCCGATTTTTCCACGCCGGATCAAGCGCTGGGCGACGACGTGTTCGACCATGCCCCCCGCGGTGAAGCGGCGCGCCGCTGGCGGGCACTGGAGAGCGAGGTGCAGATCACCCTGCACAACCATCCGCACAACGCGGCGCGCCTGGCGTCCGGGCGGGTGCCTATCAACAGTCTGTGGTTCTGGGGTGGCGGGGTGTTGCCCGATGCGGTGTCGGCAGCCCTGCCGACGGTCCTGTCCGATGATCCCGTCGTACGGGGCGCGGCCCGGCTCGGCAAGTTGCAGGGCATGCCGCTGCCTGTCTCGCTGCCGACCAACGGCGACGCGCTGGTGGACCTGCGCGGGCAGCGCGATGGTCGCGCCCTGATCGAGCGTTGGCTGCTGCCGTCGCTTGCGGGCGGGGAGGTGATCTTGGATTTCGCCGATGGCGTGGTCTTTGCGTTGCGTCCGGGGCAACGCTGGCGTTTCTGGCGGCGGCCGCTGGCGGTATTGGCGGCATGAGCGTGGTCCGTCGCATCGTCCGACGTCCCGCGGTGGAGCCCACGGGCGACTGGCCCGCGCATTGGCCCGAGGTGCTGCGGCGCGTGCATGCAGCGCGCGGCAGCGACGCACGCGCCGCAATGCCGCGGCTGGTGGATCTGCTGTCGCCGTCCGGCCTGCTAGGCATCGACGCCGCAGTGGCGATGCTGCGCGACGCCATCGCCCACGATGCCCACATCCTGGTCGTGGGCGATTTCGATTGCGACGGCGCCACCGCCTGTGCGGTCGGCGTGCGCGGCCTGCGCCTGCTGGGCGCGCGCCGGGTCTCGCACGCGGTGCCCAACCGCATGGTCCACGGCTATGGCCTGACGCCGGGCCTGGTGGAAGAACTGGCGACGCTGCAGCCCGATCTGGTGGTCACGGTGGACCACGGCATCGCCTGCCATGCCGGCATCCAGGCGGCCAAGGCACGCGGCTGGCAGGTGCTGGTGACCGATCACCACCTGCCGGGCCCGACCTTGCCGCCGGCTGATGCCATCGTCAATCCCAACCAGCCCGGCTGTGGGTTCGGCAGCAAGGCGCTGGCCGGTGTCGGGGTGGTCTTCTACGTGCTGCTGGCGTTGCGCGCCGCGCTGGGCGCGAAGGTGGACCTGTCCGTTCTGCTGGATCTGGTGGCGGTGGGAACGGTGGCGGACATGGTGCCGCTGGACGCCAACAACCGGGCCCTGGTCGGCGCCGGCCTGCGTCGGTTGCGCGCAGGGCAAGGTTGTGCGGGGCTGCGGGCACTGGTCGAGGTGGCTGGACGTCGCGATGCCACCCTGTCCACGACCGACATCGGGTTTGCCATCGGCCCGCGCATCAATGCCGCCGGCCGGCTGGAGGACATGGGGATCGGCATCGCGTGCCTGCTCACCGACGATGCGCGGCAGGCGCGCGAGCTGGCCGCGATCCTGCACGGCATCAACGACGAGCGCCGTGCCCTCCAGGCGGACATGCAGGACGTGGCCGATGCGCGGCTGGAGGGTATCGATGCCACCCATGCCGCCTGTCTGTTCGATCCCGACTGGCATCCGGGCGTGGTCGGGCTGGTGGCGTCCAAGCTGAAGGAGCGCCTGCACCGGCCGGCCATCGCGTTCGCACCCGCGGAGCCGGGCAGCGACCTGCTGCGCGGGTCGGCGCGTTCGATTCCCGGGTTCCACATCCGCGATGCGCTGGCGCTGGTGGATGCGCGGCATCCCGGGCTGGTGCCGCGCTTCGGCGGCCACGCCATGGCGGCGGGCCTGAGCCTGCCGCGCGACGCCTTTCCCGCCTTCCGCGATGCCTTCGTGCAGGTCGCGCGGGAATGGCTGGCCCCGGCGTTGCTGACCGAGGACCTGCACAGCGATGGCGTGCTGGGGCCGGCCGACCTGCACATCGACAACGCGCTGGCGCTGCGCGATGGCGGCCACTGGGGGCAGGGCTATCCCGAGCCGCTGTTCGATGGCGAGTTCGCGGTGCTGGACTGGCGCGTACTGAAGGACAAGCACCTCAAGCTGGAGCTGGATGCCGGCGGGCGCCGCTGCAACGCCATCCAGTTCAACGGCTGGACCGGCGAGCCGCCCGGCCCGCGCGTGCACCTGGCCTACCGGCTCATGCCGGACGACTACCGGGGCGGGGATGCGGTGCAACTGGTGGTGGTGCATCGGGAGCCGGCCGCCTGAGTGCGGTCGGGCTGGTAAGATAGGCGGCTGTTTTTCCCGCGAACCGATTTGCCATGATCGAGCTCAATCCCATCCGAGCCCGCATCGCCGACCTGACCGGTCGGCTGGATGCGCTCCGGGGGTATCTTTGACTACGACGCCAAGCGTGAGCGCCTGGAAGAAGTCGAACGCGAACTGGAACATCCCGACGTCTGGAACGATCCCGCCCGCGCGCAGGCGCTGGGCCGCGAGCGCTCGATGCTGGACAAGACCGTCAATGGCATCCGCAGCCTGACCGAGGGCCTCTCCGGCGCCAGTGAGCTGCTGGAACTGGCGGAGATGGAAGACGACGAAGAGACCGCGCTGGCGGTGGTGGCCGACGTCGACCGCTTCCAGAAGGGCGTGGAGCAGATCGAATTCCAGCGGATGTTCTCCGGCAAGATGGACAGCTGCAACGCGTTCGTCGACATCCAGGCCGGTGCCGGTGGCACCGAGGCGCAGGACTGGGCGGAGATGCTGCTGCGCATGTACCTGCGCTGGTGTGAGTCGCGCGGCTGGAAGACCGAGCTGCTGGAAGTCAGCGGCGGCGACGTGGCCGGCATCAAATCAGCCACCTTCCGCGTCGAGGGAGAATATGCCTACGGCTGGCTGAAGACCGAGATCGGCGTGCACAGGCTGGTGCGCAAGAGTCCGTTCGACTCCGACAATCGTCGCCACACCAGTTTCACCAGCGTGTTCGTCTCGCCCGAGGTGGACGACGACATCGACATCGAGATCAATCCGGCCGATCTCAAGACCGACGTGTACCGTTCGTCCGGTGCGGGTGGCCAGCACGTGAACAAGACCGAGTCGGCGGTGCGCATCACCCACGTGCCGACCGGCGTGGTGGTGGCCTGCCAGACCGAGCGCAGCCAGCACGCCAACCGCGAGCGCGCCATGCAGATGCTCAAGGCCAAGCTGTACGAGCTGGAAGTGCAGAAGCGCAACGTGGAGAAAGATGCGCTGGAGGCCAGCAAGTCCGACATTGGCTGGGGCAGCCAGATCCGCAACTACGTGCTCGACCAGAGCCGGATCAAGGATCTGCGCACCGGCATCGAACGCAGCGACACTCAGAAAGTGCTGGATGGCGACCTGGACGAGTTCATCGAGGCCAGCCTGAAATCCGGCCTGGAAGCCGGCGCCAAGCGCACCGACGCGGCCTGAGCCACCTTTGCTGCCATCTGTGCGCCTGCCGGCCCGCAATGGGATTGGCAGGCGCGTCGGTTGGGCAGGCGGATCGATATCCCGTGTTCAAGTCCGGATGGGCGGAGGGCTTGCGGTCCACTGATTCGTCCAGGATGGACCGACTTCGGCCCTACCTGATGCCGGTGTGGATCAGCCTTGCGCGCGCAGGGCGCGCAGGCTGCGGGCCCGGGCCATCTCCGGGGCGCCTTTGACCAGCCGTGGCACGCTGGACAGGACGGTGACCAGGCCGGTCGCGGCGTCCGGTTGCTCCAGCATGGCCTCGGCGGTGGCTTCGTCGGGCAGGTCCGTACACCAGTAGCCCACCCAGGCATCACGGTGGCGCTTGGCGGCATACAGGGCCCGGTCGGCCAGCCGCAGGGCGTGGTCCCAGCGTCGGCTGGGGCTGCCGCTGCCATCGGCATGCAGTGGAATGGGGGCCAGCCCCAGCGACACCGTGACCACCCGCTTGCTGTGGGCGGTCTCGAAGGTGTAAGCCATCGCCCGGCGCAGGCGCGCGGCCACCTGCTCGGCCTGTTCGCGGGTGAGGCTGGCGCAGGCAACCAGGAACTCCTCGCCGCCCCAGCGCGCCACCAGGTCGGTGGGACGGCAGGCGGACTTCAGGCGCGCCGCCATGGCCGCAAGCACCTGATCGCCAGCGGCGTGGCCGTAGCCGTCATTGATCTGCTTGAAATGATCCACGTCGATCAGGAACACCACGTGCCGGGCATCCGTCGGGGTGGGCTGGCTTGCGAGTGCATCCAGCATGCGGCTGGCCGCGTGGCGGTTCTTCAGGCCAGTCAACGCATCCACTTCGCTCAGGACACGCAGTTCCAGATGACGCCTGCGCAGCCACAGCACGGCGCCGCTGACCAGCGCCAGCAGCAGGGTCAGTACGGCGATGGCTGCCACGTAGGCCAGCTGGCGCTTTTCGGCCTGCAGACGCTCGATCTGCCGGGCCTGCTGCAACCGTTCCAGGGCGCGTCCGGTGGCATCGATCCGGCTGCGCGCCTGCAGTTCAGTCAAGGCCTGCGCCTGCTGGTGCAGGCGGCTGTGCAGGCTCAGGCACTGGCTGAGCTGCTCGGCTGTGGTCTGCGCGGGTCGGACTTCCGGGGCGGCGGCAGGCACGGCGGGGATCAACAGTGCCAGCATCAGCAGCGGGGCAAGGCGCAGGGTGGCAGGGGCTGGCATGGCGTCGGACTACTGGGGGGTCTCATCGACGAGATGCAAAAAGAGTGCCGAATCCATGCCGGATTTCCGTCGAGCACCACCGGATGGTGGCCGGAAACGGCTCTGCTATGCTTTCCGACCTTTTTCTTTGCCTCGACGGGTCGGCCACCGCTGGCGGCCGGCTCTTGCCTTTCCCATGACTGACGCCGCCGACACCCCTGCAACCGACGAGAACCGCCTGATCGCCGAGCGCCGCGCCAAATTGGCGGCGCTGCGCGGCCAGGGCGTCGCCTTTCCCAACGATTTCCGCCGCACCGACTATGCCGGTGACCTGCAGGCCGAATACGCCGATGCCGACCACTGGACCGGCGAGGCGCTGGAGGCCAGCGGTCGTCGGGTGGCGATTGCCGGGCGCATACTGGCCAAGCGGGTGATGGGCAAGGCGGCATTCGCCACCGTGCAGGACATGAGTGGCCGCATCCAGCTGTTCCTGCAGGCCAATGCGCTGGGCGAGGCCTATGAGGCGTTCAAGGGCTGGGATATCGGCGACATCGTGGCGGCCGAAGGCGGGCTGATGCGGACCAAGACCGGCGAGCTGTCGGTCAAGGTGGAATCGCTGCGCCTGCTGGTGAAGTCGCTGCGGCCGCTGCCGGACAAGTTCCATGGCCTGAGTGATGTCGAGCAGCGTTACCGCCAGCGCTACGTGGACCTGATCGTGACGCCGGAAGCGCGTGAGGTGTTCATCGCACGTTCGCGCATTATCGCGGCGATCCGCCGCTGGCTGGACGCGCGCCGCTTCCTGGAAGTGGAGACGCCGATGATGCATTACATCGCCGGCGGCGCCACCGCGCGTCCCTTCATCACCCACCACAATGCCCTGGACATCGACCTGTTCCTGCGCGTGGCGCCGGAGCTGTACCTCAAGCGCCTGGTCGTCGGCGGCCTGGAGCGCGTGTACGAGATCAACCGCAACTTCCGCAACGAAGGCGTGTCCACCCGCCACAACCCCGAGTTCACCATGCTGGAGCTGTACGAGGCCTACGCCACGTACACCGAGGTGATGGATCTGACCGAAGGGATGATGCGCGACGTCGCCCACGAGGCGATGGGCACCACCGTGTTCGAGTGGGACGGCAACACCATCGACCTGGGCCCGGCCTTCCGCCGCTGGAAGCTGGAAGAGGCGGTGCGCGAACGGAACCCGGAGATCTCCGCCGCCGACTGCCGCGACCGCGACGCGCTGGCCGCGCACTGCGCGCGGCTGAAGATCCCGGTCAAGCCTGGCTACGGCTGGGGCAAGCTGCTGCTGGAGATCTTCGAGAAGACCGTCGAGAGCGGCCTGATCCAGCCGACCTTCATCACCCATTACCCCGTGGAGGTCAGCCCGCTGGCGCGCGAATCCGACAGCGAGCCCGGCATCACCGACCGCTTCGAGTTGTTCGTCGGCGGCAAGGAGCTGGCCAACGGCTTCTCCGAACTGAACGATCCCGAAGACCAGGCTGCGCGGTTCCGCGCCCAGGTCGAGGCGAAGGAAGGCGGCGACGACGAGGCCATGCACTTCGACGCCGACTACATCCGGGCCCTGGAAGTGGGCCTGGCCCCTACCGGTGGCCTCGGCGTGGGCATCGACCGTTTCGTGATGCTGCTGACCGGTTCCAGTTCGATCCGCGACGTGCTGCTGTTCCCGTACATGCGCCCAGGTGGTTGACTGGATTCCGGGCCCCCCGCTGCGCGCCGTCCCGGGCGGGCACCCTCTTGCCAACCCGGACCAATGCGGTGAGGATGCGGAAACCCCACAGCTTCGCGCCATCGCCGGGAAGGGAGGCAGCATGGATGTCGTGATTGTCGACGACCAACCTTCGGTCCGCACAATGCTGCGGCATATCGTGCAGGACATCGGCCCGCAGGTGTCCGCCCATGATTTCGGAGAACCGCAGGAGGCCTTGACCTGGTGCGAGAACAACCGCCCGGACCTGCTCCTGTTGGACTACCGCATGCCGGGCATGGACGGGTTGGAACTCGCCCGTGCTTTCCGCCAGCCATTGCGTAACCGGGACGTGCCGATCGTGCTGGTGACGGTGGTTGGCGACGAGCCGATCCGTCAGGCTGCGCTGGATGCGGGCGTCATCGATTTCCTGGTCAAGCCGATCCGGCCGCGCGAACTCCGGGCGCGCTGCCGCAATCTGCTGCAGTTGCGCCAGCAGTCGGAGTCTGTGAAACAGCGCGCCCTGTCGCTGGAGCAGCGCTTGCTGGCCAGCATGCACGAAGTGGAGGAGCGCGAGCGTGAGACGCTGCATCGTCTGGCCCGCGCCATCGAGTTCCGCGATGCCGGCACCAGTGCCTACCTCGAACGCATGGCGCATGTCGCCAGCTTGATCGCCGAGGAGCTGGGCCTGCCGGAAAGCCATGTCCGCACCATCGAACTGGCCGCGCCGCTGCACGATATCGGCAAGATCGCCATCCCCGACGCCGTGCTGATGAAACCCGGCCCGCTGGATGCCGATGAACGCAAACGCATGCAGCAGCATCCGCGGATCGGCTACCAGTTGCTGCAGGACAGCCAGAACCGCTTCATCCAGGTGGGCGCGCAGATCGCACTGCGCCACCACGAGCACTGGAACGGCAATGGCTATCCCGATGGCCTGGCCGGCGATGAGATCCCGCTGGAGGCGCGCATCGTGACGGTGGCGGACGTGTTCGACGCGCTGCTGTCGCCACGTCCGTACAAGCAGCCGTGGACGATCGCCCGGGCGCTGGAGTTCATCGGCGCCCATAGCGGCACGATGTTCGACCCTGCATGCGTGCGCGCCCTGATGAACAATATGCCGCGCCTGTACGACATCTGCGACCGCTACTCGCACGTTGCGGTCCGCCAGGACTGGCGCTGAACCCATGAGCCGGTTCTGGGCGCTGCTGCGGTCACGGCTGCACGGGCGTGCGGACAGTGAGCACGAGCAGGTGTTCGTGCGTATCGCCATCACCGCCTTGTTCTGCATCTACCTGGGCTGGGAGGTGGGCAGGGGGGGCGCCAGCGAGGCGTTGATCGGCACCTGGATCCTGCTGGTGGGTGAGTTGGTGTTTTCACTCGCGCTGATCGCGGCCATTGTGGCGGACCCGCGCCCGTCGCACCTTCGGCGCTGGCTTGGCATGCTGGCCGACTACATGGCCTTGGGCTGGGTGATGTACCTGCAGGGCGAATCCGCCGCGCCGCTGTATGCGGTCTATCTGTGGGTCACCATTGGCAACGGTATGCGCTACGGCCCGCGCTACCTGTTCGCGGCCACCGCGCTGGCGGCGGTCTCGTTTGGCGCGATGATGCTCTCCACCGACTACTGGCGGGCGAATCCTTACCTGTCGTGGGGGTTGCTGATCGGTCTAGTCGCGGTGCCGCTGTATTTCGCTTCCCTGCTGAAGGCGCTGACCGCCGCGGCCGAGGAGGCGCGGCGTGCCAATCTGGCCAAGAGCCGCTTCCTGGCCAACATGAGCCACGAATTCCGCACGCCGCTCAACGGCCTGTCGGGGATGGCGGAACTGCTGGCCAGCACCCGCATGGACGCGGAGCAACGCAGCTATCTGGAAACCATCCAGGCATCCACCCGCGCCGTGCTGGCGCTGGTGGAGGACGTGCTGGACATCTCGGTGATCGAGGCCGGCAAGCTGCGCCTGAAGGAAGAAGTTTTCGAGCTCGACGGCCTGCTGGAGCAGATCAACCTGATGCTGCGCCCGGAGGCGCGCTCCAAGCGGCTGGATTACCTGGTGATCGTGGAGCCGGATGTGCCGCTACGCTTGCAGGGCGATGCGGGCCACCTGCGCCAGGTACTGGTGAATCTGCTGGGCAATGCCATCAAGTTCACGGCATCGGGTGAAGTGCGGATGACGGTGGCGAAGTCGGCCGACGCCGCGCCCGGCCGCGTGCGGTTGCGCTTCACGGTCTCCGATACCGGCATTGGTATCCCATCCTCGGCACGGGCACGGTTGTTCGAAGCATTCGAGCAGGCCGATAACAGCCTGTCTCGCCGCCACCAGGGCAGTGGCTTGGGCACCACCATTGCCAAGGGCCTGACCGAAGCGATGGGCGGCACGATCGGATTCGAGAGCAACGAGAACCTGGGTAGCCGGTTCTGGGTGGAACTGCCGTTCGCGCTGGCATCGGCACGCGATGAGCGGGCGGTCGCGTCGCCCGCCGCCCGCACGGCGTCCCAGCCGGCCGGGGACGAGCCCTCGGCCAACGTGATTGCCTTCAGCGACCCCTTCCTGCGCCATCGGGCGCGCGTCCGGCCGGTGCGCGTGCTGGTGGCCGACGATCACGCCGCCAACCGGCTACTCCTGCAGAACCTGTTGCAGAAAGCCGGACACCGGGTGATGACGGTGGACGATGGCGAGGCGGCTCTGGACGCGCTGGCGGGCGGCGATTTCGAGCTGGCGCTGATGGACCTGCACATGCCCACGCTGAGCGGCATCGACCTGCTGCGTCAGCTGCGGGTGATGGAAGCAGGCGGTCGCAGCCGCACGCCTGTGGTCATCATCAGCGCCGACGCCACGCCCGAGGCGGTGAAGGCCTGTACCGACGCGGGCGCCAAGGCCTTCATCACCAAGCCGTTTTCGGTGGCGCGCCTGCTGGATACGATTGCCGGCATCGTGGCGGGCGAGGGCGAAAGCATTGCGGCCGCGCCCGAAACACCGCGCGCGCAATTGCATGCATCCACCGAACAGGTACTGGATCCTTCGGTGCTGGATGAGTTCGCTTCGCTCGGCATGGGCAAGGCTTTCGAGGCCGATTTCATCGGCCAGTGCGTCACCGATGCGCGGGTGGCGCTGGCCAAGATGCAGCACGCGGGCGAAGCCGAGGACTGGGAGGCGTTGCGCGAGCAGGCCCATGCCCTGAAGGGCATCGCCGGCAACCTGGGTCTGGTCCAGGTTGCCCGGCTCAGCAGCCTGATGATGCAGATGACCGGCTTTGAATTGGGGCGGGACTGGCAGCGCCACCTCGCAATCCTGATCCAGCGCCTGCGCCATGGCGAACAGGCGCTGGAGGCGCGCGGCGGATGGCAGGCCGCGCGCGAGGATCTGCCCTAGCATCCTCCGAACAGATCAGAGGTTCCCCAGCCCAGGACGGCAGGTTCGGGGAAGCAACCGCGCAAGCGATGGGTTCCGCCAAAGTCAGCTCCGCGCACTTTTCACTGCACCTCAGGCTTGCGCCGCAGCGGGTGCGCCATGGCGGCGGTACTGCGCGCGGACCAGGCGCTCCATCGTGCGCATGGACTTCTCGCCCAGCTGCAGGGCGGTATCCACCCACACCCCTGTGATCGCCATCATCTCGTCCAAGGTCACCGGCTGCGCCATCGCCCGGACCTTGTGCATGGCGGCGCGTGCGTGGGGGATGCGGCGGTTGGCGCGAATCACTTCCTCCACCGCCAGAACGCCCTGTCCACGCGGTGCCAGCACGTCCACCAGGCCCATCTTGTGCAGTTCTTCGCTGGACAGGACCTCGCCACTCAGCATCAGCTGCTCGGCCTTGTGCGGGGTGATGCGCTTGCACAGGAACGAATAGGCGCCCATGCCGGGGAACAGGTCGAACAGCACCTCCGGCAACCCCATTCCAACGCCTTCCTCGGCCACGATGGTATGGCAGCTCAATGCCGCCTCGAAGCCACCGCCCAGCGCATCGCCCTGGACCAGCGCGATACTGTGTGCGCCTGCGTCCAGACCCGCATGGAAGGCGTGCACGCCGCGCACGCACTGCTGCGCGTAGGCATAGAGCGCGGCGCGGTCCTGGCGACGGATGGCGTCGCAGAAATATTCGAGGTCGCCGCCCAGGTTGAACGCATCGCAGTCGGAGGCCAGCACCACGTGGGTCAGCGTGCCGCCATCCCGGCCCTGGTCGCGGCGCAGGCGATCGCCGAGCAGGGCCTGGTACTGCAGGATGTCGTCCACCAGCGCCGGCTTGAAGCAGGCACGGCCGGGCGAGGTTGCCAGGTCGGCGTGCATGTGGCACCAGTGCACGGTTCCGTCGGCGCTTTCAGCGGTGCGCAGGGTGGCATAGCGGGGGGCGGACGCGAGTTTCTCGAGGGTGGCGGTAGCCATGGGATTCTCCTGACGAGTGGCGCCGGCCCGGGCCACGGCCGGCGGGACACGAAGGAGGAGGAAGAGGGCCCGGTGCGCCCTCTATGCGCCCAAATTTCTGAAAGTGCAAGGAAAAAACCCCGCGGCGGGCGCGGGGTTCGGGATGTGGCGGCAGCAGTGCAACGGTCAGGACTGCGAGGGTGCGCGCAGCTCTTTGCGCAGGATCTTGCCGACGTTGCTCTTGGGCAGTTCATTGCGGAATTCGACATAACGCGGCTGCTTATAGCCGGTCAGGTTCTTGCGGCAGAACGCCTTGACATCCTCGTCGGTGAGCGCGGGATCTTTCTTGACGATGAACACTTTCACGGCTTCGCCGGATTTTTCGTCGGGCACTCCGATCGCGGCCACTTCTAGTACGCCCGGCATCATCGCGATCACGTCCTCGACTTCGTTCGGGTACACGTTGAACCCCGAGACCAGGATCATGTCCTTCTTGCGATCGACGATGTAGAAGTAGCCCTGCTCGTCCATCCTGGCCATGTCGCCAGTGTGCAGCCAGCCTTCGGCATCGATCACTTTGGCGGTTTCGTCCGGGCGCTGCCAATAGCCCTTCATCACCTGCGGGCCCCGCACGCACAACTCGCCAATTTCGCCGGTCGGCAGGATCGCGCCGTCGTCGCCTTTGATGCAGACGTCGGTCGACGGGATGGGCAGGCCGATGGAGCCGTTGTAGTCGCGCAGGTCCAGCGGGTTGATGCAGACCGCCGGCGAGGTCTCGGTGAGGCCGTAGGCTTCCGCCAGCGTCACCCCGGTGACCTGCTTCCACTTCTCGGCCACGGCGCGCTGCACGGCCATGCCGCCGCCCAGGGTCAGGTGCAGGCGGGAGAAATCGACCTGCTCGAAGCCCGGTGTGTGCAGCAGGCCATTGAACAGGGTGTTCACGCCGGTAATGGCGGTGAAGCCCGAGTTCTTCAGCTCCTTCACGAACCCCGGCATGTCGCGCGGGTTGGTGATCAGCAGATTGGCTGCGCCGAACTTCATGAAGACCAGGCAGTTCGCCGTCAGCGCGAAGATGTGGTACAGCGGCAGCGCAGTGACGATCTTTTCCTCGCCCAGCTTGACGTTGGCGCCCACCCAGGCGGCCGCCTGCTGCATGTTGGCCACCATGTTGCGGTGGGTCAGCATGGCGCCCTTGGAGACCCCGGTGGTACCGCCGGTGTATTGCAGGAAAGCCAGATCCTCAGGGGCGTTGCGCACCTCCGGCAGCGTGTGCATGCGGCCAAGGGTCAGGGCGTCACGAAAGCGGACTGCGCCCGGGATGGCGTAGTCGGGCACCATTTTCTTGACGTACTTCAGGACGAAATTGACCAGCGCCCCCTTCGGGAAGCCCAGCATGTCGCCAAGGCCAGTGGTGATGGCGCGCACGCCCGGCATCTGCGCCAGCACCTCCTGCGCCACGTGACCGAAGTTGTCCATCACCAGCAGCACGCTGGCGCCTGAATCGCTCAGCTGGTGCTTGAGTTCACGGGCGGTGTACATCGGGTTGGTGTTGACTACCGTCAACCCGGCGCGCAGCACGCCGAACAGCGCGATGGGGTACTGCAGGCAGTTGGGCATCATGATCGCCACGCGATCGCCCTTGCGGAGTTTGAGTTCGCCCAGCAGGTAGCCGGCGAAGTCGCGGCTCAGGCGATCCAGCTCGGCATAGGTGATGCCTTTCCCCATGTTGAGGAACGCGGTCTTGTCGCGGTACTTCTGGAGGGCGGAATCGAAAACGTCGTTGATCGACGCGAACTCGTCCAGGTCGATGCTGGCGGGCACGCCGGCAGGGTAATGGGCCAGCCAAGGACGTTCGACACTCATGCACAACTCCCCTGCGAATGATTCGCCGCTGGATGCGGCTGCGTATGGACAACCTTTGGATTTGAGCATAGCCGCCACACCCTGACAAGGCGATGCGGCGCGCGGCAAGAGTGCTGCAATGCGGCATTCGGATGGCCCGTGGCGGGCGCCGGTCTGGTGGCTGCGGTAGCCGACGTGCAGCAGACGCGCCCGTCCAGCCCGTGCCGGGCGCCAACACGGCAAAGTCGCGCCAGTTGCACGCAGCTGCAGCCGCGGCTGCCGTTATCGGCAGCAACGGGTGAGCGCGTCGTGGTGTCTGTCGGTCGGAAGGGTGCTTTTGCTGTGCTATCCCAGCGCGGGAGACCGGCCGGAGGCGGCGCAGGCCTGGCCCGCCATCATGCGGCCTGCCGGCTTGCCAACTGTCGCAACACGTACTGCAACAGCCCGCCATGCCGGGCGTACTCCACTTCCTTCGGCGTCAACAGCAGCACATCCACCTCGAAGACGGTATGGGTGCCGTCGGGGCGGGTGGCGGTGACCGTGGCGGTTCGCGACTCGCCATTGGCCAGTCCAGTGATGGTATAGCGCTCGTTGCCGCTGAGGCCCAAAGTCTGCGCATTCTGGCCGTCGCGGAACTGCAGCGGCAGCACGCCCATGCCCACCAGATTGCTGCGGTGGATGCGTTCGAAGCTTTCTGCGATCACGGCTTTCACGCCCAGCAGCAGCGTGCCCTTGGCCGCCCAGTCTCGGCTGGAGCCGGTGCCGTACTCCTTGCCGGCAATGACCACCAGCGGCGTGCCGTCGGCCTTGTAACGCATCGCGGCGTCATAGATGGCCAGTTTCTCCGGAGGCTGCGTGCCGAAATAGAGCGTGTTGCCGCCTTCTTCGCCGCCCAGCATCAGGTTCTTGATGCGGATGTTGGCGAAGGTGCCACGCACCATCACGTCATCGTTGCCGCGCCGGCTGCCGTAACTGTTGAAGTCGGCCGGCTGCACGCCGCGCGCCATCAGGTAGCGCCCTGCCGGGGAGTCTTTCTTGATGCTGCCGGCCGGGCTGATGTGGTCGGTGGTGATGGAATCGCCGAACAGCCCCAGAACGCGCGCGTCGTGGATGTCCTTGATCCGGCCGACCTCCATCGTCATGCCGTCGAAATAGGGTGGGTTCTTGATATAGGTCGAGGCCTCGTCCCAGACGTAAAGCTCGCCGTCGGGCGAGGCGATGCCGTTCCAGCGCTCATCGCCCTGGAACACATTGGCATAGTTGCTGCGGTACAGCGCCGGGCCCAGCGTGGAGGCGATGGTGTCAGCCACCTCTTTGGCAGTGGGCCACAGGTCCTTGAGGTAGACCGGCGCACCGTCGCGGCCATATCCCAGCGGTTCGCGGGTCAGATCCACACTGGTGGTGCCGGCCAGCGCATAGGCCACCACCAGCGGTGGGCTGGCCAGATAATTCATCTTCACTTCGGCGTGGATGCGGCCTTCGAAATTGCGATTGCCTGACAGCACCGAGGCAACGCACAGATCACCCGCGGCAATGCCGGCACTGACCTCCGCCGGCAGCGGCCCCGAATTGCCGATGCAGGTGGTGCAGCCGTAGCCCACCACGTAGAAACCCAGTTGCTCCAGTGCCTCCAGCAGGCCGGCGCGCTGCAGGTAGTCGGTCACCACGCGCGAGCCGGGCGCCAGCGAGGTCTTCACCCACGGCTTGCGGGTCAGCCCGCGCGCGGCGGCGTTGCGGGCCAGCAGGCCGGCGGCCACCATCACTGCGGGGTTGGAGGTGTTTGTGCAGGAGGTGATGGCGGCGATGACCACCGCGCCGTCCTGCAACTTCACCTGCTGGCCATCGATCGCCACATGGGCTTCCCCCTTCTGCAGGGACTCGTTGCCCACGGCGGCGCTGCCGCCTTCCGCGATGAAATCGGACACCTCGGCACTGCGCTGGTTGCGCCGGGCGGTGAGCTGTTCGATAGCCGCGCGGCTGTTGGCCGGCACGTCAGCCAGCAGGACGCGATCCTGTGGACGTCTGGGGCCGGCCAGCGAGGGCTGCACCGTACGCATGTCAAGCGTCAGGGTGCTGCTGTAACGCGCATGCGGGCTATCCGGCGTGTGCCACAGCCCCTGCGCCTTGGCGTACGCTTCCACCAGCGCGATCTGGTCTTCGCTGCGACCGGACAGCCGCAGATAGGCCAGCGATTCGGCATCGATGGGGAAGATCGCGCAGGTGGCGCCGTATTCAGGCGCCATGTTGCCGATGGTGGCGCGGTCCGCCAGCGGCAAATGCTGCAGGCCATCGCCGAAGAATTCGACGAACTTGCCGACCACACCATGCGCACGCAGCATCTGGGTAACGGTCAGCACCAGGTCGGTGGCGGTGGTCCCTTCCGGCAACTGGCCGGTCAAGTGGAAGCCCACCACCTGCGGGATGAGCATGGAGGAAGGCTGCCCCAGCATCGCCGCTTCGGCCTCGATGCCACCCACGCCCCAGCCCAGCACGCCGATGCCGTTGATCATGGTGGTGTGGCTATCGGTGCCGAACACGGTGTCCGGGAAAGCCCAGGTCTCACCATCGACCTCACGCGTCATCACCACCCTGGCCAGGTACTCCAGGTTCACCTGGTGGACGATGCCGGTGTTCGGCGGCACCACCTTGAAATCGGCGAACGCCTTCTGGCCCCAGCGCAGGAAGCCGTAGCGTTCGGCGTTGCGCTCGAATTCGATGCGACCGTTGATGTCCAGCGCGTCGGGTCGAGCGAAGGCGTCCACCTGTATCGAATGGTCGATCACCAGCTCGGACGGGATCTGTGGATTGATCTGCTCCGGCCGCCCGCCCAGCTTGACCACGGCGTCGCGCATGGCGGCCAGGTCCACCACGCAGGGTACGCCGGTGAAGTCCTGCAGGATGACGCGCGCCGGCATGAAGGCGATTTCGGTGTCCGGCACCGCGTCGGCCCGCCATGTCGCCAGCGCCTCGATATGCGCGGGTGACACGGTGACGCCGTCCTCGTGGCGCAGCAGGTTCTCCAGCAGGATCTTCAGCGACCAGGGCAGGGTGGCCAGGTCGAAGCGCTGGCCCAGCCGGCGCAGGCTGTGGAATGCGTGATCCCTGCCGTTAACATGGAGGGTGTCACGGGTATCGAAACTGTTTCGCATGGTATGGCTCCGGACAAGGGGGCGCAGATGCACAGCGCACGCTGGATGGCATGACGCCCATCATGCGCGTTTCATGTTAAGCGGGATTGAAAGGGGCAGGGCCGCGATGGATGCAATGATGCCAGCACGATTCCGCCGGGTGTGGCCCTGTCTGTTCTTGGCTCTGGCCCCGGCGCTGCCAGCGGCGGGCCTGCCCGCCCAGACCGCCGGCAGCGGTGCGCATGACGTCTGGGCTTGGGCCGGTCCGCTGCTGGGGTTGCTGATCGGTGCCGCCCTGGGGCTGGCCTGGGGGGTGCGCCACCGGCGTGCACGCAATGCGCTGGCAAGACAGTTGCAGGCAACCTCCACCGACGCAAGCCTGCAGGATGAGCGCCTGCAGGCGGCTCGCAGCGAGCGCGACCGGATGGCCGAACGGCTGCAGCAGCAGGCGGTGGAATTCGGTCGGCAGGCCCACGAGGATGGCTTGACCGGGTTGCCGAACAGCAGGGCTTTCGAAGAGGGCTTTGCGCACCATTTCGCGCGATCCAAGCGCCATGGTCAGGCGCTTTGCTTGCTACTGTTGGATGTGGACCACTTCCAGCAGATCAATGACAACTGGTCGCACGCGGTGGGCGATGCGGTGCTGAAGGAGGCCGCACGTTTGCTGCGTGGGGTCTGCCGCACTTCCGACCTGCCGGCGCGGCTGGACGGTGACGGATTCGCTGTGCTGCTCACTGATACCGACCTGGAGGGCGGCAAGCGCTTCAGCCAGCGCCTGCATGTGGCATTCGCCGGTTACCGCGGCTGGCGGCAAGCCGACGAGGCGGGCCCCAACTACGTGACATTCAGCGCAGGGCTGGTGCAGTTGGGGGACGAGGATCAGGCGCCGGCCCAGCTGCGCCAGCGTGCCGAGCGCGCCCTGTATCTGGCCAGGCATGCCGGTGGCAACCACACAAGCCTGGGGTGAATGCCCAAGGTGATGAGCGCGCCGGCAGCTCGGCTTCGGCAAGGTATGCATAAAAAAGTATGTATACTTTCAGCCTACCCATTCGCCCGGAATGTCCATGGAAGCCACCGTTGCGGAGCGCGGCCAGATCACCCTGCCGAAGGCGGTCCGCGACGCGCTGGGCCTGACCAAGGGCAGCGTGCTCAAGGTGGAGCTGGACGGCGGGCGCATCGTGCTGAGCAAGCACGTGGATGACGCCATTTCGCGGGTGCGCGGCAAGTTCGCGCTGGATGCGCCACCGGGCAAGGGCAGGACCGCATGATCGCCGTCGATGCCCCGGTGCTGGTCGAGCTGCTGGCCGACGGCCCGCATGCCGATGCCGTCGAGGCCACTCTTCGCCAGGCGCTGGGCGCCGGCCGGGTCGTGGTGGGCGATGCCGCGCTGGCCCGATTGTCCGCCACGTTGCGCAACGGCGCCGACGCGCTGGCCGCGCTGGAGGAAATGGGCATCCACTTCAGTCCGGTCGAAGCCAAGTCCGCGCTGCGCGCGGGCGAGATGCAGCGCCGCCAGCGCCAGCGCACCGGTACGCCGCGCGAGATTTCTGAATTCCTGGTCGGTGCGCACGCCCTGCTGCAGTGTGACGCGCTGATCACGTTCGATGCCGAGTTCTACCGCGATTACTTCAAGGGCCTGAAGCTGATCGTTCCCCGGGATTGAGGCCCTTCACCCCACGTAGCACACGCCAAGGAAACCCCCATGCTGGACGCCTACCGCAAACACCAAGCCGAGCGCGCCGCCCTCGGCATTCCGCCGCTGCCGCTGACCGCACAGCAGACCGCCGATGTCATCGAGCTGCTGAAGGCGCCCCCCGCTGGCGAAGCGGAGTTTCTGCTGGATCTGCTGGTGCACCGCGTGCCGGCCGGCGTGGACGATGCTGCCAAGGTCAAGGCCAGCTACCTGGCGGCGCTGGCCTTCGGCAGCGAGAAAAACCCGCTGATTCCGCGTGCCCGCGCCACCGAGCTCTTGGGCACCATGCTGGGCGGCTACAACGTGGCGCCGCTGGTGCAGCTGCTGGATGACGCCGAGGTGGGCGCCGTGGCCGCCGACGCGCTGAAGCACACCCTGCTGGTGTTCGATGCGTTCCATGATGTCGAGGAAAAGGCCAAGGCCGGCAATGCCAACGCCAAGGCCGTGCTGGAAAGCTGGGCCAACGCCGAATGGTTCACCAGCAAGCCGGAAGTGCCGGCATCGCTGACCATCACCGTGTTCAAGGTGCCGGGTGAGACCAATACCGACGACCTGTCGCCGGCGCCGGACGCCACCACCCGTCCGGACATCCCGCTGCACGCGCTTGCGATGCTCAAGAACAAGCGACCCGACGCGCCCTTCGTGCCGGAGGAAGATGGCAAGCGCGGCCCGATCGGCGAGATCCTCAAATTGAAGGAAAAGGGCCACCTGGTTGCCTACGTGGGCGACGTGGTCGGCACCGGTTCCAGCCGCAAGTCGGCCACCAACAGCGTGCTGTGGTGGACCGGCGACGACATCCCCTACATCCCCAACAAGCGCGCCGGCGGTGTGTGCTTGGGTGGCAAGATCGCGCCGATCTTTTACAACACGATGGAAGACGCGGGCGCGCTGCCGATCGAGCTGGACGTGTCGAAGATGGAGCACGGCGATGTCATCGAGCTGCGCCCGTACGAGGGCAAGGCGCTGAAGAACGGTGAGGTGATCGCCGAGTTCGAGCTGAAGTCCGAGGTGCTGTTCGACGAGGTGCGCGCCGGTGGCCGCATCCCGCTGATCATCGGCCGCGGCCTGACCGGCAAGGCGCGCGAAGCGCTGGGCCTGCCGGCCACCGACCTGTTCCGCCTGCCGGTGACCCCGCCGGACACTGGCAAGGGCTTCACCCTGGCCCAGAAGCTGGTCGGCCGCGCCTGCGGGCTGCCGGAAGGGAAGGGCATGCGCCCGGGCACCTACTGCGAACCGAAGATGACCTCGGTGGGCAGCCAGGACACCACCGGCCCGATGACCCGCGACGAGCTGAAGGACCTGGCCTGCCTGGGCTTCAGCGCCGACCTGGTGATGCAGTCGTTCTGCCACACCGCCGCCTACCCGAAGCCGGTGGACGTGAAAACCCACCACACCCTGCCGGAGTTCATCTCCACCCGTGGCGGCGTCTCGCTGCGCCCGGGCGACGGCATCATCCACAGCTGGCTCAACCGCATGCTGCTGCCGGATACTGTGGGCACCGGCGGCGATTCGCACACCCGCTTCCCGATCGGCATCTCGTTCCCGGCCGGCTCGGGCCTGGTCGCGTTCGCCGCGGCGACCGGCGTGATGCCGCTGGACATGCCGGAATCGGTGCTGGTGCGCTTCAAGGGCAAGCTGCAGCCGGGCGTCACCCTGCGTGATCTGGTCCACGCGATCCCGCTGTACGCCATCAAGCAGGGCCTGTTGACCGTGGCCAAGCAGGGCAAGAAAAACATCTTCTCGGGCCGCATCCTGGAAATCGAGGGCTTGCCCGATCTCAAGGTGGAGCAGGCCTTCGAGCTGGCCGACGCTTCCGCCGAGCGTTCTGCGGCGGCCTGCACCGTGCGCCTGGACAAGGCCCCGATCATCGAATACCTCAACAGCAACATCACGCTGCTGAAGTGGATGATCGCCGAGGGCTACCAGGACGCCCGCACCCTGCAGCGCCGCATCGCCAAGATGGAAGCATGGCTGGCCAACCCGCAGCTGCTGGAGCCGGATGCCGACGCCGAATATGCGGCAGTGATCGAGATCGACCTTGCCGAGATCGTCGAGCCGATCGTGTGCTGCCCGAACGACCCGGACGATGCCAAGACCCTGTCCGACGTGGCCGGTGCCAAGATCGACGAGGTGTTCATCGGCTCGTGCATGACCAACATCGGCCATTTCCGCGCCGCGGCAAAGCTGCTGGAAGGCAAGCGCGACATCCCGACCCGCCTGTGGATCGCACCGCCCACCAAGATGGACGCCGCTGAGCTGACCAATGAGGGCCACTACGGCACCTTCGGCACCGCCGGCGCGCGCATGGAAATGCCGGGCTGCTCGCTGTGCATGGGCAATCAGGCGCAGATCCGCGAGGGCAGCACCGCGATGTCCACTTCGACCCGCAATTTCCCGAACCGTCTGGGCCGCAACACCAACGTGTATCTGGGGTCGGCGGAGCTGGCGGCGATCTGCGCGCGGCTGGGCCGCATCCCGACCCGAGAGGAATACATGGCGGACATCGGTGTGATCAACGACAAGAGCGCCGAGATCTACCGTTACATGAACTTCGACCAGATCGAGGAGTACCGGCAGGTGGCGGATTCCGTCGCGGCCTGAGCCCTGTCCTATCGCCGCCCGTCACCCGAGTGGCGTACGCGAATGGCGACCGAGCGCCCGGCAACTCCGGGCGCTTCTTTTTGGACATCATCGAACCCGAGCCATGCCATGACCGACACGCCAGCCCTCGGGGGTTCCGGAAAACTCTTCGCCACCGTTGCCCTGGTCGAGGCCCTGACCTGGACCGGTCTGCTGGTCGGCATGTACCTGAAATACGTCAGCGGCACCACGGAGCTGGGCGTCTGGCTGTTCGGCCGCCTGCACGGGCTGGCCTTCCTGGCCTACGTGGTGGTGACGGTGTGGGTGGGCGCGCGCCTGCGTTGGCCGGGATGGGCGCTGCTGGTGGCGCTGCTGGCGGCGGTCCCGCCGCTTCTGACCTGGCCGGTGGAGATCTGGTTCAAGCGGCGGGGCTTGCTGGCACCGCGCTGATGCCCCGGCGCGATGAAATCACGCCAGAGCGCTGACGCTCCTTGCGATCCCATCGCCCTTGCTGTGGCCGGGGTTCCGCAGGATGACCAGCAGCACCAGCGGGCGCTGCCGCCGGTGCGTCGCGCCCTGCGGATCTGCAGGGCAGGCAATCGGCTCAGGCGACCTTGCGCGGCCGCTTGGCCAGCTCGATGACCCGCGCCATCTCGCCCTGGAGGTACGCTTCGGTGATCGCCGCGGGGGCCGCCTGGCTCTTGGTGGGGAGGCTGCCGACATCCACGATCAGCGCCACCCGGCCGTCGCCGAGGATGGTGGCGCCTGCAACGCCCGTGATGCGCCGGTAGTTGCGCTCCAGGTTCTTGACCACCACCTGCTGCTGGCCCAGCAGTTCGTCCACTTCCAACGCCAGCCGCTGGCCCTGGCTTTCCACCACCACGGCGATCGGCTGCGCGCCCTCGCGGGCCGCGGGCAGGCCGTACAGGGACGCCAGGTCGAGCAGGGGGACATAGTCCTCGCGCACGCGCAGCAGGCGCGAGTTGCCCGCCACGGTCTTGATCTGGTCGGGGACGGTCTGCAGCGATTCCACCACCACGTTCAACGGCAGGATGAAGACTTCGCCGCCTACCGAGACGGTCATGCCGTCCAGGATGGCCATGGTCAGCGGCAGGCGGATCGATACGGTGGTGCCTTCGCCCTGGCGGCTGCGGATTTCCACCTGGCCGCCCAGCGCGTTGATGTTCTTGCGCACCACGTCCATGCCGACGCCGCGGCCGGACAGATCGGTGAGTGCATCCGCAGTGGAGAACCCGGGGGCGAATACCAGGTCCCACACCTGCGCGTCAGTGGGGTTCTCCGGCACGGCGATGCCGCGCTCGGCGGCCTTGGCCAGGATCTTTTCGCGGTTCAGGCCGCGGCCGTCGTCGCGGACCTCGATGATGATGTGGCCGCCCTGGTGCGCGGCGGACAGCGTGACCGTGCCGGCCTCGGGCTTGCCGGCGGCAATGCGCTGCTCGGTCGTTTCCAGGCCGTGGTCGATGGCGTTGCGGACCAGGTGCACCAACGGATCGACGATCTTCTCGATCACGCCCTTGTCCAGCTCGGTGCCTTCGCCGGAGGTCTTGAGATTGACCTTCTTGCCCAGCCGCGAGGCGATGTCGCGCACCATCCGCGGGAAGCGGCTGAAGGCGAAATCGACCGGCAGCATGCGCACCGACATCACCGCTTCCTGCAGGTCGCGGGTGTTGCGGTCCAGCTGGCCCAGACCGGCCAGCAGCTGCTCGTGCAGGCCCGGGTCCAGCTCGGCGGAGCGCTGCGCCAGCATGGCCTGGGTGATGACCAGCTCACCGACCAGGTTGATCAGCGCATCGACTTTGTCCACGGCGACGCGGATGGTGGTCTCGACGGCATCGTGGCGGCTGCCGCCAGCGGCGGTGCTGGCCGCGGCTGCCACGGGCGCGGAAGGCGCAGGGGGCGCGGGCGCAGGCGAGGCTGGAGCCGACGGCACCGGCTCGGTGGTCGCGGGCGCCGGCGCGGCCGCCTCGGCGGCCAGCGGCGCGATGTTGAGCGTGCACTGGTCCTCGACCCAGGCAAAGGTGTCTTCGATCGCCGAGCGCTTCACGTTACCGATCAGCTGCAGGTCCCAGGCGAGCCAGGCCTCGAACGGGTCGAGTTCCTGGAAAGGCGGCAGCGCATCGTCGCGGCAGGTCACCTTCAGTTCGCCCAGCTGGCCCAACTCGCGCAGCATCCGCAGCGGGTCGTTGCCGCTCAGGAACAGCGAGCGCTCGGGTTCGAAGCTGATCGACCAGCCTTGCGGCTCTGTGTTTGCCGCCGGCTTGGCAGCGGTGGGCGCGGCCTGGGCTGCAGGGGCCTCCCCGGCGCCGGAGAGCAGGCGCTCCAGCTCGGCGCGGGCGCGCGTCAGCATTGCCTGGTCGATGGCATCGCCGTGCTCCGCGGCCGCCAGCAGCATGCGCAGCGCATCCACCGAGCCCAGCAGCGCGCTGATGGCCACGCCATCCAGCGTGCGCTTGCCGCTGCGCGCCTCATCCAGCAGGGTTTCCAGCAGATGGGTCAGCTCGGCGATGGCGGTGAAGCCGAAGGTGGCGCTACCGCCCTTGATGGAGTGGGCAGCACGGAACACCACGTGGATGGTATCGATGCCGCCGCCGCCGGATTCCATGTCCAGCAACCCGGCTTCCATGGCGGCGAGGTTTTCGCGGCTTTCCTCGAAGAATGTGGCGTGGAAGCGGGTGATGTCCATGGATACCCCGGGGGTGACTTAGCCGAGAACCTTGCGAACGGTGGCGAGCAGTTGCTCCGGATCGAACGGCTTGACCAGCCAGCCGGTCGCGCCGGCAGCCTTGCCCTCGCTCTTCTTGTCGGCACCGGATTCGGTGGTGAGCATGAGCAGCGGGGTGAACTTGTAGCTGGGCAGGGCGCGCAGCTGGCGGATCAGTTCGATGCCATCCATGCGCGGCATGTTGACATCGGTGATCACCGCGTCGAATTTCTGGGTCTTGGCCACTTCCAGCGCGGCAATGCCATCCTCGGCTTCCTTGACGTTGTAGCCGCCGCTGGTGAGCGCGAAGGCCACCATCTGGCGCATGGAGGTGGAATCGTCAACGATCAGAAGGTTTGCGCTCACGCGGCGTCTCCGGGGGCGGTATCGACGCCCAGACTGGCCGCGAGCGCGAGTTGGCGCGCGGCCTCGACCAGGGTCGGCGAGGGAAGGGTGATGGTGGTGACGCGCCCGCGCGCAGCACGGTCACGCATGAAGGCATGCAGCAGTTGCAGGCCCGCGGTGTGCACACGGCGTACCTCGGCGCCGGACAACTCCAGCACCTCGTCGTCGAAATGCGGCTGTAGGGCCGCTTGCAGGTCGGCGACTTGTTCGATTCCCAGATCGGCTTGTAGGGACAGGGGCATGGATGGCTCGAAAAAGGGCTTGATCCCAGACCGATTATCGGCGCCCCGGCCGGGGACTTGAGGCGGTCGATGCGAATTGCGCGGGCGTGCACAGTTTGCCCTGCCGGGCGTCAGTCGAACACCACCCGCGCATCCAGCAGGACCGTGGGCGGCGCTCCCGGGGTGCGCGCGATGCCCATGCCGATGCGGTCGCGCAGGCCGCGGGCAGGCGGCTCGATCTGCGGGCCGTCCAGCGTCACCACGTCGGTCACCGCGGTGACCAGCAGCCCGACCAGGTCGTCCTGGAATTCCAGCACGACGATGCGGGAGCGTTCGTCGACCACCACCGGTGCGCGACGCAGCCAGCGGCCAAGGTCATGAACCGGCACCACACGCCCGCGCAGGTTCATCACGCCCAGCAGGGACGGCACTGCACCGCGCACGGCGATCAGCGGCGCCAGCCGGACCACCTCCTGCACCCGCAGCAGCTCCACTGCGTAGCGGTCATCGCCTACCGCAACCCGCAGCCAGCGTTGGCCGACCGGGGCTGGCGCCGGCGCAATATCCTCCGCTGTTTCGTCCACCGCGAAGACCGGCTGCGCCGGCCGGGCCGCGACAGGTGCGGCGACGGGTGCGGCGACAGAGGCGGCCGCCACAGGCTCCATTGCAGGTGCGCCAACGGCATCCGCTTCCTCGCTGGCAGGCGGATACACGGCTTCAGACGCGGCACATTCCTCCACCGCTGCGCATTCGGCGGCCGGCTCCCGGACATCCGCGGGATCTTCAGGCCCAAGCCCTTGCACGGAAGTGGTCACGTCAACGTCCATGGTCACGCCGTCGCCTGCCGCCTGGATATCCGGAACGGCGGCCGATGCCTCGGACACTGCGGCATCCGGCGGCACGTCAAGGTCGGCAGCGGTGTCCTGCGCGGCCTCGGGCGGAACCGGCGCAGCCCCCGCCACCGGAAGTGCCAGCAGCGCGTCGACGTAGGCATCGACCACCCCTTCCGCGTCCGGCTTGGCGGCCAGCGTGGTTCCTTGCGGGTTCATGCGGCCTCCTGTTCGGCGGGAGCGGTGTCCAGCAGCCATTGCATGGCGTGTTCGTAGGCGATCATGCCGCGCCCGTACATGTGTTCGCGCGTGCCCAGCGCATCGGCGTCGCGCAGGCGCGTGTCCACCGGGATGGGGTGGGGGCAGGCGGCGGCATCGGGGTGGGACTGCAGTTGTTCCAGCGTCTGCTGGCCGGTGCGGGTACGCTTGTCGAACAGGGTCGGCAGGATCTGCCGCAGCAGCGGGCGGGCGCGCGAACGCTCCACCATCGCCGCGGTGTGCAGCATGCCCGCCAGGCCGTGCAGCGCCAGTGGGTCGGTCTGGGTCGGGACGATCAGCCGGTCGCACGCAGCCAGCGCATTGACCAGCAGCAGGCCGAGTGTCGGCGGGCAGTCCAGCAGGGCGAAGTCGTAGCGGTCGGCCGCGGCCTCCAGCGCACGTCCCAGCGCCAGCCCCAGGCCTGGCTGGGTGGCGCTGCGTCGCTCCAGGGTCGCCATGGCGGGCTGTGC
Source organism: Thermomonas sp. (assembly GCF_046293095.1). Taxonomy (GTDB): domain Bacteria; phylum Pseudomonadota; class Gammaproteobacteria; order Xanthomonadales; family Xanthomonadaceae; genus Thermomonas. The sequence goes on from NZ_JBKBPN010000006.1 coordinate 90,920, forward strand.
GGCGACCAGGTCGATGCAGGCGTACCCGCTGGGACGGGCGACCTCGGAGAGACTGCGGCCGTTGAACAGGTCATAGGTGCCCGCTGGCGGCGGCTCCACCGGGACGCCGAAGGCGCGCGTCAGCGACCCGTGCGGATCCAGGTCCACCAGCAGCACGCGCTTGCCGGCATCGGCCAGACAACGGCCCAGGCAGAGTGCGCTGGTGGTCTTGCCCACCCCGCCTTTCTGGTTGGCGATTGCCCAGACACGCATCACGGCGCTCCTTGTTGGGTTGTGGCACGATCCGGCCGCGGTGCGGGCTTGCCGCGCATGTCCAAGCCCTCCATCACGCTGTCCACTCCGCGCGAGCTGGCCAGGATCACCAGCTCCACGCGCCGGTTGGCACTGCGTCCGGCGACCGTCGCATTGTCCGCGATCGGTTGGTATTCGCCATAGCCCATCGCGGCCAACCGCGAGGGTGCGATGCCCGCGTCGATGAGCTCGTAGACCACGTTGGTCGCGCGGGCGGCGGACAAATCCCAATTGGAGCGGAACTGCGCCGTGTTGATCGGCTGGTTGTCGGTATAGCCCTCCACCCGCACCGCGTTGGGCACGTCGCGCAGCACGGTAGCCAACTGGCGGATGGTGGTCAGCGCGGCGGCGCTCGGCGTCGCTACCCCGCTGGCGAAGAGCAGGTCGCTCTGGATTTCCACCGCCAGAAAGTTTTCACCCCGGCGCAGTCGCACCAGACCGCTCTTTACCAGCCCCGAAAGCGCTCTCTCGATATCATCGCCCAGTGCGTTCAGCTGCGCCTGGCTGGCGCGCGCCGCATCCGGGCTGGGCTGCTGCTGGCGCCGGGTGAGCGGCATCGGCACTTCGATGCGAGTCGGCTGCGTGGGGCCGCGACGGGCGCCGGTATCAACCACGGACGGATGGTCGAAATCGCCGCCGCGCAGCTGTACCTGGCCCACCTGCACTGGCTTGATGGAACGCGGCGGCCCACCGAAAGCGGCCGAGAGTGAATCCGCGACCACGCGGTACTTGCCCTCGTTGAGGGAGGAAATCGCGTACATGACCACGAAGAAGGCCAGCAGCAGCGTCAGCAGGTCGCCATAGGGGATGGCCCACGCTTCGTGGTTGAGGTGCTCTTCGTGGTGCTTGGAGGGGCGGCGTGCCATGGCTGCGCGGTCTCAGTGCAGAAAGCCGCTCAGGCGCGCTTCGATGTTGCGCGGGTTCTCGCCCTCGGCGATCGCCAGCAAGCCTTCGATCAGCATCTCGCGTTCCACCTGCTGGCGGTGGATCACACCCTTGAGCTTGGAGGCCATCGGCAGAAACAGCAGGTTGGCCGAGCCGATGCCGTAAATGGTCGCCGTGAACGCCGCAGCGATGCCGTGGCCCAGCTTGCTGGGGTCGCTGAGGTTCTTCATCACCGCCATCAGGCCCAGCACCGCGCCGATGATGCCCAGCGTGGGGGCATAGATACCCATGCCCTCGAACACCTTGGCCGCGGCGGTGTCGCGGTGGTGCTGCGCCTCGGCTTCGATTTCCAGCATTTGCCGCATGGTCTCCGGCTCGACACCATCCACCACCATTTGCAGCCCCTTGCGCAGAAACGGGTCGGCGATCTGGTCCAGCACCGGCTCCAGCGCCAGCAGGCCCTGCTTGCGGGAGGTGCTGCTCCAGTCGACCATCCTGGCGATCAAGCCGGCATGGTCCTGCGGCGGCGGGAAGAACACCCAGCGCATGATGCGCAGGGCGCGGCTGAAGGTATGCATCGGCGTCTGCAGCAGGATCGCCGCCAGGGTTCCAAGAATGACGATGACAAACGCGGCGGGCGACCATAGCCCCGAAAGGCCGGCACCCTTGAGTACGCTGCCACCCATCAGGGCGACCAGCCCGAGGATCGCGCCGATAACGCTGAGAATGTCCATATGCCCCGCTATCGGCCGCGGGCGATGGCACTTGAGCTGCGTTGTGCGGAATCGAGCAGTGCGTCGACATCCAGGATCATGGCCATTCGCCCGTCGCCGACGAGGCTGGCCCCGGCATAGCCGGGCAGGCCGCGCAGGCTGCGCGGCAGCGCCTTGATCACCACTTCCTCGCGGCCGACCACGCGGTCCACCAGCAGGCAGAACCGCTGGTCGCCAGCCTGCAGCACCACGCCCCGCGTAGCCTCACCGCCGCCATCGCCCAGGCCCAGCCATTCGCGCAGCGACAGCACCGGCAGCGGGCGCTCGCGCAGATCGAGGATCTTCTGGCCGTCCATCCACAGAAGCTGCTGTTCGTCGTGGGTTACCACCTCGGTCACCCTGACCAGCGGCAGGGCGTAAACGTCATCCGCCACTTCCACCAGCAGGGTGGGCAGGATGGCCAAGGTCAAGGGCACCCGGATGATGAACCGCGAGCCCTTGCCGATCTCGGATTGGATCTGCACCTGGCCGGAGAGTTCGCGGATCTTGGACTGCACCACGTCCATGCCGACCCCACGGCCGGACAGGTCAGACACTTCGGTGCGGGTGGAGAAGCCGGGCAGGAACAACAAGGACAGGCATTCTTCCTCGGACAGGCGCGCGGCTGCTTCGCTGTCAATCAGCCCCTTGCGTACCGCGCTGCGCCGGATGGCCTCGGGATCGATGCCGCCGCCATCGTCGCTGACCTCGATGGCGACGTGGTCGCCTTCCTGCTGCGCGGCCAGGCGCACGCGGCCCTGTTCTGGCTTGCCGGCGGCGCGGCGCATCGAAGGCATTTCAATGCCGTGGTCGATGGCATTGCGCACGAGGTGCACCAGCGGATCGGCCAAGGCTTCGACCAGATTGCGATCCAGCTCGGTCTCGGCGCCCTCGACGACCAGTTCCACCTGCTTGTCGAGCTGCCGTGCCACATCGCGGGCCAGCTTCGGGAAACGGGTGAAGACGCGGCTGACCGGCTGCATGCGGGCGGCCATCACCGCGCCCTGCAGGCGTGCAGTGACGGTATCCAACGCGGTGACGGCGCGGTCCAGCTGTTCGTTCTGCAGGCCCGGGCGCAGCGTCTTGAGGCGGTTGCGGGCAAGCACCAACTCGCCGACGAGGTTGACCAGCGCGTCGAGGCGGCGCACGTCCACGCGCACGGTGTGTTCGGCTTCCGCGGCCGCGGGCTTTTCGACCGTCGGTGCAGGTTTGGGGGCAAGCGCCGGCTTGGGCGGGGGTGGAGGCGGTGCCGGAGGGGCGGGTGGCGCTGCGCCTGGAATCGCGCCAACGCCATGCAGGCTGTCCAGCAGAGCATCGAAATCAAGGTCGTCCAGGTTGTCCGGCAAGTCGATAGCGGCGGCTGGCGCGGCTGCCGGGGGCGGCCCGTCTCCGCCGCGCACCTGGCGCAGCAGTGCCGCATCGACATCGGCGAGTGTCTCGCCGCGCGCCAGCGCATCCATCATGTCCAGCAACAGGTCCACGGCGCGCTGGGCGCCATCGAACGCGGCGGCATCCAGTGCGCGGGTGCCGCTGCGGGCGGCATCGATGCGATCCTCGAAGGCGTGGCACAGGGCCACCATCGGCGGCAGGTCGAGGAAGCCCGCGCCGCCCTTGATGGTGTGGAACCCACGGAAGACGGCATCCAGCATGGCCCGGTCCTCCGGGTCCTGCTCCAGCGCCACCACCTGTTCACCGAGGCGGTCGAGAATCTCGCGCGCCTCGATCAGGAAGTCCGCACGGGCATCGTAGCCGTCCGACGACATGTCAGATCCCGAGGTTGGCCAGCAGGTCGTTGGCCTCGTCCTGCGTCGCCGCCGGCGGGTCGACGCCGGAGACGGCAGGGCCATGGCCCTTGCCGTCCTCGCCCTGCAGCGCCTGGATGTCGCCCAGGCCGGACTGCAGCGAGCGGATGAGCTGGATCACCCGCTGGATGATCTGCCCGGTGAGGTCCTGGAAGCTCTGCGCCTCCACCATCGCCGACAGGCGGGCGCGAATGGCGTCCACCGTGGCCTCGTGTTCCGGGCCGATGGTCCCAAGCAGGGCGCGGCATTCGTCGGCCAAGTCCAGCGTGCGCATACTGGCCTCCTCGGTCATCTTGACGACGTGCTCCAGGCGGCTGCAGGCGTCAGGCAGGCCAACGGCGGACTGGCTGGCGGCAGGGATGCGCACGTCGATGGCACGCTCCAGCTCGTCCAGTTCACGCGCCAGCTTGACCAGACTCTCCACCACTGGCTGGCGGCGCCACTCCAGCAGTGAATCGAGGTGGTGCTTCCAGGCATCGGCGTCGCCCTGCTCCAGCGCCGCCATGGCGGCATGCAGGCGCTCGATGATCTGCGCGTCTCCGGCGGGGACGGACGGCGGGCGCAGGGGCAGGCTCATGCGGCTTTCTCCATGCGCTCGAAGATCTTGGTCAGCTTGTCTTCAAGGGTGGCTGCGGTGAACGGTTTGATGATGTAGCCGTTCACCCCGGCCTGCGCCGCTTCGATGATCTGCTCGCGCTTGGCCTCCGCGGTCACCATCAGGACCGGGATCTTGGCCAGTGCCGCATCGGCACGGATGGCCTTGAGCAGGTCGATGCCCGGCATGCCCGGCATGTTCCAGTCGGTCACGACCAGGTCGAATTTCGCCTTGTGCAATTCGGCCAGGGCGGTGGTGCCGTCGTCGGCCTCGGCGGTATTGGTGAAGCCCAGATCGTTGAGCAGATTCTTGACGATGCGGCGCATGGTCGAGAAATCGTCCACGATGAGGATGCGGATGCCCTTGTCCATGTCGGATCCTGTAGGTGTTCGGAAGCGGTAACGGTCGGCGACCGGGAAACTTGATGGTGCCGCATCCGGGGCGGGGATGGCAGCCCCCCGGCGGAGCCCTCAGGCGTCGTCGGCGTCAATCTCGCTGCGCCAGTCGGTCAGCCGGGAGCGCAGGCGCAGCATGGCCTGGCCGTGGATCTGGCAGACCCGGGATTCGCTGACGTTGAGGACCGCGCCGATCTCGCGCAGGTTCATATCCTGCTCGTAGTAGAGGGACAGCACCAGCTGTTCGCGCTCGGGCAGGTTGTGGATGGCATCGCCCAGCGCGGTCCGGAACGCCCCCTGCTCGAAGCGGCGGGCAGGCGTGATGTTGTCCTGCTGCTCCAGTCGCGGCTCGCCGTCGTGATCGTCGGTGTATTCGTCCAGGCTCAGCAGCTGACCGCGGGCGGCGTCCTGCAGGATGTGGTGGTAATCCTCCACGGTCATGCCCAGCGCACTCGCGATTTCCTGCGAGGTGGCGGCGCGGCCTTCGCGCTGTTCGATCGCACGGGTGGCCGCCACCACGTCGCGGTAGCGCCGGTGCACCGAGCGGGGCACCCAGTCGCCGGCGCGGATGGCATCGATCATGGCGCCGCGGATGCGGATGGAGGCGTAGGTCTCGAAGGTGGCGCCCTGGTCGGACTGGAAATTCCGGGCTGCTTCGATCAGCCCGATCATCCCGGCCTGGATCAGGTCGTCGATCTCGACGCTGGAAGGCAACCGAGCGGCAAGATGATGGGCGATCCGGCGGACCAGTTCGGCGTGCCGTGCCACGATGGCGGTGGCATCACCGGTCTGCTGGGCGCGGTATTGGGCGGCCCCGGTGCTCATCATGCACAGGCACTCCCCTGGGCAGCGATGAGGCGCTCGGTGAAGAATTCCACGTGGCCGCGCGGCCCCTGCGGTGGCTGCCACTGGCCGATCTTGCGGACGATATCGCGGAATGCAAGCGAGGCCGGCGCGGTGGGGAAGGCATCGACGACGGCTTCCTGCCGCTGCACCGCCAGGCGCAGCCACTCGTCACGCGGAATGGCGCCGAGATAGGACAGGGTGACGTCGAGGAAGCGCGAGGTGACCCGCTCCAGCTTGTCGAATACCGCACGCCCCTCGTTGACGTTGGGTACCTGGTTGGCCAGCACCTGGATACGGTTCACGCCGCGGTCGCGGCTGAGCACTTTGATCAGGGCGTAGGCGTCGGTGACCGAGGCGGGCTCGTCGATGGCCACCAGGATCACGTCCTGTGCCGCCTGGCAGAAGGTCAGGACGCCATCGCTGATGCCCGCCGGCGTGTCCACGATCATCACGTCCAGCGGGATGTCGAGCTGGGAGAACGCATTGACCAGGCCCACGTGCTGCTGGGGCAGCAACTCGGTCATGTGCCGCTTGCCCGATGCGGCGGGCACCACCAGCAGGCCATGCGGGCCTTCGATCACGGTATCGCGCAGCTCGCAGCGGCCGGCAAAGACGTCCGCCAGGGTGAAACGCGGCGACAGCCCCAGCATGACGTCGACGTTGGCCAGGCCCAGGTCGGTGTCCAGCAACAGGGTGCGCTGGCCGGCGTTGACCAGCGCCATGGCCAGATTGATCGAAGCCGTGGTCTTGCCGACGCCGCCCTTGCCGCCAGTCACGGCGATCACGCGTGGCGCGGTGGGAGTGGTCTGCGGGCGGAGGGGCTCAGGCGGATGCATGGCGACCTGCGTCGTGGTGGGGGCTTGCGGCGGCATCGCCGCGTGGGAGTTCGAGGGCGTTTGCCAATACCTGGGCATCGGCCAGCTCGAGGTCGTCGGGTACGCGTTGGCCGGAAGTGGTGTAGGCCATGGGGAGAGTATGTTGCACCAAGACCGACAGCGCTGCACCAGGACGCACGCACTCATCCAGCTTGGTCAGGATCACGCCCTCCGGCGCGGCCGGCCGGTAGCGACGCAGCAGTTCCGACAGGTCGGCCGGATGGACATTGGCCGGCAGTACCAGCAGGCTGCGCACGTTGCTGGCGGCGCGCACCCACAGGATCTGACGCAGCAGGGCACGGTCGTGCAGGCCATAGCCGGCGGTATCGACCAGCACCAGGGGATAGTCGTCCAACTGGTCCAGGATCCGGGTCAGGGCATCCGGACCGTCGGCGTCGCAGACGGTGATGCCCAGCCGGCGGCCCAGCACGTGCAGCTGTTCGCGTGCGCCGGCACGACCATTGTCGGCGCTGACCAGGGCTACGTCACGGGTGCCATGCCTGGACGCGTAGCGGGCAGCCAATTTGGCAATCGTGGTGGTCTTGCCGGCGCCGGTCGGCCCCAGCAGGGCAACGATGCCGCCTGCCTCCAGCAGCTCTTCGCCGGCGATCGGGAGCAGGTCGGCCAGCTCCATCCGGAGGGGGGCAAGGATCGCCTCGACCGGCAACGCCGGGTCGATGCGTCGGGCGATACGTTGGGCCAGGGCATCGTCGCACCCGAACGCGGCCAGTGCGTCCAGGGCTGCGGCCCGTGCCGGCGAGCCGCGCAGCCGCTCGCCGGCGAGCTGGCCCATTTCGCGCTCGATCATGCGTCGCATGGCCGCCAGTTCGGCGCGAAGCGCAACCACCGCGGGATCGGTTTCAATCACGCGAAGTGCCGAGGAATCGGCCACGGGTACGGCTGGAGGGGCTTCAGGCAATGCGGGGAAAGAAGGCGCAGGCGAGGCAGCCACATCCGCCGCGTGTGATGCGGCGCGACGTAGCGCAGCGGCAAAATCCTCGGGGCGGAGGGCGTCATCTTCATCGTCAACGCGCACGTGGAGGCGCGTGGGGGAGGGACGTGGTTCAGCGGTGGGCGCTGGCGCCGCAGCGGCCGCAGGCTGCACGGAGCGCGCCGGTTTGAGCGCGGCCATCATCTGCTCCAGTCTCCCCCCCTGCTGCTGCGCAGCTGGCACGGTGGCGGCTGCCGGCGACGTGGCCGGCGCGCCATCGATGTGGAAGACCGCGCGGCCTGTCCTGTGCGGAGTCTCGGCTGCCGGCACTGGCGACGCCGGCGGTGCGGTCATGGTACGCAGCGTCTGCTGCACCAGCGCCTCGTCGTAATCGGTGGCGGCCACGACCTCCACGCCGCCCTCCTCGAGCTGGCGACTGGACAGGATCACGGCATCAGGGCCCTGTTCATCGCGAACGTTGCGCAGCGCGGCGCGCATGTCGGGGGCGTTGAAGCGTTTGATTCTCATGGTATTCGTCCGCAATCCGGTCATCAGCCCACCGCCCCCAGCAACCGCAGCCGCTTATCTTCCGGTACTTCACCGTAAGCCAACACCGAAAGCTGCGGCACGCTGTGGCGTACCAGCCGCGAGATCGCTGCGCGGATCCCGCCCGGCACCAGCAGGATCGCGGGTTCCCCGCGCTGCTCCTGCCGGGCCACGGCCTCGCTCAGGCTTTGGTGCAGCCGTTCGGCAAGTCCGGGTTCCAGCGCGGCGCCTTGGCCGCTGACTGAATCCTGCAAGATGCGTTCCAACTGCGGCGCCAGCGTGAACACCGGCAGTTCCGGCGCCATGCCGTTGAGTTCCTGGACGATGAACGGGCCCAATGCGATCCGCACGGCGGCGGTCAGCGCCGCCGGATCCTGGGTATGGATGCCGTGCTCCAGCAGCGCCTCGACGATCCGCCGCATCTGCCGCAGTGGTACTTTTTCGGCCAGCAGCGACTGCAGGACGCGCACCACGACCGACAGCGGCAGCAGCTTCGGCGTCAACTCTTCGACGAGCTTGGGCGACGCCTTGCCGACGTTGGCCAGCAACTGCTGGACTTCATCGTGGCCCAACAGCTCTGCAGCCCGCTCCCGCACCACGTGGGACAGGTGGGTGGCGATCACCGTGCCGGCATCGACCACCGTGTAGCCCAGCGACTCGGCGTGGGCGCGCTGCGACGGCAGGATCCAGACGGCATCCAGACCGAATGCAGGATCCTTGCCCGGAATGCCGTCCAGCCGTCCGAAGACCTTGCCGGGATCCAGCGCCAGCATGCGGTCTGGATGCAGTTCGCCGCCTGCCACCGGGACCCCGTGGACCAGGATGCGGTACTGGCCGGGGGCCAACTCCAGGTTGTCACGCACATGCACCGCGGGGATCAGGAACCCGAGATCCTGGGTCAGCTTCCGGCGTACGCCCTTGAGCCGGGTCAGTAATTCACCGCCCTGCGCCTTGTCCACCAGCGCGATGAGCTTGTAGCCCACCTCCAGGCCCAGCGGCTCCACCGGGGCCACTTCATCCCAGCTCAATTCCGCAACCGCCGTGGTGCCTGGTGCTGCGGCCTCCTGTGCGATGGGCGCAGCGGCAGCATCTTCCTGCTTCTTCAGGCGCCACGCCGCATAGCCCAGAATGAACGCGAACAGCAGGAAGGGCAGATTGGGCATGCCAGGCACGATGCCGATCAGCCCCATCAGGCTGGCCGCCACCACCAGGGCGCGGCGCTGGCCGAAGACCTGGGCGGCGACCGCATCACCCATCTCCTGCTCGCGGGTGGCGCGGGTGACCAGCATGGCCACCGCAGTGGAGACCAGCAGGGCCGGCAGCTGGGCCACCAGCCCGTCGCCAATGGCCAGCAGGGTGTAGGTCTGCATGGCTTCGCCGAAGCCCAGACCATGCTGGAGCATGCCGATCAGCACGCCGCCGACCAGATTGATCGCCAGGATCAGCAGGCCGGCGATGGCGTCGCCACGGACGAATTTGCTGGCGCCGTCCATGGAGCCATAGAAGTCCGCCTCATTGCGTACCTCCTCGCGGCGCAGCTTGGCTTCCTCGCGGGTCAGGAGGCCGGCGTTGAGGTCGGCGTCGATCGCCATCTGCTTGCCGGGCAGTGCGTCGAGGATGAAGCGGGCGGATACTTCCGAGATGCGTCCGGAGCCCTTGGTCACCACCACGAAATTGACGATGGTGAGGATGGCAAACACCACGATGCCGACGGCATAGCTGCCGCCAACGACAAAGTTGCCGAACGATTCAATCACGTGGCCGGCCGCCGCGCCGCCCTGATGGCCATGCAGCAGGACCACGCGGGTCGAGGCCACGTTCAGCGAGAGTCGCAGCAGGGTGACCATCAGCAGCACGCTGGGAAATACCGAGAATTCCAGCGGCCGCCTCACGTACACCACAGCCAGCAGCACCATCAGCGACAGCGCGATGTTGATGGTGAACAGCAGGTCCAGCAGGAACGGGGGCAGCGGCACCACCACCATCGACAGCATGGCCAGGACCACAAGCGGCGCCGCGGCACCGCTGCGCAGGGACTGCATCAGCGACGCCAGCGCACCTCTCCGGGAACCGTTGTCGGGTGTGATGGCGCTCATCGCGGCGACTTCCCGTCATCCAGCGACGGATCCACGACGACGGTCGCCAGCCGGGGCATCGGGCCGTGCGACGGGTGCCAGCGGCGCAACTGGAAGACGTAGGACAGGATCTGGGCAACGGCGGCGTAGAGCTGCACGGGGATTTCCTGGTCGAGCTTGGCGTGCCGATACAAGGCGCGTGCCAATGGCGGTGCCTCCACCGTGGCTACCCGGTGGGCGGCGCCGATCTCGCGGATCCGCAGGGCCATCTCGTCCACGCCCAGCGCCACCACTTTCGGTGCCCGCATGCGCCCGGCTTCGTACTTCAGCGCCACGGCGTAATGGGTTGGATTGGTGACAATGACGTCTGCTTCCGGGACGGCTTCCATCATCCGGCGCTGGGCCAGTTGGCGGGCCATCTGGCGGATCCTGCCCTTGACCTCGGGGCTGCCTTCGGTTTCCTTGTATTCGTCGCGCAGCTCCTGCTTGGTCATTTTGAGCTTCTGCATCCAGTTCCAGCGCTGGTAGGGCACGTCGACCGCGGCCAGCAGCCCCATCGCTCCGACCACGGCCGCCAGCACACGCAGCATGAAGGCCATGCCTTCAGAGACCGCTGCCTCCAACGGCATCTGCTGCAGTTGTGGAATCGCCTTCAGTGCATGGTGAACCGCCCAGGCCCCGACGGCCCCGACGATCACCACCCGCAGTACCGAGCGCAGCAGTTCGGCCAGACCTTCCTGACCATAGACCCGGCGTATCCAGGCCATCGGGCTCAGACGTTCGAAGTTGGGCTGCAGCGCCTGACCACTGAAGGCCAGGCCGCCCATCACCAGCGGGGAAATGAAGCAGGCGGCCAGTGCCGCCGCCAGCAGCGGCAGGATAGGCAGCACCGACGTCCCCAGCAGCCATGCGGCATGGGACAGCAGGCGATCCGGATGGCCAACGATGGCGGGATCGAAGGACAGCGCGCGCTGCATCCATCCCAGCGAGGTCCGCGCCACGTAGCCACTGCTGGCCAGCATTGCGATCACGGCGGCGCCCAGTACGGCCACGTTCGCCAGTTCGCGCGAGCGCGGCACGTCACCCCGCTCGCGGGCCTCGCGCAGCCGTTTGGCACTGGGGGCTTCTGTCCTGTCTTCGCGGTCCGCCGCTTCGCTCATCGCCTCAACCCGTTAAGGCGCGGGCAGCCTCGAAGGCCTGCCCAAACAACGCCTGTACGGGTCCAAGCAATTCACGTGCCAGCACCACCAGCAGCGCCAACCCCACCAGCAGCGCCATGGGCATGCCGATCTGGATGGGATTGAACTGCGGGGCGGCGCGGGACAACACGCCCATCACGATATTCACCGCCAGCATCGCCACCGTGACAGGCAGCGAGAGCAGGACTGCGGTGCGCAGGACGGTAGGGAAAAACCCCGGAACGACGCCGAGGAACGCGGAAAAGTCGGCGAACGGTGCACCGATGGGCTGCATCCTGTAGCTGTCCAGCAGCAGTTGCACCAGCGCAAGATGGGCATCAAGCGTGAAGAACACCAGCCCGAATACCAGATAGAACCACAGCGAGAGCACGGACATCTGGCTCTGGTTGGCCGGATCCGCCATCGTCGCGAAGGACAGCGCCATGTCCTGCGAAATGAACTGCCCGGCCAGCGTGCCGGCCTCGAAAGCCAGCCGCAGCACCAGTCCGATGGCGGCGCCCACCGCGAATTCACGCAGGATGTCGAGAACGGTCGCGGCATCCACTGCCGCTGGCGGCGGCACCGGCAGGACGGCCGAGAGGGCGGCCGCCATGGCCAAGGTCAGGATGAGCCGGGCGCGCTGGGGCATGCCGCGGCCACCGACGAAGGGCAGCACCTGCAATGCCGCACCGATGCGGATGGCATGCCACAGCACCGTGCCCAGCAAAGCCAGCAGATCCAAGCCCTGTGCGGTGACGAACGTGACTGTGTCCATCGCGCCGCGGCTCAACCGATCAGGTGCGGGATCTGTCGGAACAGTTCGGTCGTGAACGACACCAGCCGGCCCATCAGGAAATGTCCGGTCAGCGCCAAGGTGACGACCAATGCACCGACCTTGGCCACGAACGCTACCGTGGGCTCGTTGATGGAGGTCGCAGCCTGCAGGATGCCCACCACCACGCCAGTGACCAGCACCGCCAACAGCAGCGGGGCACCCAACAGCAAGGCCAGGTAGAGGCCACTGGCAAGCTGGCTCAGCGCGACTTCGGGACTCATGCGTGGATGGCCCTCAAATCGGATTGAAGCTGGCGGCCAGTGAGCCCACCACCAGCACCCAGCCGTCCACCAGCACGAACAGCAGGATCTTGAACGGCGCCGAGATCAGCATGGGGGAGAGCATCATCATGCCCATCGACATGAGCACGCTGGCCACTACCAGGTCGATGATCACGAACGGGATGTAGATCAGGAAGGCGATTTCGAACGCGGTCTTCAGCTCGCTGGTCAGGAAGGATGCGGCCAGCACGCCGAACGGCACGTCCTGTGGCGTGGCATAGGGGCCCGTGTTGGACATCCCGGCGAACGTCATCAGGTCGTTCTCGCGTACCTGCGCCAGCATGAACGCGCGGAACGGCGCGGAGGCCGCCGTCCAGGCCGCGCGGAAATCGATCTGGTGGTCGAGGTAGGGGGCGACACCGGCCGTCCATGCCTGGTCCAGTACCGGCTGCATCACCATCGCGGTGAGGAACAGCGCCAGCGCCAGCAGCACCTGATTGGACGGCGCCTGGCCGGTGCCCAAGGCCTGCCGCAGCAGGCTCAGCACGATGATGATGCGGGTGAAGGCGGTCACTCCCAGCAACAGTGCCGGCAGCAGGGTGATGCTGGTCATCAGCAGCAGCACCTGCATCGGCATGCTGACAGGTTGGTTGCCGATCTGGCCGACGGTCACCGGCGGCAGGCTGGGCAACGCCGGCGCGGCAGCCGGGGCCGCGGGCGCGGCTTGCTGGACTACCTGCTGGGCCGCTTGCGCCACCGCCGTTCCGGCGAACAGGCACAGCAGCAGGGCGCACAGCAACAGCGTGCGCGGACGGAGCAGGGCGGTCATGCGGGCGTCTTCCCGAAGCGTTGCGCCAGCAGTTGGTGGAACGTTGGCGCCTGTGATGGCGGAGCCTCCGGCAGCGGGGCTTCCAGCGTGTGCAGCAGGCGCGTGCCCGTCGCACCTGTACCCAGCAGCAGTTGCGTTTGGCCGACTTCGACCACGACCAGCCGCTCGCGGGTGCCGAGTGCCAGCGAGGCCACCACGCGCAGGCCGTTGCCACCGCGCATGCCGGCAAGCCCGGGAACACGGCGGGCCAGCCAGGCCAACGCGAAGATCAGGCCCAGCACCAGCGCCAGTGCGAACAGGGTGCCGCCGACCGTGCCGGCGGCGCTCGGGGTATCGGCACGGGCGGGCTGCATGACCACGGCGGTCGTTTTCGCCGAGCGCGCCAGGAATCCGCTTGCCGCTTGTGCCGGTGCGCCCGTGGTGGAGGTGGCCACGGCGTCGAGCCTGCCTGCAGGAGCGGCGGCAGGCGTTCCCGCTGCCGCGGCAGCGGGCTGTTCACGATTGGATGCCGGTTGCACGGTATCAGCCATGAGGTCAGCGCAGGCGCTTGATGCGTTCGCTGGGACTGACCACGTCGGTCAGGCGCACGCCGAAGCGGTCATTCACCACCACCACCTCGCCCTGGGCGATCAGGGTGTCGTTGACATAGACATCCAGCGGTTCGCCTGCGGCACGTTCCAGCTCCACTACCGAACCCTGGTTGAGCTGCAGCAGGTTGCGGATGGGGATGCGGGTATGCCCCACCACCAGCGACAGGGTCACCGGCACGTCGAGGATGACGTCGAGGTTGATGTCGGTCTTCGGGCCACTGCCGGCGTTCGGGTCGGTGGCCGTACCCGCGGTGAGTGCCTCGAAGGCGGCAAGCTGGGCGGCTTCGTCGGTGGATGTCATGGCGTCGGTACCGGATTCTGGGGGGAGCGGGGAGTATGGATTGCGGTGATCTTCACCGCGTTCTTGCCGTTGTGGACGCCGAATTCACCGGTGAACAGCGGCAGGTGCTCGACGTGCACGGGGATCTCGGGCTTGAGGTCGATCGGGATCACGTCACCGACCTTGAGCTTGCTGAGCTCGCGCAGGCTGATCTGGCGGGTGGCCAGGGTGCTCTTGATCTCGACCGCCACGTCCTGCAGTTGCCCGTGCAGCGCATTGGTCCAGTTTTCGTCCTTTTCGACGCGGTCGCTCTGCACGCCGGTATCCAGCTGCTCCCGGATCGGCTCCAGCATCGACCACGGCATCGCCAGATGCAGTTCGCCGCCGCCGCCCTCCAGCTCGACGTGGAAGCGGCAGACCACGATGTACTCGCGCGGGCTGATGATGTTGGCGAAGTGCGGGTTGACCTCGGAATTCATGTATTCGAATTCGAGGTGCATCACCGGCGCCCAGGCCTCGGTGAAATCGGCGAAGGTCTGCTTGAGGAGCAGCTGGATGACCCGCATTTCGGTCGGCGTGAACTCGCGCCCCTCGATGCGGGTGTGGTACTTGCCGTTGCCACCGAAAAAATTGTCCACCACGGTGAAGACCAGGCGCGGCTCGAACATCACGATGCCTGTTCCGCGCAGCGGCTTCATCTTCACCAGGTTGATGTTGGTGGGCACTTGCAGCGAATGCATGTACTCGCCAAAGCGGATCATGTCGATACCGCGCACCGACAGGTCAGCCGAGCGCCGCAGCAGGTTGAACAGGCCGATGCGCCAGCTGCGCGCGAAACGCTCGTTGATCATCTCCAGGGTCGGCAGGCGGCCCCGGATGATCCGCTCCTGACTGGAGAAATCATACGGCCGTGCCTCGCCGGGCGCCGGTGGCGGCTCGACGTCGACCGCCCCCGAATCCACGCCATGCAGGAGAGCGTCGATTTCGTCCTGGCTGAGCAGGTCGGTGCTCATCACTGGCGTCCGTTACTGGATCACGATGCTGGTGAACAGGAGCGCATCCACCTGGTTGGCCGCATGCTGGGCCTTCAGGGTCTTCTTGACCTCCGCCAGGGCCTGCGCCTGCAACTGCTCCTTGCCGTTGCGACCCGTCAGCGCCGCCGAGGTCTGCTGGCCGAACAGCAGCAGCAGCCGGTTGCGGATGATCGGGGCGTGCAGGGCAATCGCCGCCGCAGTTTCGGCATCGCGCGTCTGCAGCTGCACGTCGGCCTGCAGGTACTTGGCGCCGCCATCATCGGCGAGATTGACCACGAACGCAGGCTCCAGCGCGATGTACTGCGGTGGCGCCAGCGGCTTGGCGGCCGGGGGATGGGACGGCTTGAGGAGAAAGAAGGCCGCGCCAGCACCGCCACCCACCGCGATCAGCAGGACGATGATGATCAGCAGAAGTTTTTTGGACTTCTGGGGCGGCTCGGTGTTGCCGGCGTTGGCGGCGGGTTTTGCGGGAGCTGCAGCCACGGTGGGATCCATCCTTGAACGGGTCTGGCACCATAATGCAAAGCTCGTGCCGGATTGCAATGCCTGGTTGCGTCAAGCGCCAGTCACGAGGGCCGCGGATGGTTGCCATGGAATGCCACTGAGGCCGGCCAGCGCAATCCGCCGGGACATCTCAGGCATAGAGATCGACCAACCTGCGGCTGCGACGGAAATTCGGCGGCATCGGCGATCCTGCTTCATGCGGCAGGGTCAAACCCTCCGGCTGCTCCTGGCCCTGCCGGCTGTCTCCAGGCTGCCGCTGCCCACTCTGCCCCTGGCCCACGCCCGCATGCGACAACTGCAGGCCCTGCTGGCCCAGCATGTCACGCAAGCGGGGGAGGCTGGCTTCCAGCGCCTGCCGGACCTCGGGCTGGCTGCTGTGGAACTCTGCCCGGACGTTGTTGCCATCCATCTGCAAACGGATGTCGATGATGCCCAGATGCTCCGGGACCACGCGGATCTCGGCCTGCCCGATGCGCTGCCCGGCCAGCCAGGCGACATGCTGGCCGAACGGCTCGTCATAACCCTGGGCCGGATCCGCGGGCTGGTGCAACACCGGGACCGGGCCGGCAGCAGATTGCGGTGCGGCGGTGACGTGCACCTGCACTACGCCCAGTCCCAGCATCGCCTGCATGGGGGACGCGGCGGAAACGGCGGGCGTATCGCCATCCACCTGGAAGGCCGGCGCCATGTCCGCCGCAAGCGCGGCCAACTGAGACGCTGGCTGGCCTGATGCGTGCACGGATGCGGTCGCAGCAGGCTCCGTCCCCGGAGCCGCCGAACGCATGGCCGCCAACAAGCCGTCCGGCATTGCCGCCGATGCTTTGACGTCCACGGCCTGCGGCTGCGTGGCAGCGATCGGGGCAGACGCCTCTTGGCCATTCAGCGCGGCATCCTGCGGCAGGCCCGGCATTGGCAGTCCCGCCAGCGCGGGCATGCCCGCCGTCACGGGTGCGGGAGACGACGCGGCGCCCTCCGCCGATTCGGCCGCCGTTGGACCCGTGGCCGCTGGTGCAGGCACCGCGGTCGCCGGAATGGGCATCTGGGCCAGGATCAGCTGCAGCGGATCCGCTTCGACAGGCGCATCGTCCAAGCGACGGGCAAGGGTCGCGCGGGACGAAACGGGTTGCGCGGGATCAAGCCCAGCTGCACTTCCCGGCGCATCACCCAGCAACAGGTCGAACAGGCGTGCAGCATCCGTCGGGGCCTCGGTGCCATCGGCATTCTTCGGCTGCGCCGCGACCGCTCCGGTTGTCCTGGCCGCTCCGTTGGCGGGCGCAGCCGCCGTTGCGACAGCGGGCGTCGACGCCTGTTGAAGGGGAAGCGGAGTGGTCTCGGCCATCACAATTCGCCTCCGTCCTGCGCGCCGCGGGCCCGACGAGCCCCCAGGTCATCCAATTCACGCTGTTCGCGGCGCCCGGCGACCCGCAGCTCTTCGGCGCGGTAGCTGGCAGCCAGCTGTTCCAGCACCTTGTTGTCCCGGCTGGCCAGCATCAGCCGGGCCCGTTCCACCTCGCAGCTCTGGCGTGAGGAATCCACCACCTGCGCCTGCTGCTGCAGGGCGCTGTCCAGTTTCGCCCGGAATGCGACGTGGTTGGCCAGCATCGCCGGCGCCAGCGTGCCGCCGCTCGGAGCGACGCGGTAGGCCTCGGCATACTCCTTGAGCATGTCGAAACGCTGCTGTTGCTCGGCCAGCACCCTGTCGCGTTCGGCGAGTTGCCTGGCCAACGCGTCCTGGCGTTGCTGGGTGACGCGAAGCAGCGGATCGAGGCGTTGCGAGCGGGTCATGGGGTGATCTCCGGTATCCCGTCGAGCAGGCGGGCGAGGGCATTGCGGCTGGCTTCGACGTCGGCGGATTCGGCGACATCCTGACCAAGGAACTGCAGGATCTGCGGCCACAGCGCCAGTGCGTCGTCGACCAGTGGATCGTTGCCGCGCTGGTAGGCGCCGATGGCGATAAGGTCGCGTTGGGCGTTGTAGGCGGCCATCAGCTGCTTGAGCCGGCGGATGCGGGCGCGCCAGGCCGGGTCGGTGATGTCCTGCATCACGCGGCTGACCGAGACTTCCACGTCGATCGCCGGGTACAGGCCGGCGTCGGCAATGCGGCGGGTCAGCACGATATGGCCATCGAGGATGGCGCGGGCAGCATCGGCGATGGGTTCCTGCTGGTCGTCGCCTTCGGTCAGCACGGTGTAGAACGCAGTGATCGAACCGCGCCCGTCGGCACCGTTACCAGCACGTTCGACCAGGGCCGGCAGGCGGGCGAATACCGAGGGCGGGTAGCCGCGCGTGGTCGGCGGCTCGCCCACGGACAGGCCGATCTCGCGTTGGGCATGAGCGAAGCGGGTCAGGGAATCCATCAGCAGCAGGACATGCAAACCCTGGTCCCGGAACCATTCGGCGATGGCGGTGGCGCGCAGGGCGCCGTGCAGACGCGCCAGCGGCGGCCGGTCGGCCGGGGCGGCCACCACCACGGCACGCCGCAGCCCCTCCGGGCCCAGCGTGCTTTCGACGAAATCGCGCACTTCGCGGCCACGTTCGCCGATCAGGCCGACCACGATGACGTCGGCCGCGGTGTAGCGGGTCATCATGCCGAGCAGCGTCGATTTACCGACGCCGGAGCCGGCAAACAGGCCAACGCGCTGGCCGCGTCCGATCGGCAGCAGGGCATTGATGGCGCGGACGCCAACATCCAGTGGGCGGGTGATCGGTTCGCGCATCAGCGGATTGATCTGGACACCGGCAAGGGCGACGAAATCCTCGGGGCGCAGGGGCGGGCGACCATCCAACGGCACGCCGTCGCTGTCGATCACGCGGCCCAGCAGGCCTTCGCCTACCGCCACTTCGCCCCGGCTGGAGCCGGTGATGACGCGTGCGTTGGGCAGCAGGCCGGACAGATCGGAGGTCGGCATCAGGAAGGTGCGGTCGCCGGCGAAGCCAACCACCTCGGCATCGACCCAGCGTCCGCCGCTGCTTTCGACGCTGCAGCGGGCGCCGAGCGGCGCTTCGCAGCCGGTGGCTTCCAGGGTCAGGCCGACGGCGCGGCGCAACACGCCTTCGCGCACCATTCCCTGGGCATGGATACGGGTGGGGTCCATGCCACGCAGGCGCATCGCCAGCCGCAGGCTACGCGCTTCGTCCCACTGTGCGGCGGCAATGCTCATCGGCTTGCTCCCGCGTTGCCGGATGCCGTGATCCCTGTGGAACCGCGAAGCCGGTCACGGTTCATAGCGCCTATCCAGCGCCATTTTTTTCCAAAGTGCAAGCGGCAGCAGGCCGTCATCATGCGCCGTCTCCCGCCACCAGGCGCTGCAGGGTCGCATTCAGGCGGGCCGACAGGCTGCCATCGATGCGGACGCTGTCGGCGTGCAGGCGCAGATCACCGCGGGCGAGGGTGGCATCGGCGCTCAGGCGCACCCCGGCAGGCATTGCCAGCTGCGGGGCAAGCAGGGCGAGATCGTCCGGATGCAGGCGCAACTCCACTTGGCGCTGGTCACTGCCCGCGATCTCCAGGGCTTCGTGCACCAGTGCCTGCAGCAGGGCAGGATCGGTGGCGTATTCGCGGCGGAGCAGAGCGCCGGCAATCCGCACGGCAAGATCACCCAGGGCATCGCCTACCTCCGCATCCAGCCGCGCCAGCGGCCGGGTGAAGGCATCCAGGATGCCTTCCATCTGGGCGGCGATGCGGCGGACCTCCGCTTGTCCGGCCGCTATGCCCTCGGCGTGGCCGCGGGCATAGCCTTCGGCATGCGCGGCCTCTTCGATGGCCTGCAGCTCTTCCACGCTGGGCATGTGGCGCTCGGGCTCCTGCACCACCGGCGCCGGTGGTGCCAGCTCGGGCGCAGCCCAGCGCACCGCACTGCTCATACAAAGACCTCGGCCTTCGCCGCCAGTTGGATGGTGCCGTCATCGGCCATCTTGCGCACGATCGCCAGGATTTCCTTCTGCGCGCCTTCGACCTCGGCCAGACGGACCGGGCCGCGTGCCTCCATGTCCTCGACCAGCATCTCCGCGGCACGCTGCGACATGTTGGAGGTGATCTTCTCGCGGACTTTGGCATCGGCCCCGCGCAGCGCCAGCGCCAGCTTGTCGGCGGGGACCTCGCGCAACACGGCCTGCATGGCGCGATCATCGATCTCGGCAAGGTTGTCGAACACGAACATGTGGTCGCGCAGGGTCGCGGTCAGCGGCTCGTCGATCTGGGCGATTGCGGTGAGGATGGCTTCGTCCTGCCCGCTGTCCATGAAATTGAGGATGTTGGCGGCCACCTTCACGCCGCCGATTGTGGAGGACTTGAGGTTCTGGTTGCCGGCGAACTGCTTGGCCATCACGTCGTTCAACTCGTTGAGCGCGTGCGGCGGAATACCGTCGAGGGTAGCGATGCGCAGCAGCACGTCGGCACGAGTGCGCTCGGGCAGGTATTTCAGCGCCTCGGCTGCCTGGTCCGGGTCCAGATGCGAGAGTACGATCGCGATGATCTGCGGGTGTTCGTTGCGCACCAGATCGGCAATGGCGCGCGGCTCCATCCACTTCAGCGTATCCAGCCCGGTGGTATTGCGGCCCAGCAGGATGCGGTCGATCAGGCTGCTGGCGCGCTCCTCGCCCAACGCCTGCACCAGCACGCTGCGCACATACTCGTCAGCACCGCTGCCGATATTGGGTTGTTCCAGCGTATCGACGAAATCGTCGATCACCTTTTCCACCTCCTGCCGGGAGACCCCACCGACCGAGGTCATGGCCACGCCCAGCTTCTGCACTTCCTTGGCGCCCATGTGCTTGAGCACCTCGGCGGCCTGCTGCTCGCCCAGCGACAGCAGGATGACGGCAGCCCGCTGGACGCCGGTCAGCGTGGACTCACTCATCGGCATTCACCAGGTCGCGCACTACTGCCGCGACGCGCTTGGAATCCGCGGCGACGGCATCGCGCGCCACCTGCACCTTGGCGTCGAAATCACGACGCTTGGCCATCCGCTCCTGGGTCAGCGCGGGAGCCGCGACGCCATCCTCATGGTCGACCATCTGGGTGATCTCCACGTCATGCGTGTCCTGCATATCCTGCGTGTCCTGCCGGATCAGTACTTTGGGCGTGGTCAGCGCCCGGAACGCGGGGCGCAGCACGAACCACACCACCGCCAGCACCGCCAGCCCGCCCAGCAGGGTGCGCAGCAGCTCGCGGGCTTTCGGATTTTCCCATAGCGGCAGCGGCTCCGGCGCCACCTCGGGCTGGCGCGCAAACGGCGAGTTCACCACGGTGACCACATCGCCGCGCTGGGTGTCATAGCCGATGGCCTGCTGCACCAGCGCCTGGATGCGCTGGAGCTCCTGCGCGGTCAGGGCGCGGGTGGTGGGCTTGCCGTCCTTGCCGGGCGCCCCGGGGATGTTGTCCACCAGCACGGCCGCGGTCACCCGCTGGATGCGGCCCGGGGCCTGCCGGGTGTGGGTGAGGGTGCGGTCGATTTCGTAGTTGCGCACCGAGCTGCGCGAACCATTGCCGGTGGCGGTCTGCGCTGTGGCGTTGGTGGCCGGGGCAGCGCCATTCGCATTCGGTGCCGCAGCGGCATTGGCCGGCGCAGCCGCGGCTGCTGGCGTGTTGCTGGCACTTCCGGGCACGCCCTGCGGCGGCGAGGCTGCGGCCAGATTGCCGCTTTCCGAGAGCTGCTCGCTGCGGACGATGGCCGGATCGGGGCCGTACTTCTCGCTGGCCTGCTCGGTCTGGCTGAAATCCATGTCCACGCTGACTTCGGCGCGCACCCGGCCGGGGCCGGTCATCGGCTCCAGCAGCTCCTGGATGCGGCGGACGAACACGGTTTCCTGGCGACGCTGGCGTTCGAACTGCTGGGCACTGATGGCAGCGTCGCTGTCGGGATCGGGGTTGGACAGCAGGCGGCCGAACTGGTCGACCACGGTGACATTGCTGGCCGGCAGGCCCGGAATGGAGGAGGACACCAGATGGACGATGGCATCCACCTGGCCTTGCTCCAGGGCAGCACCGCTCTGCAGCTGCAGAACCACCGAGGCGCTGGCTGGATCCTTCTGGCGGGTAAAGGCAGACGGCTTGGGCAAGGCAAGATGGACGCGGGCCTCGCGCACCGGGCGCAGGTTGGTGATGGTCCGCGCCAGCTCGGTTTCCAGTGCATGCTGGTAGCGCGCGGTTTCCACGAACTGGCTGGTACCGAAGCCCTGGTCGCCTTCCATGACCGCAAAGCCCCGGTCATCGGCGGCACCGATGCCCCCCGATGCCAGCGCCAGGCGCGCCTCGCCCATACGGTCTTCGGGCACCGACAGCGCACCGGTCGCCGGATCGATCCTGAACGGCACCTGCGCGTTGCGCAGGACGTCACGGGCCTCGCTGGCGGTCTTGGCGTCCAGCCCGGAGAGCGGCACATAGCCAGGTTTCTGGGTCCAGAAGAACAGCCACAGGCCCAGACCGATGGCCGCAGCCGTCACGCCCAGCGTCAACAACTGCCGGACCAGCGGGATGTCCTGCAGGCGTCCCAGGTTCTTCAGGCCGTCGGCGGTCTTGGGGAGTGCGATGGCGCTCATGGCAGGCGGGCGTCGTTATTAGAGGAAATGGGGGCGATCAGCAGGGCGGGAAAGGGCATCAGACCGGCATGTTCATCACGTCCTGGTAAGCCTGGACAAGACGATTGCGGACTTCCACGGCGGCTTTGAACGCGACCTGGGACTGCTGCATGGCCACCATCACGCGGGCCAGATCCGCCCGTGGGTCGCCGAGTTCGAACGCTTGCTGCAGGGCGCCGGCCTCGTTCTGGGCCTTGCTGACACCATCAATGGCGTTGGAGAGGGTTTTCTGGAAATCCGAGGTGGCGGGACGGGCAACGTCGATCGCATTGGACGGCAGGGCATCGCCAAGGCCGCCCGGAGCGCCCAGTGCACCCTGGGCCCGCGACTCGTGGGCGCGGATCTGGGACAGGATCGAGCTGATGGCGTCGGTCATGCGTGCGGCGGGACAAGGAAGGCCTGCCGCTGACCGTGCAAAACGCATGCCGGCGCAATGTCAAAAAGGCGCCATCGGGCCGGGAGTGCCGCAGGCCAGCGTCAGGTCACCGCTGGCGGCAAGAACTCAACATCAATAAATTCAGCAACATGGAAATCAAATATCAGGTGAAACCTGATATTTCATCCTGCAGGTCGGACTGACCGGCTTCAGACGTCGTGCTGCCCGTCTTCCACAGTTGCTTCGCTCCCGCGCCCGATCCCGTATTTCCGCAGCTTTTCCAGCAGCGTGGTGCGGCGCAGCCCCAGCAGCGGGGCAGCATGGGCCACCACGCCATTGCTTTGCTGCAGAGCCTGCCGGATCAGCTCGTTCTCGATCTCGGCGATGTGCTGGCGCAGATCCAATCCGCCCGCAGGCAGCGAGACCAGCGGGGAGAGCGTGGTCGGATCCGGGGGCGGCACCGCGGCAGGTTGCAGCGGCGGCAGGTCGTCCTCGGGGGGGGGCGCCGTCTTGGCCAGCAGGTCGTCCGGGATCGCCGCCCGGTAGCGCGCCGGCAGATCACCGATGCCAACCCGGCCATCGGGATGCAGCACCGCCAGCCGCTCCAGCAGGTTGGCCAGCTCGCGGACGTTGCCCGGCCAGTCGTAGTGCTGCAGCGCAGCAATCGCGTCCTCCGTCAGCGATACTCGGCCACGGCCTGCTTCGGCCAACTGGCGGGTGATCGCGGCCACCAGATCGGGGAGGTCGTCGCTGCGCTCGCGCAGGGCGGGCATCTCGATGGGGAAGACATTGAGGCGGTAGAACAGGTCCTCGCGGAACTTGCCTTCGGCGATATGGGCCTCGAGATTGCGGTGGGTCGCCGCCACCACCCGCACGTTGCAGGGGATCGGGGGGCCGCCGCCAACCCGTTCGAACACCCGCTCCTGCAGCACGCGCAGCAGCTTGACCTGCATCGCCATCGGCATGTCGCCGATCTCGTCCAGCAGCAGGGTGCCGCCTTCGGCCATCTCGAAACGGCCCTTGCGCTGGGTCAGCGCGCCGGTGAACGCGCCCTTTTCGTGGCCGAACAGCTCGCTTTCCAGCAGATCCGGCGGGATCGCGCCGCAGTTGATCGCGACGAACGGCTTGTCCTTGCGCGGCGAACGCGCGTGGATGGCGCGGGCGGCCACCTCCTTGCCGGTACCGGATTCGCCGAGGATGAGCACGGTGGTGTCGAACCGGGCCACCTGGTCGATCATCCGGTTCAGCCGCAGCACGGCGGTGCTGCGGCCGGTCGGCCCGACCTGCGGAATCTCGCGGCGGGCATCGTCGTCCATGCGCTTGATACTGGCCCGGCGCAGCACATCCTGCAGCTGGTTGCGGCGCACCGGGTAGTCCAGCGACCAGATCATTTCCGGGTGCAGGTGCTTGCGCCAGCCGGCGTCCTCGGCCTGGTCGGGCAGGGCGATCACCGGCGGATGCAGGGGCTGCGCCGACAGCCAGGCCGTGAAGCGCTCCCAGGCGGCGACATCCCCCACGTCGCCCGCGATGATGGCCACCCAATCGGTGGCGCGGGCGCGCTCGGGGTGGATATCGGCGGCATCGGTGACGATGCGCGGAGTGAAATCCATGAAATCGAGCAGCGTCGCCAACCGCTCGGTGCGCGCGTCATCGGCATCGACCACCAGGATGCGGGATTCGCTCATGCGTCGGTCCCGCCCCCCGCCAGGTGTTCCAGCAGCGGCAGCACTTCCTGCATGTAGTTGAGCTTGCTGACGAAGGCATCGCCGCCGGCGCGCTGGGCGTGTTCGCGGTGCTCGTTGTCGTCGAAATGGCTGACGATGGCGACGAACGGCGGCGCGTCCTGCGCCTTGATCAGGCGCGTGGCCTGCAGCCCGCCCATCTCCGGCATGGCCAGGTCCATCAGCACCACGTCCGGCCGCAGGGCCTCGGAACGGGCCACGGCCTCGATGCCGTTGGCGGCGGTGCCGGCGATCTCGATCCAGGGATGCTTGCGCATATGCCGGATCACCGCATTGATGAAGCCCTCGTGGTCATCCACGAGCAGCAGCCTGATCGTCTTCAACATCTCCTTCCCCTGCAGAGGCTCACCCCAACCGCACCACCGGTGCCGGAGCGCGCTCGCGGCGACGCACCCGTGCGGGTGCGATGCACAGCTGCTCACGATACTTGGCCACGGTGCGCCGCGCCACGCGGATGCCCTGGCGGGCCAGCATGGCGGCGATCACCTCGTCGGCAAGCGGCGCATGCGCCGGCTCTGCCTCGATCAGCCGGCGCACCATGGCCTTGATGGCGGCACCGGACACCTCGGCCCCCTCCAGGCGCACCGCGAACAGCCGTTTGAGTTCGAGGGTGCCGCGCGGGGTCTGGATGTATTTCCCGGTAGTGATCCGCGACACCGTGGATTCGTGCACGCCGATTTCCTCCGCCACCTCTTTCAGAGTCAGCGGCGCGATGGCCTCTTCGCCCTGCTCCAGGAACGCCTGCTGGCGGGCCACCAGCACCCGCGCGGTCTTCAACAGGGTCTCGTTGCGGATGCCCAGGCTGCGCAGCAGCCAGCGGGCCTCTTCCAGCAGGCTGCGCATGCCTTCGTGGCCGGAGGCCTGTTCGGCATAGGCGCACAGGCGCAGGCGCGGCGCACTGCGGCCGTTCAGCCGCACCTGCCAGCCGCCGTCGGCCCGCCAGGTGATGACATCGGGGACGATGAAGGCAGGCTCCGGCTCGGGCGGCTGCTCCACCGGATGCGGCTGCAGCGAGAGCACCAGCGAGACCGCCGCCTCGACATCGACCGGCGCCGCCTGCAGGCGCGCCGCCAGCGCGGCAAGGTCGTGGCGGGCCAGCAGGTCGAGATGGGCATCCACCAGCCGTAAGGCCAACGCCCGCGCCGGATGGTCGGGCAGGGCCTGCAGCTGCGCCAGCAGGCATTCGCGCGGATCGGCGGCGGCCATGCCGGGCCACTCGCCTTCCAGAAGCAGGTGTTGGCGCACGCCCAGCAGCTCGTCCGCCCCCACCCCGGGCAAGGCCTCGGCAAGTTCGCGACTACCACGGGCGACAAGCGCACCGGGCTCGGCTTCCAGATAGCCACGATCGTCGCAGGCATCCAGCCACCAGGCGGCGATGGCCAATTCGCGTGGCCCGCAGCGCAGCTGCAGCTGCTGCAGCAGGCGCTGGCGCGGGTCACTGGATTCGCCGGCGGCGATGCGGGCGGTAGGGTCGTCGTCCGGATCGCCCGCGTAACTGCCGCCGGACAGGAACATCGGCTCGGGAAGTTCATCCCAGGCGGCCGCCTCCTGGGCGGCGGCCTCGGCATCTGTCGAGGCCGGCGCGTCGTCGTCTTCGGGTTCCTGTTCCAGCAGGGGATTGCGCTCCAGGACTTGCAGCAGCTCCTGTTCCAGCTGGAGCGAGGTGACCTGCAGCAGGCGGATGGACTGCAGCAGCTGCGGGGTCAGCGTCATCGACTGCCCCATCTTCGCTTGCAAGCTAGCCTTCATCCTCGGCCCCCGTGGTCCTGCCCGAATCGCCCATCCGCTGTCCTGAGCCCGCCCCTGCCTCACACACCGCGCACCGCGCCGTGCTTCCAGTGTAAGTCGAAACAAGCGCGATAAGCAGGCGGTGGGGCACGCAAAGTCGGAAATCCGACGCTCCAGGATCGATACAGATCTCCTCCTGATCCGCCGGGCCACGCTTCGGAAGCCGGGATGGAGGGGGGATCAACCCACTTCGCGCGCAGCCCGGCGTCCCGCAACGGCCCGACGATGCTGGCGGAACAAGTGGCGCTCCAGCGCGGAACGGGTGGCGTCGGGGAGGGGCTCGAATGCCAGCCATGCCAGCTTACCGGCCGCGGCATCGGCAGCCGTCTCGATCACCCGGGCCGGCAGCGTCAAGGGCTCCGGGAGCCAAGTCGCGGCTTGGACACGGAACAGGCCGGTCTGGCCAGCCTCCACCGATGCAGCCACGGGCAGGCAAGCCCCCTGGGCGGACCAGCGCACCGGGAGGGGAGGATCGTGCGTGGCGTTCGCACCAAGCCCGCCAACCAGGGTCAGCAGGAGATCAAGCTTGGCCTCGATGCGGCGCAGCGCAAGCCCCTGGGCGCCTTCTTCCTCTTCGTTGCGGCTGTCCTCGATGATCGCGATCGCGGAGAGGTGGATCTCCGCCCGTGCGCACAGGGCATCCCATGCCATCGGATCGACCGGCTGCGGAAGAAACGCCGCGCGCAGGGTGTCCTCGCAGGCCAGGGCGTCGCCGAACAGCGTCGCCTCGGCGTGCGCGGTGCTCATCCCTGCGCCTGCAGATAGGCGCTGGCGCCGCGTTGGTGGCGCTGCAACTGCTGGATCAGCCCGGCAACATGGTCGCGTCGCTGGCCCAGCTCCGCCAGCATGGCCTGTTGCGCCTCCAGCAGATTCAACCACGCCTGGTGCTGGCGGGGATCCAGCAGGACGGCCTCCTCGGGCGTCAGGAATTGGCGGACGGCGCGATCATGGGCGTCCACCAGTGCCGCCGCTACGTCCAGTTCCGCCTGGCCCAGCGCTTCGCGCAGGGCCTCGACGGGCAGGGTGGGGGGCATGCCGGCGGTGTAATCGGTCACTTGGTGCGCTCCGGGTCGATGTCGCGCCAGGCCCCTTCAATGTCAGCGATCAACCCGTCCACTTCCTGCACCGCTGCGACATCATTGTTCAGATTGGCCTCCACCAGGCGCCGCTGGGAATAGTCGTAAAGAGCCGCAAGCCCGTCGGCGATATCACCACCGGCCGAGTGGTCGAGGGAGCCATCGAGTTCGGCAATGATCCTGCTGGCCTCGCTGAGGGCCTGCCCCTTGCGCGGAAGGTCGCCGATTTCGATGCAGGCAGCGGCCAACCGCAGACGCTCGCGAATGCCGGCCAGCATCAAGCTCACCAACCGGTGCGGGTTGGCGTCCAGCACTGCGCTGCTGATGGCGGTCTGTCGATACTGCTGGGCGGAGGAACGTGCGTTCATGGGGGATCAGCCGGTTTTAAGGGAGCCCAACTGCTGGGCGATGTAACTGGAGGTGCTTTGCATCTGCGCCATCATCGCGTCCAGGGCGGTGAACTGGCGCCGGTAGGCGGTTTCAAGGCGTTCCATGCGCGCATCAAGGTCGGCGCGCTGCCGGGTCACGGACTTCATCCGCGCGTCCAGGCTCTTGCTGCGATCTGCAAGCAGCCCCTGGTCGCCAACCACGTTGTGCAGGATCTCGCGAACGCTCTTGCCGAACTCCGCGTTGTCACCCAGCAGGTTCTTGACGGCCAGCGGGTTGGCGGCAATCGCGGTATCGAACTTGCTGCCGTCGAGGCTGAGCGAGCCATCGACGGCGGTCTTCAGGCCCAGTGCACTGAGGTCGGCATAGCTCCCACCAACCGCATTGCGCAGCTGCTGCATGATCGCGCGGGGCGCGGCGTCGCCACTCAACGGCCCCGCGACCTTGCCTTCACCACCTGGCGCGCTCTGGGTGCGCAAGGCGCCCAGCGCCGTGTTGTAGGCGCTGATGAAGCCCAGCATCGAGGCTTTCAGTGTGCTGGCGTCAGATTCCACGGACAGGGTGAACGCCTCACCCGGTTTGGCCTTGGTCAGGTTGAGGGTGACGCCATCGATGAGGTCGGTCAGGCTGTTGCCGGAATACGTCCGGGTGATGCCGTCAACGCTGACCTCTGCATTCTGGGCTGGCGTGATCTGGGTCATCGTGCCACCGGTTGTCGCCAGCACGGACAAGCCACCGTCACCCCCACTGGCGGTAATGGTCAGCGCACCGCCTGTTCCCAGCTTGCTGGACCCAAGCACCAGCACATCGCCCGCATCGCCACGTACCAGGGTGGCGGTCACGCCCTTGCCTGCGGCCTGCGTGTTGATGGCGTCACGGATATCGGCCAACGTGCCTTTGCCGGAATCAATGACCACATCGAACGCATCGCCCGTGCCAACCTGCAGGGTCAGGGTGCCGTAGCCGATCTGGGTTGTGCTGGCTGCCGCCGCCGACTGCAGCTTCTGTGCCGTGGCCAGCTTCTCGACGATGATGGAATAGCTGCCCAGCGAGGCCGTGGCGCCTGCGGTGGCGGTGAACCCGGCTGTATCCGGCACCGTGGCCTTGCGGCCGGGCAGACTGCCGTCGCCGTTCAACTTGTTCAGCGTGCTTTCCAGGCCGGACAGCGCCGCCTTGATGGAGCCGAATGCCGAAATTTGCGCCTTGGTGGTGGACTCCAGTGCATTCAGCCGGTTGTCCGTGGGGGCGCGCTCGGCTGCCACCAGTTGGCTGACCAACTCGGTGACATTCAGGCCCGAACCGATACCCGCGCTGGTGATGGTGGCCATGGTGCGTTCTCCGGGGCGTTGGCATGCGCAGCGCCGCTTTTCCCAAGGGGGTTAACGGCATTCGGGGCAGCGGCTTGAGCCGCGCCAAAGGGTTGACCTTGCTCGGTTCAGGCTTCCTGGTCAAGCAGGCCGCTGCCGGTTGCCGCCAAGCGCCTGGCCACGGCCAGGGCTGCTTCGTCGGGAATCTGCAGGATGGTCTCGCCGGTATCGGCATCGACCACCGACACCACGATCCGGCGTGCCTCTTCGTCAACACGGAACCGCAGGTTGGTCTGGACGCGGGAATCTGCCAGTGCTTTCTCGATCTGCTGCTGCAGTTCGCCGGCGGTGGGTTTGCCCCGCAGCTGCGCCTGGGCGGCCTGCCCGGCTGCCTGTGCGTCGCGTGCCTGCTGCGGGGTATCCGCAGGCAGGGGGGGCTGCACAAGCGGCAATACCCCGGCGCCGGAAGGCGTCGGGGGGGAGTAAGCACTGCCAGGCAGAGCGTTGATGGGCGCGATGCTGGACATGACGTCTCATCGGGGAATCGGAGATGATCTCCGAGGGGTAAGCGGGTGAACCTGCTTTTTCTGGTACAGCAGCCTCATGCCAGGGTGTGTTCCGAAACGGGACCTGCCGAAGTATCCCGGCCCAACAACCCGGCGCGGCCGGTCAGGCCGCGCCGGTCAGGCGTCAGCGCAGCAGGCTCAGGACGCTCTGCGGGGCCTGGTTGGCCTGGGCCAGCATGGCGGTACCGGCCTGGGTCAGGATCTGCGTGCGGGTCAGCTCCGCGGTTTCCTTGGCGAAGTCGGTGTCGCGGATGCGGCTGCGCGAGGCACTGAGGTTCTCCGAGGTGGTGTTCAGGTTGGTCACCACCGAGCTGAAGCGGTTCTGGATAGCACCAAGGTCGGCACGCGCGCCGTTGATCGACGTCAGGGCGGCATCGGACACATCAATGGCCATCTGAGCATTGGCAAACGAGCTGACGTTGACGTTGCCGATGCCAGTCGTGGTGGAGCTGGTGAAAGTGGACCCGCCATCGAATCCAGTCACCGCAACAGCAGCGTTGGCGCCAGCGACAGTGACAGCCGCCTTGGACGACAAGGTCAGCTGGCCAGAAACCTGATCATAGGACGCGCCGACTCCGGTTTGTGCGGAAATCCGGTTGATGGCTTCGGCCAGCTG
Organism: Thermomonas sp.; assembly: GCF_046293095.1. Classification (GTDB taxonomy): domain Bacteria; phylum Pseudomonadota; class Gammaproteobacteria; order Xanthomonadales; family Xanthomonadaceae; genus Thermomonas. The sequence continues at coordinate 120,821 of NZ_JBKBPN010000006.1, forward strand.
ACCGGCACGTTCCTGCGCGCTGCCAGCTGCAGCGATCGCACCCACATCCTTACCATTGATCGTCAGGTCACCGGCTGCAATCGCGGTGGCAAAACCGGTCAGGGCAGAAACACCCACACTGCTCGTCTGACGGGTAACTGCGCCGCCCAAGGCGGAGGTCTGCGTATTGAGGATGCTTGAGATAGTGATGGTTTCACCCGAGTTGGCACCGACCTGGAATGCTACGCCGCTGAAGGAGCCATCCAGAAGTTTGGTGCCGTTGAAGGTGGTCTGTTCGGCCACGCGCTGGATTTCAGACTGCAGCTGCGCCACTTCTTTCTGCAGGGCGTCCCGATCGGACTGCGAATTGGTGCCGTTGGAAGCCTGCACCGCCAGTTCGCGGATGCGCTGCACGTTGTTGCCCACCTCGGCCAGCGCGCCTTCGGCGGTCTGCGCCAGCGAGATGCCGTCGTTGGCGTTGCGTGCCGCCTGGTTCAGGCCGCGGATCTGGGTGGTGAAGCGCTCGGAAATCGCCAGGCCGGCGGCGTCGTCCTTGGCGCTATTGATGCGCAGGCCCGAGGACAGACGCTGGATCGTCGTGCCCAGGCTGGCGCTGTTGGTCGCGAGGTTGCGCTGGGCATTCAGCGACATCACGTTGGTGTTGATCATGGACATTGCGTAGTCTCCATTGAAAGGCGATGCCGACGGGGGTCAGGGCTTAGCCGGTTGGGGTTCCGCAGGGGGCTTGCCGATCTGGTGCGGCCCTGTCCTCTGCACCCCCGGTAACGGCGACCCGGCACGCGGCTTTAGGGCAAATGTCCGTTTTGCGAAGCAGTTCGCAGAAATCAGATTTTTTTCGTGGAAGGGCTAAAGTTTCCAGAAGTGCCATTCGCAAGCCGCGGCAGCTTGCCCGGTGCCGCCCGGACGAGATCACCCGCCCGCACGGCCATGCCCCACGGTGTGGGCCTTGGCCAAGGCGGGTGCCGCGGGTGTGCGGATACTGTGCGCGGACAGCATGCGCGGCCAAGTCTGCGCGGGGCCGCGCCCGGCCGCAGGTGGTGGCCGTTGCGGCGCCTTCAGAGCTTGCTAAAGAGCGTCATGCCCTGCGTCTGCAGCATGGTCTTCTGCGCTGCTTCCAGCGCGACCATCTGCAGGTTGAGGCGGCTGATCGCCTCGGCATAGTCGGTTTCGCGGATGCTGGAAATCGACTCGGCAAGGGTCACGCTTTGCAGGCTGCGGCCTTCGTTGGCGGTGTCGATATCGTTCATACGTGCGCCCACCGTGGCGCGCATGGCCATCATGTGGGTCTGCGCGGTGGTGAGGTCAGCGATCGTACTGCTGAAGGCATTGACACGACGGGCGTTGTCCGACGGCGCGGTTCCCGGCTGCAGCAGCGCATCGGCGAACCTCTGCAGGGTGGTGAAGACATCCTGGTTGGGCGCCGTCTCGATGGTGAATGTGTCGCCCGCCGCAGGTTGGCCCGTGACCTTGAAGACCACGCCCAACCCTGACGATGGCGGCGGCACCGCATCCCCGCTGCTCCATGTCCCGGCGACGGGTGGCACCAGCGGGTTGCCAGCGCCATCGACGATCTCGTAGGCATTCGGTGCGGTGAACCGCAAAGTCAGGGTGTCGCCGTTCCAGGTCGTGCCATCGGTGGCCTGGGCGACCTGCAGGATGCCAGCGCCGGTGTTGCCGGCACCCGCGCTGCCGCGGGCATAGCCGTCGCCGGTACGCACGCGCAGGAACACCTGGCTGCCGGGGTCACCGTCCTCGATCGCGACATCCGGCGCAACCTCGACGCTGTTGCGTCCATCATCGCCGTTGTAGATCACGCCACCGGCGTTGTCGGTGAACGGCACCACGCCGTCGCGGGTGCCGGCGAACAGGCGGCGGCCATTGCCATCATCCCGGTTGGCGATGTCCAGCAGGTTCTTCCGCAATTGCACCACTTCGGCTGCGATTGCCTTGCGGTCATCGGCCGTCAGCACGCCGCTGTTGGCCTGGATGGCCAGTTCGCGGGCGCGGGTCAGGCTGTCGTTGGCATCGGCCAGGGCGTTTTCCTGCATGCGCAGGCGATGGTCCACGCGCTGCGCATTGCTGTCGTACTGGGCCAACGCCGCCTTGAGGTGGTCAAGACGTTGGGCCGTCGCCATGCCGACCGGGTCGTCCTTGGCCTGCGTCAACTTGACCCCACTGGAGAGCTGCTGCTGGGTCTTGGCCATCTCGGCCTGGCGGGTCAGCAGGCTGGAGAGTCCCTGCTGGTACAGGCTTTGGGTGGACAGACGCAAGGTCATGGGGCCTCCTTCACGACATCAGCGGCGCACCGCGCCAAGCAGCGACTGGAACATGGTATCGGCAGTGGCGATCACCTGTGCGGCCGCCTGGTAGGCCTGCTGGAAGCGCAGCATGTTGGCGGCTTCCTCGTCCAGGTTGACGCCGGAAACGGATTCACGCTCCGCCAACACCTGCTCGTCGATGGCTTGCTGCGCATCCAGATTCAGTTGGGCGTGGCGCGCGTCGCCGCCGACGCGGGCGGTCAATTGGGACAGGGCGGCGGTGACATCGGTGCGGCCACCGTCCAACACCGCCTGGCCGTCCACGGCGGCCAGGCGCCGCGCATTGGCATTGTCGGAGGAGCGCGGGCCCGTCCGCCCCAGGGTGATGTCATCGCCGGCAGCCGGGGTGCCGGACAGCACCAGCGACCAGCCTGGACCGGTAATGGCAGCGCCGGGGGTGTAGGCGACAGGCGGGCCGCCATCGACCGTGTAGGTGCTGGCATCGATGAAGCTGATGGTGGCGCTGGTGAACCCGGCGAACAGCGCTGCATTGGTCACGCTGGCGGTACCGCCGCTGACGCTGCCGATATTGCCGGCATCCAGGCCCACCGTCATTGGGGAGGCCGCTGCGATCTGCTCGGGAGCGGTCAGTGCCAACTGCATTCCGGCCGAGGCGCCGGCCGTGGGTTGCAGCAGGAAGCGGTCACCGGCCGCGGCGGTGCCGGACAGCACCAATGCAATGCCATCCACCACGAACGGATCCGCACCGGTGCCGGTGCCGGTCATCGTGACGGCCTGTCCCGTATCGGCGCGCGATGCGCTCCAACTGGCGCCATCGAAGCGCAGGACCAGGTTGTTGCCGGTCAGCGCGCCCACATCCGCCACTTGCGTGGTGAAGCTGGCCGTCGATGCCGGAGCGTTCCCGGCGTGGGGGAATACCTGCGGATCGGGCAGGGTGAAAAAGTCGGCACCCGGATGACCGGCATAGTCCACGCCGTCGCGCTGCAACGCATTGAACGTCTGGGCAAACGCGATGGCCAGGCGGCCCAGTTCGGCGCGCGCCGGATCGAGGATAGTGGTGCGGAACTCCAGCAACCCGCCGATCGCCCCGGACACCGACCCCAACGGCAGTGGCACCGACCCGGCCGGGGTCTGCAGGGCCAGTACGCCCCGGTTGGCCTGGTATGGATCCGCGGCCACCGACAGTTGCATCGCCTTGGCGCCCAGCACCATCGGCTGGCCGCCGGGTGTGAAGACGTTGAGCGCGCCATCGTCCTGGCGGACCGTCTCCGCGCCGACCAGCGCGGCCAGCTGGCCGATGCGCAGCTCACGCTGGTCCAGCAGGTCGGGGGAAGCATCGACGCCTGCCGCGATGATGTCCCGGTTGAGGTTGGCGATTTCCGCGGCCAGCTGGTTGGCCGAGGCGATGTTGTCCTTGAGGCTGGATTCGACGTCATTGCCCAGCTGCACCAGATTGCCGTCCAGCTGGCGCCAGCGTGCCGCCAGTTGCCCGCCCGTGGTGAGCATCTGGCTGCGCGCCGCGGTGGATGTCGGGTCGGCCACCACGCCCTTGGCGGCACTGAAGAAGCTCGACCAGGCGTTGGAAAGCCCGGTGGTGGTGCCGGAAATCAGCTTGTCGACCCGGGATGCCATGCCTGACAACTGGGTCAGGCGCCCCATCTCGCCGGCGCTGTCCAGCTGGCGCGCGTACACCAACCCGTCGGCCAACCGGCGCAGGCTGGAGACGTCAACGCCTTGGCCCACGCTGATGTTAGACGACTGCCCAGGCCGCGCCTGGAGCTCGACCCGCTGCCGGCTGTAACCCGGCGTGGCCACGTTGGCCACATTGTGGCCCACCGTGGCCATGGCCCGCTGGAATGCCAGCAGGGCGGAAGCGCCGGTGCCGAGTACGCCGCCGGTCGTCATCGCTTAACCCTCCAGCCCGGCCAAGGCCCGGCGCATCGTGGCGCCATCGGCAATCGCCACGATCTTGGCCGCGTAGGCGGGATCGGTAGCGTAGCCGGCGCGCTGCAGCGCCTTGGCGAAATGGTGTACGTCGCCGCCGGCCCCGCGGGCCTCGGCGTAGCGGGGGTGCTGCAGGAGCCGGGTGTAGTCGGCGAAGCTTTCGGCGGGGCTGCCGTAGCTGCGGAAGGCGGCGCGGGCGCTGACGCGCTGTCCGTCCACGTACTCGTGGGTGGTTGCGTCCACTTTGCCGCCGCGCCAGCTGCCGCCGGCCTTGATGCCGAACAGGTTGTGCGAGGTCACGCTGCCTTCGCGGCCGGCCAGACGACGCCCCCAGCCGGTTTCCAGCGCCGCCTGCGCCACCAGGGCCTTGGCCGGCACGCCCAGCTCCTGTGCGGCCTTGCGCGCGTGGGGCCAGACCGAGCGGGCGAAGGCTTCCGGGCTGCTGCAGTCCAGTGGGGCGTTTTCGTCGCAGGTCGGGTTGGCAGCAGCAGCCAGCGGCGGACGGGGCAGCGTCACCGCCTGCAGGGACGTGCCGCTGCTGGCGGGTGTCAGTGCCAGCGCGCCACCTTGCAGGCCGGCCGGGAGCGGCAAGCCCGAGGGTGTGTCCGCGGCGGGCAGCGCCATAGGCGCGGCGGCGGGACGCAAGGGCAGGGGACCCGACGACGTCTGTCCGGATCCGGCGGCAAGGCCCCCGAGCTGGCGCACGATCATCGGCTGCAGGCCAAGGCCTCGGCCCTTGGTCAACTCCTGCGCCAAGGCCTGGTCGTACATCTCGCGATAAGTGGTGTCGCCGCCGAAGGGATCCCCGGGCGACGCGCTGCGCATGCTCTTAATGAGCATCTGCGCGAACTGGCTTTCCAGACCGCGCGCGGCTTCCTCCACCCGGGCGCGTGTGGGCGTCTCGGGGCGTTGCAGGGGAAAGGCGGTGGCGGTGGGCAGGCGCATATCAGGATGAATGCAAAGGGCATGCCATGGTCAGATGACCTCGAGCTCGGCGCGCAGTGCGCCGGCCTGCTTGAGGGCTTCCAGGATGGCCACGATGTCGCCCGGGGCGGCGCCGACGGCGTTGACGGCCCGCACGATCTCTTCCAACGAGGTGCCGCCGCGGAACAGCACCATGTGGTTTCCCTCGGCCGTCGCACTGACCGACGACTGCGGCGCGACCACAGTGTTGCCACCGCCGAAGGCGCCGGGCTGGCTGACCTGGGTGGATTCGGTGATGGTCACCGTCAGCGACCCGTGCGCCACGGCGGCCGGCAGCACGCTGACCTGGCCCCCCATGACCACGGTGCCGGAGCGCGCGTTGACAATGACCTTGGCCGCGGCCGTGCCCGGATCCACGTCCAGCGCCTCCAGCGCAGCCAGGAAACCGATGCGGTCGCCCGGCGGCGGCGCGATCTCGATGGTCACGCCGTCCAGCGCATGCGCGCGGCCCGGGCCAAACGTCCGATCCACCGCCGACACGATACGGGCAGCGGTCGTGAAATCGGCTTCGTGCAGATTCAGCACCACCTTGTCGCCGACGTTGGAAGCGGGCGCAGCGCGCTCGACGATGGCACCGGACGGGATGCGGCCACCGTTGGGGGCATTCACCGAAATGCGCGACCCGTCACGCCCGGAGGCACCGAACCCGCTGACCACCAGGTTGCCCTGGGCGATGGCGTAGACCTCGCCGTCGGCGCCCTTGAGCTGGGTCATCAGCAGGCTGCCGCCGCGCAGGGAGCCGGCGTTGCCGATCGACGACACGGTGACATCGATGGGCTGGCCCGGCTTGGCGAATGCCGGCAGTTCCGCATGCACCGCCACCGCCGCCACGTTCTTCAGCTGCGGGTTCACGCCGGGCGGAATGGCCACGCCCAGCTGGTCCAGCATGGCCTTGAGGCTCTGCACGGTGAACGGGGTCTGGCTGGTACGGTCGCCGCTGCCATCCAGGCCCACCACCAGGCCATAGCCGATCAAGGGATTGCCGCGGACGCCGGCGACCTGCGCCAGATCCTTGACGCGCTCGGCCTGCGCGGGGGGCGTCAGCAGCAGCGTGCCGAGCAGGGCGATGACAGGAACCAGGAAGCGTTTCATCGCGGGCGGCCTCAGTAGGGGAACAACGCGGAATTGAAGAAGCGGCCCAGCCAGCCCATCGCGTTGGAACGGGCGATGGTGCCGCGACCGCCATACACGATGCGGGCGTCGGCCACGCGGTCGGAGGTCACCCGGTTGTCAGCCCCGATATCGGCCCGGCGGACAATGCCTTGAACCTGCACCAGCTCGTCGCCCTGGTTCAGGCGCAATTGTTTGTCGCCACGCACCAGCAGATTGCCGTTGCCCAGGTCCTGTACTACGCGGACGGTGAGCTGGCCGGCCAGCTTGTTGCTCTGCGCGCTGTCGCCGGCGCCGGCGAAGTCGCGGCCACCCTTCACCGACGCCGACAGGCCGGAGACCGTGGCGCCACCGATGCTGGGGGCGCCGAAATCAAGGCCGCTCTTCTTGGTGACTGCGGTCTTGGCCTGGGTGGTGGCGGTGGTGCTTTCCACCAGCACGATGGTCAGCAGATCGCCGACATCCCCGGCCTTGTTGTCCTGGAACAGCCGCAGGCCCTTGCCGGACCGGCTGGCATAGATCGAGCCACCGCCGTCGCCCGGGGACGGGCCGGCCGGCGCAGCCGTCGGGACGGGTGCGACCGCCATCGTGTCGATGGGCGCGTCGAACGGACGGACGTCGCCCTGGAGCCGGTTGACCGTGGCGCAGGACGCCAGACCGAGGACGCTGGCCAGCAGCGCGGCAGCTCGGACAAGGGGGAGGAGGCGGCGCATGGCAGGGCTCACACGTTGTTGTTCAGGAACGCCAGCATCTGGTCGGTGGTGGAAATCGCCTTGGCGTTGGTTTCGTAGGCACGCTGGGTTTCGATCATCGACACCAGCTCTTCCACCACGTTGACGTTGGAGCCTTCCAGCGAGCCCTGGATCAACCGGCCAAGCCCGCCGGTACCGGGGCCGCCGGTCTGCGCCGGGCCGCTGGCACCGGTCTCCGCGTACAGGTTCTCGCCCAGCGCCTGCAGGCCGGCGGGGTTCACGAAATCGGCCAAGGTCAGCGCACCGATCTGCACCGGCTGCGCCTGGCCGGCCAGCTGCACGCTGACCGTACCGTCGGCGCCCACGGTGACGCTCTGCGCGCCCTCCGGCAGCTGCAGGCCCGGCTGCACGGGATAGCCCTCGTTGGTCACGACTTCGCCCTGCGCGTTGATCTGGAAACTGCCGTCGCGGGTGTAGGCCGAGCTGCCGTCCGGCAGCAGCACCTCGAAGAAACCGCGACCGTTGATGGCCACGTCCAGCGCATTGCCCGTCTGGTTCAGGCTGCCCTGGGCGAACTGCTTGGCGGTGGCCGCCACCCGCACGCCCGTGCCCACCTGCAGGCCGGTGGGCAGCTGGGTCTGCTCGGAGGTCGCGCCACCGGGCTGGCGCAGGGTCTGGTACAGCAGGTCCTCGAAGCTTGCGCGGTCGCGCTTGAAGCCCGTGGTGTTGGTGTTGGCGAGATTGTTGGAAATCACCGCCATCTTGGTCTGCTGGGCATCCAGGCCGGTCTTGGCGATCCACAGGGACTGGGTCATGGCCGTGTTCCTTGTCTGTTCTCTGGTTCAGCAAAGCGATCCGCAGCGGATCGGGTCAGCGCATGGCGACCAGCGAACTGGTCGCGCGTGCGTTCTCGTCGGTGCGTTGCAAGAGCTGTACCTGCATCTCGAACTTGCGGGACAGCTCGATCATCGAGACCAGCGCATCCGCCGCCCGGACGTTGCTGTCCTCCAGCGTGCCGGAGGTCAACGCGGCACCGGTTGCGGGCACGGGGGCCACGCCGGGCCGCAGGCGCATCATGCCGTCGTCGCCGCGCTCCAGTTCGGAGGTCTTGGCCGCGATGATCTGCAGGCGGCCGGCCTCGGTCAGGGTGGAAGGCGGCTGGCCCTGCGGCACGATGGAAATGGTGCCGTCACCGCCGATCTCGATGCTCTGGTTGGGCGGAATGGACAGCGGCGCGCCGTCCGCGCCCAGTACCAGCTGGCCTCGCGCGGTGGTCAGCAAACCGTTGGCATTGATGGTGAGATCGCCGGCACGGGTGTAGGCGGTGGCGCCAGCGGCGTCCTGCACGGCCAACCAACGCTCGGCATGCAGGGCGATATCCAGCGGATTGCCGGTATTGCGGATCGCGCCCGGTCGTGCGTCCACGCCCAGCGTGACTGCCTCGGTGGCCACGCGAGACGGCAGGCCCGGGCCGGCCACCGGCCTGGCCATCGTCGCTTCCAGCGATGCCTGGAAGCCAACACTGTCGGCATTGGCCAGGTTGTTGGCGACGCTGGCCTGGCCGCGCAGCATGGCGCTGGCGCCGGTCATCGCAACATAGAGGGCACGGTCGGTCATGGCAGTCTCCGGCCACCCCCGCGGCTGCGGGGGCGGGCAGCCTTATCAGCGGATGTTGATCACGGCCTGGGTGATCTGATCCTGGGTCTGGATCATCTGCGCGTTCGCCTGGAAGTTGCGCTGTGCGGTGATCATGTTGACCAGTTGTTCGGTGAGATCCACGTTGGATGCTTCCAGCCCCCCCCCCTGGATCATGCCGAAGTCGGCAGTGCTGGGCTGGCCGCGGCGCGGCTCACCAGAGTTGTAGGTCTCCGCCCAGACGTTGTCGCCCAGCGACTGCAGCCCCTGCGGATTGACGAAGTTGGTCATCGCCACCTGGCCCAGTGGTTGCACCACGCCGTTGGTGTAGCGTGCCGAAATGATGCCCTCGGCCGAGGTCTCGATGCCGGTGAGGCGCCCGGTGGTGTGGCCGTCCTGGGTCAGGCCCAGCACGCCGAACGTGTTGCCGTACTGGGTGGAGCGCCCGAGATCGAGCTGGATGTTCAGGGGGGCGGATCCGTTGGTCGTAGCGTAGGCGGGGAGGGTGATCTGGCCCGGCGACGGCGATGTCAGCGCGCCGGTGTCGGAGTACTGCACGGTCTGCGGGCCACCGACGGCATTGCCGTCCACCAGCGTGTAGAGCTGCCACTCGTTGGGGTTGGCGGTCTTCACGAAATACAGCGACTGGCTGTGGGTTGCACCCAGCGAGTCGTAAATCGTCACCGAAGTCGTGTGGTTGTAGCTGTTGGGGTCGAGCGGGTCGAACGGTGCCACCGCGGGCTGTGCGGAGTTGGCCGGCAGATTGGTCTCCACTGTCACGTTGGCGGTTGCCGCCGGCGGGGCATCCCCGGTGGGCAACTGCAAGTCGCCCATGCGGCCGGTGTCGAAACCACCGGCGACGTTGGGCAGGAACACCTGCAAGCGATGCCCGGCGGGATTGACCACGTAGCCTTCGCGGTCGGCACCGAAGTTGCCGGCGCGTGAATACACCATGGCCCCGTTGTTCGAAAGGGTGAAGAAGCCTTGGCCGGAGATCGCCATATCCAACGCCCGGCCGGTGAAGTCGATGTTGCCCTGGCTGAACTGCTGCGCCACCGCCTGCAGCCGCGTGCCCGCGCCGGTGGCCACGTTGGACAGACCGTAGGCCGAGACGGCGAACAGGTCGCCGAACTCCGCGCGCGACTGCTTGAAGCCGGTGGTGTTGACGTTGGCGATGTTGTTGGAGGTGATGTTCAGGTCCTGGCTGGCGGCGTTCATGCCGCTGATGGAGATGCGAAAGCTCATGGATGCGCTCCTGGAAAACGGGGTGAACGGCGGTCAGCCGATGCGACGGACGGTGGACAAGGGCACGCTGCCGAGCCCGGCGAGGTTGAGGACCAGCCCTTGCGGCTCGATCGACACGCTGTCGATGCGCGCGGCCATGCGGACGGCCAGCGCTTCGCTTTGCTGGCCGCTGCCGCTGCTGGCGCGGAAGGTATAAGTCCCTGCGTCGAGGGGATTGCCATCGGCATCCTTGCCGTCCCAGGCAAAAGGAGCCGGGCCACTGCTGCTCGCCTCGACATTGAGCTTGCGGACAACCTGGCCACCCGCATCGACCACGTCGAGCTGGATGGTGCCGGCACGGGTAGCGACGATCTCGCCGCTGGCGCCGGCACCCGCGCCGAGGGAAACGCTGTCCACCTCGACCAGGGCATCGCGACCGACCAGAGTGGCGGCGCGCAGCGACTGGTCGTTTTCCATCACGCTGGCCATGGCGTTCATGGCCTGCTGCATGTTCTCGATGCCCTGCACGGTGGAGAACTGCGCCAACTGGCCGAGGAATTCCGCGCCCTTCAGTGGATTCAGCGGGTCCTGGTTCTTCATCTGCTCGGTCATCAGGCGCAGGAAGTCCGCTTGGCCCATCCCGTCCGAACGGGTTTTGCCTGTCTCGGGGAAGGCGTATTGCGCGTATGCGCTGTTTGTGGGGTTGCCGGTAGTAATGGTGCTCATGCTCAGCGGCCCATGTTCAAGGTGGCGACGGCCAGTTCCTTGGCGCTGTTGAAGACCTCCACGTTGGCCTGGTAGCTGCGCGAGGCGGAAATCATGTCCACCATCTGCGCGACCGGATCCACGTCGGGGGCATAGACATAGCCCTGCGGATCGGCCAAGGGATTGCCCGGGTCATAGCGGCGGAGTGGGGCGGCATCGCTTTCGCGCACTTCCACCACCTGCACGCCTGCCAGCGCGGGATCGGCGGCGACCGGGGTGGCGGAGAAGACCGGCTGCTTGGCGCGGTAGGCACCCTCGGCCGTGCCGGCAACGGTGTTGGCATTGGCCAGGTTGCTGGCGACGGTACTGAGGCGCACGGATTGCGCCTGCATGGCCGACCCGGCGACATCGAAGATCGGTAGATTGCTCATGGCGCGTCCCTCACTGGCCGGTGATGGCGGTGAGCATGGTCCTCACCTTGGATTCGACGAACGCCATGGAGGCGCGGTATTCCAGCGCCGCCTGTGCGTAGGTGGCCTGCTCGCGCTGGGTATCCACCGTATTGCCGTCCAGGCTGGGCTGGATACCCGGACGGGCGTAGCGGGCCTGCGCCACGGCGGCCTGCAGGGCATCGCCATTTTCGGTTGCACCGGGGGACAGCGCGGCCTGCAGGGCCGTGTTGAAGTCCAGGTCCTGCGCCTGGAAGCCGGGGGTATCGGCGTTGGCCAGGTTGGAGGCAAGCACCTGTAGGCGCTGCTCGCGCAGCACCAGCGCCGTACCGTGGATGCCAAGGAAATCGCTCATGCGGCCCCTCCGGGGGTATGTCCGCATGACCCGATGCAAACTACATGCCAGCGACCTCGCCAGGCCGATCGTGCCGGGGCTTCCCGGCCCTGGCGCCGGGCTGGCTCGCTTCTGCAAGAGCGGGGCCTGCGGCTCTGGAAGATGCCAGACGCGCCCGATCCCGCAAGATTGAAATCATCTTATTCAATGAGTTGCGTGATGTTATTCAGGCAATGGATGCGAGACGAGCCGTGATCCGATCCGCCAGTTCCTGCTGGGAATACTTGGGTACGAAGTCATCCGCCCCGACGCGCTCCACCATCGCGTGGTTGAACACCCCCGACAGCGAAGTGTGCAGGAGAACGTACAGCCCACTCAGCGCGGGGTCGCGACGGATTTCCGACGTCAGCGTGTAACCGTCCATGGCGGGCATTTCGATGTCCGAGATCACCATGGCGTAGCGGGCCGCAGGATCCTGCCCGGCTGCCACCAGCTGCCTGAGGTGATCGAGCGCCTGCCGGCCGTCCGAAAGCTGGGTGCAGGTCAGGCCCAGCTGGTCCAGCACATACCGGATCTGGTTGCGGGCCACCCGCGAGTCGTCCACCACCAGCACTTCCCGGCTGCCGGCATGGGCGATCGGCGCGATCTCCACACCGCCGGCCGGTGGCGGCATGGCTTCGGCAAGCACGCTTTCCACGTCAACCAGCTGGATCAACTCATCGTGATACCGGGTGACGCCGGTCAGATAGTGCGGATCGTTACCCAGCTCCGGCGGAGGCTGGACGTCCTCGACAGCGATGTTCACGATGCGATCCACCGCCGCCACCAGAAACCCCTGCACCGTGCGATTGAACTCGGTGACCACCAGATAGTTGGCCGCGCCGTCGCCGGGCTGACCGATGGCACAGGCCAGATCCAGCACCGGCACGGTGCGCCCGCGAATATCCGCCGCCCCCAGGAAGCCGGCCGGCAGCTGCGGCATGGTGAACAGCGCGGGGCGGGGCAGGACTTCCTGCACCTTGAATACATTCACGCCAAAAAGCTGACGCCCCCCCAGCCGGAACAGCAGCAGGGCCAACCGATTGTGGCCGGCAAGGCGGATGCGTTGGTCGATGCGATCGAGGAGTTGTCTGCGCTGCATGACCCCATTGTCGGCCCAGCGTGCGCCAGCTTGAGTACGGCACGATTCTTGCCCCTGAAACCCGGTGTTTTCCTGCCGTGAATCCGCGATGCGCTCCTTGCCCCCCTCTCTGGCCTGCCTGCTGATGCTTGCAAGCAGCCCCAATCTGGTCGCGCAGAGCCTGCAGCCGGTGCAGGCGATCCGGGATGCGGCGCTGGCTGCCGTTCATGGCGATGCCGGTGCCCAGGCCGTGGTGGCCCCGGGGCTGCGGCTGGCGGCCTGCAGCCAGCCGCTGGTTGCCGTCGCCAACAGCCCTGCCGTGGCCGACGTACGTTGTCCTGATACCCCCGGCTGGCGCCTGTTTGTGCCCGTCCGCCCGGCGCCCGCGTCCAGCCCGGCATCTACCGCTCAGGAAATCACGACAGCGGCCGCTATCGTCAAGCGCGGAGACCCGGTGGTCCTGCGCGCCCGCCTCGGCGGCACCGAAGTCCGAATGGGGGGGAGAGCGCTGGGCCAGGCCCGCGTCGGTGATACGTTGAACGTGGAAAATGACAGCTCGCATCGCATCATCCGCGGCCGTCTGGCAGCGGATGGCACGGTGGATGTGGTCAATTGAAGTTTTTCCGGATTCTTGACTAAAGTCCCACCTTGGCCTGCCGATATCCTGTACGCCCCCCTTCATCGGAGCCCCACCATGACCACGAAAATCGAAGGCGGCCTGCCGGCCAAGCCTGTCGAGACGCCCGTCGTTGGCGACTCCGGCCCGGCGCGCGCCGGCGGTGCCCGCGATGCCACGGTGGCCGCCGCGCCTCCGGTCGACAGCCTGCGGCTGACCGGCGAAGCCGTCGGCCTCAAGGCGATGGCGCGTGAACTTGCCAGTCCGGCCAAGCTGGACATGGCGCGGATCAAGGAAATCCGCAACGCGCTGGATTCCGGCACCTACGAAATCAACCCGCAGGACATCGCCAACCGCCTGCTGGCACTGGAACGCGAGCTGCTGGGATGAACCTGGTCGCCGTGCACCCGCTGGACGCGCTGGAGTCGGCCCTGCAGGCCGAGCGCCGCGCGCTGCTGGAGCACGACGTGGACGGTTTGATGCGCTCCACCCAGGCCAAGCTGGAAGCCTTGGCGGCAGCCGAGCAGGTGGCCCGGCCGGATGACATGGCGCGGGTCGGCGAGCTGCACGAACTCAATCGCGCCAATGCGGTGCTGTTGGCGCGCCGCCGCCGCGAGGTGGCGTGGACGCTGCGTCATCTGGGCCGGACGGAATCCACGGGCGTTTATAACGGTGCCGGCTACGCCAGCGCACAGGCGCAGTCGCGATGGCTGGGGAGCGGATGAACAGCACACACGCGCCGCCCGCGCTGTGGAGTGAGGATGCCCTCTGGGCCGCCAGCACGATCGATTTCCCCATTCTGTTCCTCGACAAAAGCCGTACCGTGCATGCGGCCAATCCGGCCGCACGTGCTCTGGCCCAGCGGATTGCCCCCGGCGGCGGTCCCGAGGCGCTGGTGGCCCTGGTGTCCGACGAGGGTTGGGCTACCGCGCTCCGTCAGGGGGACTGGCAGGGTGTGGTGCAAGTGGACGCTGCGCCTGCACTGTCGCTGGAGATCCATTTCGGCCATGCGCGTGACAGCGCCCACTGCGTCATGGTGGTGGTCGATATCAGCGAGCGCGGCGAGCGCAAGCGCCAGTACGAGGAACTGCAGCGCACCGTCGACCGGCTGGCCAGCACCCAGGAACAACTGCTGCAGTCGGAAAAGATGGCCTCCATCGGCCAGCTTGCCGCGGGGGTAGCGCACGAAATCAACAACCCGATCGGTTACGTCGGCTCCAATCTTGCCACCCTGCAGGACTACGCCACCGCGCTGCTGACGCTGATGGAGAAGTACCACGAAGCCCTGTTCTCCGAGGATCCGGCCGGGCAGCGCGAGGAGCTGCTGCAGGCTCGACAGCGGCTGGACATCGATTACATCGCCGGCGACCTGCCAAACCTGCTGAAAGAGTCGCGCGAGGGTATCGAGCGCGTGACCAAGATCGTGCAGGACTTGAAGGACTTCTCACGCGTCGGCCGCGACCAGAAGATGCAGCCGGCCGACCTGCTGCAAGGGCTGGACTCCACCCTCAACATCGTCTGGAACGACCTCAAGTACAAGGTCCGGCTGGAAAAGCACTACACCAGCCTGCCACCGGTGGAATGCCTGGCCTCGGAGATCAACCAGGTGTTCCTGAACCTGCTGCTCAACGCCGGCCAGGCCATCGAGCAGCGCGGCACCATCGCCCTGGCCAGCGGTTGTGACGAGCGCGAAGTCTGGATCAGCATCACCGACAGCGGCTGCGGGATCCCGCCCGAGGCCATGCCCCACCTGTTCGATCCGTTCTTCACCACCAAACCGATCGGCCGCGGCACCGGGCTGGGCCTGGCGATCTCCTACGGCATCGTGGCCAAGCACCATGGACGTATCGAAGTCACCAGCAAAGTCGGGCAGGGCAGTACCTTCCGGGTGGTGCTGCCCATCCACCAGCCGCGCACCGGGGCAACGGCGGCCTGACCTCACCCCCCGCGGTCGGCGGTCCCACGCTGTTCCGCTTCCCGGAACGCAGCACGCACGTGCTCGCGCAGATCGGCGTCGTCCCAGGGCTTCAGCAGGAACCGGTACACCGCCCCCTGGTTGATTGCCTGGCTGATGGTGTCGACATCGGTGTAGCCGGACAGCGCCAGCCGCACGGTGTCCGGATAGAGATCGCGCACGCGGGCAAGGAATTCGGTTCCGCTCATGTCCGGCATGCGCTGGTCGGACATCACCACCTGCACGTCGTTGCGCGCCAGCAGGTCGAAGGCTTCGCTGACGCTGGAGGCCGCCAGCAGGCGATAGCCGTCACGCCGAAGCAAGCGGACCAGCGCGCGCAGCACGTTTTCTTCATCGTCCAGCAGCAGCAGCGTGCGCGAGGGCTGCAGCGCCGGGCTGTCCTGGAAGACGTGCGGCAACAGGAACCGCTGGCGCAGAAGTTCGTCGATGTCGGTGCCGGGCAGGGGGGGGCTGAACAGGTAACCCTGGAAGAAATCGCACTGGTTGCGGCGCAGGAAGCCCAGCTCCGCGTCGGTCTCCACGCCCTTCGCCACCACCGTCATGCCCAGGCGGTGGCCCATGGCGATGATGCCGCGCACCAGCGCGGCGCTGCGCGGATTGGTGGTGATGTTGCGCAGGAAGCTGCGATCGATCTTCAACCGGTCCAGCGGATGCTGGGCCAGGGTCGACAGGCTGATGCCGCGCATGCCGAAGTCCGACAGAGTCAGCACGGCCCCCAGCGCGCGCAACCCGGCGAGGTTCTCGGACAGATGCGGGGCGTCCAGGGCCAGCATTGCCTCCGACAGCTCGAACTCGATTGCACTGCCGGAGACGTCGTGACGGTGGAGCATTTCGCCCACCAGGTCCACGCATTCCGCGCGGCTCAACAACGCGCCTTCCAATGGCACCGATGCATTGAGATAGTCGATGCCCATGCCCCGCCAGCGCTGCACCTGCTGGATGGCGGTCTCGATGGTCCACAGGCCCACCGCGCCCGCCAGACCGGCGCGCTCGACCGCCGGCAGGATGCGGTTGGCACGCAGGACGCCCTCCTGGGTGTTGTGCCAGCGCAGCAGCGAGCTGCAGGCGACGATGCTGCCGTCCTGCGCGCTGATCACCGGCTGGTAGTAGAGACGGAACTCGCTCTGGGCAATGGCATCGACAAACCGGTGGCCCTGGTAATCCCGCCCCGCCTCCATCGCCGGATCGGCCGGAAAATCCGGGGCATACACCGCCTGTCCGCCCGGCCCGCTGCGCTTGGCGCGCCGCATCGTCTGCTCGGCTGCCACCAGCAGGCTGGCGGCATCGTGAGCGTGGTCGGGATACAGGGCGATGCCGATCGAGAGCGTCACGTCGAGCACGAACGGCGGCACCTGCACGGGCGCATCGAAGGCATCGCGCAGGCGTTCGGCCAGCGCTTCACCATCCGGTTCGTTCTCACGGTAGGCCACCGCGGCGACGAATTCCTCACTGCCCAGTCGCCACAGCCACGCGCCATCCGGAACGGCCTGGGCCAGGCGGCGTGCCACCACGCGCAGGGCCTGCTCTACGATGTTTTCGCCAAGGGTGGCATTGATCGAGCCGATGCCATCGACGTCGATATGGAGGAGGGCGAGCCGACGCGTGGCTCCGTCCACGCCGGCAATGACCGCGTTCAGGCTGGGGCCGCTGGCACCCAGCCGATAGATCTCATTCTGCGAGGAACGCCCCCCCTGCGTTCCGTCACCCGCGGATATCGCGTTCAAAGCCAGAGTGCCTCCAGGTTGGAAAGCCCCCATTGCTCCGGGCTTTCTGGCGAGACGATGCTGTCCCGGCAGCCGGGTGCCGCCAGGTCGATCACCTGCGGCAGGATCTTCTCGCGGGAGCGGGTGGAGTAGAACGCGCGGACCTTGGGCTTGAGCAGGGAGTCCGTGCCGGGCTCCACGACCACGGCCAAGCGGTCGGAGGCCAGGCGCACCAGCGCCCCCAATGGATAGATGCCGACGGACTTCACGAACGCATTGAACACACGGGTGTCGAAATGCCCGTCCCAGCGGGCCATCTCGCGCATGGCCATGGCAGGATCCCACGGTCGCTTGTAGGGACGAATCGAGGTGACGGCATCGTAGACGTCGCACACCGCGCCCATCCGGGCCAGCAGTGAGATCTCGTCTTCGCGCAATCCATAGGGGTAACCGCGGCCATCCATGCGTTCGTGGTGGTGCAGGGCCACGTCGATGACCTCCGGCATGCATCCTCCTTCCCGCAAAGCATCCGCGCCGGCCGCCGGGTGCGTCTTCATGACCGCGAATTCCTCGTCGGTGAGCCGGCCAGGCTTGTTCAGGACTTCCAGCGGCATGAACGCCTTGCCCAGGTCGTGCATGAGCCCGCCGATGCCTGCAACCCGCACCAACCGGTCCTCCAGCTTCAGCTGGCGTGCCAGCGCCAACATCAGGGCGGAGACCGCCACCGAATGCAGGTAGCTGTAATCATCGTGCGTCTTCAGGCGCGCCACGCTGATCATCGCGGCCGGGTTGCGCCAGACCGAGTCCGCGATTTCCTCCACCAGCGGCATCACGGACGCCTGGTCCACGGTCTTGCCAAGGCGCAGGTCCGAGAACATCGCCTGTACCTGCGCTTTGCCGGCCAGGCAAATGCGCCGGGCACGCTCGATCTCCAGATCCAGCGGAGTGGCTGTCGATGCGTCCGGGCGCTGCGGTCTGGAGGCTGCCGGCAACGCCTGCTGTGGCGTGTCTGGAAGTGCAACGTCCGCGCCGGAGGGCGATGGATAAAGGGATTCGCCGACCGCTTCGACATCCTGCAGCGCGTCGCCCTTGGATTCATCGATCCAGACGCTGTCGATGCCTGATTCCAGGATCCTGCGGACATCCTCGGGGTCAGTCAGCAGGAAACTGTTGCGCAGGAACGGATGCTGCAGCCACGATCCGCCGATCTTGTGCAGATACATGCCGACTCGCAGGCTGGGCGCCGGGATGCATCGGATGGAAGACATCGTGTGTGCAGCTCTTGCTTGAAGGATTGCGGAGTGTTCACGGTAGATAACTCCGCGCAGCCCAAGTCATTAATTTAACGGAGCATCCTTCTACATCTGTAGGCGCAGTCTCCCGCGGGCAGGGCAGAAAAAGGTGCGCTGAGGTTGTCCATTGTAGAAATGGCTGGCACGTGGTTGATGCGTTGCAGAGATTTCTACGCAAAGTAGGCGCGTAGGGGACACCTGAATCGTACCACCTGATTAGCCCCGACTCTCAGCCATGAAAGTTGCTCGCAATCCGCAGACGCGTCTTCGGACATGGTTTGCACCGCATCATCGCGGTCGCAAGTCGCGACAGCGTCTCGCGCAGGCGGAACCGGCGGTTGAAACGGTACGCCGCTCGTACTTGGCTTGTTTGACGGCATGGTAGGTGCCACTGATCGCCCGCTTGAGGTTGCCCAGGACGACGTTGACCCATCGCGCTCCAGCCACTTCGGTGGCGGCGCGGCCGCCGCCGGTGTCGAGCGTTGTGTGGGCGTGGCCGGCGTCTTCGAGCCGGCGGAAGCAAGCCAAGCCGTCACTGTAGACCTCGCACTCAGGTGCCAGGCGGCGCGTGATCCAGTCGTTGGGCGAGGCGTTGTCGAAGCTGCGGACCCGCTCGATCACTGCGAAGGTCGGGCGTTCGAGGTGTTCGTCCGTCTGCACTGCGATCACGAACGCCTGCTTGTTCTCCGATCCGCGCCCGGGCTTTCCGCCGTTGCGCTCGCCGCCCAAATAGGCGTCGTCAAGCTGCACGAAACCCTGGAGTTTTCTGGAATCCTCCCGCTCGGTCATGGCCTGCATGACCTTGTGCTTCAGGCGCCAGGCGGTCTTGTAGGTCACGCCCAGGTGGCGCATCAGTTCCAGCGCAGCCAAATTTGTCTTGGTCGAGGTCAGCAGGTGCATCGCCAGCATCCAGGTGCGCAGCGGCAGTTTGGTGCCTTCGAACAGGGTGCCCGCCGTCAAGGTCGTCTGATGCCGGCAAGCGCGGCACTGGTAGTAGATCGCATCGCCGCGCCTGAATCGCGAACGCGCGCGTCCGGCACAGGCCGGGCAGCGGTAGCCTTCAGGCCAGCGCCACTTGTACAAGGCCCGGTAACACTTTGCTTCGGTGCCGTAGCGGTGGATGAACTCGCTCATCCAAAGGCCGGGCTGGAACTGCACGCGGTTGATGCCCATGGCGCCACCTCGTTGGCTTCAGGTGGCACCATGCTGTGCCACAGGCGGCGCAAATCCTGCGACTCGCGGCTGAGGGTCGGGGCTAATCAGGTCGGATCATGTCTCAGGGATTTTCATGATTGACCTTCTCCCGCATCCACAGGAACCGAAGAAAGGTCTTTTCACGCTTGTATCGGACGATCACGGCAGGTGACCAGAGTTTTCCGATGGGAGACGGATTCGACCTACTTACGACCCGCGTTAAAGAAATGTTGGTTGCTTCAGCGTAAGCACGACATACGATTCGCTCAAGAGCCACCAGTAGCCCGTACATGCGCTCAGGTTCACAGTCTTCACGGCAGATGGCTTCGCTAATCTCACGGATGATCATTTGCGCTTTCATCGACAGAATTCTGCCGTCAAAGAAGGCTCGCGTGGTCACGGTGAAAGCGGGTAGGAGAACAATTGGCATCCGCGCACGCTCAGTGGCCGCACCAGAATGTTGCTCAAGGCCGAGTAACACGCGTTCACGTGCTGAAAACGCATCTTCTGGGAACTGGCTAGCAACTGCTGAAGAGACGCTTCTCATAGATGATGCGATAGACGTGGGGAGCTCGATGAAGAACTCTTTGGTGTCACTTATGTCCCGCGCTATGCGGGTCAACTCTCCGTCAACGCAAGACGCTTGAAAACTAGCAACAGTGTGTCTGACCAGAAGGGAAACGGCTGGAGCGCCAGGTTTCCACCACGGTTTACGATCATTGCCGGATGATTCCGTGTGGTCCCAAAAGAACGGTGAGCCCTCGAATCCGAATGCATCTCGGCTTCCTCGACTCTTTTCCGCCCACTTCAAGTAACGCCGGATCATTGCAACACGTTTAGCGATCTGATCCGGAGACTCGTGCAAGATTTCTTTCAAATCGACGGGGTCGAATCCGCACGAGCACAGCAAAATTGGAGAGTCGCGAACCACGCTTTTCCAGAAGGGGGTTGAGCACCTCTCGCATTTGCTTGCAAGTGGACATCGATGCCATGGGCATTGGTTCACCCAGGGCATCTGGAAAAGGTTTGAATGGAACCCACTGCGCATGCACTCGCGACACGTCGTGAGGGTCGGGTTGGCAAAACCAGGCCCGGAGCCGAACGCTTGCCAAGGACTCGAATCCCAAAGTGTGGCCAGAGGTTCGGAAGAAGGCATTTTCTTCACGATGGAAGCGCGCAACTTGTCTGATTTTCTAAGACGCAGACTCCAATCTTCGCTGTAGTTGAGGCGAACACCCAAAGCGGAGAACGCGTGAGTCGGAGTCAAGCAGTTCAATCGCAGGATTTGGGTGAGCAGGCCAAAAGCAGAAACACCGAAAAGATCGTCGCTTGATCGGTGCGCCATCCTCCAATCAGCGTCAGTCATCGTCGTCACTGAAGTCCACTTCACCGGACTCCCCGTCATAGGCAGCAAGATCGGAAAACTGGACCGCAAGCTCAATATCCGACGCTGTAATCGTCGAAAACATTGGTTTGCAAATCGTACGTTGTGCTAGAAAGTTGGCTATGAGACTGAAAGCTTTCAGGGGCCACTCGCCGTCAACTTGCTTGCCAGCTGCAGCACGATACTGCTGGCCAGTTTCCCAGATCAGTTGCGCTGATTCACACATGCGCCAGCCGGAATCGTAGAGCGATGGCGACATGAGCCTGGGAAGAGTGACTCCCGATCCTGGCGCCGTCTCGACTTCATCCTCGAAACGTTGAAGATAGGTATGAAGATCGGCTATGCCACGGAGTCCGTGCAAGGCGTGATACCTAGTCAAGAAGCGACTGCGAACCTGCGGAGTCACGATTAGCTTGTTGATCTTTTCCCGGCGCCCGACGGTGTGATTGTCCTGAAACAGGGACAGCAGAAAGAATCTCTGCCCTCCTTCTTCAAGAGCGTTGTCAATGTCGATGAAGTACTGAAAACTCTCAGCCTCAAGCAAGTTCGCATCGTCCATGATGAACAGGAAGAGCTTTGCTTTGGACGCCTGGGTCTTTAGGGTGACTGTGTTAACTATCCTGAGCAGCTTTTGTTCTGGTGCTTGCTGAGTGATAGGTTGCAGGCCGAGGCGTGCCGTGAACCAGTCATAAAAGGCGCCCTGGCCAGACTTTAGGTCACGGAGACGGGCAAGTGTCGCGACATAGGGAGTATCGAGCCAGCCGTGGCATGCCTCGATGTATTCCGCTAGCGTGGTTTTCCCGAAGCGCGTCAAGGAATGCAATCCCATTCCCCCATACTCAGCTTCTATCGCCGCCGCGAGGTTAGTGAGACCACTCTCCATGCCTCTGGTGGGCACAATTGGGGTGCCGTTAGCCTTAAATGCGGTCACTTCAGGCTCCCTTTCTTGCCCAACGTGACGGGGCCGCTGAGAGGCACGAATACGTTTCGCGCCTTCCTGGCCTGGGATGGCTCGGTAGGTGGCTTCGTTTCCTTTGAATCTGGAATTGCGTCGAAGGCATCTCTATGTTGCGCCATCATCGTGGCGGCATCTGGGCTGCATGCGAAGAGGCTGCGCAGGAAGTTGCGATAGACTTCCACTGCGTCGCTGGTGCCCTTTACTTCGAAATGGCCTTTCTTTGAGTTGCGGTGTATCAATCGACGCAGCGCCAAGCTATGTGGCGTACGGCTCCACGGGCGAATGGCTCGCAAGACGACGAAAAGCTCGCCGCTTTCGTCGTAGAGCCTGATGAATCGCGCGTCATGAATATCGACGCGAGCAATGAATCGTTGTCCAATCAAGTCCCAACGATTCTTTACTGCCGTCGATCGATACCTCGCGTACTGGAATCGAACGTATGGTTGTTTCTTGTTCTTCTTCGATCCTCTGAACACCCCAGAGAACTGTAGTTGAGATAGTTCGCACGCTTGATCATCAAGACTGGTTGTAGAGAAGATCCACCCGCCTGACGCATGGAATGTTTGCAGGACCTGTGTCGGGGAGCGCAATTGAAAACATTCCCGTTCACCGACATTTGAAGCGCTGATCGTGACGTCCATCAGGTCCTCAAGTGCATCAGGTGACGATGGATAGTTGGCCGAGTTGTAGTTGTTGGTGCTTTCTTTCTCCGAAACGTCGCCGGCGGGTCGGTAGCCGCCGGGAAGCTTTCTGATGGTCGTCTCCTCCAACCGCTTGTTCCATGCCTCGAGATGTCCGCGGGTTTCCGGTACGCCACTTTTTCCAAAGTGAATAACGCCTCGAAGTTGGCTCGCGAGCTTTTGGCGGTTGACGTTGAGTCGGTGCGCCATGGCATTGTCCATGCTCGTGATGGCCCCGCAGGCTACGAAGCCGATGGCTTCCGACGTTCCAATCCCACTTCCGGCGATGTAGACCATTGAGGGCGACACGAGCGCCCGCGGCGTCCATGAGCGCAAACCGTTGGCGCACGCTTCGTTGAAGTCCGTGCCGTTGTAGTTCTTTCCGAAGCACAGCTTCCAGCTGCAGCACATGCGCAGGAGCGCGAGATAGCCCACCAGCAGCCACGTACAGGTGATGCGTTGCAGGGCCGACTGACCATCGCCGTCTTCACCCTCCACGTAGATGTCGCAGTCGAGGGGGTGACCATCGTATTGAGTCCAGTCACACAACTGCAACGCAAATACATCTGGAAACTGAGCAGCCGCGACGTTATCTTCGATCTCGAAGGCTTCGTCGACAAAAGGCTTTCCTTGCCGTTGTTGGCGGATGTAGTCAATCACGCTGCGCCGGGCGCATTTGGGGTCATTGGCGGGGTATCGGTCCTTGGGAACAAGTTCTTTGACCTTTGACCGATACTTTGAAAAGAACGACTCGAACTGCTTGCTTGGGAAGTTGCGTTCTGGAAGGCGGCCTGTGTACGACTCCAGGAACTCGCAGACGCTGGGCGCCAGTGTTAGAAACGCCCTAAATGCGCCTGGTCCGGCATTCTTCGGAAACTCGACCGGAGTCTTTTTACCAGCTGTCCTTACCTTGTAGGGGAGGGCGGCTCGCCATCCATGCATTCTTCCGTCCGAAGCCACGCGGACAGCCTTGTTGATCGTTTCTGACAGCGTTTTGGCATTAACGCCATACTTCTTTGCCGCTGATGCCATGGACATGCCTCTGGCGACTGCGATGATGGCGTTCTTCCGCGCGTGGAACGCGACTTGTTCCTTTTCTTTAAGGTGGTCCGTGGTGAACTCATCCCATTCAGACAGAACCTGTGGTGAAAGGTCACGCATTGTCCTTCTCCACAAAATGGACTGCGGTTGTGGTGGTCAAGCGTTGTGTGGGATCAATGCGTAGGCGGCCTTGATGGATAAGCGCACATGTCGCGCTACGTACGTCGCGCCAATCGAAAGGCGGCAGAGATCTTTCCAGTCCATGAAAGGAGCTCGTGCGGTAGATTTTCATGTGCTGCATGATTGCAGGCACGAGGACGTCGATTGAGTGCAGTGTTGTAGCCGACTGCACGTAAGGCAGCATTTCCAAACGCGTTGCGTTTGCTATTCGCTCTGTTGCGATAGAAGCGGCCTTTTTAATTGAGAGATTTATTCCGGCCTTCTTGCAGGCTGCGAGCACGCTCGCACACAGCCTTTCTTCCTTCCTTACAGCGTGAACGGTTGGCTTGTTTTGCCGTCTAAACAAGACATATTGCTCACTGTTATCTGACCTACGAATCCAGAAGCAGAGCTCTACATTTTGATCGTCAGCGGCAATAGAACGTGGGCGCTCCACGAACGCGGTGACATCCGGATCGAACTCAAGCGCTAGCGCTATTGCAAGGCGGCAAGGCTCGACGACCGTGACCAGTCGACCGTTGGCCTTGGGAGAGTGGTAGAGATAGATGTCGAGGCGTTTTTCCTCTGCCTGCGTCAAAACGCGAGCGCTATGGGGCAGGGGCGGCGCCGCCTCTTTCGTGTCGTGCATGGCATTGATTCCGGCAAAAGCTGCCCGTCACCAAGGCAAAAATCACCGGTGAGGGCTTGACGAGAGGGATGCGGCCATGCATAGTGCGGTGGACGAACAAGTCCGTTGCACCTCAAGGCCCTCTAGCGCGCCAACGCTGAGGGCCTTTTTGCATTCCGCGCTTTGGCGGCAGGCACATCTAGCTCACGTAGCACCTCCTTTGTGCGCCGGGTAGCGATCTGGCCAGATCGCTTCAGGTGTCGTGCCCAGCGCGTCGGCGATGGCGGCCTCGATTCGCCTGGAGCGGCGTTTGCCCAACGACGTGGCTGAAACCGTCGTGGGCTGGATGTTCAGGTTTCGCGCAATGATTGCGAAGGAAGACCCTGCAACGCGCAGCCGAGCCTTCAGCGCTTCGTGTTGTGCCATCGAGGATCCCATGTGCTAGCTTATAGCGCATAATTGCGCTTCACGGTAGTGCACAAATGGGTATCACTTGAATGGGATCTTCCACTAGTCCAATCGACAAGGCTCTCATTGGAAGGCGCTTGGCTACGGTCAGAACAGGGCTCAAGATGAGCCAAGAGGCCTTCGCTGAAGCCGTCGGCGTTTCGAAGAGGTCGTACGTTCATTACGAGCGCGGCGAGCGCGAAGCGCCCGCGGGTCTGATTAAAGCCATCTATGACCAGTATGGGATCGACCCGGTCTGGCTGATGTCAGGCGACGAGATCGAGCCGAAAGTCGCGCGATCTCCGGAAATTGACTTCGCACTGATCAATGGAGTGGTCGGCGCACTGGACGACGAACTTAGCCGGCTTGGCCGGCAGATGCGTCCTGAGCACCGGACCCGGGTGATCCGCGCCCTCTACCAGGTTGCTCTGGAACAAGGCCGCATCAGTCAAGAACTCGTCACAGATGTCGTGGCGTTGGCGGTGGCACGTGGCCGATGAGGACAAGGGGAATCAGTGCGATAACGTTGTTCCGCTCTTGCGCGCGGTCCAGAAGGAGTGCGCCGATGTGTCGCGGACAGGCAAGAATGAAGCAGTTGAGAGCATGATCGAACTTGTCCGTGACGCCGTGCGGGAGTCCGAGATCTCGCCAGAAGGACGAGACACGGCGGCTGAAAACGATGAGGTCGTGTTCAAGAAGCGGTTCGGATTTTCTGTCAACGCCGCACAACGGAAATCCATCTTTGCCCTCAAGCGTGAGGCTGACCTCTCCGATGATGAGATCTGTCTGCTCAAACGATCGGGAAGCCTGCGCTACGACCACTACCCAGCCACCATTGATGCGCCGCGCAGCCTGCTGATATATGGCCTCCTTATGATGGCTGTTACATTTGTTTTTGCGGTCTACATCCTGCTAAAGACCGGGTTCGGTGAACTGAAGAGCCTAACTCTCATCCCTATTCCCATCGCGATGGTAATTGGCTTGGTCTACCTCATCGTCCTTATTGATAAGCAATACGTTCGGCCATACCGAATCGCTCGAAGGGTCAAGGAATCCGCGCGCTGTGGCTTCCCAGATTGGCGAAATCCGCCGGATTGCTGAGGTCGGCCATTGTTGCTTCAGTGAGGTAGCTCATTCGCAAGGCCATATCATGGGCTCTCGCCACACCTAGGCTGTCGTGCGGCCGAGCAGTACCTCAGAGCTCGGCCAACCCGTCCAGTACAGGGGACCCAAGCGGGTCACCCTGTACGCGAATCCTCTTCCGAGGGCGCTTTCTGGATGGGGAGATGATGGAGGAAACGAACAGCCGCTCCATGCGCCGCTTGCTACGGTAGATGCTCTGCGTCGCACCTCCTGATAAATGGCCTCACGAACCCCATCCGTTTGAGGTCCTTGCTGCAAAGCAAGGGGTTCACCCCCGTTTTCACGGACACTTACGAGAAGGCCGATGCAGGGCCATGAGGAGTGTTCATGTCGAAGCGAAGGAAGTTCAGTGCGGAGTTCAAGCGCGGTGCGGTTGAGCAGGCT
>NZ_JBKBPN010000007.1:0-118677 GCF_046293095.1 Thermomonas sp.
GGTCCGATGTGTTCGAATACATCGAGCGATTCCACAACCCGAGGATGCGACGTAGGGTCGCCAGGCAGGATCAGAAGTTCTCAGCTCTTTCACAACCGTCCGTGATTTCGGGGTAGAACCCGGGTCTTTCTCTAAGGCCTCTAGAGACGGGCGCAGCCATGTCACCCAAGTGTTTTTCAGTGTCTGGTGGGTTGAACTGTCGAGGGGGGCGAGGCTCTCGATGGCTTGCTGCAGGCAATTTGCCGCGGCTAGATTAGGTAATACGTCATTGAGCGGGTTAGGTTGGCCGCCCCTCAAGTTGGCCGCTGCGCGAACAGCGTTCGCGAGATCTCGGACGTGTGTAGCGTTCCGGCTGGTGGTGGAATGCTTTAAGACAAGCCATATCAGAGCGCGGAACGACTGCATGCTTCGAACGGGAAGTTCGCCCCGTCTGCCGACCATCAACCCTGCGGCGGCGTACTGCCCGGTCAGCTCAACGCGTAATCGACCTTTTTGCCCGTCAGGCAAAGAAAAATTGCGGCGCTCGAGGATCTTCTCCAAGACCGATCTGTACTGGTCCCCGCCGAGCAGTGCTGTTGCCCAAGGCACTGAATCGAAAACGCTGAGCAGCGCTTCTATAAGCCAGACTGCCTCGATTCCAGCCGGGGTTGGAAAAATGGCTGCGAGTGCGGCGTCGTCATCCGCGACCTCCCCGTTGGGCGTAGCTACCAGATCAGGCACACAGACTCAGGCTGGGCGTCGGAGTGTCAGGGTACACGTTCTACAAGGCTCTGTGTCCGATTTTGTATAGCTTAGATTGACTTTAAAGTAGATCGCCTGTCAGGGGTCGCCTAAGCATCTGATGTATAACGAAGTATTTTCCGGTATTTTGTACGGCAATGAGATATCCGATCGCACACGTTCTCATAATGTCGGTGGTTCGAGTCCACCCATAGCCACCAACCACGTGTCGCAGCCAACCCCGCGGATTCGCGGGGTTTTTTGTGCCTGCGCTCCCGCAGACACCGGCGCCATCACCGCATTTCGAGGGTGAGCACTCGCCGGGTTCTAACCGAATTTTTGCCGAGGGCAGCGGAGTTGCTCAGACCTTTCCTCGGCAAGGTCTGAATAATCCACTGAACCTTGGTGATTTCGCGGCACCATCCGATGCATTTTCAGGAACGGATGCCAGCGGCTGCTGGTGAACTGGGAGCCTTGACCGGAATGCACCATCACCCCGCGGACGGGTTGCATCGCCATGCGGTAGCGCCCAACGCCTGCAGCACCAGCATGTGTCTCGACGCTGCTTTCCGGGCCGGGATGGGCCACTTCAACAGGCCTTCCGTTTTCACGGCCGGGCGCGGATCATCGGCGCATCGTCCCGGATCCGGTGGGTGCACGTGCGCGACACGCAACAGGATGTCCTGATCATCGGCGGCGGCCACAACGGCCTGGTTTGCGCCGCCTATCTTGCGGGTGCCGGCCTGAAGGTGCGGGTGCTGGAGCGCCGCCACCTGGTCGGCGGCGCGGCGGTGACCGAGGAATTCCATCCCGGCTTCCGCAATTCGGTGGCCAGCTACACGGTCAGCCTGTTGAACCCGGCGGTGATCCGCGACCTGCGTCTGCACGAGCACGGCCTGCGCGTGGTCGAGCGGCCCTACGCGAATTTCCTGCCGCTGCCGGACGGGCGCAGTTTCCGCCTCGGCGGCGAGCACACGCAGAGCGAGGTGGCGAAGTGGTCGGCGCGCGATGCGCAGCGCCTGCCGGAGTACTACGCCATGCTCGATCGCATCGTCGTCGTGCTGCGCGAGCTGATGCGGCGCACGCCGCCGAACGTGAGCGATCGCTTCGTGCTGGCGGACTGGCTCCACTCCGCGGCGGTGGCGAAGCAGCTGAAGTCGCTGGACATGCGCGGCCGCCGCGACCTGCTGGACCTGTTCACCAAGTCCGCCGGCGAGCTGCTGGACGACTGGTTCGAGGGCGAGCCACTGAAGGCCGCGCTGGGTTGGGATTCGGTCGTCGGTAATTTCGCCAGCCCGTACACGCCGGGCAGCGCCTACGTGCTGCTGCACCATGTGTTCGGCGAGGTGAACGGCAAGGCCGGCGCGTGGGGCCACGCTATCGGCGGCATGGGCGCGATCACCCAGGCCATGCGCAAGGAGTGCGAAGCGCGCGGCGTGGCCATCGAAACAGAGGCCGAGGTGGCGCAGCTGCTGGTGGAAGGCGGCAAGGCGGTGGGCGTGACGCTGGCGGACGGGCGCGAGCTGCGCGCTGGCATCGTCGCCAGCAATCTCAACCCGAAGCTGCTGTATTCCAAACTGGTCAAGCCTGGCCAGCTGGACGATGACACCGCGCAGCGCATCCGCCGCTATCGCTGCGGGTCTGGCACCTTCCGCATGAACGTGGCGCTGTCGGAGTTGCCGGATTTCACCGCCATGCCCGGCACCCGGCTGCAGCCGCACCACCAGAGCGGCATCCTGATCGGGCCGTCGCTGCGGTATTTCGAGCAGGCCTATTTCGATGCCAAGTCGCGCGCGCACAACCCCGGCTGGGCGCGCAAGCCCATCGTCGAAGTGGTGATCTCCTCGACCCTGGACGACACACTGGCGCCGCCCGGCCAGCACGTGGCCAGCCTGTTCTGCCAGCAGGTGAACCCGGCCATCGCCGATGCGGACGGTGGTTGGGACGCGCACCGCGACACCGTGGCGAAGCTGATGATCGACACCGTCAACGACTACGCGCCCAACTTCGCCCGCAGCGTGCTGGGGTATGAAGCGTTGAGTCCGCTCGACCTGGAGCGGCGCATTGGCCTGATGGGGGGCGACATCTTCCACGGCGCGCTGGGGCTGGACCAGATGTTCAGCGCGCGCCCGCTGCTGGGCCAGGGCGCCTACCGCGGTGCGTTCGGCGGGTTGTACCTGTGCGGCTCCGGCAGCCATCCCGGTGGCGGCGTGACGGGCTTGCCGGGGCGCAACGCGGCGCGGGAAATCCTCAAGGACCTGGGCAAGGGGCCGCGGCCGGACTGACTGTTGCGTCGGCATTCGTGAACCGGCGAGTCCTTTTTTGCAGTGCAGCGTGCAAGGCACTAACGCTTCCTTCACGATCACCCCGCGTCCCGACGTGGGGGAGGGAGCAGGCCCGCTGAGACTCCGGTCGAAGCGGGCTTTTTTATGCCTGCGCTCCGGGTGACGCGCGGCCTCAGTCCGCCGGCACCGTGCGTGGCAGTGCCCAGTCGCGCAGCGCCTGCACCTGTTCGGCCATCACCACGGAAAGCGGTCGGGTGTCGCGGATCGCCTGCATCAGCAGGTGCGTGTCCAGGGTCCCGCCGCTGGCGTGCGCGGCATACAGGGCGCTGACGATGACCTGCTCGATCTCCGCGCCGGAATAGCCGTCCGCCGCGGCCGCCAGCGCGGACAGGTCGATCCGGTCGCGCGGCAGTCCGCGGCGGTCGAGGTGCAGGGCGAAGATCTCGGCGCGGGTCGCCGGGCCGGGCAGGTCGACGAAGAACAGTTCGTCGAAGCGGCCCTTGCGGAGCAGCTCCGCCGGCAGCTGTTGCACCTGGTTCGCGGTCGCGACGATGAAGACGCGACTGCGGCGCTCCGCCATCCAGGTCAGCAGGTGCCCCAGCACGCGCCGGGACAGTCCGCCGTCCGTATCGCCGCCGTCGGTGGCGAGCGCCTTCTCGATTTCGTCGATCCACAGCACGCAGGGCGCCAGCTGCTCGGTCGAGGCCAGGGCGTCGCGCAAGTTCTTTTCCGTCTCGCCCTGGTACTTGTCGTACAGGGCGCCGAAGTCCAGCCGCACCAGCGGCACGCCGAAGCCGCCGGCGACCGCCTTGGCCAGCAGGGACTTGCCGCAGCCCTGCACCCCGAGCAGCAGCATCCCGCGCGGCGGCGGCAATCCGGGCGGGGCGGGATCCTGGGTGAACGCCGGCCGGCGCTGTTCCACCCAGCGCTTCAGGCGCGCCGCACCCCCCACGTCGGCGAAGCGCGCGGTGTCGTACTCGTAATGCAGGTGTCCGCTCTTGTTGAGCAGGTCGAACTTGAGGCGCGCGAGTTCCGGCAGGTCGTCGAAGTCCAGCGCGCCGTCGCGCCAGATCAGGTGGCGGGCGATGCGGCGCGCATCGGTGAGGGTGAGACCGTGCAGGTTGCGGACGATCTGGCGCACCGCGTCGGCGTTCGCTTCCACCCGCCTGCCGCCGTTCTGAAGGGCGTACTCGCGTGCCTCGTCCTTGACCAGCTTGAGCAGGGCGTTGGCATCCGGCAGGCGCAGCGAGAAGCGGGCCGCGAACGGTGCCAGCGCCTCGGGGAGCTCGACCTTGGTGCCCACCAGGACCACGACGTGCGGCTGGCAGCCGCGGCGCTGGATGATGTCGCGCAGGGCGCGCTGGTAGCTGGCGTAACCGAGATAGGGCGTTGCGTCCATCAGCAGGTAGACGCCGCGCTGCTGGGCATCGCGCATCGCGTTGAGGGTGGCGCTGAGGTCGGGCGCGAGGCCGCTGTCGTCCTCGCGGTCCATGTCGATCCGGCGCAGGCCCTCGGTGACGCTCCAGCGGTACAGTGCCCGCCAGACGTGCATCAGCGACTGCCGGAACAGCTCCATCACCCGGTGTTCGTCCGGCGTTTCGATCACCAGCAGCGGGGTGTCCGCGCGGAGCAGCGCGGCAAGATCCAGCAATTCGCTCATGGTGGCGCACGATAGCCGCGCGCCGGCGATGCCACAATCAGGCCATGAGCGAAGACACCACGCCGGCGCTGGCCGGCATCCGCGAACGCGCCTTGGTGCGCCTGCGCGCTGCCGGCTGCGATTTCCAGGACGAGGCCGCCGTCGCGCGTCTGGCGCTGGCCAGCGATTTCGCCATTGACGTGCTGGCGCGCCAGGGCGCGCTGTTGGCGACGCTGCGGGCCGATGCGGCCACGCCGCTGGCGCCGCCGGTGCTGGCGCCCGATGCGCCCGGCGATTGGGCGCGCCAGCTGCGGCGCTACCGGCAAGCCGAGTCCACCCGGCTGGTGTGGCGCGACGTGGTCGAAGGCGCGGACGTGGAGGAAATCCTGGCCGGCAGCAGCGCGCTGGCGGAAACCTGCCTGCGCTTGGCGCTGGAGGCACTGGAAGCCGACTTCGCGCGCCGCTTCGGCGTGGTCCGCGCGGGCGACGGCACGCCGCAGCGGCTGGTGGTGTTCGGCCTGGGCAAGCTGGGCGGCAGCGAGCTGAACTTCAGCTCCGACATCGACCTGGTCTACGCCTACGAGCACGAAGGCGAGTCCGACGGCCCGCGCCCGCTGCACGCGCAGGATTACTTCGCGCGGCTGGGCCAGCAGCTGGCCAAGCTGCTGGACGAGGTGACGGCGGACGGCTTTTGCCACCGCGTGGACCTGCGGCTGCGCCCGTTCGGCAGCGCCGGCCGGATCGCGCTGTCGTTCGCGGCGATGGAGCAGTACTTCCAGCGCGAGGGCCGCGACTGGGAGCGCTACGCGTGGCAGAAGGCGCGGCCGGTGGCGGGCGACCTGGACGCCGGCGCGCGCCTGCTGGAGACGCTGCGGCCGTTCGTGTACCGGCGTTATCTGGACTACGGCGCGCTGGATGGCCTGCGCGCGATGAAGGCGATGATCGCTGCCGAGGTGGCGCGACAGGACATGGCCGACGACATCAAGCGGGGCCCGGGTGGCATCCGCGAGATCGAATTCCTGGCGCAGGCGCTGCAACTGATCCGCGGCGGACGCGAGCCGGCACTGCGCACCCGACGCTTGCTGCAGGCCCTGCACGCGCTGGCAGACGCTGGCCACATGGAGGTGGAGGCCGCCGAGGCGTTGGCGCAGGCTTACCGTTTCCTGCGCCGGCTGGAGAACCGCCTGCAGATGCTGGCGGATGCGCAGACGTATGCGCTGCCGGGTGATGCACTGACACAGGCGCGCATTGCAATCACGCTGGATTTCGCCGACTGGGCGGCGCTGGCGGCGGCCCTGGCCGGGCACCGGGCGCGCGTCACGGAGGAATTTTCCGCACTGCTGGCGCCGCGCCGCCGCCGCGCCAGTGGCAGCGACGCGCTGGCGGATTACTGGCGCGCCTTGCCCGACCACGGCGGGGCGGAGACGCTGGCGGCCGCCGGCTTCGCGCATGCCGGCGACCTGCATGCCGCCCTGCGCGATTTCGCGCGCACGCCCGGCGTGCGCGAGCTGTCGGATGCGGCGCGCGCGCGCCTCGACCGGGTGCTGCCTGCGCTGCTGCAGCAGGCCGCTGCGTCGGTCCAGCCCGATGCCGTGCTGCGGCGGGTGCTGCCGCTGCTGCACACGCTGCTGCGTCGCTCCAGTTACCTCGCGCTGCTTGACGAGCAGCCGGTGGCGGTGGCGCGCCTGGTCGATACCCTGGCCCGCAGCGCGCTGCTGGGCGAGCGGCTGGCCGCCTATCCGCTGCTGCTGGACGAGTTGCTGGACGTGCGCGTGGGCGGCGAGCTGCCGGATGCGGACGCGATGCGGGCGCAGTGTGCCGCGGTGCTGCGCGACGGCGATATCGAGGCGTCGCTGGACGCGCTGAACGAAGTGCGGCAAGCACTCAGCTTCCGCTTCGCGCTGGCGCTGCTGGACGGCCGCATCGATGCGCAGGACTGCGCGCGTCGGCTGGCCCGGCTGGCCGATGCGGTGGTCGCCTGCGTGCTGCGGTTGGCGACGGACGAGGTGCGGGCGGCGCACGGCGAGATCCCCGGCGGCCGCTTCGCCGTGCTGGGGTACGGCACCCTGGGCGGCGAGGAACTGGGCTTCGGCTCGGATCTGGACCTGGTGTTCCTGTTCGATGCGCCGATCGAGGCGATGTCCGACGGCCCGCGCCCGCTGGATGCGCCGCGCTGGTATGCGCGGCTGGGACAGAAGATCGTGGCCCTGCTGGGCGTGCGGACGGGTGCTGGCCGCTTGTTCGATGTCGATGTGCGCCTGCGCCCGGACGGCGCCAAGGGCCTGCTGGTATCGACGCTGGCCAGCTTCACCGACTACCAGCGCCACCGGGCGTGGACCTGGGAGCATCAGGCGCTGGTGCGCGCCCGCGCGATTGCCGGCGATGCGGCGCTGGCGGCCGTGTTCGAGGCCGTGCGTGCCGAGGTGCTGTCGATGCCGCGTGCAGCGGATGCGCTGGCCAACGACGTGGGGTCGATGCGGCGCCGGATGCGCGCCGAACTGGACCGGAGCGACGCTGCGCTGTTCGACTTGAAGCAGGGTGAGGGCGGCCTGGTCGATCTGGAGTTCCTGCTGCAGTTCCTGGTGCTGCGCGACGCTGCCCGCGCACCGGCACTGCGGGTGCCGCGCGCCACTGCGGCATTGCTGGATGCGGCGCATGCGGTGGGGGCGCTGGATGCGGCCACCCACGCGGCGCTGGTGCAGGCGCACGCCGACCTGCTGGATACCGGCCTGCGCTGCACGCTGGATCGACGCCCGCGGCGTGCGCCGAACGACGCCCGCATTGTGCAGGCCCGCGCCGCCATCCGCGCGGCGATCGATGCGCAGGGGCTGCAGTTCGTGGACGGGGGGCAGGCCGCGGGTCAGTGACCCTTCGCCGTCGCAGAGGACGGTGGGTGCATCGCCCAGCGTTGCCGTGGCGCATGTCGTCCGTGGTCAGGCCTTGGCCGACATCGGGGCAGTGGCCAGCCCCAGGCGTTCGCGCACGACCTCGGCCACGCGTGCGGTTTCGCGCAGCGGCGTGACGGGGAAGGCCGCCAACGCCTCGTCCAGCGGGCGTGCTCGGCCGCTGGCCAGCAGGGCGTCGAGGAACTGGCGCGGCCGGCCCTGCAGCCGCTCCGGCGCCCATGCGAACAGCGGCGCGCGGGTCGCTGCGGCCTCGCTGAGCATGTTCACCGAATCCGGCGTGCAGACCAGCCGGTCGGCGCAGGCCAGCAGCCCGGCATAGGGGTTGGCGCCGTCGCCGGTGTCGCGCCAGCGCAGGCCGGGCAGCGCGGCATCCACGCGTCCCAGCGCCGCGCGCCAGCCGGGCGGCGTGCGCCGCGAGGCGATCGCGCTGAAGCTGCCGCCTTCCGCGCGTGCCTGCGCTGCCAGCCGCTGCAGCAGCGATTCGAAAGCGTCGTCGTCCAGCCCCGCATGCCGGGTGGGCCCGCCGACCAGCAGCACCGTGTGCGGGGAAGGCAGGGCGGCCAGCGCGGGAAACGCGGCAATCGCGCAAAGCAGATAATCGTCGTCCACCGGATGCAGGCTGCCCAGCGTGGCCACCACGTTGTCGCCGCGCAGGCCGTCATGGGCCGGTGCGACCACCAAATCCCAGTGGCGGGTGTCAAGGCGCGGGTCCAGGATCTGCACCGCCATGCTGCCGCGCGTGCGCAGCAGCCGGGTGGCCAGCGCGGCCTGACGGCCGCAGCCGATGGCCAGGGCGGGGGGCTGCCGACGCAGCGCAGCGAAGTCCGGACCGAACGCGGCACCATCGCCGGGGAGCCTGCGCGGCGCCCACCAGCGCCAGGGGGCGCGCGCTGCCAGCACATGTGCATCGGGATGCGGAGTCAGGGCATGCGCCAGTGCCAGTGCCTGCCGGGCATTGCCTGCGCGGCCGTCGTGCAGGGCGCAAATGGCAGGGGGCGAAGGCGCGCTTCGTTGCATGTTCTGCATCTATTCGTTCCGAATATGCTGCATTGCGCGCGCCAGTGGAACTATACACTGTGCACTGTCGCCCATACACGATACAGGGAATGCCATGTCCTCGATGCTCTCCGATGCCGCGCTCGACCAGCTGTTCCGCACCGCCCGTACCTACAACGCCTTCACCGGCGAGGTGTCGGACGAGACCCTGCGCCGGCTGTATGACCTGATGAAGTTCGGCCCCACCGAGGCCAACACCACGCCGTCGCGCATCGTGTTCGTGAAGTCGGACGAGGCCAAGGCCAAGCTGGGCCCGGCGCTGAGCGAGGGCAATTACAAGAAGACCATGGCGGCCCCCGTGGTGGCCATCGTGGGCTACGACATGCGCTTCTACGAGAAGCTGCCGGTGCTGTTTCCGCACACCGACGCCAAGGCCTGGTTCGAGCACCGCGACGAGGCCAATCTGGCCTGGGTGGCGATGCGCAGCAGCGCCCTGCAGACCGCCTACTTGATCCTGGCTGCGCGCGCATTGGGGCTGGACTGCGGGCCAATGACCGGCTTCGACAATGCCAAGGTGGACGAAGCGTTCTTCGCCGGCACGTCCGTCCGTTCCAACATCCTGGTCAACTTGGGCCATGGCGACCCCGCCAGCATCTTCCCGCGTTCCCCGCGCCTGGGCTTCGACGAAGCCTGCCGCATCGCCTGACCCCTCTCGCCCCCTACATCCATTCGGCTCCCGCCCATGAAGACCACGATCCGCACCCTGTTGTTGCCGTTGGCCATCGCTGCAGCCGTCACCGCCTGCAGCCAATCGGCCGCGCCGGCTGCCAGCGCGCCCGTTGCCGCACCGGTTGCCGCCCAGGCCCCCGCCGCTGCTCCGGCCGTCGCGGCGATCACGCCCGTGTCCGGCACCTACGTGCTCGACCCCAGCCACACCGACGTGCTGGCGCAGTGGACCCACTTCGGGTTCTCCCAGCCCAGCGCCCACTTCGCCATCAGCGAGGGCACCCTGGTGTATGACGCCGCCGACGTCAGCAAGTCCAGCGTCCAGGTCACCCTCCCGGTCACCGCCATCGACACCTTCGTGGACAAGCTGGACGAGCATCTGAAGAGCGGTGATTTCTTCGACGTCGCCGCGTTCCCGACTGCCACCTTCAAGAGCACCCGCGTGGCCGCCGCCGGCCCCAATAAGCTCACCGTAACCGGCGAGCTGACCCTCAAGGGCATCACCCGGCCGGTGACCCTGGACGTCACCCTCAACGGCGCCGGCGAGCACCCGATGCTGAAGAAGCAGGCGATCGGTTTCTCCGCCACCGCCACCGTCAAGCGCACCGACTTCGGCGTGGGCGCCTATGCGCCGAACGTCAGTGACGAGGTGCAGCTGCGCATCACCACCGAAGGCACGCTGGCCGACGCGCCGGCCGCCGACGCCGCGCCGCAGGGCTGAGGCCATGATCGTCGAACGCCCGGCCGCGGCGCGCGGTGCGGTGGACCTGGGCTGGCTGCAGAGCCGGCACACGTTTTCCTTCGGTCACTACTACGATCCGGCGTGGATGGGCTTCGGCGTGCTGCGCGTCATCAACGAGGACACCGTCGCGCCTGGCGGCGGGTTCGCCCCGCACCGCCACGCCAACATGGAAATCATCAGCGTGGTGCTGGACGGAGCGCTGGCGCACAAGGACAGCGCCGGCAACGCCGGCGTGATCCATGCCGGCGACGTGCAGTGGATGAGTGCCGGCCACGGCATCGAGCACAGCGAGTACAACGGCTCGGACGTCGCGCCGGTGCACTTCCTGCAGATCTGGATCCAGCCGGCGCGCCTCAACCACGCGCCGGCCTACGACCAGAAGCACTTCGCGCCGGACGACCGCCGAGGACGCTGGGTGGCGCTGGCCGCCCCGGACGGCGCCGACGGGGCCATCGCGCTGCGCCAGGACGCCATCCTCCGCGCCACCCGCCTGCTGGCGGGAGATGCGCTGGACGCCGCGTTGGATCCGGGCCGTCGCTACTGGCTGCACGTGGCCGCCGGCGAAGTCGCCGTGGGCGAGCGCGTGCTGGCGGCCGGCGATGCGCTGGGGCTGGTCGAAGAGGGCGGCACGCTGGCCCTGCGCGGCCTGGCCGCCGTCAGCGATGTGCTGTTGTTTGAATTGCCGGCGTAAGCTGCGGGCAGGCCACGGGCGGCCGGTGCACCTGCTTCCGCGCCCCCTGCGGTAAACTCCCACGGTTCCGCACGATTGCATCCATCATGGCCGAGCCTGCCCGTCCTGCTTCCACGTCCCCCGGCGCCGATGCCGCCCGCTCGCACTACGAAGTGCGTCGAGCCGACCTGCCGCTGAGCTGCCCGCTGCCGTCGATGGCGGTGTGGAACGAGCATCCGCGCGTGTACCTGTCGATCGTGGAAGAAGGCGGTCGCAGCAAGTGCCCGTACTGCGGCACCACCTACGTCCTGGTCGACTGAGCCTGCGGCGCCCGCGATGCGCCGCCTGACCGTGGTGCAGCTGCTGCCGGCGCTGGACGCGGGCGGTGTCGAACGCTCCACCCTGGAAATCGCCGACGCCCTGGTGCGCGCCGGCCATCGCGCCGTGGTTGTTTCCGCTGGCGGCCGGCTGCTGCCGCGGCTTGAGGCGCTGGGTGCGCAGCACGTGGCGCTGGACATCGGTCGCAAGTCGCCGTGGGTGCTCCGCCACGTGCCCGCACTGCGGCGCCTGGTCCGTGATGCGGACATCGTCCACGCACGCTCGCGCCTGCCGGCATGGCTGGCGTGGCTGGCGTTGCGCGGGATGGGCGACGGTGGGCCGCGTTTCATCACCACCGCCCACGGCCTGAATTCGCCGTCCCGCTACAGCGCCATCATGGCGCGCGGCGAGCGGGTCATTTGCGTGTCGCGCACCGTGCGCGCCCATCTGCTGCGGCATTACCCGTGGGTGGATCCCGCCCGGCTGGTGGTGATTCCGCGCGGGATCGACGCGGCGGAGTTCCCGCCGGCGCCCTGGCCGGACCGCGCTGCGCGCACGCGCGTGGCGGCGCTGCATCCGGCGCTTGGCGGTACGGGGCCGCTGCTGCTGCTGCCCGGCCGCGGCACCCGCCTGAAGGGCCACACCGATGCCATCGCCCTGCTTGCGGCGCTGCGTGCAGGAGGGGACGACGTCCGCCTCTGGTTGCCGGGCGCGCTGCAGGCCGGGCGCGAGGCTTACCTGGACGAATTGCGGGGGCTGGCGCGCAGCGCTGGCGTGGAGGCGGCGCTGGCGATCACCGCGCCGACCGCTGCGATCGCGGAAGCCTACGCAGCCAGTGACCTGGTCCTGCAGCTGTCGCGCAAGCCGGAAGCGTTCGGGCGCACGGTGATCGAGGCGCTGTCGGTGGGCCGGCCGGTGCTGGGCTGGGCGCATGGCGGGGTCGGCGAGCTGCTGGAAGAGCTGCAGCCTGCGGGCGCGGTGACGACCTTCGATACCGATGCATTGGCTGTGCGCGCCCGTGCGCTGCTGCACGCCCCGCCATCGCCATCGGCGGCAATGCCCTATACCCTTCGCGCGATGCAGGAGGCGACCTTGGCGCTGTACGGGAGCATGGCCGGATGATCGCGATCGAGACACAGAGACAGGCGCCGGGCTGGCGGTGGGCACCCGCCTGGGTGCTGACCTTCGTGGCGCTCTGGCCTGCACGCGGCATCGCCGAGGCGGTGCTGGTGCTGGGCGCGCTGGCGGGTCTGACCAGGCTGCTGGCCAGCCGCTTCCGTGGCGGGGAGCAGTTGCTGGGTGGGCCCGCCTGGGCGCTCACCTCGGTGCTGTTTGCCGCCTACTGGTTGCCCGAAGTGCTGGCGGCAGTGGATGCCGAGGACGGCCTGCGCGCGCTGCGCGAGGTGCTGATCGACCTGCGCTATCTGCCCTTCCTCTGGGTGGTGGCCGCCGCGGTTGCCAACGAGCAAGGCCGACGCAGGACATTCGGCGGGCTGGCAGTCATCGCGCTGGCATGGACCGCGGATGCGCTGGTCGAGGCCGCCATCGGCACCAGTCCGCTGTTCTGGCTCCTCGACCAGGCCAAGCACGCGATCAGCGGCCACGGCATGTGCTCGGCCCGCGAGATCGCCGCAGCGGACCGCTTGTCGGGCGTGCTGGGGCCTTGCAACCTCAAGCTGGGCATCGTGCTGGCCAGCCTGTCGCCGTTCGCCCTGGCGGCTGCGCGCGAGCGCCTGGGGCAGGCGGGCTGGCTGCTGGCCGCCGCGGCGATGGGCGTTGTGCTGATCCTGGCCGGTTCGCGGGCCTCGTGGCTGACCTTCGCGCTGGTGCTGGTGTGGACCGGCTGGCGCGCGTTGGGGGCGCGCAGGCTGGCGGCACTCTTCGTGGCCAGCGCGCTGGTGCTGGCCGCGGCCAGCGCGGTTTCGCCGCAAGTGCACCAACGCGTGCAGCGCACCGCACTGGCGTTGACCGCGCAGCCGGACGGAGTGGATGCCGCGCTGTCCGGCCGGGGTCGCATCTGGTCTGCCGCACTGTGCATGATCCGCGAACATCCCATCAACGGCGTGGGGCCGCGCGCCTTCCGCGAGGCGTTTCCGGCGTGTGATCCGGAGCCTGGCAGGCCAGCGGCCTGGGGTAGCGGCGCCGCCTTCCACGCCCACCAGATCGTGCTGGAGGTGCTCAGCGAAACCGGCGTGCTGGGCCTGTTGCTGTGGCTCGCCGGTGCGGCGCTGGCGTGGCGGGCCTGGCGCTATGCCGCCCCCGCCGCACGCGAGCGTGCCCGGCCTGCGATGCTGGCACTGGCGGCCAGCGTATTCCCGCTCAACACCCACCTTGCGGCGTATTCGACCTTCTGGGGCAGCGTGCTGCTGCTGCTCGCCGCGCTGTACGCGGGCAGCCTGTGGGGCCGCGATGGCCCGGAGGACGCCGCTCAGTCGTAGCGCGACCGGCCGTCCGGCTGGCGCTTGAAGCGCCGGTGCAGCCAGAGGTACTGCGATGGCGCCTCACGCACCATCGCTTCGATCGCCGCGTTGATCGCGGTGCTGTCGGCTACGGCGTCCCCGGTCGGGAACGGTGCCAGGGGCTCACCGATGCGCAGGACATATCGGCTGCCTTCGCGGCGATGGAAGAACGGCACCACCGCGCAACCGGTCATCCGCGCGAACTGGTGGGTGGCGGTGATGGTGGCAGCGGGAATACCGAAGAAGGGCGCGAACACGGTGTCCTTGCCGCGCATGTCCTGGTCCGGGGCATACCAGAGCATGCCGCCGCGCTTGAGGTGGCGGATCGCCGCGCGGGTATCGCCGTTGCCGAACATCGCGCTGGCATAGCGCAGCCGACCGCGCAGCACGGCCCATTCCATCACCGGGCTGCGATGCTTGCGGTACATGCCGGCCAGCGGCACGTGGTCGCACAGCAGGCGGCCGCACAGCTCCAGGGTCATGAAGTGGCCGGAGACCAGCAGCACGCCGCGCCCCTCGGCCTGCAGGCGCTGGAGGATGTCGAGGCCCTCGATGCGGGCAGTGGCGCGCATCGGCGCGACGTCACCCCACCAAGCGCGGGCGAACTCGAACAGGCCGATGCCGACGTCGCGGAAGTTGGCGCGCAGCAGCGCCTCGCGCGCAGCGTCGTCCAGCTCCGGCAGGCACAGCGCCAGGTTGGTGCGCGCGGCTTCACGCCGGTCGGGCAGCAGGTGCAGCGCCAGCCAGCCGGTAGCGGCGCCCAGTGCGCGCTGCAGGCCCCAGGGCAGCCGCGCCAGCGCCATGCACAGGCCCACGCCCAGCCACACGGGCCAGTGGCGCGGTGCCAGCGAAGGGCGGTCGGGTGTCGTCGTGCGCATGCCCCGATTCTAGTGGCAGCACCGGGGGCTGGCGATGCGCGGCGCCGCGGGCGCTGCGCCACGCGCAGTGTTCTACGCCCCCGCGCCTTCGCTATCCTGTGCGGATGCAGGCCGATCTCACAGAGCGTGTGCTGCGCGGCCTGTATTCGGCCGCGTTGTACCTGCTTGTCCCGGTCACGCTGTACCACCTGGTCTGGCGCGGTTTCCGCCAGCGCGCCTACTTCCAGCGCTGGGACGAACGCTACGCAAGTTATCCGCCGGCAACGCCTGCTGCGCCGCTGTGGCTGCACGCGGTATCAGTGGGCGAAGTGAACGCCGCCGCGCCGCTCGTCGACCGGCTGCGGGCGCTGCGCCCGGACCTGCCGCTGGTGATCACCACGATCACGCCGACCGGTTCCGAGCGCGTGCGAGCACTGTGGGGCGACGCGGTGTTGCATGTCTACCTGCCGTACGACTTGCCGGGTGCGGTCGGTCGTTTCCTGGACCGTTTCCGTCCGGTGCTGGCGCTGATCGTGGAGACCGAGCTGTGGCCGAACCTGTTGTTTGGCTGCCGTGATCGCGGTATTCCCACTTACATCCTCAATGCGCGGCTTTCGGCGCGCTCCCTGCGCGGCTACCGCGTGCTGGCACCGTTGGTGCGGCGGGCATTGGCAAGCGTGCATCGGGTCGCGGCACAGTCGGAAGACGACGCGCGGCGCTTTGTTGCACTGGGCGCGCGGCCGCAGGCCGTGCAGGTCACCGGGAACCTCAAATTCGACATGGCCGAGGTGGACACCACCGGCTTTGTCGCCGACTTTCGCGCGGCGCTGGGGGTGGCGCGTCCGGTCTGGATCGCGGCCAGCACCCATCCGCAGGAGGAAGCTGCAGTGCTGGCTGCCCACCGGCGCCTGCGCCAGCACCATCCCGATGCGCTGCTGCTGTGGGCGCCGCGTCATCCCGAGCGCTTCCGCGCCGCAGCGCTGGCCGCGCGCGAGGCCGGCTTCGCCGTGGCCTGCCGCAGTGGCGACACCTGGCCGCGATCGGACGCTGGCGTGTTCGTGATCGACACGCTGGGCGAGTTGCCGCGCTTCTACGCCTGCGCGGCCATCGCCTTCGTCGGCGGCAGCCTGCAGCCGATCGGCGGGCACAACCTGCTGGAGCCCGCGGCCACCGGGACGGCCATCCTCAGCGGTCCGCACCTGCACAACTTCGCCGACATCGCACGCCGCCTGCGCGAGGCGCAGGCGATGCGCGTCGTGGACGATGCCGATGCGCTGGGCGATGCGCTGCGCGAACTGTTCGAGGATGCGCAGGCGCGTCGGGAGATGGTCGAGGGCGCGGCGCGATTGCTGGCGGAGGGGCGCGGTGCGCTGGAGCGCACGCTGGCATTGATCGCGCCCAGCCTGCCGCTGCCCTGAGCCGGGCCCTGCGATGCCCCAGGTGCGCGGTTGCGCACCTGGCTGCATGGGGGTTGCGGGGCCGGGCTGCCGCGCGGACTCAGCGGTCCGCCAGGGACGGCTCGATGGGTTTGTCGGTGGTCAGCAGGCGGTTGATGTCCTCGACATCGGCAATGTCCAGGGTGCCGGCGGACTGCTCCAGCTGCAGGCGTGCCTGCAGGAAGTTGTATTTGGCCTGCGCAT
Organism: Thermomonas sp.; assembly: GCF_046293095.1. GTDB lineage: Bacteria > Pseudomonadota > Gammaproteobacteria > Xanthomonadales > Xanthomonadaceae > Thermomonas. The sequence continues at coordinate 15,959 of NZ_JBKBPN010000007.1, forward strand.
ACGCCTGCTGGGCGGAGAACAGGGTGCGCTGGTTGTTCAGCACGTCCAGCACCGTGCGCGTGCCCACTTCCAGGCCAACCTGCGAAGCGTCATAGGCGCTCTGCGCGGCCACCAGCGCCAGACGGCGGGCTTCCACTTCGCTGATGCCTGCCACCAGCGCCTGGTAGGCATTGCGCGTGCTGCGCTCGATCGCACGGCGGGTCTGCTCCACGGCATCCGCCGCGGCATCGCGCTGGGCCAGCGCACTGCGCACGCCGGACTGGGTGGCGAAGCCGGAGAAGATCGGGATGTTCAGGGTCAGGCCGACGCTGGTGTTGGCGTTGTTGCTGCCGACGAAGGCCGGGTTGTCGTACAGGCCGGGGATGTATTTTTCGTAGTCGGCCCGCAGCCCCAGGGTGGGGTAATGACCGGCGCGTGCCGTGGAGACGCCGGCTTCGGCGGCTTCCAGGGTGGCTTGCTGCGCCTTCAGGTCGGGGTTGTTGGCCAGCGCGTCGGCCACCCAGGCATCCAGGCCCTTCTCCGGCGGCAGCGCCGGCTTGAAGTCATCGGGCAGGCCCTTGAGGTTGGCGACCGGGGCGCCGGTGATTTGCACCAGGGCCTGGTAAGCGTCGCGCACGGCGTTGCGTGCCAGGATGGTGTTGGCGCGTGCACCGTCGTACTGGGCGCGGGCTTCGTACACGTCGGTGATTGGCGCCAGCCCCACTTCCAGGCGCTTGCTGGCGAAGTCGAACTGCTTCTTCAACGCGGTTTCCGCGGCCTCGGCCGCGGTCAGCGTTTCCAGCTGCACCAGCACGGTGAAATAGGCGGCGGCGGTGCGGGTGATCAGGTTCTGGCCCGCGGATTCCAGCGTGAAGCCGCCGGCGCGGTCCTGCGCCTTGGCGCCGCGCAGCGCGCTGTAGTTGCCCAGGCTGAGCAGCGACTGGTTGAGGCTGAGGCCCCACGAGCCGGTGCGCGACGCACCGCCGGGGCCGCCGTTGTCAATGCGCGTGCTGCCCACCGAGCCGCCCAGGTTGGGCAGCAGGTTGGCGCGCGCCTGCACCGGCTGCTCGGCGGCCAGCGCGCGGTTGGCTTCGGCGGCGGCGTACTGCGGGTCGCTGCTGCGTGCTTTCTGGTAGCTCTGCAGCAGGTCGTCTGCCTGCGCCGCAGCCGGCAGCAGGACGAGGGCAAGGGCAAGGGCAAGCGGGCGACGCGACATGGGGGAGCCTCGGAGGGTTTAGAGAGTGAACGCGGGCACCGGTTCGGCGCCCGCGAGATAGGGGAGGTCGGTTTCGAACAACGACTCGACGCGGCTGCCGTTGACCGTGCGGTGCACCAGCACCGCCTCCATCGCCGGCGAATGGCCGTGCACCACGAACATGCGGCCGCCCGGGTTGAGCCATTCCAGGAAGCGGGCCGGGATGCTGGCCACCGCGCCGCTGACGCAGATCGCGTCAAAGCCGCGGCCCGGCGACCAGGCGAACGCATCGGCCGCATGCACGCTGGCATTGCCGATGCCCTGCGCCGCCAGGCGTGCCTGTGCCGCGTCGGCCAAATCGGCATGGCGATCGATGGCCACCACTTCGCGCGCCAGCTGGGCGAGGCAGGCGGCAAGGTAGCCGCTGCCGGCGCCGATCTCCAGCACGCTCTCGGTGGCAGTGGGCAGCAGCGCCTGCAGCGTGCGGCCTTCCAGTACCGGCTTCATCATCGTCTCGCCATGGCCGATCGGCAGTGCGATATCGGCATAGGCCAGGCTGCGCAGCGCATCGGCCACGAAGGCCTCGCGCGGCATCCGGGCCAGAGTCTCCAGCACGCGCGGATCCAGTACGTCCCAAGGACGCACCTGCTGTTCCACCATGGTTTCACGGGCGCGGGCGAAGTCGATGTTCATGTGGGGAAAATCCGTTGCAGGGAACTGTTCATTGTAGTACTGCGGGCGCCCTGTCTGCCGGCAGTCTGGCCGTACCGGTACACCAGCACGCAGTGCCGGAAGTCACCGGCGCACGGGTGGGCCGCCGTGCCGTTCAGGCGCCTGTCGGCACGCGTGCGGGCAGCCTTAGCGGCGTCCATAGGCACGCAGGAAGAGTTCCACCACGCTGGCCAGATGCGTCTGCGCCGGGGCATCGGTAGGGCAGCCGAGCACTGCACGCGCGTGCGGTTCGCCCTTGAGCAGGGCGAAGAAGTGGCTGGCGGCACGGTCGGGGTCGTCGATGTCCAACTCGCCGGCGGCGATGCGGCGCCGGAGCAGTGCGGCAAAGGCGTCCTGGACGCACTGCGGGCCGGCCTCCCAGAACATCGCCGGCATGTGGCTGGTGGCGACTTGCGGCGAGCACAGGATGCGATGGCCGGCAATGGCCTCGGGGTTCATGACCATCGCGAAGAAGGCCTGGGCGATTTCCAGCAGGCGGTCGCGCAGCGGCACCTGCGGATCCGGCTCGAACAGGCGGGTGGGCATGCCCTGTTCGCAATGCGCGCGAACCGCCTCGGCAAACAAGCGGTCTTTGTCGCCGAAGTGGCTGTAGACGGTGAGCTTGGAGACCCCGGCTTCGGCGGCCACCTGATCCATGCTGACGCGGTCGAAGCCCTGCTGGACGAACAGCCGCTTGGCCGCGTCCAGGATGGCGGCGCGCTTGGCGAGATCCTTGGGGCGGCCAGGGCCGGCGGGTTTGCAGGCGGCGGTGCGGGGCATGCGCAGGGCGGGCAGCGGGGTTACGGTGTTTATACCATACCGCGCAGTTCAATATATGGATGCGGCCTTGCCGTCCGTCCCCGGCCTGCCCCTGCCAGAAGGCAGGGCCGACGGCGGCGTTGCCCGCAGGGCAGGCGTCAGAACACCCGCGGCGGCTGTCCGCCAACGATCACGACGTCGGCCGGGCGGCGCGCGAACAGCCCCACGCTGACCACGCCCGGGATCTGGTTGAGTTCACGCTCCATCGTCAGGGGGTCGACGATGGTCAGGTTGTGCACGTCCAGGATGATGTTGCCGTTGTCGGTGGTGACGCCGTCGCGCCATACCGGCTGACCGCCGGTCATGCGCAGGATCTCGCGGGCCACCAGGCTGCGCGCCATCGGGATCACTTCCACCGGCAGCGGGAACTTGCCCAGTACGTCCACCTGCTTGCTGGGGTCCACGATGCAGACGAAGCGCTCACTGGCCTCGGCGATGATCTTCTCGCGGGTCAGCGCCGCGCCGCCGCCCTTGATCAGCTGCTTGTGCGGGTTGCATTCGTCGGCGCCGTCCACGTACAGCGGCAACGGGCCGGCGGCATTGAGGTCGATCACCTCGATGCCATGCGATTTCAGGCGTGCGGTGCTCTGCTCGGAGCTGGACACCGCCCCCTGGATGCGGTCCTTCCACGCCGCCAGCGCGTCGATGAAGTAAGCGACGGTGGAGCCGGTGCCCACCCCGACGATCATGCCGTCCTCGACGTAATCGATGGCTTTCTCGGCGGCGAGTTTCTTGGCGTTGGACATGCGGGAACCTGCGGTGTGTAGGGAGAAAAAGGAAGGGATGCCAGCTGTGGCCGGCATGCGCCGGGTCAGCGAAGCGGCGCGCTCATTCCAGCGTGAGCAGCAGCTTCCATTGCGCGGCAGTGACCGGGAACACCGACAGCCGGTTGCCCCTGGCGGTCAGCGGGAAGCCTTCGCCCAGCGCGTCGGCGTGGCGCTTGATCTCTTCCAGCGGGATCACGCGCCGCAGCTTGCGCTGGAAGGCGACGTCCACCAGAAACCAGCGCGGGGCCTCCCGCGTGGCCTTGGGGTCGAAGTAGTCCGAGCCGGCATCGAACTGGGTGGGGTCGGGATACGCGGCGCTGGCCACGGTGGCCAGGCCGGCGATGCCCGGCACCTTGCAGTTGGAGTGGTAGAACATCACGCCGTCGCCCACCTGCATGCCGTCGCGCATGAAGTTGCGCGCCTGGTAGTTGCGCACGCCGTTCCACGGCTCGGTGCCGACCCGCGCCAGGTCGTCGATGGAGAAGGCGTCCGGTTCGGACTTCATCATCCAGTAGCGCTTGCGCGGGCTCATGCGTCGGTTCCTGTCCGGTCCTATCCGGCGGTCGTGGCGATCAGGGTGGCGTCCTCGCAGCAGACGGCGTCCAGGCGCACGTCCCAGGCTTCACGCGGCAATGCGTCCACCCGCTGGGTGGCGAAGGCCGCGCCTACCAGCCACGGCGGCGCGGGCTGGTGGCGGCGGACAGCAAGGCTGCGATCGTACCAGCCGCCGCCCATGCCCAGCCGGTGGCAATCGTCGTCGAAGCTGACCAGCGGCAGCACCACCAGCGCCATGTCCTCGGCGCGCAGTGCGCCGTCGACCGTGACATCGGGCTCGGGGATGCCGAAGCGGTTGGTGACCAGCGGATCGCCCGCCCGCCACGGCGCGAAGCGCAGGGTACCGTCGTCGTGCAGCAGCGGCAGGCAGTAGACCAGCCCGGCCGGCAGGCGCAACTGGAAGGCGTGCAGGCCGATTTCGCCGTCCATCGCCCAGTAGCCGGCCACGTAGCCGGTGGCGGGCAGGAACGGCAGGGCCAGCAGGCGGTCGGCCAGCGCTTCGGCGCCGGCAATGCGGGCGGCGGCGGGCAGGGCGCGGCGGCGGGCACGGAGGATCTTGCGCAACGCGGCGCGGTCGGGGGGCGGACTCACGCGGGGACGGGCCGGGCTGCGGGGAAGGAATGTCTCCGCCGTGGCGATGCGTGCGGAACGACCTTGAACCCGGGGTTCAAGTGGGAACGCGTGGCGGCCATCGGGCTTTCCGCTCGGGGCGGACCTGCACTCCCGGCTGCCATTACGTCCCCGCGGTCGTTGTTAAGGGACAAGGCGAATGTTTCGCACACCGTCGCTCACGGCAGAGGACGCGCACAGTATAGCCGCTCGCCGCCGATGCGACGTCGCATGTGACGGCCCGCGTCGGCGGGATTCAGCTTTGCGCCAGCAGCGCGTCCAGCTTGCGGTTGGCCTCGTCGATCAGCGCCAGCGCGGCGCGGCCGGGCGCGGCCGGCTTGGCCGTCTGCTGCTGCAACTCGTGGGCGAGATTCAGCGCGGTCAGCACGGCCAGGCGGTCCGGTGCAACCATCTTGTTGCCGCCGCGCAGCTCGCGCATCCGCGCGTCCAGCATGCGTGCGGCCGAGGCCAGCCCGGCGCGCTCGTCGTCACTGACGCCGACGGTGTATTCGCGGTCCAGGATGCGGACGGTGACCGGTTCGCTCATGTGTGCTGCTCCAGCGATTTCAGGCGCCCGATCATCGCCTCGACGCGGCTGCGCGCCTGTTCCTGCTTGGCCAGCAGCTGGGCGCGCTCGCTCGCCATCTGCTCGACCTGCTGGCGCAGCACCCGGTTTTCCTCCTGCAGGCGCTGCATGCGCGCGCCCAGCAGGTCGATCCGCGCCAGCAGCTTGTGCAGTTCGCCTTGCAGGTCGCGTTCGTCCATCCGCGCACCTTAGGCAGGCGGCGTGGCGGGGTCAAGCCGCGCGCCGCGGGGCGCCTGCGTTTCCAGCAGAAACTGCAGGCAGGCCTGGTCCGGCAGCGGGCGCGAGATCCAGTAGCCCTGCGCCATGTCGCAGGCATGCCGTTCCAGGAAGGCCAGCTGGCCGGCGGTCTCCACCCCTTCCGCCACCACCTGCAGGCCCAAGGTGCGGGCCATCGCGATGATGGTGGTGGTGATGGTGGCATCCTCGTGGTCGTCGGGCGACACCAGCCCGTCGATGAAGGCCTTGTCGATCTTCAGTGTGTTGATCGGCAGGCGGTGCAGGTAGGCCAGCGAGGAGTAGCCGGTGCCGAAGTCGTCGACCGCGATGGAGACACCCAGCGTGCGGAACGCGTGCAGACGCTCGCGCGCGACTTCCGCGTTGGCCATCAGCACGCTTTCGGTGAGTTCCAGTTCCAGCGCCGAGGCCGGCAGGCCGCTGTCGTGCAGCGCGGCGCTGACCGCGCCCGGCAGGTCGCTGCGCAGCAGCTGCAGGGCGGAGACGTTCACCGACATCCTGACCCGGGGGTCCAGCCCGGCGCGTTGCCAGGCGGCCAGCGTGCGGCAGGCCTCCCGCAGCACCCACTCGCCAATCTGGACGATGGCACCGCTTTCCTCGGCCAGCGGGATGAATTCGTCAGGCCCGATGCTGCCGTACTCCGGGCTGGTCCAGCGCAGCAGCGCCTCGACCGCGCCGCAGCGGCCGTCCGCCAGCACCCGCTCCGGCTGGTAGGCCAGCGAGAGCTCGCCGCGTTCGGCCGCCCTGCGCAGCGCTACGATCAGGCTGGCGCGGCGGCGGATGTTGCCGTCCATAGCATCCGCATAGCGCTGGAAGGCGCGCTTGCCACTGCCCTTGGCCTGGTACATCGCGGTGTCCGCATGCTTCAGCAGCTCGGTGGGGACCTGGGCGTGGTCGGGGAACAGGCTGATGCCGATCGACGGCGAAATCGTGAATTCGTAGCGCTCGTCCAGCCGCAGCGGTGCGTCGAAGGCGGTGATGATGCGGGCGGCGCACAGGTCGGCTTCGGCCGGGTCGGCGACGTCCTCCAGCACCACCGCGAACTCGTCGCCGCTGATGCGGGCGACGGTGCAGCCTTGGCTGGCCACCTCCTGCAGCCGCTGCGCCGCGGCCCGCAGCACGCGGTCGCCGGTGGCGTGTCCCAGCGAGTCGTTGACGTTCTTGAAATTGTCGAGGTCGATGAACAGCAGGGCCAGCCGTGTGCCGCGCCGGCGTGCGGCGACGATGGCGTGCGACAGCCGCTCGGCCAGCAGGGTGCGGTTGGGCAGGTTGGTCAGTGGATCGTAGTTGGCCAGGTAGCGCAGCTCTTGCTCGATCCTGTGGCGCTCGGTGATGTCGCTGGCGACCAGCACGAGCAGGCGTCGCCGGGTGGTGGGCTCCAGGATCTGGTTGCACCGCATCGCGCACAGGAAGTCGCTTCCGTCCTTGCGGCGCTGCCACATTTCGCCGTGCCAGTCCTGCTGGGCCAGGATCGCCTGGCGGGCGTCCTGGTAGAACGCAGGATCGTGGCGGTCGCCGTTCAGCAGGCTGGTATCGCGGCCGATGACCTCGTCCTCGGGATAGCCGGTCACGCGACTGAAGGCAGGGTTCACCGCGATGAAGCGGAAGTCCTCGTCCATCACGGCCACCGATTCGGCCATGTTGCGCATGACTTCGGTGGCGATCTGGTTCTGGCTCTCCAGCTCGCGCAGGGAGTCGATATTGCGGGCGGTGCCGGCGATGCACACCACCCGGCCCTGGTCGTCATGCTGGACCGCCCGGCCGCGCACGCGCATCCACTGCCACTGGCCGTCCTCGCCCAGCATCCGGTGTTCGGACACGAACACCTGCGATGCGCCGCGCAGGTAGGTACGCAGCCGGTCGAGCACGTGCGGCAGGTCGTCCTGGTGTATCTGCGGGGGCTCGCCGTTGCCGGAATGGACCGTCAGCCGGTCGTCCCGGTTCGGGGTGACCCGCATCACCTCCAGCGCCCGCTTCCGCAGGTCGTAGCGCCAGTACAGTTCGCTGGAGGCCCACAGCGACAGCCACAGTTGCTGCTCGTGCTCCCGCTGCGCACGCTGGTGCGCGCGCTGTTCGCGTTCGCGCCGGTGCTGGGTGGCGATAGCCAGCCAGGCCAAGAGCAGGACCAGCAGCGATAGCAGCAGGATCAGCGAATCGGCAGGGGTCAATCCCGCATCCGCGGCAAGGGCAGCGGAGGGCCACAGCAGCGCGCTGCCGGCCAGTCCCGTCCTCCTCATCGCGACCCGAAACCCCATCGGCGCAGTGTAGGCACGGCCAGTGGGCCGCAACAAGCGCCGCCCGGCGATTGCTAGACTGGACGCCCCCCTGCGCGAGAGCCCCGCGTGAGCGAAACCGAGTTGCCCTCCTGGGTCGATGTGGCCACCGCGTCCGAGCGACTGGCGCTGGCCAGCACCCCTGCCGAGCTGCACGGCGCCTTGTGCGGCTGGCTGGCGGCGGGCGGTGCCGACGTTGTTGCTTGGCCGGCCCTGGTGATGGCCGATCCCGGCCTGCCGGCGCCGCAGCCGGATGACGCGCTGGACCGTCTGCGCGCGGCCAGCGCGGCGCAGCTGGCCGATCCGGATTTCGGCTTCCAGCTGCTGCTGCCGGAAGGCGAGAAGACCGTGGTCCGCGCCGCTGCGCTGTTTGCGTGGTGCCGCGCGTTCCTGGGCGGGTTCGGCCTTGCGGTTGACGGCAAGCCGCTGTCCGAGGAGGGGCAGGAGGCCCTACGTGACCTGGCCAACCTGGGCGCCGCGCAGGTGGACGAGAACGACGACGGCAGCGACGAGGACGCGTTGGTCGAGATCGAGGAGTACCTGCGCATGGCGGTGCTCCTGCTGCACGCCGATTGCGCGCTGGGGCCGCAGCACCGCCAGCGCCTGCACTGATCCCGATGCGGCCGGTCACCGCCCAATGGCGCCAGGTGCTGGCCCGCCGCCGCCGGCAGCTGATGCAGGCTGCCGGCGATGGCGCGATTCTGGTGCTGCCGGCGGCGCCCGAACGCATCCGCAGTCGTGATACCCACTACCCCTACCGGCAGGACTCCGACTTCTGGTACCTGACCGGCTGCGACGAGCCCGAGGCGGTGCTGGTGCTGGTGCCGGGCCGCCGCCACGGCGAAGCCATCCTGTTCTGTCGCGAGCGCGACCCCGAGCGGGAGGGCTGGGATGGCCCCAGACTGGGTCCCGAGGGCGCGGTGGAGGCGTTGGGCCTGGACGATGCCTACCCTATCGCCGACATCGACGACATCCTGCCCGGCCTGCTGGAAGGCCGCCGTCGCGTGCACTACCACCTGGGCCGCGATCCCGACTTCGACCTCAAGCTGATCGGCTGGCTGAACCGGGTGCGCGCGCAAGTGCGGCAGGGTGCGCAGCCGCCGCAGGAATTCCTGGAACTGGGCCACCTGCTGGACGAGATGCGCCTGTTCAAGTCGGCGGACGAGATCGCGCTGATGCAGAAGGCCGCCGACATCAGCGTGGAGGCGCATCGTGCGGCGATGCGCGCGGCCCGGCCCGGCATCCACGAATACGAACTGCAGGCCGAGGTGGAGCGGGTGTTCCGCCGCCACGGCGCCGAGCCCGCCTATGCCAGCATCGTCGGCGCCGGCGCCAATGCCTGCATCCTGCATTACCGCGCCAACGCCGCGAAAGCGCGTGCGGGCGAGCTGGTGTTGATCGATGCCGGTGCCGAGTACCGCGGTTATGCCAGCGATATCACCCGCACCTTTCCAGTCGGCGGCCGTTTCAGCCGCGAGCAGCGCGCATTGCACGACCTGGTCTGCCGTGCTCAGGCCGCGGCGCTGGCGCAGGCGCGGCCCGGCGTGCCGTACGAGGCCGGGCATGCGGCCGCGGTGCGCACGCTCTCCGACGGCCTGCTCTCGCTCGGCCTGTTGCAGGGATCACTGGAGGCAGTGGTTGCCAATGGCGACTACAAGCGCTTCTACCGCCACAAGACCGGGCACTGGCTGGGCCTGGACGTGCACGACGTCGGCGAATACCGCATCGACGGCGCCTCGCGCCTGCTCGAGCCGGGCATGGTGTTCACCATCGAGCCCGGCCTCTACATCCCCGCCGACGACGCCACGGTGCCGGCGAAGTGGCGCGGCATCGGCATCCGCATCGAGGACGACGTGCTGGTCACCCGCGACGGCCACCGCGTACTGACCGGCGGGCTGGAGCGGAGCGCGGACGAGGTCGAGGCGCTGATGGCCGGTTGATGGCGGCCCCGGCGCCCTGCGCCGGGGACGTGGACCTCACGCCGCAAAGGCCTCGCGGGTCAGGTTGAGCGGGGCGTCGTCCGTGCACACCACATCGTCCTCGATGCGGATGCCGCCATAGGGTTTGAACGCGTCCACGCGATCCCAATCCACCGCATCGCCCTGGCCCTTCGCTTTCAGCTCGTCCAGCAGCATGTCGATGAAGTAGATCCCCGGCTCGATGGTGACCACCATGCCGGGCGCCAGCGTGCGGGTCAGGCGCAGGTAGGGATGGCCATCGGGCCTTTCGATCGTGCCGCCGGCATCGGAGGCGGCGAAACCGGCCACGTCATGCACCTGCAAGCCGATGCCGTGGCCGATGCCGTGCGGGAAAAACGCGCTGGAGACGCCACGGGCCAGCGCTTCTTCCGGCGACACCTTGAGGATGCCGAAGTCGCGCAGCACGCCGGCCAGCAGACGGTGCGCCTGCAGGTGGATGTGCGCGTAGTCGGTGCCGGCGCGCACCATGTCGCACAGCTCCAGCTGCGCGGCATCGACGGCGCGGATCATCGCCGCGAACTCGTCGTCAGCCGCCGAGTAGGTGCGGGTGATGTCGCTGGCGTAGCCACCGAAGCTGGCGCCGGCATCGATCAGGAAGCTGCGCACCGGTGCGGGCGGCAGGCGGTCGCGGTGGGTGTAGTGCAGCACCGCGGCGTGTTCGTTGAGCGCGACGATGTTCCCGTAGGGCAGGTCGTTGGCGTCCTGGCCCGCGGCCTGGCAATACGCCAGGTGGATGCCGAACTCGCTGGCGCCGGCGCGGAACGCACGTTCCGCCGCGCGGTGGGCGCGCACACCGATGCGGCTGGCCTGCCGCATCATCTCGACCTCATAGGGCGTCTTGAACGCGCGGTGGTACTCCAGGTACTGCATCACCGGCTCGGGGTTATTCGGCACGTAGCTGCCCAGCGCACTGTGCGGCTCGCCGACGATGGCGCAGCGGAAGACCGGCGGCAGCAGGCGGATCGCCGCGTCGGCCGTGCGGATGACCTCGATGTCGAAGTGCTCGGCCCAATAGCCGGCGGGCGCGGCGGGCACCACGTGCCAGTAGTCGTGCGGTTGCAGGAAGATCAGCTTAGGCCGCGTGCCCGGGGTGATGACCAGCCAGCTGCCCGGCGCCTGCGTCAGCGGCAGCCAGGCCTTGAACTGCGGGTTCACCGCGAACGGATAGTCGCGGTCGTCGAAGGCGTGGTAGTGAACGTTGCCGCTGGGGACCACCAAGTGGTCGTGGCCGCTGCGGCGCAGCGCTTCGGCGGCGCGGGTCTGCAGGGTTTCCAGATGCTGCGGGTACAGGGACGACAGGACGGTGGACGACATGGCGGCTGCGTTGTGCGGGGGAGCCCCGATTGTCGCGCATCCATCGCGCGGGTGCAGGCCGGGGCCGGACTTACTGCTCGGGTTGGGTGGTCCAGACGCGCAGGCGTCGGGTGGCTTCGGCGGACAGACCGAGGAAGCGCAGGCCGATCCAGGATTGTCCCGGTGCGCCGGCGCGCTCCTGCCACAGCACGTGCGCACCCACTTCGATCGGCTGCGCGGCGCCGATCCCGTCGGGCAGGCGGAATCGGAACTGGAACAGCGCATCGTCCGGCAGGGGACGGTTGGCGATCAGCAGCATCCCGCCCACCGACAGGTTGCCGAGGTAGCCCACCACCTCTTCGGTGAGGGTGTCGACGACGTCCACCCGCCCGGGGACGGCGCGGCGCGGCTGGCGGCGGCGCGGGTCATCGGTCATGGCGGGCCTCCTTGTCCGGCGCGGCATCCCCCGGGGCGATGCGCTGCAGACTGTTGAGGGTGGCGTCCCAGGCGTTGGCGGCCGGGGGGGCGACGTTCTCCAGCAGCCGCAGCCGGCCGTCGGCCAGCTTGCGTGCCAACCCGTCCAGATTGTCGTTGCCCACACGCAGGCCACGCCGGTTCACCAGCAGCACTTGATCCGTGTGCTGGCTGATCCAGGCCAGGCGCCGGCGCTGCGGGCCGTCCTGTCCGGGCTCATCGATGTCCACCCATGCCGGCAGCGTGAGCGTGCGCAGCCGCCGGTAGGCGGCCTCTTCGGCGGGTGTCCGCGGAGCGGGGGAAGACGCGGGTTGGGGGGTGTCGCCAGCCGCGCCCAGGCGCGCACGGGCGCGCAGCTGCACCAGCAGTTCGGTGCGCGAGCCGTGGTCGTCGTCGGCGTCTGGCCGGTTGGCCAGCTGCGCGGCGATGGCGCCGGCATCCTCTGCGTGATAGCCCACTTGTTCCAGCGCGGAGCGGACCTGTTCCAGCACCGCCGGGTCTGGCGGCTGGGTGGCATCGCCACTGGCTGCATCGACGATGCGGGCGGTGATCGCCAGCAGTTGCCGCCAGGCATCCGAGTCTTCGCCGCTGCGCAGCTGGGCCAGCGACAGCACGTCCACCCAGGCCTGTTCCATCAAGGTGGCATGGAAGCGTGGCAGGGTGCGGCCCTGCAGCAGGCCTGCGATCGCATGGGTTGCGTGCCGGCGCGCCAGTTCCAGGCGGTCGCGGCCGCGCGCGGCGTCGATCTGCCGGCGTTCCGCCATCTCGGCCTTGCGATCCAGCGCCTGCAGGCCGGACTGCAGAGTCTGGTTGGCTTCCGCGAAGGTTTCCACGGCGCCGCTGGCGTCCTGCTGCACATGCGAAGCGGCACGCTGCAGCAGGCCCAGCCATTGGGCATCCAGGTCATCCTCGGCCAGCCATTGCGCACCGGCCAACGAGATGGCATCCAGCAGCTGGCGCGCGGGGTGGGTGGCGTCGGTGAAGAAACCTGGATCACGCAGCGCCAGTTGCGTCAGCGGCAGGCGCAGGCGCTCCAGCATCGCCTCGCCCGGACTGGCCTTGCGCAATTCCCGCTGCAGTTGCGACAGGAACAGCGACAACAGTTCGAAGCTGTCGCCGTCCGTTTCCGAGAGTGCGACCCCATGGCCGTGGGCCTGGCGCGCCTGTGCCAGCAGGATCTGGCGCAGATCGGCCAAGGTCTCGGCCTTGCCGATGCTGCCGCGCATCCTCTCCAGAGTGGCCAGCACTTCCGCGTGCGGCAGCGCTTCGAGCTGGCGCTCATCACGGCTGCCCGGCCGCAGCTTGGCCAGCAGCGCGCGGCGCTGGTGCAGCAGCGCCTGCAGGGCGGCGAAGTCAGGACTGCCGGCGCCTCCGGTCGATTGGCCGATGGCCCGGGGATGGACTTGGCCTGCATCATCGGCACGTCCTGCGCGCGCTGGCGCGTCTGCAGGCGCGGTGACAGCCGCGCCGCCACCGCGCACGCGCATGGGCACGAAGCTGAGATGCGGCAGGATGCCGTCGTCGATCAAGCTGTTGTTGAAGGCCTCCACCAGCGTGGGATAGGACTCGACCAGCATCCGCTCGAACTGCTGGAACAGCTGCATCCGCGCATGGCGCGACAGCTGCAGCTGGTCGGCAGCTGTGGCCAGCGCACCGCACAGCGCATGCGGCCCCAGCGGCAGGGTCTCGCCAGTGAATGCTGGCGCGGCGGCCAGCACGCCGAAGCGCTGGCACAACAACTGCAGGTCCAGACTGCTGCGGGACTCGATCCGGCTCGCCATGTTGTCCAGCACGAACTCGTCGCTGACAGTGTCCTCTTCCACCAGGCTCAAGGTCAGCACAGGGGGGGCGTCGGGTATGCTGGCATCACGCCGCGCGGACTGCAGCCCGGCCAGACCCGATTCGATCCGGTCAAGGAAGCTGCGCACAAACAACTGCACGCCGCCACCAAGACTGCGCATCGAGGCCAGCCTGGCCGCCTCCAGCTTGGGGTCGCTGACAGGCGGGGTGCGCGCCAGTGCCAGTTCGGTTTCCTGCAGCACTTTTGGCAGTTCCTGCTCCATGGCGGCGCGCAGACCCTGCAGCAGGTGCTCCAGCGCCTGGCGGACGCGGCTGGGCAAGCGGGCGGCGGCCAGCGTGGCGGGTTCTATGCGGTCGTTGGGTCGGGACGGTGGCACGGCGCGTGGGCGCCCCCCTGGCGCATTGGCGATTGCCCCATGGTATGCGGCAACGGGGGGCGCCTCAATCCACGCGGACTAGTCCAGGAACAGGCCAATCACGTCGTTGGCGAAGCGCCGGCCCAGTTCGGTCGGCCGCAGCCAGGCCGGGTCGGGCTCCAGCCAGCCGCGCGCGCGGGCATCGGCCAGCCGGTCGGCGATGGCGGCCAGAGGCAAGCCGGTCCGCGCTTCGAACAACGCTGCGGGCACGCCCTCGTTCAGGCGCAGCGCATTGAGCATGAAGTCGAACGGCAGCCGCTGTGGGGTCAGCACCTCGTCGCCGCCGACCGCCGCGGCGGTGCCGGCCTTGGCGAGGTAGTCGGTGGGATGCTTCACCTTCCAGCGGCGCAGCACCTGCTGGTCGGCCCCCAAGGTGAGCTTGCCGTGCGCGCCCGCGCCAATCCCGAGGTAGTCGCCGAAGCGCCAGTAGTTGAGGTTGTGCGCGCACTGCCGCCCCGGGCGGGCGTAGGCGCTGATCTCGTATTGGGCGAAGCCGGCCCCGGCCAGCCGGGCCTGGCAGGCCTCCTGCATGTCCCAGGCGTCGTCCTCGTCGGGCAGGCCCTGCGGCGGGCGCGCCGCGAACACGGTGTTCGGCTCCAGGGTGAGCTGGTAATGGCTGAGGTGGGCGGGTGCCAGCGCCAGTGCGCGCTCCACGTCGTCCAGCGCCATCGCCAGGGACTGGCCCGGTAGTGCGTACATCAGGTCGATGTTGAGGTTGTCCAGGCCGGCGTCCTGCGCGGCCTTCACCGCGCGCTCGGCATCAAAGCGGGAATGGATCCGGCCCAGCCGCTGCAGGCAGCCGTCGTCGAAGCTCTGCACGCCGAAGCTGAGCCGGTTCACGCCCGCCGCGCGATAGCCGGGGAAGGGGCCGTGCTCCACCGTGCCGGGATTCGTCTCGAGGGTGATCTCGATGTCCGGGGCGAAGCGCAGCCGCGCGCTGGCCTGCTGCAGGAAGCGGTCGATCGCCTCCGGCGGGAACAGCGAGGGCGTGCCGCCACCGAAGAACACGCTGTGGACCACGCGCCCCCAGGCCAGCGGCAAGTCGGCATCGAGGTCGGCAACCAGTGCATCGACATAGGCGTCGAACGGCAGCGCGCCCTTGCCGGCGTGCGAATTGAAATCGCAGTACGGGCATTTGCGCACGCACCACGGCAGGTGCACGTACAGCGAGAGAGGCGGCGTGGTCAGCATGGTTCGTGACGTAGGGGCGGCTCCAGCCGCGACCGGTGGGCCGGCATGCGGCCGGAGCGTGGCTACCCCAGCAATTCCCGCAGCCGGGCCAGCGCGCGGCCGCGGTGGCTGTCGCGGTTCTTGATGTCGGCGGGCAGTTCGGCGGCGCTACACCCGTGGGCGGGGGAGAAGAACACCGGGTCGTAGCCGAACCCGCGATCGCCGCGGCGTGCCGCCAGGATGCGGCCGGTCCATTCGCCCTGCGCGATCAGCGGCATCGGGTCGTTGGCATGGCGCACCAGCGCCAGCACGCAGACGAAGCGCGCCGTGCGGGCATCGTCAGGCACGCCATCGAGTGCCTGCAGCAGCTTGTCGATGTTCGCCTCGCTGTCGCCGTGGGTGCCCGCGTAGCGCGCCGAATACAGGCCGGGCGCGCCGCCCAGCGCGTCCACGCACAGGCCGGAGTCGTCGCCCAGGGCGGGCAGGCCGGTGGCGCGCGCGGCGTGGCGTGCCTTGAGGATGGCGTTCTCCACGAACGACAGGCCGGTTTCATCGGCATCGCCGACGCCGAACTCGGACTGCGCGTGCAGCACGCAGCGGTCGCCGAGCAGGTCGCGCAACTCGGCCAGCTTGCCGGCGTTGCCGCTGGCCAGAACCAGTTCCATCGCGCCCGGCCCTTACCTTGCCAGCGCCGCCTGCTGCGCGGCAAACAACGCGGCGCAGCCCTTCTCGGCCAGCGCCAGCAGGGCATCCAGCTCGTCGCGGCGGAACGCATGGCCCTCGGCGGTACCCTGCAGTTCGATGAAGCCGCCGCCGTCGTTCATCACCACGTTCATGTCGGTGTCGCAGGCGCTGTCCTCGGCGTAGTCCAGGTCGAGCACGGGCACGCCCTGGTAGATGCCCACGGACACCGCGGCTACCGCGCCGACGATGGGCATGCGGCCGTTCGCCGGCAGCTTCAGCTCGCGCCGTGCCACCAGGCCTTGCACGGCATCGACCAGCGCCACGTAGGCGCCGGTGATGGCAGCGGTGCGGGTGCCGCCGTCGGCTTGCAGTACGTCGCAGTCCAGTGTGATGGTGCGCTCGCCCAGCAGCGCGCGGTCCACGCAGGCGCGCAGGCTGCGGCCGATCAGGCGCTGGATCTCCAGCGTGCGGCCGCCCTGTTTGCCGCGGGCGGCCTCGCGGTCGCTGCGGGTGTGGGTGGCGCGCGGCAGCATGCCGTATTCGGCGGTGACCCAGCCCTCGCCCTTGCCGCGCAGGAACGCGGGGGCCTTGTTCTCCACGCTGGCGGTGCACAGCACGCGGGTGTCGCCGAAGCTGACCAGCACCGAGCCTTCGGCATGGCGGGTGAAGCCGCGCTCGATGGAGACGGGGCGCAGTTGGTCCGCGGTGCGGCCGCTGGGACGGGAGAAGGACATGCGGGGGAGGCCGGAAAACGACGGGGTGCTAGATTACCATCCGCATCCCGATGGCCCTGGATACCGCATGATCCGCAGCATGACCGCCTTCGCCGCTGGCGAGCGCGCTACCCCATGGGGCGTGCTGTCCGCCGAGTTGCGCGCGGTGAACCACCGTTTCCTCGAGCTGGGCCTGCGCCTGCCGGACGAACTGCGCGTCGCTGAATCCGCGCTGCGCGAGCAGGTTGCCGCGCGGGTGTCGCGCGGCAAGCTGGATCTGGTGCTGCGCCTGCGTGCCGCACCCGCCGGGGGCGAGGGCCTGCAGGTTGACGCGGCCCTGGTGGCCAGGCTGGGCGCGTTGGCCGAGCACCTGCAGCAGGCTTTCCCGCAGCTGCAGGTATCGTTCACCGATCTGTTGCAGTTCCCGGGCGTGCTGCAATCGTCCGGTGTCGACGGCGAGGGTCTGCAGCGCGAGGCGCTGGCCCTGCTGGAAACGGTGCTGGACGACTTCACCGCCGCGCGCGAACGCGAGGGCGGCAAGCTGGCGACGGTGATCGCCGAGCGTGCCGACGCCATCGCCCGCATCGCCGCCGAGGTGCGCGCGCTGGTGCCGTTGATCCGTGCCGGCCAGCGCCAGAAGCTGGAGGCGCGGCTGGCCGACCTCGCGCAGCCGGCCGATCCCGGCCGGCTGGAGCAGGAGCTGGTGCTCTGGCTGCAGAAGCTCGACGTGGACGAGGAGCTGGACCGCCTGGACAGCCACCTGGTCGAACTGCGCCGCATCCTGAAGGATGGCAAGGCGCCGGTCGGCCGCCGCCTGGACTTCCTGCTGCAGGAGTTCAACCGCGAGGCCAACACCCTGGGCAGCAAGTCGGTGGACGCCCGCACCAGCAATGCCGCGGTCGAGCTGAAGGTGCTGATCGACCAGATCCGCGAACAGATCCAGAACATCGAGTAGCCCATGCGCGGAACCCTCTACATCGTCGCCGCGCCTTCGGGCGCCGGTAAATCCAGCATCGTCAACGCGGTGCTGGCCCGCGACCCCAACATCCGCCTGTCCATCTCGTTCACCTCGCGCGCGCCGCGCCCGGGCGAGCGTCACGCCGAGCACTACAACTTCGTCACCGCCGCGGAATTCGAGGCCATGGTCGCGGCCGGTGATTTTTTCGAGCACGCGCGTGTCCACGGCGACTGGAAGGGCACCGCCCGCCAGTCGGTAGAGCCGCTGTTGGCGGCCGGTCACGACGTGCTGCTGGAAATCGACTGGCAGGGCGCCCGCCAGGTGCGCGCCAAGGTGCCGGACGCGGTCAGCGTGTTCATCCTGCCGCCCTCACGGGCGGCGCTGGAGGAGCGCATGCGCAAGCGCGGTCAGGACAGCGAAGAGGTCATCCAGCGCCGGCTGGCGGCCGCGCGCGAGGAAATGAGCCATTACGGCGAGTTCGACTACCTGATCGTCAACGAGGTGTTCGAGACGGCGGTGGCCGAAATGTGCAGCATCTTCACCGCCAGCCGGTTACGCAGGGATGCCCAGGTGGCCCGCCACGCCAGGCTGATCACCTCCCTGCTGGTCGATCCGTAGGCCCCCGGTCCAACCGGAGTTTCGCGGCGCCGGGTCCGGACCAGCCCGCGCGTCGGGATGGGCTGACATGTCCCGAGATGGATTGGGGAATCTCCGAACAACTTCGGAGATGCCCGTCGCCCATGGAGGGCCGACCCCGCAGCGATCGCGCAAGCGATGGATGCGCGTGCGCCGCGCCCGGGCATATGCCGGGCACGGCGTGGGCTGACAACGCCAGGATGGCGTTGTTCAGACCTTCCTGAGTTCGGTTCTTCCCGGTGGATCGCCTGCCCGGGTGGGGCAATAGGCGGTAGGATGACAGTGGTTTGGTGCTAAGCATTTGATTTAAAAGGCGAGGCCTTGCGGAGTGCTGCGCTGCCGGCTAGACTTGCCGCCCCCTTGATCGCTTGCGCGGCCCGCTGGCCGCAGGACACACATGGCCCGGATTACCGTCGAAGACTGCCTGCAGGTGGTCGACAACCGCTTCGAACTCGTGATGATGGCGGCCAAGCGTGCGCGCCAGCTGGCTGGCGGCGTGGAGCCCAAGCTGGACAACAGCGAAGCCAACGACAAACCGACCGTGCTGGCGCTGCGCGAGATCGCGGCCCGCGCCATTGACACCGACTTCATCGATGCGGTGGAGAAGGCCGAGCGCGAGCGCAAGGAGCGCGAGGCGTTGGAGTGGGCGGCGGCCGAGGTGGTGGCTGCCGACGACGACATGAAGGGCGACGACTGAGCGCGTCTTGCGCCATCGCCCACGGAAGCGGCCCTGCGGGGCCGCTTCTGCGTTGTGGGGTTCCGTTTGCGGGCGTGGCGCGGCAGGGTTAGGCTCGACGCATGACGCCCGGCGATCCCGCGCTAGCCCTGCCCGACACCGCGCCCGACGCGGCGGCGGTGCCGGACTACGTGCAGGCGCTGGAGCGGGCCGCCTACTACCTCGACGATGCCCAGCGCGCCCAACTGCGCCGGGCCTGGGCGGTGGGCGCGGCGGCACATGCCGGGCAGACCCGCAAGTCGGGCGAGCCCTACATCACCCATCCGGTGGCGGTGGCGCAGGTGCTGGCCGAGCTGGGGCTGGACGTGGAGACGCTGGTCGCAGCGATCCTGCACGACACCATCGAGGACACCCCGCTGAGCCGGGCCGACGTTGCCGCGCAGTTCGGCGAGACCGTGGCCGAGCTGGTCGACGGCGTGACCAAGCTGGACAAGGTGCGTTTCGCCGACCGCCAGGAAGCGGCCGCGGAAAGCTTCCGCAAGATGCTGCTGGCGATGTCCCGCGATCTGCGGGTGATCCTGATCAAGCTGGCCGACCGCCTGCACAACATGCGCACGCTGGGCGCGCAGTCGGCGGAGGCGCGCCGGCGTATCGCCATCGAGACGTTGGACATCTACGCGCCGATTGCCCAGCGCCTGGGCATGAACCTGATAAAGGCCGAACTCCAGGATCTGGGCTTCAAGGCGTTGCATCCGTGGCGGCATGCGGTGATCGCCAAGCGCATCCGCAGCCAGCCGCTGGTGCGGCGCGAGGCGCTGGGGCAGATCGAGGCGCGGCTGGCGCAGCGTCTGGCGCTGGAGAAACTGAACCATCGGCTGATCGGCCGGGTCAAGACGCCATGGAGCGTCTACACCAAAATGCGTGCGGAGCGACGCAGCTTCGACCAGGTGATGGATGTGTTCGGTTTCCGCGTGGTGGTGGACACCGTGCCGGATTGCTACCACGCGCTGGGTGTGGTGCATGGCGTCTACAAGCCGTTGGACGGGCGCTTCCGCGATTTCATCGCCATTCCCAAGGCCAACGGCTACCAGTCCTTGCATACGGTGCTGTTCGGTCCCTACGGCTCGCCCATCGAGGTGCAGATCCGCACGGGCGAGATGGACCTCATCGCCGAGCGTGGCGTTGCCGCGCATTGGGCGTACAAGATCGGTCTGGAGGGCGCCGGCAACAGCGCGCAGAGCCGGGCGGCGGCCTGGATCGCCAATCTGGTGGAAAGCCAGCGCGGGACCGGTTCGTCGCTGGAGTTCCTGGAGAACGTCAAGGTCGACCTGTTCCCGGACGAGGTCTACCTGTTCACGCCCAAGGGCGACATCCTGGCGCTGCCGCGCAATTCAACCGCGCTGGATTTCGCCTACGCCGTGCACACCGACGTCGGAAACCGTGCGGTCACCGCGCGTGTGGACAAGCGGCTGGCGCCGTTGCGCACCAAGCTGGCCAGCGGACAGACCGTGGAGATCATCACCGCCAAGTCGGCGGTGCCGACCCCACAGTGGCTGGAGTTCGTGGCCACCAGCAAGGCGCGCACCGCAATCCGCCAGCAGCTCAAGCAGCTCGAGCACGAGGACGCCGTGCAGCTGGGCCACTACATGCTGGATCGTGCGCTGGGCGCCCAAGGCACTGCGTTGGACCGCATCCCGGTGGCGCGGCTGGATGCCTACCTCGCGGAGAACCGCTACTCGCGGCTGGAGGCCATGCTGGCGGACATTGCGCTGGGCAACCGCATGCCCTCGCAGGTCGCGCTGGCGCTGGCGCATGGCGAGGCGGAGCAGGCTGCTGGCGAGGTCCTGGCGCCGCAGGAACGCATCCTCATCACCGGCAACGAGCGCGGGGTGATCAGCTTCGCGCAGTGCTGCCTGCCGATTCCGCGCGACGAGATCATGGGTTACCACAGCGCCGGCAAAGGCATCGTGGTGCACCGGATGGAATGCCCGAACCTGGCCGAGTACCGCAAATCGCCCGAGCGCTGGGTGGCAATCGGCTGGGATCGCGAGGTGTCGGGCCATTTCAGCTCGGCGATCCGCGTCGAGGTGGAGAACCGCCCTGGGGTGCTGGCGCAGGTCGCGGCTGCCATCGCCAATGCGGATTCCAACATCGACCGCGTGGAATATCTGGAGCGCGACAGCAACATCGCCGTGCTGCGCTTCGGCATCGATGTGGCCGACGCGCGCCACCTGGCCGAAGTCATCCGCGGCGTGCGCCGGCTGCAGGTGGTGCAGGACGTGCAGCGCTGCTGAGCCGGCTGGCGCCTGCGGGGTGCACGTTACAATCGCAGCCTGCTTTCCCGTCCGACTCCGGAGCCGCCATGTCCCGCACCCCGATCCATACCGACGCCGCGCCTGCTGCCATTGGCCCCTATTCCCAGGCGATCCGTGCTGGCGACACCGTGTACCTGTCGGGGCAGACGCCGCTGGTGCCGGCCACCGGCCAGATGGTCGAGGGCGACATCGAGGCGCAGGCGCGGCAAGCGTTCGACAACCTGAAGGCGGTCTGCGAGGCCGCCGGTGGTTCGTTCGACCACGTGGTCCGGCTGGGCCTGTACCTGACCGACCTGGCCGATTTCGCCCGCGTCAACGCGGTGATGGCAGAGTACTTCAGCCAGCCTTATCCGGCCCGTTCCACCATCCAGGCGTCCGCACTGCCGCGCGGCGCTGCCTTCGAGGTGGACGGCGTGATGGTCCTGCGCTGATCCGCTGGCGCAAACCGGCACGGGCCGGCATCCTGTCGCGATGCCGGCCGTACCCCTCCACGCCATCGCGGGCGCCGACACCCCGCTGACCGTCCTGTCCGGTGTCGGGCCTGCGCTGTGCGAAAAGCTGGCCGCGCGCGGGCTGGCCACCCTGCAGGACCTGTGGCTGCATCTGCCGCGCAGCTACGAAGACCGCACCACGCTGGTGCCGATCCGGCTGTTGCGCTCCGGCCTTGCCGCGCAGGTGGAAGGCCGGGTGGCTGCGGTCGAGCGTGGCTTCCGCTACCGCCCCATGCTGCGCGTCGCCCTGGTCGATGAGGACGGTGGCACCGTGGTGCTGCGGTTTTTCCATTTCCGCGCGCAGCAGGTGGCGCAGTTCGCGGTGGGCGCGCGCGTGCGTGCGTTCGGTACGCCGCGCCCGGGACAGCATGGGCTGGAGATCGTGCATCCCAGCTATCGCATTCTCGGCGCCGGTGACCATGCGCTGGGCGAGGCGCTGGATCCCGTGTATCCGGCCATCGAAGGCATCGGCCCGGCCACCTTGCGCAAGCTGGTGCTGCAGGCGCTGCAGCGGCTGCCGGACGAGGTGGCGCTGGAGCTGCTGCCGCAGGCGTGGTTGGACCAGCTGGGGTTGCCGACGCTGCGCGAAGCGATCCTCACCCTGCACGCGCCGCCGCGCGATGCGGATCTTGCTGCCCTGCAAAGTGGGCTGCATCCAGCGCAGCGGCGGTTGGCGCTGGAAGAGCTGCTGGCGCACCAGCTCAGTCTGCGTCGCCAGCGGCTGGCCCTGCAGGCCCAGGGCACGCGCGCGCTGCGCGGTGACGAGACGCTGGTCGCAAAGCTGAAGGCATCCCTGCCGTTCGCGCTGACCCGGGCGCAGTTGCGGGTCTATGCCCAACTGCGCGACGACCTGCGCCAGCCGCGGCCGATGCTGCGGCTGGTGCAGGGCGACGTGGGCAGCGGCAAGACCGTGGTCGCGGCGATGGCCGCGCTGCTGGCGGTGGCCGACGGCCGGCAGGTGGCCTTGATGGCGCCGACCGAGCTGCTGGCCGAGCAGCACTACCACACCCTGCGCGGCTGGCTTGCGCCGCTTGGTGTGCGCCTGTGCTGGCTGGCCGGCAAGGTGACCGGCAAGGCGCGGACGCAGGCGTTGGCGGAGGTGGCGTCCGGCGAAGCGCAGGTCGTCGTCGGGACGCACGCGCTGATGCAGGAGGGCGTGGCCTTCCATGACCTGGCGCTGGCCATCATCGACGAGCAGCACCGCTTCGGCGTGCACCAGCGGCTGGCGCTGCGCGACAAGGGCCGTGCCGGCGTGCCGCACCAGCTGGTGATGACGGCCACCCCGATCCCCCGCACGCTGGCGATGAGCGCCTACGCCGACCTTGACGTGTCCGCCATCGACGAGCTGCCCCCCGGCCGCACGCCGGTGACGACGATTGCGCTGTCCGCGGAGCGCCGGCCCGAGCTGGTGGAGCGCATCCGGGTGGCGTGCGCGGAGGGGCGGCAGGCCTATTGGGTCTGCACGCTGATCGATGATTCCGACGAGGTGCAGGCGCAGGCCGCGCAGTCCACCTTCGAGGCCTTGCAGGCGGCGCTGCCCGGCGTGCGGGTGGGGCTGGTCCACGGGCGGATGAAGGCGGCGGAAAAGCAGGCCACCATGCGTGCGTTCAAGGACGGCGCGCTGGGCCTGCTGGTGGCGACCACGGTGATCGAGGTGGGCGTGGACGTGCCCAATGCGTCGCTGATGGTGATCGAGAACGCCGAGCGTCTGGGCCTTGCGCAGTTGCACCAGCTGCGCGGACGGGTGGGGCGCGGCAGCGCGGCGTCGAGCTGCGTGCTGCTGTACCAGTCGCCGCTGTCGGCACTGGCGCGGCAGCGGCTGGACACATTGCGCCAGACCAGCGACGGGTTTGCCATTGCCGAAAAAGACCTGGAGCTGCGCGGCCCCGGGGAGCTGCTGGGCACCCGTCAGACCGGCATCGCTGCGTTCCGCATGGCCGATCTGGCGCGCGATGCCGATCTGCTGCCACGCGTGCATGCGCTTGCCGATCGCCTGCTGCAGACACAACCGGCGCTTGCCGACCGCATTGTCGCGCGCTGGGTGGGAGGCGCGGCGCGTTACGCCGCAGCATAAGGCTCTCGCGTCAGCCATTCCTACTTTCGCGGTGAGCGACGAAACGGGGCGGATGGCGCCGAGCGCGCCGAGCGCGCCGTGTGATCAGTCGCCCTTGCCGAACTGGTCCAGCGGCAGCTTGAGGTAGCGCACGCCGTTGCTCTCAGGTTCCGGCAGCGCGCCGGCGCGCAGGTTCACCTGCACAGCCGGCAGCAGCAGCGCCGGCATGGCCAGCGTGGCATCGCGGGCCTTGCGCATGGCCACGAACTCGGCCTCGGACACGCCATCGCGCACGTGGATGTTGGCGCGCTTCTGCTCCGCCAGCGTGGTCTCGCAGGCGACCGCGCGCCCGTTCGGGCCATAGTCGTGGCAAACGAACACGCGGGTGGTGTCGGGTAGGGCGTACAGGCGTTGGATCGAGCGGTACAGCGTGGCCGCATCGCCGCCGGGGAAGTCGCACCGCGCGGTGCCGCCATCGGGCATGAACAGGGAGTCGCCCACGAACAGGGCATCGTCGATGAGATAAGCGCAGCTGTCGCTGGTATGACCCGGCACGGCGATCACCCGGGCCTGCAGGGCACCGATGCGGAAGGTTTCGTTGTCCTCGAAGAGATGGTCGAACTGCGAGCCGTCGACGGGGAAGTGCTCGCCCAGGTTGAAGATCGGGCGGAACGTCTTCTGCACGCTGCGGATGCCGCTGCCGATGGCCAGCCTGGCCTCCGGCCAATGCGTCGACTTCAGCCAGTGCGCGGCGCTGAGGTGGTCGGCGTGGGCGTGGGTTTCCAGAAGCCACCGCACATCCAGTCCTTCGCGGGCCACATGGTCCACCAGCGCCTGCGCCGAGGTGGTCGAGGTCCGGGCGGCGCTGGGGTCGAAGTCCAGCACGGCATCGATCACCGCCGCCGCCAAGGAGTCAGGGTCACGCACCACGTAGCTCCAGGTGCTGCTGGGCGCGTGGAAGAACGGCGTGATGACGGCGTTGGTAGGCATCCGGATACCCGTGTTCATGCCGCGCAGGCAGGGGCGATGCCGCAGTAGATCTCGTGCAGGACCTCCAGGATCCGGTGGGCCGGGCCATCGGCCAGCGAGTAATAGATGGTCTGCGCTTCCCGTCGGGTGGTCACCAGCCCGTCTGCGCGCAGGACGGCCAGATGCTGAGACAGGGCAGACTGGCTCAGTTCCACCTTCGCATTGAGCTCGCCCACCGATCGCTCGCCTTCCACCAGCAGGCACAGCAGGGTCAAGCGCTTGTCGTTGGCCAGTGCCCGCAGCAGCTGCGCCGCGTCGGCGGCATGGGCGCGCATGGCGGCCGGATCCATGGTGGGCGTGGGAGGGATGGGACTGCGGGGCTTGCTCATGGGAAGTGGCTGTGCGGTTGTGGCCTGCGGGACGGTCGGGATGCCGGCGGCGGGTTGATTTTATATCAGTTGACACTTATATTAGCAATCGCTAAATTTGAAGTTCGTTCAGTGCCGGGTACGGCGACAGGAGGGAATACCAATGGCCAGGATCGTTGTGGTGGGGGCAGGGCTGGGCGGCATGAGCGCGGCATACGAGCTGCGCGAGACGCTGGGCAAGGGGCATGAGATCGTGCTGGTGGGCAAGGGCGAGCAGTTCAGCTTCACGCCGTCCAACCCCTGGCTGGCGGTGGGTTGGCGCACGCCGGACCAGATCACCCTGCCGGTGGCCGCGCACGTGGGCAAGCACGGCATTCGCTATGACGGCAGCGGCGTGGAGCAGATCGATGCTGCGGGCGACGCGGTGGTCACCGGCAGCGGCGAGCGCATCCCGTATGACTACCTGATGATCTGCACCGGCCCCAAGCTGGCGTTCGACGAAGTGCCCGGCACCGGCCCGGACGGCGGTTTCACCCAGTCGGTCTGCACCACGCCGCATGCCGAGCACGCCTGGAAGGCTTATCAGGCGTTCCTGCAGAACCCCGGCCCGATCGTGATCGGTGCGGTGCAGGGCGCCAGCTGCTTTGGCCCGGCCTACGAGTTCGTGATGATCCTTGACGCCGACCTGCGCAAGCGCAAGCTGCGCGATCGCGTGCCGATCACCTTTGTCACCAGCGAGCCCTATATCGGCCACATGGGCCTGGGCGGGGTGGGCGACTCCAAGGGGCTGATGGAGTCGGAGATGCGCCAGCGCCACATCAAGTGGATCGAAAACGCCAAGGTGGCGGAAGTGCGCGATGGCGAGATGACGGTGGTGCCGCATGACGCCAAGGGCCAGCCGCTGGAGCCGCAGGTGCTGCCGTTCAAGTTCTCCATGCTGCTGCCGGCATTCAAGGGTGTGGATGCCGTGGCGGCGGTGGAAGGGCTGTGCAATCCGCGTGGCTTCGTGATCGTGGACAAGCATCAGCGCAGCCCGAAGTATCCGAAGATTTTCTCGGCGGGCGTATGCGTGGCGATCCCGCCGGTCGAGCCGACCCCGGTGCCGACCGGTGCGCCCAAGACCGGCTTCATGATCGAGTCGATGGTCACCACCATCGTCCGCAACATCAAGGCCGAACTGGAAGGCCGGACCCCCGATTACGAGGGCACCTGGAATGCGGTGTGCCTGGCCGACATGGGTGATACCGGTGCGGCCTTCGTGGCGCTGCCGCAGATTCCGCCGCGCAATGTCACCTGGACCAAGATCGGCAAGTGGGTGCACCTGGCCAAGATCGGCTTCGAGAAGTACTTCCTTTACAAGATGCGCAATGGCACCAGCGAACCGATTTACGAAAAGCACATCCTCGGCCTGCTCGGGATCGAGCGGCTGAAAGACGGCAAGCGCCCGTCCTGAGGGCGCGCTGACAGTCCTGATGTGCCTGCCTGTGTCATGCCCGGCGTTGGGCCAGACGCGACAGCCGCAATGCAACCGTTTGATTCGACTTTATTTGCAAGGAGATCCCCCATGAACCTCGATCGTGCCGTGATGGCGTTTGCTGGCGTGATGATCCTGATCAGCGTCGCTCTGGTGTACTTCGTCTCGCCGAAGTGGCTGCTGTTCACCGCCTTCATCGGGCTGAACATGCTGCAGGCCAGCTTCACCGGGTTCTGCCCGGCGGCGATGATCTTCAAGAAGCTGGGTGTGCAGGGAGGCGGCTGTGCGTTCAAGTAAGCGACTGCTGCTGCCGGCGGCACTGGCACTGGCGCTTGCCGCCTGCGGCGGGAAGACGCCGCAGGCCACCACGCCCGCGCTTCCGGCTGGGTTTGCCACGTTCAAGGTCGAGGCCGGGAACGACATGCCCGGCCGCGGCTGGGACGGCGTGGTGGAAGCGGTCCGCCGTGCTGATCTGGCGGCGCAGACCTCGGGCCGCGTGCTGGAGGTGCGGGTGGATGTGAACCAGGCCGTGCGTGCCGGTGACGTGTTGCTGCGGATCAGCAATGTGGAGCAGGAAGCCGGTGCCAATCTGGCGCGCGCACAGCTGCGTGCGGCCGAGGCGCAGGCCGTGGAGGCCGAGCAGAACTACCGGCGCTTTTCCGCGCTGGCCGATACGCAGTACGTCTCCAAGGCCCAGCTTGACCAGGCGCGCGCCGCCCGCGACGCCGCGGTGGCCGCACGCAATGCGGCAGCGGCCGCCGTGGCGCAGGCCAGCCAGCAGGCGGCCTACACCGTGGTGCGCGCACCGTATGACGGCGTGATCAGCCGGCGCTGGGTGGAACCCGGGGAAACCGTCGCGCCCGGCATGCCGCTGATGAGCCTGTATGCCCCGGGCGCGCTGCGCATCGAGGTGGCGGTGCCGCAGAGCCGCGGTGATGCCATCCGCCGCAACCCGTCGGCAACTGTGCTGCTGGCGGATGGCCGGCGGGTCACGCCCGAAAGCGTGGTGGTGTTCCCCGCCGCCGATCCGCTCAGCCACAGTGTCAATGTGCGGGTGAACCTGCCGACGCTGGATCCGGACCCGGCGCCCGGCACGACCGCCAAGGTCGTGTTCGCCGCCGATGCTGAAGGCCAGGACGGCAGCAGTGTGTTCATCCCTTCCGCCAGCGTGGCCCGGCGCGGTGAGCTGACCGCGGTCTATGTGGTGCAGGATGGCCGCCTGCTGCTGCGCCAGCTGCGGCTGGGTGCTCAGCGCGGCGATCAGGTGGAAGTGATCTCCGGGCTGGAGCCGGGCGATGTGGTGGCGCGCGATCCGGTGGCGGCACTGCAGGCGTTGGCGGCACTGCGCAAATCAGCGGGGGCCGGCCGTGACTGAGGGCGCGCGCATGGGGATCTCCGGCCGCTTGGCCGCGGCGTTCCAGAACAACCCGCTCACCCCGATCCTGGCGGTGATGGGGCTGCTGCTGGGCCTGATCGCGGTGGCCATCACGCCACGCGAGGAAGAGCCGCAGATCGACGTGACCATGGCCAACGTCATCGTCCCGTTCGATGGCGCCAGCAGCCGCGATGTCGAGCAGTGGGTGGCCACGCCGCTGGAGCAGAAGCTGTCCGAGGTCGAGGGCGTCAAGCACGTCTACTCGATCAGCCGTCCCGGTATGGCCGTGCTGACGGTGGAATTCGAAGTGGGCGTGCAGCGCCAGCCGGCACTGGTGCGCCTGTACAACCAGGTGTTTTCCAACGCCGACTTCCTGCCACAGCGGGCCGGCGTGGGCCAACCCATCGTCAAACCCAAGGGCATTGACGACGTGCCGGTCATGGCGCTCACGCTGTGGAGCGATGCCCCGCACACGGATGCCACCCGGCTGGCGCAGGTCGCGCACACGCTGGAAGCCGAGCTCAAGCGCATCCCCGGCACCCGCGACATCTACACCATCGGCGCGCCCGACCAGAGCGTGCTGGTGACCCTGGACGCCGCCAAACTTGCCGCTTACGGCATGGGCGTCAACGATCTGGCGCAGGCATTGCAAGCCGCCAACCTGGTGCACCAGGCCGGTGAGCGGGTGGATGCTGCCAAGGGGGCGATGCCGGTCACCGCCGGTGCCTATCTGGCCAACGCCGATGATGTGGCCAACCTGGTGATCGGCAGCCGCGACGGCAAACCGATCCTGCTGTCGGACGTGGCCACGATCGAGCCGCGCGGCGATCTTGCCTCGCGCTATGTCTGGCACGGCGCCCCGGCCGGGCGCAAGGGGCCGCAGGCCGGGGTGGCGCCGGCCGTGACCATTGCCATCGCCAAGAAACCCGGCAGCAATGCCTCCGACATCACCCGCGCGGTGGCCCAGCGCATCCAGCAGCTGCGCGGCGAGCTGATCCCGGACGATGTGCAGGTCACCATCACCCGTGATTACGGTGCCACCGCGTCCGACAAAGCGCAGAAGCTGATCCAGAAGCTGGTGTTTGCCACGGGCAGCGTGGTGCTGCTGGTGCTGTTCGCACTGGGCTGGCGCGAAGCCATCGTGGTGGGCACCGCAGTCATCCTGACCCTTGCGGTGACGCTGTTCGCCTCGCGGATGATGGGGTTCACCCTCAACCGCGTGTCCCTGTTCGCCCTGATCTTTTCGATCGGCATCCTCGTCGACGACGCCATCGTGGTGGTGGAGAACATCCACCGGCACATGACGCGCGACGGCAAGACCTTGCGCGAGGCCATTCCACCGGCAGTGGACGAAGTGGGTGGCCCCACCATCCTGGCCACCTTCACCGTGATTGCCGCATTGATGCCCATGGCCTTCGTGTCCGGGCTGATGGGGCCCTACATGCGGCCGATCCCGATCAACGCCTCGGTGGGCATGCTGCTGTCGCTGGCCATCGCGCTGATCGTCACCCCGTGGCTGTCGCTCAAGCTGTTGGCCCGTCACGGGCATGCGGCAGAGGAAGGGCATGTCCACGAGGAGAAGCAGGCCGGGTGGCTGCACCGGCTGTTCGAGCGGGTGATGTCACCGTTCCTGCGCGGCGATGGCGCCGGCCGCAAGCGCACCCTGCTGTTCGCCTCGATGGTGGGCCTGGTGGTGCTGGCCGCGTCGCTGGCGGTGTTCAAGCTGGTGGTGCTGAAGATGCTGCCGCTGGACAACAAGTCCGAGGTGCAGGTGGTGGTGGACATGCCGGAGGGCAGCACGCTGGAGCAGACCAATGCGCTGCTGGCCGAACTGGCCGCCAAGCTCGATACCGTGCCGGAGGTGCTGGATTACCAGGCCTATGCCGGCACCGCTGCGCCGATCAATTTCAATGGATTGGTGCGCCAGTATTTCCTGCGCAGAGGCAACAACGTCGGCGACCTCCAGGTCAACCTGGTGGACAAGCACCACCGCAAGCGGCAGAGCCATGAGATTGCCCTGGCGATGCGCCCGATGCTGGCCAAGATTGGTCAGAAATACGGCGCCTCGGTGAAGGTGGTGGAAGTGCCACCAGGGCCGCCGGTGCTATCGCCGCTGGTGGCCGAGGTGTACGGACCGGACTATGCCGGCCAGCGCAAGGTCGCGCTGGCGCTTGCGAAGGAGCGCTTCGGCACCACCGAGGGCATTGTCGACGTCGACACCAGCGTGGAAAGCGCCGCGCCGCGCGAGCAGATCGTGGTGGATCGTGAGCGCGCTGCGCGCCTTGGCGTGCCGCAGTCGGCCATCGCCGATGCCATCGCCATGGGTGTGTCCGGCCTGGATGCCACCTACGTGCACGACGGCGCATCCAAGTACCCGCGCCCGGTGCGCCTGCGCCTGCCGGCGCAGGACCAGGCATCGCTGGCTTCGCTGCTGGCGCTGAAAGTGCGCGGCGCGCAGGGCCAGCTGGTACCGCTGACCGAGCTGGTGCGCGTGGAGAAGGCCACGTGGGACGGCGCCATCCACCACAAGGACGGCCTGCCTGTGGTTTACGTGACCGCAGACGAAGCCGGCAAGCTGGACAGCCCGCTGTACGGCATGTTCGGCATCGTCGGGCAGCTGGACGACCACAAGGTGGCCAACCAGACGCTGGCGCAGACGTTCATCACCCAGCCGGCCGATACCAGCGGCTATGCGGTGAAGTGGGACGGCGAGTGGCAGATCACCTATGAAACCTTCCGCGACATGGGGATTGCCTATGCCGCCGGCATGGTGCTGATCTACCTGCTGGTGGTCGCGCAGTTCCGCAGCTACCTGGTGCCGCTGGTGATCATGGCGCCGATTCCGCTGACCGTGATCGGCGTGATGCCCGGCCATGCCCTGCTGGGCAAGCAGTTCACCGCCACCAGCATGATCGGCATGATCGCGCTGGCCGGCATCATCGTCCGCAACTCGATCCTGCTGGTGGACTTCATCAACCAGGAGACCGAGCGCGGCGTGCCGCTGGTGGATGCGGTGATCGATGCCTGTGCGGTGCGTGCCAAGCCCATCGTCCTGACCGGCGTGGCGGCCATGCTGGGTGCATTCTTCATCCTGGATGATCCGATCTTCAACGGCCTGGCGATTTCGCTGATCTTCGGCATCTTCGTCAGCACGCTGCTGACGCTGGTGGTGATTCCCTTGCTTTATTACGTGCTGCGGCGGCGTACGCTGGACGCCGCCAAGGCCGCGTAAGCCGATGACGGGAGGAGACACATGAGCGAAGACGGCGGCATCCACCTTCTGCTGGAGCAGGAGGGCCCCTACGCGTTCCGGATCAGCTTCGAAGGCACCGGGCTGGGCGCGCTGCACACCGACGAGCCGGCCCCGCTGGGGGCCAGCGCAGGGCCAAGCCCGGCCCACCTGCTGCTGGCAGGTGTGGCCAACTGCCTGTCGGCCAGCCTGGTGTTTGCGCTGCGCAAGTTCAAAAACAATCCGGGCCCGATCCGCACCCGCATCACCGCCCGCCGCGAACGCAACGCACAAGGGCGCTGGCGCCTGCCGCGCGCCGAGGTCGAGATCCAGCTGGCGGATCCGGCCGCGTCGTTGGAGCATTTCGACCGGGTGTTGGCGCAGTTCGAGGAGTTCTGCATCGTCACCCAGAGCGTGCGCGAGGGCA
This sequence comes from Thermomonas sp., assembly GCF_046293095.1. Taxonomy (GTDB): domain Bacteria; phylum Pseudomonadota; class Gammaproteobacteria; order Xanthomonadales; family Xanthomonadaceae; genus Thermomonas. The sequence goes on from NZ_JBKBPN010000007.1 coordinate 47,187, forward strand.
TGCAGGTGGACGTGCGTATCGTTGATGCCGATGGCGTGCGCCACGTGCCTGGGACAGCGCAAGCGCGCTGACGATTCGCGCCTGTGCAGGAGAAGCCGATGAGCACGTCTGGATCGCCGCTGCTGGAGCGACCGATTCATTCCGTTGGTCGGGGCATCCGCGCGATCGAGCGGGTCGGGTTGATGGTGATCCTGGCGGCCACGGTCGTTGCGATGGTGGCGGAGATCCTGCACATGCTGGGCAAAGGGAAGGTGGATATCGCCGACCTGCTGCTCCTGTTCATGTACCTGGAGATGGTGGCGCTGGTCGGAATGTACTGGCGCAAAGGCAAGATGCCGGTGCGGATGCCGCTGTACATTGCCATGGTGGGCGTGGCGCGGCACATGATGACCGATACTTCGCTGGCCGCACCGATGGCTCTGCTTGCCGGCGCCGGAACGATCCTGGTCCTCGCGGTGGCGGTGCTGGTGGTGCGCTACGGCCATGCACGCTATCCCTATGGCCCCGATGAGGATTTGTAGGCGACGGCCTGTTCTTTTGGGTGACGACTGGATTCAAAGGAGTTGGCTCACATGACGGATATCTCTGCGGTGATCATTGCCTGCCCACGCTGCAACGGCCTCAACCGGGTGCCGCAAGCACGCCTTGGCGATGCGCCCAAGTGTGGCAAGTGCGGTGCGGCGCTGTTTGATGCGCATCCGGTGGCGCTGGATGCCGCCGGCTTCCACGCTCACGTGGAGCGCGCCGATTTGCCGGTGTTGGTGGATTTCTGGGCGCCCTGGTGCGGGCCGTGCCGGATGATGGCGCCCCAGTTCGAGGCGGCCGCTGCGCAGCTGGAGCCGCAGATGCGGCTGGCCAAGCTGGATACCGAAGCGCAGCCGCAGCTTGCCGGCCGGTTTGGAATCCGCAGCATTCCCACCCTGGTGCTGTTCAAGCAGGGACGGGAGATCGCCCGCCAGGCTGGGGCGATGGGCATGCACGACATCGTGCGCTGGGCCCGTCAGTTTGTCTAAAGCCACGTGAGGAATGTTCCGTGAGTCAATCGTTTCCGCAGTTGATCGACGATCTCAATGCCGCCATCGCCAAGTTGCGTCAGGGCGCACCCGACCCCATGCGCGGCTTCTCGCAGCTGGCGCGCGAGGCGCTCAAGCCCGGCGCGCTGGACGTCAAGACCAAGGAGCTCATTGCCATTGCGATCGCCATTGCCGCACGGTGTGACGGCTGCGTGGGGTTCCACGTCAAGGCCGCCATCAAGGCGGGGGCCACCCGCGAAGAGGTGCTGGAAACGGTGTCGATGGCGATCTACATGGGCGCCGGTCCATCGATGATCTATGCCGCCGAAACACTGCGCGCCTTTGATGAGCTGACCGCGGCCGGTATCGACGCATGAAGATGGGCATTCGCCGAGCGCTGATGCGGATGGGCTGTGCCGCTGCGCTGGCGTTGGCCGGTTGCGCCCATGCGCCTGTGCCCAGCGTTGCCTGGCAGCAACCGCTGCCCGGGCTTTACACCAGCGGACAGCCTGCGGCCAGTGACTGGCAGGCGTTCAAGGCGCTGGGCGTGCGCACCGTGATCGACCTGCGGGCTCCCGGTGAGCGCACCGATCGCGATGAGGCGGCCGAGGTTCAGGCGGCGGGCCTGCGCTATGTGCAGATCCCCGTCAAAGGCGAGGCTGGGTTGACGGACGAGAATGTGCGCAGGTTGCATCAGGCGCTGGCGCCGTCCCATGCCGGTGTGCTGGTGCATTGCGCCAGCGGCAACCGCGCCGGTGCCTTGCTGGCACTGGAGCAGGCGCAGCAGGACGGGCTGCCGGCAGCGCAGGCGCTGGCGCTCGGCAAAGCGGCCGGTCTGACCCATCTGGAGCCGGTGGTACGCAAGGCATTGGGGCTTGCCCCAGTGGAGGGCGAATGAAGCCACGGATCACGGTCGTCGGCGCCGGCTTTGCCGGCCTGACCGCGCTGCGCACGTTGCGCCGGCATGCGCCGGACGCCGAGCTGACGCTGGTGGCGCCGCGCGATGAACTGCATTACCTGCCGGGCAGCATCTGGTTGCCGTCGGGCATGCGCCGGCGCGAGGACCTGGTGGTACCGCTCGGCAATTTCCTGCGTCGCCAGCGCATCCACTTCCATCGTGCCAGCGCCACCGGCCTGTCGGCGGATGCCCGCGTGCTGCAGACCGATGCCGGCGAGGTTGCCAACGATGGCCTGATCATCGCTACCGGGGCGCGCTTTCTGCGGAAGCTGCCGGGGATCGAGCGCGCCATCATTCCTTGCGACGGGATCAGTGCCGGTGAAGCCATTCGCGACCGCCTGGCGGCATTGGACGGCGGCACGCTCTGCTTTGGCTTTGGTGCCAACCCCAACGAACCCATTGCCATGCGCGGCGGGCCGGTGTTCGAGTTTCTGTTCGGCATCGAGACCCTGCTACGCAAACAGCGTCGGCGTGATCGCTTCCGGCTGGTGTTCTTCAGCCCGTCGGACAAGCCCGGCCAGCGTCTGGGCGACAAGGCGGTGGGCATGCTGCTGGCGGAGATGCGCAAGCGCGGCATCGACACAGTGCTGGGCCAGAAGCCGGTGCGTTTCGAGGCCGATGCGGTGCAGCTTGAGCAGGATCGCCTGGACAGCGCGATGACCCTGTTCATGCCTGGCCTCACCGGGCAGGCCTGGCTGGATGACACGCCGCTGCCACGTTCGCCGGGTGGTTTCGTGCAGGCCGATGCCCAGTGCCGGGTGCCGGGGTTTGCCTGCACCTTTGTGGCCGGCGACGGCGGCAGCTATCCCGGCCCGGACTGGCTGCCCAAGCAGGCGCATCAAGCCGACCTTCAGGCCGAGGTGGCCGCGCGCAACCTGCTGCGCGCCCTGCGCGGCGAGCCGGTGGACGAGGCCTTCACGCCGGAGTTGATCTGCATCGTCGATACGCTCGACCGTGGGCTGCTGGTCAGCCGTCGCGGCGATCGCAATCGCGCCCTGCCGCCGCTTCGGCTGATGCATTGGGCAAAGGCCGCGTTCGAGAAGCGCTATCTGCGCCAGTACCGCTGATCTTGAGGGTTCAACCGGCCGCCTGCCGCCAGAAAGCGGCGGCAAGCAGGCCGGTCAGCGGCCATAGCAGCCATGGCGAGAACAGCCAGCGCAGCGCACGGGTCTGCATGCGCAACCCGCTGCCGTGCACGAACAGCGCGCAGATGGCCAGCAGCAGCAAGGTCATCAGCCCGTGCTCGGTGGCGGTCAGTGCGCGCCCGCGTGCTGCCGGAACGAACAGCAGGGCCAGCGCGAGGCTGGCCCCAAGCAGCAGGGACACCAGGCGGGTCATGCCCGCCACCCTCAGGGCGCCTTGAACGGCGCCTTGACGCCGTGCGCGCGGTCGCTCAGCAGCTCATACCACATGGCATTGAGGACGGCGAAGGCGGCAGCAAAGGCGATGCCGAGAATCCACGCGAAGTACCACATCAGTAACCTCCTCCATTACGGGCTTGTTCTTCCACATGGGCGCGGGTGACCTGGCCGCGCATGATCCGGAACGCCCAGGTGCTGTAGGCCAGGATCAGCGGCAGGAACACCGCGGCGGCAAACAGCATGATGCCGAGCGTCCGTGCGCTGGACGATGCATCCCAGACCGTCAGGCCATGCGCCGGCTGCACCGAAGACGGCATCAGGAACGGGAACAGGGCAATGCCCGCGGTCAGGATGACCCCGGCCACAGCCAGACAACTGCTGATGAAGCCGGCGACGCGGTTACGCAGGACGATCACGCCCAGCATGCCCAGCGCGGCCAGCCCCGGCACCAGCCATAGCAGCGGGTGCGCCTCCTGGTTGGCCAGCCAGGCACCGGCTTGCACCGTCACCTGCTTGGCAAGCGGGTTGGAGGGGCCATCCATCGCGGCCTGACCGACGATGGCATGGCCGGGCAGCGCAGACAGCCAGACCCCGGCCGCCACAAACGCCAGCAGCGTGATCACTGCGGCGCCGCGGGCGACCGTGCGGGCGCGATCACCGACCGCACCTTCGATCTTCATGGCGCCGAAGCTGGCACCGTGCATCACCAGCATCGCCAGGCTGACCACCCCGGCCAGCAGGGCGAAGGGATGGAACAGCCCGAAGAAGCTGCCGTCATACACCGGGAGCAGGGTGTCGGTGAAGTGGAACGGCACCCCCAGGAACAGGTTGCCGAAGGCCACACCGAACACCAGCGAGGGCACCGCACCCGCAACCGTCAACGCCCAGTCCCAGGCATTGCGCCAGCGGGGATCGCTGACTTTGTTGCGGAAGTTGAAGCCAACCGGGCGCAGGATCAGCGCCAGCAGCACCAGCAGCATGGCGAAATAGAACCCGGAGAACGAAGCGGCGTAGAGCAGCGGCCAGGCAGCGAACACCGCGCCGCCACCAAGGATGAACCAGACCTGGTGGCCTTCCCAGTGGGGTTCGATCGCCTCCAGCGCCATCCGCCGCTCGACATCGTCACGGGTGATGAAGCGGTAGATCGCGCCCAGTCCGAGATCGTAGCCGTCGGTCAGGGCAAAGCCGATCAACAGCACGCCCAGCAGCAGCCACCAGAGTTCACGCAGCGTTGCATAGTCAAACATGGGAGACCTCCTTGGCGGTCGGTGCGATCTCGGCATCGGTCTGATGCGCCTGCTGCGCGGTTGGCAGCGGCCACAGCTGGAGCCCTTCCGGGCCGGCCTTGACCATCTTGCGCATCAGGAACACGTCGAACACGGCCAGCGTGGTGTACAGCACGACGAACCCGATCAGGCTGCCGGTGACCTGGCCGGTGCTGGTCGAAGACACCGCCAGGAACGTCGGCAGCACGCCGTCGATCGCCCACGGCTGGCGCCCGTACTCGGCCACGATCCAACCCAGCTCGGCGGCGATCCAGGGCAGCGGCAGGCTCCACAGCGCGATGCGCAGGAACAGCCGGTTGTCCAGCTTGCGCTGGCTCGACAGATAGAACGCCCAGGCGAACAGGGCGATGAAGAAGAAGCCCAGCGCCACCATGATGCGGAACGAGAAGAACAGCACCGGCACGTTGGGGACGGTGTCCCAGGCGGCACGCTCGATGACCGCCTCGTCCGCCTTGGCCGGATCATCCACGTACTTCATGGTGAGCAGGCCAAAGCCCAGATCCTGCTGCTTGTCCAGGAATGCCTGCTGTTTGGCCGGGTTGTCGGGGTCGGCGCGCACCGCGTTGAGCGCGGCGTGGGCCTGGATGCCGTTGCGGATGCGAGCCTTGTTCTGCTCGACCAGGTCATGGATGCCCGGCACCTGCTCATCCAGCGAACGGGTGGTGATCAGCCCCATCACCCAGGGAATCTGGATGGCACCCTTGGTTTCTTTGGACTGCATGTCGGGGAGGCCGATCAGGGTGAACGGCGCCGGGGCCGGGGCGGTGTGCCATTCGGCTTCGATCGCCGCCAGCTTCATCTTCTGGTTTTCCGACACCGTGTAGCCGCTCTCGTCACCCAGCACCACCACGCTCAGCGCCGACGCCAGGCCAAAGCTTGCGGCAACCGTCAGCGAGCGCCGTGCGAACTGCACGTTGCGCCCCTTGAGCAGATACCAGGCGCTGATCGACAGCACGAACATGGCGCCGGTGACATAGCCGGCACTGACCGTGTGCACGAACTTGGACTGCGCCACCGGGTTGAACAGCACCTGGGCGAAATCGGTGACTTCCATGCGCATGGTGTGGAAGTTGAAGGTCGCCCCCACCGGGTTCTGCATCCAGCCATTGGCGATCAGGATCCACAGCGCCGAGAAGTTGGCGCCCAGCGCCATGAGCCAGGTGACGACCATGTGCTGGAGCTTGCTCATCCGCTCCCAGCCAAAGAAGAACAGGCCGACGAAGGTGCTTTCCAGGAAGAACGCCATCAGGCCTTCGATGGCCAGCGGCGCACCGAAGATGTCGCCCACGTAGTGCGAGTAATACGCCCAGTTGGTGCCGAACTGGAACTCCATGGTGATGCCAGTGGCCACGCCCATGGCGAAGTTGATGCCAAACAGCACGCCCCAGAACTTCACCATCTGTTTCCAGATGACGCGCCCGGTCATCACGTAGACGCTTTCCATGATGGCCAGCAGCAACGCCAGGCCCAGGGTGAGCGGGACGAACAGGAAGTGATACAGCGCGGTGATCGCGAACTGGAGTCGCGAAAGCTCGACGACGTGCAGGTCAGGCATGGCACTTACCTCGGGGTTGATTCAAGGCGGCGGCCCACGGCGTCGGCATCGACGTCCGGGCGATGAGCGGGGGAGAAGAACAGGACGTACAGCAACGCGATCAGCCCGATCTTGGCGATCAGGATCCAGGCGAGGTGGCGCTTGGCGCGGCGCAGCAGGTCCATGGGGGCGGCCCGTAGTATTAGAAAATTCTAATATAAAAATCCCGGCCATGCAAGCGCATGACTAGGCGGGCAGCATAGTCCCGGCGCAGCCTGCCGTCGCTGGGACATAATGTCCCGATGACATCCGCCCGTACCCCGTTGCTGATCGATACCGACCCCGGCGTGGACGACGCGCTGGCCCTGCTGATGGCCTTCAACGACCCGCGTTACCAGGTGGTCGGCCTGACCATCGCCGCTGGCAACGTCGGTCTGGACCACACCGTCGCCAATGCCCTCAAGCTGTGCGAGGTGTGCGGCGTGGACGCGCCGGTGTTCGCCGGTGCCGATGCGCCGCTGGTGCACCCGGCCCGCGATGCCGCCTATGTGCATGGGCGCGACGGCTTCGGGGATACAGGCTACGCCAAGGCCGGCCGCGCGGCGGAGGCCGAGCACGCCGCGTTGGCCATCCTGCGGCTGTCGCACCAGCACGCGGGCAGGCTGCTGCTGGTCGCACTGGGGCCGCTGACCAACCTGGCCTTGGCGCTGAAGCTGGATCCCACCTTGCCGCAGCGCGTCGCCCGCTGTGTGGTGATGGGCGGCGCGGTCAGTGCGCACGGCAACATCACGCCGGCCGCCGAATTCAACATCGCGTTCGACCCTGAAGCGGCGCACATCGTGTTTTCTGCCTTCCCGAAGGTGGAGCTGGCCGACTGGGAGGCGGTGCTGGCGCACGGCTTCCGCCACGACGATGCCGAGCGCTGGCTGGCGGCGGACTCGCCGCGGGCGCGCTTCTATGCCGGCATTTCCGCCCATACCCGCGCCTGGGCCAAGGCCGGCCGTGGCGAGCGTTGGCACGCCGCCGACGCGCTGGCGATGGCGTTGGCCCTGCAGCCGGAGGGTGCGTTGGAGATGCTCGAGCGGCCGCTTGCAGTGGAGGTGGCCGGCCTCCACACCCGCGGGGCCACCGTGGTGGACTGGAACCGTCAAAGTGGCCGGGCCGACAATGTGGCGATCCTGATGCGCTACGACCAGGCCCGGTTCGAGGCGATGATCGAGGCGGCGCTGGCCGCTGGCTAGGCCGACGGGGCCCGCCCGGAGGGGTGGGCTTGCGTCAGGGGCGGGAGGGCCGCTAGAATACGCGGCTCTTTCTCCGATCCTCCCAGAGTCTGCATCATGAAAGCCGGCATCCATCCCGAATACCGCGACGTCGTCTTCCAGGACGTGACCTCGGACTTCAAGATCCTGACCCGCTCGACCCTCTCCAGCAAGGAGACGGTGAAGTGGGAAGACGGCAACGAGTATCCGCTGATCAAGGTGGAAATCTCGTCGTCCTCGCACCCCTTCTACACCGGCCAGAACAAGGTGATCGACACCAGCGGCCGCGTGGACAAGTTCCGCAAGCGCTACGGCAAGTAAGCGCACAGGCACGCTGCATTGCGAGAACGGCCGCCTTCGGGGCGGCCGTTTCGTTTCTGGCGCCACGGCGGCCAGTGAGTGCGACTTTCGTCCGGGGTCGGGCGCGGGCGGCATATGCGATAATCCGCTTTTCCAATGCGCTGGCGCATGGCCCGTGGGCCGCCTGTCGCGCCCCCCCAATGGAGTTGCATCGTGTCCGAACTTGACCAGATCACCCTGACCGCAGGCGACAAGACGGTCGTCATGCCCGTGCTGAAGCCGACCCTGGGCCAGCCCTGCGTGGACATCGCCAAGCTGCCCAAGGAAACCGGCTGCTTCACCTATGACCCGGGCTTCGGCGCCACCGCCAGCTGCAAGTCGGCCATTACCTACATCGACGGCGACGCCGGCGTGCTGCTGTACCGCGGCTACCCGATCGAGCAGCTGGCCGAGAAGTCCACCTTCACCGAGGTGGCGTACCTGCTGATGCACGGCGAGTTGCCCAGCGCTGCGCAGCTGGCCAGCTTCGAGCACGAGGTGACCCATCACACGATGATGCACGAGGCGTTCCGCACCTTCCTGTACGGCTTCCGCCACGACGCCCACCCGATGGCCATGCTGACCGGCATGCTGGGGTCGCTGGCCAGCTTCTACCACAACGACCTGAACCTCGAGGATCCGGAGCAGCGCCGCCTGGCCGCGATCCGCCTGATCGCCAAGGTGCCCACCATCGCCGCGGCCTGCCACCGCTATTCGATCGGCTGGCCGATCCGCTACCCGCGCAACAACCTCGACTACACCACGCGCTTCCTGCACATGATGATGGAAGTGCCGAGCGAGCCCTTGCAGCTGAACCCGGTCGCCGCCAAGGCGATGGACCTGCTGTTCATCCTGCACGCCGACCACGAGCAGAACGCTTCTACCTCCACCGTCCGTCTGGTCGGTTCCACCGGCGCCAACCCGTACGTCAGCGTCGCCGCCGGCGTGGCCGCGCTGTGGGGCCCGGCGCACGGCGGTGCCAACGAGGCCGTGCTGAAGATGCTGGCCGAGATCGGCAAGCCGGAGAACGTGAAGTCGGCGGTCGACAAGGCCAAGGACAAGGAGTCCGGCTTCCGCTTGATGGGCTTTGGCCACCGCGTCTACAAGAACTACGACCCGCGCGCGGCGCTGGTGCGCAAGATGACCCACGACGTACTGGGCGCGCTCAACGTCAACGACCCGCTGCTGGAAGTGGCGGTGCGCCTGGAAGAGGCGGCGCTGAAGGACGACTACTTCATCCAGCGCAAGCTTTACCCCAACGTGGATTTCTACAGCGGCATCATCTACAAGGCGCTGGGCATCCCGGTGGAGATGTTCACGGTGATGTTCGCCATCGCCCGCACCGCCGGCTGGGTCAGCCACTGGCTGGAGCAGCAGGAAGACCCGGAGAGCCGCATCGGCCGCCCGCGCCAGATCTACACCGGCGCCGCCCGGCGCGACTACGTGGACATGGGCAAGCGCTGAACCGGCGCCGTGTCACCCACGATGGAAAACGCCCCGCAAGGGGCGTTTTCTTTTTGTGCGCCATGGCCCGGCATGGCGGGCGCAAACGCGGCCCACGAGCCAATGGGCCGATACGCGTTCCCGCGGCTTCAATCGTCCGCCAGCAGCATGCGTAGCTGTGCTTCGGAGGCGCGCCGCATCGGCCTGTCGTCAATCGCCGACAGTGGCGCCTGGCGCAGCCCATCCAGTGGCAGCACCAGCGCCTCGAATCCCAACCCCTCCGCGCCGAACAGCCACGCTGGCACCTCGGCCTCGCGCTCGCGGTCCAGCCGCAGTCGCCGGGTGCGGGCTTGCGCAGGGATGCCCTGGTCGTCCAGCCAGCGCGGTATCGCCTCGGGCTCGTCGCTGTGCAGGTGCAGCAGCACCGGCGAATGCGCGTCGGCGGTGCCGTCCAGCACCGGGCCCACCAGGCGGGGCTGGAACGCCGCGAAAAACACCAGGGCGCGCAGGGCGGCTTCGCGTCGGTGGCGCAGGTCAGCCTGCTGTCGGTCGCCCCGGAACAGCCGCTGGTAGGCGCGCAGCGCGTCCTCGATTTCGCGGTTCCGCGGTAGAGAGGCGTCGTCGAAGATGCCAAGCCGTTGCGCGGCCTTGCGCTTGGCCATCCGGAAGTCGCGGATACCGCCTTCGGCCATCAGCCGGGCGGCCTCGTAGGCCAGCCGCTGGCGGCGTTCACGCGTGCGCGTCAGGGCATGCAGGTGGGCGTGCTGGCGGTTATCCGTCATCGCGCTGTCTCCACGTCGGCCTGCCCCGACTCTACCCCAGCCGGCCGGGGTGTGCCCGTGCCGGCGATCGGGAGGCGGTGGATCAGAAGATGTCGAACGATTCCTCGGCCGGCGCCGCGTCGGTCTCCGGCTCGGTCAGTGCATCTTCTTCCATGCGCTGCAGGTCTTCCGCCTTGATCCACTCAACGATGCCGCCCTCGCCGCCGGGCAGCAGCCGGCCGTTGGCGCTGACGCTGACCTGCACCATGCCCGCCGGCGGAGGCGGCAGGCGCTCTGGCTGGTCCTTCAGCGCGGTCTGCATGTAGCTGATCCAGATCGGCAGCGCCGCCTTGCCGCCGTACTCGCGGTAGCCCAGCGAACGGAAATCGTCGCGGCCCACCCACACGGTGGTCACGAACGGGCCGCCGAAGCCGGAGAACCAGGCGTCGCGGTGGTCGTTGGTGGAGCCGGTCTTGCCGCCGACGTCCTCGCGGTTGAGGACCCGTGCGGCGGTGGCGGTGCCGCGCTTGACCACGTCGCGCATCATCGAGGCCAGCTGCCAGGCCACCCGTGGATCGATGGCGCGGGGGGCGACCGGCTGGCCGGGCGCCAGTGGCGCTGCGGCCTGTGCCGGCGTGCCGGAGGGTTGCGTGGGCGTGGGCGCGGGCGCTGCGCCGGCAGGACCGAGGTTGAACCCGTCCACCGTGTTGCCCTGCGTGGCGGTGGCGACGTCCGTGGCAGTCGCGGTGGCGGCGCAGGCCGGGCAGGCGACGGCGGGCGTTTCCTTGAAGATCTCGTGGCCGTCGCGGTCGCGAACGGTGTCGATCACCCACGGGGTGACCAGGAACCCGCCGTTGGCGAAGGCGGTGTAGCCGCGCGCCACCGACAGCGGGGTCAGCGAGGCCGTACCCAGCGACATCGACAGGTTGGGCGGGAGACTGGCCTCGTCGAAGCCGAAGTGGCTGATGTAGCGGCGGGCATAGTCCACGCCGATGGCATCCAGCAGACGCACCGAGACCAAGTTGCGCGACTGCACCAGCGCCTCACGGATGCGCATCGGGCCGGCGAAGTTCCCGGAGTCGTTCTGCGGGCGCCACTCGTGGCCGCGGCGATCCTTGAAGACCACCGGGGCGTCCAGCACGATCGATGCCGGGTTGAAGCCGCGCTCGAAGGCCGCGGCATACAGGAAAGGCTTGAAGCTTGAGCCGGGCTGGCGGCGCGCCTGGGTGGCGCGGTTGAACTTGTTGCCTGCGAAGCTGTAGCCGCCCACCAGCGCCCGCAGGGCGCCGGTGTCGGCATCCAGCGAGACCAGCGCCACCTGGGCGCGCGGGATCTGATCCAGCTCCCAGCGGGCCGGTGCATCCGGTTTGTCAGACGGCAGCCGGCGAACCCGCACCACGTCGCCACGCTGGGCCAACGCGGCTGCAGGCTTGCCGGTCCAGGCGATGGCCGGCCCGGCAAGTGACAAGGCGGTGCCGTCCGCCAGCACCACCTGCAGCGCGCCGCCGGTGCTGCCGGTGACCACGGCTGGCAGCAGGCCGTTCTGGGCGGGGATGGCGCGCGCCAGGCGGCCGATGGCGGCATCGTCCGCACCTTCCGGGATCTGCACGGACTGCTCCGGAGTGCGCCAGCCGTGGCGGTGGTCATAGACCCGCATGCCTTCCACCACGGCGCTGTCGGCCGCGGCCTGCAGCGTCGGGTCGATGGTGGTGGTGACGTGGTAGCCCTTGGTGAGGACGTCGCCGCCGAAACGTTCCACCATCTGCTGGCGCACCATTTCGGCCACGTAGGGGGCGTACACCTCGATCTTTGGCTCGTGCGGCGCGGCATGCATCGGCACCTGGCGGGCCGCCTCCACCTCGGCCTGGCTGACGAAGCCCAGCGCGGCCATGCGCGGCAGGATGTAGTTGTCGCGACGCAGGCGGGCGCGTTCGGGGTTGCCGATGGGATTGCCGCTGGACGGGAACTTGGGGATGCCGGCCAGGGTGGCGGCTTCGTCCAAGCTCAGCTGGTCGAGGGTCTTGCCGTAGTAGTACTCGGCGGCGGCGCCGATGCCGTAGGCACGATTGCCAAAAAAGCTCTTGTTGAGGTACAGCTCGAAGATCTCATCCTTGCTCAGCTCGCGCTCCATCTTCATTGCCAGCAGCATTTCGGCGAACTTGCGGCGGAAGCTGTATTCCGAGCTCAGGAAGAACTGCTTGGCCACCTGCTGGGTGATGGTGGAGCCGCCGGCCACGCGCTCCTGCCCGCCGGTCTTGGCCAGCAGCCAGACTGCCCGCAGCACGCCTTTCACGTCGATGCCGTTGTGCTCGTAGAAATTCGCGTCCTCGGCGGCCAGAAAGGCCTGCTTGACCCGCGCCGGCACCTTGCGGATGTCCACCGGATAACGCCGCATTTCGCCGAACAGGCCGATCAGGCGGCCGTCCCGGGCATAGACGTACAGGGGTTCCTGCAGCTCGATCAAGCGCAGCGTCTGCACGTCCGGCAGGCGCGCGTTGACCGCGTAGACCATGATGCCCAGGGCCACCAGTCCGGCCAGACAGGCGGAGGTGGCGGCCAGCAGCAGCCAGCGCAGCAGGCGGGGAAGACGGGGCATTGGTGCAGATTCCGATTGCAGCAAACGAGGCTGCGGAGTATAGAGTAGGCGCCGGCGACGACCGGCCCACGGGGGTGGCCGCTTTCCTTCGGTGTACGCGTAGAAGGGGGGGGCGGGCAGGGCGGAACGACGCATGCACGGACGGGCAGCCGGTGTAAACCGGTTGCCTTGGCGTGAAAAGTCCGTTATTCATGTAGCACAGCACCTAGTGCGCGTAAGCGCCCGTGGCAAGGGGAGATACCGTGGGTCTGGGGACGAAGACACAACCGCCGTTGATCGGCGTGGACATCAGTTCGACCGCGGTCAAGCTGCTGCAGCTTGCGCGGACCGGCGACCGCTACCGGGTGGAGCACTACGCGGTGGAGCCGCTGCCGCCGAATGCCGTGGTCGAGAAGAATCTGGTCGAGGTCGAGGCCGTGGGTGAGGCGATCCGCCGCGCCGTGGCCCGTTCCGGCACCAAGGTGAAGAATGCCGCCGCCGCGGTGTCGGGCTCCTCGGTCATCACCAAGGTGATCGCCATGCCGGCCGCGCTGGACGAGGACGAGATGGAGTCCCAGATCGAACTCGAGGCGGTCAACTACATCCCGTACCCGGTCGAGGAAGTGAACCTCGATTTCGAGGTGCTGGGACCGATGCCCGGCAACAGCGAGATGGTGCAGGTGCTGCTGGCGGCCTCGCGTTCCGAGAACGTGGAGATGCGGGCCTCGGCGCTGGAACTGGGCGGCCTGACCGCCAAGGTCATCGACGTCGAGGCGTTCTGCATCGAGAACGCCTTCGCGCTGATGGCGCCCACGCTCAACGTGCCCCGCGATGGCCTGGTGGCCCTGATTGACGTTGGCGCCACCATGACTACGCTCAACGTCCTGCGCGGCGGTCGCAGCATCTACACCCGCGAGAACGTATTTGGCGGCAAGCAGCTCACCGACGAGGTGATGCGCCGTTACAGCCTCAGCTACGAGGAAGCCGGCCTGGCCAAGCGCCAGGGCGGGTTGCCGGAGAGCTACGAGATCGAAGTGCTCGATCCGTTCAAGGAGGCGATGGTCCAGCAGGTCAGCCGCCTGCTGCAGTTCTTCTACGCCGGCAGTGAATTCAACCGCGTCGACCAGGTCGTGCTGGCCGGTGGCTGCGCCTCGATCCCGGGGATCGCCGGGATGGTCGAGGAACAGCTGGGCATCCCGAGCGTGATGGCCAACCCGCTGGCACAGATGACCCTGGGGCCACGGGTGCAGGCGCACGCGCTGGCCCAGGACGCTCCCGCGCTCATGATCGCCTGCGGGCTCGCACTGAGGAGCTTCGACTGATGGCACGGATCAACCTCCTCCCGTGGCGCGAAGAGCGCCGCAAGGCCCGGCAGAAGGAATTCATCGGGATGCTCGGCCTTGCCGTCGTGGCGGGCGTGCTGCTGTCGGTGCTGATCGTCAGCTTCTACAGCGGGCGCATCTCCACCCAGACGGCCCGCAACGAGTACCTGCGCGGCGAGATCACCAAGGTTGACGCCCAGATCAAGGAGATCGAGGCGCTGGACCAGAAGAAGGCCAAGCTGCTGGCGCGCAAGGACGTCATCGAGAAACTGCAGGCCAATCGTTCGCAGATGGTCCACCTGTTCGACTCGCTGGTTCGCACCATCCCCGATGGCGTGGCCCTGACTTCGATCAAGCAGGAGGGCGACATCCTCACCTTGAACGGCCGTTCACAGTCCAACGCGCGCGTCTCGACCTACATGCGCAATCTGGAGAGTTCCGGCTGGATGACCAACCCCGACCTCAACGTAATCGAGGCGAAGGAAGGCAACACCGGCTTGCCCTACGAGTTCACCCTCAAGGTCAAGCTGGCCAACCCGAACGCACCGAAGGACGAGGACGGCGAGGTTGCCAAGCCCGCGCCGGCCACCAAGCCCGCCGCGCCCGCCGCCGGAGGTACCGCGTCGTGAGCAACAACAAGAAGAAAATCAATCTTCGCGAGCTGGATATCAACAACATCGGTGGTTGGCCGCGCGAGGCCCAACTGGTGTTCTGCGGACTGGTGGCGCTGCTGCTGGTGGTGCTGGCCTGGTTCCTGGTGGTCAGCGGCAAGCGCGACGAACTCAAGGGCCTGGAGGCGCAGGAAGCCGACCTGCGGACCGAGTTCGAGACCAAGCAGGGCCGCGCCGCCAACCTCGAGCCGCTCAAGCAGCAACTGGCGCAGATGGAGCAGCAGTTGCAGCAGATGCTGCGCCAGCTGCCCAGCAAGACCGAGATGCCCGACCTCATTGTGGACATCTCGCAGACCGCGCTGGCCACCGGCATCCAGAACGACCTGTTCCAGCCCGGCCCCGAGGCCAAGCAGGAGTTCTATGCCGAGAAACCGATCATGCTGCGGATGGTGGGCACCTACCACCAGTTCGGTGCCTTCGTCAGCGGCGTGGCGTCGCTGCCCCGGGTGGTCATCATGACGATGCACGACATCTCGCTGCAGCCGAAGAAGTCCAAGGACAACCCGAATGCGCGCATCGGCGCCAACAGCGCACTGGAACTGGCCGGCACGGTCAAGACCTATCGCTACCTGGACGAAGACGAGGCGGCACAATCCGAAGCCGCCGCCGCGGCCAAGCAGGGGGGCAAGTGACCATGCGCCTGTCATTGATGCGTCGACTCCCGGGCCTGGCCATGGTGGTGGTGCTGTGCGGGCTGCTGTCCGCCTGCGGCGACGGCCGCGGGGATCTCGAGAAGTGGGTGGCCGAGGTCAAGGCCAAGCCCGCCCCGCCGCTGGAGCCGCTGCCGGTCATGCAGCAGTTCGAGACGTTTGAATACACCGCGCAGAACATGCGCGACCCCTTCGACCAGGCCTTCAGTGGCGAAGGCGCCGGCAGTGGCCCGCGTCCGGATCCGGGCCGCCGCAAGCAGACCCTGGAGATGTTCGCGCTGGACAGCCTGAAGATGGTCGGCACGCTGGGGAGCGGCAAGAACCTGGTGGCCCTGGTCATGGCGCCCGACAAGGTGACCTATCGCGTCCAGCCGGGGGTCTACATGGGGCAAAGCGACGGCCGGGTGACCGCCGTGTACGAAGACCGGATTGAACTGGTCGAACTGGTTCCGGATGGCGCAGGTGGCTGGCTGGAACGTCCCGCCAAGCTGGCGCTCGAAGACAATTGATTTGGGGAATAGACCGATGACCGTCACCAACGCCAAGCAAACGCTGTCCATCCGGCGTCCCTTGCCCCTCGGGGCCCTTGCAGCCGGCCTTGCGGCCAGCCTCTATGCAGCCGGCGCGGGCGCGCTGCCCGCGACCACCGTGCTGGCCGGCATGGGCCAGTCCGCGACCGGCGCCATGGCCGATCCGGCCAAGCGCACGCCCGATGCGGTCACCGTGTCGGCAATCGACTTCAAGCGCGGCGACGGTGGGGCCGGCAAGCTGATCCTGCGCTTCTCCGGCGACGGTGCCGCGCCCGACCTGCGCAACATGGGGTCCAGCGTGGTCGTCGACATCGGCAATGCGCAGCTGCCGGCGGCCCTGCAGCGTCCGATCAACGTCACTGACTTCGCCACCCCGGTGCAGCGCATCGACGCGCGCGCGACCAGCAATGGCGCACAGCTGGTACTGGGCACCACCGGCCTGTTCGAGTCGATGGCCTATCAGCGCGGCAATGAATACATCGTCGAGATCGTCCCGCGCGTCGCCGCGCCGGCGGTGGCCAAGGCGCAGGGCGCGCCTGCCGCGGTGGGTGCCACCGGCATGGGGGCCACCGGCAGTGATGCCGCGGTCCGCTACAGCGGCAAGCCGGTCACCTTCAATTTCCAGGACGTCCCGGTGCGCACCGTCCTGCAGCTGATCGCCGACGAATCCAACCTCAATATCGTGGCTGCCGACACCGTGCAGGGCAATGTCACCCTGCGTCTGGTCAACGTGCCGTGGGATCAGGCGCTGGATCTCGTCCTGCAGGCCAAGTCACTGGACAAGCGCCGCAGCGGCAACGTGGTGTGGGTGGCCCCGCAGAAGGAGATCGCCGACTTCGAACAGGCCAAGGAGGATGCCCGCATCAACCTGGAGGAGCGTGCGGAAAAGGTGACCGAATACATCCCGGTCAACTATGCCAACGCCGAGGACATCGCCCGCTTGCTCACCGAGGAGAGCAAGGGCAACCAGCAGCAAGGCGTGCAGCAGGGCCAGAACGCCCAGGATCGCGGCTTCCTGTCCGGTCGCGGCAGCATCAGCTACGACAAGCGTACCAACACGCTGCTGGTGATCGACATTCCGCAACGCGTGGCCAACATCAAGAACCTGGTCCAGCAGCTCGACAAGCCGGTTGACCAGGTGGTGATCGAAGCGCGCATCGTGATCGCCAACGAGAGCGTGGCGCGTGAGCTGGGCGCGAAGTTCGGCATCAGCGGCAGCAAGGACAACACGTATTTCAGTGGGAATCTGGAAGCGAATTCTGCAAATCGAAATGCAGATGCCGCTGCCGCTCGACAGAATGCTGAACTCCAGAAGACATACACGGATGCAGTAAATGCTTGGATTGATGGTGGTCGGGTCGGCTCTGCTCCCACGCCTCCCGTACCTGTGGCATCAAGCATCACCCGCGGGCTGATGAGCAACCTGCCGGCGGCGTTGACCGGTGCCAACGCCGGCTCGCTGGCGCTGTCCATCCTCAACGCCGGCTACCTGCTGGACGTCGAACTGTCGGCCATCCAGACCCAGGGCCGCGGCGAGGTGATCTCCAACCCGCGCATCGTCACCAGCAACCAGAAGGAAGCGGTGATCCGGCAGGGCAAGGAAATCGGTTATCTCACCGTGTCCGGTGGCCAGGGCGGCAACGTGCCCACCGTGCAGTTCAAGGAAGCGCTGCTGGAGCTGAAGGTCACCCCGACCATCACCAACGATGGCCGTGTGTTCCTGAACATGGGCGTGAAGAAGGACGAGCTGGACGGCTTCATCAGCCTGGGCAGCTTCGGCGAAGTGCCGCAGATCGCCCGTCGCGAGGTCAACACCGCGGTGCTGGTCGAGGACGGTCAGACTGTGGTGATCGGCGGCGTCTACGAGTTCAGCGACACCTCCGATATCTCCAAGGTGCCGTTCCTCGGCGACATCCCGCTGCTCGGCAACCTGTTCCGCAACAAGAACCGCACCAAGAGCAAGGCCGAGCTGCTGGTCTTCGTGACCCCGAAGGTGATGCGCGTCGCGCAGCACTGATGCGGGTGGAGGTTCGTGGTCAGGAACGGGAGCCGCAAGGCTCCCGTTTCGTTTGTGCGTGGCCGGCGCCGTAGCCGCAAAGACCCTGGCAGGCCGCCCATGCGCGGTATCCACCGACGTGCGAACCTTTGCCGCTGCCGCTTGTCCAATCCATCCATGCCCGAGGAATCGTCGATGGAGATGCCTACACTGCCGCCAGACAATGCGCGCCTGCACGCCGCCTTCCGCGGCCTGCATGACGCGCTGGCCACCGAAATCGTGGGCCAGGCCGCGCTGGTGGAACGCCTGTTGATCGCCCTGTTGGCTGATGGTCATCTGCTGGTGGAGGGTGCGCCCGGGCTGGCCAAGACCACGGCCATCCGCGCCCTGGCCGCGCGGCTGGAGGCGGATTTCGCGCGGGTCCAGTTCACCCCCGATCTGTTGCCGGCCGACCTGACCGGCACCGAGATCTGGCGGCCGCAGGACGGCCGGTTCGAATTCCAACCAGGCCCGATCTTCCATTCGATCCTGCTGGCAGATGAGATCAACCGGGCGCCTGCGAAGGTGCAGTCGGCCCTGCTGGAGGCAATGGGCGAGCGGCAGGTGACGGTGGGCCGTACTACCTATCCGCTGCCACCGCTGTTTCTGGTCATGGCCACCCAGAACCCGATCGAGCAGGAAGGCACCTTCCCGCTGCCCGAGGCGCAGCTGGACCGCTTCCTGATGCACGTCCGCATCGGCTATCCGCAGGCGGAGGCGGAGACGGAGATCCTGCGGCTGGCGCGTGAGCGGGCCCGTGACGCGTTGCGGGCCGCAGCCGCACCGGTTGCGCGCATCGCGCAGGCCGATGTGTTTGCTGCGCGTCGCGCGGTGCTGGATCTGCACATGGCGCCGGCGCTGGAGCGCTATCTGATCGAGCTGGTGCTGGCCTCGCGCAGCCCGCAGCGCTATGACGCCGCGCTGGCGCGGCGTATCGCCTGGGGCGCCAGTCCGCGCGGTTCGATCGCGCTGGAACGCTGCGCGCGGGCCCGCGCATGGCTGGAAGGGCGGGATTTCGTCACCCCCGAGGATGTGCGCGCGGTGGCGCCGGACGTGTTGCGTCATCGCGTGCTGCCAAGCTTCGAGGCCACCGCCGAAGGCTGGGACGGCGAACGGCTGGTGCACGATCTGCTGCGGCTGGTGCCGCTGCCCTGAGGTCGGGGCCACCCGGAACCGCCATGGTCGAAAGCGCGCGTCCCGCGATGGAGGTGGAAGCCGCGGCGGTCGATGCCGGCGTCGCCCCACGCCTGGCCGATCTGGTGGCGCTGCGTGCGCTGGTGCAGGGGCGACGTCCGCCGCGCCGGGGTCGCCACGGGGTACAGGGCCATGCGCTGTCGAACCTGCGTGGCCGTGGCATGGAATACGCCGAGTCGCGCGAATATGCCGCCGGTGACGATGCCCGCCATATCGATTGGCGCCTCACCGCCCGCAGCGGCAAGGCCCATACGAAGCTGTTCCAGGCCGAGCGCGAGCGGTTGACCTTGCTGGTCGCCGATACCGCGCCGGCGCTGTATTTCGGCACCCGGACGCGATTCAAATCAGTGCAGGCCGCGCGCGCCGGCGCACTGGCGGCGTGGACGGCCGTACATGACGGCGACCGCATTGCCGCACTGCGCGGCGGTGGGCAGGACGCCGCGGTGCCGTCGGCCTCCGGAGCCCGCGGTGCGCTCCGGGTCCTGGACGCACTGACCCGCTGGTACGCACGCCCACCGCAAGACGACGCCGGCCTGCCCGTGGCGCTGGAGCACGCGCGCCGGCTGCTGCGGCCGGGCGCTCGGGTGATCGTGCTAGCAGATCCCGCCAGTGTCCTCGCTGTGCCGGTTGCGCTGTGGGCAGGCTTGGGCCAGCACCATGATGCCTGCGTCCTGCTGCTGACCGATCCGCTGGAGCGCCAGCCGCCGCAAGCGCGTCTGCCGTTTTCGGTGGAAGGAGAGCGGGTGGTGCTGGAGCTGGCGTCGCCGGCGGTCCGGCAGCGCTGGCAGCAGGCATTCCAAACGCCATTGGACGAGGCGCAGGCCCTGTTGCGGGGCCAGCGCATCCGCGCAATGGCCCTGTCCAGCGATGCGCCCAGCGACGCATGGCTGGGCCTGCTGGATGGGCCAACCCGGAGTGCGGTGCGGTGATCACGCCATCGGCTGCCGCCCTGCCATTGAAGGACGTGCATCCCGGTGTCGCGCCGGGCTGGTGGCCGCCCGCGCCGGGCTGGTGGGTGGTCTTCGCCATCGCGTGCGCGGTGGCCATGGCGGGGGCGTGGTGGTGGCACCGCCGCTGGCGCCGCCGGCGGGCGATGGTGGTGCTGTTCGATGCCACGCTGGCTGCGGCCAAGACACCGACTGCGCAAGTGGCGGCAATCTCCGAGTTGCTGCGGCGTGCTGCCCGGCGGATCGACCCGCGGGCGGATCGCCTAGAGGGTGAGGCATGGCTGCGTTTCCTCGACGCCGGCCTGCCGTCACCCGTTTTTCTGCAGGGGCCGGGTGCGCTGCTGCGTGATGGCGCCTTCCGGCCCACGGTAGACCCCGCCGAGGTGGCCGCGTTGCGCGAGGTGGCGCGCCGCCGGTTCCTGGACTGGATGTCTGGATGATGCTGACCGATGCATTGGCGGGATTCGATGGGTTCGCCTGGCCGTGGATGCTGCTGGCGATCCCGCTGCCTTGGCTGCTGCGGATAGGGGGGCGCGCCGCCGAAATGGACGATACCGCGGCCCTGCGCGTGCCGTGGCGGCAGCGCCTGCGCCAAGTCGCCGGCGGTGGTGAAGGGCCAGCCCGGTCGCGCCGGTTTCCCTGGCTTGCCTTGCTGGCCTGGAGCCTGCTGTGCGTCGCCGCGGCGCGCCCGCAGGTGCTGGGGCCGCCGGTCGCACCGCCGCAGGCGGGTCGTGAATTGATGCTGGCGGTGGATCTGTCCGCCAGCATGGGCGAGGAAGACATGGCGCTGGGTGGCCGCGTCGTGGATCGCCTGACAGCAGCAAAGGCCGTGCTGGCCGATTTCCTCAAACGCCGCGTCGGCGACCGCATCGGGCTGATCGTGTTCGGCGACCGCGCTTATGCGCTGACGCCGCTGACGGCGGATCTTGCCAGCGTGCGCCAGCAGCTGGACGCGACGGTGGTGGGGCTGGCTGGCCGCGCCACCGCGCTGGGCGATGCCATTGCGCTGGCGGTGAAGCGACTGCAGGCGCAGCCGGCGCAGGCGGTGGGAGCACCGCCGCGGGTGCTGATCGTACTGACCGACGGCGTCAACACCGCCGGCGTGCTGGAGCCGGAGAAAGCCGCGGCGATCGCCCGCGATGCCGGCGTGCGGATCCACACCATCGCCTTCGGGGGTGATGGCGGCAGCGTGTCCGTGTTTGGCTTCCGCCTGCCGATGGGTGGCGGTGACGAGGTGGACGAAGCCGGGCTGGCACGCATCGCGGCGCTGACCGGCGGGCGCTTCTTCCGCGCCCGAGCGGCGGACGAACTGGCCGGCATCTATGCCGAAATCGACCGGCTGGAACCGACCCGGCGCGCCGGACAGGTGCTACGGCCGCGCATTGAACGTTACCCGTGGCCGCTGGGCGCGGGCCTGGCGCTGGGCCTGCTGGCGCTGGCCTGGCGGAGGCGCCGGGCATGAACGGGCTGTCGTCGGCGCTGCTGCAGTTCCACTTCCTGCGCCCGTGGTGGCTGCTGGCGTTGCCGGTACTGCTGCTGGCGGCCTGGCGATGGCGGCGGCGTGCGTCCGCCCGCCCGACGTGGGCGGATGCGGTCGATCCACACCTGCTGCCTTACTTGCTGGAGGGTGCCCAGCCGCGCGATGCGCGGCGCGGATGGACCCGCGGTCTGGCCTGGCTGGGCGCGGTGCTGGCGATCCTGGCATTGGCCGGACCTGCGTTCCGCAAGCAGGTGCAACCGCTGTGGGAAAGCCGTCAGCCGTTGGTGGTGGCGCTGGACCTGTCGCAGGCGATGCAGGCGCGGGACCTGCCGCCAACGCGGCTGGCACAGGCGCGTGCGAAGTTGGCCCGACTACTGCGCGAACGCGCTGGCGGGCAGGTGGCCCTGGTGGCATTTGCGGATGATGCCTTCACCGTCGCACCGCTGACCGACGATGCGGCCAACGTCGCCCTGTTCCTGGATGCGCTGTCGCCAGACGTGATGCCGGCCGATGGCCAGCGCGCCGACCGCGCCATCGCCTGGTCGCAACGCTTGCTGGCGCAGGCAGGGTTTGCGCAAGGCGAGATCCTGCTGATGACCGATCACGCCGATGCCCGGGCCATCACGGCTGCCGCGCGCGCGGCCTCGGCCGGATATCGCGTCTCGGTGCTTGGGCTGGGCTCGCCCACGGGGGGTGTCTACCAGACGCCCTCCGGCCTGGCCCAGGCCCGGCTGGATGCGCCGTCGCTGCGCGCACTGGCGCTGGCCGGCGGCGGGCAGTATCAGACGCTGGCCGCGGGCGATACCGACCTGCGCGCGCTGGGGGTACTGTCGCCTGCCCGTGCGGGTGCTGCGGCCGCTAAGAAAAGTGGCGGCCTGCAATGGCGGGATGATGGAGGCTGGCTGCTGCCGCTGGTGCTGCTCTGCCTGTTGCCGCTGTTCCGTCGCGGCGGCGCGCTGGCCGTGTTGATGGCCTGCGTGTTGTGGCTGCCGATGTCGCCGGCACGGGCGCAGGCGGCCGCGCCGCAGGCCGGCACCCTGTGGCGGCGCGCGGACCAACTGGCGTATGCGCGGTTGCAGGCTGGCATTGCTGCTTACCGGCAGGGCGATTACCCGCGTGCGATCGAGCAGTTCTCCACCGTGCCGGGCGCCGATGCCCAGTACAACCTTGGCAATGCGCTGGCCCGAGCCGGGCGTTACGACGAGGCCATTGCCGCTTACGACCGCGCGCTGCGACTGCAACCTGGCATGCGTGATGCCGTGGAAAACCGCGCACGGGTGATGCGCGCCCGCCAGCAGCAAAACCAGCAGAACCAGCAGAACCAGCAGAGTCAGCAGAGTCAGCAGAGTCAGCAGAGTCAGCAGAGTCAGCAGAGTCAGCAGGGCGGCAGTCGGTCGTCGGGCGCGCAGGATGCGGGCCAGCGGCAGGCGCCGCCGCCCGCGCCGGCAAGCCCCGAATCCCGGCAGGCCGGATCGCCCCCGCCTCCGCCGCAGACGCCGGCCGATGCCGCAGCGCGCCAGGCGCAAGCCGATGCCGCCCAACGCCAGCGCATGCAGGAGGCGCTGCGCCGGCAGCAGGGCAGCAAGCCGGCTGCGGCCGCGCCGGCGCCTGGGCAACCGCAGGAAACCGAGGCGCAGCGCGAGCGCCGGCTGGCCAACGCGGCCTGGTTGCAGCGCGTCCCGGATGATCCGGGCGCGCTGCTGCGTGCGCGCTTCCAACTGGAAGCGCAGCGTCGTCGGGAGGGCGAATCCCCATGATGCGCCGTTTTGCCTGGCAGGTCTGCCTGCTGCTTGCGGTGATCGCGCCGGCCGTGTCGGCGCAGACGCGCGCCTGGCTGGATCGGGCGGAAATCACCTATGGCGAAACGGTGGCGCTGAACATCAGCACCGACCAGGACGTGGCCGAGATCGACTACGCCCCATTGCGCACGCAGTTCGACCTTGGCGGGCAAAGCGTCCGCCGCAGCTTTGAGCTGGTGAACGGACGGGCGCGCCGCACCTCGCTGTTCTCGGTCGGCCTGCGCCCGCGTGCGCCCGGCCTGGTCAGCATCCCGGCGCTGCGCGTGGGTACCGCCAGCACCGCGCCGCTGCGACTGGTGGTGCTGGAGCCCGCGGTGCGGCCAGCCAGCGCAGACGCGGACGTGTTCGTGGAGATGGCCGTGGATGCGCGACAACCCTACGTGCAGCAGGCGGTGGGCGTGACGGTGCGGCTGCATTACGCGATCCCGCTGCTGTCCGGCCAGCTGGACCTGGACAGCCCCCCTATTGCCAGCCTGCAGCGCGTTGGCGAAGACATCACCTACCAGCGCCTGCTGGGCGGACGCGTCTACAGCGTGGTGGAACGGCGCTTCCTGCTGGTGCCCGAGCGCAGCGGCCCACTGGTGCTGCCGGGCGCGCGGCTGAACGGCGTCGCCGGCAGCGGCTACGGTGGCCCGATGTTCGGAGACGACCGCCGCCCGGTGTCCGCGGCCGCGCCGGCGGTGCGGTTGGATGTGCGGCCGATCCCGGCCGCCGCGCCGCAGCCGTGGTTGCCGCTGCGGGGCTTGTCCTTGCGCTATCTCAAAGCGCCGCGGCAAGCCTTCGCTGGGCAGGCGGCCGAGGTCGAGATCGAGCTGGTGGCCGACGGCGCCACCGCCGCACAGGTTCCGGCGATCACATTGCCCGACGTTTCCGGCGTGCAGGCGTTTGCCGATCCGCCGCAGGTGGAGGAGCAGTTTGTCGAGGGGCGCCCGCGGACCGTGGTTCGGCGGCGCATCGCACTGGTGCCCATCCGCCCCGGCACGTCCGTCATCCCCGGCCCCCGCATGGCCTGGTGGGATGCTGTCGCCGGCGCACCGCGCACGGCCATGTTGCCTCCGCTGCGGTTACAGGTGGCGCCTGCGGCCGGGTCCGTCCCGGCGGCGAAGCCGGGGCTGCCGGTGTCCGCGCGCGTACCCACGCCTGCCGCCCCGGCGCGGGCGCCGTCCCCACCAGTTGCACTGGACCTGCGCTGGGTGTGGGGGGGGCTGGTGCTGGCCGCGATCGCGGCTGTGATCACGGTCTTGGTCGTGGTGCGACAGCGGCGTGTCCGCGACGCTGCATCGGGCGCGTCCGGCGCCCGGGGGGCACCGGCATCGGCCGCGCTGCCGCTGGCGGTGGCGCTGCGCGGCGATGACCTCGGGCTGATCGCGCAGGCGCTGGTGGCGGAGGCGGGCGTCGATCTGGATGGCCTGTGCCGCGTACTCGATGATCCCGCGCAGGTGGCCGCGGTGCGGGCGCTGCAGGCCGCGCGCTGGGGCGATGGCGATCCGCAGGCGGCCGTGCGGCAGCTGCGCACGGCGTTTGCCGGAGGGCTTCGCCGCAAGCGCGCCGGGGAAGATGCGGCATCCCTGCTGCCGCCGCTCTACCCGCAGAGGTGAGGGGCGGCGTTTGCTAAGCTGCGGGTTTGCACGTCCCGCGAGCACGCCATGCACACGACCGAGACCGCAACCCCCGCGCCTGCCAAGGGCATGCCCCTGCATCTGAAAGTGGGGATCGGCTTTCTGCTGGGCACCCTGCTGGGGATTGCCGTGCACTTGGTGGCACCCGATGCCGAGTGGGTGCGGATGGTGATCGACTACGCGGCGCGGCCGTTCGGCACCATCTTCCTCAACCTGCTGTTCATGATGGTGGTGCCGCTGATCTTCTCGGCGCTGGTGCTGGGTGTGGCCGAACTGGGCGATGTGGCCAGCCTTGGCCGGCTGGGCTGGCGCACGCTGACCTACACCGCGGTGGTGACCGGCATCGCGGTGCTGATCGGTCTGGTCATGGCCAACCTGTTGCAGCCGGGTGTGCACATGGACCCGGCACTGGTCGAGCAGGCCTTGAGCAGCAATGCCGACAAGACCACCACCATCGTCGAAAAAGGCCGGGAGCTGCGCCTGGTCGACATCATCGTCAACATCGTTCCGCACAACATCGTGGGCGCCATGGGCGATGACAGTAAGAAACTGGGGATCGTGTTCTTCGCGCTGATGTTCGGCGTCGGCCTGGTGATGCGGCCCACGCCGGGGACGCAGGCGTTCAAGAACGTCCTGCACGGCCTGTTCGAAGTGTGCATGCACCTGATTGGCATGTTCGTGAAGCTGGCGCCCTACGCGGTGGCCTGCTTCATGTTCATCCTGTGCGCGCAGATGGGCTGGGAGGTGCTGGTCGGGTTGGGGTGGTTCGTGCTCACCGTGGTGCTGGCGCTGGCCATCCACGGCTTTGTGGTGCTGCCACTGTGGGTGAAGTTCATGGGGGGCATGAGCGTCCGCGCCTTTTTTCGCGGTGCGCAGGAAGCCTCGCTGACCGCGTTTGCCACCGCTTCGTCGGCGGCGACGCTGCCGGTGACGCTGCGGGTGGGCGAGGAAAACCTCAAGCTGCCGCGCAAGATCAGCCGGTTCGTGCTGACCGTGGGCGCATCGGCCAGCCACCACGGCTCGGCGCTGTTCGAGGGCATCACGGTGCTGTTTCTGGCGCAGGTCTACGGCATGCACCTACCGCTGGGCGAGCAGGTGCTGGTGCTGGTGCTGTGCATCCTCGGGGGCATCGGCACCGCCAGCATCCCGTCGGGCTCGCTGCCGGTGATCGCGATGATCTGCGGCATCGTGGGCTTAAAGCCCGAGGGCATCGGCATCATCCTCGGCGTCAACACGTTCCTCGACATGTGCCGCACCTCACTCAACGTGACCGGCGATCTGGCGATGGCGGTGGTGGTCGCCAAGCAGAGCGGCCAGCAGGATCTGGATGATGCCGTTGCGGAGAAGCTGGACGATATCGTGCGCTAAGGGGTTTGATGTCGTCCAAGGTGTCACGGCGCTGCACAGTGACCGCTTGCCGCGCCGGGATGGCAGCGTTATCGAAGTCACCATGCGTTTTGGGGTGGATTGGTGATGAGCAAAGCAAAGAAGGCGTTGGCCCGCGGATCGACTCAAGGGCGGACGTGGTGGGTGGTCCTCGTCACCCTGCTGGTACTGGCGGCCTGTGCCGGTTCCGCCCAGGCCCGATTCAGCCGCAGTGACGACAGCAGCCTCCCGTCCAATACGTATGCAATCAAGTCCGGCGGTCTCGTACGCACCTATCGCCTCTATGTGCCGGCGAGCTACTCCGGCAAGCCGGTTCCGCTGCTGGTGGCGCTGCATCCTGCGCTGAGCGATGGTGCCGGCATGGAAAAGCTCACCCGCTTCGATAACCTGGCGGATCGCTATGGCGTCATCGTCGCCTATCCGGATGGCGTCGCGCGCATGTGGAACGCCGATCGCTGTTGCGGTCGCCCGATGAAGGAGAACATCGACGATGTCGGCTTCATCAATGACATGGTCGCCAAGATCGAATCGAACTACGCCATCGATACCACCCGCAAGTACGTCGCCGGCTTTTCCAACGGCGCTTTCCTGGCCCATCACATTGCCTGCGTCGAGCCGGATGCTTTTACCGCCTACGCGGTGACCGGCGGTGCCATCACCGACGCCAATTGCCCGGACACGCAACCCACGCCGATCCTGCTCATCCACGGCACCAGGGATCCACGCTCCCCCTGGGATGGCGGCACCACCGAAGGTGTCTATCGGCCGCCGGTGGTCGATCTGGCGCGCCGGTTGGCGCGACGCAACCATTGCAGTGATACCACCACGGTGAGTTACGCCAGCGCCCCGGCTGTCTGCAAGACCTTCGGCGGCTGTGGCAGCAACGAGGTGACCTACTGTGCACTGGATGGCGTCGGGCACCAGTGGGCCGGTGCCCCCGCGGTCATGCCGCTGTTCCTCGGGCCCAGCACCGACCGCTTCAGCACCACCGATCAGATGTGGAGTTTCTTCCAGCGCCACCAGCGGCGCACGCAATACAACCACTGATCGCGACGCTCGCTCGGGGCAGTCGCGACAGCGCCCCGTCGGAGATGGGACAATAGGGGCTCCCTCCGCCTTGCCCCACGCCATGACGACGCCCAGCCGCCGCGACCTCGCCAACGCCATCCGTTTCCTTGCCATCGATGCGGTGCAGGCCGCCAACTCCGGCCATCCCGGTATGCCGATGGGCATGGCCGACATCGCCGAAGTGCTCTGGAACGACTTCCTGAAGGTGAATCCGGCCAATCCGGGCTGGGCCGACCGCGACCGCTTCGTGCTGTCCAACGGCCACGGGTCGATGCTGCAGTACGCGTTGCTGCATCTGGCCGGCTTTGATCTGCCGATCGACGAGCTGAAGCGCTTCCGCCAGCTGGGCAGCCGCACCCCGGGCCACCCGGAGAACCACGTCACGCCCGGCGTGGAAACCACCACCGGCCCGCTGGGGCAGGGGCTGGCCAATGCGGTGGGCATGGCGCTGGCCGAGAAACTGCTGGCGCAGCGCTACAACCGTGACGGGCACACCATCGTCGATCACCGCACCTGGGTGTTTCTGGGCGACGGCTGCCTGATGGAAGGCATCAGCCACGAAGCGGCGTCGCTGGCCGGCACCTGGGGCCTGGGCAAGCTGGTGGCGTTCTGGGACGACAACCACATCAGCATCGACGGCAATACCGACGGCTGGTTCACCGACGACACGCCCAAGCGCTTCGAGGCCTACGGCTGGAACGTGATCCGCAACGTGGATGGCCACGACCCGGTGGAAATCAGGACCGCCATCGAGACGGCGCTGACGTCCACGGATCGCCCGACCCTGATCTGCTGCCGCACCACGATCGGGTTTGGCTCACCCAACAAGGCCGGCAAGGAATCCAGCCACGGCGCGCCGCTGGGCAAGGACGAGGTGCAGGCCACCCGCGAGGCGCTGGGCTGGCCGCACGCACCGTTCGAGATTCCGCCGGCCATCTACGCCGGCTGGCGCGCGCGCGACCGCGCCGCCGCCGAAGCCGAATGGAACGCGCGCTTTGCCGCCTACAAGGGCGCGTACCCGGAGGCGGCCGCTGAATTCGAGCGCCGCCTGTCCGGCGTGCTGCCGGCCGGTTTCGATGCCGCCGCCGACGCCTTCATCGCCAAACTGCAGCAAGAGGGCCCGGTCATCGCCAGCCGCAAGGCCTCGCAGAACGCCATCGAAGCGTTCGCCCCGCAGCTGCCGGAGCTGGTGGGTGGTTCGGCCGATCTGGCCCATTCCAACCTGACCCTGTGGAAGGGCAGCAAGTCGGTGACCCGCCGCGATCCGGATGCCAACTACGTGTACTACGGCGTGCGCGAGTTCGGCATGAGCGCCATCAGCAACGGGCTGGCACTGCATGGCGGCTTCATTCCGTATGACGCCACCTTCCTCGTGTTCAGCGATTACGCCCGCAACGCGGTGCGGATGAGCGCGCTGATGGGCATCCGCGCGATCCACGTCTACACCCACGACTCCATCGGCTTGGGTGAGGACGGCCCCACCCATCAGCCGGTGGAACATCTGGCCTCGCTGCGCTACATCCCCAACAACGACGTCTGGCGTCCCTGCGATGCGGTCGAGTCCGCGGTGGCCTGGAAAGCGGCCATCACCCGCACCAACGGCCCCTCCTGCCTGGTGTTCAGCCGCCAGAATCTGGCCCACCAGGCGCGTACCGATGCGCAGGTGGCGGCCATCGCCCGCGGCGGCTATGTGCTCAAGGACAGCGTGGGCGCACCGGAGGTCATCCTGATTGCCACCGGCAGCGAGGTCGGGCTGGCGATGCAGGCGGCGGCAATGCTGGGCGAGACGGTGCGGGTGGTGTCGATGCCGTCGGTGGAGGTGTTCGAGCGCCAGGATGCGGCCTACCGCGAGTCGGTACTGCCGAAGGCCTGCCGCAAGCGCGTCGCCGTGGAAGCGGGCGTCACCGGGTTCTGGCGCCAGTACGTGGGTCTGGATGGCGCGGTGCTGGGCATCGACACGTTCGGTGCCAGTGCGCCCGCCGAGGCGCTGTTCCCGCATTTCGGGCTGACAGTCGAGCGTTTGGTCGAGACCGTCCGCGCGCTCTGACCGGTGCGCTAGACTGCCCTCCGCCATGATCCTGCGCTCCCGCCCGTTCCAGCTCTGGATGGCCCGCCTGGCGCTGGCGGCCATCCTGCTGGTGTCGGTGATGCCAACGGTCAGCCGCTGGCTGGAGAGCCGTGTAGCGGGTGCGCCGGATGCGGTGCTGGCGCTGTGCACGACGGATGGGTTGACCTGGGCCAAGCCCGCCCGCCTGTTCGACGAAGGCGCGGGCAAGGGGCCCGCGCCCGCCGGCGGCACGCTGCCGGGCGACGTTTGCGTCTACTGCCCGCTGCTGTCCTCGCTGGCGCCGCTGTTGCTGGCGGTGCTTGCCTGGCTGTTGCCGATGCTGCCGCGCGCACTGCTGCCAGCACGCGGCAGTGCCGTCCCGCACGCCGCCCTCTGCCTGCGCGGGCTGGGTGCCCGCGGGCCGCCAATCCTGCTCTGAAATCACCCGTTGTATGGGCACCGATGAGACGCTCGCTGCCTGGTCTTCGCCTGTGATTTAGAGCCAATTCGGCGCCTTCAGCGAGCATCTGAACCTGGCCGGCAACGCCGATTTCGGCTACCCGGCGATGCCCGTGCGGATCAATAAGCCGGTACGCAGCCTCTGGCTGAAGCCGAATGTCACTTACTGAACGGAGTGGGTGCGATGCACGACTTCCTGTACTTTCTGGGCGCCGTCGCGTTCTGGCTGTTGGGCTGGTGCGTGGTGCTGGGCATGGCGGTACTGTCCCGGCCGGGCGGCGACTGCCGCCCACTGCACCTGCTGGACCGCGACGACATCCTGACCCCATGAATCCAATAACGAGGAGAACGACGATGCAACGACGATGGTCTCTCGCCGCCGCGCTGCTGCTGGCGGTCGGCGTCGCGTTCGCCGGGACGCCCGGCGTGCGCGTGCAGGACGCCTGGGCACGCGCCACTCCGGCGGCGGCGCCCGTGGCGGGTGGTTTCCTGACCCTGGTGAACGACGGCGACCAGCCGGACACCCTGCTGCGGGTAGAGAGCGACGCTGCCGCACGGGTGGAAATCCACCAGATGCGCAACGATGGCGGCGTGATGCGGATGCGCGCGATGCCCGACGGCGTGGTGGTGCCCGCCCATGGCAGGCTGGAGCTCAAGCCCGGCGGCTACCACCTGATGCTGATCAACCCGCGGCGCGCGCTGGCACCGGGCGACCACTTCGATGCCACGCTGGTGTTCCAGCGTGGCGGGCGGGTCACGGTGCGATTCGACGTCCGCGCGCTGGGCGCGGGTGCCTGAGAGCCCTCAGGGCGCGTGCCCCATCGGGGCCGCGCCCTGCGGCGCATCGCCAATGGCCTGGTTCAGCAGACGCGCCAGGCGCTCGCCTGCCAGCCGCACCCGTTCCTCCGCCAGCGGGCGCATGCTGTCCAGATAGGCGTCGGTGAGGATGTGCGAGTTGTCGGGCGGATACAGCCCCTTGGCATCGATCAGCCGGCAGGACTCCCCGGCCCAGGCCAGGGGTTCGCCGGGCGACACCCGGGTTTCATACGGGCCAGGCGTCAGCGCCTGGTCGAGCTGGGCGATGTAATCCAGCACCGGCAGCGGTTTGCTGGCGAGGATGTAATAGTCCCAGATGGCGTGCAGGTTGGTGCCCATCACGCCGTTCACATAGTTTTTCGCGGCGTAGGCTTCCGGCGAAATCCGGGTCCGCAGGCTGATCTGGTACTGGTTGCCGCCAGCGTCCGGACGGTTGCCGGCGTGCATCGGCTGGTGCACGTCGCCGACGAAATGCACCACAAACTTCAGCGCATTGCGCCTGGCCGCTTCCGGCTGGGTGTGATCCCCCAGGATGGCCAGCTGTTTTTCGATGGCCCCGACCACGCAGTTGCCGTCCGGGCAGTCGCGGTCCAGGTCGAAGCCGCAGCCGCCACCCTTGGCATTGATGTAGTGCCAGCGCGAGGTTTGCCGGAACAGCTCGGGGTCGGTGTTGCGCAGGTCATCGGCCCAGGAGGCCACCCCGCCAAGATTGGGGTACGGCTCGCCGGCCAGCAGGCGGTCGACTTCGGCGCGGGCCTTGGGGTCGAGATGGCGCTGGGCGATCTCGCCCACCATGGCATGTCCCAGGCGCGACCACGCCAGTGCGGTGGAGGAAACGCCCAGACAGAGCAGGGCGGCGGCAAGTAGCGGGCGGAAACGGAGTCGGACGGCCATGCCGGGGAGGATACCCCGGCATGGTTGCCACCGGATGACTGGATCAGAACGAGAACACGTAGGCGACGCCGTACACCGACGGGTCGATGTTGACGGTGTTGCGGGTGCCCAGGTTCGCGCCGTTCAGCTTGACCTTCGTGTCGATGTCGATCATGCGGTAGTCGATGCGCAGCGCGCCTTTGTCGCTCAGCTGGAAATCGACGCCGACATGGCCGGCCAGGCCCCAGGAATCCGACAGCGACAGCGAGGTGCCGGCGATCGGGCCTGCAGACTTGGTGCTGAAGAAGCGGGTGTAGTTCACGCCGGCGCCGATGAACGGCCGCACCTTGCCCGTGCCGAAGTGATACTGCAGCGACACGGTCGGCGGCAGGTGCTTGGTGGAGCCCACCTTGCCCACGCCCACCACGTTGATGTCGTGCTGGAACGGCAGCGCGGCGAGCACTTCCACGCCCAGGTTGTCCTTCAGGAAGTACTCGGCGGTGACGGTCGGGCGGGCGTTATTGCCTACATCCATCTTCAGGTCACCCAGCGGGGTGCCGACCAAGGTGCCGTTGTTGGACTTGGGCGCGACGTTGTGGACGCCGACGCCGACGGTCCAGGTACCGGCGGACTGGGCGAGGGCGGGGCTGGCGGCCAGGGCAAGGGCGCTGGCGAGGACGAGGCGGGACAGCTGCATGGCAGGACTCCTGTTGTGGGAACGGGTTTGTTTCAACTGAAACAAATGATCCATCCGCCCATTCGCCTCTGTATTGATCGGGATCAAATGGGCCCCGGCGGGTGCGTCGGGGCGATCCGGTAGAATGCAGGTTTGCCCAACCCCGTCAGGAGTCTCGTTCCATGGCCATCAAGGTCGGCATCAACGGTTTCGGTCGCATCGGGCGCTGCGTGTTCCGCGCGGCGGTGCAGAACTTCGGCGACGATATCGAGATCGTCGGCATCAACGACCTGTTGGAACCGGACTACCTGGCCTACATGCTGCGCTACGACTCCGTGCACGGCCGCTTCGATGGCGACGTGAAGGTCGAGAACGGCCAGCTGGTGGTGAACGGCAAGACCATCCGCCTGACCGCCGAGCGCGACCCGGCCAACCTGAAGTGGGATGCCGTCGGCGCCGACGTGGTGCTGGAGTCCACCGGCCTGTTCCTGACCGACGAGACCGCGCGCAAGCACATCGCCGCCGGCGCGAAAAAGGTGCTGATGTCGGCGCCGTCGAAGGACGCCACGCCGATGTTCGTATATGGCGTCAACCACACCAAGTACGCCGGTGAGGAGGTGATCTCCAATGCCTCCTGCACCACCAACTGCCTGGCGCCGATCGCCAAGGTGCTGAACGACAAATGGGGCATCAAGCGCGGCCTGATGACCACCGTGCATGCCGCCACCGCCACCCAGAAGACCGTCGATGGCCCGTCCAACAAGGACTGGCGCGGTGGCCGCGGCATCCTGGAAAACATCATTCCGTCCAGCACGGGCGCGGCCAAGGCGGTGGGCGTGGTGATTCCGGAGCTGAACAAGAAGCTCACCGGCATGAGCTTCCGGGTGCCGACCAGCGACGTGTCGGTGGTCGACCTGACCGTGGAGCTGGAGCGGCCGGCCACCTACGCCGAAATCTGCGCGGAGATGAAGGCGCAGAGCGAAGGCGCGCTCAAGGGCATTCTGGGTTACACCGAGGACAAGGTGGTCGCCACCGATTTCCGCGGCGATGCCCGCACCAGCATCTTCGACGCCGAGGCCGGCATTGCGCTGGACGACACCTTCGTCAAGCTGGTCAGCTGGTACGACAACGAGTGGGGTTATTCCAACAAGTGCCTGGAGATGATCCGGGTGATGGCCGGCAGGTAAGCCTAACGGAACGGGATGGATCGCCTGGGCCCCGCCGCGTGCGGGGCCCGGCGCATCGGCACGCGGCGTTTGCGTGGCCTGCAGGGATTGGGGGGCGGCGGGTGCCTGCCCGCAGACGCGAAAGGGGCGGGGCCACGGCTTGATGGGCGCGCTTCAAGTCAGGCCGGGCCGGGGCTGTTCGCCCGGCGGCCATGTGATAGAAGGCGGTATTGATGAGCGAGTCAACAGCGCCCCCCGGCTGGAGCCTGCGCACGCGCCTGGCGCAGGCGCTGGTGCTCACTGCGGTGTTGCCCATGCTGTTGTTCGCTGGCGTTCTGTTGTCCAGCCAATGGCAACGCGGGCGCGAGGATCTGCTGCTGCGCCTTGCCGCCAACGCGCGCCTTGCCGCCAGCAGCATCGACGACCAGCTGGACGCCCTGCTTGCCAGCGTGCGCCTGCTTGCAGACCGGCTGTCGGAAGACGGGCAGTCCAGTACCGACGAGCTGTCGCGCCTGCTGTACGTCTATCCCGGGATGCTGAGCGCCCTGCAGGTGAACGCCTCGGGGGACGTGGTCGCGGCCCGTGACCGGGGCGGCAACACCTTGCCCGCCATTGCCGACCTGTTCGCTGGGGAAGACTGGTTCCAGTCCCTGCGCGCGCAGTTCCGGCCGCAGGTGTCCGGCATCTACCGGCAGCGCGTCTACGGGCGTGAGCCTGTGATCGGTCTGGCGGCCCCCGTGCTGCGTGGCAACCGCTTCGAGGGGGCGCTCCTGGCGGAGATCCCGGTATCCAGGCTCATCGGCACCAGCGCCGACAGCCTGGCCCGGCGCGGCTTGCTTTTGCTGCTGATCGATCAGCACAACCGCGTGTTGCATGCCGGGGCTGGTTTGCCTTGGCAGATGCTGGACGATGCCGGCGCCCAGGGCGAGGCATTGCGGCGGCTGGCCCGGGCGCCCGTCCCCGCGCGGGCGTCGGTGCCGCGGGCAGGCCTGCTGCGGGATGGCGGCCTGGCCTATGCGGAGGCGCTGGCCCTGCGTAACGGCTGGACCCTGGTGCTGGTGGCGCCACAGCAGCAGCTGTGGGATGCCATGCTGCCGCGGATTGTGGTGGTGGTGGCGCTGGTGCTGGTCTGCCTGGTGGGCGTGGCATGGTCGCTGTGGTGGCAGCGTCGGTGGCTGGGGCGCGGCATCGGCACCCTGCTGGCCAGCCTGCGCGGTTATGCGCTGGGTGGCCAGATCGATCCGGCGCAGGTCGATGCCATGCCCGCTGAACTGAAGCCGCTGGCCGCTGGCATCGGCGAGCTGGGCGCGCGCATGAACGCCGCGTTCGCCGAGCTCAAGATCGTGTTGGACGAACGCGAACACGAGATCGCCACGCGTACCGAATCCCTGCGTAACGCGGTGGCGGAGCTGGACCGGCTGAGCCGTACCGACGCCATGACGGGCTGTCTCAACTACCGCGGCTTTACCGAGGCCGGCGAGCGGCTGTGGCAGCAGGCCCGAGCCAGTGGCCAGCCGCTGGCCGTGCTGGCCCTGGATATCGACCATTTCAAGCTCTACAACGACCTGTATGGTCATGCCGCTGGCGACAATGCATTGCGCCGCTTCGCCGGGGCGGTTCGAAGCGCGTTGCTGCACGCCGATGATGTGCTGGCCCGCCCTGGTGGCGAGGAGTTCACCGTGTTCCTGCCCGACACCACCCACGCGCAGGCGATGCTGGTGGCCCGGCGTATCTGTCAGCGCGTGCGCGATGCGGATATCGCCCATGCCGGCTCGCCCAAGCGGCGGCTGACGGTCAGCGTGGGCGTGGCGACGTTGACCCTTGAGGACGAGGAACTGGAAGACCTCCTCAAGCGAGCCGACGCGGCCCTGTACCGGGCCAAGGCGGCCGGTGGCGACGGCGTGAGCGCCTGAACAGGACGGCTGCGGGCGGGATGGATGTGGCGGCATGCTGCCACCGGTATCCTGCGGGTGGCGTCAGCCATATTGGCGGGCAATGGGGACAGGTATGGGGGGTCTGATCGGGTTGCTGGTGCTCGCGATTCTGGCGGTGCCGGTTTTGTTGATCGTGGCGCTGGTCTCGGTGTCCGGGCTCAAGCGTCGCGTCGCCGACCTGGAAACGGAGGTGGCGCAGCTGCGCCGACGGGCGGCTGCACCTGCGGGGCAAGCCACCGCCCCGGGTGAGCGGGCGCAGCCAGACGTACCGCCACCGGCGCCGCCAGCGACGCTGCAGGCACAGCCGGCAACGCCTGCGCCATCGCCGGCCGATGTGCCGGCTGCCAGGGCGGAAACGACGCGCCCGCGTGAGATCACGGCGCTCCCCGGTTCGCCGCCGCCAGTGCCGGACCCTGCGCCGCCGCCGCGCCCCGTCCAGCCGTCGCCGTCGCGTCCCGACATCTTCACCGTCGCTGTCCGCGCGGTGAAACGCTGGTTCAGTGTGGGCAACGTGCCGGTGAAGATCGGCATGCTGGTGCTGTTCGCCGGCGTCGCCGCGCTGCTGAAATACGCCGCCGACCAGGGCTGGCTGACGATGCCGCCGGAGCTGCGCCTGGCCGGGGTTGCCGCCGCCGCACTGGGCGCGCTGGCATTCGCCTGGCGCAAGCGCGAGAGCCACCGCAGCTTCGCCTTGAGCGTGCAGGGCGGTGCCATCGGCGTGTTGTTGTTGGTGGTGTTCGCGGCGTTCAAGGTGTTCGGCTTCCTGCCGGCGGACGTGGCCTTCGCGCTCAGCATCGTGCTGGTGGCGGGCGCGGGCATGCTGGCGGTGCTGCAGGATGCGAAAGCGCTGGCGGTGTTCGCGCTGCTGGCCGGCTTCCTTGCGCCGATCTGGTTGTCCACCGGCAGCGGCAGTCATGTCGCGCTGTTCTCCTACTACGCGGTGCTGAACGCGGCCATCGTTGGTATTGCCTGGCGCAAGGCGTGGCGGCTGCTCAACCTGCTGGGCTTCGCGTTCACCTTCGGCATCGGCACGGCCTGGGGTGTGCTGGATTACGCGCCTGAGAAGTACGCCAGCACGCAGCCGTTCCTGGTGCTGTTCTACCTGTTTTATCTGGCGATCCCGCTGCTGTTCGCACGTCGCCAGCCGTCCGGGCGGCGCGATGTGATCGACGGCTGCCTGCTGTTCGGCGTGCCGCTGGTGGCGTTTTCGCTGCAGGCCGGGTTGCTGGAGGGCCAGCGCATGCCGCTGGCGTTCTGCGCGTTGGGTCTTGGCGCGCTGTACGCCGCGCTGGCGTGGTGGCTGCGGCAGCGTCGCGACTACGGTGTGCTGGTGCAGTCCTACGCCATGCTGGCGGTGGCCTTCGCCACCCTGGCGGTACCGCTGGCGCTGTCGGCGCGCGTGACTGCCAGCGTGTTCGCGCTGGAGGGTGCGGGCTTGGCCTGGCTGGGACTGCGCCGGCAACGGCGGCTGCCGCAGTTCACCGGCGCCGGCCTGCAGTTGGCTGCGGCGGTCGCGTTCGCCATCGGCCAGGCCGACGGCGCGGCGAGCGGTGGAACGATGTTCGCCAATGCCGGCTTCATGGGGGCCCTGCTGATCGCAATCGCCGGCTTCGCCAGCGCGTGGGCGTATCGCGCCGAGCGGCGCGACGACATCGCCGGTGCGTACTACGGTTGGGCGCTGCTGTGGTGGCTGGGCAATGGCGTGCACGAGATCGACGCCTTCATCGCCAGCGCCAGCATGCCCGACGCGCTGCTCGCCTTCGCCGCCCTCACCGGTTGGCTGGCGGCGGAAGCGCATCGCCGCAGCGCGGCGCGCGCGCTGGCGTGGACGACGCTGGCGGCGCTGGCCGCGGCGGTGCCGCTGGCGTTGTGGCAGAGCGCGGCGCACCAGCAGCCGTTCGCCGGCGATGGCCTCTGGGCGTGGTTGGTCTATGTGCTGCTGGGCCTGCGTGCGCTGCTGTGCCTGCGCGACAGCAACGACAAGGCGCTGGCGCCGGTCGCGCAATTCGTGATGTGGCTGGTCTGGCCGCTGGCGGCCAGCCTGTTGCTGGCGTGGCTGCCGGGGCGGTTCGATGGGATGGGCGAGGGCTGGCGCATCGCGCTGGTCGCGCTGCCATGGCTGGCGACGGCAGCCTTGGCGCTGCTGCGCAGCCGGTGGGTCTCGGCGCCGCTGGGCGACCTGTTCGACGGCTGGCGCAAGCGGCTGCTTGCGGTGGTGTTCGCGCTGCTGGCGCTGTGGTGGCTGGGCGCATTGTTCCAGGCAGGCAATCCCGCGCCGCTGCCGTGGCTGCCGCTGTTCAATCCGCTGGAGCTGGCGCAACTCGCCACGCTGGTGCTGGCGCTGCGCTGGCAGTTGGGCGATGCGCGCACGCTGCCGCCGCGCCGCATCGTGCTGCTGGCGGCGCTGGCCTTCGCGTGGGTGACCGCGCTGGTGCTGCGCGCCGTGCACCACTGGGGTGGCCTGCCGTGGAGTGACGGCCTGCTGTCGACCAGCCTGGCGCAGACCAGCCTCACCGTCACCTGGAGCGTGCTTGGCGTGATCGGCTGGGTGGTGGGATCGAAGCGCGGCCAGCGCATGCTGTGGCTGGCCGGCGCGCTGCTGATGGGCGTGGTGCTGGCGAAACTCGTTCTGGTGGATCGGCAGCACCTGGGCAACCTGCTCGGCATCGGCTCGTTCATCGCCTACGGGCTGCTGTGCACGGGCGTGGGTTACTTCGCGCCGGCGCCGCCGAAGCGCGCTGACGATGGGCTGTTGGAGGTATCCGCATGAAGACGATCCGCATGCCGCGCTGGGCGTGGTTGCTGGGCCTGCCGCTGGTTGCGCTGGCGGCGACCGCCGACGACTACGCCGGCCGTTGGCCGTTGGTGCTGGAACGCGCCGATGGCGGTGCCTACCGGGTGGTGCTGGATCGCGACGTGTATCGGCAGCTGCAGTCGCCGTCGTTGCGCGACCTGGTGGTGGTCAACGCGGACGGCGCACCCGTCGCCACCGCCGTGTTCCCGCCCGACGCGCCGCTGGCGCAGGCGGGTGACAGCGTCGCACTGCCGTGGTTCCCGCTGCCGGGCGATGCTGGCGCGGCGGGGCTGGATATCGCCGCGATCAGCGAGGTCGCCAGCGACGGCAGCCTGCGTCGGGTCGAGCTGCGCGATGCAAGTGCCGTTGTGGACGGCGACGGCCGGTTTGTCATCGACGCCAGCCATCTGCGCGAGCCGCTGGTGGCGTTGCGCTTCGCCTGGTCGGATGCGCAAGCTTTCGATCGCGGGTACCGCGTCAGCGCCTCCGACGACCTGCGGCAGTGGCGCGAGATTGAGCCGGATGGCCGGCTGGTGCAGTTGCGCAACGGCGAGCATCGCATCGTCGAAGACCGTATTGCTTTGCCGAGCGTGCGCGCGAAGTACTTGCGCCTGCAACCGAGTGCGCGCCAGCCGGCGCCGCTGGCGCTGACCGGCGTACGCGCAGAGCTGGCCGGGCACGTGGCCGCGCCGGCGCTGCAATGGGAAGAACTGCGCGGCCATCGGGTCGAAGTCCGTGATGGCGTGGCCTTCGACTTCGCGCTGGACGGGCGCTTCCCGGTCGAAGCCGTCGACGTGGCAGCCGCCGGCAACAGCACGCACAGCTGGCTACTTGAAAGCCGCGATGGCACCGATGCCGCATGGCAGGAAGCGGCGGCGCCATGGGTGGCCTACCGCGTGGACAGCGGTGGGCAATCCAGCCGCTCGCCGCCACAGCCGCTGCATGGCCTGTCGCGCGACCGCCAGTGGCGGCTGCGCACGCGCGATGGCAGCGCCATCGAGGCGCCACGGCTGCGTCTGGGCTACCGCCCGGAGACCGTGGTGTTCCTCGCCGAAGGGCGCCCACCGTTCGCCCTGCTGGCCGGCAGCGCGCGCGCCATGCGGCCGGCGTCGCCACTGCCGCAACTGGTCGATGCCCTGCGCGTTGCGCGCGGCAAGGACTGGCAGCCTGCGGCCGCCACGCTTGGGCCGCGCCAGCAGCAGGCCGGCGAAGCTGCGCTGCAACCGCTGCCGCGCGCCGACTGGACGCGCTGGTTGCTGTGGGCGCTGCTGGTGGCCGGCGCGGCGCTGGTGGCGGGGTTGGCGATCAGCCTGCTGCGCAGCAGGGCGGAATAGAACGATCGCCCGGTTCACGCCTTCGGTCGTTGACGTACCAGCCAAGGCGGCACCAAGGGGCGCTGGCCCATTGTGCAAGCAGCGCTTTTCCACGTTCTGGAGGGATGACGTTGGCCTGATCCCTGTACCCGCACGCGGCGCACGATCGGTGCCCGCGGCGCGGTTTGCGGCGCCCCGCGGCTGCCCGGACAATAGGCACCTTCGCCCACGCAGGAACGCCCCATGTCCATCCTCCGCATGACCGATCTCGACCTTGCCGGCAAGCGCGTGCTGATCCGGCAGGACCTCAACGTGCCGATCGACGAGTCCGGACGCATCACCTCCGAGCAGCGCATCCTGGCGTCGCTGCCCACCTTGCGGCAGGCACTGGAAAAAGGCGCGGCGGTGATGGTGATGTCGCATCTGGGGCGGCCCAAGGAAGGCGTGTGGAGCCAGGCGGATTCGCTGGCCCCGGTGGCAGCGCGGCTGGCCGAACTGCTGGGGCGGCCGGTGCCGCTGGTGCGTGACTATCTGGACGGTGTGGCGGTGGCGCCTGGCCAGCTGGTGCTGCTGGAAAACTGCCGCATGAATGTCGGCGAGAAGGCCGACGACGAAGCGCTGGCGAAGAAATACGCGGCGCTGTGTGATGTGTTCGTGATGGATGCCTTCGGTACCGCGCATCGCGCCCAGGCGTCCACCCACGGGGTGATCCGGTTTGCGCCGGTGGCCTGCGGCGGCCCGCTGCTGATGGCCGAGCTGGATGCGCTGGGCAAGGCGCTGGAGCATCCGGCGCGGCCACTGCTGGCCATCGTGGCCGGCAGCAAGGTCAGCACCAAGCTGGCACTGCTGGGCAACCTGGTGGGCAAGGTGGACCAGCTGATCGTCGGCGGCGGCATCGCCAACACCTTCATCGCCGCGCGGGGACACGGCGTTGGCAAGTCGCTGGTGGAGCTGGACCTGCTCGACACCGCGAAGCAGATCATGGCGGATGCGCATGCGCGCGGTGCGGACATCCCGCTGCCGCTCGACGTGGTGGTCGCGCCGGCGTTCGCCGCCGATGCCCCGGCCACCGTCAAGGCGGTGGACGCTGTGGGCGCGGACGACATGATCCTGGACATCGGCCCGGCCACCGCCGCGCGCTATGCGGAGCTCATCGCCAAGGCCGGGACCGTGGTGTGGAACGGCCCGGTGGGCGTGTTCGAGTTCGACGCGTTTGCGGCCGGCACCGAGGCGGTGGCGCGCGCGATTGCGGCGTCAAAGGCGTTCTCGATCGCCGGCGGCGGCGACACCCTGGCGGCAGTGGACAAGTTCGGCATTGCCGAGCAGGTGAGCTACATCTCCACCGGCGGTGGTGCGTTCCTGGAGTTCCTGGAAGGCAAGACCCTGCCGGCGGTCGCCGCGCTGCAGGCCCGGGCCGGCTGAAGTCGATTGCAGGACACGGAGTTGTCGTTCGCGCGGCGCAACGCCGTGGTAGCGTGGGGTAAATCCCACGCAAGACGATCCCGCGCCCCATGACTGCTGTCGCCACGCCCGAACAACCCCGCCACACCCGCATCGTCGCCACCCTGGGGCCGGCCACGGATCCGCCCGAGGTGCTGGAGGCGGTGCTGCGTGCCGGCGTGGACGTGGTGCGGCTGAACTTCTCGCACGGCGATCCGTCCGCGCAGGTCGCGCGCGGCGAGGCGGTGCGCGCGATGGCGGCCAAGATCGGCCGCGAGGTCGGCATCCTGGCCGACCTGCCGGGCCCGAAGATCCGCATCGAGACCTTTGCCGACGGCAAGGTGCAGCTCAAGGCCGGTGCCCGCTTCGACCTGGTAGCGAGCCTGGACGCGCCGCCCGGCGATGCCAGCCAGGTGGGCGTCAGCTACCTCGAACTGCCGGCCGACGTCGCGCCGGGCGATGTGCTGTTGCTGGACGATGGGCTGGTGCAGCTTCAGGTTGATGCGGTGGAGGGCGAGCGCATCATCACCACGGTGCTCAACGACGGCGTGCTGTCCAACCGCAAGGGTTTGAACAAGCAGGGCGGCGGGCTGTCGCTGGGCGCGATCACCGAGCGTGACCGCGAGCTGATCGCGGTGGCCGCCGGGATGGGGGTGGACTTCATCGCCGTGTCGTTCTGCCGTAGTGCCGAGGACATGCACGAGGCGCGGCGGGTGGCCAGGGCGCATGGCAGCAATGCGGCGCTGGTGGCGAAGATCGAGCGCGCCGAGGCGATCGAGAACCTGGCCGAGATCGTCGACGCCAGTGACGTGGTGATGGTGGCCCGCGGCGATCTTGGCGTGGAAATCGGCGATGCCGAGCTGCCCGGGCTGCAGAAGAAGATCATCCGCGAGGCGGTGGCGCGCGAGAAGGTGGTGATCACTGCCACCCAGATGCTGCAGTCGATGGTGGACAGCCCGATGCCCACCCGCGCCGAGGTGCTGGACGTCGCCAACGCGGTCATCGACGGTACCGACGCGGTGATGCTGTCGCAGGAGTCCGCCGCCGGCAGCTGGCCGGCGCGCGCCGTGGAGACGATGGCGCGGATCTGCCGCGGGGCCGAGCGCCAGTTTGCGTTCGAAACCGATTTCGAAAAGGCCCGGCGCGGCCTGGAGCGTGCCGACCAGGCCATCGCGATGGCCACCATGTTCCTGTGCGAACACATCGGCGTGCGCGCGGTGGTGGCCATGACCGAGTCCGGCGGCACCGCCCGCTACCTGTCGCGGTTCCGCTCCTCGGTGCCGATCTTCGCGTTTTCCCACCATGCCGCCGCGCGCCGGCGCATGGCGCTGATGCGTGACGTGTTTCCGATGGAGTACGACAGCCGCGGCCAGACCCCGCGTGAAGCCGCCCGCGGCAGCATCCGCCTGCTGGTCGAAGCCGGCTTGCTGAGCCCCGGCGACCGCGTGGTGTTCACCAGCGGCGAGCACATGCAGACCCACGGCGCGACCAATACCCTGCGGTTGCTGGAGATCGGCCCGGACGGGCACGCCACCGGGTTGGGGGAGCTCTAGCCTGGCCGGCTACCGGCACGGTGGCGCCGCTATAATTGCCGCTTCCCGCCGTCAGTCGAGCCGCACGCCATGAGCATCGAACAACTTGCCGAAACCGCCCGCGCCATGGTTGCCCCGGGCAAGGGCATCATCGCCATCGACGAGTCCAACAGCACCTGCAAGAAGCGTTTTGATGCAGTGGGCATCCCGTGCACCGAGGAAACCCGCCGTGCCTACCGCGAGCTGCTGCTGACCACGCCCAACCTGAATCAGTACATCTCCGGGGCGATCCTGTTCGACGAGACCATCCGCCAGTCCACCCGTGACGGCGTGCCGTTCGCCAAGTACATGGCGGATCACGGCATGATCCCGGGCATCAAGGTGGACAAGGGCACCCATCCGCTGGCCGGCTTCCCGGGCGAGCTGGTCACCGAGGGCCTGGATGGCCTGCGCGAGCGCCTGGCCGAGTACTACAAGCTTGGCGCCCGC
The DNA here is from genome assembly GCF_046293095.1 of Thermomonas sp. Classification (GTDB taxonomy): domain Bacteria; phylum Pseudomonadota; class Gammaproteobacteria; order Xanthomonadales; family Xanthomonadaceae; genus Thermomonas. The sequence goes on from NZ_JBKBPN010000007.1 coordinate 89,956, forward strand.
TTCGCCAAGTGGCGTGCGGTCATCACCATTGGCGAGGACATGCCCTCCGGCACCTGCATCGAGGCCAACGCCCACGCGTTGGCACGCTATGCGGCGCTGTGCCAGGAGCAGGGCCTGGTGCCGATGGTCGAGCCCGAGGTGCTGATGGACGGCGACCACGACATCGAGACCTGCTACGAGGTCACCGAGGTCACCCTGCGTGCGCTGTTCGACGCCCTGTACAACCAGAACGTGATGCTGGAGGGCACCATCCTGAAGGCGTCGATGGTCGTGCCGGGCAAGGATTGCCCGGAGCAGGCCAGCGTCGAGGAAGTGGCCGAGTCCACCCTGATGTGCCTGAAGTCGGCGGTGCCGGCCATCCTGCCGGGCATCGTGTTCCTGTCCGGCGGCCAGAGCGACGAGGACGCCACCGCGCACCTCGACGCGATGAACCGCATGGGTCCGAACCCGTGGCCTCTGTCGTTCTCCTACGGCCGCGCCATGCAGCAGGCGGCGCTGAAGCTGTGGGCGCAGGACATGCAGGGCAACTACGCCAAGGCCCAGCAGACCGTGTTCGAGCGCGCCAAGGCCAATGGCCTGGCGGCGCTGGGGCAGTGGGAGGGCTGAGTCCTCCGGGCATTGCACCGCCAACGGACGCCGGCCTTGTGCCGGCGTCCGTGTTTCCGGAGCTGGGACGGCAGCGTATCCTCGCCGCATCGGAACAGGGGCGGGCAATGTCGACGACGGATCTTCTGGCCGCGCAGGTGAAGCAGGCGCTGGCGCAGGGCGACAAGGCGCAGGCGCTGCGATTGCTGCGCGAAGCCGGTATGCCCGCGCTGCGGCGTGCAGTGCAGGAAGCCCAGGCCCAGGCCGCCGTGGCCCGGCACGACGGTGAAGCCCGCGTTTCCAGGGCGCTGGCGAACGTCGCGGAACAGGCCCGGCAGCAGGCGCCCCGCGTGCAGGCCGGCGTCGCGGCCTGGCAGGCGCACAAGCGCCCGCCCACCGTGGAGATGGGCGATCCGCCCGGCAGTCCGCGCCGGGTGCTGGTCGTGCTCGCGCTGCTGGCCCTGGCGGCGTGGTTGGGGCTGCATCCGCCCTGAGTGCTTCCTCGTAACGCTTGGGCGTGCCCCCTGTTGACGCGGGCCGGCCCAGCCGATGGCACAGGGAGACCCCCCTGCGTGGCGGCTAGAATCGCGAGCCCCCCCGCACCGAGTTCTCCCATGCCGTCGATCCGCCTGCGCGCCATGCCCTTGGTCTTCGTGGCCCTCTGTGGATTGTCCGCCTGCGGCAAGCAGGGCACCGCGGGCGCTGGCCCCGGCGGCAATCGCGGCAACCAGCCGGTGCCGGTCGAACTGCAGACGGTCCGCGAACAGCCTTGGGACGACACCCTGCGCGCGCTGGGCACCGTGCATGCCCGCGAGGCGGTCACCGTCACGGCGAAGGTCAGCGAGACCGTTAAGCAGGTGCATTTCGAGAGCGGCCAGGCCGTCGCAAAGGGCGCGCCGCTGGTGACCCTCAGCGGCCAGCAGCAGGACGCGCTGCTGGCCTCCGCGCAGGCGCAAGCCAGGGATGCCGAGGCGCAGCTCGCGCGGCTGCAGCAGCTGGGCGGGCAGCAGCTGGTGGCGCGCGCTGCGATCGACACCGCCCGCGCCACCCGGGATGCCGCCCGCGCGCAGGTTGCGCAGATCCGCGCCAATCTCGCCGACCGGGTGATCCGTGCGCCGTTTGCCGGCGTGCTGGGCCTCCGCCAGGTCAGCCCCGGTGCGCTGGTGACGCCGGGCACGGTCATCGCCACGCTGGACGACATCGCCCGCGTGTACGTGGATTTCCCGGTGCCGGAAACCGAGCTGGCCGGCGTGGCGCCGGGCCAGCCGCTGGAGGGCCGCGCTGGCGCCTGGCCCGGCCGGACGTTCGAGGGCCGCGTCGCCACCGTGGCGGCCCGCCTCGATGCGGGCACCCGCGCGGCCACCGTGCGCGGCGATTTCCCCAATCCGGAGCGCTTGCTGCGCCCGGGCATGCTGGTGGACGTCGCGCTGGTGCGCGCCACCCGGCAGGCGCTGGTGGTGCCCGAGCTGGCCGTGCAGCAGATCGGTACCGAGACCTTCGTCTGGCGCGTGATGGACGACGGCACCGTGGAGAAGGCCGACGTGGTGGTGGGCGGCCGGATCCCCGGCAAGGTGATGCTGCGCGAGGGCCTCCGCGCCGGCGACCGCATCGTGGTGGAAGGTACCGGCAAGCTGCAGCCGGGCGCGAAGGTGGTCGACGCCAAGGCCGCCGCGCCGGCGAGGGGCTGACGCCATGAAGCTGTCCGATCTTTCCATCAAGCGGCCGGTGCTGGCCGTGGTGATGAGCCTGCTGCTCATCGTGCTGGGCACCATGTCCTTCCTGCGCCTGACCCTGCGCGAGCTGCCGGCAATCGACCCGCCGATCGTATCGGTGCAGGTGAACTACCCCGGCGCTTCCGCCGGCGTGGTGGAAACCCGCATCACCAAGCCGCTGGAAGACGCGCTGGCCGGTATCGAAGGCATCAACACGATCGATTCCAACAGCCAGAACGGCAGCTCGCGGATCAGCATCGAGTTTTACGCCACCCGCGACATCGAGGCCGCCGCCAACGACGTGCGCAACGCGGTGAGCCGCGTCGTCGACCGCCTGCCGGAAGAGGCCGACGCGCCCGAGATCAGCAAGGTGGAGGCGGATTCCGACGCCATCATCTGGTTCAACCTGCGGTCCACCACGATGGACCAGATGCAGATGTCGGACTACGCGCAGCGCTACCTGGTGGACCGGTTCTCCAGCCTGCAGGGCGTGGCGCGCGTGTTCCTCGGCGGCAGCCAGCGCTACGCGATGCGGATCTGGCTGGACGGCGACAAGCTGGCCGCGCGCGGCCTCACCGCCAGCGACGTGGAAAATGCGCTGCGCGCGGAAAACGTGGAGCTGGGCGCCGGGCGCCTGGAGTCCACCCAGCGCGACTTCATCCTGCGCGTGGCGCGCGACTACACCAGCCCCGAACAGTTCGCGCAGATGCCGCTGGGCAAGGGGCGCGATGGTTACGTGGTGCGCCTTGGCGACGTGGCCCGGGTGGCGCTGGAGTCCACCGAGCGCCGTGCGTACTACCACAGCAATGGCGAGCCGGCGATGGGCATCGGCATCGTCAAGACCTCGACCGCCAACAGCCTCGAGGTCGCGGACGCGGCCAAGGCCGAGGCCGACCGCATCCGTCCAACCCTGCCGAAGGGCACCGACATCTACGTGGCCTACGACAGCACCACCTTCATCTCGGCCGCGGTGGAGCGCGTCTACGAGACGCTGCTGGAAGCCATCGTGCTGGTGCTGGTGGTGATCTGGCTGTTCCTGGGCAGCGTGCGTGCGGCGCTGATCCCGGCGGTGACGGTACCGGTCTGCGTGGTGGCGTCCTTCATCGCGCTGTACGCCTTCGGGTTCTCGATCAACCTGCTGACCCTGCTGGCGCTGGTGCTGTGCATCGGCCTGGTGGTGGACGACGCCATCGTGGTGGTGGAGAACATCCAGCGCCGCGTGGACCTGGGCGAACCGGCGCTGGTTGCCGCCAAGCGGGGCACCGCACAGGTGGCGTTCGCGGTATTGGCCACCACCGCCGTGCTGGTGGCGGTGTTCCTGCCGGTGGGCTTCCTGCAGGGCAACACCGGTCGGCTGTTCCGCGAGCTGTCGGTGGCGCTGGCCGCGGCGGTGGCCATTTCGGCGTTCGTCGCGCTGACGCTGACGCCGATGATGGCCAGCAAGCTGCTGCGCCCGCATACCGGGCCACACGCGGTGCACGGCAATCGCGTCAGCGAGTGGATCAACGCGCGTTTCCAGCGCCTGGCCGCAGGCTACCGCGGGGTGCTGGATCGCCACGTCCACCGCATCGGGTTGTTCGCGGGCCTGATGGCGGCGGCGGTGGTGGCGCTGGTGCTGCTGTTCAAGCTGCTGCCCAGCGAGCTGGCGCCCACCGAGGATCGCGGCGCGTTCCAGCTGTCGATGGAGGCCCCGGAAGGCGCCGGCTTCGACTACACGGTCGGCCAGATGAAGCAGGTCGAGGCGATCCTGGCCAACGAGACCGGCCCGGACAAGCCCATCCTGCGGGCCAATCCGCGCGTGCCGGGCAGCTATGGCGCCAGCGAGGAAATGCACACCGGCCGCGCGATGATCTTCCTGCAGCCGTGGGACCGGCGCGACAAGAGCACCGTGGAGCTGGCGGGCGAGCTGGAGAAGAAATTCGCCGGCCTGACCGGCGTGCGCGTGCGCACGCAGGCCGGTGGTGGCCTGGTGCGCACCCGCGGCCAGCCGTTCCAGCTGGTGCTGGGCGGGCCGGACTACAAGGAGCTTGCGCAGTGGCGCGACATCATGCTGGCGAAGATGGCGGACAACCCCGGCTTCCTCGGCCCGGATTCCGACTACAAGGAAACCCGCCCGCAGATGCGCGTGGTGGTGGATCGCGCCCGCGCATCCGACCTCGGCGTGTCGGCCACCGAGATCGGCAAGGCGCTGGAAACCATGATGGGCGGCCGGCGCGTGACCACCTTCGTGGACAACGGCGAGGAGTACGACGTCAAGCTGCAGGCCGACCGCAAGGGGCGTGATTCGGTGGCGGCACTGGAGGCGCTGCAGGTGCGTGGCCGCGACGGGGCGCTGGTGCCACTGTCCAACCTGGTCACGCTGAAAGAGATCGCCGAGCCGGGCACGCTGAACCGCTTCAACCGCCTGCGCTCGATCACCCTCAGCGCCCGCCTGGCGCCCGGCTATCCGCTGGGCGATGCGGTGGCGTGGGCGCAGCAGACCGCGCGCGCATCGCTGCCGGATTACGCGCAGATCAGCTGGAAGGGCGAGTCGCGCGAGCTGCAGCAGTCCGGTGGCGAAGTGCTGGTGACCTTCGCGCTGGCGCTGCTGATCGTGTACCTCGCGCTGGCCGCGCAGTTCGAGAGCTTCCTGCATCCGCTGGTGATCATGCTCACCGTCCCGCTGGGCGTGCTGGGCGCGTTGCTGGGGCTGTGGATCACCGGCGGTACCGTCAATCTGTTCTCGCAGATCGGCATCGTGATGCTGGTAGGGCTGGCGGCGAAGAACGGCATCCTGATCGTGGAGTTCGCCAACCAGCTGCGCGATGAGGGCCGCAGCATCCACGCTGCCATCGTCGAAGCGGCGGGTGTGCGCCTGCGGCCGATCCTGATGACATCCATCGCCACGGTGATGGGCGCAGTGCCGCTGGTGGTGTTCGGTGGCCCGGGTTCGGCCAGCCGTGCGACCATCGGCATCGTGGTCATCTTCGGCGTCGCCTTCTCCACCCTGCTGTCGCTGTTCGTCGTCCCGGCGTTCTATGCCGTGCTGGCGAAGTACACGCGTTCGCCGGAGGAGCTGGCCCACACACTGGAGACACTCGAAGCGGAGACCCCGCGGGTGGGCGGCCATGCGTGATCGCGACGGAAATTCCCCCTGGACGCCGCGTGGCCCGCGCCCGCCACGCCAGGGCACGCCACCCCGGCGCGCCCCGCGTCGCAATGAGGCCCGTCCTGTCGCGGAGCCCTCCGGCCTGCCGGCGGACGACACGCCGGCGCATCCGGCGCGCGAGCGCCGCGACGCCGAGCTGCGCCTTTACGGCCTGAACGCCGTGCGCGCGATGTTCCAGCGCCGCCCGCAGGCGCTGCGCAAGCTCTACCTGCTGGAGTCGCGCATTCCGCAACTGCAACCGATGTTGAAGTGGTGCGTGGCGAACCGGGTCGGCTATCGCGTGGTCGAGGACGGCGACTTGCAAAAGCTCGCCGCGAGCGCGCACCACGAAGGCGTGGTCGCCGAGGTGCTGCGCGAGGAGCCGCTGCCGCTGTCGACCTGGCTGCGCGACCTGCCGGCCGGGCCGCAGTGCGCGCTGTGGCTGGACGGCGTGGGCAATCCGCACAACCTGGGCGCGATTCTGCGCAGCGCGGCGCATTTCGGCATCGCCGCCATCCTGCTGCCCAAGCATTCCACGCTGGCGCTGTCCGGCGCGGCGGCGCGGGTGGCCGAGGGTGGCGCGGAAGCGGTACCGCTGGTGCGGCTGGGCCGCGAGGACAACAGCCTTGCCCAGCTGCGCGGCGCCGGCTTCCAGCTTGCCGCCACCGTGGTGCGCGGCGGCGCCGATCTGTTCGCCACCCCGTTGCCGCAGCGATTGATCTACGTGCTGGGCGCGGAAGGCGAGGGCATGTCGCCGGCGCTGGCGGCGGCCTGCGACCTGCGCCTGTCGATCCCCGGCACCGGCGCGGTGGAGAGCCTCAACGTGGCTGCGGCCACCGCAGTGCTGCTGGCAGCCTGGGCCCAGCGGAAGTGAGGATACCTGCTATCCCGCATGGGCGCCCGCTCCGGTGATGCGATGACGGTGCCGCTCGCCTGCGTGGAAGGCACGAGCACGGCCTTGCCGGGTATGTCGGCCCGCGTCGCGTCCCGGCATGTCCTGCCCCGGTGCCGGGAACGCAGTCGCTTGCACGGATGTTGCGCGGGCAGGCCATTCCCGGCTGATGCGGCCTCTGATTCGACGGAGGCTCGCCAGAAAGGCCCTGAACAACGTCATCCCGGCATTGTCAGTCCTCGCCCAGCCCGGCGCCTGTCCGGGCTGGGCTCACACGCATCCATCGCCTGCGCCATCGATGCGGGATCGGCCATCCGTGGCCGATGGGAATCTCCGGATTGTTCGGGGATTGCCTAGCCCGTGGTGATGGCGCGGGCACCGGCCAGGCGAATGCGGAAGCACGCCCCGCCGGCAGGCACGGGTACGTAAGACAGTGTGGCCTGGTTGGCCAGGCACATCTCGCGGGCGATGTAGAGCCCCAGCCCGGTGCCATGGCCGGACGTGGTGAAGAACGGCCGGAACAGCTGGCTGGCCACGCCTTCGGGAATGCCGGGACCATGGTCCTGAACGTCCAGCACGGGCGCGTCGCGCTCATCACGGTGCACATGCAGGCCGACGCGGGCGGGCTGGCCGGGCATGCGGCCATAGACCAGCGCGTTGTGCACCAGCACGGTGACGATCTGCTGCAGCTGGCGGCGGTCCACCAGGCAGGGAACGGGGCGGCCGTCCGTGTGCGCGTCCAGCTGGTCCTGCTCCAGCGGATGGCTGTTGCGGTAGTCGGCCACGAACTGGCGCGCGAACTCGGCCAGGTCCACGTGCTCCGGCTGGGCACGTTCGCGCCGGGCCAGCCCCAGTACGTTTTCCACGATGCCGTTCATGCGCCGGGTCTGCTGGTAGATGATCTCCAGCAGGCGGCGGTCGGCTTCGGGAATCTCGCGGGATTCCTCCAGCAGCTGGGTGGCGTAGCTGATGGCCGCCAGCGGATTGCGGATTTCGTGGGCCAGGCTGGCCGAAAACCGGCCCAGCGTGGCCAAGGTCAGGCTTTCCGCGCGGCGCGAGGCCAGCTCGGCATCGTCCAGGAACACCAGCACCTGGTCGTCTTCGGCCAGCAGACGGGCGAAACGCGGCAGCACCTCGGGCAGGTCCGGTGCCAGCTGGAGCGGGGTGGGGTCGTTGTGGCCGTCGCTCTCCCAGCGGCGCAGGCGGGCGTCCAGCGCGGGCGCGGCGGTGGCCAGCAGGCGCCGGCCTTCGCCGGCATCCCCAAGCTGCAGCATGGCCGCCTCGTTGGCCAGGCGGATCTCGCCCTCGCCGTCCACCAGCAGCACGCCGGTGCGCATGCGGCGGATGATCAGCTCGTTGACTTCGGCCAGGTTGGCGACCTGGCTGCCGCGTTGTTCGGCCAGGGCCTGGCTGGCACGCAGCTGCCGGCCCAGCAGGCTGGTCAGCGTGGCCAGGGCCAGATAGCTGATGGCGAACATCACCACCTCGACCGCCGGGCGGGCGTCGGGCTCGCCTGCCAGCAACGTCCATGCGTATTGCGCCAGCAGGGCCAGGCTGGCCGCCGCCGCCACCGCCAATCCGCCGCGCAGGGGCAGCAGCAGGGCCGCCGCGCCCACGTTGAACAGCAGCATCATGGCGATGCCGGAGCTCACACCCGGCAGGGCGTGCATCGCCAGCGCGGTGACCAGGATGTCGCCGGCCACGCCCGCCGCCACCTGGCTTTCCACGGCGCCCCGGCGCCCCGTGACGAACAGGACCAGTGCGCCCAACCCATACGCCAGCGCCGCGGCGGCGGCCAGCAGCGGGTGGCGTGGCTGGCCGAACAGCTCCCCGACCGGGCCGAACACCGTGAAGCAGAGCAGCGCCGCCTCGAACACCCGGTACAGGGTGAAGAAATAGAGTTCGCGCCGGAGTGCGGCGTGCGGGTCGGCGGGGACGTGGGCGGGGACGTCGGCGGTCTGGGGGGACGGGGCCATGGGGGACGAGTATGCGGGAAGTCGGCCGGGCCCAAAGCATGCCGCGCCGCAACACGCTAAAATGCCGGGCCGCCCGCGCCGGACCGACCCTTCCGGTGGCGCGGAGCGTCCGTCCTCTCCCCGGGTGATCCATGAATTTCCACGAATATCAGGCGAAGCAGTTGTTTGCCGATTACGGCATTGCGGTTCCGGCCGGGCGCGTTGCGTCCAGCGCCGACGAAGCGGTCGAAGCGGCCAAATCCCTGGGCAGCGGCCCCTGGATGGTCAAGGCCCAGATCCATGCGGGCGGCCGCGGCAAGGCCGGCGGTGTGAAGTTCTGCAAGACCACCGACGATGTGCAGGCTGCGGCCGGCAAGATGCTTGGCACCAGGATGGCCACCTACCAGTCCGCGGGCGTCGCCCTGCCGGTCAACCAGGTGCTGGTGACCACCGCTGGCGAGATCGTCAAGGAGCTGTACCTGTCGCTGCTGGTCGATCGCGACCGCAAGGCGATCACCTACATCGTCTCCAGCGAGGGCGGCGTCGACATCGAAGAAGTCGCCGCCAACACCCCCGAGAAGATCCACACCCTGGTGGTTGACTACGTCGAGGGCGTGCAGCCCTACCAGGGCCGCGAGATCGGCTTCAAGATGGGCCTGACCGCCAAGCAGTCCAACCAGCTGGCCGGCATCATGGGCGGCCTGTACAAGCTGTTCAACGAGAAGGACCTGTCGCTGGTCGAGCTGAACCCGCTGGCGATCCTGGATGACGGCAACCTGTACGCGCTGGACGGCAAGGTCAACTCCGACGACAACGCCACCTTCCGCCACAAGGATCTCGCCGCCATGCGTGACGTCACGCAGGAGGACGAGACCGAGGTGAAGGCCAGCGAGCATGACCTGAACTACGTGACCATGGACGGCAACATCGGCTGCATGGTCAATGGCGCCGGCCTGGCGATGGCCACCATGGACGTGATCGCCCTCAATGGCGGCGCGCCGGCCAACTTCCTCGACGTCGGCGGCGGTGCCACCAAGGAGCGCGTGACCGAGGCGTTCAAGCTGATCCTGTCCAGTGACAAGGTGAAGGCGATCTTCGTCAACATCTTCGGCGGTATCGTCCGCTGCGACATGATCGCCGAGGGCATCATCGCCGCGGTGAAGGAAGTGGACGTCAAGGTTCCGGTCGTGGTGCGCCTGGAAGGCACCAACGTCGAGGCGGGCAAGAAGCTGCTGGCCGAGTCCGGCCTGGCCATCATCCCGGCCGACGACATCAACGATGGTGCCCGCAAGGCTGTCGCTGCGGCGGCCAAGGCGGCCTGACGAAGAGCGGTTTTACAGCCCCCTTCAGTCTGGGGGGCGACCGCGACGCAAAGCGGCGCGGTGGGGGTTGTGGAGGCACGCAGTGGCGGACAAGGCGCTCCAGCCTGGTCCGAGGCGTCCGAAACGGCCGATATCCGAACAGCGAAGGAACTTCCAGCAATGTCCGTTCTCATCAACAAGAACACCAAGGTGATCGTGCAGGGCTTCACCGGCCAGCAGGGCACCTTCCATGCCACCCAGATGGTGGAATACGGCACCCAGGTCGTCGGCGGCGTCACGCCGGGCAAGGGCGGTACCACCCACATCGAGCTGCCGGTGTTCAACACCGTGCGCGAGGCCGTCGACGCCACCGGCGCCGATGCGTCCGTCATCTACGTCCCGCCGCCGTTCGCGGCCGACGCGATCCTGGAAGCGGCCGCGGCCGGCATCAAGGTCATCGTGTGCATCACCGAGGGCATCCCGGTGCTGGACATGCTGCGCGTCAAGAACGTGCTGAAGCAGCACCCGGACGTGGTGCTGGTGGGTCCGAACTGCCCCGGCATCATCACCCCGGGCGAGTGCAAGATCGGCATCATGCCGGGCCACATCCACATGCCGGGCAAGATCGGCATCGTGTCGCGCTCGGGCACGCTGACCTATGAAGCCGTGAAGCAGACCACCGCGGCAGGCCTGGGCCAGTCCACCGTCATCGGCATCGGCGGCGACCCGATCAACGGCCTGAACTTCGTCGACTGCCTGAAGCTGTTCAACGAGGATCCGCAGACCGAAGGCATCATCATGGTCGGCGAGATCGGCGGCGCGGCGGAAGAAGCCGGCGCCGAGTACATCAAGCAGCACGTGAAGAAGCCGGTCGTCGGCTTCATCGCCGGTGCGTCCGCCCCGAAGGGCAAGCGCATGGGCCACGCCGGCGCGATCGCCTCGGGCGGCTCGGGCACGGCCGAAGGCAAGTTCGCAGCGATGGAGGCCGCGGGCGTCACCACGGTGAAGTCGCCGGGCGATCTGGGTGCGGCCATCGCGGCGCGTCTTGCCAAGTAAGTCGCGCCTCGCGCGCAACGCAAAGGCCGCCTCCGGGCGGCCTTTGTCGTTTCCGGCGGCGGCAACCTGTCGCGGCGGCGTGCAAAAAACGGCGGCCAGAAGGCCGCCGTTTACGTGTCGCGTGGCGCGGGCTTACTCGGATGCCTTGGCGTCGTCCGCGTCGGGCGTCGCTTCGTCATCTGCCGCCGGTGCTGCCACGGTGTCAGCGGGTGCGGACATCGGTGCCGCCATCGCGGCGGCATCGGTGGCAGTGGTCTTTATCGGCCTGGTGCGGCGGTTACCGGCAGTAGCGGCACGATCAGCAGCGCCACGTTGCTGATGATCTTGATCCGTGGGCTCACGGCCGGATCAGGCCGATGTGTCGGGGGGTTGCGCCAGTTCCAGCCGATCACGACCGGCTTGCTTGGCGCGGTACAGCGCGGCGTCGGCGCGGGCAAGCCAGGCCTCGCGCGATTCGCCGGGTGCCAGCAGGGCGGCACCCGCCGAGACCGTCACCGGTGCGTCCTGTACGCGCAACTCGGCGTGGACGTATGCGCGCAGACTGGCAAAGACGGTGGCAACGCCAGCGGCGTCGGTGTCCTCCAGCAGCAACACGAACTCCTCGCCGCCATAGCGGAACAGCCGGTCGCAGGCGCGGGTGCGCGACTGGATCAGGGCCACGAAGCGGCGTAGCACCTGATCGCCCATGTCGTGGCCATACCGGTCATTGATCTGTTTGAAATGATCGAGATCCAGCAACAGCAGGGCCAGCGAGCGCGGGCGGCGCTGGTTGGCGGCGATGGCAGCCGCCAGTTCCTGCTCCATCGCGCGCCGGTTCCGGGCGCCGGTCAGCGGGTCCTGGCTTGCCAGGGTTTCCAGCATTGCGTGCTGGATCGCGGTTCGGTGTGCGAACAGGTAGGCAAACAGCGCCACGAGTAACTGGGTTGTGATGACGCTGGCGCGTTGCACCGGAGACTCGAAAGCGCCGGGCGCCATCTGGGCCAGGACGATGCCGAGAAAGGCCAGCAGCACTGCGGTCCTGCGATTGGCCAGAAAGAAGTTGGCCAGCAGCGCCACATACAGCCAGTACAGCCCGGTCTTGCCCAGCAGCAACGCGACCAATAGGCTGCCGAGCAGGTTGCAAAACGAAATCACCAGGCCGGCATGCTCAAGCTTGCCGGTGATCCAGGCATACAGCGCAGCACCGGTGATGGCGCATGCCACCCCCAGATCGACGCTGCCGGCCAGCGCATTGCCCTGGGCGAATCGCAGCAGGCTGAACGGCAGGATGGCCAGCACGCCGATCGCGCCAAACACCGTGATGATGCCCAGCTGGAAGTCGTTGCGCAGACGGAAGCGGATGCGGGAGAGCAGGGGTGTCATGGCGTGTGTTGCGGGGTGGTGATCGGCCTGATCTTGCGAGCGCCGCGGATATACCCAATCTGCATGTTGATGACCTCCCCTGGTCAGCTTGCGGGAAAACGCACCAACGCATGTGTGTTTCGCATAACGAGTCCGGCGTTGTGCCGGACTCGCGATGGGCGGCAGCCAGAACAGACGCGTCCAGACCGCCGCCACCGAGTGGCAGTGCGCAACAGCCTTCAGTCCGCGTTCGCGGGTGCAGCCGTGCCGGCATCCGCCGCCGCGTGAACTGCGGGCGGAGTGGATGCGGTGGTGCTGGTCGAGCTGACCGGCAGCAGCGGCACGATCAGCAGCGCCACGATGTTGATGATCTTGATCAGAGGATTCACGGCAGGCCCTGCGGTGTCCTTGTAGGGGTCGCCGACGGTATCGCCGGTCACCGCGGCCTTGTGGGCATCGGAGCCCTTGCCGCCGAAGTGGCCGTCCTCGATGTACTTCTTGGCGTTGTCCCATGCACCGCCGCCGGTGGTCATCGAGATGGCCACGAAGATGCCGGTGACAATGGTGCCGATCAGCAGCCCGCCCAGCGCCTGCGGGCCCAGCGCCAGGCCAACCACCACCGGCACCGCGACCGGCAGCAGCGAGGGCACGATCATTTCCTTGATCGCCGACTTGGTCAGCATGTCCACCGCTTTGTCGTACTGCGGCTTGCCGCTGCCGTCCATGATGCCCTTGATCTCGCGGAACTGGCGGCGCACTTCCTCCACCACGCTGCCCGCCGCGCGGCCTACGGCTTCCATCGCCATCGCGCCGAACAGGTACGGGATCAGGCCGCCGATCAGCAGGCCGATGATGACCATGTGGTTGGACAGGTCGAAGGTGAAGTTGATGCCCGGATGCGCGGCCTGCAGGTTGTGCGTGTAGTCCGCGAACAGGACGAGCGCCGCCAGCGCGGCCGAGCCGATGGCGTAGCCCTTGGTGACCGCCTTGGTGGTGTTGCCCACGGCGTCCAGCGGGTCGGTGACGTTGCGCACCTCCGGCGGCAGCTCCGCCATCTCGGCGATGCCGCCGGCGTTGTCGGTGATCGGGCCGTAGGCGTCCAGCGCCACGATCATGCCGGCCATCGACAGCATCGACGTGGCGGCGATCGCGATGCCGTACAGGCCGCCCAGCTTGTAGGCGCCGAGGATCGAGGCACATACCGCCAGCACCGGCAGCGCGGTGGACTTCATCGATACGCCAAGGCCGGCGATGATGTTGGTGCCGTGGCCGGTGGTGGACGCCTGCGCGACGTGCTTCACCGGCGCGTACTGGGTGCCGGTGTAGTACTCGGTGATCCAGACGATGGCGCCGGTCAGCACCAGGCCGATCAGCGCGCAGCCGTACAGGTTCATCGCGCCGAAGCTGGAGTCGGCCATCAGCTGGGTGGTGATCGGGTAGAAGGCGATGGCAGCGAGCACCGCCGACACGATCACCCCGCGGTACAGCGCGCCCATGATGTTGGGGTTGCTGCCGGACACCTTCACGAAGAAGGCGCCGATGATCGAGGCGAGGATCGACGCGCCGCCCAGCACCAGCGGATACAGCACCGCGTGCTGGCCGACGGTGGCGACCATCAGTCCGCCCAGCAGCATGGTGGCGATCACGGTCACCGCGTAGGTTTCGAACAGGTCGGCCGCCATGCCGGCGCAGTCGCCCACGTTATCGCCCACGTTGTCGGCGATCACCGCCGGGTTACGCGGGTCGTCCTCGGGGATGCCGGCTTCCACCTTGCCCACAAGATCAGCGCCGACGTCGGCGCCCTTGGTGAAGATGCCGCCGCCCAAGCGCGCGAAGATCGAGATCAGCGAGCTGCCGAACGCCAGGCCCACCAGCGCGTGCAGCGCCTCGGCCTGGGTCGCGCCCATGTGGTGAGTCAACACGGTGTAGTAGCCGGCCACGCCCAGCAGGCCCAGCCCCACCACCAGCATGCCGGTGATCGCGCCGCCCTTGAAGGCGACGTTCATCGCCGGGCCCATGCCCTGGCGTGCCGCCTCGGCGGTGCGCACGTTGGCCCGCACCGACACGTTCATGCCGATGTAGCCGGCGGCACCGGACAGCACCGCGCCGATCGCGAAGCCGATCGCGGTATGCCAGCTCAGGAAGTATCCGATCAGCACCAGCAGCACCACGCCGGCGACGGCGATGGTGGTGTACTGGCGATTGAGGTACGCACGCGCGCCTTCCTGGATCGCCCCCGCGATCTCCTGCATGCGTTCATTGCCCGCCGGCTGGCGGTTGATCCATGCGGCCGCCCACAGGCCGTAAGCGATTGCGACGACGGCGCAGCCCAGCGCCAACTCCAGACCATATTGCTCCAGCATGAAACCCCTCCCCGGAGTGTTCGAATGGAAGACATCAGGTTGTCGTGCCCACCCCTGGGCGGGCGACCGTCTGACTATCGCATAGACACCGGGGCTTGCGCGCGCGCCTGTCTCTTGGACCGGCCCGGTGTGGCCCGGCTCCTGCAAGGGGCCAGTATCGACCAGGCAGAGCGCAGGCCTGTGGCGCTGTCGCGATTCAGCAGGGACGTGCGAGGCTGTCTCCATCCCTTACAGCAAGGAGCCGTTCGGATGCTGCAACTGCACATGGCCTGCGCCGGCCTGCTGTTGGCCTCGGCCGCGATGGCGGCCGATCCCCCGCCGGAAATCCGCCGGCCCGTCGCGCCCCCACAGGCCGACGGTGTGCTGCACACCTTGCGGACCATTCCCGAGGCATGCGCCCGCATCGAAGGCCGCTTCACCGGCAATGCCGCCGCGCCGTATGCGCTGGGCGCCGTACGGACGGGCGCGCGCTGCCAGGCGCGGGCAGAGCTCGATCAGTTGCCGAAGCCACCAACGGGGCCCGGCTGGCGGCTCAACGACGTGCTGCGCGTGCCCAGTGCCGCGTGCCCTTCGCGGCTGGCCGTGGTGCGGGTGTGGCGCAAGCCGGCGGACACCGCGGTGCCGCGGATGGATGCGCAGGGCAAGGCGCGGATCTACCTCAAGGAGGGATTGGATGCGGCCAGATCCGGCACGCTGGGCGCGGTGCCGCGCTTTGCGGTGGTGCTGGAGATGGAGGGCGGCGCCAGCTGCCGTTGAGCCGCCTCAGTCGGGGACGATCACCCGCTTGAGCTTGCTGCCGGCGCCGGTCTTGATGACCACCGCGGACTTCGCGCAGCCGAACCTTCGCGCCACAAGCTCGATCAGCTCCGCGTTCGCCTTGCCGTCCACCGGCGGCGACTTCAGCTGCGCCAGCCAGGTGCCGTCGTCCTGCGGCGTCAAGGCCGAGACGCGGCTGTTGGGTTTGGCTTTGACCTGGAGGATGGGCATGTCATACAGGATCGCATGGCGCGACCGCCTCCAAAAGCGAACGCCCGGCGATGCCGGGCGTTCGAGGGGTATTGCCATCGTCTAACGGGATCAGTTGCCGACTTTCAGCTTGCCGCCCTTGCCCAAGCCGCCCTGGACCTGCTGCGGCTTGTAGTCGCGCATGGCCCGCACCAGGTTGTTGTAGGCGTCGGCGAATGCGGCCGCGATGGTCTTGCCCTCCGGCGTGTTGCTGTAGCCGCCGATCGCGCCGAAGCCGTTGCTGCCGCCGCCACCCACGCCAATGCCGAAGCTGGTCTTCTTCGCCGTGCCCATGGCCACGCCGATCTGCACGCCGGAGCGGTTGTCGATCATCGTCAGCATGGTCTCGGCCTTGCCGAACTTCAGGCCACCGGCCAGTGCGCCGACCGCGCCCAGCACGCCGCCAAAATGGCCCAGCGCGCCGCCAATGCCGCCCGCGTTGCTCTGCGAGAAGTTGATGCTCGGGTTGACGGTGTAGTCGGCCGCAACCATCTGGCCCTTGCCGAAGCTGCTGCCGCCGCGGAGTTCGCCGCTGTCCTGCAGCGCGCGCTCCTGCATCATGTTCTGCATGGCGCGGCCGCGCTCCACCACCACGAAGCAGTTGGACTGCTGGATGAGCATGCGGATCACCGGGATGGTGGACGGCAGGCGCAGGTCGGTGGTCAGGTAGCGGTACCAGTCGCCTTCCTGCTCCTCGACGACGGCGATCGTGCCCATCGGTTCGTCGCAGTGTTCCAGGTTGGCCGCAGTGCCTTGCGCATTGGCGCCAGCGGCTGCGCCCTGCGGGTCGTTCTGCTTCTTGCTGAACTGCGCCTGCGCCGGCGCGCAGGCGGCGGCCAGGATCACGGCCAGGGTGGTGGCGGTGAATGCGTGTTTCATGTTGTCCCCGTGATGTGGTGGTTGCTGTGCTTGCAGTTGGCAGTCTAAACCGCTGTGTTCAGGTGTTCCAGCCCGGCAGTTGGCGGCGCACCGCGCGTAGATTGGGCATTACGTAATCCGGTACTCCGTTCCGGCCAAAGGGCGGGAACGCTTCGCCCGTGATCAGTGGGGTCAGGTAGCGGCGGGCGGCGGCGGTGATGCCGTAACCGTCCCTGCGGATGAAATTTTTGGGCATGGTCTTTTCGCGGTTGGCGATGCGCGACAGCGGAGCGATATCCACGTGCCAGTGGTAGGGCGTATCGCTGTCGCGCACGATCACCGGCATCACCGCGTTCTGGCCGGCTAGCGCGCATTCCACCGCCGCCCGGCCCACGGCCATCGCCTGGTCTAGGTCGGTCTGTGAGGCTAGGTGCCGGGCCGAACGCTGCAGGTAGTCCGGCAGCGCCCAGTGCACCTTGTGGCCCAAGGCGTCCTTGACCCGTCCGGCCAGATACGCCGCCACCCCGCCCAGTTGCGTGTGGCCGAAACTGTCCTTGCCGCCGGCATCGGCGACGAATCGGCCGTCGGCGGTGCGGATGCCCTCACTGGCCACCACCACGCAATAGCCGACCCGTTTCACCACGGCATCGACCCGAGCCAGGAAGTCGGCTTCATCGAATACCCGCTCCGGGAACAGGATCAGATGCGGGGCGTCGTCCTTGCCTTCGCCGGCCAGGCCTGCCGCTGCCGCCAGCCAGCCGGCATGGCGGCCCATGGCTTCGTAAATGAACACGCGGGTCGAGGTCTCCGCCATCGCCGCCACGTCGAGCGCGCACTCGCGCACGGACACGGCGGTGTATTTGGCCGCCGAGCCAAAGCCGGGGCAGCAGTCGGTGACCGCGAGGTCGTTGTCGATGGTCTTGGGCACGCCCACGCAGGTCAGCGGGTAGCCGTATTCAGCGGCCAGCTGGGAGACCTTCAGCGCGGTGTCGGCCGAGTCATTGCCGCCGTTGTAAAGGAACCAGCGCACATCGTGGGCGCGGAAAACGGCCAGCAGGCGCTCGTATTTGGCGCGGTCCTCGGTCAGCGACTTCAACTTGAGCCGGCAGCTGCCAAAGGCGCCGCCGGGGGTGTGGGCCAGGCCTTTGATCTGGGCGGCAGTGAGGCTGGAGGTGTCCAGCAGGTCCTCGCGCAGGGCGCCCAGGATGCCGTTGCGGGCCGCCAGCACCGGCACCCGGCGGGCGCGGGCGGCCTGCAGCACGGCCGAGGCGGTGGCATTGATGACGGCGGTGACGCCGCCGCTCTGAGCATACAGCAGGGTACCTGCGGGCATGGGGACGTCCTTGGCAATGCGCTGGAGAGGGGGGCGGATGCGGTAAGCTGGCCGGGTTGCGGGGGTGCGTCCTGCCCAGTCTAGCGCCGCCCCATTCCATCATTAAAACCGGAGTAATTCGATGCGATTGGTTCTGTTGGGGGCGCCCGGGTCAGGCAAGGGCACCCAGGCGGCGCGGCTGAAGGACTATCTGCAAGTTCCCCATATTTCCACCGGCGATCTGCTGCGTGCCGAAGTGGCCGCTGGCACCCCGCTGGGCCTGCAGGCCAAAGAAGTCATGGCGCGCGGCGATCTGGTCAGCGACGAGATCCTGCTGGGCATGCTCAAGGAGCGGTTTTCCCGGGAGGACACCCGCGCCGGTTTCATCCTCGATGGCTACCCCCGCAATCTGGCCCAGGCCGCCGCGCTGGATCAGCTGCTGGCCAGTCTGGGGCAGACCTTCGACGCCGCCGTGCAGCTGGTGGTGGACAACGAGCAGATCATTGAGCGCCTGGCAGGGCGTGCCAAGGCCGAGGGGCGCGACGACGACAGCCCGGAGTCGGTCCGGCACCGGCTCAAGGTGTATGACGAAAAAACAGCCCCGGTGATCGACTACTACCGCCAGCACGGCAAGCTGGTGACGGTCAACGGCATGGGATCGTTGGACGAGGTGTTCACCCGGATCGTGGAAGCGATCCAGCCCGGCCACGACGTCGGCTAAAGCCCCGATGGACGTAGGCGGGGCGGCTGCGCGCTGGCCCCGCAATCAAGCAAGTATCGGGGAGCGACGCGCGCGCCCGACGCGCCCGTCGTTCCACTCCTTACGGAGCTCATGACGTGAAACTCCACATCCTCGGCATCGCCGGTACCTTCATGGGCGGTGTGGCCGCGCTGGCGCGCGATTTGGGCCATATCGTCGAAGGCAGCGATGCCAACATCTATCCGCCGATGTCCACCCAGCTGGAGCGGCTGGGGATTGCGCTCAAGCAGGGCTATGCGCCGGAGCACATCGCGCCGGATTGCGACGAGGTCGTGATCGGCAATGCGCTCTCGCGTGGCAACCCGGCGGTAGAGCACGTGCTGGACGCCGGTTTGCGCTACACCTCCGGCGCGCAGTGGCTGAGCGAGCACGTGCTGCCCGGCCGCGCCACGCTGGCCGTGGCCGGCACCCACGGGAAAACCACCACCACCTCGCTGCTGGCGTTCCTGCTGGACGCGGCCGGCCGTGCGCCCGGGTTTCTGATCGGCGGCGTGGCCGAGGATTTCGGTGTATCGGCGCGCATCGGCACCGGCCGTGAGTTCGTGGTCGAGGCCGACGAATACGACACCGCGTTCTTCGACAAGCGCAGCAAGTTCGTCCACTACCGGCCGCGCATCGCCATTCTCAACAATCTGGAATACGACCACGCCGACATCTTCCCGGATGTGGCGGCGATCCAGCGCCAGTTCCATCACCTGGTGCGCACCGTGCCCGGCAGCGGCCGGCTGATCGTCAATGGCCATGATCCGTACCTGCGCGAGGTGCTGGCGATGGGTTGCTGGACGCCGGTGGAGCGGTTCGGGTTCGATGCTTCGTTCGAATGGAGCGCGCGCAAGCTGCGCGACGACGGCAGCCGTTTTGCGGTACTGCGCGAAGGCAGGGAGCTGGGCATCGTCGACTGGCCGCTGCTGGGCGACCACAACGTGCTCAATGGCCTGGCGGCGCTGGCGGCGTGTGCGGCAGCCGGCGTGGACGTGGCGGCGCTGCTGCCAGCACTTGCCGGGTTCCGCAGCGTCAAGCGCCGGCTGGAAGTGGTGGGCGCGCACGGCGGCGTCACCGTGTACGACGATTTCGCTCACCATCCCACGGCGATTGCCACCACCCTGGCCGGCCTGCGTGCCAAGGTGGGCGATGCCCGCATCGTGGTGGCCATGGAGCCGCGCAGCAATTCCATGCGGTTGGGGGCGCACGCTGATGCGCTGGCGCCTTCGCTGGGTCTGGCCGACGCGGTGGTGTTCCTGGCACGGCCGGAGCTGCCATGGGACGCTGGCAAGGTGATCGCGGCGCTACGCGGCGGGGGGTGCGCGGTGGCGGATGCCGACGCGCTGCTGGCCGCGCTGGCCGAGCGCGTGCGGCCGGGCGACCACGTGGTGTTCATGTCCAACGGCGGCTTTGATGGCGCGCCGCGGCGGTTTCTGGCGGCGCTGGGCGGGCGCTGAAACGCGCGTGTCATTCTCGGGCGTGCGAGGCGCCGCTTAGCGAGGATGGAGCAGGACGCGTAGGCCCGGTTGCGTGCCGCCCAGTGCGTACAGGTCGGACGGCAGCGTGTGGGACGGCGGTGCGGGTGTCCACAGCGTGATCAGACGCAGCCGGCGTTGCAGTTGCATGGTGTCGTAGCGCGCCACCCACAGCGGGGTGCCATCCGCCAGACGTACCGGGGCTGGCCAGATGCGCAGCACCTCCAGGCGATCCGGCTGGGCGGGGTCGGCGCGGCGCAGCAGCAGCGCCTCTGGATGGGCGTCCAGTGCCAGCGGCAGCACCGGGCGCTGTGCTGGCGCCAGATCGTCGTCGAGCAGACGCAGTGCGGCCAGCCAGTCGGCGCTGGGCTGTACCTGCCAACCGGTGGTCGCAAGCCGCTGCCGCAGCTGCACGAGGTCGCCTGCGATTTCCAGATCGAAGCGGTTGCGGTCGGCGGCGATGCCATGCGCCTGCCAGTCGGCGGGGCTCACCACCACGGCAGGCGGCGGTGGCACGAAACCCGCCAGCATCTTAGGTGCGCTGCGCGGGGCCACCCATAGCGCGGCCAGCAGGAAGCTGCCGTAGAACGTCCAGGCCAGCGGCCGCATCCAGAACGCACGTTCGCTGCGGCGACGGTAAGCAATGCCGATCACCAGCACCCAGGCCGCACCCAACAGCACGCCGCCGAGGATGTCGCTGAGCCAGTGCGCACCCAGATACAGACGGGCGAAGCCGACCAGCGCGGTGGCGATGCCGGTCAGCAGATACGGCCATACCCGTTGTCGGCCCGGCAGTTCGCGTGCGATCAGCACCGCGAAGAAACCGAACACGACCGTGGTCATGGTCACCGCGATCGAAGGAAACCCAAAGCCTGCGGTCGCCGTGGGTGGCCGCGGCATGTCCACCAGCGCCTCCAGCCCCTTGGTCAGCGCCAGTCCCACCACGATCGCCACCAGCCAATGCACCGCCGCCTGCCAGCGGCGACGCCACAGCAGCCACAGCAGCGCCGCGGTCGAGGCGCTTGCCAGCACCGGCGCGCTGCCCAGTGTGGCCAGGGTGGCCATCATCCGATCCGCCAGCGGATTGCGCAGGGCGAACATGAAGGCGTGGACGTCGTGATCCAGCAGCAACGGGCCGCCGCGCAGCATTAGCGCGGCGCTGAGCCAGCCCCACAGCCAGGCCACGGCAAACAGGCACACCGCCAGGAGCAGCAGCGGGGCGGTTTCCGGTCGCCGACGGTCGATCAGTGCCGCGGTATAGCGGCCGAGCAGCGGATGCTGGTCGCTCCAGCGCAACAGGCGTGCCAGCAGGCTGTCGGCGTGGTTGGCAAACCAGCGCCAGCCATACAGCACCAGTGCCCAGGCCAGCGCCAGCACCGCCAGCAGGCCCAGCAGTACCAGCGCCAGTTTGTCGGCGACTGCGGCCACCGCCTCATAGGCCTGCCCCAGCACCCAGCCTGGCAGCAGGAACAGGATCGCCCAGCTCAGACAGGCCAGGGTACTGGCCTGCAGGTAGCGCGGCAGGGGCATGCCTGCCATGCCAGCGATGGCGGGCACGAACGGCCGTACCGCGCCCACATAGCGGGCGATCAGGATGCTCTTGAATGCATTGCGACGGAACAGCGTCTCGCCGCGCTCCAGCAGCTGCGGGTAGCGACGGAATGGCCACACGCTGCGTAAGGCGTTGCCCCAGCGCCGGCCGACCCAGTAGCTCAAGCCGTCACCCGCCAGCGCACCCAGTGCAGCGCAGGCCACGGCGTACGGGCCTGCGATTTCGCCCATCCCGATCAGCACGCCGATCGCCACCATCAGTGGCAGTGCCGGCACCAGCGCGCCCAGCACGATCACGGCATCGCAGAACGCGATGGCAAAAATCAGCAGGCCCGCGGCCTGCGGGTGTGCGCCGATCCAGGCAACGGTGTTGTCGAACCATGCGCTGTGCATCGGCCGATTATAGGTGGCAGGGGTTACACTTCGGCGCCTTCCGACTGCAGGAAATGCCCATGTCCACCTTGTCTGGAAAGACGCTGTTCATCACGGGTGCCTCGCGCGGCATTGGTCTGGCGATCGCTCTGCGCGCCGCGCGCGACGGTGCCAACATCGCTATCGCCGCCAAGTCCGATGTGCCCAATCCCAAGCTGCCGGGCACCATCCACAGCGCCGCGCGCGCGGTGGAAGACGCCGGCGGTCGCGCGCTGGCGCTCAAATGCGACATCCGCGACGAAGACCAGGTGCGTGCCGCGGTGGCCGCAACCGTGGACGCCTTCGGCGGGATCGATATCCTGGTCAACAACGCCAGTGCGATCTGGCTGCGCGGCACGCTGGACACGCCGATGAAGCGCTTCGATCTGATGCAGCAGGTCAACAGCCGCGGCAGCTTCCTGTGCGCGCAGGCCTGCCTGCCGCATCTGCTGCAGGCTGCCAACCCGCACATCCTCACCCTGTGCCCGCCGCCTTCGCTGGATCCGAAGTGGTGGGGCCCGCATACCGCCTACACCCTGGCCAAGATGGGCATGAGCTTCGTCACCCTTGGTCTGGCCGCCGAGTTTGGCCCGCAGGGGGTGGCGGTGAATGCACTGTGGCCGCGCACCTTGATCGCCACCGACGCGTTGAACATGATCCCCGGCGTCAGCCGGGCCAATGCGCGTCATCCGGAGATCATGGCCGATGCCGCCCATGCGGTGCTGACCCGGCCGGCGGCCGGGTTCAGCGGGCAGTTCCTGATTGACGAGGACGTGCTGCGCCAAGCCGGTGTCACCGATTTCACGCACTACGCGGTGGACCCCAGCCAGCCATTGCTGCCGGATCTTTACGTCGATGCTTGAAGCCCCCGCTTCGGTGTCAGGAATGCGTGCAAAGGCGCGAACGCGTCGCCCGCGCGGGCCGGCGTTGGGGTTGCCTTGATTGGATCGAAATGCCTTCTCCCTTCCCCCATGGAGCGTTGGTATGAAATATCTGCACACGATGGTGCGTGTCCGTGATCTGGAAGCCTCGCTGCGGTTCTATTGCGAGGGCTTAGGGCTGCGTGAGACGCGCCGGATGGAGAATCCGCAGGGCCGCTACACCCTGGTGTTTCTGGCCGCCGATGAAAGCCCGGACGCCGAGATCGAGCTCACCTACAACTGGCCAGATGCGCAGGGCAATACCGAGGATTACGGCAGTGCCCGTAACTTCGGCCATCTTGCGTTCCGCGTTGCGGACATCTATGCCGTCTGCCAGCGCCTGTTGGACATGGGCTATACCATCAATCGCCCGCCGCGCGATGGCCACATGGCGTTCGTGCGCTCGCCCGATCTGATCTCGATCGAGCTGCTCCAGGACGGCCACTTGCCGCCGCAGGAGCCGTGGGCGTCGATGCCGAACACTGGCACCTGGTGATGCGCGTGGCAACGCAAGACCTGCTTGCATTGGGGCGCGAGGTGCTGCTGCCAGTCTACCGGCAGCGTGCGATGATCCTCGAGCGCGGGCAGGGTGCCCGCGTCTGGGATAGCAACGGTCGCGATTACGTGGATTTCGCCGCCGGCATCGCGGTGTGCAGCCTGGGGCATTGCGATCCCGAGCTCACCGCCGCGCTGGTCGAGCAGGCCGGCCGGTTGTGGCACACCAGCAATGTCTTCTACAGCGAGCCGCCGCTGCGACTGGCGCAGGAGCTGGTGGCGTCTTCGCGGTTCGCCGAGCGCGTGTTCCTGTGCAACTCCGGCGCGGAGGCCAACGAGGCCGCGATCAAGCTGGTGCGCAAATGGGCCACGCAACAGGGGCGCGCGCCTGATCGTCGCGTCATCGTGACCTGCAGAGGCAGCTTCCACGGCCGCACGCTGGCAGCGGTCACGGCCACTGCGCAACCCAAATATCAGGAAGGCTACGAGCCGCTGCCGGGCGGATTCCGCTATGTCGATTTCAACGACATTGCCCAGCTTGAGGCTGCGATGGCGACAGGCGACGTGGCCGCAGTGATGCTGGAGCCGGTCCAGGGCGAGGGCGGCGTGGTGCCGGCTGCGCCCGGGTATCTGCAGGCGGTGCGCGCGCTGTGCGACCAACATCATGCGCTGCTGGTGCTGGACGAGATCCAGTGTGGCATGGGGCGCACCGGGGCGCTGTTCGCGCACTGGGAAGATGGCGTGGTGCCCGACATCGTCACTCTGGCCAAGGCCCTCGGCGGCGGCTTCCCGATCGGCGCGCTGCTGGCCGGTCCGAAAGTGGCGCAGGTCATGCAGTTTGGCGCGCATGGCACCACCTTCGGCGGTAATCCGCTGGCTGCGGCGGTGGCGCGGGTGGCGTTGCGCCGGCTGGCCTCGGAGGAGATTGCTGCGAATGTGGCCAGGCAGTCGCAGGCACTCCGCGATGGACTTGCCGAGCTGAATCGCACCTTTGGTCTGTTTGCCGAAGTGCGAGGCCGTGGGCTGATGCTGGGAGCAGTGCTGACCCCTGAGCATGCTGGCCAGGCCGGCGCCATCGGTGACCTGGCCGCAGCACACGGCCTGCTGATACTGCAGGCCGGGCCGGATGTGTTGCGCTTCGTGCCGGCGCTGAACATTGATGACGAGGCCATCGCCGATGGCCTGGCGCGGCTGCGGCAGGCACTGGCGGCGTTCGTGGGCGGCTGAGCCGGCCTCAGCCCAGTGCCTGCGCGAAGTCGGCGACGAGGTCGTCGCCGTCTTCCAGCCCCACCGAGATCCGCAGCAGATTTTGCGGTGAGCGCGGGTGCGCGCCTTCCACCGAAGCGCGGTGTTCGACCAGCGACTCGCAGCCGCCCAGCGAGGTGGCGTTGGTGAACACGCGCAGCTTGCCGGCCACCGCCAACGCGGCCTCGCGCCCGCCGTGCAGTTCGATGCTCAGCATCGCGCCGAAGTCGCGCATTTGTCGCGCGGCGATCGCGTGGCCGGGATGGTTGGGCAAGCCCGGCCAGTTCACCCGCGCCACTGCCGGGTGACTGGCCAGATACGTCGCCAGCTTGCGTGCATTCGCGCAGTGCATTGCCATGCGCGCACCCAGCGAACGGCAGCCACGCAAAATCAACCAGGCGCTGAACGGCGCCAGCACTGCCCCTGTCACATGCAGCCGGTGCGCGACGTGCCGGGCGAAGTCGTCATCGCGGGCGAAGACCAGCGCACCGCCCAGCACGTCGCTATGGCCGCCGAAATATTTGGTGGTCGAGTGCATCACGATATCGGCGCCCAGCGTCAACGGACGTTGCAGCAGCGGCGTGGCGAAGGTGTTGTCCACCACCACCCGCGCGCCTGCGGCGTGGCCCAGTGCGGCCAATGCGGCGATGTCGCTCACCTTCAGCAACGGGTTCGAGGGCGTCTCGATCCACAGCATGGCCAGCGGAGCAGCGCAGGCGGCGCGCACCGCGTCGAGGTCGGCCATGTCGATCGTCTCGACGACCAGACCGCGCTCGGGCAGAAACTCGCTGAACAGCATGCGGAGCCCCGTATAGCAGTCATCCGGGAACAGCATCCGGCTGCCGGCGGGGAGCGACTCCAGCAGCGTCGTCATCGCCGCCATCCCGGAGGCGAACGTGAGCGCGGTGGCGCCACCTTCCAGCGCGGTCAACGCCTCGCGCAGCCGGTCATTGGTGGGGTTGCCCTCGCGCTGGTATTCGTAGCCGGCCATGCGTTCGCCGGCAGGGCCGTGCCGGAACGTGGTCGCCAAATGAATCGGCGGCGCCACCGCGCCGGTGGCGGGGTCCGGGGCATTGCCAGCGTGGACGGTCAGCGTGGCGGGGTGCAGTGCGTTCATAGCGGTGTCCTAATCCCGGAAAGGAAGGGCGTGGCCACATTTGCGGCAGAACCAGGCGTCTTCCTCGTGCTCGCCCAGGCTGCACTGCGGGCAGCGCACCTGCACGCGGCCGCGGCTGCGCATGCTGCGCGCCAGCTCTGAGGTGTAGATGCCGGTGGGTACCACGATGATGCTGTAGCCGATGATGATCAGCGCCGAAGTCAGGAAGCGGCCCAGGCCGGTGGCCGGCGACAGGTCGCCATAGCCCACGGTCGCCATCGTCACCACCGCCCAGTACATGCCGGTGGGGATGCTGTCGAAGCCGTGCGCGGGGCCTTCGACGACATACATCAACGCACCGAAGATCACCGCGATGGTGAGCAGGGTCAGCACGAAGATCAGGATTTTGCGGCGGCTCCGGATCAACGCCTGGGTCAGCAGGCCGGCCTCGTCGGAATATTTGACCAGCTTGAGGATGCGGAAGATGCGCAGCAGCCGCAGGATGCGCACCACCGTCAGCGAGGTGC
This sequence comes from Thermomonas sp., assembly GCF_046293095.1. Taxonomy (GTDB): domain Bacteria; phylum Pseudomonadota; class Gammaproteobacteria; order Xanthomonadales; family Xanthomonadaceae; genus Thermomonas. Next base: position 115,925 of record NZ_JBKBPN010000007.1, read on the forward strand.
TGGCGGGGAACAGCAGCGACAGGAATGTCGGCACGATGGCCAGCAGATCGACGATACCGAGAAAGCTGCGCGCATAGCGCAGCGGTCTGCGCACCGTCCACAGGCGGGCGGCGTATTCCACGGCGAACAGCAGGGTGAAGGCCCACTCGGCGACATACAGCGGCGCATGCCAGCGCGCCTTGATGGCCGGATCGCTGTCCAGCAGCACCACCAGAACGCTGGCCACGATGGCCGCGATCAGGGCCAGATCGAAGTTGCGTTCGCCACGGGTCTCGTGATGGAACATCAGCCGGAACAGCCGGTAGCGCCAGCCCTCGCGGCTGGCCGGCTCCATGGCAGGGGCGAAGAACTCGTTTGCTCCGACCGGGTCCCCTTGCGCGTCGGTGCGATCGTCCATCGCCGGGGTCACAACGCGGCGAAGGCCGCGCGCGCGGCGTCAAGGGTGGCTGCAATCACGGCATCGTCATGCGCCGAAGAAATGAAGCCTGCCTCGAACGCGGAGGGCGCAAGGTACACGCCGCGGTCCAGCATGGCGTGGAAGAACCGGTTGAAGGCCGCCGTGTCGCAGGCCATGGCCTGTGCGTAGGTGTCCACCTTCTCGGTACTGAAAAACAGCCCGAACATGCCGCCCACGCGCTGCGTGGTGAAGGCGATGCCGGCTTCGCGCGCAGCGGCTTCGAGGCCATCGCAGAGCGCATGAGTTTTGGTTTCCAGCGCGTCATGGAAGCCCGGCGCCTGCACCAGCTCCAGCATGGCCAGGCCCGCGGCCATCGCCACCGGGTTGCCGCTCAGCGTGCCGGCCTGGTAGATGGGGCCACTCGGCGCGATTTGCTGCATCAGCTCACGCCGGCCGCCATAAGCGCCCACCGGCATGCCGCCGCCGATGACCTTGCCGAACGTGGTGAGGTCCGGCGTCACGCCGTAGCGCGCCTGCGCCCCGCCCAGCGCCACGCGGAAGCCGGTCATGACCTCGTCGAAGATCAGCAGCGCGCCATGACGCGTACACAGCTCGCGCAGGTGCTGCAGATAGCCCTCGCGTGGCGGCAGGCAGTTGGCGTTGCCCACCACCGGCTCGACGATCAGGCCGGCGATGTCGCCGCCGCACTCGTCGAACAGCGCGGTCGCCGCTTCGAAGTCGTTGTAGGGCAGCGTCAGCGTGAGGTCGGCCAGCGCCTTGGGCACGCCCGGCGAGGTTGGCACGCCGAAGGTCAGCGCACCGCTGCCAGCCTTGACCAGGAAGCTGTCGCCATGGCCGTGGTAGCAGCCTTCGAACTTGACGATCTTCATGCGACCGGTGGCACCGCGCGCCAACCGGATCGCCGACAGCGTAGCCTCGGTGCCGGAGTTCACCATCCGCACCATCTCCATCGACGGCACCAGCCGGGTGATGGTTTCGGCCATGGTGACTTCCAGCGGATTCGGGGTGCCGAACGACAGCCCATTGCGCGCAGTGGCGATCACCGCTTCCAGCACCTTCGGGTGGTTGTGGCCCACGATCATCGGGCCCCATGAGCCCACGTAGTCGATGTAGCGGTTGCCGTCGGCATCGAACAGGTAGGGACCATCGGCGCGCTGTACGAAGAACGGCTCGCCTCCTACCGATTTGAACGCCCGTACCGGCGAATTGACGCCGCCGGGCATCAGGGACTGGGCGCGGGTGAACAGGGCGTGGGAGCGTTCGGTGCTGATTGACATGGCGGCTTATCGATAGGGGGAGGATGGGAGCAGTGGCGGTGGCTGCGAAGTGGCTTTCGCCTGCGGCTTCGGGATGGGACAATCCGCGCAACTCTCCCGATTATCGCTCCGATGTCCACAGCCGGTTCCGAACGTCCCTACCGCACCTGGATGTGCGTGGTCTGCGGTTACATCTATGACGAGGCGCGCGGCGCGCCCGAGGACGGCCTGGCGCCCGGCACGCGCTGGGAGGACGTACCGGACACCTGGACCTGTCCGGACTGCGGCGTGACCAAGGACGATTTCGAGCTCTGCGAGATCTGATCGCCGTGCGGCGGCATCATTTGGCAGGCGGAATGCCCGGGCCGAACGTTAGCGTCGCGCCGTCCTGCAGCTTCAACTTCTCCGCTTCACCGGCATTGAGCTCCAGCACATAGCGGGCCGGCGCATTGCTGGGGTAGGACGGACATGCGTCGCCCAGTGAGCAGGGCGGCACGTCGCGCTGCTGCGAAACCAGCTTGCGGTCGTTGTCGAAGTACAGGATGTCCAGCGGGATCTTCGTGTTCTTCATCCAGTAGGCCTGCGGCTCCTGCGCATCGTGGATGAAGAGCATGCCGTGGTCGGGCGCCAGTGCGTCGCGGAACATCAGGCCTCGTGCCCGTTCTGCGTCGTCCTTGGCGAGTTCCACGGCATAACGCTGTCCGCCAAGCTCCACCCAGGGCTGGCTGGCGCCCGCGCAGCCGGACATCGCGCAGGCAAGAAGCGGAAGCAGGGCGTAGCGACGCATGGGCGAACTCCGTAATCGGTTGGACAAGCGCACCTTGCGCGCGATGCCCGCAATCCGTCAACACGTCAAGACTTCCCAATCAGTCGTGTGTAGTCCAAGATGCGCGGCCCTGCAGCTGACGGGTTGTTGGTTGGCGGCGGGGTGGGCAGGCGGTGGTGCCGGGAGTTGACAGTGATGTGACTCCGGGTATGATGCGCGGCCCTGCTGCAGACGGCTTTGGCCGGTGCAGTAGAGAGGAAAAAGTTCATCGCGGGGTGTTGACAGACGTCGAAACCCCTGTATGATGGGCGGC
>NZ_JBKBPN010000008.1:0-90028 GCF_046293095.1 Thermomonas sp.
CGAACTCGGAAGTGAAACACAGCTGCGCCGATGGTAGTGTGGCCCAGCCATGCAAGAGTAGGTCATCGCCAGGGTCTTTATCCAAAACCCCTCCCAGTCCCCTGGGAGGGGTTTTTCTTTGCCGGTATGCAGCGCGTCTGGCCGGGAATTACCTAACCCCATGCCGCTGATGACCGCTAAAATCCTGCCAGCCATCGAAGGAAACCGCACATGTCGATTCCGCCACCTGCGCCGCTGCACGTCATCATCCTTGCCGCGGGCGAGGGCAAGCGGATGCGCTCCGCGATTCCGAAGGTGCTGCAAGCGATCGCCGGACGGCCGATGCTGGCCCATGTCATTGCTGCGGCGCGCGAGTTGTCACCCGCCGGTCTCCACGTGGTGTACGGGCACGGAGGCGAGCTGGTGCGTGCGGCCTTCAGCGCACAAGCAGATCTGCATTGGGCGGAGCAGCGCGAACAGCTCGGGACCGGCCACGCCGTGCAGCAGGCGATGCCGGGCATCCCCGAGGATGCCCGCGTGGTGGTGCTGTATGGGGATGTTCCCCTGATCACGGCTGCCACGCTGCGTCGTCTGCTGGAGGCCCCGCGTGCGCTGGCAGTGCTTGCGGCAGAGCTTCGGGATCCCACGGGCTATGGCCGTATCGTCCGGGATGCCGAGGGGCACGTCGCTGCGATCGTGGAGCACAAGGACGCCGACGAGGCCCAGCGCCGCATCCATCTCGTCAACACCGGCGTGATCGCCGCGCATGCCGGTGCCCTGCGCCGCTGGCTGGATGGCCTGCGCAATGACAATGCGCAGGGCGAGTACTACCTGACCGACGTGTTTGCCGCTGCGGCGCACGAATACGCCGCGGCGGAGATCGTGCTGGTCGATGACCCGATGGAAACCGAAGGTGCCAATGATCCCTGGCAGCTGGCCCAGCTCGAGCGCGCGTTCCAGTTGCGGCAGGTGCGTGCGCTTTGTCTGCAGGGCGCACGGGTGGCCGATCCTGCCCGCATCGACATCCGTGGCACCGTGACGGTCGGTCGTGACGTGGAGATCGATGCCAACGTGGTGTTCGAGGGTGACGTGGTGCTGGGCGACGGAGTGCGCATCGGGCCGTTCTGCCGGATCAAGGACGCGCGGATCGGCGCAGGTACCGCGATTGCCGCGCACTGCGACATCGACGGCGCGGTCTGCGAAGGTGCCGCGCACATCGGGCCCTATGCGCGCCTGCGCCCGGGCACGGTGCTGGCCGACGGCGTGCACGTGGGCAACTTTGTCGAAACGAAGAAGGCCACGCTCGGTCGCGGCAGCAAGGCCAACCACCTGACCTATCTCGGCGATGCGGTCATCGGGGCCGGCGTCAACATCGGGGCAGGCACCATCACCTGCAACTACGACGGGGTGAACAAGTCCACCACCACGATCGGCGACGGCGCCTTCATCGGCTCCAACAGCGCGCTGGTGGCGCCGGTGAGCATCGGCGCGGGCGCCACCATTGGCGCCGGTTCGGTAATCAGCAAAGACGCCCCGGCCGGCAAGCTCACCGTGGCCCGCGCCCGCCAGCAGACCGTGGACGGCTGGCAACGGCCGGTGAAGAAGGCGCCGTGAATCCCGCGCGGGTGCGGCGCAACGCCGTACGGACGTTGGCCGACCTGCCCAATGTCGGGCCGGCCACCGCGGCCGACCTGCGCCTGCTCGGGGTCGAGCATCCCGGGCAGCTGGTGGGGCGTGATCCCGTCCAGCTGTATGACGACCTGTGCTGGGTCACCGGGGTGCGCCACGATCCCTGCGTGATCGATGTGTTTGTTTCGATCACCGCGTTCCTCGCGGGCGACGAGCCGAAGCCGTGGTGGGCCTACACCGCGCAGCGCAAGACCGTGCAGCGGAAGCGCTAGCCGACACTCGCGGCGCCGTCAGGCCGGCAGCACCATCGAGACACACAGGCCGCCGCCATCACGGTTGAGCAGGGCGATGCGTCCGCCGTGGGCCTCGGCGATTTCACGTGCCAGCGCCAGGCCCAGACCCGTCCCGTGGCGCTTGGTGGAGTAGAACGGCAGCAGGGCATTCGCCAGCACCGCCTCGCTCATGCCGCTGCCGCGATCCAGTACGTCGATACGCCAGCCGTCCCCGACGCGGCGCACCGACAGACGCACCTCGCTCGGTTCGGTACCGGATTCATGCGCGTTCTTGAGCAGGTTGATCAGCGCCTGCTCCAACTGCGCCGCATCCACGCGGGCGATGCCATCGGCCGGATGCAGCTCGGCGACGAAGTCCACCTGCGTGTGCAGCTGGGCGATGAAGCGCTGCCATTCCACGGGTTCCAGCCGCGGTGCGGGCAGCTTGGCGAAGCGCGCATAGTCGCGGATGAAGCCTTCCAGGTGGCGCGCGCGTTCCTCGATGGTGGCCAAGGCCGACGGCAGGCGCTCGTATTGGCCGCGGCGCAGCAGCTCCGCACCGGAATGGGCGAGCGAGGCGATTGGCGCCAGCGAGTTGTTCAACTCGTGGCTGATGACGCGGATCACCTTCTTCCATGTCTGGACTTCCTGCCGGCGCAGTTCCGCGGTGAGCTGGCGCAGCAGCACCAGTTCATGGATGCGGCCGTTGAGGCGGAAGTTGCGCCGCGAGAGGTGGTAGATGTCCTCGTCGTCATCGCTGCCGACGGTGAACATGCCGTCGCCCCCGCGGGCAAAGGCCTCGCGCACCGCCGGGTCGGCGTCCCCGACCAGGTCGTCAAAGGCGCGGCCTTCCAGGCGCTTGCCATCGCCCAGCATGCGGCGCGCGGCGAGATTACCCAGCACCACGCGGCGCGACGGGTCCACCAGCACCATCGCGACCGGCGTGTTCTGCACCATGGTGTCCAGCAGCAGTTCGCGCTGTACCAGCGCCAAGCGCTGCTCGCGCAGGGTGGTGCCCAGCGCGTTGTGGGCCTCGACCAGTTCTCTCAGGTCGCTGGCCTTGTCCCAACGGATGCCGAAGCTGAAATCGCCATCGCGGTAGCTGGCCACGGTGCCGGCCAGTGCGCGGAACAGGGCGCGCATGGGCACCAGCGCGCGCCAGATGATGGCGGCGACCAGCACGCCCACCGAGGTGCTCGCGATCAGCGCGGCGGCCCATGGCTGCAGCCAACGGTCCAGCAGCACGGTGATGATGGCCGTCAGCACGATGCCCGCCACCGCGAAGGCGATCATGCGGGCCGCGATAGGCAGGACGCGGAGGATCCGCATCACGTCCTCGGGATGCCAAGCCGGTCCAGCCGGCGGTACAGAGCCTGCCGCGACAGGCCAAGCTCGGCGGCGGCCTGCGCCAGCACCCCGCCGCTGCGGGCGAGCGCGGCTTCGATCGCCGCCCGGTCGGGTTCGTCGCCGGGCACCGGTGTTCCGGCAGGAGGCGGTGGTAGGCCAAGATCCGCCGCAGTCACGATCTCGCCACGTGCAAGAAGCCCCGCCCGCTGCATGACGTTGCGCAGCTCGCGCACGTTGCCGGGCCAGGCGTGCCGCTGCAGGGCGCGTTCGGCATCGTCGCCCAGGTGCTTGCCCGGCGCGAGGAAATGCCGGGCCAGCGGCAGGATGTCGCGCGGCCGCGCCGCCAGCGGCGGGATGCGTAACTCGATGCCGTTGAGGCGGTAGAACAGGTCCTCGCGGAACTTGCCCTCCGCGATCAGGCTTTGCAGGTCGGCATTGGTGGCGCTGACGATGCGCACCTGCACGTGGCGCTCGCGGTTGCTGCCCAAGCGGGCGAAGCAGCCGGTTTCCAGCACGCGCAGCAATTTCACCTGCCCAGCCAGCGGCAGCGTCCCGATCTCGTCGAGGAACAGCGTGCCGCCGTCGGCGGCTTCGAACTTGCCTTCGCGCGGCTTGTTGGCGCCGGTGTATGCGCCGGCCTCCGCGCCGAACAGTTCGGCTTCGATCAGGTCCGCTGGCAGCGCGCCGCAGTTGAGCGCCACGAACGGCCCGGCGGCGACGCGGGAGTTGGCGTGGATGATCTCCGCGTAGCGCTCCTTGCCGGCGCCGTTCGGGCCGGTGACCAGCACCGGGATGTCGGCGCGCGCAACCTGGCAGGCCAGCGTCAGCGCGGCTTCGCTGGCCGGGTCGGCATAGACGATGCCGCGCAGGTCGAAATCGCGTTCCAGTGCGCTGCGGCGCTGGCGCTCGCCGGCGCGGGCCTGGTCCAGCTGGCGGCGGTTGTCGGCCAGCTCCAGCAGGTTGTTGACCGTTGCGACCAGCTTGCGGTCGTCCCACGGCTTGGCGAGGTAGTCGGCCGCCCCGGCCTTGATCAGCTCCACCGCGGCCTCGAGGTGCGTCCAAGCGGTCAGCAGGATGATCGGCAGGTCGGGATGCGCCGCCCGGATGCGATGGAACAGCGCCACGCCTTCGTCGCCGGAGGTGGTGTCGGCGACGAAGTTCATGTCCTGGATCACCAGGTCCACAGGCTCCCGCGCCAGCACGGCCAGGCCTTCCTCCGGCGACTGCGCGCACAGCGTGCGGATGTCGTGCAGGGAGAACAGCAGGTCCAGCGCGGTGCCGACCGAGGGGTTGTCGTCGATGACCAGGATGACGGGCATGGGGTGATGGCTCGGGACGACGGCTGGGACTCAGGACGGGTCGGGATTCGGTCGGTGGCCGTAGCTCAGCACGCGGGTGACAGTCCATTGCCCGTCGCGCTGGCGCCACACCATCGTGAAGTCGGCCTCGCCTTCGCAGCGGCCGGTGTCCGTCTGGCAGAACCGGTGCGTGCCTTGCGAGATCGCCCCGAACCCCTGGATCGGATAGGCCCGAAGACTACCGGGGACCAGTGCCCGCGTGTAGTGCCCGCAGGCATGCTTGCGGGTGCTGTCGATCATGGCGTCGCGTGTCCAGGTGACGCCGCCGGTGTCGTGATAGAACTCGACGTCCTCTGCGAAATAGCCGGCGTGCCGGGCAAGCTGCGCCGGATCGGTGCAGCGGTTGAACGCATCGAACACGGCAGTGTCGAGGGCGGCGATTGTCGTGGACAGGGCGTGGTCCTCCACCGGCCGCAATGAGGCAGTCGCGGTCACGGACAGCATCAGCAGCGTCGCGGCGAAGGAGAAGGCGTGCATGCGTGGGTCCTTGGGCACGGGTGGGGTCAGATCGAGCGGGTGGCCACCGCCGGCGGCACCGCTGCCGCCCGCCGGGCGGGCCCCAGCACCGCCAGCTGGCCCAGCAGCCACAGCGCCAAGGCGCCCGCTGGCAGGTAGTACAGCGGCAGGCGCGGCAGCTCGTACTTGCTGATCAGCATCTGGTTGATGCCGAACGCCATCACCATGCCCAGCACGATGCCCACCGTCGCCAGCAGGAAGTTCTCGGTCTGGAAGTAGCGCAGGATCTGCCCGCGGGTGGCGCCCAGGGCGCGGCGGATGCCGATCTGCTTGGTGCGCTGCTGCACCCAGAAGCTGGCCAGGCCCACGATGCCCAGCGCGGTGACGAGCAGCAGCAACCCGCAGACGATCAGCAGCAGACCGATCATGTCGCGGTCGTCGGCGAAGTAGTCGCGGCGGCTGTCTTCATAGGTGGTCGCCGGGCGGATCAGCCGGTTGGGGTCGACCTTTTCCAGCGCTGCGTCCACGGCCTTCAGGATCTCGGCACGGCGCGCCGGGTCGGCCACGCGCACCAGGTAGAAGCCGCCGTTTGCGAAGTTGAGCCGGGTCGGGAAGATCAGCGAGTTCTGACGGTCGCCCGCCATCGGCGCCGGTCGTGCCAGCGTTTCCACCACGCCCACCACGGTGAGCGGGATATTGGCCATGTAGATCGTCTTGCCCAGCGGTGTGCCGTCGGGGAACAGTTTGCGGGCAGCGGGCGCAGTGAGGATGACGGACGACGTCAGGGTGGCGGGATCCTCGGTTTTTTCCAGATCCGTGACGTTCTTGAACTCGTCCGGCTGGAAGTCGCGGCCGGCGACCAGCTTCAGGCCCATCGCCTTCAGCGTGCCTTCGCTGGTCATGTACTGGGCCGCGAGCAGGCTGGGATGCTCCTGGTTGGGCCGGGTGCCCAGCGCGGTATTCCAGGAGCCGTTGCGGAACGGCACCTGGTTGACGATCACCGCATCGGTCACGCCGGGGATGGCGCGCAGCGCGGCCAGATCCTCGCGGCTGCGGGCATCGGCATCGACCTGCTCGCCGATGCCGTCGGCACGGGCCATGATCAGGTGCTCGTCGTCCATGCCGCTGGGCAGGTTGAGGGTTTCCAGGCGCTGCGTGACCAGGAACAGCGCGTTGCAGAGGATCGCGCAGGTCAGCGCGATCTCCAGAACGATCAGCGCCGCGGCGGTCTTGTGCCGCGAGAGGGTGGACAGGATCGGACGGATTTCCATGGGACGTCTCCGGGGAGTCGGTGGCCGCGCAGGCGCGGCGCGGGTCATTGCGACTTGAGTTGCAGGGCCGGCGGCACGCGCATCGCGCGCCAGGCGGGGAGCAGGCCGGCCAGCAGGCTGGCGCCGATGGCCAGCGCGAAGGTCAGCAGCAGCATGCCGCCGTCGAGGTGGGCCAGCTGGGCGTATTCCGCCGGGCGCTGGCGCACGCCCCACAGCCCCAGCAGGGCCAGTCCCAGTCCCAGCGCACCACCGGCAAGCCCGACCGTGCCGGCCTCCACCAGGCACTGCGTGAAGATGGCGCGGCGCGAGGCACCCAGCGCGCGACGCACGCCGAACTCGCTGCTGCGGCGGAGGAACTTGGCCAGCAGCAGGCCAACGGTGTTCAGCAGGCACACCAGCAGGAAGCCGAATGCCAGCCACAGCTGCAGGCGCACATCGCCCGGCACCACCTGGCGGAACTCCAGCCACTCCATCACGTTGCGCAGGCGGGTGTTGGCGGGACGCTCGAAGCGGCCGGCGCTGCGCTGCTGTTCGGAGTAGTTGTCGAGATAGCGCTTGTAGGCCGCGGCGTCACCGGCCGAGGCCAGCTCCACCCAGTACTGCATCCAGGTGCAGGGCACGTTCTCGGCGGTCGGATCGCTGGTCACCGTGCGGCCGTAGCAGTTCATGCTGCCGTTGCGGCCCAGCTTGAGGTCCAGCGCCGTGCTGATCGGCACGTACACCTCCTCGTCGTTGTCGTAGCGGCCGGTGTTGAGGTCGTAGAAGTGCGGGGTCGGCTTCCAGGTGTCCAGCACGCCCACGATGCGCAGCGCGTTGCCTTCGATGCGCAGCTCCCGGCCCACCGGATCGCCGCTGCCGAACAGTTTTTCACCCAGTTCGCGGGTGATCACCGCGACCCGCGCGCGCGCCTCGTCGTCTGCGCCGGTCCAAGGCCGGCCACGCTGGAAGGGCACCTCGAACATCGGGAAGAAGTCCGCCGAGGTGTAGCGCATGCTCAGCACGAACGGCTTGAGCTTGGTGCCTTCCGGCTCCAGCACGCCGCCGCCGCCGGTCATCATCGCCTGCCGCTTGGCCTTCTTCTGGCGCAGCAGCTCCTGGGCATCGAAGCGGGTCAGCTGATCCTGCGGCTCCTCGCCGGGCTTGTAGCCATCGCGGGGCTCCGGGTCCAGCTGCACGTAGAACAGGCGGTCGCTCTTCTGCGGGATCGGGTCACCGGAGAGCACGTGGAACACGGTCAGCGTGGTCATGCTGGCGCCGATGCCGAGGGCGATCGCCAGCACCATCAGCGCGGTCAGCACGCGGTTGCGGCGGAAACTGCGCAAGGCGAGGTTGAGGTAGTAGCCGAACATGGCGGTGTCCTCAGGCGGTGGCGGCGCGGGCGTGCGGGAGCGCGGCGGCCACGGTCAGGTCGGTGGCCATGCCGTCCACGATGTGGACGTTGCGCTGCGCGCGCGCGGCCAGTTCCGGGTCGTGGGTCACCATCACGATGGTGGTGCCCTGCTGGTTGATGTCCTCCAGCAGCTCCATCACGCTGCGCGCCATCTGCGAGTCCAGGTTGCCGGTCGGCTCGTCCGCCAGCAGCAGGCGCGGGCTGCCGGCCAGGGCGCGGGCGATCGCGGCGCGCTGCTGCTGGCCACCGGACAGTTCGGCAGGGTAGTGCTTCATGCGCGAGCCCAGCCCCACCAGGCCCAGCGCATCCTCGATGCGCAGCTTGCGCTCGGCCGCGGACATGCCGCGGTAGCGCAGCGGCACGTCGCAGTTGTCGAACAGGTTGAGATCGGGGATCAGGTTGAAGCCCTGGAAGATGAAGCCGATCTTCTCGTTGCGCAGGCGCGAACGGGCGTTGTCGTCCAGCCCCTTCACATTGACGCCGTCCAGGACGTAGTCACCGCCGGTGAATTCCTCCAGCAGGCCGGCGATGTTGAGGAAGGTGGTCTTGCCCGAGCCCGACGGCCCGGTGACGGCGACGAATTCGCCCTCGGCGACCTGCAGGTCGAGCGAGCGCAATGCGTGCGTCTCGACGAGTTCGGTGCGGTAGACCTTGGTGATCTGGCGCATGTCCAACATGGCGGGAAATCCTTGTGCGTGATGGGTCAGGAAACGCGGAAGCGTGGGGCCAGCGCCTCGGCCGGCAGGTAGCCCGGCGCGGGGCGGGCATGGCGGCGCGGCGCGTTGGCGGGGGTGCACGCAGCGTCGCGGGCGAGGGTGTAGGCGAACAGCGTGCTCAGCCGCAACGGCACCGCGTCGGCAAGCTGCGCGGGCGTCCAGCGGAAAGTGGGGGCGGTGTGGTCGATGGCGTGCATGGCGGGTTCCTCAAAGCTCACTGGCCGGAGATGCGGACGCGGTCCGCGGTGCCGAACTGGTCCGTGCCCGAGACGACGATGCGGTCGCCAACCTTCAGGCCCGAGACGATTTCAACGGAAGACAGGCTGGACGCGCCGGTGCGGATCGGGCGGCGGCTGGCACTGCTGCCGTCCACGACCCAGGCGACGTTGCCGCCGTCCTGTTCCAGGAACGGGCCGCGCTCGACCATCAGCACGTCGTGGCGGGTATCCATCACGATCCGTACCGACAGCCGCTGGTTCTGGCGCAGGCCCGGCGGCTGCTTGCCGTCGGCGAAGCGCACGCGCGCGGTGACTTCACCGTTCACCACCTCGGGCGATACCGCGGCGATCTCGCCGGCGAAGCGGCCGTTGTTGGCGGCGATCTGCGCCGGCATGCCGATGCCTAGGTCGCGAGCGAAGCTCTCCGGCACCTTGATCTCCACCTCGAAGCGGCTGAGGTCCACCACGCTGAGCACGGGGCCGTTGGCGGCGACCTGGGTGCCCTGCGGTACCTGTACCTGGCCCACCTGGCCGTCGAACGGCGCGCGCAGGGTCAGCCCATCCACCTGCCGGCGCGCTTCCTCCACCACTGCCCGCTGACGCTGCGCCTGCAGCTGCTTGTTGCGCGCGTCCAGGTCGGCGCCGGCGCTCTGCAGCTCGAAGTCCTTGCGGGCGGCAGCCAGGCCGATGTCGGCTTTCTTCATCAGGTCCTGCGCGCGCGCCAGATCGTTCTGCGGCACCGCGCCACCATCAAAGGCGCGCTGGTAGCGCTCCAGGTCGCGCATCGCCGCAGTACGCTCCACCGTGGCCTGGTCCAGCGCGCGCTGGGCGTTGGCGCGGGCGATCCGGGCATCCAGCACCGCGCGGCTCGCTTCGGCCTCCAGGCTGGCAAGGGTCGACTCTTCCTGCACCAGCCTGCTGCGCAGCTCGGGGCTGTCGATCACGGCCAGCGCCTGCCCCTTGCTAACCTTGTCACCGGCCACGATCTTCAGCGAGACGGTGCCCGCGGCGATCGCGTACAGGGTGGGGCTGTTGGCGGCGATCAGCCGGCCCTCGGCGCTGAGGTCGCGCACCAGGTCGCCGCGGGTGACCTCGGCAATCCGCAGGCGCGAGGCGTCGAACGAGCGGGCGCCCGACAGCCAGCCGGACGCCACCCAGCCGCCCAGCACGACCACCACGGCGGCGCTGGTGGCGGCGATGGCGATGCGTTTGCGGCCGGCGGGGCGGGATGGCGTGGCCATGACCTGGTCCTGGCCGGCGGTGTCGCGGATGCGGGGGCGGTTGTCCATGTGGGCGTTCGCGGGAGGGGTGTCCATGCCCTTCTTCAGCAATCCGCGTGCCAATCGCAAGCTATTGATTTGATTGATGTGATTCCGGGTGTCCGGTGTCCGTTCGGACGGACGCGGCGTCCGCGCGGACACGCCCCGGCCGGCAGCGACTACACTTTCCGCAACCCTTAAGGAGCAGTACCCGCATGTGTGGAATCGTCGGCGCCATTGCCAACCGTGACGTGGTGCCTGTGCTGGTGGATGGCCTGAAGCGGCTGGAATACCGCGGCTACGATTCGGCCGGCATCGCGGTGGTGGTGGGGGATACGGTGCGCCGCGTGCGCCGCACCGGCCGGGTGTCCGAGATGGAAGCGGCGGCGGCGGCGGAAGGCCTGGACGCCCACCTGGGCATCGGCCACACCCGCTGGGCCACCCACGGCGGCGTCACCGAGTCCAACGCGCACCCGCACATCAGCCACGGCGAGCTGGCATTGGTGCACAACGGCATCATCGAGAACCACGAGCAGCAGCGCGAGCGCCTGCGCGCGCTGGGCTATGAATTCGAGTCGCAGACCGACACCGAGGTGATCGCCCACCTGATCCACCACTACCGCGTGCAGGGCGCCAGCCTGCTCGGCGCGCTGCAACGGGCGGTCAAGGAACTGCACGGCGCCTACGCGCTGGCGGTGGTCGACAAGCGCGACCCGGGCAGGCTGGTGGCCGCGCGCATGGGCTGCCCGCTGCTGGTGGGCTTGGGCGAGGGCGAGAACTTCGTGGCCTCGGACGTGTCGGCGATCGTGTCGGCCACGCGCCGGGTGATCTTCCTCGAGGAAGGCGATACCGCCGAGCTGACCCGCGAGGGCGTGCGCGTGTTCGACGCCGCCGACGCGCCGGTGGCGCGCGAGGTGCACGTTTCCGACGTGTCGCTGGCCTCGCTGGAGCTCGGCCCGTACCGCCACTTCATGCAAAAGGAAATCCACGAGCAGCCGCGCGCCATCGGCGACACCGTGGAAGGCATCCTCGATGCCGGCGGCTTCGACCCGGCGCTGTTTGGCCCGAACGCGGCAGAGGTGCTGCGCGACGTGGAGTCGGTGCAGATCCTCGCCTGCGGCACCAGCTATTACGCCGGCCTGACCGCGCGCTACTGGATCGAAGACATCGCGGGGATCCCGTGCGCGGTCGACATCGCCAGCGAGTACCGCTACCGCAAGGTCGTGGGCAACCCGAGGCAGTTGATCGTCACCATCTCCCAGTCCGGTGAAACGCTGGACACCATGGAGGCGCTGAAGTACGCCAAGGCGCAGGGACAGGACAGGACGCTGTCGATCTGCAACGTGCCGGAGTCGGCCATCCCGCGCGCCAGCAGGCTGGTGTTCCTGACCCGCGCCGGCGCCGAGATCGGCGTGGCGTCCACCAAGGCGTTCACCACCCAGCTGGTCGCGCTGTTCGCGCTGGCGGTGGCGCTGGGCAAGCAGCGCGGGCAGGTGGACGCCGTGCGCGAGGCCGCGCTGTTGGAGGACCTGCGCCACCTGCCGGGCAGCGTGCAGCACGCGCTGAACCTGGAGCCGCAGATCGCGTCGTGGGCGGCGGCATTCGCCCCGCGCCAGCATGCGCTGTTCCTCGGCCGCGGCACGCACTATCCGATCGCGCTGGAAGGCGCGCTCAAGCTGAAGGAAATCTCGTACATCCACGCCGAGGGCTACCCGGCCGGCGAGCTCAAGCACGGCCCGCTGGCGCTGGTGGACACGCAGATGCCGGTGGTGGTGATCGCGCCGAACGACGCGCTGCTGGAGAAGGTGAAGTCCAACATCCAGGAGGTGCGCGCGCGCGGCGGCGAGATGTTCGTGTTCGCCGACGCCGACAGCAGCTTCAGCGAGTCCGAGGGCGTCCACGTGATCCGCACCCCGCGCCACATCGGCGTACTGTCGCCGATCGTGCACGCCATCCCCGTGCAGCTGCTGGCCTACCACGCCGCGCTGGCGCGCGGCACCGACGTGGACAAGCCGCGCAACCTGGCCAAATCGGTGACGGTGGAATAAGCCCAGACCCGGCGTCAAACTTGCCGTGGAGTAGCACTGGCGCCCTCGCCAAGGAGTGCCGGTAGATGGAGACGCGGACGTAGGCTTATCGGGAGGGCCGGGCTTGGGGGAACCTGGATCATGGTTGGCATTGGAGCCAGCCGGGTTGCTGCACGGTTACGCGAAGTCGCGGCCTTCGCCCGCTTCCTCGAAGGTCACCCCGTCTCGGATGTGGTAGATGCGCTTGAAAGTGGGGATGATCTTCTCGTCGTGGGTCACCACGATGACCGCGGTCTGGAAGCGATGCGCCATGTCGTTGAGCAGCCGGATGACTGCCAGCGCGCGCTGCGAATCCAGCGGCGCGGTGGGTTCGTCGGCCAGGATCACCGGTGGCCGGTTGACCAGCCCGCGCGCGATCGCCACCCGTTGCTGCTCGCCGCCGGACAGCTGCGCCGGCATCGCCCGCGCGCGGTGTTGGACATCCAGCGCGGCCAGCAGTCCCAGCGCCCGTGAGCGTGCCTCGGCGTTCGGCACGCCGGCCAGCATCGGTAACAAGGCAACATTGTCGATGACGTCTAGGAACGGGATCAGATACGGCGCCTGGAACACGAAGCCAATCTTGTCGCGGCGCAGTGCGCGCAGGTCGCGCACCTTCCAGCCGTCGTCGAAGATTACTTCGTCGCCCAGCTGCATGCGCCCGGCGGTGGGGTCGATCACCGCTCCCAGGCTTTTCAGTAGCGTGCTCTTGCCCGAGCCAGAGGGGCCTATCAGGCCCACGACTTCGCCGGGCGCGACCTGCATGTTGACGTCCTTCAGCGCCAGCACCGCGGTGTCGCCGCTGCCGTAGCGCTTGCGCAGGCCTTCGATGCGGATGCCGGTGGCGGCCATGCTCAACCCCCGATCGCTTCGGCCGGATCGACCTTCAGCGCCATGCGGATGGCAATCACGCTGGACGCCACGCACAGCAGCTGCACCGCGAAGAAGCCCAGGACCGAATCGCCGGGGACCAATAGCACGTACTTGGGGAACAGCGGCGCGGCGAAGGTGGCGGTGATCTTGCCCACCACGAAGCCGATCACGCCCAGCATCAGCGCCTGCTGCAGGATCATCCAAGCGATCGTCCGGTTGCGGGTGCCGATCAATTTGAGTACGGCGATCTCGCGGATCTTGTCCATGGTCAGGGTGTAGATGATGAAGGCGACGATGGCGGCGCTGACGGCTGCCAGGATGACCAGGAACATCCCGATCTGGCGAGACGAGGTGGCGATCAGCTTGCCCACCAGGATTGCTTCCATCTGCGGACGGTCGTACACGGTCAGTCGCTTCCACCGCCGGATCGGGTTGGCCACTTCGCTGGCGGCGTGGCCGGGCGCCAGCCGCACCAGCACCGCGTTGACCGTGCTGTTGCTGGCCTGCGACGCGTTCACCGCGTCCAGCAGGCCGGGCACGCTAGGACGGTTGAAGACGGGATTTTCCGCGGTTCGTCGGCGCTGCATCCGGATCGCGTCGTTGTCCTTTAGGAACTGAGCCTGCTGCGCATCCTTCAGTGGGATAAACACCATCGGATCGCCGCTGGACGACACCAGGCGGCGGGTCAGCCCGACTACCGTGTAGCGATGTCGGCGGATGCCGAGCGTGTCTCCGAGGTGAAATCCGCTGGCGATATCGGCAACCGCTTCGTAATGGCCGCGGGTGATTTGCCGGCCCGCCACCAGGTGCGGCGGCCAGCCGGGCGTGCCGGGCCCACCGGCGGCGATGCCGACAACCATTGCGCGCACGTCGCGTTCGCCCTGCCGCACCTGCATGGTCAGGTAGGTCACGTTGGCAGCCTGGGCCACCCCGGGCAGGACATGGATGTCGCGCCACAGGTCATCCGGCAGGCTGGAGGATTCCGCGTAAGGGCCCAGGGTGTCGCGCTGCACCACCCATAGATCGGCGCCGCTGTTGTCCAGCAGCGCCTTGCCGTCGTCCACCATCCCGCGGTACACGCCGGCCATGATCAGGGTGACCCCAATCAGCAGGCCCAGGCCCATGCCAGTGAACAGGAACTTGCCCCAGGCATGCAGGATGTCGCGGCCAGCCAGGCTGATCACGGCGCGATGCCCCGGATTCGCTCGACAACATGGATGCGGCTGTGGGCGTTCAGCGTCTTCTCGCTGTACAGCACCACCTGTTCACCCCCGGTCAAGCCCTTGAGCACTTGAACGTTGCCATCGAGGTCGCTGCGGCCAAGCGTCAGCGGCGCGAACGCAAGGTGCCCATCGACCAGTTTCCACGCGCCGCGCTGGCCGCCCACGGTGCGGAGGGCGGCATTGGGGATGACGGGCATGGAGGCCTGCGTCGGCAGGCTGACTGTCACTTCTGCCAATTCCCCGAGTGGCGGCAGCGGCGATGGCAGGCGGGTGAACACGATCTTGGCGCGGGTTTCCTCGGTTACGGCGTCGGCCATCGGTTCGGTACGCAGCACGTGGCCGTCGTGTGCATGGTTTTGGTCGGAGCGCAGGGTGATCCGAGCCGGTAGGCCTGCGGCAAGGCCGCCGGCGGCGATCTGGTCGAAGCGGGCATCGATCCACAGGCTGCCCGGGTCGATGACCTCCACGACTGCTTGCCCAGCTACCAGAGTGGTGCCAGGGTCGGCGTTGCGCGCCACCACGAGACCGTCCACCGGCGCCACCAGCGCCAGATTGGCCCGCTGTGCCTGCACCGCATCGCGTTCGGACTGCAAGCGTCGGACGTCGTCACGCGCGGCATTCAAGGCGGCAATGGCCACGTCCAGCTCCTGCTTGCGTGCCGACGCCGTTTCCACACTGACCAATTGTTGCTGCGCCAGTTGCATGTAGCGCTCCGCCTGCGCCTGCGCATAACGCTGACGTGCTTGTGCCTGCTGCAAGGCGGATTGCGCGCTGGCGATGGCGGCCTGCTGCGCGTCCAACCGGTTGTCCAGATCCACTGGAGCCATCATGCCCAGTACTTGTCCGGCCTTGACCGCATCACCCACCTGCACGTCCAGCCGCTGTAGCCGTCCGGTATACGTTGGCCCAATCTCATGGCTGTAGCGCGCCTGCACGGCACCGATGCCGTACAGCGCCGGGGTGATGTTGCGCGAGGCTACGTTGACGGTGGTGACTTCTATTGGCGTCAGCGGGCCGGAGCGCACTGCGACATAGGCGAACAGCAACACCAGTGGGACCATCGCTGCCAGCAGCATCACTGTGCGTCTGGAAATGGCGGGCAGACTCATGGCTGGCTCCGGATACCGCGGTGATAGATGGCAAAGACCCCCGGCGCGTCGTGATGCATGCGCATCACGTCGCCGGCGATTAACGACTGCATCACCAGCCCCTGCACGGAGCCGATGAACAGGGTGGCGGCGGCGTCCACGTCCAGCGAAGGGTCGAGTTCTTGCCGTGCGATGCCGGCTGCCAGATACCCGCGCAGGCGCTGTGCGTAGCCCTGGATCAGGGCCTGCGCAATGCGCTTGGGAAGGGTGGCATCGGGGCGCTGCAGCTCGCCAAACAGCATCCGTGGCACGCCCGGGTGGCGGGCAACGAAGCCGACATGGGCCATGAACATTGCCTCCAGCGCGGCCAGCGGAGTGGTAGCCGACGCCGCGGCTTGGTCCAGCTGCGCGAGCAGACGCTCGCTAACCCAGCCCAGCACGGCCTCGAGGATCGCGTCCTTGTTGGGGAAGTGCCGGAACAGCGCGCTCTGGGTTAGGCCCATGCGCTGGGCGATGGCGGCAGTGGTGATGTCGCCGGGGTTCTGCTCGGCGGCCAGTTCGATCACGGCTTCCACTGTGGCGGCGCGACGCTCGTCGGCGGGCAGTGGGCGGGTGCGCGAGCTCATCGGGAGTTCCGAATAGTGAGTAATTAATCACTCACTATTTTGGACATCTTCTTTCCTCTGCGCAAGGGGCCCACCCAACAGTGAATCCCGACCGCCAACACAAAAGGCCCGGCAGTGCAGCCGGGCCTGGTGCATCCCTGCACGCGCCTTGCGGTGTCGCGTCGTTACCTCAGTCTGGCTGCCAGCGCAGGCTGAGGGTGTACTCGCGGCCGGGCTGGTTGTACCAGGCGCTGGTTTCGTAGCGCTTGTCCAGGGCGTTGACCATATTCGCCTGCAGCGTCCAGCCGGGCGAGAACCGCCACGACACGCGCGCGTCCAGCGTGCCGTAACCGCCCACCCGCAGGGTATTGGCGACGTCGTCCCAGCGGGCGGCCTCGGCAATGCCGGTGACGCCAACGGTGACATCGCCGAGGCGACGTTCGAGCGTCAGCCGGGCGCTGCGCCCGGGGCGACGCGGCAGGGCCTTGCCGTGGTGGGCGCCGGCGCTCTCGTTGCGGGTCTGCAGCCAGCCCAGCTGACCGCGCGCGGTCCAGTCGTCCAGCTGCCACTCGCCGGTCAACTCCAGGCCGCGGATGCGCGCGCTGTCCAGGTTGCCGGGCTTGCCCAGCGCGGCATCGTAGGCGATCAGGTCACGCACGCGGGTCTGGTAGGCATTGGCCTGCACCTGCCAGCCGGCGCCGCTGCGCGCCAGTTCAAGCTCGCTGCTGCGCGCGACTTCCGGGCGCAGCAGCGGGTTGCTGAAGCCGGGGTAATACAGCTCGTTGAAGGTCGGCGCCTTGAACGCGGTGCCGTGGCTGGCGCTCACCCGCCAGCCGGCGGGCAGCATCATGCCCCAGGCCAGCGTGCCGGTGGTGTGGCTGCCGAACTGGTCGTTGTCGTCGCGGCGCAGGCTCAGTTGGAGGTCGTGCGCTCCGAAATCCCCTTGATACTGCGCGAACAGCGCGCGGTTGCCGCGGGTGCGCGCGAATGGCGACCAAGGATCGACCACGTTGGCGGCGTCGCGCAGCCAGTCGAAACCGACGCTCAGCAGTTGGCCTTTCGCCACGCCGATGTCGCCCTGCAGGCTCGCGCTGTCGCGTGTGGTCGTGTAGCGGTTGGCGAAGGTATTGCCGATGTAGTTGTCGGAATCGTCGGTGTTGCGGCCGGCGGCCAGCTTCAGTTGCACGGTGTCGGATGGCGACCAGCGCACGCTACCGCCCACGGTTTGCTGGACGATGTCGGAGTTGTCCACGTAATCGCCGTCGTAGTCGTTGTGGCCTTCGGCGCGGAAGGCATGGGCGTCCAGCTGCCAGCCGTCGGCCGGGGCGAAATCGGCGCGCAGGCTGGCGCTGCGGTTGCGGTAGCCGTCGCGGTCGAGGTGGGTGCCCGGCACGATGAAGCAGCCGGCGCCCTGCCAGGTGAGCGGGTCGTAGAACCCGGAGCAGGCATTGATGCCGTCGGTGCGCTGGTAGGCCATGTCCACGCCCACCCCGCCGCGTGCACCGCGCAGGTCAACGCCGGCAGAGGCTTCGCGCAGGCCGTGGCTGCCGGCGGCGATGCGGGCACGAGCCTGTTCGCCCTGGCCTTCGCCGCGACGGGTGAAGATCTGGATCACGCCGCCGATGGCGTCGGCGCCATACAGCGAGGAGCGCGGCCCGCGCACGATCTCGATGTGGTCGATCAGTGCCAGCGGGATGTCCTGCAGCGACGCCAGCCCGGAGGTGGGCGAGCCGATCCGCACGCCGTCCACCAGCACCAGGGTGTGGTCGGACTCGGTGCCGCGCATGAACAGGGTGCTCAGCTTGCCCAGCCCGCCCTGGTTGACGAGGGTGATGCCGGCGCGGCCGCGCAGCAGTTCCGGCAGCGAGTGGGCGCCGCTGGCGTCGATCTGGGCACGATCGATCACCTCCACGGCGGCCAGCGCGTCGTCCACGCTGATCGGGGTGCGGGTGGCGGTAACGATGAGGCGATCCAGCGTCTTGGCGTCGTCGGCACGGGCCGACAGCGGCAGCGCCGCAGCCAGCGCGAGCGCAAGAGGGGCAACAGACAGCGGATGCAGGACAGCAGGTTTCATGAAGTTGAACTCCGGCGCGCACGCCCGCGCGCCCTGGGGTGGTGGGCGATGGCAGTGCGGAGGAGACAGGCACGGACGGACGCGGGCGGCATGGCGCGCACGCGAGACCGCGCGATGCCCTCCGCATCGCCACCAGACGTGCCTGGGGCCGGTCTCCGGGCTTGCGCGCGGAACATCACGGGGATGTTCCCCGCCAGCGCCTTCCCATGCGGATGCACAGTGGCCGATGCTGGCGTCGTCACGCTTACCGTTGCGGGGGCAGCGCCGGACTGGGGGCGCATGTGCGCCTCGTCACCGGCTTCCCGTTTCAACCCGGCGGCGTTGCCACCGGGTCACCTCAAGCGCGCTTAGTGTAGCGGGTTGGCCGCTGGGTTCGCTTGCCCTGGATCAAGCGTTTCTGTCGCCACTGCGCTCAATCATCCGGGCCGCCGCTGCCGCGGTCGTCGTCGAACAGCGCGAAAGTCGGCGCGGCGGGCTCGTCGTGGTGGGTGGTGGTGACCGGTGCCGCGGTGGGCCGCCCACGTGGCGGCGGGAGCAGGGCGATTGCCGCTTCGGCCGCCTGCACCAGCTCGGTGCGCCGCGATTCCGGGACCTCCTGCCAGTGGCAGTCGGTGAGCGCGCCTTCCAGCGCGTACAACAGGTTCAGGCTGGGCTTGAAGCCGGCCCGGCGGACCTTCATGTAGGCGCCGACCGCACCGGCACTGGCCAGGTCGTCCAGCGTGCGCAACCCGACCTGGCGCAACCAGGCGGCGGACTTCGGTCCGATGTTGCGCAGCTTTGTGCTCATCCCAGCGCGGCCAGAAACGCGCCGGCGATGGCTTCGAGGCCCTGCTGGTCGTCCGCGTCGAAGCGCGCCGGCAGTGGGCTGTCGAGGTCGAACACGCCGATCAGCGTGTCGCCCTGGTACAGCGGCACCACCAGCTCCGAACGGCTGGCCGAATCGCAGGCGATGTGGCCAGGGAAGGCGTGCACGTCGTCCACCCGTTGGGTCTGCCGAGTGCGCGCGGCGGCGCCGCAGACGCCTTTGTCCAGCGGGATGCGCACGCAGGCCGGCAGCCCCTGGAAGGGCCCGACCACCAGCTCAGTGCCGTCGAAGAAGTAGAAGCCCACCCAATTGAGGTCAGGCAGGGCGTGATACACCAGCGCCGACAGGTTGGCGGCGTTGGCGATGCGGTCGCGCTCGTCGTGGAGCAGGGCGCGCGTCTGCTCCAGCAGTTGCGCGTAGCGTTCCGGCTTGGTGCCGGTCAGGGGCGTGGCGGAAAAACTCATGGCCCCAGTGTAGCAATGCCGGCGCGGCCATTGCCGCGCCCGGCAGATGGCCGGGCGCGATCCACGCGCATCCAGCGTTTGTGTGATCGATGCGTGGCCGGCCATCCGTGGCCGACGTGAATTTCCGAATGGTTCCAAGATTCCTTAACATCGCGCTCCTCCCCAGCGCCTGGAACGTCCCATGCCATCGTTCTATGTCACCGGCACCGACACCGGCATCGGCAAGACCTTTTCCAGCTGCGCGCTGCTGCACACGCTGCGCGGCCGGGGGCTGCGCGCGGCCGGGATGAAGCCGGTGGCAAGCGGCTGTACGCGCATCGGCGGCGCCTGGCGCAACGAGGACGCGCTGGCGCTGCAGGCGGCCGGCGAACCCGGGATCGCCTACGCGGACATCAATCCGTTCGCGCTGGAGCATCCGCTGGCCCCCGAACTGGCCGCCCGCGATGCCGGTATCGAGGTGACGCTGCCGCCGATTCTCAACGCGCATGCCCGCCTATCGACGCAGGCCGATGCGCTGGTGGTGGAAGGCGTGGGCGGCTGGGCGGCGCCGCTGTCGGCCACGCTGATGCAAGCGGATCTGGTGCGCGCCCTGCAGCTGCCGGTGGTGCTGGTGGTCGGGTTGCGGCTGGGCTGCATCAACCACGCGCTGCTGAGCGCGCGGGCGATCGCCGCCGACGGGTTGACCCTGGCCGGCTGGATCGGCTCGCATATCGACCCCGTGATGGCGCGCGTCGAGGACAACATCGCGATGCTGCGCGAACGCCTCGTGGCGCCGTGCTGGGGCGTGCTGCCGCATGTGCCGGGCGGCGATCCGGCCGCGCTGGCGGCCCATCTGCAGGTGCCGGCATCACTGGAATAACGCACCGTCCGCGACGGCATCCGTCGCGTCGGTCATCGCAAAGAAAACGCCCGGGTTGCCCCGGGCGTTTTCGCGTTGCAGCGGCAGGCGGTCAGCCGTGCTGCGGTTCCGGCGTCGCGGGGTCCGCATCCGACGGGCGCTGGCCGGCATCGTGCGCATGGTCGCGGGCCAGGTACAGGTAAAACGCCGGCAGCACGAACAGGGTGAACAGCGTGCCGATGGTCATGCCGGCGGCGATGACCACGCCCATCGAGAAGCGCGAAGCGGCGCCCGGGCCCTTGGCCAGCAGCAGCGGGATCATCGCGAACACCAGCGCGGCGGTAGTCATCAGCACCGGACGCAGGCGGATGCCGGTGGCTTCCTCGATCGCCTCGCGTTTGGACAGGCCCTGCTCCATCTGCAGCTTGTTGGCGAACTCCACGATCAGGATGCCGTGCTTGGAGATCACGCCGACCAGCGTCACCAGGCCCACCTGCGTGTAGATGTTGATGCTCATCCCCGGGAAGGCCTCGATGCCGGCGAACTGCAGCACGTTGGCCGCCAGCGCCAGCACGTTCAACGCCAGCAGCGCGCCGCAGATCGCCATCGGCACGGTCAGCAGCATGATCAACGCGTCGCGGAAACTTTCGAACTGCGCCGACAGCACCAGGAAGATCATCACCAGCGCCAGCGCCAGCGTCAGCAGCATCGCCGAGCCCTCCTGCTTGAACTGCCGCGACTCGCCGGCGTAGTCCACGCTGTAGCCCTGCGGCAGGACCTCCTTGGCGGCCTGGTCCAGGATCGCCAGCGCCTCGCCCTTGCTCACGCCGGGGCGCGGGGCGAAGGTGATCGCCACCGCGTTGAGCTGCTGGAAGCGCTTGAGCGATTGCGGCTGCGCGCTTTCCTTCAGGGTCACGAGGGTGGACAGCGGGATCAGCTGGCCGTCGCGGGTGCGGGTGTAGTAGTTCTCCAGGTCTTGGGCATTGAGGCGGTCGCTGCGCTGCACCTGCGGGATCACCCGGTAGGAACGGTTCTGCATCGCGAACAGGTTGGTGTAGCCACCCGCCAGCATCGCCGACATGTCGGCCGCCAGCGTTCGCATGTCGATGCCCAGCGTGGCCGCCTTGTCGCGGTCGATCTCCACCTCGATGCGCGGCTTGTCGATCTTCAGGTCCTTGTCCAGGAAGATGAAGCGCTTGCTGGCCCTGGCCTTCTGCAGCACCTGGTCGGCCAGCTCGGCCAGCTGCGACAGCTCGCCCACGCCGCCGATGATGAACTCGCCGCCACCGGCGCCACCGCCCGCGCTGGGCAGCGATGGCGGCACCAAGGCAAACACGTTGAGGCCGCTTACCTGCGCCATCTTCGGCTGCAGCGCCTGCTGCAGCACCGCGTTGGTGGAACGGCTGCGCTGGCTCCACGGCTTCAGCACGAAGCCGGCCATCGCCATTGGGCTGGCGCCGCCGCCGCTGCCACGGAAGCCGCCGTTGAACAGGAAGTAGTCCTGCACCTCGGGCACGGTCTTGGAGATATTGGTGATCTCTGCGGTGTAGCGCTCGACGTAGTCCAAGGTTGCCACCGGGTCCGCAGTGGCCACCGAGAAGATGAAGCCCTCGTCTTCCAGCGGCGCCGGTTCCTTCGGTGCGGTCATGTACAGGAACGCGCAGCTCACCAGCACGATCAGGCCGAAGGCGGCGATCACAGACTTCGTTTCCAGCAGGCCGTGTAGGCGCCGCCGATAGGCCTGATGCAGCCTGTCGAACTTCGCGTCCAGCCAGGCTTCGAAGCCGCGCTTGGCGTGGCCGGGATCGTGCGGCTGCAGGATCTTGGCGCTCATCATCGGCGTCAGCGTCAGCGCGATCACGCCGGACAGCAGCACCGCGCCCGCCAGGGTGAAGGCGAACTCGGTGAACAGCACGCCGGTGAGGCCGCCCTGGAAGCCGATCGGCAGGTACACCGCGATCAGCGTGGTGGTCATCGCCACCACCGGCCAGGCCAGCTCGCGGGCGCCGCGGATGGCGGCGTCGAACGGCGACATGCCTTCTTCGATGTGGCGGTGGATGTTCTCCAGCACGATGATCGCGTCGTCCACCACGATGCCGATCGCCAGCACCATCGCCAGCAGGGTCAGCAGGTTGATGGTGAAGCCCATCAGCAGCATCAGGAACAGGCCGCCGATCAGCGACAGCGGAATGGTCACCGCCGGAATCACCACGCTGCGCAGCGAGCCCAGGAACAGGTAGATCACCACGATCACGATCACCAGCGCCTCGATGAGGGTGCGGATCACCTCGTTGATGGCGTCCTGGATCGCCTCGGTGCTGTCATACGGAATGGTGGCGGTGATGCCTTGCGGAAGCTGCGGCACGATCTGGCCGTCCCAGAGCTTGCGCACGGCTTTGATCACGTCCAGCGAGTTGGCGTCCGGGGCGACATAGATGCCCATGAACGTGGCGGCCTCGCCGTTGATGCGCACCGAGGTGCCGTAGCTTTCCGAGCCCAGCGCCACGTCGGCGATGTCGCCCAGCCGCACGATGGCGCCATCCTGTTCGCGCACCACCAGCTTGCGGAACTCGTCCGGGTTGCGCAGGTCGGTGCGCGCGGTCATGTCGATGGCGACCATCTGGCCCTTGGTGGAGCCCACCGCGGCCAGCACATTGTTGGACTGCAGCGCGCTGGACACATCGCTGGCGGTCACCTTCAGCGCCGCCATCTTTTCCGGCTTCAGCCAGATGCGCATGGCGAAGGTGCCGGCCCCCAGGATTTCCGCGCGCTGCACGCCGTCCACCGTCACCAGCTTCGGCTGGATGACGCGGGTCAGATAGTCGGTGATCTGGTTGTTGTCCAGCGTGTTGCTGGCGAACGAGACGTACATCGCCGCGATCTGCTCGCCCTGCTGCAGGTCGATCACCGGGTCTTCCGACTGCGGCGGCAGCTGGCCGCGCAGCTTGTTGACCTTGGCGCTGATCTGGGTGAGCGCCTCGCTGGGGTCCTTGTCCAGCCGGATGTAGGCCTGGATGGTGCTGATACCCGCCGAGCTGGTCGAGGCGATGTAGTCGATGCCCTCGGCGCTGGCGATCTCGCGTTCCAGCGGGGTGGTGATGAAGCCCTGGATCAGGTCCGCATCAGCGCCGAAGTAGGTGGTGCTGACGTTCACCACCGCGTTGCGCATTTCCGGGTACTTGCGCACGTTCAACTCGGTGAACGCGCGCAGGCCGAACAGCAGGATGAACAGGCTGACGACCATCGCCAGCACCGGCTTCCTGATGAAGATGTCGGTGAATTTCATGGGAGTCCCGCAAGTCAGGATGGGAGCGACGCACGGCCGCTCTTAGCGGTTTTCGACCTGCGGCTGGGCGTCGGCGGCAGGCTGCACGCTGTTGTTGATCGTCACCTCGGCACCGTTGCGCAGCTTCAGCAGGCCGGAAGTCGCCACCTGCTCGCCGGGCTTGAGGCCCTCGGTGACCGCGATCAGATCGCCACGGGTGGCGCCGGTCTTGATGAAACGCTGGGTCGCCACCAGCTTGTCGCCGGTCAACGGCTTGCCCTGCATGTCGGTTTCGCCGGGTTTGCGCTTGACCTTGCTGATCACGAACACCGCGTTGCCGTAGGGGTTGAAGCTGACGGCGGTCTGCGGAATGACCACCACGTCACGCGCGTTGCCAAGGTCGAAGCCGACCTTGGCGAAGACGCCCGGGCGCAGGGCCCCGTCGGGGTTGCGCAGGGTGGCCTGGGCCTTGAAGTTGCGGGTGCTGGCGTCAACCTGCGGCTCCACCGCGCTGATCCTGCCTTCGAAGGTCCGGCCGGGCAGGGCGTCGATGCGGGCCTGCACCGGCATGCCTTCGGCCAGCTTGCCGATCAGCTGCTCGGGCAGGGTGAAATCCAGATAGATCGGGTCGAGCTGCTGCAGCGAGACGATGGCCATGCCGGGCGCCACGTACTGGCCCAGGTTGACTTTGCGCAGGCCCAGCACGCCGGCAAACGGCGCGCGGATGGTTTTCTGTGCGATCAGTGCACGCTGTGCTTCCACCTGGGCACGTGCGCTGGCGGCGGCGGCCGTGCGCTGCTGCACTTCGTCCAGCGAGACCAGCTTGTCCTGGCCCAGCTGCTGCCAGCGGTGGGCCTGGGTTTCGGCCAGCGTGGCCGAGGTTTCCAGCGCCTTCAGCGTGGCGTCCTCGTTGGCGCTGTTCAGGCGCACCAGCGCGGCACCCGCGGCGACAGGCTGGCCGGCCTCGAACTCGATGCTGCGGACGACGCCGCCCGCTTCGGTAGTCACGTCGGTGCCGTTGACGGCCACCAAGGTGCCGACGGCTTCTCCACCCTCCGCCCAGCGCTGTTGCCTGGCGGGCGCGGCGGAGACCGTCGCGGCCGGCTGCGGCATGTTGTCGAAGAAATTGTTGGTCTGCTTGGCGAAGAACGCCTTGATGGCGAACACGCCGCCGAACACGACAAGCACGCCCGCCAGCATCAGAATCCAGCGCAGGGCCGGGCGGGGCGGACGTTGGGGGGAGTGGTTGGCCGTCATGATGAGATCCGGGCAGGAGGAGGCTGGGGGCGGGCTACGGGGCCTGTGCAAGGTCCGGTACGCAGGCGCGCAGGGCAGGGATGCAGTGATCCTACACCGCGCAGTATAAAAATAGGAATGACAGTCATTCCCTGTGGCAAACGTCACGATCGTGCCGGAACATGCCGGCCACATGATGACAGTGGATCAGCGCGAGGTGTGGGCATGCGGCAACCACAAGCTGTGAAGGGCCCGGGAAACCGCCGTCAGCGCAGGTCGATGCTTGCGTGGCCTGTTGTGCTGGCGGCGCTGATTGCGGCGTTTGACGTGCAGGCCGCGCCGACCGGAGCGGATCCCCCCTGCGTCGGGCTGGTGCTGGGCGGCGGCGGCGCCCGTGGCATTGCCCACGTCGGCGTGCTCAAGGTCCTGGAGCGCGAGCACGTCCCTGTCTGTGCGGTGGCCGGTACCAGCATGGGCGCGATCGTCGGTGGCCTGTATGCAGCCGGCTACGATGCCGCCGAGCTGGAGCGGGTGGTGGACGGCTTGGACTGGGCCGATGCGCTCAGTGATGGCCCCGCGCGGCAGGACCTGCCGATGGAGCGCAAGGACGAGGACTTCCGCCATCTGCTGGATCTGGAGATTGGCTATCGCGACGGCCGCCTGGGCGTCCCCGCCGGGCTGGTGCGCGGGCAGAAGCTGATGCTGCTGCTGCGCCGCCTCACGCTGTCAACCTGGCGCACGGAGCGTTTCGACGACCTGCCGATCCCGTTCCGCGCGGTGGCCACCGACATCGTCAGTGGCCGCAAGCAGGTGTTTGCAGACGGTGATCTGGCGGTGGCGATGCGCGCCAGCATGTCGGTGCCGGGGGCGTTCGCGCCGGTGAAGGTGGGCGATCGCCTGCTGGTGGATGGCGGGCTGGCCGAGAACGTGCCCGTGTCCGAAGTGCGCGCGATGGGGGCGCAGCGGCTGGTGGTGGTGGATGTCAGCTCACCGTTGCTGGAGCAGGCGGCGCTGCGCAACCCGGCCACCATCCTCGACCAGGTGGTCACCGCGCTGATGGCGGAGAAGACCGCACGCGAGCTGGCCACGCTGGGGCCGGGCGATGTCCTGCTGAAACCCGAGCTGGGCGACCTGACCGCCGGCCAGTTCAACCGGGCCGCCGAGGCGGTGGCGGCGGGCGAACGTGCGGCCGAAGCCCTGCTGCCGCAGTTGCGGGCGCTGGCGCTGCCGCCTGATCGCTATGCCGCGCTGCGCGTACGCCAGCGCCATCGCGACTTCGATCCGGGGCTGCTGGCTTTCCTTGAGGTCGAGCCGGGCCTGTCGCCCTCGGCGACGCGCCGCGCGGCGTGGGCCACCGAGGCACTGGTCGGTCGCCCCTTCGACGTCGATGCGGTCGAACGCGGCATCGGCCGTGCTTACGGCGATGGCCGCTTCGAGACCATCGACTACCGGTTGATCCGGCGCGACGGCCAGACCGGCCTCGAGCTGCTACCGCGGCAGAAGCCATGGACCGCCTTCGGCAAGGTGGGCCTGCAGCTGGACGACGATTTCAACGGCCGCAGCAATTACCTGCTCTCCGCCGAGCTGGTGTTCAACGACGTCAACCGCAGCGGCGGGCAGTGGCGCAACCTGCTGCAGCTGGGGCGGACCACCGGCCTGCGCAGCCAGTTTCGCCAGCCGTTCGGCGACGGTGGTGCCTTCTACGTGGAGCCGGCCATTGCCCTGGGCAGCGAGTCGCTGCCGCTATGGCGGGACGGCGAGGTGCAGCTGGCCGAATACCGCCTGCTGCGGCGCGAGGCCAGCCTGGAGGCGGGCTATTCGCCATCGCCCGCCTGGCGGGTGGGCATTGCGCTGGTGGGTGGCAAGGACGCCGCGCGGCTCGGCATCGGCGATCCTGCGCTGTTGCGGAACGCGTCGGAAAGTTTCGCCGGCCTGCGCCTGATCGCCACCCGCGACACGCTGGACAGCATCAGCTTTCCCACCCGTGGCGCCCGTGCCGATCTGGAGTGGCTGTCGCTGCATCCATGGGCGGGTGCGGACGCAGAGGGCGAGGTGGTTCGCGTCGCCTATGACCACGCGCTGTCATGGCGGCGCTACCACGTCCTGCTCGGGGCGCGGTTGGCCAGCGCGGTCGATGATCCTGCCGCTTTCCGCGCGCAGACGTTCCTTGGTGGCTTCCTCAACCTGTCTGGATTCTCCGAGCGCTCGCTGGTGGGTACGCAAGCTGCGCTGGCACGGGCGGTGTTCTACCGGCGCAGTGGCGATACCAGCCGGTTGTTCTCGCTGCCGCTGTACGTGGGCGCCAGTCTGGAAGCCGGCAACGTCTGGCAATCGCAGGGCGCATTCGGAACCGGTGCCCCGGTAGTGGCCGGCAGTCTGTTTGGCGGCCTGGACACCCCGCTGGGGCCGGTCTTCCTGGGCTTCGGCCGCAACAGCCGCGGCGCCGACGCCTGGTACCTCAGCTTCGGCTCGATGTTGCGGCAAGCACCTCGCTGAGTGCCGCGGCGCGGCGTTGGCACAAAAAAACCCGGCAGCCGCAGCTGCCGGGCCATGGATGCGCCCGTCGGAGGGGGAAGGCGGGCGCGATCCGGTGGACGGTTACTTGGCGGCCTTGGCGCCGGCCTTGGCGGCCTTTTCGACTTCGGCCTTGACCTGCGCGCCGGCCTGCTCGAACTGGCTCTTGGCCAGAGCGCTGATGGCTTCATTGGTCTTGATGGTGCCGGCGAAGGCTTCCTGCACGGCGCCGAAGCTGCGCTCGGCGTTGGTGCGGGCCACCTGCAGACCTTTCGGCCACACGCTCTTCAGGCCCTCGGGGTCGCGCACGTCCAGCAGCTCGCCGGCAAAGGCGAAGGTGGCGTTCATGTTGTCCTCGAGGGCGGCCATGTGCAGACCGAACACCTTGCTGGCGTTCTCCAGCGCAAGGTGATGGATGCTGGCGGCGGCGTCGGCGAACTGGCGGGCGGTGTTGTTGAACTGGTCGTTGAACTGGTACATGGCGTTCTCCTGCGGTGCCTGTGTGAGGGCCGGCGAAGGGATATGCCGGTTGTGCAGTGCAACATATGCGCGGCTTTGTTGCGATGCAACATGTTTCCGACGAGCGGTCGCCGCCCGTTCAGGTTTGTGCCGGGCAAGCGGGTGGCTGGATCAGCGCTGGCGGAGATAGCCGGGACGCGGCCGCGGCCAGGTCGTCTCCGGCACGGCTTCGCACCCGGCCACGGCGCGCGCCAGGGGCGCCAGGTGGGCCAGCGCGCGGGCATACACGCTGCGCTTGAAGGGCACCACGTGCTGCAGCGGGTACCAGAAGTCCACCCAGCGCCAGCCGTCGAATTCCGGCGTCTCGGTCAGGTCCAGCCGCAGGTCGGCGTCGGAGCCGCGGAAGCGCAGCAGGTACCAGACCTGCTTCTGGCCGATGCAGACCAGGCGGTCACGGTGGCGGATGGCGTGCGGCGGCAAGCGGTAGCGCAGCCAGCCGGGCGTGGCGCCCAGCACCTCCACATGCGCGGGCAGCAGCCCGGTTTCTTCCCGCAGCTCGCGGTACATGGCCTCCAGAGGCGTTTCGTCGCTGTTGATCCCGCCCTGCGGGAACTGCCAGCCGTCCCGGCGCACACGTCGCGCCCAGAACACCCGCCCGTCCTCGTGCATCAGCACGATGCCCACGTTGGGCCTGAAACCGTCCGGATCGATCACGATGCGGACTCCACGATATCCACTGCCCCCGACTCTGCCAGCCGCGCCGGCATGCTGCAAGCCAGCCGCGCACTGATTGACGACGCACCGCAAAGCCGGAATAATTCCCGGCCCACGTAGGCTATGTAGCTCAGCCGGTTAGAGCACAGCACTCATAATGTCGGGGTCAACGCAAACAATTTGGGAAATCTGGCTATGTAGCTCAGCCGGTTAGAGCACAGCACTCATAATGCTGGGGTCGGTGGTTCGAGTCCACCCATAGCCACCAGAGTTTCCCTAAAAAATCAATGCGTTAGATGACCAAAGCCCGCCTCGAAAGCGGGCTTTTTTGTGCCAGTTCGACTGTCACAGCCAACTTGCAGGCCACTTCTGAAGGATCGCCACTGGTCATCCCCGGAACCCACCGGAATGGCTTGTGACAAGTTCTGTGACAGTTCCATGTGTCACAGCAACAGCCAGACCCGCGAAAGCGACCCCAACACTGGAATCCGGCACACCTGTACGACAGTGCCATCGCCGGGCTCGAGCTCCACGGCCCCCAATTCCATGAGCCATTCGGCGGCATACTGCCCTGGGGGACATCGGGACTGCGCAAGGTAATGAAGGAACATCACCTCGAAGACGCCTGCCTGGAGTGGCTGGCCAACACGGGCTGGGCCATCGCCGAGGGCGAGGCAGTTGCGCCAGGTGGCGAGCTGGGCGTGCGCGATCGCTGGTCAGACGTGGTGCTGGCGCCGCGGCTCCGCGAAGCCACCATCCGCCTCAATCCCAAACTCCCGGCATCCGATGTGGACGCTGTGGTTATGAAGATCGCCGGCTATGGGCACCAGTCCCTGGTCGACGGCAACCGAGAGCTCTACGATTGGCTGCGTAACGGCGTGCCCCTTGAGTGCAATGCCAGCGACGGCCGACGCGAGGTGCTGCGCGTCCCGGTGATCGACCCTGATGACCACAACGACCTGCTAGCCGTGCGCCAGTTCACAGTGCAGGGCGCGAAGCTGCGACGGCCGGACATCGTGCTGTTCGTCAACGGCTTGCCGCTCGTGGTGGTCGAGCTGAAGAACCCGGCCGATCTCAACGCGGACTTTGAGTCCGCCTGGAACCAGATCCAGAACTACAAGTCCGAGATTCCGCAGCTGTTCTGGTTCAACCTGCTCAATGTCGTTTCCGACGGCACGGTGGCGCGCTACGGTTCGCTCAGTGCCGATCTGTCGCGCTACTCGCGCTGGCGGCTGTTGGGCGGTAAGAAGGTCCGCGACGGGCAGCTGGAGCTGGAAGTACTCATGCGCGGCCTGCTCAACCCGGCGACGCTGCTGGACTTCTTCCGAGGCTTCGTTGCTTATGCCGGGGCCGACGGTGGCGCCAGCTTCAAGATCATCGCCCAGTGGCACCAGTATCACGGGGTGAAGAAGTCAGTCGAGCGCGCGGTCGAAGCGCTAACCCAGCGCAAGGACGGCAAGGGCGGCGTGATCTGGTTCACCCAGGGCTCGGGCAAGTCGCTGCTGGCCCTGTTCTATGTTATGGCACTTCGCGATCGGCAGGAGTTCCGCAATCCCACGGTGGTGCTGGTTACCGACCGCAACGACTTGGACGGCCAGCTCTACGAAACATTCTCCGATAGCGCCTGGTCGCTGCGCGCCACGCCCACCCAGGCCGACAGTCGCGAGGATCTGCGCCGGATGCTGTCGGAGGTGCAGGCCGGCGGAGTGTTCTTCACCACCATCAACAAGTTTGCGCCCGAGCCAGGCCTGACCTCGGTGCCGGTACTGTGCGAGCGCGACAACGTGGTGGTGATCGCCGACGAAGCACAGCGCACCCAGTATGGCTTTCGCGCCGACCTGGACACAAGGACTGGCAAAACCAAGTACGGCTTGGCCAAGTACATGCGCGATGCCCTGCCGAATGCAATCTACCTGGGCATGACCGGCACGCCTGTGAGCTTGGACGACCGCGACACCGAGGCCGTCTTCGGCAGCTACGTCGACGTCTACGACATGATCGCCGCACAGGAAGACGAGGCGGTGGTGCCGGTCAGCTACGAGTCTCGGATCATCGAGCTGCGCTTCAACGAGGCCGAGAAGCAGGCGCTGATGCACGAGTTCCTCGACGCTACCGGCGACGAGGACGAGGCCGAACAGAATCGCACTGCCAGCCGCTACACCCGACTGGAGGCATTGGCCATGGCCGACGGGCGGATGGCGACCCTGGCCGAAGACCTTGTGGCTCACTGGGAAGCACGCAAGGAGTCGGTGGCCGGCAAGGCGATGATCGTGGCCGTTTCGCGCGAGGCCGCGGTTCGGCTGTATGACGAGATCGTGAAGTTGCGCCCGGACTGGCATGCGGACGACATCAACTCCGGTCGGATCAAGGTCGTCATGACCGGCAGCTCCGCCGATCCTCCGCACTTCCACCCGCACCGCACCGACAAGGCCGATCGCAAGCTGCTGGAGAAGCGCTTCAAACAGTCACCCGACGAGCTGAAGCCGCACGAGACGCCGCTGGAGGTGGTGATCGTGCGCGACATGTGGCTGACTGGCTTCGATGCCCCGCCCGTGCACACCCTGTACGTGGACAAGCCCATGCAGGGCCACGGCCTGATGCAGGCCATTGCCCGCACCAACCGCATCTGGATGGATAAGCCTGGCGGCCTGGTTGTCGACTACATCGGAATTGGCGAGGAACTGAAGAAGGCCATCCGCCAATACACACGCGACAGCGGTGCAGAGCGCGAGCCGGTGGACACCTCCGGCGCGGCGCTATGCATCTTGCTCGATACCCTGGACGTGGTTCGCAAGGAGTTCTTCCCAAGCTTCGACTGCAGCGGATTCGAAGATCCGAAGCGCGCCCTCGCGCTGCTGGCGCCAGCGATGGAGCACATCCTCAAGCTGGACCCAGAACCCGACGATAAGGGTCGCAACCGTGGCGTGCGCTCGTACCTCGACCAGGTCGCAAAGCTGACCAAGGCGCAGGCACTGGCCGGCACCCGGCCCGAGGCGATGGCGGTGCGCGAAGAGATCGCCTTCTTCCAGGCGGTCCGCGTGAGCCTCATCAAGCTAACCCGTTCGGCCGGCGGCCTGTCGCGACTGGAAAAGGAGGCCGCGCTGCGCCAGCTCGTGGCTCGGGGCGTGCTGGTGGAAGGCGTCAACGACCTCTACGGCACGCTCGGCCTGGACAAGCCGGACATCAGTCTGCTGGACGAACGCTTCCTAGCCCAGATCCGCGAGATGCCGACGAAGAACCTAGCGGCCGAACTGCTGGAACGCCTGTTAGCCGACCAGATCCGGTCGCGCGGGCAAAGGAACGCACTGCAGGGCAAGGAATTCGCCACCCGGCTGGAGGAAGCGATCAACCGCTACCAGAACCGAGGCCTGACCACGGTCGAAGTGATCGAAGAGCTGATCCGGCTGGCTCGGGAGATCAACGAGGCTCGCCCGCCGGACGGCATGAGCGAGGAAGAGTTCGCCTTCTACCAGGCATTGGCAGAGAACGAATCTGCCGTGCGTGAGCTCGGCCATCCCGTGTTGCGCGCGCTGGCGCAGGAGTTGACCGACAAGCTACGTAAGTCGGCGACGATCAACTGGCAGAACCGTAAGGACTCGCGCGCGAAGATGGTTGCGATGGTGAAGGTGCTGCTGGCCACACACCGGTATCCACCGGACAAGCAGCCGGAGGCGATTGAGAAGGTCATAGCGCAAGCGGAGCTGTTGGCGGATGTATGGGCGGTGTAGTGCCAATGCAGGAGCGGCTGCTTTCGACCCAAAGCGGACTCTCACCGGACTTTATTAGCTCTTTCTCAACGGACCGCGAGGCTCCGATGCATGGCCCGTTGATGGGCCAGGATCCTCGATAATCAGTTCGACGTTGCATACACCAACCTGCTCCAGCAGGACATGGGCAAGCGTGGATCGCACCACGTGACCGCTCCATGATCCTCGGTAGCGATGTGAGTTTGGTCCAGACCGTGGCCCAACTCATGCAGCTCACCGATAGCCGCCAGAGTCGGTTGCAACACGAGCGCCAACATCAGGCTGACGATGGTCAGCCAGTGCAGAAGCTTGCGGCGGTGGCGGGCGGCTGGCGTCATTTGCTGGACTTGGACTCTGAACGCGCATTGCGCGCGTCCGACAGGATCTCAAGAGCTTCCTTAATTACGTACAGGCCGATAAGGGTACCAATCACGTAATCGGGATACGGTGAGGCCAGCACGAGGACCAGGATGCCGGCCACGATGACGCCGACGTTCGCGACCACGTCGGCGCGGGTGAAGATCCAGGTGGCACGCAGGTGGACTTCGCCGGACTTCAAGGGTGCCAGCAGCCGCAGGACGGTCAGATTGACAACCAGCGACAGGCACGCAGTGCCGATCATCCAGCCGCTGAGCGGCTCGGCGCCCTGGAATACGCGGCGGCCGACTTCCAGCAGCAGCCCCAGACCTAGCATCAGCAGCACGCTGCCGCTGAGCCATGCGGCATTCGCTTTGAAACGGGCACCGCGCCCAATGGCCACGAGACCAATTGCGTAGGCCGTTGCATCCGACAACATGTCCAGCGCATCGGCGAGGAGGCCGGTCGACTGGCCCATCCAGCCCGCCACGCCGCCGATCACCGCCATGGCTGCGTTGAGCACCAGCGCGATGGTTAGGATCCGGCGTTCTTGCGCACTCTTCGCTTCGTGGTGGCAGCCGCAGTCGCTCATCGTTGTCCGGGGTTGGCTCGGACTACATACTAAAGTCCGTAGCCACTACAGGGTCAACCATGAAGATCGGGGAAGTGTCCGCCTCCAGCGGCTGCCACATCGAAACAATCCGCTACTACGAGCGGATCGGCCTGATGACCGCACCCGACCGAACGGCGAGCGGGTATCGGCAATATCGCGACGCCGACATTGATCGCCTCCGCTTCATAACGCGCGGCCGTGCGCTCGGCTTCAGCCTCGAAGAGTTGAAGAGCCTGCTGCGGCTAGCGGAGGAATCCCAGCTTTCATGCAGCGATGTGGATCGCTTGGCACGGATCCATCTCGTGGATATCCAACGGCGTCTCGCCGATTTGCAGCGCATGGAACGCGAGCTTCAGCGCACGATCGAAAGCTGCAGCGGGCGGGAGCGTGCAAGCTGCAGCATTCTTGGTGCTTTGAAGGCCGACACATCCAGTATGTAACGCAATGTGCGATGTCCGCTTCTGGCCGCATGCGGACGTTGCCCGGGGAGGGCAGGGCGGCGGATAAGGGGCCGTTATCGTGGCTAGCAGCCGACAAGTTCGCCTGCGCTGCGTGTTTTTGCGTCCGGCGGCCTCCAGATACCGTTCGAGGCTCATGAGCGGCACCCCGGTTCCGGACATGAAACCTGGGCGCTGCCCGGCCGGCGCAGTGCCCCCAGGATGGTGCACGTTCCGCGCTCGCCGCCGGCGCAGTCGGCAATGACCCGTTCCAGTTCCGACGCCATACGCTGCAACTCTGCGATGCGCCCCTGGATATCGGCCAGATGGGTGCGGGCCATGGCGTCGACGTCGCGGCACGACATGGTGGGGTCGTCGTCCAGGCGCAGCAGGCTGCGGATCTCCTCCAGGCTGAAGCCCAGCTCGCGCCCTCGGCTGATGAAGCGCAGCCGGTCGACATCGGCGGGGGTGTAGGAGCGATAGCCGCTGTGCGTGCGCTTGGGCGGCGACACCAGGCCCGAGCGCTCGTAGTAGCGGATGGTCTCCAGGTGGCAGCCACTGGCGGCGGCCGCTTCGCTGATCTTCACGTGCTTGACTCCGTAGCTACTACAGACTTTATCCTTCGCCGCATTCCGCCGCCACCCTGGCCGGGTGGCATCTGTTCGACGAGGACCCCGATGAGCGATTGCGGCTGCCACCATGAGGCAAAGAACGCACAGGAGCGGCGCGTACTGCGCATCGCCCTGGTGCTCAACGCCGCCATGGCGGTGATCGGCGGCCTTGCCGGCTGGATCGCCCAGTCGACCGGCCTGCTGGCCGACGCCCTGGACATGCTGTCCGACGCCACCGCCTACGCGATCGGCCTGGTGGCCATTGGGCGCACCGCCCGCTTCAAGGCGAACGCGGCTTGGCTCAGTGGCAGCGTGCTGCTCGTGCTCGGTATCGGCGTGCTGGTGGAGGTGGGCCGGCGCGTCGTCTATGGCGCCGAGCCGCTCAGCGGCTGGATGATCGGCACCGCGCTGCTGTCGCTTGCGGTCAACGTCACCGTCCTGCGCCTGCTTGCCCCGCTGAAGGCGGGCGAGGTCCACCTGCGTGCCACCTGGCTGTTCACCCGCGCCGACGTGGTGGCCAACATCGGCGTCATCCTGGCCGGTGTATTGGTACTCTGGCTCGCCACCCCGTACCCGGATTACGTCATCGGCACCCTGATCGGCCTGTACGTGATCAAGGAAGCCATCGAGATCCTCGGCGATGCCCGCCGTGCCCGCGCCGAATCGAAATCGCCCTCTGCATGACCTCGCGCCGTCCCCCGCTGTCCCTCTGTCGCTGGCTGATGCTGGCGGCATTGGCGTTGAGCGTGGTCCTGCAGCCGGTGCTGGGCTCGGTGAGCGAATTGCACGAGCTGTCGCACGGCGCCGCGAGCGTGCACGACATCAGCGAAACCGGAGCGCCCGATGAAGAGGGCAATGCCGCCGGCACGCTGCACGTCATGCACCACTTGGCTCACTGCTGCGGGCATGTGGTGCCTACACCCGCTGCACCGCTGGTGCTGCCCCGGATCAGTCACAGCGAACCCACGAACCTGACGGACTCGCGCCTTGTGCCTAGCGGGCGATGGCTCGCCCCCTTCCGACCTCCGATCTCGGCCTGACGCCCCACCGGCGCTGGCCCTTTCCGATTGGAGTGTTTCCATGTCTGTGCGACTTGCGGCGTTCGCCGCACTGGTCGCCGTGTCCGCCATTGCATGGCCGGCGAACGCGGCTGATCGACTCTCCCTGGACGACGCATTTGCGCGCGTCGCCGAATCCCATCCCGATCTGCGCCTGCTCGGGGCGCGACACAACGTGCTCGCCGCCGAACTGGGCCGCGCAACCCTGCGCCCCCCACTGGTCGCCGGCGCCAGCGTCGAGAACGCTTTCGGCACCGGCGAGGCGAGTGGCCTGAGCGGCGCGGAGCTGACCCTGACCCTGGCGTCGGTGCTGGAGCGTGGCGGCAAGCTCGATGCGCGTCGCACGCTGGCGCAAAGTCGCATCGATGCCCTGGCGGTCGAGCGCGAGGCCCGGCGCCTCGACCTGCTGGCGGAAGTCGCGCGTCGCTACTTGGCGATGGTCGCCGCGCAACGCCAGCGCGAGATCGCCGAGCTCGACATTGCCCAGCGGCAACGTACCGTCGCCGGAGCGCGGCAACGGCTGCAGGCCGGCGCTTCGCCCGAGTCGGTCGTGCTGACCGCGCAGGCGGCCCTGGCCCGAGCGGAGTTGGATCGTGCCCGTGCCGAGCAACGCCATGCGGCGGCGCGGCAGCACCTGGCCGCCCTGTGGGGCGAGCGATCACCCACCTTCGACGCGGTGGCTGGCGACCCGACGGTCCTGCCCGAGGTGCCTGCGTTTGCCACCCTGGCGAGCTTGCTGGAACAGACGCCCGAGCTTGCGCAGTTCGTCGGTGAGCGCCGTATCCGTGAGGCGCGCCTGCAACTCGCGCGTGCCGATGCCAAGGCGGATCTGGATTGGGAAGTCGGCATCCGCAGGTTGCAGTCAACAGACGACTTGGCCCTCGTGGGCAGTGTGTCGATGCCGCTGGGCGCGAGTCGCCGCGCGCAGCCGGAGATCCGCGTGGCCGAGGCCGAACTCACCGCGCTGGAGATCGAACGCGAGTCCAAGGGGCTGTCGCTGTATTCGACACTGGCCGAAGCGCACGGGCGCTACCTCACGGCGCAGGTGGAGCTGGATCGGCTGCGCACCGACGTGATGCCCAAGCTCGCCAGGGCCGAAGCGGCGGCCGAGCGCGCCTACCGCGCCGGGGCCATCAGCTACCTGGAATGGGCGCAGTTGCAGTCCGAACGCACCGCCGCGCGCAAACAACAACTCGACGCCGCGTTTGAAGCCCAGCGCGCCCTTATCGAAATCCAACGCCTGACCGGAGCGCCTTTCGTGGCGGCACCGACACGGGCGACGCAAGGAGACACCCCATGAAGTGGATGCACCGGATCAGCGCGCTGACGCTGGCTGTCCTGTTGGGCGCTTGTGGCGGCGCCAAGCCCGCGGGTGAGCCCGGCCATGAAGACGAATCGCAGGCCGAAGCGGGCGGCCACGAAGAGGAAGGTCACGAAGAGGCGATGGATCGCACCACCATCGCCGCGAAGGTGGCGCAGGACGCCGGCATTCGCGTTGCACCGGCTGCCGCCGGGGTGATCGCCGACGAGCACGAAGTCCAGGGATTGCTCACGCCCGTCGAAGGCCGCGTCGCCAAGGTCATGGCGCGCTTTCCCGGCCCGATCCGTACGCTGCGCGCCAACGTGGGCGACCGCGTGCGGGCCGGGCAGCCGCTGGCCACGATCGAGAGCAACCTGAGCCTCACCACCTACACCGTGCCTGCGCCGATTTCCGGCGTGGTCCTCGCGCGCAACGCGTCGATCGGAACGGTCGCCGGCGAGGGCGCGGCGCTGTACGAGATCGCGGACCTGTCGGAGCTGTGGGTGGACCTGCACATCTTCGGCGCGGACGCACAGCACATCACCGCCGGCGTACCGGTGTTGGTTACCCGCATGAGCGATGGCGTCACCGCCGAAACCACGCTCGAACGCGTGCTGCCGGGAACCGCCACCGCGAGCCAGAGCACCGTGGCGCGTGCCACGATCCGCAACCTCGACGGCCTGTGGCGGCCGGGTTCCGCGGTAAAGGCGCGGGTGACGGTCGATCACCAGCCCGTTAACCTCGTGGTCCCGCTCGGCGCGCTGCAGACCGCCGGCGAGGACGATGTGGTGTACGTGCGCCGGGGCGACACCTACGTCACGCGCCCGGTGCGGGGCGGGCGCCGCGACGCACAGCGCGTCGAGATCGTGTCCGGCCTGAAGGCCGGCGAGCAGGTCGTGGTCGAGCAGAGCTTCCTCGTCAAGGCGGACATCGAGAAATCGACCGCCGAGCACGAGCACTGAGGTCGCCGCCATGCTCGAAAAAATCATCCGATTCGCCATCGCGCATCGGTGGCTGATGTTGCTGCTCACGCTCGCCCTGGTCGGGCTGGGCGTGTGGAGCTTCACGAAGCTGCCGATCGATGCCACGCCGGACATCACCAATGTCCAGGTGCAGATCAATACCGAGACGCCGGGCTACTCGCCGCTGGAGGCCGAGCAGCGCGTCACTTTCCCCATCGAGACGGCGCTGGCCGGCCTGCCGCGCCTGGACTACACCCGATCGCTGTCCCGCTATGGCCTGTCGCAGGTTACCGTCATCTTCGAGGACGGCACCGACATCTACTTCGCCCGCCAACAGGTATCCGAACGCCTGCAGCAGGTGAAGTCGCAGCTGCCGGAAGGATTGGACCCGGACATGGGGCCCATCGCCACCGGCATGGGCGAGATCTTCATGTACACCGTCGACGCCGATCCGACGGCGCGCAAGCGGGACGGCACACCGTATACGGCCACCGACCTGCGCACCCTGCAGGATTGGGTGGTGCGTCCGCAGATGCGCAATACGCCGGGCGTTACCGAGGTCAACACCATCGGTGGCTTCGAACGGCAGATCCACATCACGCCGGATCCGGCCAAACTGGTGGCGCTGGGCTTCACCCTGCATGACGTGGTCACGGCGATCGCGGCCAACAACCAGAACGTCGGCGCCGGCTACATCGAGCGCAACGGCCAGCAGTTCCTCGTTCGCGTACCGGGCCAGGTTGCCGATCTCGATGCCATCCGTGAGATCGTGCTGGACCGGCGCGAAGGCGTGCCGATCCGGGTACGCGACGTGGCGCTCGTGGGCGAAGGACCGGAACTGCGTACGGGTGCCGCTACACAGAACGGCCGCGAGGTGGTCATCGGCACCGTTGTGATGCTGGTGGGCGCCAACAGCCGGGAGGTATCGCAGGCCTCCGCGGCGAAGCTCGAAACGGCAAACGCGAGCCTGCCTGAGGGCGTCACGGCCCGTCCAGTCTACGACCGCACCGCACTGGTCGACCGCACGATCCACACCGTCGCCAAGAACCTCATCGAGGGCGCGATCCTCGTCGTCGTCGTGCTGTTCCTGCTGCTGGGGAACGTCCGCGCTTCATTGGTCACGGCGGCGGTGATTCCGCTGGCGATGCTGTTCACCGTTATCGGCATGGTGCGCGGCGGCGTGTCGGGCAACCTGATGAGCCTGGGCGCGCTCGATTTCGGACTCATCGTCGACGGCGCCGTGATCATCATCGAGAACTGCCTGCGCCGCTTCGGCGAGGCGCAGCACGCCCTCGGCCGCACCATGACGCGGGAGGAACGCTTCGACCTGACCGCGGTCGCGACGGCCGAAGTCATCCGTCCCAGCCTGTTCGGCGTCGGCATCATCACCGCCGTGTACCTGCCCATCTTTGCGCTGAGCGGCATCGAAGGAAAGATGTTCCACCCGATGGCGATCACCGTGGTGCTTGCGCTGACCGGTGCGATGCTGCTCTCGCTCACCTTCGTGCCGGCGGCCGTCGCCACCTTCCTGGGCGGCCGCGTCGAGGAGAAGGAAAACCGTCTGATGGCATGGACCAAACGCCGCTATGCACCGATGCTGGCCTGGTCGTTGAAGCGTCGGGGCTGGGTGCTAACTGGCGCTGCCGCCTTGGTAGTGCTGTGCAGCTTGCTTGCTACCCGTCTGGGCACCGAGTTCATTCCGAACCTGGACGAAGGCGACATCACGGTGCAGGCGCTGCGCATTCCCGGCACCAGCCTGACCCAGTCGGTAGCCATGCAGGAAACACTGGAGAA
The DNA here is from genome assembly GCF_046293095.1 of Thermomonas sp. GTDB lineage: Bacteria > Pseudomonadota > Gammaproteobacteria > Xanthomonadales > Xanthomonadaceae > Thermomonas. Next base: position 38,995 of record NZ_JBKBPN010000008.1, read on the forward strand.
GACGCTGGCAGGCTTCCCGGAAGTGGAACGCGTGTTCGCCAAGATCGGCACTGCCGAAGTGGCCAGCGACCCCATGCCGCCGTCGATTTCAGACACCTTCGTGATGCTCAAGCCGCGTGAGGACTGGCCCGACCCACGCAAGCCGAAGGACGAGTTGCTGGAGGAGATGGAAGCGGCGATCACCAGGCTGCCCGGCAACAACTACGAGCTGACCCAGCCCATCCAGATGCGCACCAACGAGCTGATTTCCGGCGTGCGTGCGGACGTGGCGGTCAAGATCTATGGCGACGACCTCGACCAGCTGGTCCGCACGGCGGCGCAGGTGCAGCGAGTGATGGCGGCCGTGCCCGGTGCGGCCGACGTCAAGACCGAACAAGTCGCCGGCTTGCCGCTGCTGACCGTGGTGCCGGATCGCCAGGCGCTCGTGCGTTACGGGCTCAACCCAGGCGACGTGCAGGACACGGTGGCCACGGCCGTAGGCGGCGAGGTGGCCGGCCAGTTGTTCGACGGCGATCGGCGCTTCGATCTGGTCGTACGCCTGCCCGAAGGTGTGCGCCAGGACCCGGCCGCACTCGCCGATCTGCCGATCCCGCTGGGCAGCAACGGCGAGGCCGACGAATCGAGCCGGCCGGCAAGCTGGGTGGGCGGTGCGCCACGCACGGTGCCGTTGCGGGAAGTGGCGCGCATCGAGTCCACGCTTGGCCCCAACCAGATCAACCGCGAGAACGGCAAGCGCCGCGTGGTCGTCACGGCCAATGTGCGCGACCGCGACCTCGGCGGCTTCGTCAACGAACTGCAATCGGCGATCGAAGCGAAGGTCCGGGTACCCACTGGCTACTGGATCGAATACGGCGGCACGTTCGAGCAACTGATCTCCGCGAGCCGGCGCCTGGCGATCGTGGTCCCGGTGACGCTGGTGATCATCTTCGGCCTGTTGTTCATGGCCTTCGGTTCGGCGAAGGATGCGGCCATCGTGTTCAGTGGCGTGCCGCTGGCGTTGACCGGCGGCGTAATCGCACTGGCATTGCGCGGCATTCCGCTGTCGATCTCCGCTGGCGTCGGCTTCATCGCGTTGTCGGGCGTTGCCGTGCTGAACGGCCTGGTGATGATCGCGTTCATCCGAAAGCTCCGTGAGCAAGGCGATTTTCTCGACAATGCGATCGTGGATGGGGCGCTGGGTCGCTTGCGCCCGGTGCTGATGACGGCGCTGGTGGCCTCGCTCGGTTTCCTGCCGATGGCGCTCAACGTAGGCGCAGGTTCGGAAGTGCAGCGCCCGCTGGCGACGGTCGTGATCGGCGGCATCGTGTCCTCGACATTGCTGACGCTGCTCGTGCTGCCGGCGTTGTATCGCTGGCTGCATCGGCAGGCGGAGGGTTCACCGCGGGCTGCGAACGCTTGATCGAAACTTCATGCAGGCTGCGGCCACTTAGGAGCACAAGACATGGGTGCAGGACACGATCACGGGCTGGGCGAAGTCCAGCATGAGAAACCGTTGTGGTGGGCCTTCGGACTCACCGCCGCCTTCCTGGTCGCCGAGGTGGTGGGTGGCCTCGTCACCAACAGCTTGGCGCTGCTGTCCGACGCGGCTCACATGGCCACCGAGGGTTCACCCCCGTTTTCACGGACACTTACGAGAAGGCCGATCGAGGCCATGAGGAGTGTTCATGTCGAAGCGAAGGAAGTTCAGTGCAGAGTTCAAGCGTGGCGCGGTTGAGCAGGCGAGCCAGCCGGGCGTCAGCTGCGCTCAGGTGGCACGGGAGCTGGGGATCCGGGACACGCTGCTGACCCGCTGGAAGCGAGAGGCCCAGAGCCAAGGCAAGGTGGCCTTCGGCGGCACCGGCTCGCCCCGGGATGAGGAACTCGCCCGCCTGAAGCGCGAGCTGGCCCGGGTGAAGAAGGAGCGGGATTTTTTAAGAGAAGCGGCGACGTTCTTTGCCAAGGGATCGTCCTGAGGTATCAGGCGATCGAACGTTGCCGCGATGAGTTCCCGGTTCGGCTGATGTGCCGCTGCCTGCGGGTCTCGGCCAGTGGTTACTACGACTGGAGCAAGCGCCTGCCAAGCACCCGCCAGCTCGACAACGAGCGCTTGCTCGACCGCATCCGTGAGCTGCATGAAGACAGCCGGGGCACGCTGGGCGCCGGTCGGATGCAGGAAGATCTGGCCGATGCCGGCGAACCCGTCAGCCTGAACCGGGTGGCGCGCCTGATGGCTGAAGATGGCCTGGAGGGCTGGCCGCGGCCGAAGCGGCGTGGGCAGCGTGGCCGGCCCGCGCTGACGCCGCCGGGCGTGCGCAACCTGCTGGAACGGGACTTCACTGCGCTGGAGCCGGAGACCAAGTGGGTCACCGACATCACCGAACTCAAGACCGGCAGGGCAAGCTGTGCCTGTGCATCGTGCTGGACCTGTTCGACCAGCGCGTGGTGGGCTGGTCGATGCACCATCGGCAGGATCGGCAGATGGTGATCCGGGCCGTGCAGATGGCGGTCTGGCAGCGTCAGGGCAGCGACCCGGTGATCCTGCATTCCGATCGCGGCAGCCAGTTCCGGAGCGGCGACTACCAGCGTTACCTGGCGGCCAACGAACTGGTGTGCTCGATGAGCGCGGTGGGCCATTGCGGTGACAACGCGGCGTGCGAAGGCTTCTTCGGCCTGCTCGAGCGCGAGCGGGTCCACCGCATGACGTATCCGACACCCGATGCCGCCAGGGCTGATGTGTTCGAATACATCGAGCGGTTCCACAACCCGAGGATGCGGCGCAGGGTGGCCAGGAAAGACCGGAAGCTGTCAGCTCTTTTACAACCGTCCGTGATTTCGGGGTAGAACCCCGCGGTACGGATGGTGCTGGAGCATCAGGGCGAGCACGGATCGCAGTGGGCGGCGATTGTCTCGATCGCAGGCAAGGTAGGGTGCACGCCCGAGTCGCTGCGTCGCTGGGTCCGTCAGGCCGAGCGTGACCGCGGCTTGCGCAGCGGGCCGACTACCGACGAGCAGGCGCGGATAAAGGCGTTGGAGCGGGAAGTACGCGAGCTGCGCCAGGCCAACGAGATCCTGCGCAAGGCGTCAGCGTATTTTGCCCAGGCGGAGCTCGACCGCCGGTTCAAGCCATGAGAGGGTCGGCAGGGATTCGTGTAAAAACGGGCCGAAAGTGAGCTAACTGCCTGTCGCAGCTGGCTTTCTTGGCCGCTCCAGAAAATCGAGGGTTGGGCAGCACTCTCCCGCCGGCACTTGGGCGCACCGCGCTATTTTCTGTTCGAGATCCCTCTCCAGCTGTCGCAGCTCGCGGATTCGTAGACGGACATCGACGAGCTTTCGCTCGGTCAGCTGACGGGTCTGCTCGCAAGAACGTTCGCCTGTGATCTCTAGCAGGCCAGCGATCTCGTCGAGGCTGAATCCCATCATCTGAGCGCGCCGGATGAACTGAAGCCGATTGACATCGTTTTCGTCGTAACGACGCACGCCTCCTATGGGTCGCTCGGGTTGACGCAGCAGCCTACGTCGCTGGTAGTAGCGCACGGTTTCGACGTGCACATCGGCCGCCGCCGCCAGCCGGCTGATCGTAAACGTGTTCGGACGCACGGCTTGACTCCGTACCTAGGTACAGAGGCTAGTATGCTCTGATGCAAACAACCCCGGCCAAATCGTCTGTTCCAGCCATCGTTGGCGCGAGCATCGCCGCCATTGGCGCATCGGTCTGCTGCGTCGTGCCGCTGGTGCTGGTCCTGCTGGGCATCAGTGGCGCCTGGATCGGCACCCTGACAGCTCTCGATCCCTTGAGGCCCTGGTTCAGCGCCGCCGCCGTACTGTCCTTGGCCGTGGCGTTTTGGATGCTGTATCGACCGGCGGCACGGTGCGGTGTGGATGGCAGTTGCATCGCCCCGGACGCTCTGCGACGCAGGCGACGTTGGCTCTGGTTGGCGACAGCCCTCATCGTCCTGTTGCTGCTGTTTCCCTATTACATCGTCTGGATTCTGTAGGAGGCGCGATGCACAAGTGGATACTGGCCCTGGTGGCTGCTCTGTCGGTCGGTGCCGCTCTTGCGACGCCCGCAACCGTAGTGATGCTCGATGCTGAGAACATGACCTGTCCCGCCTGCGGCATCACCATCAGGAAGGCGCTGGAGAAGGTGCCGGGCGTGGCCGATGTGAAGGTGGACACCCGGGCTGAAACAGTCACGGTGACGTTCGAATCGAGCCAGACGGATGCAGCCGGAATCGCGCGTGCAGTCACGGAAGCAGGCTTCCCGGCCAAGGTGCGGACTGGCGGTGAGTGACGTCAAGCTGGAAAGCATCTTGACCTGCCCGGAGTGCGGCCATCGGGCGACCGAGACAATGCCCATCACAGCGTGTCAATTCTTCTATGAGTGCACGGGCTGTGGAGCGGTTTTGCGTCCGCATCAAGGCGACTGCTGTGTGTTCTGCTCGTTCGGAACAGTGCCATGTCCACCGATCCAACAGAACAATCCCTGTTGTGGTTGAACCGCGGACTCCGATAATAGTTGGACAGACAGGCTGCGAGATCGACTGTGCCACCCTGGAAAGCGCGCCGCTCAACCAGCGGTGTGCATGCGAAGTGGTCGACATCCTCCGTCTGCACGAGTCGATCCGGGGTGCCTTTCCGGAGTTCACGACTGATCCCGCCGTACACGCGCACTTATTTTCACCCTATGCCTTGTTCGTTGATCGGCCCGCGTTGGAGGCCATGGGACGAGTCGCGGCGGCGGTCTTCGACGTCGCAGGAAACCCGGGATATAGCCAACGGGTCCTGCAATGGGCCCCTGACATTGCAACCCATGATCCGGGTTCGGCGGGGGGCGTCCTGGGTCTGGACTTTCACCTGACGGTCGATGGGCCGCGGCTGATCGAGGTCAACACCAATCCAGGCGGTCTGCTCCTCAATGCCTTGTTGCTCGATGCCGTGCGGTCTTGCGCGCCGCCAGCATGGGCCACCTGGACCAACGCGGCCCAAGCGCGTGATGCGGCCGTCACGGCCTGGATGGAGGATGCTCGGCAGCAATCCGGGCGCACGCCGTCGCGCCTGGCCATCGTGGACAGCACTCCGCGAGCGCAGTTCCTTTACCCCGAGTTTGAGCTGTACGCGAACGCGTTTCGGGACCATGGCGTGGACTGCGTGATCAGCGCTCCCGAGGATTTGTCGTTTGGTTCGGACGGGCTTGAGGATGCCCACGGTCGAATCGACACTGTCTACAACCGGTTGACCGATTTCGCGCTCGAGGATGCCTCGCATGCAGACATTCGTGAGGCTTACCTGGCAGGGGACGTCGCGCTGATGCCGCATCCCCGAGCACACGCGCTGTTTGCCGACAAGCGCAACCTTGCGGTGCTCGGGGACCCGGCTCTGCTCGGCGGGTTCGGGGTCGATGCGGGTTCGACGGCACTGCTGGGCCAGGTGATCCCGCCCACGGTCGAACTCGTGCCCGCGAACCGGGATGCGTTGTGGGCAGTGCGCAACGGATATTTCTTCAAGCCTGCAGCAGGGTTTGGCAGCCGTGGGAGTTATCGGGGCGACAAGTTGACCCGGCGGACTTGGGCGTCTATGGCGTCGGCGACCTACATCGCACAGGCCTTCGCGCCACCGAGCATGCGGATCGTGCATGGGGGCCAGTCCCTCAAGGCGGATGTGCGCTGCTTCGCGTCCGAGGCGGGTGTCCTGTTGTTCGCGGCCAGGCTGTACCAGGGCCAGACCACGAACATGCGCACCCCCGGTGGTGGATTCGCAGCGGTGCTCACGTCGTCACGGATCGAGGAGTGATTCCCCACCGGAGCCGACCCTTGGGGCGTGTCGTGGCTACAGCCAGGCGAGTGCCGATTCAGCCAGTTCGCGTTCCTCATCGATCGCGACGTTCCATATGCTCGGCCCGCCGCCGCGGTCGATCCGCGTGGCTCCAGCATCGTTGACGTCAGGTGCCAGCGCCAGGCCGAGCCAGGCCAGTCGCGCGACGATGCGAGCCCGCAAAACCGGCGCGCGATGGCCGATGCCGCCGGAAAAGACGACATGGTCGAGACCGCCAATTGCCGTGGCCATGGCCGCGATGGACTGCGCAATCCGGACTGCAAAGAGCTCCACGGCAAGCTGGGCCTGCGGGCCGGGATCCGTCAGCAACACGCGCATGTCGCCATGGCCGGCGATTCCGGCAAGGCCTGCACTGCGGTACAGGCCGTTTTCAAGCGCCTGCGCATCCAGGCGTTCATGCCTCAGCAGATACAGCAACGCGCCGGGATCGAGATCTCCGGAGCGGGTAGGGCTCGGGATTCCACCCAGCGGAGTGAGCGCCATGGTGGTGTCGCGGCTGCGGCCGCCCTCGACGGCGCAGACGCTGCAGCCACCCCCCAGATGCGCGAAGACAGCGCGGCCCTTCAGGATTCCAGCGTCGTGGCTGGCCAATATGCGGAGCGCGGAGGCAAAGGCGAGTCCATGGAAACCGTAGCGGCGGATGCCCAGCGCATCCCATGCTTCAGGGACAGGCAAGCGCCGGCTCCAGGGCGCGAGCGACGCGTGGAAGTCGGTGTCGAAGGCCACGCCTTGGCGCGCGTGCGGCCAACGCATGCGCGCGGCACGCGCGAAAGCGAGGGCTACCGGCTGGTGCAAGGGTGCGAACGGCACCAATGCATCCAGTTTCGCGAGCACGGTTTCGTCGAGCTCGCGGGCGTCGTGCAGGTCACCGCCATGTACGATTCGGTGCACCACCACGTCGGGGCTGGGCCACGGCTCCGACAATGCCTCGAGCAGGGTGGCAAGGCGCTCCTGCGCATCCACGCCGACTGGAATTTCGGCCCGGGAGCGCTCGAGCAGACGAGACTGCGCGCCGTGTCCCTCAGTGTTGAACAGATAGGACGCGCCCTTGAGGGTGGACGAGCCAACGTTGAGTGCAAGAAGCCGGCGCGTGGTCACAGGTGTCCCCGAATCATGTTCATGGGGACCGCACCGCCCGGCGCAACAACTGCGCATTGATTGCCACAACGACGGTGCTCAGCGACATGAGCACTGCCCCAAGCGCAGGTTGCAGCAGGATCCCCCATGCGGCGAGAACGCCAGCGGCGAGAGGGATGGCGACGATGTTGTAGCCGGCGGCCCACCACAGGTTCTGGATCATCTTGCGATAGGTGGCCTTGCTCAATTCGATGATCGCTGGCACGTCGCGCGGGTCGCTGCGCACGAGTACGACGTCGCCGGCCTCGACCGCGACGTCCGTCCCTGTGCCGATGGCGATGCCGACGTCGGACGTGAGCAGCGCCGGAGCGTCATTGACACCGTCACCCACCATCGCGACGCGCTTGCCCTGGGCCTGCAGCTCCTCGATCTTTGCCACCTTGTCCTCGGGCAATACCTCGGCGAAGACGGTGTCGATGTTGAGTTCCTTCGCGACCGCGTTTGCGACCGCCGTGGAATCACCCGTCAGCAGGACAACCTCCAGTCCTTCGTCGTGCAGCCGCTTGACCGCGTCGAACGATTCGGGACGGATGGCATCCGCGATCGCAAATACGGCGAGCACCCGGTCGCCTTCCACCAGGTAGGTTGCAGATTGACCATCGGCTGCCGCTGATTCGGCAGCCCGCCGAAGCGTCTCCGGCGGTTCGACCGCGAGCATTCTCAACAGACCCGGCCCGCCAACGTGAAGCGAGCGCTCCTCGACGACTGCGCGCACGCCGCGTCCCGGCATGGACTCGAAGTCCTGCGACATCGGAACGTCGATGCCATGTTCCTTGGCGCTGGTCATCAGCGCCTGCGCGATCGGATGTTCAGCGTCGCGCTGGACCGACGCGGCCACGCGAAGCACCTCGTCGTCGGTGAGTCCATCGGCGGCAGTGGTCTTTACGACGCGGTGCGAACCGAGCGTGAGCGTGCCTGTCTTGTCGAACACGACCGTGTTCAGCAAACGGGCCTCTTCCAGGCCGCGTCGATCGCGCACGAGCAGGCCGTTCCGTGCACCAATCGTGGTCGAGATGGCGGTCACCAGCGGGATGGCCAAACCCAGCGCATGGGGACAGGCGATCACGAGCACGGTCACTACGCGCTCGATCGTGAAGCTCCACGGTCGACCGAGGAGTGGCCAGACAATGGCGGTAACCGCGGCGGAGACGATGGCGATGATCGTGAGGTAGAACGCCGCCCGGTCCGCCAGGGCCTGGGCGCGCGAGCGCGACGTCTGGGCCTGCTCGACGAGCCGCATGATACCCGCGAGCGCGGTCTCGTCGCCGGTTCCCGTCACCTCGACACGCAACGAGCCCTGTCCGTTGACGGTGCCGGCGATCACCCGGTCGCCCGTCGACTTGTCCATCGGCTTGGACTCGCCGGTGATCATCGCTTCGTTGACGGCGCTGGTCCCTTCCTTCACGACGCCGTCGGCGGGAATGCTCGCGCCGGGCCTGATGAGCAGCAGGTCGCCGCGCTTCAGTTCCGCGACGGGGACTTCCTTCGCGGTACCGGCCTCATCCAACCGCACCGCCATGTCAGGCAGCAGCTTCGCGAGTTCCTTGAGAGCGCCCTGTGCCTGGTTGATCGAACGCATCTCGATCCAGTGGCCGAGCAACATGATCGCCACCAGCGTCGCCAGCTCCCACCACAGATCCAGTCCCTCGACAAGGCCGAGCGTGACCACGGCGCTGTAAACAAAGGCGACGGTGATCGCAAGCGAGATCAGCGTCATCATCCCCGGCAAACGACTGCGCAGTTCCTGGTATCCGCCGCGGAGGAACGGCGAGCCGCCGTAGAAGTACACGACCGTGCCGAACATCGCGGGGATGTACGCCGCGCCCGGGAACTGCGGTGCGGTGTAGTCGAACCAATGCTGGATCATCCCGCTCCAGATCAACGTGGGGATGGTCAGCAGCAGCGTGAGCCAGAACTTGTCGCGGAAGCCCGCCGCGCTGTGGCCGGCATGCTTGTCGTGCCCGGCATGGGCGTCGCCATCGCCACGCTTGCGGGAAACAGGCGATTGTTCGCTATGTGCCTGGTGATCTTGATGATGGTGGTTGTGTTGCGTCATGGGTCTGCCTTCCTGGATGCACTGATGCACTGGGCGTCAGCGGGGAGATAGATCAGGGGTTTTGTTACAGACTGTCGGGAAATCGGCCATTCCCGATGTTCGTTGCTCCGGCTGGTCACAGGTGCCCCGATCTGGCGATGGCCATTACCAGCCGCAGGGATAGCAGGCCCGCTGCAGTGAAGGCCAGCACCGCCATGACAGGCAGGTGACCGAACACTTGCGGGCCGTCGGAATGCAGGCTCAACAGCGCACCGCTTACGTACAGGCCCAAGGTGACCAGGGCCAACGCCAGCCGGTTGCCCGTGCGCGCGATTGCCTCCTGCGTGGAACTCAGGCCATGGTGGTGTACGGAGAAGGCGGGTCGTCCGTCGCTCAGTTGCGCCTGCCGCAACAGGTCGGTGGCGATCTGTGGCAGTTGGCGCGCAGTGCGGGCCAGCCGCATGGCAAGCGGCCTGTTGCCGCTGGGGCGGCTGGCTTCGGCAATGTCGGCGATCGCGGCCGCCTGCGCGGACAGCGTCCCCAGCAGGTCCAGATCCGGATCCAGCGCCCGCAGCGTGTTCTCGACCAGGAACAGCGTCCGGATCAGGGACAGCAGGTGGGCCGGAAGCCGGAAGCCAGCGCCCTGCCCAATGCGTGCCACGCGCCAGATTGCCTCGGCAATGGACCACTGCGCCAGCGGACGGCTGGCCATCTCGGCCAGGATCAGGTGGATCTCGCGCACATGCGAGCGGCGGTCGACCTGCGGCGGGAAGAAGCCCATGGCGATCGCTGCATCCAGCACGCCCTCGGCGTCGTCGGCCGCAATGGCCTCGACCATGCCGCCGAGCGCGAGCCGGGATGCAGGGTCGAGCACGCCGATCGAGCCAAAGTCATGCAGGCACAGGCGACCGTCGTCAAAGAAGAACAGATTCCCCGGGTGCGGGTCGGCATGGAAGACGCCGGCGCCGAAGAGCTGATGCACGTAGGCACCGAGCAGCGCCCTTGCCAGTGCGGGAGCGGCCGCTGTGCCGTACGCGGCCTCCAGACGGGTCCCGTGGCTTCGATCCTGCACAAGCACGTTGCGGGTGGCATACGGCTCGACGACGTGCGGCTGGGTGATGCCGGGCAGGGCATCCAGCACCTTGGCCATGCGCCGCATGTTCTGCGCCTCGTGACGCATGTCGATCTCGTCACGCAGGAATGCGCCTAGTTCGTCCACCAGTTCGAGCGGCCGGTGGCGTTTCAGTGGCGGCCAGATCCACTGGGCGACGCGCATCGTGCGCCGCAGGAGCAGCAGATCCGCCTGCACCTGGGCATGGATCCCGGGGCGGGTGATCTTGACGACCACATCGCGACCATCATGCATGCGCGCTGGATGGATCTGGGCCACTGAAGCCGCGGCCAGGGGCTTGTCATCGAAGCTGGCGAAAAGTTCGCCGACCGGCGCGCCAAACGCCTGTTCGACGATACGCATGGCCTCCTCCGCCGGGAAGGGGGGCACATCGCTGTGCAATCGCGACAACGCCTCGCGGTAGGGTGCCGGCAGCAGGTCCCAGCGCAGACTCAAGCCTTGGCCCAGCTTGACGAAGGTGGTGCCCAACCCCACCAGGGTGGTGCTGACGTATGCGGGGAGCAGGTCGGGTGCGCGCCGGCGCAGGCGCAGCACGGCGACTCCGAGCTTCAGTCCGGCCCAGGCAATCTGACCTCCGCGCCGCACTGTACCCGCCATCAGCGCGAGGTCCTGGCCGGGCGACTCACGACGCTGGCCCCGTGGCAGGGCGCAGGATCGTGGCCGGATCGCCGCGGCCATCCACTGCCGCCAGCTCCGCTTCGGACAGCAGGCTGCCACGGGACTGGCCGAGGACGTGCGCAGCCGCGTCGACCACGTGTGCCCAGGTGCTGCGGTTGGCGAACAGCAGGCCCGGCACGTCCAGCGTGCCGCCGCGGTTGACGAAGCCCAGCGCCGCGGTGGTGGCCGGGCCGGTGTCGAGCCGGCGGAGCGCGCCGAGGAAGGGCTCCGGACGGGTGTGGGTGACGAATACGCGCGGCCTGCTCACCGGGAACAGCGCCTGAACCGCGGTGTCGGAGTGCACGTACCGTGCCTCCTCCGGATCGCGCGGCGCGCGGAACCGGCCGGGCTCGGCGAGATAGACGATCGCGGCCGACACACCGCGTTCGACCAGACGCGCCTGCGCGCGGCGCACTTCCTGCAGCTGGTACGCGCCGGTGGCTACGAGCAGGATCGCCGCCGTCGCCGGATCGCCGGCCAGGCACGTCGCTCCGATCTCGGCCAGCGCCTTGGCCTGCTGTGGCGTCAACTCATGGGGCACCGGCCGCTTGGGGACGACCAGGGTGGTGACCGTGCCGCGTTGCGCGTAGGCGTGGGTGAGGGCTGCGGCGGCGCCGTTGGCATCGGGCGGAAACACCACGCGCGAGATGTCGGCCATCTCGCCCATGAGCGCCTCGGCCATGGTCGGATCCTGGTGCGACTGCTCGTTCTTCGAGTTTTCCCACGTGTGCGAAGTCAGCACCAGAGGCACGCCCAGCCAGCCGGGCGGGCGTCCGGCCTGCTTCTGATGGCGGGCAAAGATCAGTTCCTGGCGCACGGCGCCGAGCATCTTCGGCGCGAACGCCTCGTAGGTGACCACCAGGTTCAGCCCGCCCTTGTTGCCGAGCGCCGCGCAGACCACGGCCTCCTCGTTGAGCGCGGTGATGACCGCGCCGGTGGTCGATTCGGCGACACCGGGTTCGGGCTCGTGCACCCGGTGCTTCATCGCGTCCAGGGTGCGGTCGAGCTTGTTGCTGCGCAGCTCGTCGGGATTGCCCACGCGCACGCGCAGGCCCGGGTTCGCTTCGGCGATCGCGACAAACTGCTCGTCCAGCGCGGTCATCGGCGAGCTCTCGCCGCCGGCGCCGCGGTCGGCGATCGCCGGCACGCGGGGCGGTTCCACCTGGCGATCGGCCAGCGCATGGTCGCGCTCGCGCACCCGCTGCTGGTCATCGTGGCTGTTGAGTGCGGCGACGGCTTCCTCGAGTTCGGGGAAGGTCACGAACAGAGCTGCAGCGCCCTCATTGAAGAGCGTGCGCGCCTCTGCATCCACCGCCGGATTTCCGGGCAGGGGAAGATTGTGCGAGGCGTTGGTCCCGGCGCCGGGGAAGCCGAAGCCCTTCACGGTTTCGGCGATGCCATAGGGCAGCCGCACGTCGGTATCGGGGACGGCGGCGCCCGCTTGCAGGCGCGATTCCATCACGTGGATGCCCCACGCGATGCTGGCCGGATCGCGCCCGTCCAGCGCGATCGGATCAAAGCCGTTCAAGCGCAGGTGCCGGTCCAACCAGCGCTCGCCGCCTTGCTGGGTGATCTGGCTGCGCTGTTCGATACGCCGCCCGTTGAGGATGATGATCGGGCTGACCAGCCCGCTGTCTTCGGCACGCCACCAGCGCGGCGCCCAGTCGCTGCCGCGCTGTTCTTCGAACGCACCGTCGCTGAGGAACGCCACCAGGCGTTCATCCTTGAGCGGCGCATGCACGTACTGAAGCTCGGCAAAGCCGAGATAGCCACCTTCCATCACGCCCCCGGCGGTATGCGCATTGACGTGGGAGCCCAGCGGCGACGCCGGCGTCCCGTCCGGATTGAGCGTGTAGGCGTAGAAGTCGCCGACGAACCGGCTCAGTCCGGCGTCGGAGCGGTCATAGCGTTCGGCGTGCCTGTCGGTCATGTTGCCAACCAACACGTTCAGCGCGTCGATCGCGGCCACGCAGTGCCCTTGGCCCATCATCCAAGCGCGGGTGACACCATCCAGGGCGTCCATCAGGAGGTAGCCGGCGTAGGCGGGCACCATGTTGAGGGACCCGCCGGTGTGGCCTTCAGGCGTGAGCTTGAAATCGTCGGCCTCAAGGACCGTGCCGTCGGTACGGACCCGCTGGCTGTAGGTCATGTGCGCCACCAGCCACATGCCGGCACTGGCGACGCGATCGGCCGCGGCGAGCCGCTGCCAAGCAGTGCCGGTATTGGGCGTGCGGCCCAGGGCCACCAGTTCGTCCACCATCTGGCGGACCCGCAGCTGGGTGAGCGGGTCATGCCGGATCACGCCGTAGCCGGCTGCCCAATGTGCGAACGCGCGATCAGCCTGCCGGTGGGCATCGGCCAGTTCAAGGATCCGCTGGCGCTCGGCGGCTGACAGCTGGTCGGCGGTGCAGCAGTTGGGGTGCAGGTTCATGGGGTCTCCGGGGAATCCAGTGCAACGCGGTCCAGGTGCTCCGGCACGCGCGCGCGCCAGCCCAGTTCGCGTTGCACGCGCCCGCGCAACGTGTCGGCTGCATCGGGCTCGCCGTGGGTGAGGTAAACGACGCGCGGCGCAGACGGTGCGGTGCGCATCCAGTCCAGCAGCTCGCCCGCATCGGCGTGGCCGGAGAAGCCTTCCAGCTGCACTACCTCGGCGCGAATGGAAACCTCGCGGCCGAACATGCGCAATGTTCGCTTTCCCGCCGCCAGCGCGGCACCGCGTGTTCCACCGGCTTGGTAGCCCGCCAGCAAGATCGCGTTGCGGTCATCCTGGCCGAACGCCTCGACGTGGTGCAGCACGCGCCCGCCGGTGATCATGCCACTGGCCGAGATGATGATCATCGGCCCGCGCTGGCGGTTGAGCGCCTTGGACTCATCCACAGTGTTGACGAAGGTGGCGACCTCAAACATCCGCTGGCAGTCCTCTTGAGACACGCGATGCTCGGAATGGTGAGCGTGGTAGAGGCCGGTGGCGTTGGCCGCCATCGGACTGTTGAGGTAGACCGGTATCCGAGGGATCTCTCCGCGCTCGCGCAGCCGGGCGATATGCAACATAAGTGTCTGGGCGCGACCGACAGCGAACGCCGGGATGACGATCACACCGCCACGGGCAGCCACGCGGCGGATGATCGGCGCGAGTTCCGCCTCTTGGTCGATCGCAACGTGTTCGCGATTGCCATAGGTGGATTCGCAGACCAGCACGTCACAGGCGGGCAGGGGGGTCGGCGGATTCATCAGCGACTCCTGCTGCCGCCCGAGGTCGCCACTGAAATGCAGGCGCTGGCCCTGCGCGTCCACGCTGACGTGGGCAGCGCCCAGGATGTGGCCGGCGGGATGGAAGCGGACTGTGATGCCCGGTGCGACCTCGACATCGCGCTCGTAGTCATGCCCCTTGAGCTGCTTCAGGCTGCGGTGAGCATCGTCTTCGGTGTACAGCGGCCGTGGTTCCTTGTGCTTGGAATAGCCCTTGCGCGCGGCGTATTTCGCCTCTTCTTCGAGCAGGTGCCCGCTGTCGGGCAGCAGCAGACCGCACAGGGCCACGCTGCCGTAGGTGCAGTGGATCCGGCCGCGGAACCCCTGCTTGACCAGCGCCGGCAGATAGCCCGAATGGTCAAGGTGGGCGTGGGTCAGGACGACCGCGTCGATGGTCGAAGGGTCGACCGGAAACGGCGCCCAGTTGCGCTCGCGCAATTGCTTGTAGCCCTGGAACAGGCCGCAGTCGACCAGCACGCGCTGGCCGTTGGCCTCGACTAGATAGCGCGAGCCGGTGACGGTGCCGGCGGCGCCGAGGAACTGCAGGGTGGGGCTGGAATACGTTGCCATGACGTGACTCCTGTTCGCGAAGGAAGTGATTGCAAATGACATGACGGACCGCCGCGGATCCTCGTCACTGCGCGCCCGGTCAGGGGCGAACCAGCTCCACCGTGTCGTTGACCTTGGGGCTGCCGGCGATCACCTCAGCCTCCGCGTAGTGACCGTCGAACAGCCCGGTGATGCGCACCTGACCGACGGATTCCCGGCGATAACGTGGCCCGACATCCCGTGGACCGCGATTACGGCGCTTGTGCCGGATCACTTCCAACACCTGTCCGACCTGGGCGCCGTCGGCCTGTCCGACGCAGACGACAAGCGTTTGGTCCTCTTTCTCCAGCACTTGGCCGCGCATCAAGACGTTGTGGCGGAAGCCGCCCTCGTTCGCGGACGCGACACCCGGCGCTGCGAACGAGAAGGCGAGTGCGCCAGCCATCGCCAGCGCGGCGAACCAGCGGTAGGGATTCGTACGTGGGGCTGCGGAACAGGCAACGGGTGTGACCGTATTCATTGAGCGGACTCCTTGGATGGGGCTTGAATGGAAACGACGATCGGGGACAAGAGCCAGAACGGAAGAGACATGCAGGTCGATAACTGGAACGGCCAAACGCTTTTCAGGCAGTTCCTCAACCTGGGTCACCGGGTTCCTCCCGCCGATGGGGCGGGGGCGCGCCGACGTCGCGGAATGAAGGCGGGGATCTCCTGCATGTAGCTGACGTAATCATTGCCGAAACGGCTCAGGCAGTCTTTTTCCTCACGGCGCGCGAGGCGGGCATAGGCCCACACGAGCACCGGATAGCTGGCGAGTGTGAGCAGCGTGGGCCACTGCAGCAGGAAGCCAGTCAACACCAGCACGAAGGCGACGTACTGCGGGTGGCGCATGCGGGCATACACGCCCTCTCGAGTTATCCGGCCCTCGCGCTGTGCCCGATACAGCACGGGCCAGGAAGCCGACAGCAGCCAGAAGCCACCGCCGATCAGGAAGAGGCTCGCGACGTGGAATGGACCAAAATGCGGGTTGGCGCGCCAGCCGAACCACATCTCGAACAGGTGGCCCGCGTCGTGACTGAGCCAATTGACCTGCGGATAGTTGGCGCTGAGCCAGCCGCCCAGAACGTAGAGCGTCAGCGGGAAGCCATACATTTCCGCAAACAGCGCCACGATGAAGGCGGAGAACATTCCGAACCCCCGCCAGTCCCACCGGGTCAACGGCTTGTAGAAGCTCCAGGCGAAGAAGATGAAGAACGCGGCGTTGACGGCCGCAAGGAGCCAGAGGCCATAGCCATCTTCAGATGCATGCATGTCAGTGTCCTCTGTGTGAGGTGTCGGACCTTTCATCGGTCATTGCAGGCTTGCCACGGGTGTCGGGGCTGCCATTGGGTGTGTCGTCGGCATTGCCGCCGCGCCCGTGACCTCCATGCCCGCCATGTCCTTTGTGCATGAACATGTGCATGAACGGGCACAGCAGCAGGATGGCCAGCGGCAACCAGCGGAGCGTTCCCGCAAGGTGGGCGCGGTGCTCGAAGCCGAGATAGAACAAGGCCAGCACCAAGAACATCCAGAAGACCCAACGTCGGGACCCGGTCGCGTTTTGTGTAGGTTTGGCAGTCATGACGATCCCCTCGGGAAGCGGCGATGGATCACATTCCTCCGGCCGCGCCGCAGACGACCGGAAGAACGGCTCCGCGCGTGCGCGGACCGCCCTGGATCAGGTGCGTGGAAAGTGGGCATCACGGCCCGTCCACGGGCAGTGCGGCAGGTGCCGGCGGCTTCCTGGCCAGTTGCCGCTGCTTGATCAGCGAGTACAGCGCCGGAATCACCGCCAACGTCAGGATGGTCGACGAGACCATCCCGCCCACCATCGGTGCGGCGATGCGGCGCATGACCTCGGAGCCGGTGCCGCTGCTCCACATGATCGGCAGCAGGCCGGCCATGATCGCGACCACGGTCATCATCTTCGGGCGCACGCGGTCGACCGCGCCTTCAATGATCGCTTCGCGCAGGTCCCGTGCATCCAGCGGGCGGCCTTCGGCCTGCCGCTGCGCGGCGCGCACCTCCAGTGCGTGGTCGAGGTAGATCAGCATCACCACGCCGGTTTCCGCGGCGACGCCGGCCAATGCAATGAAGCCCACGATAACCGCGACGCTGGTGTTGTAGTCGAGCAGCCACATCAGCCAGATACCGCCGACCAGGGCGAACGGCACCGACAGCATCACGATCAGCGACTCGGTGACGCGGCGGAAGTTGAGGTACAGCAGCAGGAAAATCAGCGCCAGCGTCACCGGAATGACGACCCGCATTTTTTCGGCGGCGCGCTGCATGTACTCGTATTGACCGCTCCAGGTCACGTAGTAGCCCGATGGGAACTGCACCTGTCGAGTGACCGCTTCCTGCGCCGCCTTCACGTAGCGGCCGAGGTCGCTTTCGCGGGTATCGACATAGATGTATGCGGCCAGCATGGCGTTCTCGGTGCGGATGCTGGGCGCCCCTTTCCTAACCTCGATCTTCGCCAACTCGCCGAGCGGCACCTGCGCACCGCCGGGCACCGGCACCAGCACCTGGGTCCCGATGCGCTGCGGGTCGTCGCGCAGTTCGCGCGGATAGCGCACGATCGCGCTGAAACGCTCGCGGCCCTGCAGGATGGTGGTGACCATCTCGCCACCCAGCGCGGCCGCCACCACGTCCTGCACCTCGCCCAGGGTCACTCCGTATTGAGCCAGGCTGGCCAGGTCTGGGGTGATGTCGAGGTAGTAGGCACCGGTCAGGCGTTCGGCGAAGGCGCTGGTCGTCCCCGGCACCTGCCGCACCACGGCTTCGATCTCGGTGGCCAGGGCTTCCAGCTGGTCCAGGTTGTTGCCGAAGATCTTGATGCCCACGGGCGTTCGGATGCCCGTGGCCAGCATGTCGGTGCGGGCTTTGATCGGCATCGTCCAGGAGTTGGCGACACCCGGGAACTTCAGCGCCGCGTCCATCTCGGCAATGAGCTTGTCGGTGGTCATGCCGTCGCGCCACTGGTCCTCGGGCTTGAGGTTGATGACGGTTTCGAACATTTCCAGCGGCGCCGGATCGGTGGCGGTCAGGGCGCGCCCCGCCTTGCCGAACACCGATTCCACTTCCGGGAAACCCTTGATGACCCGGTCCTGCTGCTGCAGCAGCTCGGAGGCCTTGGTCACCGACATGCCCGGCAGCGACGCAGGCATGTACAGCAGCGTGCCCTCGTTGAGCGTGGGCATGAACTCGCTGCCTACGCGCGATGCCGGCCACAGGCTGGCGAACAGGGCGACCAGCGCGAGCACGATCGTGGCCATGCGGTGCCGCAGCACGACGTCGATCACCGGTCGATAAGCCGCGACCAGGAACCGGTTCATCGGGTTCTTGTGCTCGGGCACGATCTTGCCGCGCACGAACAGCAGCATGAGCACCGGCACCAGCGTCACCGACAGCAGCGCGCCTCCGGCCATGGCGAAGGTCTTGGTGAACGCGAGCGGCTTGAACAGGCGGCCTTCCTGCGCCTCCAGCGCGAACACCGGCAGGAACGAGACGGTGATGATCATCAGGCTGAAGAACAGCGCCGGCCCGACTTCGCGGCAGGCGTCGATGATCAGCTGGGTGCGGCTGCGAGAGCCATCGGAGCGCTCGATGTGCTTGTGCGCGTTCTCGATCATCACGATCGCCGCGTCGACCATCACGCCGATCGAGATTGCGATGCCTCCCAAGCTCATGATGTTGGAGTTCATGCCCAGCACACGCATCGCGATCACCGCGATCAACACGCCGACCGGCAGCATGACGATCGCCACCAGCGCGCTGCGCGCATGGAACAGGAACATCAGGCACACCAGGGCGACGATCAGGCTCTCCTCGAGCAGGGTCGTGCGCAGGGTCTTGATCGCACGCACGATGAGATCGGACCGGTCGTAGACCGCCTGCACGCTGACGCCCTCCGGCAGTCCGCGCGCAAGCTGGGCGATCTTGTCCTTCACCCCACCGATCACGGCCAGGGCGTTCTCGCCGAATCGCGCAATCACGATCCCGCCCACCACGTCGCCTTTGCCGTCCAGGTCGGCGATCCCGCGGCGCTCATCGGGCACAAGCTCGACCCGGGCAACATCGCCTATCAGCACCGGTGCGCCGCCTTCGGCGCGCAGCACCAGGTTCTCGATGTCCTCGATGCCGCGCAGGTAGCCACGGCCCCGCACCATGTACTCGGTCTCGGCCATTTCGATCACACGGCCGCCAACGTCGCGGTTGCTCGCGGCGATCACCTCGGACACCCGCGAAATCGGGATGTCGAACGCGCGCAGCCGCACCGGATCGACGGTGATCGAGTACTGGCGCACGAAGCCACCGACGCTGGCGACCTCGGCCACCCCGGGCGCGGTGGTCAGCTGGTAGCGCAGATACCAGTCCTGCATCGCGCGCAGTTCGTCCAGCGAGTGGCGGTCACTCTTGAGGACGTACTGATAGACCCAACCCACGCCGGTGGCGTCAGGGCCGAGTGCGGGTGCCACGCCGGGCGGCAGGTTCTTCGACGCGACGTTGAGGTTTTCGAGCACGCGCGAGCGCGCCCAGTACAGGTCCGTACCTTCCTCGAAGATGACGTAGATGAAGGAGGCGCCGAAGAACGAGAAGCCGCGGACGTCTCGCGATTTCGGAACTGCGAGCAGGGCGCTGGTCAGCGGATAGGTGACCTGATCCTCGACCACCTGGGGCGCCTGCCCTGGGTACTCGGTGAACACGATCACCTGTACGTCCGAGAGGTCCGGCTGGGCGTCCAGCGGCGTGTTCGTCAGCGCGTAGATGCCACCGGCGACGATCGCCAGCGCCATCACCAGCACCAGGAAGACGTTGCGTACCGACCATTCAATGAGACGGCCAAGCATGTCAGTGCCCCTCGTGCCCGGTGGGGGAAGTAGGTGCGGCGTGGTCGCCCATCGTCCCGTGGCCGCCATGGCCGCCATGGCCGTCTTGGCCGGCGGGTGCGTCAAGGGCGCTGGCGGGAGCCGGCGCATCCGCCGGCGCCGCAGGCATGGCATGGCCGGCATGTGGGTCAGCCGCCTCCTCGCTGTGCCCGGCGTGCGGATCCGCTGCCTCGGCACCATGGCCGGCGTGCGGGTCGGCGGCGCCATCGCCTGACTGTTCGCGCTGCGGATCTTCACTGGTGCCGGAGGGCGACCCGTGTCCTGCGTGACCCTCAAGCCCCTTGAGTGCCGACTGCAGGTTGCTCTCGGCGTCGATCAGGAAGTTGGCGGACACCACGACCTGTTCGCCTTCAGACAACCCGTCGAGGATCTCGATGCGCTCGCCGCCGCGACGACCCAGGGTCACGTCGCGCGGTACAAAACGGCCCGCGCCGGTCTCAACCAGCACCATCTGGCGCGTGCCGCTGTCCAGCACGGCCGAACGCGGAACGGTGAGCACCGGGCCGGTTCCCGGCGCCTCGAGCAGCACCGTCCCGTAGAGCCCGGGCCGCAGGTCGCCGTTGGGATTGGGCAATGCGATGCGCACGTCCACGGTGCGCGTCATTGCATCGATGACGGGCTGCACGAAGGTGACCTTGCCCTTGGCCACTTGGCCTGGCAGGGCTACGGTTTCAAAGCGGGCGGGCTGGCCGATTGCTATGCCCGCGGCCTGCGCCGCCGGCACCTTGGCGACCACCCACACCATCGACAGGTCGGCCAGGCGCAGGATGGTCTCGCCCGCCTCGAACCGGGCGCCCTGGACCACCGGTTTTTCGATCACCACCGCATTTGCCGGCGCGGTGAGGATCAGGGCCTTCTTGCCCATCTGCGCATTGCTGATTTCCCAGTTGCGCAGGCGGGTACGGGCGGCATCGCGTAGGCGGGTCATCGATGCCGCGCTGGCGGGATCGGATCCGGCCAGCCTGCGGGCGGTCTCGTCAGCGAGCCTGTATTCCTGCTGCGCCGCAGCCAACTGCGGGCTGTAGACGGATAGCAGCGGCTGCCCGGCGCGGACCCGCATGCCGGTCTGGTTCGCGTACAGCCGCTCCACCCAGCCTTCGAAGCGCGGGGCAATGACGTACTGTCGGGTCTCGTCGACCTCGACCGTGCCGCTGGTGCGCACGGTGGCGGACAGTGCCCCGCGCGTAACCGCTTCCGTGCGCACGCCCAGCGCCTGCACCTTGTCCGGCGGCAGCACCACCGTGCCCGGCGCCGCCGGCGGCGCGTCGTCGGCATAGACCGGAACGTAGTCCATGCCCATCGGATCCTTCTTCGGCACCGGCGAGGTGTCGGGGAGCCCCATGGGATTTCGGTAATAAAGCACCTTGCGCTCCGCGGCAGGCGCCTCGGCGGATGTAGCTGCGGTCGGCGAATCGTTGGTCGCGCGGCCGGCCATCCAGCCTGTGGTGAGGGCGGCGAGTGCGACGCCGATGGCGAGCGACAGGGTCTGGACACGGGTCATCGGATATCTCCTTCGATGGCGCGCACGGCGGCGGCGCCCAACAGTTCGTCACGCAATGCATCGACCCGTGCGAGGTCGGCGCCCTGCCATTCATTGAGTGCTTCCAGCAGCGTCCCGAAGTCGACTTCGCCGACCTGGTAGCTCGCCAGCGCCGACTGCCAGGTGGCGTCGGCCTGCGGCAGCAGCGTGTTCTGGATCAGTTGCCGGCGTTCGCGGGCGCTGGTCCACTGCGACCAGGCGGAAGCGCCTCGCTCCTCGACGGCCCGCAGCGTGGCGTCCCTGCGGGCCAGCGCGGCTTCCTCGAGCAGGCGCGATTCGCGCTCGCGCTCGCGGCGGGCGCGCTGCTGGAACGGGATCTCCACCTCGAGCATCAGCTCGGTACTCTGGATGCCGTTGCCCAGCTGCATCGCACCCACGCCGACGGTGATGTCGGGAAAGCGGTTGCGACGCTGCAGCACCACATTCGTGCGCGCGGCCTCGGCGCGGGCCTGCTGCGAACGGACCGCGGGGTGCGTGTCGGCGGCGTCCAGAGCCTCGGCAAGCGAAGCGCTGCGGACGGCAAGGCGCGGCGCCTCGTCGGGAGCCGCCAGCGGTGCATCGGAACGGCGCCCCAGCACCGCGTTCAAGGTGGCGGCCGCCTCCTGCTTGGCGGCGAGGCGTTCGATCCGCTCGCGCTGCAGGCTGGTCTGCTCGACCTGGGCGCGGATGGCATCCTGCTGTGGCGCGCGGCCAAGGGCGTAGCGCACTCCCGCGATCTCTTCGACCTGGCGGAGCAGGGCGATGCGGCGATCGAGCACGGCTACCGCTTGATCGGCATGCCAATAACGTGCGTAGGCCGCCTCGGCGTCGGACAGCAGGTCGCGCGCCGCGGTGATGCGATCGAGCCCGATCGCGACCGCGTCCTGGCTGGCCGCAGTCCGCATCAGGTCGCGCTTGCCCCAGAGCGGGAAGCGCTGGCGCAGCGCGTAGTTGACCTCACGGTCGGCACCGACGGTGCGCCAGGGTTTGTCCGGATCGAGGCCGCGAAATCCCACTGAGGCCATTGGGTCGGGCAGGGCGCCCGCCGGCAGGATCCGCGCTTCGGCAGCCTGGGTTTCCAAGCCCATGGCCCGAAGCTCGGGGTTGTGTTCGAGCACCCAGGTCCGGATCGACTCGAGACTGTGTCCCGGGATGGGCTCGGTTGCGGTCACCGGCAGCGCCAGCGCCCACAAGGCGCCGGCGAGCACGCAGGCGAGCAGGCGCCGCCGCGGTGGCCGCTGGCAGGACAGCGGGTGGCAGTGCAGGCGGCTGGCCTGCCACAGGTAGAACGGAGATGCCATATCAGTGTCCTTGGGCCGACGCGACGCAGTCGCTCGGCCGGGGCAGGAACACATGCCGTGACGCGCACGGCACGAACGCACAGCACTGCACCGCACAGGCGTGCGGCG
The DNA here is from genome assembly GCF_046293095.1 of Thermomonas sp. Classification (GTDB taxonomy): domain Bacteria; phylum Pseudomonadota; class Gammaproteobacteria; order Xanthomonadales; family Xanthomonadaceae; genus Thermomonas. Next base: position 61,424 of record NZ_JBKBPN010000008.1, read on the forward strand.
CAGTCAGCGTTCGGGCATCAGATCAGCAGGAGGGCCGCGGGATGCGCGGTGGGTCGGTGCCAGGCAGGCGTGGGTGGCGAATCGACCCATGTGGACGTAACCCCGGGGCCACCGTCCGCGACTTCCGCGACCGCGAACCAGGAGAACCACACGCCGACAAGCAGCGGCGGAACCGGCGGGATGCGTCCGCTGTCTGCCGAGAGGTCGCCTTCGCTGCAGTGCGCGGTACACAGTGCCTCGTCAGCCGAGGGAAGCTCGGCGCCACAACCGTGACCGTGGTCGTGGTGGGTGTCCGCGTCGGCCGCGACTGCGGCGGTTGTGGCCTTGAGATCCAGACAGCCGCCATGACCGGCCAGTGCGAACTGGGACCAGAGCAACGCCACCATCGCGAGGAGGGCAGTGCGCTTGAACCAGTTCCGATGGCGAAGGCGGATCATGGTCGGAGCTTACTCTTTGTCTGATCCGGTGCAACTGATCCAGATCAATTTCTGGTCAGGAACAGAGACGGCGGGGGAGTTCGTGCCGATGCTCGGCGGGGGAGGGACCATCAAGACTATGCGCCATCGCGCTCAGGCAGCCGCGGGGCTGAGCGTTCCCAGCACAGAAACGACGATCAGGATCAGGATGGCCAGTGCTGCTTCAGCCGCGACACTCTGCCGCAGGGCGCGCACCTCCTGCACAGGATCGCCGCTTTCCAAGGCGCGTCCCAGGCGCGGCACCAGCGTCCAGCGGTGCAATGCACCCAGACCCAGCATGCCTCCGAACAGGGCAAGCTTCACCAGCAGCAGGTTCCCGTACGTGCTCTCGAGCAGTGTCGACAACGACCATGCGGTGAGATCACCGTAGTGCGTGATGCCGGACACGATGAGCGCAGCGACGAAGACCGTGCCGAGCGTCGAGAATCCGTGCAGAAGATCATGCGTCGTTCGAAGGTGCCCACTGCCGGAGACCGCCTCCCTGCGCAGGAGCAGGCCCAGGAACACCAGTACCGCGGCAACCCAGCCGCCTGCCGCGAGAAGGTGGACCAGGCCCGCAGCAAGCCGCAGCGCACCGGACGCGCCTTCACCGGCGGCGGCGTGGCCGTTCCATGCCAGCGTAGCAAGTGCGCCGCCCGCCAGCATTGCCAGCCGCGGAAAGGCGGACTCCACCTTTCCGCGGCGGCGCTGCCATCCGAGCACGACGATCAGGATGACCAGCAATGCGCCCCTCGCTGTCGCTGCCAGGCCTGCGGACGTCTCGAACAAATACCAGCCCAGCGATGCGCGATCGACGTCGGCAACCGGCATCCCCAAGATGCTCGCGGTCTTGACCACGACGTCGGTCCCGGTGAGCATGAGACCGACGGCGGCACCCAGCAACAGAACTCCCCTGAGCGGCCAATCGCTCAAGGCGTCGGCGATGGCGGTTCGATGCGAACCGTACCATCCGAACAATGGCACCCCGAACAGGACCATCAGGACCAGATACTCGAGGAACCGCAACACGTACGCCGCCGGGTCGAACATGTCGGGATCCTCAGCGCACAGTGAAGCTGAAGCTGCCCGTCATCGGGTGGTTGTCGCCCCCAACGGCGCGGTATTCCACGCGATAGGCACCCGCAGCCAGTGGCTTGGGCAGCTTGGCACGCAGCGTCTTGCCGTTGTTGACGATCTCGGTCGTGAAATTCTCGACCGGCATGGTGGAGCTGCCGTGCTTCATGAGCAACTTGAGGCGCGAGGCCCGCGGAATCAGCGTTTCGTTGAATACCAGATCAATCTGGCTCGGCGAGGCCACCACCGCATTTGCCGCCGGCGTGGACTGCTGCAGCGCGGCGTGGGCGTGGGCAACTTGCAGCGAGAACTGGCCCGCTGCGATCGCGAAGACGAGCGCCATGGAGCGAAAAACGTTTGACAAGTTCATATCGATGATCCTCGTTGCGAAGGTGGTGCAATGCCTCCGTTCGGCGGCATTGCTTGGTGGCTGTTCAGTGCTGTGAGAACGGCTCAGTGGTTCCGTCGTGCCGGACCAGTTCGACCGTGTACGGCTGCTGGCGCCCGTCCGGCACCTCCATGCCGGGCGAACCGAGCGGCATTCCCGGCAGGACTAGGCCGCGTGCGTCCGGCTTCTCTGCAAGCAGGCGCTTGATGTCCTCGGCCGGGATATGGCCCTCGATGAGGTATCCGCCGACCTCGGCCGTATGGCAGGAGCCCTTGGCATAGGGAACACCCAGGCGCTCCTTGACCGGACCCAGGTCGTCCATGTCATGCACATCCACGGTGAAGCCTGCTTTTTTCACGTGGTCGATCCAGCTGCCGCAGCACCCGCAGGTCGGGGTCTTGTGGACGGTCATGCGGGGCAGGGCAGCGGGAGTCGCGTCGGCTGTTTCCTGGACGACCTGTGCAGCGGGCGCGATGGTGGATTGCGTGGGTGTAGCCGCCTGGGTGCAAGCACCCAGGCCCGCCACCGCAAAGGCAACCCAGGTCAGGCGGTTCAATCTGTAAGCCTTCATTTCGGAGTCCCCGCTCAGCGTTTGGTTCGCGAGGACCAATGGATGTGGACGATGCGCCAGCCGTCCGCGGTCTGTTGCAGCACCATCGTCTCGGTGCTCTGGACGGTCAGTGGCTTGCCGTCCTTCTTGGCGTGCAGCTCGCTTTCGGTGCCGACCCAAGCGAACTCGCCCGCGACCCGTGCACGCTGGCGGAGCAGCTGGCGATGCGCGCCCTTGAGGAATGCCGCATCGCTGACGGCGTGGTGGCCCATGTATTCCTCGCGGCTGCGCTCGGCGCCTCCGGATTCCAGGATGAGGACGTCGGCTGCGAGCAGCGCTTCGACCGTGGCCATGTCACCGCTGGACAGCGCGCCGTGGAAGCGTTCGGCCACCGCGACCGCGGCTGTTGCGTCGGTAGGAACATCCACGTCCGCGCTGGCCGCGGCGACGGGGTGATGTTGTGCATGGGACTGCGTCGCCTTTGCCATCGCTGGCGGCACGATGGCGAGCGCCAGGGCGAGGGTGATGGAAGTTGTCATTGCGTTCATGCAGAGACTCCAGTAGATCGATGGTTGTGTGCTTGCCAGCCGTCACAGTCAGGCGTGGTTCGGGTGTCGGGTTTCAATGTGCGTTTGCCTGTCAGAACCAGATACGAACGCCCGCCACGATCCGGGTGTCGTCGATGTCCCCGGACTGCGCGCGACGCTGATCCGCGGTTCGGCCATAAGCGCGTTCCCAGACCACGCCGAGGTAGGGCGCAAACCGGCGATGGAACTCGTAGCGCAGGCGGAAACCGGCTTCGACCTTGCTCAGTCCGCTGCCGATGCCAACCGCCGGATCGTCCTTGCTCCATGCTTCGCCCTCGACCAGCCACTGGCCGATCAGGCGGTTGGTGAACAGCGTTTCGTATTCGGCTTCCGCGCCGAGTCCGACCTGGCCGGACTGCCCGAGATAGGCGGTCGCCTTGATTTCAAACTTGTACGGGGCAAGGCCGATGACGCCGAGCGCGGCATAGGTGCGCGACAGGGCGCCGCCAAAGCCGAAGTCATGGCGAATGCCGGCGACGGCGTCCCACCAGGGGGCGATCGCGCGGCCGTACAGGACTTCCACATCCGCCGATTCGGTAGAGCCGCCTGCACGCTCGCCCTCGCTGCGGAGCCAGAGCCGGTTCAAGTCGGAGCCGACCCAGCCTTGCGCTTCCCAGAACATGCCGGTGCCGCGCTCATCCGCGTCCCACGCTTCAAGCCGGTCAAGCGACCAGTACGAGTTGATCGATTCGCCGTGCATCACGTGGGCGTCGAGTGGTTGGAACGCGGCGGCCCGATCTGCCGGTGTAACGACCGGGATGGGCTCGCGCGGCTCGGCCGTGGCTGGAAGATCCTGGCTGGCAGCAGGCTGATGAACCATCGACGAGTGGTCCATCTTGGAGTGATCATCGCCAGCCATGACTGCGGCCCCTTGCTTCATGGCGCCGTGGCCCATGTTGGCGTGGTCCATCGCCCCCTCGTCCTCGGAACTCCTGGCGGGCGGGCTCGGCTGGTGGCCGGCATGCGGGTCCACAGGCTTGGCCGGCGGCTGGCTTGCAGCGGGTTTCGCTGGCGGCTGGTGCGCCGCATGGTCCGCCTGCTGCGCCCACACCGGCGCGATGCCGGCTGCGAGTGATAGTGCAGAGGCCAGGCCGATGGCCAGAGAATGGCGGTGGGAACGGATCATGGCGTTCATTCCTCCACCCGCACTTCGCGGAACATGCCGGCTTCCATGTGGTAGAGCAGGTGGCAGTGGTAGGCCCAACGGCCAAGGGCATCGGCACGCACCCGGTAGCTGCGCCGGGTGCCGGGCGGCATGTCGATGGTGTGCTTGCGCACCATGAAGTTGCCCGATTCGTCCTCGAGGTCGCTCCACATGCCGTGGAGATGGATCGGGTGCGACATCATCGTGTCGTTGACCAGCACGATCCGCAGGCGCTCGCCGTAGTTCAGGCGCAGCGGCTGTGCGTCGGCGAACTTCACGCCGTTGAACGACCAGGAGAAGCGCTCCATGTGTCCGGTCAGGTGCAGCTCGATCGTGCGCCCGGGCTCGCGCCCGTCGGGGTCGCGGAAGGTGCTGCGCAGATCGGCGTAGGTCAGCACACGGCGACCGTTGTCGCGCAGGCCGATGCCCGGGTCATCCAACCTGGGCACGGGCGCCATCGTCTGCATGTCGACCAGGGGATTGCCGGTTTCGGTGACAGGGTGTTCCTGCATCCCGCCGCCACCGTGGTCCATGCCGGCCATGCTGCCGCCGGCTGTCGCATTGGAGGACATTGACGACATGTCGTGGCCGCTGTGATCCATTCCGGCCATGGCACCGCCGGCCATCGACGACATGTCGTGGCCGCCGCCACCCATTCCGCCATGGCCCATGTCGTCCATGCTGAGGATCGGCTTTGGGTCGACGCTCGGAATCGGCGCGCGCAAGCCTTCCCTGGCCGCGAGGGTGCCGCTGATGTAGCCGGAGCGGCCGCTGTCCTGGGCGAAGATGGTGAATGCATCCTGCCCGGTGGGTTCGACAATGACGTCGAAGGTCTCGGCGGTGGCGATGCGGAACTCGTCAACGGTCACCGGACGCACGTACTGGCCATCGGCCGCGACCACGGTCATCTTCAGGCCGGGAATACGCACGTCGAAGTACGTCATCGCGGAGCCGTTGATGAAGCGCAGGCGCACCTTCTCGCCCGACCGAAACAGCCCGGTCCAGTTGCCGAGCGAGGTCGTGCCGTTCATGAGGTAGGTATAGGTGTTGGCGTTGACGTCCGACAGGTCGGTCGGCGTCATCCGCATCTGGCCCCACATCTTGCGGTCTTCGACGGTAGCGGCCAGGCCGTTCTGCTCCACGTCGTGGAAGAAATCGCCAACCGTCCGCTTGGAAAAGTTGTCGAAATCCGAGCGCTTCTTGAGCCGGGCGAACAGGCGCTTCGCATCAAGATCGGTCCAGTCGCTGAGCATGACCACGTAATCGCGGTCATATGCGAACGGTTCGGGTTCCAGCGGCTCGATGATCAGCGGCCCGTAGAGGCCGGCCTGCTCCTGGAAGCCGGAATGGCTGTGGTACCAGTAGGTGCCGCCCTGCACGACGTCGAAGCGGTATTGATACGTCTCGCCGCGGTTGATGCCGTTGAAGCTGAGCCCGGGCACGCCGTCCATGTTGGCCGGCAGCAGGATCCCGTGCCAGTGGATCGACGCCTGGCTGCCATGGATGGAGCCGGCGGGCAGGGCATTGCGGACCCGCAGGTTGACGGTGGTGCCTTCGCGCCAGCGCAGCAGCGGTGCCGGAATGGATCCGTTGACCGTGATCGCGGTGCGCGTGGCGCCGGTGAAGTTCATCGGCGTCTCGCCGATGGTCAGGTCGAAGTCGGTGCCCGAGAGCACGTTGGGTACGCCCTCGGCCTGGACGGCCCAGCTCGAACGGGGCCAGAGGCCGAGTGCCGCAACGGCGCCGCCGGCGGCTAGTCCCTGAACAAAGAGGCGGCGCGACGGGACAGACAGCCCCTCGGCACGGCCGAAAGAATCGGAAGACATGGAAACTCCGGGAAAAGGTCGAAGGCTCGCGAAGCGAGCATTACTCTGTCAGTGCGGAACTCACGGACAGATCCAGCGGCGCCGATGACGGCGCGCCGCGACACTTAGCCGATCGGAGGTCGCAGGAGGTTGGCCCGGGCCGCGGATGCGTGCCCGGACAGGAAAGGTTCGGCGGTCTGCCGGTAGCCGGTGCTGAGGTCGGCAAGCATCGACCAGGCAAGTGCCGCTGAGCAATGGTGCATGCATGCGCAGCAATCGCCCGCCCGGCAGCAGTCATCCGCTGGCGATGCGTCGCCGGCCTCATTCGTAGCCTGCGGGGGGCCGTGATCCACGGCCGCTGGAGCGGTCGCTTCGGCCCCGTGGCAGGCGGTTATTGCCTCTGCTGCTGCCTGCACCGCAGCCACGTCAGACAGATCGCCGGAGTTGCGCAGGTGCTCCAGATGCATGGACGCGCCCGCGACGCCCGGACCGTTGGCCAAAAGCGCAACGACCAGGAACAACCGCATCAGGAGCGCACGCAGAGCCATGCACCCGATTATACATCCGCATGTAAACGTGGAATGAATGCAGCGATACCAGGCGAGTGCAGTAGTCAGCTTTCGACCCAAAGCAGACGTTGCCTCCTCGATGCTCGCGCAAGGCTCTACAGCGCCGGCAAGAGGTCGTGGGTCAGCAGCTTGAACGTCAGCATGTGCGGCTGCCGTTCGTTGTAGTTGGTGGTAGTGATCACGACCACGGCGTGCATTTTCGGCAGCAGGAACACCGCGTTTCCGCCGGTGCCGGCCATCGTAGGCACCGTGATGGTCGCATCGCCATACGAAATCTTCATCAGCCACCACAGGCAACCGTAGTCCGCGTCCTCACGCGCCATCGCCTGTGCGTTGATCGAGCGTTGGACCCACTCGGCTGGAATGAGTTGCTTGCCACCGTAGCGCCCGCCATCAAGGTACAACTGGCCGAGCTTCCACAGGTCGCGGGTTCGCAGGCCAAAACCACCCCCGGCCTGGGCCAGTCCCAATGGGGAGACTACCATTCGGGCGTCTGGATGCCCTGCGGATCGAACAGCCGACGTTGCGCGTAGCTCTGCAAGGGTTCGTGCACCGCGCATTAGACGACCCGGCAATCTCGAACCCAAAGAGTCTGCCGGATCGGCCGAGCGCATCTCTACGCTCAGTTGGGATGACCACGAAAAACGGCCCGCGAAAGCGGGCCGTCGAAGAAGTGGGGCGGAATTCGCGGCGGGAGCAAGCCCAGGCCCGCGCTCCTTTCCCCTTTAGTTTTCGGATGACCCGAAGGTCAGGCGTCTAGTATAACGAGCAGGCTGCGCCGAATGTCAAGCCACCCCTCACCGGACTGAATGCATGCGAATCGACAAGCGCCTCGGGGCACTTACCGCACCCACCGACGCCCAGCGCTACTTCCTGTCTTGCTGGTTCAACCTGGTTCATGAGTACTCACTGGATTCCTATCGTGTCCGAGTCATGAACCCCGGGACCATGCTGCGCGAGATCCAGCGCGCCCTGACCTTCGCCGAAGCCAAGCCCGAGGACAAGGCCATGATCTTGGATGAGGCGCAGCAATTACTCGCGGCCGATCGTGTCCTCACCGTCGGGCCGTTTCCTCCGGTCATGGCACGTCTGAACGCCTTGCTGAACGGTGACAAGCTCAAGCTGGTCAGTGCCAGGGGCCCTGATGAACGGATGCTCGCTTACACCGTCAATGAACTTCAGCCGCTCTTGGACCAGCAATACATCCCGATTGCTTTCAGCCAACTCGAGGATCTTCTGATCACCCAACCCGATCAAGGCCATGCGCCGGATCTGACGGTAGTGCACGGAATCACAGCGGCGCTTCTAAGCACGTTGCTTGACCGCAATTTTTCGCTTGAGTCACTTTATCGCATCTACGCCGAGGTACTCGTTCCGCGCAAGCCAGACCGGGTGTACCGCTTCGATCGTAAGCTTGGGCTAACACGCTTGCTGTTGACGCAACCTAGTCAGATATTCGACGTAACCTTCGCGCTGGATCAGATCACCAAGCCTGAAGAAATCCCGGCAGCGCTAGGGCATCTGGCTATTTCCGACACACCGCCGTTTGCCCTGCACGTTAGGCATGCCAAGACCAGCTACCTCACACCTTTGCCCAAGCGTCGTTTCGTTACCATTCGGGGGCTCTCAGCCGCCGACCGTAGGGCGGCGGGGTTACAGGCCTACGATCAGCTCGCAAACGTCATCAACCTGCTTCGGTTCGAATACGAACAGGCTAGGTTGCAGATCCCAGGCCAGTTTGCGGTCCTGGATCTGTCGCGGCCCGAGCAAGGAGGCCGGGTCTACTACTTGCCTAGAGTTGTGCCCAATCCCACGTTGGCGCTCAATGGTAACGATGCGGCAGATTTTGTCGCCAGTGTGAACGAACTTATCGGCGGTTCCCGCTTCAGCGATGAGGGTCGAGATCGGATTACCTCTGCATTTCGCCTTTACCGCCAGGGGCGCGATCAGGACACCATTGAGACCAAGTTGGTACATTGGTGGACCGCGCTGGAATACCTTGTGCGGGGCGGTCAGGCAGGCAGCGGCATTGGGAAATCGGTGGAATCGAGCTTGGCGCCCGTCATTGGCCTGAGCTACGCCCCCAAGCTCCTCATCGTCGTACGCAACCTTCTTACGGACTTTGGCATCGGCTTGGTCGATGCCAACTGCCAACCACTGAATCTGCGCGCTTTGACCCTGGGCCAGCTATGGGACGTGTTCAAGGACCCGACTCAGCAGGCCGCCATTCATGCCGGTTTGGCCGCTGAGCCATTCCTGCAGATCCAAGTCCAGCAGTTCCTGAGTGAAGTCGCCACGCCCGCCACAATGCTCGAACGGCTGCGTAAGCATGATCAGCGGGTACGCTGGCAGATTCAGCGCCTCTGGCGGACCCGCTGTGACATCGTCCACAGCGCAGGGCGTGGAGCAAACCATCTATTACTCTGTTCGAACTTAGAGTACTACCTCAAGACGGCCTTGCATGGCGTCCTAGCCGCGCTGCGCTCGGTACCTACGTTGAGTGGTCCACTTGAGTACTTTGATCGGGAGGCCTATCGGTACGACTGCATAATCAAGGCTCTGGCTGCCGGAAATGATGCTGAGGTGCGGGCCAGCTTCCCGACTTAGCAGGCCTTGAACTTGCGCAAGTGCTGCGTCGCGTTCGAGCACACTTGATCAACAAACACCGGCTCGGGTAACTGGGTACGCCGAGAGCTGGTGTGCAAGGAGATCAGATGGATTGATCAGGGGTAGGGATGAGCAGCTTCCGACCCAAAGTGGACATCGAATGCGGACTGTCGGGTGCGGACTGACCTACAGGTCGACGAACTGCTGTCATATGGCTGGAAGCCCGTCAGCGAAGCATGCACGGTCACTCCAATTGTCCGTGAACCGCTACCATGGGTTCTGCACCCATCTTTAATCACCACAGGGCAATGGAAAGCGAGAAGGAAAGAATCGCCAAGTGGCGAGCCGAGAAGCAGCGCCGACGCAACGAGCAGAAGGCCCAAGCCGTCAAGCAGACCTATCGAACCTTGTTCGCAATTGACGACAACGAACTTATCGACCCCCCTGAATTTCAGGAATACCTTGTCCGGCAAAATCTGGCGAAGGGCAACCTCGCCCGACGGATGAGCAGCGGTGAGGTCCGGGTAGCGTTGAGGACTTGGAGCCTGGACGAGCTGAATCAGCTGTGGAGCATGCGCCGAGAAAAGCTCACGTACCTTGAAGACGCGGCACTGCTGCTGTCCCACATCCGCCATCGGTCCGGAATTGACGCGCACCTGCATCCAGTTGGAGAGTTTCTTGGATACGAGGCCATCCAAGCCCTCCGAGGTGTGCTTGAAGATAGTGGGCGATTGGTGGTTTCGGAGCCGTATCCCCTAACGGGGGAAGCCATAGTGGCTGAGGGCAAACGTGTGGAGCAAGTGCTCCGGGTCATCCGCGAGGGCCAATCAGAGTTCCGCAAGCGCTTAGTGGCTCACTATGGAGCGGTATGCATGGTGACAGGGACCGCCCAAGCGGTCGTCATTGACGCTGCCCACATTGTCCCCTACAACGGGGCATCGACCAACACGCTGAGCAACGGGCTGCTGCTGCGGAAGGATATCCACGCGTTGTTCGATGCGGGCTTGCTGGCGATAGGACCGGACTTGGTCGTCTACGTCGCCGCAAGAGTGGAGGATCCGCTCTACCGTTCCCTAGACGGCCAGGAACTGACGCTGTCAGCCGAACCCAAGATGTCGAAGGAAGCTCTGAGGCGGCGTCTTGCTGGTGAGGAATTATCCGAGCTTGGAGCGAGATCAACCCCTTAAACTTGCCCCACGTCTCTATCGTCAACCGCCTCAGGGGGACATTGTTGATGCGGGACGATCGCAAGGTCGAAAGCCAGACGGGTGCTGACTTCGACTTGTGGATCGCCAGCCGATGGGAAAAGGCTTCGTTTCGCCATTCAGCCGAGATCGCTTCGCGGCGCGGCTTAACTCAGGTGTTAGCCGTCAAAGGAGACTGTCTTGCTATCCGACGTTCTTGGCCTCGCTGGTGTTCTGATTGGTGTCGCTAGCCTCGGGTACGCCATTTGGCAGGGGTCCGAGAAGCGAAAGCTCGAAAGGCTCGTCCGGGCCCAGAATTGGCATCTGTACTCAAAAGCAACTAATGCCAATGGCTCGCTGCAACTTGCAGCAGACAAGTACAAGTCTGCGCATGCCGGCGCACTTTCCCACGATGTTATTGAATGGCTTTCGAAGGCCGACGCGTTCAACCAAGACGTGCTCAAAGACATCGCTCGCTCAATTCAGTCGTCCGAGCGAAAATTCGGAGAAGAGCAGATAGTGAGCTGGGTCTCAACAGGAAAAATCAGTGAACATCATGCAAAAGAGATCTTCAGGAAGATCGCGGTTGACGGCTAACAATTCATTCAAGCCGAAGCCGCTTCGCGGCGCGGCTTAACTCAGGTGTTAGGGCGCACCCAAATGTCGAAATTCGATCGCTACCCAATTAGCGTGCCACTATTCCTATACGGCTACGCAGTATTGTTGAGCGGTGCGTATTTGTACGCTTACTGGACTCCGATTGGCTTCGATCCCTTCCCGTACTTGACCGTACAACAGGTTCTGACAGCCCCACTCTCCAGCCTGATCACAGTCTTTGCGCCGTTTCTCATCATGTTGGCTGTGATTCCATTCGACAAGAGCGACCTGCCTAAAGACAAAAAGTATCTTTGGTCAATTGTTGCCGCCCATCTGCTCTTTTATCTTGGCGGCATCATTCAATCGCTTTATCTCACAAACACCAATACGACTAGGGGCGCAGAAGACTCTCTTCTTGCCATCACTGGCATCTTGGCAATGGGTTCATTAGGCGTAATGCGCAGATTCATGCGAGAACCCGAGCAGCTATTTTTCCCGCTACTCGCGGTAGCGTTCGCACAACTTGCTGTTGCTTTGACCTACGGTCACTTAGCAGGCAAAAAAATACTATCCGCAAACACAATAGTGACCTATCAGATTAGAACGCTCACGCCAAGAACAGAAGTTTGTGGTGAGTCACCCGCCCACGGCTGGACGTACTATCAAACATTAGGCGACCACACCTTCTACGTTGACAGATCATCCAAGAGTATCTGTATCTCGGATAGCCAAAACGTTGTCTTAGATCAGAATACTTTCAAGCCGCATAGCAAAAGTGCGCCCTAACAATTCATTCAAGCCGACGCCCCTTCGCGGCGCAGCTTAACTCAGGTGTTAGGCCGCAGGAGACCATGCAATGCAACCTGACCCGCTCCTACAAGTGCTCGAAGCAATACAAACGAGAACTCGGGCTGAGCTAATTGCCGCCGGACTCTTGATTGCTTTAGCTACACTTGCCAGCTACTTTGGCGCTAGGCTGCGTAAGTCGGGTGAACTCAAAGAAATAGAGGCGAACTTCGGCAAGATTCTCACCCAACAGACCCAAATTGCTGAAGCAACCGGGAAAATCAAAGCTTCGCTGGAACAAGGCAATCTTCGCTATCAGATTCAACTTTCTGCTTATCAACAGAATGCGGTTCTAGCCATTGATGAGATCTACAACGCTTGCCTCATTCTTAGAGATTCAGCTATTGCTGTCTCCCATACCCGCGCCGGGCGTGAAGCTCTTTTTGAGAGCTCACGATCGTTCATTACCGTCTACGACAAAAAGAAAATCTGGCTGCCTGACGAGCTAAGCGAGCACATTAGACAGATCGCCAATGATCTTGACCTTCGTAGCAGACGTTTTATGCGTGCGCAAGACACGTTGGACAATGTTCAAACCGCACCCCAAACAGCCATTCAAAATGCTTGCGACGAGCAGGAATCCTTCTATGACTTCGTCAACCAAGAGATTCACATGCTGTTTGAACAACTCTCGTCAAGAATTCGGGCAATTGTCGAGCCAAAGCCTGCGGCCTAACAATTCATATATGGACTCCTCCGTCAACCAGTAATTGCGCGATGGATCCTGCGGTCGGGAAGCGGTGCGGTTGCATTCGTATATTCGGCCTTGCGGTGGGCGCATGCGCCCGGGCCATCATGGAAGTCGCGAAGCGGGTGCCTGTCGTTCAAGCGGCCTCGTGGGCCGGCATTGTTATCGGCGTGTTCCGCTTCGGGACCGAACCCTTCGCCATGAGCAAGATGTTTCCGGAAGTGCCTGATCGGGTGGAACGGTGAAGTGGCGGGTCAGGCGGCGAGCGGTTGCCGGCTGACGTGGTGTGCATCGAAGGGCTTGCCGTGGTGCTCCATTGCCCACAGCCGCCGCGCCAGCTTGTTGGCCAACGCGCAGGCCGCCTTGTTGTGGCCGCGCTTGTCCTGCACGCCCAGCGCCCAGGCCTGCAGCGGATCCAGCGGCTGGCCGCGTTTGTGCTTGAGCCGCGCGCCCTGCAACACCGCGCGGGCGCCGTGAATGAACAAGGTGCGCAGGTAGGCATCGCCGCGCTTGGTCATGCGCCCCAGCCGTCGCTGCTGGCCCGAGGAATGCTCGCGCGGGGTCAGGCCCAGCCACGCCGACAACTGGCGACCGCTCCTGAACCGCGCCAGGTCGCCGGCACCGGCGCGCAGGGCCGTGGCGGTGAGCAGGCCCACTCCCGGCACGCGCTGGTAGCGCTGCACGGCGACATCGCGACGCGCGTATTCGTCGAGCCGCTGTTCGATGGCCTGCATGTCTGCTTGGATGTGCAGCAGCCGCTGCAGCTGCTCGCCCAGGCTGTGCCGCAACGGCATCGGCAGATCGTTGTCGCCGTCCTCCAGCGCGTCGCGCACTTGCGCCGACACCCTGGCCGCGCCCTGTGCGATGACGATGCCGAACTCGCGCAGCACGCCGCGCAGCAGATTGATCGTCGCCGTGCGCTCGCGCTTGAGATGCTCACGCAACCGGTGCTGCGCCTGGATGGCCTGCTGCTCCGGCGTCTTCACCGGCACGCTGGCGATGCCGCCGCAGCGGTCGGCCTCGAGGATGCCGGATGCATCGTTGCGATCGGTCTTGTTGCCACGCACGTAAGGGCGCACGTCGCTGGCCGGCAGCAGCCGCACCGCGTGCCCCTGCCGCACGAAGCGCCGCGCCCAGTGGTGCGCGCTGCCGCAGGCTTCCATCACGATCCGCAGCGGCGGCCGCTGCTCGAACGCGCGGGCAAACGCCCGCCGCGTCAGCCGTTTCCGTTCGATCACCCGACCCTGGCCATCGGCAAATGCCAGCTCGAATACGTCTTTTGCAAGATCAACCGCAACGGTCGTAGCATGCATGGCGGACTCCTCTCGTGATCCCGTGTCCTGATGGAATATCAGTCTGGCTCCCGAAGCCGTGTGGGTGATGCGGGAGGAGTCCATTCCATTCGTCCAAGCCGACGCCGCTTCGCGGCGCGGCTTAACTCAGGTGTTAGATGCCATGGGAGAGTTCATGAGTCCGCAAGAAGAGCTAGATGCAGCGCTTGTTGAGTACGAGCAAGCCGAGGAGCGGGTCGGTCTGGAATATCAAAACTGGCATTACCTCCAGATGTCGTACGACTCCCTTATGAGTAGCCTGCAACAGATGGGCCTGAGTCGCGAGAAGGCGCAGGAGCAATTCGACACATATATGCAAGCCCATGCTGAAAGCTTCAGTCATGCCCTGGAGCAGCGGGCGCTCTCATCGTCTCGGTTAGCCGCATTGCTTAAACGTTATCCTCAACTCGTGGTCAGCCTGACTCCAAGACCAAAGCGCCGGCTTGGCATCTAACAATTCGTTCAAGCCGACGCCGCTTCGCGGCGCGGCTTAACTCAGGTGTTGGTCGATGTCTGTTTCTGGCCGGCAGCGGACTCTAGGTGCTGGAGTTTTGGGATAAATTATTAGGGGTGGGGAAGGGTCTTTCGAATCGAAGTGGTCAATTTGAGGCACTCGCAAGCTACAGATTTACAAGCAGACCGCAGGTCGCCGTATTTTTGTAGCAGTGCAAACTGGCCAAGTCAGCGGAATGAGCTGCTATAACATGGGTCGATGATGTACTTGGGAGGGGCGTGCCGATGGCGCTATTGTTGCCGGCTGGTGTGTGTTTGGGTACTTTCTAATCGCAACAGGGTATAAGGGCAATCCTAGCTATGTTGAGGGGCGCGTCATTTACTTAAAATAATCGGTACGCTTACTCAGATCACACGGGGATACATCCGCATGACTAAGTTCAAAGTTTTAACAGGCGTTCTTCTCTTTGTTGGCGGACTGGTGTGCCCGCCGGAGTTGAGTGCCTTACAGTATGCTGGCGACGGATGGTGGTGTGAACCCAGTACTTCAGAAGTAGTTGATGGTAAAGTGATCGTTCACGGGGGCGATTGCTATTTAGATCCGTTTTATTATGGCTCTGGCGGAGGTGGTGGAACCCCGCCAGATCCATCAAGTGGGGGCGGCGGCGGTGGTGGAGTCCCTGAACCTCCCCCCTTCGACCCCAATGTGGCCTTCCCTGACCTAGCCATCTCTCCTGAGTTAAAGTGCGTTCTTGATAAATATATTCATCCCGAATCCGCGTTGACTCAGGGGCGGACGATGAAGAGGGTCGAGGCATGGGCATTCAAGCAGTATATTGACGGTGTCCCGCAATACGGGTTGGTAGTTACTAGTTCCAACACGCCACCTGGACCTACTTATCTTCCAGTAGGAGGCACAGCGGGACATTTGAACCTTTATGGTCGCCTCTATAATGCCGCGTTCAGGGCTGGAAGGTTAAAAAAAACGGGAATCCATTACACGGGCGAAAAGGAAATAGATGAATATTTGACCCGTGATGAAATGTCTGTATTTGTTGCTGGGCACGAGGCTGCGCATTTGATGATCGGGAATGCAAGTGAGGAAATGGCTGACTGGTATGGGATATATACCCTACAGAAATATAGAAAAGACAAAGAGCAGAAATGTCGATAGTTTGAAGGCATTTTCATTTGCACTTGAGTACCAATCTGCCCTTGCGCAGCTCATCTGGCGGTTAAATTATGCGAACCTCACGAATTATAGCGGTATTTGTTCTTGCTTCTCTGGTGGTCTTTGCGGCATTTCTTTGGCAGCGGCTAGAAAATCAAAATGAGCGCAAGTCGAACGAGGTTGAAGTCGATTTTCCGGAGCCCTTGCATAGCTTGGGCTTTCCTCTCGCCAACAAAACAAAACCTAGCGAATGGGCGCGCCGTCAGGCTGCGCGCGAGGGTGTCAGCGATATGGAAACCGTTGTCGAGGCCTTCAGGGAGTCGGGAAACTGCTTGCAGTACTTCGTAGCCCAGCATGAAATGGCAACTATCAATGGCGACGCCAGGAATGCCGGCGGTGCGTCCAGCGATGACATGGGTATATCTTTACGGAGGTACGAAGCGATACTCGATCAAACAAAAGACCTCTGCTCCGGATCGGATGAGGAGACCGTTGCGCGCGTGTACATGGCATCCGTACTTAGGGCTGCGCTGCAGGGGGATGCCGACGCCCAAAGTTGTTTCGTTATTTCAGGCTCGGTTATTCCATCGCCGAAAGTAATGGTATCCGGTAGGTACACAAAATATCTTGAAAGTCGCTATCTTGCCCATGTTGCGACCTTCACGCAAAGCGCGCTAGAGCGTGGCGACCCGTATGTCGGAAGGAATGCGATAAATAGATACCTATCATCGCCCGCCACCCATGATTCAATGCGTGATACACTGCCACTGCCAGATCCCTATCTAACGTTACGTGCGTCTTATTTGGCTTCTCTCATTGCGTTGCCCGCGCAGCGCGCATCTCTTGAAAAGAGCATTTCTACATTCGAGAAACTCCATATTCTCCCCAACTCCGAGATAATAAGTGCGAGGAAGTGGGCTGAAGATGCCTTTGCTCGAAACTATTCCAATGCTCAAAAAATTGACTTGGGATCATTCACTCCATGCCACTCTCTGAGATAGGTTATTGTTTGTAAGATCGTTCGATGCACGCGGAGTGCGCCAAGCGGTTCGTCAATACCGAAGCCGCTTGGCTCCGTGGTGCACTCAACTCTTCGCGACGTCTCATGTTGGCCGAAATGAGACACAAGCATCTGCGGTGAACAAACCAAGGCCTCCGAACCACAATAGCTACTACCTTCCAGGCAGTACATCTTCCGCCCAACGCCCGGAAGCTAGATCCAGCGGCAACACATCCAGCATCAGTTGGTCATTGAAGGAAAATCTGTCCAGTGGAACCTTGAATTCGGGGTTCATTGGATAGATCAATGCCATCCGTCCATGGCCCTGCAGGTAACACTGTCCGTAGGCGAACAGCTGGTAGAAGTCGGCCTGCGCCAGACCGTAGTTGGAGTCGAAAGCAGCACCGTCTATCAGCTTCCACTTGGCATCCACGACAAAGCGTTCGCCCTTGAACTCGACGACGAAGTCCGGCTTGAGCTGGAACATTCTCCGCGTCGGCGTGCGACACAGCCATTCGCTTGCCGCCTGTGTCTTCAGCGTTGCCCCGGCCGGCAGCCGGCGACGCAGGCAGACCTCCACATAGCGCTCGAACACCCGCTCCATCGGGAACAGGAGGCTGCGGCCGGTCCAGTCGCCCAGTGCCGACAGCGGATTCCGGTTGCCGAGGATCAACTCACACCACGGCCGAATGGCAGCGTAGCGGGCCATCAGCCGGTCATTGCTCCAACGCCGCAGGTCACCCGGTATGTCTGCACTGATGTCTATAGCGGCCAGCTGGTGTTCAAGCTCATGCGCCAGCCGCCAGTTACCCGGCTCCCGGGTCAGGCCCGCCACCTTTCGCAGTGCAGTCGCGATCAAGCGGTTCTCCGGCCGGTTGGCATCGAACACCTGATGCTCGACCTGGAACAGATGCTGCCGTCCCGCCGGCTGACGTGCCTGCTGCCCCACCCGCAGGCGGCCCCGCAAGAAACGCACCTCCTCCTCCACCAGCCGATAGTCGAAGCGCAGCCCGCGTCGCACCAGCCCGTCGAGTTCCGCGAGGAACTGCTGGATGATCCATTCGCTCACCGGCCCATCAAAAGTCTGCAGCGCGGTTGGCCCTGAGTCCCGTACTGGCAGGCGAAGGCTGTGCCGCAGCATGTGCACCAGTACCCGGCGCGCTTCGGCGACGCCGGCCTCGCCCCGTACGTGCTTGGGCAGGATCTCGATCCGCGTTCCACAGGGCGACTCCAGCACGCCAACGTAGTTGTCCAGCCGCAGCCAGCGCCGGTCCTCCACCTGCACCAGCGCAGCGCCGCCGCTGCGGTGCCGCTGCGCCTCACGGCAGAGCCAGTCGAAGGCCGATGGTGGAATGCTGACCACGTCCAGGCTTCCCGCCGGCACCGGGCCGGTGGTCAGCCGTGCGTGTTCGCGGACGGTGACAAGGTTCAATCTGAGCCCGGCGGTGCCTTGATGATTCCCAGATATGCCGCCGGCTGCTCGAATGCCGAGTCGTTGACCGTCCACAGCCGGCCCTCGCCCGGCACGTCGACGTCGCTGCCAAACAGCTCGGCCATGCTGCCCTCTGTTTGCTGCAGGAACCGTAGTGGCGCTGGCTTGCGGTGGTCGTTGAGCACCCAGGCGATCTTCTGCCAGTCCTCGAAGAAGTACTCCTGCAGCAGCGGCAGCACCTGGCGACGGAACACATCAGTCAGCAGCGGCAGGGTCGGCTCGTCCCGCAGCCGCATGAAGTAGGCGTGCCCCAACATGTAGTCCCGCCCCAGTAACACCTCGATGCGGCGGTTGAGGGCGGCCAGCATCTCGTCCAGCGGCACGCCCTCCACCAACACACCCGACAGCGCGGACGGCTCCGGCAACATCTCGACGAACTCGAAGCGGCGGCGCAATGCAACGTCCAGTCCGGACAGCGAGCGGTCGGCGGTGTTCATGGTGCCGATCAGGTGCACGTTGGCCGGCACGCTGAAGCGCTCCTTGGAGTACGGCAGCGTGACCGACAGCGCCTCCGAGGCGCCCTCGCGCTTGGATGGCTCGATCAGGGTGATCAGCTCGCCGAAGATGCGCGACACGTTGCCGCGGTTGATCTCGTCGATCACCAGCACCCGGGGCTCCGGCTCGTCCGGATCGGCGATGTGGTCTCCCATCAAGGGTTGGTGTGAAGGCGCCAGCAGGGCCGTCAGCCGGTCGAGATTGATCGACCCGGGCCGCAGCTCGTAGATGGTCATCTGGCTGAAGCGGTTCTCCATCAGGTCCGCATACGGCCGTGGCGGGTCGTACTGGCGTAGCCAGCGCACGGGGCGCGCCTGCACGTAGTGCTCCTCGCCGTCGTCGCGCGGCAGGTGGCGGTACCCACCGGTAACCACGCCGATGGCGCGGAATTTGAGGTTGCCATGGGTGACCACCACTAGGTCGCCGTCCTTCATGCGCCGGACAAACTGGTCCAGCGCCGTGATCGCGTAGTCGCCGGGGCCGACGTCCTCACCGGTGGCGCGCACGGCCTGCAGGATGTCGTCGCGGGAGGTCACTCCGGTCAGGTCCGCGCCGAAGCCGAAGCCCATCAGGGCGATGCCCTTCTGCATGCACTCGTCGAAGATGTGGCCTTCACTACCGGCATCGCCCAGCGACAGCTTCCATATGCGCCGTCCCGCCACGTCGATACCCGACTCCGCCGGCGCCGGCGTCGGCGCGATGTTGCGACTGCGGGCCGCCTCGCACAGCTGCTTGAAGACACCGTCCTCGACCTCGTACCGAAGACGCTTGGTCTGCTCGTCGGTGCTCGCGCGGATGCCTTCGACGAAGTCCTCGTAGCTGAAGCTCTGGTGGAAGGTGACGAAGCGCACCCGACCGGCATGTGCCAGCTCGTCGAACCGCTGCTTCAGCGTCTCGCGCTCGTTGGCAAACTCGTCAAGGAAGTCCGGGGCGAGGATCCGCAGCGTCTCGTTGACGGTGTTGTAGGTCTTGCCGGTGCCCGGTGGGCCGAAAAGGATCTTGTTTGTAGCGTGTGCCATGGGCTTGAAGTCCGACAGTGATGCCTTTATTTCCGGATCGCGCTCCCCCGCGCCGTACCAGTCGCACAGGGAAGCCAGCTCCCCGAGGGTCGATACGCGCACCGCGTAGGCTTGTTTGCTCGAGGCAAGATCGGGCGCATGTACGTCCAGATGGTGATTGCGCGTTTTCCCGGCGGGATACTCCGTCACAGCGTCCGCTGGCCAATTGGGCGGGTAGCCATCCACAAAAATCTGCAGCGTCGACTTCTTGGTCGGGTCTTTACCGGGGTCGAATGCCATCTGCCGCCCGGCTTGAGTTCGATAGGCCGCGATATGAGTCGTCCCGCTGTAACTGGATGGGTAATGCCGGTCCAAGTACTCCATTGCCACCCGCGCATTGAAGGAGCCCTCATCGACGCGACGCACCGCGGTCTTGTGGGTGCTGGTGGCCGCGGGGTCGGCGTAGATCTCCCACACACCGTGCACCGTCGGGTCATAGACCTCGTAGTAGGCGCCGTTGCCGGTGCCGACCTTGAACAGCCGGTCGTAACGGTTGCCGGCATCGGTACGGCGTGGCTGGCTGCCGGCGTGGTAGGACGTGCGGGCCGGGGCATTCACCGCGACCGCGTTGAGTTCGGCCGATACCGTGCTGAACGGAATGTCGGGCAGTGTGCGCTTCAGGTATTCCCAGACTTCGGTCCGGTTGGCCTTGCCGCCCAGCGCGGCCACGGCATCGGCGATCAATTCCCACTGGGTCTTCTGTGGAAGATCATTCAACGGTAGTTCCCCCTGTGTGCCTCATGCGACCGCTTCTACCTCCGCCTCGACTTCCGGCAAGCGGAGCTTGCCGGAGATCAGGCGAGGGAGAAGGGTGTCGCGGAGCGACGCCAGCAAATTGGCCTGCTGGCGGTTGTGCGCTACGCGTGCAAGCAATGGTGCTGCTACGCACTCGAAGCGCGCTACGGCCTCGTCGCTGCCCGCCGCGATCTCCACTCCCGCAAGCTGGTCGGGTTTTACACGCTGATGGCTGTTCGAAGTCCCGGTCACGAGTTGACGCATCCGGGAATTAAACTCAGGAGAAGCTGCGAGGGAATAGACGAACGCGCTGCCAACACCCGCTTTGGGGATCCATACCAAGAACTCGGTCGAGCACACCGCCCGATCGCGCGCATTGCCTACTAACCAGATGCGGGGGATGTGGGGGTTGAGCTTGGACACGAGCACGGCGCCGGTGGAAATAGGCGTCTTGTTGCTCTTGATGGTCTCGCCTCTCTCGGACAGCGGCATCTGTCCGGTATCAAACGCAGGCAAGCTGTAATGCTGAAATTCTTCTTCGGGAGTGGCAGCTGGATTGACGCTCCCCCTCGTCAACGTGGCAACGTCGCCTAACGCGAGTCGACGCCAACCTCGCGGAATCGGTCCGAGCTCAGAAACCTCGAGCTCGCAGGGGAACAGGGCGGCGGTGGGGGCGTCCATGCCTTCCGGCTCGCGGCCTTCGGCCTTGGCGCGCACGGGGTCGAAGTCCACGAACCAGGACTTGAACAGGGCCTGGGCGATGGCTTCGAGGGTGGCGTTGGTTTGGCGCAGATTGTCGATGCGGTCGTCGAGCGCGCCGAGAACCTCACAGATCGCGGAACGCACGTACCTGCTCGGGAGAGGCACTCGAAGGGCACGCAGGTCTTTGAGATTAATGGTGGTCTGAACGGTCGTATTCGCCGCAACACCAAGTTGGTGCTGCGCGGTAGGCGAGCGAAGGACAAAAGATAGCCAGCGCGAAAGCTCCGGCGATTTCGGTCGAATCAATGCAACTGCACGGGCAATATTCCAGCTGCACAGTTCTTTCGGGACGACAGCCACCTGCCCAACTGACCCCACAATCGTCAGCAGCACGTCACCGCCCTTGATGCGAGTTCGTTCGTACTTCGCTTCAACAGCAGGCGCAATCCGCAGAACTTCCGATAGGTTGAGCGAATGACCAGAGAAATTGTTGACGCGCACCATCGGCACGCCATCCGGAGTGCTTTGACCCGGTTGAACAACACCATAGGTTGCTGGCACTGCCGTGAGTTCCGACAAAGAAACCGACGGCCAACCGCACGCGTCCCCGTCAGACCCCATAACCCAGCCCGCCCAGCTTCTCCCGGATCACCGCATCAAGCTCCGCACCCTTGGCCATCTGCTCGGCCAGCTGCGCGGTCAGCCGTTGCATTTTTTCGTTGAAGGCTTCGTCGTCGTCCTCTTCCGCCTGCGCGCCGACATAGCGACCGGGCGTCAGCACGTAGCCGTGCTTCTCCACTTCGGCCAGTGCGGCGCTGTGGCAGAAGCCGGGGAGGTTGCTGTAGTCGTTCGCACCCTCTGCCGGCGCGGCTGCTTCGCCCTCACCCCTGCCCGTCTCCCGGGGGGAGAGGGGTTCCGCAGGGATCACGAAGTCGGTTCCGCGCCAGCGGTGGTAGGTCTGGGCGATGCGCTGCAGGTCGTCGTCGGTGAACTCGATCTGGGTGCGGCTGATGCGGCCGCTGGCGGCTTTGCGCGCGTCGATGAAGAGGATCTGCCCGCGCCGGTCGATGCGGCCGTTGACGCCGGGGCCCTTGTCCTTGGTCAGGAACCACAGGCAGGCGGGGATCTGGGTGTTGGAGAACAGCTGCCCCGGCAGCGCGACCATGCACTCGACCACATCGGCCTGCACCATCGCGCGGCGGATGTCGCCCTCGCCACTCTGCTGCGAGGACATGCTGCCGTTGGCCAGCACGATGCCGGCGCGGCCGCGCGAGGATAAGCGCGCCAGCATGTGCTGCAACCAGGCGAAGTTGGCATTGCCCCTGGGCGGGATGCCGTGCACCCAGCGCGGGTCGTCGGTGAGCTTGTCGCCACCCCAGTCAGAGATGTTGAACGGCGGGTTGGCCAGCACGTAGTCGGCACGCAGGGTCTTGTGCTGGTCGTTGTGGAAGGTGTCGCCGTAGGTAGCGCCCAGGTCGCCGTGCAGGCCGTGCACGGCCAGGTTCATCAAGGCCAGCCGCCTTGTAGCGGCCATCAGCTCTTGGCCGTAGATGGCCAAGTCGCCCTTCTTCTTACGCGTGGCGGCGTGGGCGTCCTTGAAACGGGCTGACTGCACGAACATGCCGCCTGAGCCGCACGCGGGGTCGTAGATGGTGCCCTTGAACGGGGCCAGGATCTCCACCAACAGGTTGACCACGCTCTTGGGCGTGTAGAACTCGCCGGCGCGGGCGCCTTCCTTGAGCGCGAACTGGCCGAGGAAGTATTCATAAACCTCGCCGAAGACGTCGCGGCTGCCGTGGCGCTCGGGGTCGAAGTTGAGCTTGGCCAGCAGCTGCATCAGCTCGCCGAGCTTGCCTGGCTCGAGCTCCAGACGAGAGAACTCGCGGTACAGCACGCCCTTGAGGCTGGGGTTCTCGGCCTCAATCTCGCCCAGTGCCTTGTCCAGGCGCTGTGCAAGATCCGGTGCGGCAGCCTGGGCCAGCAGCGCACTGAAGTGCGCGTTCGGCGGCACCCAGAAGACGTTGTCGGCGTCGTAGAAAGTCTTGTCCTGGATGAACTGCGCGGCGATCTCCCTACGGCTGTCCTCGTCGGGGATGTAGTACTCGGCCTTGGGGTCGGCCAGGCGTTTCAAGATCACCTGCGCCTGGGCATCGAACAGGTCCGACACATACTTCAGGAACACCAGACCGAGTACCGGGTACTTGTAGGTCGCTGCAGCGACCGAGCCGCGCAACTTGTCGGCCGCACCCCAAAGGGTGCTTTTGAATTCGTCGTTAGTCATTTGGTCCCCTGCTGATCACGGCGATCCTCCCAGATCGCGTTCTCAGGTACTGATTCCGCGCCGCTCAGGCGAGCCCGGCATCTTCGTCGACATAGGTCAGTAGCTCGCCCGGCTGGCAGGCGAAGTACTTGCAGAGCTTGTCGATGATGTCCGTCCCAATGTTCGCGCCCGGCTGATTGGCCATCTTGGACAAAGTGGCACGGTGAATGCCCGTCGCATCGGCCACTTCCGTCAGCGATACGACGCGCCGCTCTTTGAACGCTTTGTCCGCGATCAGTTCGGTCAGGCGGAATCGAATCATGAACGGCTCTTAAATACTGTCGCGTATAAGCGACATTTGTCGTTGACATACGCCTCCTGTCGTCTATGATCGTCAACAAGCGTCGCCTATACGCGACAGCTGTTGACGCCATTCGACAGGAGCGACCAGATGGAAACTTACATCACCACCGACGAACTCGCCACCCGCATCCACTACGACGCGCGGACCATCCGCACCCGCCTGAAGGACGCGGTGCTGCTGGAGGGCGTGCACTACATCCGGCCGTTTGGTGGCCGGAAGCTCCTCTTCATCTGGGAGGCAATCCAGCGGGACATTGGCAAGGCGTCTTGTGGGCGGGCGCCGGCGATGGACGCCATCCCCATGGCAAGCGGTCGGGTGGCGCATGGCTAAGGTCCGCGTTCGCCCCGAGACGGGGACGCTCTACCTCGACTTCTTCTTTCGGGGCGTGCGCTGCAGGGAGCAAACCGCGCTTCAGGACACCGCAGAAAATCGCCGCAAGGTCCAGTCGTTGCTGAACCGCATCACCAAGGAAATCCGGCAGGGCAGCTTTGACTACGCGGCAACGTTTCCGGAGAGCCCTCGAGGGGAGCGGTTTGCGCCTGGCAAGGAGGTCAGGCCTGAGCCGCAAGTGCGGCGTGCGCCGACGGATGAGGCCAATGCGTCGATTCCGGACTTCAGGACCTTCTCTATCACCTGGCGTGCGGAAATGGCACCGCAGTGGCGGCGCCAGCATCGTGAAAGCGTGGACGCGACGTTCGACGCGCATCTGTTGGCGGAGTTCGGGAACCGGCGGGTCGATTCGATCACCAAGGCCGACGTGCTGAGCTTCCGCGCCAGGTTGGCTGATCTTCCTGGTCGCTCCAGTGCCAAGCTGTCGCCTACGACCGTCAACCGCACGATGGGTCTGCTGCGGCAGTGCATGACGGAAGCCAGCGAACGCTTCGGGATGCCGGACATCTTCAAGGGGGTGAAACGGCTGAAGGGGAGGCGCTCCGACGTCAAGCCGTTCTCGCTGGCGGAGGTGGAGAGGGTTCGCAACACCATTCGCCCGGACTTTCGGAACTACGTTACCTGTCGGTTCTTCACGGGCATGCGCACCGGCGAAATCAACGGACTGAAGTGGAAGTACGTCGACTTCGAACAAGGAGTTATCCGGATCCGGGAGGTGTTCTCGGCAGGCGAGTCCGAAGAGAACGCCAAGACCGAAAGCTCGATCCGGGACATCCCGATGCTGCCGATGGTCAGGGAGGCGTTGGAGCGGCAGTGGGAGAAGCGGGATCCGGATGTGGATTACGTGTTCTGCAGCCGGGAAGGCAATCCGATCGATGCGCACAACTTCGCCAACCGGATCTGGTATCCGCTGCTGCGCTTTCTGGAATTGGAGAAGCGTCGTCCCTACCAGACGCGGCACACCACGGCGACGCTGATGTTGGCTTCGGGCGAGAGTCCGGAGTGGATCGCCCGACTCATGGGGCACAGCAATACGCAGATGTTGTTCACGGTGTACTCGCGCTTCGTCCCCAACCTCGCGCGTCAGGATGGGCTGGCGATCGCCGGGCTGCTCAGCGCCCACGGACAGAAGGCGCCTGCCGAGCTCCTGTCGATCACGCCCGAACAGCTGTCGGGGATGTCCGCTGAACAGCTCCGCAGTGCCCTGAATCAGTTGCTCGCCTCGAAGGCTGCCTAATCCAAGGAGTACGAAATGGAAATCGAGATTCCCTATGTCCGCACGATCCTGATCAACGCCATTGTCGAGCAGGTTCACACCTACGACTCGGGTGCAAGCCACCTCAGGATCCTGCAGGAAACCGGTCAGATGGATGCGTGGTCCTGGCTGCCGTCGACGGGCCAGGATGCCGAGCGGGTACTGAAGGCCGAGGTGTGCGCAATGCCGCTGGAAACCTCGGAGGGCGAAACGCATGTGGTGACCCGCATCCAGCCGAGGCCGGAGCTGGATGTGTTCAACTTGATTCCGGACCAGTTCGGCAAGCGCGACGACATCGTGTTCCGCTGTCGCGATGTGGTGGATGCCTGTGAATCCGAGCCGTTGAGGCGCTTTCTCAGCAACGTGTTTTCCATGCCGGCTGTGTACCGAAGCTTCTGGAAGTGCCAGGCCTCGAAGGCGCATCACCATGCGTATGTCGGTGGTTTGGCAGTGCATTCCATCGAGATGGCAGAGAACGTTCGGGACACGCCGCGATTGACTGGCATGGAACGAGATGTGGGGATCGCTCACGCTCTCACCCATGACGTGGGCAAGCTGTGGTGCTACGCGGAGGGGGGTGCTCACCTGTATGCCTTGGGCCATGAGCTGGTGGGGCTCGCGCAGCTGCATGGCGCGCTGGAACGTCTGGGGTGTGACTGGCCTGATGGGGCGGTTGCGATGCGATCGCTGTTGTCCGGCCAGTGGAAGCGCCATGGGGGCAAGCCGCTGATGGCGGTTGGAAGCCTGGTTCGGGCGTACGACCAAGCCAGCGCAGAGAATGACCTGCGCTTGCACGGCCGCCATCCTCATCGACCGTGGTCGCCGTCTAAGCCCAGTGGCGACAACGTGTTGACCTTTCGCAGATAGCGCTACGTCTCACACAGTCAGGCCGCGCAAAACGGTCAGTTCATCGTCAACTCGGCCATTACAAGAAGAATCTTCTTATGATCCAGACCCAGATGGCGGGCGACGGGCGAGACGCCCGATCGCGCATTATTGCTGCGGCAACAGAGCTCCACGCTCGCAGCGGCAAATTTCCGAGCGTCGCAGCGGTCCGGCATGCCGCGCAGGTGGATATGAACGCGGCAAGCGCCGTGATGCGAGAGTGGCGACGGGAGCGTCAACAGCCTCCCGCAGTCGCCGCCGTGCCGATTCCAGAGCCCGTGCTGCAAATGTCCAACGCAGCGTTGAATTCTGTCTGGAACAGTGCAGTCGAGATCGCTGGCGAGGCCCTTCGAAACGCACAGGTTGCCTGGGCTGATGAGCGCTCCCAAGTTGAGCAGCACCTGCAGCAAGTCATCGATGCCTACGATGGCCAGACGTCCGACATGGCCGAAGTCCACAGGGCGCTTCGAGAGGCGGAAGAAAAGTTGGGTGCGGCCTCTATGCAGACGCAGCAGTTGATGGCTCGCCTGGCGCACAGCGAACTGCAACAGGCACAACACATGGCGGATCGGGACAAAGCGCTCATGG
The DNA here is from genome assembly GCF_046293095.1 of Thermomonas sp. Taxonomy (GTDB): domain Bacteria; phylum Pseudomonadota; class Gammaproteobacteria; order Xanthomonadales; family Xanthomonadaceae; genus Thermomonas. The sequence continues at coordinate 88,097 of NZ_JBKBPN010000008.1, forward strand.
AGGCAGGTCGAGCCAGAGAGGAGTGCGCCCATATGAAGGGGCAGCTTGAAACACTCTTTCGACAGAACACAGAGCTGCTGTCCCGTCTCAATTCCCGTGAGATCCCACCCGTCGTGGTGGATTCGTGAATGTGCGGCTCAAAGTGCGGTGCACCGTGGGCGGTTCACCCAAGTCGCCGAAGTTTCAAGTGTGTTCAATCGCGTGGACTCGGTCGCAGCTGCCGAGACGCCTTCCGGCAACCCTTGCTCCCGAGCCCTAAGAAGGTGTGCCGATGCGATACGGATTGATCTCCCTGTTCCCCCTGCAGATCACCCGGCTGTTCGGACTGGTCAGGGTCATCGAGCCCGTCCAGGTATTCGACGGCAGAGCGTCCTCGTGGGTACTCGTGGTCCGGGGACGGGGACTCACCAAGGTGCTGCGGGATAAGCCCCTGCCTGTGTCCAACCTCGTCCGTCCAGATGGCTGGAACACCCCACGACCACTGCGGTTCCCATCTGAGCAGATGGCAGTGGCCTATGCCACGAGCATGGGCCTGTTGCCGCAACGTACCAATTTGGCGATAAAGGAGTAGCGCTATGCAGGTCGACATTCGAGCGCAGGGCGGAGCGGGAGCAGGGGCACCGGAGGGAGTGTCCGGGCAGAACACCGAGCAGCGACCCCGTTCGGTTGAGTACCACATCGCCTATTGCGCGTATGGCGCTACGGGTGAAGGGGAGACCCTCTTTATGGCCGTCAGCGGAACGCAGGAGCACGCAAGGAGTGCCTTCAAAAATAACGTGCCTGAGTATTGGAAGGACCATATGACGCTGGACGTCATCGGAGATGAATCCAGTGCGGCCACGCGGAGCATCGCCTGTTGGATCCCGCAAGCAGCACTGGATCTCATTGCGAGCTGTCCGCCGGGAACCAACTTCTACTTCGCGACCATGCACTGCAACTTGTCGTAGGGCTGAGCAGGGGCGTCTTGTGAATTCCAGTGGTGGCCATGCGCAACTGGCAGATCTATAAGGGATCAATCCGAATTGCAGGCGTCTTCCTCAAATTCTGTAAGTTGCAGGAAGGGTGTCAAAAGCCGTGCCTTCGTGCGTCCCGCTGGACTCCAGTTGCGGGGGAACGGCATAGCGGCGGGGCATTAGCCCCTATGGGCAAGCATTAAACGAGGCGAGGAGCGGGGTCAGGAGGATGATGATCGAGCGAGAGATGGCGGGCCCTGGGCTGCGTACGTTTTTCCGCATCTGCGAGAAGTGGCGGGTACTGCCCGAGCAGCAGGTCTTGATCCTCGGTTGCAGAGACGGCACCACCCTCGACGCTTGGCTACGCGGAGACTATGCCGAGGTGTCCGACGATGTGCTCATCAGAATCAGCTACGTCCTCGGCATCTACAAGGCTCTTCACACCATCTTCCCGGATGAGCGCAACGCTGATAGCTGGGTTACGGCGCCCAACAGCGCCCCGCTATTAGCTGGACGTTCGGCGATCGACCTGATGGTGGAGGGCGGCGTTGGAGGCTTAGCCAGTGTGCGGAACTACCTGGAGGCGCAGGTGAATTCATAGATTTGCGACTGCTTCAGACCCGAAGCGGACGTTGACACAACTGACATCGAGCGGACAAAGCACTGCATTGGCGCGATTCACGAGCACGCGCCTAGATCTAGATGGTGCGCCCCGGCTAGGCCGCGACCGTAGGGTGCCACCACCCGCACTTGCATGAGTTTTCCGGCCGGCTTTGGGAGTTTGTCGTGGCGTGGCTTGGAGGCGGACAATCTCCCAACCAAGTCGCTACTTCCAAGGCTGTGATCCTGACGAAGCGGGGGGTTCACCCCCGTTTTCACGGACACTTACGAGAAGGCCGATGCAGGGCCATGAGGAGTGTTCATGTCGAAGCGAAGGAAGTTCAGTGCGGAGTTCAAGCGCGGTGCGGTTGAGCAGGCT
>NZ_JBKBPN010000009.1:0-42511 GCF_046293095.1 Thermomonas sp.
GGCGGACTCCGGGGGACGGGTGGATGCTCATGGTACGCACGAAGCGTTGCGACTGGATGCAGGCGCCGGCACCGTCCCGTGATCGCCGCTGCCGGTGCGGGGCACGGCGCGGTCTGGTAGCTGACGGGGAGTGAGATAAATCAGGGGGTTCACTGAGATATCTTGCCGGAAGAGCCCGGAAGAAGGTGGAAGTCGGCGGGTGGATTTGCAAAGGCATTGCGCCACGCGTAACCGCCGACCTTTGGTGAATCAGCTCCCGAACAGCTTACCCTGATCCAGGTCCGGATCGCGGGTGCGGGCGCGCTTCAGGAGGCGCTGCAGGCCGGGCCTGGTCATGCGGTAGTCGCGCTGCAGCTCCTGCAGGGTGGCGCCGGCGCGGTGCCGGTTGAGGATCTCGATCTCGCGCAGCGACAGCTTGTAGCCGAAGTCCTGCGGCACGTAGATCTCCTGGCTGGCGTATTCCTCGGCCAGACCGTCCGCCACCGCCGCGCCGCACTGCTGGCGCAGCGCTTCGTCAACGCCCTGGTCCATCAGGACGCGCTGTACGGCGTCGTCGATGGCGGCGAAGAACTCGTGGCGGTTGGCGTACCGGTTGCTCATCCCGCGGCGGCCCTCCGCGCCCGGCGGTCGGCGTCGATCTGCAGGGCGGCGATGACCTTGGCCAGCTGGTCGGGGTTGCACCACTCGACGCGCTCGACCTTGCACACCCGCTTTGCCACGGAATGCGCGTAGGCCCACTCGCGGCCGGCGTCGGCCAGCAGCGCCTCGACCTTGCCCATCTGCGCGGTCAGGTCGCCCTTCGGCTTGCCGGACCACGTGCGGCGCCTGCCGGCCGCCTGCGCGGGCTTGCCGGCGATCCGGCGCAGCTCGTTGGCGATCGCATCCAGCTGCTTCGGCGTGCACTTGCCGGCGCTGCGCTGCTCCGGGCCGTGTTGGCCGCTGACGCGGGCCACCAGGCAACGGTAGGCGTCGTCCTCCATCAGGCACTCCTTGGCCAGCGCGTGGATCGCGCCCAGGACGCGGCGGCGGGCCTTGTCGGCGTAGTCGGTGCGGCGGGTCATGCAAGCCTCCGCCCGCGCTTCTTGGCGCGCGGGTACCAGATCAGCTCGTGGACGGTGGCACCCTGCGGGATCTCTGCCACGGGCGTCCGGATGCAGCGCAGGTTGCGCCGCCGAGGCCGCGTGGGGCTCTGCCGCATCTCGGCGACGTAGTAGCCCGAGCCGCCGCGGGTGCGCAGGTAGTGGCCCGGCTGCAGCTGGGGGATGCCGTCCACGTAGAGCTTGCATTCGGTGTAGGGCTGGCGGCCTTTCATGGCTGTCTCACAGCGCCCCGCGCGGGCCGCTGGGCGGCAGGCCGGCGCCGGGCTGCGGCGTGGTGGCCGCAGGGCCAGTGATGCGCGCTTGTCGATCCAGCGTGTCGGGCTTGGGCGCGTGGCCGATGAAGCCGCTCGCCGGCATGACGCCGCGGCCGCCGAACGCCTTCACGAACTCGGTTTCGGCTTTCGCAGATTCAATGATGCGGCCGGCCACGTCGGCGACCGCCTTGGCGCGGTTGATGTCCATTGGGTTGGCGGGATCGCGGAGCGCGCGGATGGTGGCGAACAGCTCGCCGCGCAGCTCGGTGATGGTGTTGGTGGAATCAGACATGGCGCTCTCCTCGGGATACGCGGTTGATGACTCGGGTCAGGACAGCCTTGGCCTGGATCGCCTCGTTGATCTCCTTCGGCAGGTTGTGCCGGGTGTTCCGCCGCATCATTTCCGCGGCGGTGACCAGCTCCAGCTTGTCGGGCGTGATTTCTTCCAGTACGGCGGTCTTCATGCCGGGTTTGAAGGCCACGCGATGGCCGGGCGGGATCGGGCCGTTTGCGTCCTCCCACACCAGGCGATGCACGGCGACCCAGCGGCGGGCCGGCACCGGATGGTCGTCGGTGACCTTGCGCTCCAGATAGCCGTCCTTGCCGTCGATGCGCAGCGTGCCGACGGGCACGTAGTTGTGCTGCGCGGCCCCGGCCATGCAGCCCTTCTTGAACTGCGTTTCGGCCATGCGGCCGGGCGCCCAGCCGGGGCGGCGCAAGCCTTTGTTGTGGGGCGTCGCGCCCTTCTTGATGCGGCTGGCGATCATGCGCGGATTGGTCAACGCGTTGCGCCGTGCCAACGTACGCAGGCGCTCTTGTGCAGCCGGCCCCTTCTTGAGGCCCAGCTGCATGGCGCGCTGGTACACGGAACGATCGGATCGGCCCATGTCGCGGCCGATATCGGTTGTCAGCTCATTGGCATAGCGCTCGCGCAGCTGCGCGTCCTCGGCCTCGGTCCAGTACCGGCCGGATTCCAGCCCGAGCTTGCGCGCGCGCTGGCTAACGCAATTCTCGCTGCGCTCCAGCAGCCGCGCGATCTCCGCCGTCGGCAACCTGCCGTAGGCCAACCGCAGCGCGTGGTCTTCCTCCGGAATCCAGCGCATGGTCACCCCGCCTTGCTCAGCCGGAAGCAGGCTTCCAGCGCATCGAACAGCCGCCCGAACTCGCCGGCCATCAGCGCGAAGCGGGCGTCCAGCTCGGCCACGATGTCGTCGCGCTCGGTGGCGTCCAGGGCATCGACGGCGGCGTCGAGCAGCTTGAACTTGCGCACCACCAGGCTTTCGTCCAGCTCGAAGGCGACGTGGTCATCCAGCACCAGCGCCAGGCGCGCGCACTGGCGGCCGATGCCCAGGTGGCCCTCGATCTCGTCGCCGCGCAGCTCCACGCGATAGCAGCGCACCTTGCTGCCGCCGTCGGCGGCATCCTGCAGCTCGCAGTCCGCGCCCAGCGCCAGCCCGTCCGGCAGCACGTCGCCGGCCAGCCAGCCGGTGAGAATGGCGCGGGGCGAGATCTCGGCATGGAGCGGCAGCGCCGGGAAGCTGCCCAACGCGTGGCGCAGCTCGGACACGAAGCCCTCGGCGGCGCGGCGGCTGGTGGTGTCCACGGCGATGACGCCGCGGCGCAGGTCCAGCAGCGCGTCCAGGCGCCAGGGCTTGGCGTGCGAGCGCGGCAGCAGCTCGGTGACGATCTCTTCCTTCAGGCGCTTGCGTGCGCGGCCGCCGGGAACGCGGCCCTCGCGCGCGCCGATCTGATCCAGGCGTTCCTGCAGCGCCTTGTCCACTACCGCGGCTGGCAGCAGCCGGTCCTCACCGCCCAGGGTCAGCCAGAGCGCGTCACCGCAGCGGTGCGAAAGCCCGGGCGCGTGCTTGCCGAGCGGTGACGCGAATCCGCGGCTAATCATTTCCAGCGGCCCCACCGGCTTGAACGCGCACGCCTGCAGGCCGTCGTCCAGCGTGCTGAAATCCAGCGAGGCGGGAAAGCGGAACATGGTGAGGGCGCGGAAGAACATGGTCAGGCCTCGTTGGTGGGATCCGCAGCGCCACGTTCTTGGCGAGTTGCGCTTCCGTCCTGGCGCAGCCGCTCTCGGAATTGCTCGATGTCCATGCCGCGCTTGTCTTCGCCGACCAGACTGATCCACTCGGCAGTTTCCGCAGAGTTGGGGAGCTGGCCGTTCCATCGGTACGCCAGAGCGCAGGCCGCGCGATAGCGCTCCAGCGCTCGCAGCTCCTTGCCTGCGATCCACCATTTGAGGAGCCGCAGCATCAGCCACGCTCCTCGAACCGAAGCAGGTTCAATCGCTCGGCGCCGCGCACCACACGGAAGCCCTCGGTGTCGTCGCCGCGGTCGATCAGCCAGCGCAGCGCGTCGGTCACCGCGACCACGTTGAGCCGGGCGACCTCCTCGACGTTGAACCACTCGATGCCGGCGCCGTCGACGGTGACCGGGCAGCAGAACTCGATGGTGCGGCGGGCCTGGTCGTCGCTGACGCCAGGCGGCTTGCCGTACAGCTCGGAGAGCGTCATGGGCGGGGCTCCACGATCTTGAAGTTGAAGGTGCCGGCGGCCACGTCCTTGCCCACGTAGAGCACGTCGGCGTGCTTCGTGTAGCCCAGCAGCTCGGCCAGCCTGCGGGTGGCCCAGGAGCCGGAATGGCCGTTCGCGCACTTGCGGCGCGCGGTGGCGTGGAAGCCGTTGCCGTCGCGGTGCACCACAACGTCCAGCGTGCCCGGCAGCGCTTGCTTGCGCGTGCCGGCGCGGGGCTTGGCCGGATAGGTCTTGCGGGCGGGCGCGCGCATCACGCCCCCGCCAGGTCAAGGGACAGCAGGCGATACTTGTCGCTGTCGCCGATGCGTTCGTAGACGCGGATGTAGGGCGTGGTGCCGATCACCTGGATGGCGTCGCCGATGGCGTCCATCGCGCGCTTCCAGCGCTCGTCGTCGATCTTGTGGCGGCGCAGGCTGAGGATCTTGCCGACGTTGATGTTGCCGGCCTTGTCCACGTCGAAGGCGTCCTGCACGATCACGCGCAGCTCGCCCGGCCCCTTGTCCGTCCAGTCGTTGAGGCATTCGTCGATCAGCACCTTGGCCGCCTGCAGGCGTTCGTCGAAGGTGATGCGGTCGGCCACCGCGCGCAGGACCTTGTAGCGACCGTCGAAGCTGACCAGCTGGACGTTGCCCTTCCTGCCGCCCAGCTTCACGCCGTACTGGTCGGCGCTCAGTTCCACCAGGGCTTCGATATCGTCGAACGCGCCGCGCTTGAAGGCTTGCAGCTCGGTGGCCAGCTTGCTGGCGCCGTTGACGATGTCGCGCACCAGCTGGTCGCGCGCCAGGTCGATGGGCTTGATCTGCGCCTCGGGGATCAGGCGGCCGCGCGCGTCAACGCGGTAGCCGTCGGGGATGGTCTGTTGCATGGTCAACTCCTGGTGGTGTCGCACGCGGTTGCCGCCGGCACGATGGAAGGGAACTCGGGAACCGGGAAAACGACGCCGTCGAACGCGGCCATTTCCGCGTCGCTCAGGCGCTCGCGCTTCTGGAACTCCAGGCGCGCGGCCAGCTGGCGGTCGGCGTGGGTGGCGAGAATCAACATGCTCACCACGTCGCATGGGTGGAGGCGGAGCGCGTGCGACAGCTCGCGCAGCTGCTCCGCGGCTTCGCGGGTGATGCGCGGGCCGCGCACGTAGCTGGCCTTGCGCTTCGCCTCGTAGCGCTGGTTGTAGAGCTGCACGGAGGCGGAAGGCCTGGTCATTGATCCGCGCCCGCGAACACGGCCTGGAACTGGCTGTGCAGTGCGTCCACGATGCGGCCGCCGATGCACGGCAACAGCTCGCCGTCGGCATCTACGCCTTCATGCGCGCGGTGGCCCAACGACGGCATCAGCGGGCCGCCGCGCATCGCCGGCACCTTGCCGAGCAGCGTGAAGTCGTTCGCGCGCACGCGCGGCTCCGGCTTCGGCGCGGGCGGCGGCACGGGCTTGGTGCTGGGCTTGATCGGCCCCAGGCCGCACGGGTGCTCCCACGCCTTGTTCAGCACCACCAGGTGCTCGTCCTTGCCGGCGCGCTCCAGCAGGCCCACGCTCAGCCCGCGGCTGACGAGGATGTAGGCGGCGTTCTTGGACGGTGCGCCGATGTCCTTCTCCTGCAGGCGCACCAGCAGGCCGGCGATGGTCCAGCTCTTGATGTAGTCGAATGCGATGCGCAGGCGCGCTTCGCCCGGGCGCGACAGGGGGCAGGTCTCAGCCACGGGCCACCTCCAGCACCGGGCGCCCGCACAGCCGCACGCGCGCGGTTTCCGGCATTTCGTCATGCATGGATTCCAGCTGGCACCCGGCCCACTCGGTGGCGCGGACGACGGTGTAGCCGCCGCGGCCGTTCGGGTTGCGGCGCTTGACCACCGACACCAGCTCGTCGGGGATGCGGTCCACCATCAGGACCGGGCGGCGGCCATTGGCGACCACGGCGTACACACAGAAGCCGCGGTCGCTGAGGGTCTGGATCGCGCCGCGGGCATTGGCCATCGCCGAGGCGAGGTGGTCGTTCTGCTGGGCGCGCGGGTTATCAGTCGTGGCAGTCATCGTGGGATTCCTCGGGTTTGGCGGCCGGCATCGGCAGGCCGAACTGGCCGTAGAGCGGCGGAGCGGAAATGCGCAACATCGCGGCCACCTGCTGGGAGGTGGTCTCCAGCCGGTTGATCAGGTGGACGCAGGTGCGCTGCAGGTCGGCCGCGTTGGCGGCCTTGTGGTAGCCCTCGTCGGGCGTGGAGCAGACCGGGTGCCCGGCGCGGCGCAGTTGCACCACCACCTGGCGCAGCAGGCGCTCGTCGCTGGGCTTGGACGGGCGGCCCAGCACTTCGCTGGCCAGCTCCCGCACGGTGGCGCCATTGGCGGGGCCGACGCGCTTCTCCAGCGCTTCCAGTACCGTTTCGGGCGTGATGTCGCGGGGGAGCAAGGCCAGTTGCATCAGTCGTCCTCCTCGTGGTCGATGCCGACGCGGGATTCCAGGGCGGTGATCAGGCGGCTGGCCTGCGCCTTGTCCAGGTCGCGCAGCTGCAGGTCCACCGAGCCGCCGAACTCCGGCTCCGGCAGGCGCGCGGCCACGAACACCGGGCGGTGGCTGTAGGTGAAGCGGTCGACGGCCAGCTCGCAGCGCGCCAGCAGCGTGCGGATGTAGTCGCGTTGTGCCTGCGTGCAACGCTCGGCGTAGGTCACGGCGCTCATCGGGCCAGCTCCCTGCGCAGCCAGACCAGCCACAGCACGCACGCGATGCAGACGATCAGCACGCAGAACGCGCCGATGAAGAGCCCGATAGCCAGCGCCTCGGCCAGCAGGTAGGCGGCGAGCAGCGCAACCCCGAACAGGTAGAGCGCCAAGGCGTAGGGCCGGGAAATCGAAGACGTGGCCTCATGCATGGCACACCTCCGCGGGCGCGGGGCGGGTGTGGCGCCAGATCAGCCGGGCGCCGGCCCACAACGCCACGTGCACCAGCGTGGTGGTGCCGTTGGCTTCGAGGTGGCGGCTCTGCAGGCCGAAGTCCGCACCCACCGGAAGGCTGCTGACGAACAGCTCCGGCAGGTGGCACTTGCGCAGCCGCGCGGCGAACACTTCGATGCCGAGCGCCTCCAGGGCCTCGGCAGCGGAGGTGGCAACGCGAAGCGACTCGGCCAGCGCAGGATCAACAACGGGCGGGAACGCGCGCGAGGGGATCATGGTCAGCCCCCCCGCACCAGGTCGGCGTTGACCTGCGGCACGCCCAGGTCCGCGGCCCGGTTCATGGCGCCCGCCAGCGCGTTGTGGACGGCCAGCGGATAGAGCAGCGAGCCCTCGCCGCGTGCCGGCGTCAGCCGCGCGCGCAGGGCCTCCAGCGCGCCGTTGTCCACCACCTTGTCCAGCTGCAGGCCAAGGCGCTTGAAGCGCTGGCCGAGGTACTCGCCCAGGTGGCTGCCGAGCGGCGGCAACGTGACCAGTTCGATGCGCTGCACCACCTCGCGCACCTCGGGGTTGTGCTCGCTGAGCTTGGTGGCCAGTTCCGGCTGGCCGATCAGGATGATGGACAGCAGCGGGCGCAGACCGTCCTTCAGCTCGCGGAAGCGCTTGAGGTGCTTGAGCGTGGCCATCGGCAGGCTGTGCGCCTCTTCGATGATCAGCACATGGCTATGGCCTGCGCGGGCGCTGTTGCGCAGCGTCTCGTGCACCTGGCGGAAGCGCGCCTCCGGGCTGCTCTTGGTCTTCGCCAGCGGGTCGACGCAGGCCATGATCGCCTCGCCGATGTGCTGGGCGCGCAGGGTCTTGCCGACCTGGTCGGTGCCCTCCATCGCCAGCACGTAGGGCTCGATGATGATCACCGCCTGTTCCTCGCGGCGGATGCGGTCCTGCAGTTCTTCGCGCAGGGTGGACTTGCCGGCGCCGCTCTCGCCGATGACGGCCATGAAGCCGCCGTTGCGGGCCACCTGGTACATGCTCTCGCGCACGTACCGGATGTCCGGGGACAGGAACACTTCGTCGGCGTTGACGGGCTCGGCGAAGGGGTCGCCGGGCAGGTTGAAGTGGCGACGCGCCTGCGGCGTCAGGTTGATCTTGCGGAGCAGCATGGCCAGGGTCTCCTCGGGTTGTTCCTGGGGCTTGATGGACTGCTCGCTCTCCCGCCACGCATCGTTCGCGGCGTTGTGGGCAAGCAGGAATGCGTCGATGCCGGCGGCGACCGCGTCGGCGTTGTTGGCGGGCCAGATGCCGTGGTTGGCCAGGAGGCTCATGGCGGCGCGGGACGTCCCCACATGCGCCGCCAGGTCGCTGAGCTGCAGCCGGGCATCGCGCATCACGCGGCGCAGCCGCAGCGGGCCGTGGCCGGCCTGCGCAATGCTCTTGAGGCGAGCGCTCATGCCGCGCCACCGACTACGCGCAGACCGCCGCGCTCGGGCTTGGCCAGCGCTTCCGCCCAGGCCTCCACCTCGTCAATCGGCAGGCCGTCAGGCCAGCGCTGCGCGGTGCGCGCGTACATGTCGGCCGTCCATGCCTGGCCGGCGCGCTCCACCAGCGGCTTGAGGCGCATCGCGGCCTCGACGTGGTTCAGCGCGGGCAGCTCGGCGCGGATGGGCGCCGGCTCGATGCGCTGCTCGGCAACGACCGGGGAATCCACCTTGCCGGCCGTACCTGCGCGGGGCAGCGCGGTCGCGATCTGCGCCTCGCGCACCGGCTTCATCGGATCCACGGTGCCACCGAAAGCCAGCCGCTTCGCCTTGCGCGCGGCCACGGCTTCGGCGTCGGTCTGGACCTCCATCGCCACGCGCTCCAGCTCCTTGCGCGCGGCGTCCGCCGGGGTTTCGGGAAGCGCCTTGAACTCGCGGCCGACCATCGCGGCCGTGTCCAGGAAGCCCCACGCGCCCACGCCGATGCGGCGGGCGATGTAGTGCACGTCGCGGTTGTCTTCGCCGCCCGCCATCAGTACGCGCACGCTGCCGTCCGCGTCCATCGCGTTGGCCACCACGCGCACCTTCTGGCCGTTGACCAGGCCGGGCACGCCGCGCACGTCGAACACGCCGCCGCGAAAGCGCACCATGCCGTCGCGGACGGTGCAGAGCTTCGGCGCGCTGTTGGCCATCGTGCGCAGCACCTCGATCGACGGCGCCAGCACCAGCTGCTCGCTGTTGATCCGCAGCCAGGCGTCGCGGCGGGTCATGCCGTGGCGGGTGTGGACGCGCGTGGCGTTGAACGCCCGCGCCCACTCCTGCGCCAGTGCGTTGATCTCTTCCAGGCTGGTCACCGGGGCGCGCAGTTTCAGCGCGGCCTCGAAGTGGGTTTCGACCAGGTAGTTGGCGTTCTCGACCTGCCCCTTCGCCCGCGCGTTGCCGACCTCGTTGACGATCAGCTCGATGCCGCAGGCCGCAACGAAGTTGCGCGTGGTGCTGGCGGTGACGGCGCTGCCGGGGTCCATCATCAGCAGGCGCGGGATGCCGTGCATCGTGCCGTTCGGCCGCTGCGTCATCGCGTGCATCAACGACGCCAGCAGGTTGCTGCTGCTCTCCGCGCCCAGCACGTAGAACACTTCGATGCAGCCGCTGGCGTGGTCGGTGGTGACGTAGCGCCAGATGCGCTTGTCGGCGATGCGCTGGAAGTTGCCGGGCTTGCCGCGGTAGAACTCGGCCTTGGGCATCACCCGCGTGCCGTCGTCCGCCAGGTAGAACTGGCGGCTCACCGAGGCATCGATCTGCCACAGGTGGTTCGGGTGTTCGCTGGCCAGCCGCGCCGCTGGGCTCGGCGCGGCCAGCTGGTCGCGGTGCAGGCCGTAGTAGCGCAGCGCCCGGCAGATGCTGGACACGCTGAGCGGCTGCCACTCGCCGGTGCCGCGGTTGATGCGCGCGGCCTCGATCCGGCCGTTGCTGCGGAGGATTTCCACCGCCTGCTCCACCGGCAGGGTGCCGGTGCCGGTCAGGCGGCGGGTCTCTTCGACCAGCGCCGCGATGGTGACCGCCTCGTCGCGGGAGAGGGCCAGCATGCCGGCGTCGCTGCGACGCTTGCGCGGCTTGGCCGGGGCGGTCAGCGCCGACAGGCGCCGGAATGCGGTCTGCACGCTGACGCCCAGCTCACTCGCAAGACCTTCAACGATCCGCCGCTTCTCTCCGTGGCGGGCCGCCAGTAGCTCGCTGGCGGCGTTCTGCAGCAGGAGCTCCCCGGGCATGGATCAGGCCTCCGCGTCGTTGACGACGGGGATGGCGAAGCCGAGCTCGTAGCCGTCGCGCACGAAGCGCACCGCCTGCAGCAACTCACCCAGCGTGTCGCCAAGGAACTGCGCGCAGTCCAGGTCGTGCTCGTTGCAGTGGTTGGCCAGTTCCAGCACCGCCGAAACCAGGCCGGATTTCTCGCTGCCGATGTTGGCGATGATCGCGTGCTTGGCCTCCACGATCCGCTGCTCCAGCACGACCTGCTGGTCGTCCGGGGTGCCCGACTTCCACTTGCGCTGCGCCTTGGCGGCCTTCTCTTCGGCGCGGTTCAGGTCCTCGGACAGCTTGCCGATGCGCTGGTCCTTCGCGTCGATGTCCGCGCGGGCCTCGCGCACGGCGGCGCGCAGTTCGTCGCGCGTCATGTCCGCCAGCTCGTCCAGCTCCAGATCGCCGGTGGCGCCCTTCTCGGCCAGCTCCGCGAACTGGTCTTCGGGGAGCGAAAGCAGCTCGATCAGCTTGGATTGGGTGCCGGCCGCTTCGACCAAATGCGTCGCCCGCGACGCATTTGGGAGGGCGCAGACGCGCCGCGCCGCCTCCATCATCCGCTGCGCCTGGCGGGGTTCCATGCCCAGCCGCCCAAGGATCCCGGCCCACTCGCCGTGCACGGCGCACTCGCGCGCCACGATCAGGTAGCGGCCGGCGCGCAGGAAGGCATCGCAGCCGCGGCGCAGCTCGCCCCGGATCGCCGCCTCGTAGTGGTCCGGGTGCCAGGGCAGGCCGTCGCCGAATTCATCCACCAGCGCCTGCTGCTGCGCCGTCATCACGACCAGCTCGCCGTGGCGTGCGGCCAGCTTGTCGGGATCCATCACGTCGCCCTGCAGGGCGACTGTTGCCAGCGGCTTCGCGCCGCGCTTCGGTTCGGGTTGCGGCTGGTCGGCCGCGGACTTCTTCGCCATCGGGTGGTTCCTCGGGTCAGTTGGGGTTGCGGGTGTAGCGCTGGTTGAACTCGTCGAGCTGGCGCTGTTCGCGCATCACTTCCTGGGCGTGCGCGGTGGCGACCTGCACCACGCGCGGCGACAGGCGCCAGCACTTGTCGTCCTGCGGGCTGCGCTCGGTCAGGCCGTCGGCCTCCATCGCCTGCAGGTTGCGCAGCGTGGTGGCGGGGGATTCGCCGATGCCGTCGGCGATCTGCTGCAGGCGCAGGCCGCGGTAGCTGTGGCCGGACAGGGCGAACAGCAGGCGGGCGAAGATCGACTGGCCGCTCATGCCTGCGACCTCTTGGCGATGCGCCGCACGATGGCGAAGGCGGCGCGGGAGTAGTCGCGCGCCAGCTGCTGGTGGATCAGCTGCGGGCCGGCCTGGCCGGCGTCCTTACAGCCCGCCGCGTAGCGCAGGTGCGCTTCGCACAGGCCGGCGATCCGGCGGACTTCCTGCACCTCGATGGGCCTGGCGGCCAGGGCGGTCATGCGCGCAGCTCCGCGCCGCTGGCCTTGATGAGGCGATTGCGCAGGGCGACGCCTTTCGGGCCGTTCCAGCGGCCGATGAGCGCGTCGCGGGCGTTGCTGGGGGTGATGGCCTGGTCGATGCACCAGCGCTTGAGGCTGGTGCCCTTGGAGACGAATCCGGCGCGCACCTTTCGATGCAGGTCGAGTCCGGGAGCGGGTGCTGTCACGTGGTGTACCCTCTGCGTTCTTAGTTCTTGGGCGGCCCGTTTGTGAGGCCACCTTGGGACTAGATTCAATCAAGAAATCTTGACTTAGTCAAGAAGGTAATCAGTGCGAGAGTTCGACCACCAACTGCTGCGCCTCAAGCAGACCCTTGGCGAAACCGAGGACCAGGCCATCGCAGCCGCGCTAGGCATGAGCAAGGCGGCCTTCGCCGACAGGAAGAAGCGCGACGCGTTCCCGGTCGACAAGCTCAAGGCACTGGCCAGCGACAACCCCGCGCTGCGCATCGACGTGGGCTATGTGCTCACCGGCGAAAGCAACGAACTCGAGCGACGCCTGTACGCGGTGAAGAAGGCCACCAGGATCGCCAGCGGCGTGCGCGACGGAGACAGCCGCGCGGCCGTGCAAGACGAAGTGTTCAGAGCCCTGGTCGACGCGCTGAGTGAGGACGAGCAGCGCCTGGTCAGTTGCTATCGAAGCGCCGACGCGCAAGGCAAGGCAGTGTTGCTTTCCACCGCATCATTGCTTGCCAATGCGCAGCCCGCGAAGCCGAAGAGGAAGGGAGCGAAATGAAGACGATGCTGTTCGTTGCATTGCTTGCCGCCGGTTCCGCGCACGCGGCTGACGCGAAGATCGAGACCGACGCATTCGACGGCGCCACGCGCGTGTGGGTGGAACCGCATGGCCTGGACTGCGGGGCGCAGATGGTGTGCCCGCTGCTGGGCGCGCGCTGGACGAGCGGCCGGAAGGATGAGGCCGTGCTGCAGGTCGAGGTGGTCAACGCCTACGCCGGCATCCGCGGCGCAGCGCTCAACGTGGGCGGCGAAATCATCGAGCTGGTCCCGCTGGACGAAGGCGCCGCGACCCGCTTCACCAGCAACGTGCAGACGGCGGCCGGTGCCCCTGTATCGCGCCGATCTTCGCGCGACTACCTGGTGCCGCTCGCGCTGGTGCGGAAGATCGCCGATGCGCCGAGCGTGAAGGTCCGCGTCTACACCGCTGAGGGCACCGTCGACGGCACGCTTGCCGGCGGCAAGAAGCCGGCGAAGGCATACGGCGCCCTGCAGCGGTTCGTGGCCAAGGTGGCGACGACAGGCGCTTAACCGCGCGCCGCGCCGGCGCGCATTTCCGCCAGCGCCAACGCAATCGCCAGCGCCAGCTGGTTCCGGCGGAACGGGAAAGAAACCATAGCCGTGCTCCTGGGTGACAGGCGCGCACGGTCCCACGCGCGCGCGCGTGATTGCTCGGAACGCGCGTTCCGAGACGCCCATCCGCAACCGGACGAAAGTGGCCACGTCGCGGGGCTTTTGCCTCGCGGTTCAGCCGGCGGCGGTGTCTCCTCGGGCGCCGTCGCCGGCCCCTTTCAGCCGGAGGCGCGCTATGCCCAAGTTCGATCCCATTCCGCTGCTGCAGCGCGCGTTCGCGCCTGACGGTTGGCTGGCGAAGCTGTGGCCGCTGTGGTCGCTGTTCCTGGTCTGCCTGCTGGTGGTGCTGTTCCTCAACCCCGCCAAGGCTGGCCTGATCGTGTACGGCATCAGCAAGCCCCTGCTGGGCGGCCTGCTGGGCCTGATGGTGCATTGGGGTGTCAAGCAGATCCTGCCGCCGCCCGATCCGCTGTCCGGCATCGCCGACGGGCTGGACCGCAAGTGCGCCACCTGGATCGTGTGCGCCTGCATCCTGACGATGGGTTTCCTGCCGTGAGCGCCCGGCTGCTGCGTGACCGGCTGGGCGACATCGCCCGCGCGATCGTCGCGGCGGCCGGCTTCGTCCTGGTGATGTCGCTGATCTGCGCGCCGGCCCGCGCGCAGGTCTACGTGGCCCCGGCGTCCGCGGTGTACCGCCTGTCCATCGAGCGCGAATCCGCGCGGGTGTTCGGCCTGGCCGGTTCGGAGCACGTGGCCCGCCTTGCCGCGCAGCTGCATCAGGAGAGCGGGTTCCGCCCCGATGCGGAAAGCCCCTACGCACAGGGCCTTGCGCAGTTCACGCCCGCCACTGCGAAGTGGCTGCCCACCATCTGCCCCGCCGTGGGCACGCCGGACCCGTGGGATCCGCAGTGGTCGCTGCGCGCGCAGGCCTGCTACATGGGCTGGCTGCTGGGGCGGGTGAAGCCGTTCCAGCACGCGCGGCCGATGTCGGCATGCACGCAGTGGGCCTTCGCGCTACGCGGCTACAACGGTGGCGAAGGCTGGTTGCAGCGCGAACGCCTGGCCGCGCAGCAGGCCGGCGCGGACGCGAACGACTGGAGCGAGGTGGCCCGCTACCGCGTGCGCGCGAGGTGGGCGCACAAGGAGAACAAGGAATACGCGCTGCGCATCCTGCTGGTGCTGGAGCCCCGGTATATCAACGCTGGCTGGCCCGGCAAGGCGGTGTGCTGATGGCTACCCGTCGCGCGCGCCTGGTCTCGCTGGCGATCTGCTTCGCCGTCAGCCTGTTCGCCGTCATCGGATTGGCGGCCACTTACGCCTTCGCGTACTGCACGCGGCCGGGCGTGATTTGCACAATCGAGGGGGCACGCTGATGCTCTGGCCGCTGCTGCTGATCATTGCCGGACTGATCGCGCTGGTGGTCGGGCTGGCGTCTGCCTTCGGCAGTCCATTCGCATCGCCCACGCCCCTGCAGCGCGCGTTGTGCTGGCTGGTGCCGCTGGGGTTCGGTGCGGCTGCAGTGGGCGTCATCTGGGCGCTGGTGGCGTTGATCGCAGGAGCCGTGGCATGAAGCCGATTCCCACGCACGCGGGCCACCGAGGCGCCGTCGATCTGGCGCTTGCCATCGCCGTGGCGGCATTCCTGGCCGGCGGCGCGTTGGGCCTGTGGATCGGCCACGCCTGGGGCGGGAGCGCGCGCGCCGATGAAGTGGCGGGGCTGCAGGGCAAGTTGGGCACCGTGACCGGCGAGCGCAACCTGGCGCGCGAGCTGGCCAACGGCAACGCCTCGCAGCTCACGTCACTGCGGCAGACGCTGGACAACGAACGCCGTACGCGCCAGGCCCAGCAGGCGTGGGCGCTGGAAGAAATGGGCAAGCGCGATGCGCGCATTGCCGCCCTGACCGAAGCGGCGAACCGCCGCGCCGAAACCATCACCAAGAAGGCCCAGGCCGATGAAGACTGCGCTGACCTGCGCCGCCTCCCTGTGTGCGCTGCTGTTGCTGAGCGCCTGTGGGGCGATGCGGCAACCGCTCGTCCGCACTGAGCTGGTCGAAGTGCCGGTGACGCAGTACGCGCCGCTGCCGGCGGCGCTGACCGAGCCGCTGCCACGCCCGCCCATGCCGCCGCGGAACTGCGTCTATGCGAAGCCGCCGCTCACCGGTGTACCGGCGGTGTGCGCGCTGGACGGGTTGATTTCGCTTGTCCACTGGCAGGGCCTGGCCGACCGTGCGAATGATGATCGCCAGACGGCCGGCAAAGTCACTGCCGGCGCCAATCTCACGAATCGAGACGACAAGGTGCTCCCATGAAGTTTTCGGTGGAACTCTGGCAGCTGATCACGCTGGTCACGTCCGTGGCCATCGCGCTCAGCGGCGGGTTCGCGTTCCTGTTCCGGCAGCTCCTGCGGCAGTTCGAGGGGCGGCTTGGCGCCAAGTTTGCGGCGCTGGAGTCGCAGAGCGAGAACTGGCACCGCGTGGAGCGCGACCTGATGCAGCTGCGCATCGACCTGCCCCAGCAGTACGTCCGCCGCGAGGACTACATCCGCAACCAGACGGTCATCGAAACGAAGCTCGATCTGGTGATCGAGCGGACGGCGCAGCTGCATTACCAGGGGGGTAAGTCGTGATCGACGGAATCGACATCGTCAAGCGCCGGCGCGAGCACATCCGCTGGATCCTGCTGCGCGCGCTGGACAACGCGCGGCCCGAGGGCACGAACGAATCCGTGCTGCTGATGACCATCCAGGGGCTCTACGGCGATGCCACCCAACTGGAGATCCGGCGCGAGCTGGACTACCTGCAGGACCGCCGCGTCGTGACCGTCGAGAACCAGCACACCGGCCTGTGGCATGCCGAGCTGGCGCGCTACGGCGTGGACATCGTGGAATACACCGTGCCGTGCGAGCCGGGCATCGCGCGCCCGCCGAGGGCCTGAGCAATGCCGCCGCCGAGCAAGATCGACCTGCTGGACGAGGACACCCGCCGCGAGCTGGAGGCCAAGATCGTGGCCAACGGTTTCGGGGGCTACGTCGCCCTGGCCGAGTGGCTGGCCGACAAGGGCTACAGCATCGGCAAGTCGGCCGTGGGCGCCTACGGCAAGAACCTGGAGCGTCGGCTCTCCGCCATCAAGACCAGCACCGAGGCGGCGAAGCTGATCACCGCCGCGGCGCCGGACGACGCCGACGACCGCAGCAACGCGATCATCAGCCTGGTGCAGACGGAGATCTTCGAGAGCCTGCTGGCCCTGCAGGAGGCCGAGGAAGAAACCGACCCGGCCGCCAAGATCGAGATCCTGGGCAAGGCCGCCAAGAACATCGCCACGCTCACCCGCGCCAGCGTGGCGCGGAACAAGTGGGCGCAGGAGGTACGCGGCAAGCTGGCCGAGGCGCGCGAGGAAGTGCGCCGCATGGCCGAGGGCGCCGGCGTCTCGGAGGAAACGCTGGCCGCCATCGACCGGCGCCTGCAGGGCGTGGTGTGACATGGGCGCCGCGCGCTGCATTCCCGCCGACCGGCAGGCGATCTTCCTGACGCCGCAGTCGAAGTGGATCAACGACCGCAGCCGGCTGAAGCTGGCCGAGAAGTCCCGCCAGATCGGCTGGTCGTGGACGAGCGCGTATGCCTGCGTGCGGCGCACCGCAGCGAAGGGCGCCAAGTTCGACCAGTGGGTCAGCAGCCGCGACGAAATGCAGGCCCGGCTGTTCATCGACGACTGCAAGCTGTGGGCCGACATCCTCAACCTGGGCGCGGCCGACTTCGGCGAGCGCGCCCTGGACGGCGACCAGCGCCAGACCAGCTACGACCTGCGGTTCCTCAACGACCGCGTGATCCACAGCATGTCCAGCAACCCGGACGCGCAGGCCGGCAAGCGCGGCGGCCGCGTGCTGGACGAGTTCGCACTGCACAAGGACCCGCGCAAGCTGTGGGCCATCGCGTATCCGGGTATCACCTGGGGCGGCCAGCTGGAGGCGTTCAGCACCCACCGCGGCAGCCACAATTTCTTCAACCAGCTGATCCGCGAGATCCGCGAGGGCGGCAACCCCAAGGGCATCAGCCTGCATCGGGTCACGCTGGAGGACGCGCTCAACGCCGGTCTGCTGTGGAAGCTGCAGCAGAAGCTGGCGGCCGACGACCCGCGCCAGGACATGGACGAGGCCGCCTACTTCGATTACGTGCGCAGCGGCTGTGTGGACGAGGAATCGTTCCAGCAGGAATACATGTGCGTCCCGGCCGATGATGACGTGGCCTTCCTGGAATACGACCTGATCGCCAGCTGCGAATACGACCAGTTCGCCGACTGGCGGCTGATCGAGGGCCGCGAGCTGTACCTGGGCGTGGACGTGGGCCGCAAGAAGGACCTGACCGTGCTGTGGGTGGTCGAGCGCCTGGGCGACGTGCTGTACACCCGGCACGTCGAGTGCCTGGCCAACATGCCCAAGCCGCAGCAGGACGCCATCATCTGGCCGTGGATCGCCCGCTGCCGCCGCACCTGCTTCGACAACACCGGCCTGGGCATCGGCTGGACGGATGACGCCAAGCGGCGCTTCGGCGAATACCGCGTGGAGGGCGTGACCTTCACGCCCAAGGTCAAGGAAGAACTGGCGTACCCGCTGCGCGGCGCGATGCAGGACCGCAAGCTGCGCATCCCCTACGACCCGACCATCCGCAGCGACCTGCGCAGCGTCACCAAGCAGACCACCGCCGCGGGCAACATCCGCTTCACCGCCGAGCGCACGCCGGACGGCCACGCCGACCGCTTCTGGGCGCTGGCGCTGGCGGTGCATGCCGCCGCCACGCCGGCCGCGCCCATCGAGTTCCAGTCCACCGGCCGCCGCTCCTTCGCCAGCGCGGGCGATTTCACCGCGGACGGCTTCGGCGGCATCGGCGGCGGCAACGATTTCGAGGGCTACCTGTGAACGACCTGACCAATACCCCGCGCCCCGTGCTCAACCGCGAGATTGCGACGACCCGCGACGGCATCGACATCACCCGCGGCTACACAGGCCCGCTGCTGACGCCGTTCGACAGCGTGCTGCGCAACCGCGGCGGCGACCTGCTGATCTACGAGCAGGTGCGCAGCGACGAAGAGGTGAAGTCCGCGTTCGGCCAGCGCCAGTCGGCGGTGGTCAAGTGCGAGTGGCGTGTGGACGCCGGCGGCGAGCGGCGCAAGGACAAGCAGGCAGCCGAGTGGCTGCAGAAGCAGCTGGCCAAGCGCAGCTGGGACAACGTGACCGAGAAGATGCTGTTCGGCGTGTTCTACGGCTATGCGGTCGCCGAAATTCTCTACGACGTGGACGAGGGCAAGATCGGCATCAGCGGCATCAAGGTGCGCAACCGCCGCCGCTTCCGCTATGGGAAGGACGGCGACCTGCGCCTGCTGACGCAGGCCAGCATGTTCGAGGGCATCCCCTGCGAGCGCCCGTACTTCTGGGACTTCTGCTGCGGCGCCGACCACGACGACGAGCCCTACGGCCTGGGCCTGGCGCACTGGCTCTACTGGCCGGTGCTGTTCAAACGCAACGGGATCAAGTTCTGGCTGACCTTCCTTGAGAAGTTCGGCATGCCCACGGGGCTGGGCAAGTACCCCAACGAGGCGACGCCCACCGAGAAGCAGGCCCTGCTGGCCGCCACGCGCGCCATCCACCAGGACAGCGGCGTGATCATTCCCGCCGGCATGGAGCTGGAGCTGCTCGAGGCCGCGCGCAGCGGCACCGCCGATTACAAGGCCCTGCACGACACCATGAACGCCGCCATCCAGAAGGCGACGCTCGGGCAGACCGCCAGCACCCAGGGCACGCCCGGCAAGCTGGGCAACGAGGACCTGCAGGGCGACGTGCGGGACGACATCATCAAGGCCGACGCCGACCTGGTGTGCGAGAGCTTCAACCAGCAGATCGTGCCGCAGCTGATGGCCTGGAACTTCCCCGACGCCGAGCTGCCGCGCGTGTGGCGCGTCACCGAGGAAGACGAAGACCTCAACACCGCGGCCGAGCGAGACGACAAGATCCAGCGCTGGGGCTTCAAGCCCACGCTCAAGTACATCAAGGACAAGTACGGCGGCGAGTGGGTGGAGCGTCAGGCACCGGCGGAACTGCAGCCCGGCGAGGCCGGCACGCCCAGCGCGATCGCCGGGGCCGAGTTCGCAGACCCGGGCCACGCGGTGGCGCAGCTGCTGCGCCGGCACGGCGCGCACTTCGCCGAGGGCGAGGATGCGATCGAGGTCCGCATGGGCCGCCAGCTGGACGCGCGGGTCAACCCCACCGGCAAGCGCTGGAACGACCAGGTCCGTGCGCTGGTCGACAAGGCCGCAGATTTCGCCGAGCTGGAGGCCGGGCTGCTGTCGCTGGCCAGCGACATGGAGCTGGACGACTACGCCCAGGCGTTCGCCGAGGCGATGACCGCCGCGCACCTGGCCGGCCGTTACGAGCTGATGCAGCGCTGACGTGGCCACGGTCGCCTACGGCTCGCTGCCGTTCAAGCAGCAGATCGCGTTCTTCCGGCAGAAGACCAACGTCCTGACGGACAGCTGGCTGGACCTGTGGGAGGCCCAGCACGACAACGGCTTCATGGTGGCGGGCGCCAACCGCATCGACCTGCTGGCCGATCTTCACCAGGCGGTGCGCGCCACCGTCGAGGACGGCGAGACGCTGGCGCAGTTCCGCGCCCGCTTCGACAGCATCGTGGCGAAGCACGGCTGGGACTACAACGGCGGGCGCAACTGGCGCTCGCGCGTGATCTACGAGACCAACCTGCGGCAGAGCTACAACGCCGGCCGCTGGCACCAGGAGCAGCAGCTCAAGACGCTGCGCCCGTGGAAGCAGTACAAGCACAGCGACGCCGTGGAGCACCCGCGCCCGGTGCACCAGAGCTGGGACGGCAAGGTCTGGCACGTGGATGACCCGGTGTGGAAGGTGATCCACCCGCAGAACGGCTGGGGCTGCCAGTGCTACACCCAGCTGCTCAACGACCGCGACCTGAAGAAGCTGGGCAAGACGGGCCCCGACGCGCCGCTGCAGCTGCAATGGGTGGACGTGATGGTGGGCCAGCGCAGCCCCGGCGGCCCGCGCCTGGTGCGCACGGTCGAGGGCATCGACCCCGGCTTCGCCTACGCGCCGGGCAGCAGCCTGGACACCTGGCCGAAGGCCGGCCCCAAGGCCCCGCGCACGCCGCCGGCGCTGCAGCGCACGTTGGTGGAGTCCGCCCAGGACGCGCTGCGCAAGAGCGCGCGCCTGCCTGCCGCAGCAGCGGCGGCGGCACTTGGGGAAATCTTCGCGCTGCGTCGCGCGCAGGATGCGTTGCAGGCGGGCTACGCGGAGTTCCAGGCATATGCCGCCGGCGGGTCGTGGCAGGGCGCGCGCTACATGGTCGGCATGTTCGACGACGTGCTGCTGCAGGCGATGGGCGCGCGCGGCATCACGCCCGCCACCGCCGCGATTGCGATCCGCGATGCCGAGATCCTGCAGTCGCTCGCCAGCGGCGCCGACGCCGCGGCGATGGCCGCGCTGCCGGCGTATCTGCGCAGCCCGCTGGCGGTGCTGTGGGACGCATCGAGGGCCGAGCTGCTCTACCTGGCCACCGACGGCACGCGCCTGCTGCTGGCGCGCGTGGGCGTGACCGGCGCGCTGCCCGAGGTGCGCGGCGTTTCGATGCTGGACAACGTGACGG
Organism: Thermomonas sp.; assembly: GCF_046293095.1. Taxonomy (GTDB): domain Bacteria; phylum Pseudomonadota; class Gammaproteobacteria; order Xanthomonadales; family Xanthomonadaceae; genus Thermomonas. The sequence continues at coordinate 20,474 of NZ_JBKBPN010000009.1, forward strand.
CGCTGGAGCGGTTCCCGCTGCTGCGCGGAAGCCTGGAGTAGGGCATGGCCGGCGCACGCGTCGAGATCACCCGCAACACCGCCAGCCCCAAGCTCAAACGGCTGGCGGCGCGGCTGCACGGCGAGGGCCGGCAGCTGCTGTTCGCGGACATGGGCGAATACCTGCTGCGCAGCACGCGCGAACGCGCGGCCAAGCAGATCGACCCCGACGGCAACAAGTGGCGCGCGCTGTCGCCCGGCTACGCGAAGTGGAAGGCGAAGAAGCGCCCCGGCGTGCCGATCCTGAAGTTCGACTTCCACATGCTGGGCGACCAGCTCAGCTACGAGGCCGGCCAGGATGAGCTGCTGGTCGGCACCAATGCGCCCTACGGCGCCATCCACCAGTTCGGCGGCACCGTCCACCGCGCCGCGCACTCGCGGAAGCTGGCCTTCGGCAAGGACAAGCCCAACCGCATGAAGGTGTTCGCGCGCGCCGGCAGCAAGGACGTGGACCACGAGCAGTGGGCGACCGTGGACGCGTACGATGTCACCTTGCCCGCGCGCCCCTGGCTGGGGCTGTCGCAGGAGGACGACACGGAGCTGCTGGCGATCGTCGTCGACCACCTCGGCGAGGCGTTGGACGGCGATTGAACGTGCGGCGATTTGAGGCCCGTTGCTGGCCTGCCCGGGGCCACCGCACCGCCGTACCCCTGCACGCCGCGTTATAACGCGTCACGGGCGCAGCAATCCGCCTTTTCGGTCGCCGCCCAACCCCCCACTCGCCGGAAACCGACTCGCGCGCACGCGTGTGTGGTCGGAACCTGCGTTCCGAGACTGACGCGCGGCGTGGCCCGAAAGTGCGGGCCATGAAGACGAACGCCGCCCTCCTGCATGTGTTCCGCGCTGGCACCCACACCGCCACCGACGGCAAGGCCTACGAGTTCAGCGAGGCCGACGTTGCCGACATGGTGGACAGCTACGACCCGAAGGTGTCGCGCGCGCCGCTGGTAGTGGGCCACCCGAAGATCGACGACCCGGCCTTCGGCTGGGCCGCGGAGTTCAGCCGCGACGGCGGTGAAGTGTTCGCCACGCCGGAAGCGGTGGACCCGCAGTTCGCCGAGATGGTCAACGCGCAGCGCTTCTCCAACATCAGCCTGTCCGTGTACCTGCCGGAATCGCCGGGCAACCCGAAGCCTGGCCACTTCTACCCGCGGCATATCGGTTTCCTGGGCGCGCAGCCGCCGGCGGTGAAGAACCTGCAGCGCCCGCAGTTCGCCGAGGGCGACGGCGCGGTGGCGTTCTCCATGCCGATGCCGCGGCGGCTGTCCAGCCTTGGCTACTACCTGAAGCGGCTGTTCCAGGGCACGCGCGACGACGCCATCGAGCGCGTTGGTGCCGAGAAAGCGGAACAGCTCATCCCGCAGTGGTGCATCGATGGCATCGCCGAAGCCACCGCGGACGACGACCAGGCCCATGCCGCGTTCGCGGAGGCCAACAACACGGAGCAGACCATGTCCCAGGACAAGACCAACGCCGCCGCGGCCGACTTTGCCGAGCGCGAATCCCAGCTCACCGCCCGCGCCACCGAGATCGAGCAGCGCGAGAAGGCGCTCAAGGAGCGCGAGGACGCCGCCCGCCGCGCTGACGCGGCCGAGTTCGCCGAGGGCCTGGTGCAGGCCGGCAAGGTGCTGCCGCGCCAGAAGGCCGGCATCGTGGAGCTGCTGCTGGCGTTCCCCGCCGGCACCGTCCTGAACTTCGCCGAGGGCGACGGCCAGGCCGCCACCGACCACGACGCTCCCGAGCTGCTTCGCGCCTTCCTGGACGATCTGCCCAAGCGCGTGGACTTCGCCGAGAAGTCGGCCGGCCACGACAACGGCGCGCCGGCGCCCGCCAACTTCGCCGCGCCGGAAGGCACGCAGGTGGATGCCGGCCGCATGGAGCTGCACAGCAAGGCCGTCGCCTACCAGGCCGCGCATCCCGGCACCGCGTACATGGCCGCCGTCAAGGCGGTCGGCGGCTGACCCCTTCGGCGGCACCCGTAGGTCGATATGCCGGGTAAGGCGCAGCGCGCGGTGGCCGGCCCGCCGAACCAGAGACCCCAGCAACCAACTCGCGCCAGGAGCGCATGACCATGACCCAGAAGATTTCCATCCTCACCCTGGCCGTGATCGCCAGCGCCGCCATCGCCGCGGAGCGCTTCATCGGCGCCGACGGCAACTACCCCACCGCGGGCGGCGCCGCCTTCGGCGTGACCAACACCAGCGGCGCCAACGGCGACCGCGTGCCGGTCGATGTCATGGGCACCTCGATCGCCACCGCCGGCGACGTGATCGATGAAGACGATCTGCTGCAGGTCGGCACCGACGGCAAGCTGGTGCCGCACACCACCGGCGTGGCCGTGGCCAAGGCGCTGCAGGCGGCCGGCGCGGACGGCGAGCGCTTCGAAGTGCTGTTGCTGCCGAACGCCGGCGTGCGCAAGGCCGCCGCCCAGGCGGACTCCGTGGCCGCGGACGTGGCCACCCTCACGACCGACTTCAACGCCCTGCTGGCCAAGCTGCGCACGGCCGGCGTGATCGCCACCTGACCCATCGCGCCAGGCAGCGGATAACCCGCCTGCGCCCGCGTCACCTGACCCCGCGCCACGCGCGCAACCACCACAAGCGAGAAGACCATGACCCAGATGACTACCGGCCAGGCGCGCATCGTCGATCCGGTCCTGACCACCCACGCCACCGGCTACATCCGCCCCGGCAACATCGGCAGCGCCCTGTTCCCGCGCGTGGAAGTGGCCACCCGCGCCGGCAAGGTGCTGGCGTTCAAGAAGGAAGGCTTCCGCCGATACAACACCAAGCGCGCGCCCGGCGAGGCCACCAAGCGCATCCAGTTCGGCTACGAGGCCGGCAACTACGCCATCGTCGACGCGTCGTTGGAAGCGGTGGTGCCGGACGAAGTGGGCCAGGAGGCCGCGGCCGGCCCCGGCATCGATATGTCGATGGATTCCGTCGACCTGGTGCTGGACGTGTTCGAGATCGAGCACGAGTGCGAGTGCGCGGACATCGCCCGCAACCCCTCCAACTACGACGCTGACCACAAGGTTGCGCTGGTCGGTGCGGCCCGCTGGCGCGGTGCCAACGGCGACCCGACCGCCGTGATCGAGGCGGGCAAGGAAGCCATCCGCGCCACCATCGGCGTGCGTCCGAACACCGCGGCGATTTCCGCGTCCGCATTCGCTGCGCTCAAGGCCAACGCCAAGATGCAGACGCACGTGCAGAACCTGCAGAAGGACACGCTGACCGTCGAGATGCTGAAGGCGCTGTGGGAGATCCCCAACATCGTCATCGGCGAGGCGGTCGTGGCCGAAGGCGCGGACGATGACCTGGGCGATATCTGGGGCCACGACGTGATCCTGGCCTACGTGGCGCCGCCGAATGGCAGCAACCGCCGCAGCGCCGCCCGGCCGAGCTACGGCTACACCTACAGCCTGCGCGGCCAGCCCAACGTCCGCCAGGCGTACCGCGACGAGAACCGCCAGTCGTGGATCCACCAGGTCAACAACAACCGCACGCCGCAGCTGACCGGCATGGTCGCCGGCTACCTGATCCAGAACGCGGGCGCGGCCCCGGCCTGACGCACAACCGTGGGAGCGGAGCGGTCGCTTTAGGGCGGCCTAGCGAACGCCGGCGAAACCAGGCGTGACAGCCGGAGAGACGGCCCACTTTCAACCGAGGATCTGACATGCCCAAGGCCAGCAACACCACGAAGGCCGCCGCCAAGCAGGCCGGCAAGAAGACGGCCACGGCGCCCCGCGTGGTGCGCAGTGAATCCGCCGCGGCGGCCAAGCAGAACGCCAACCCGGAAACCGCGATGTTCCAGGTGCTTCAGCCCTTCTGGCTGGGCGGCGACGTCGTCAAGCCGGCCGCCCCGAACGGCGCGCCGGTCTTCGTGGAAATGACCCCCGCCGAGGCGGAGCAGTACCAGGAGGCCGGCGTGCTGGGCACCGAGGCCGGCGAAGTGCCGGCCGCACCGAATACCCCCCCGAGCGACGAAGCCAACCCCGCCGGCGGTGAGCCGCCGGCGGGCGCGGCCGGCGCGCAGTAATCCCACCAGAGCCCGCGCCCATGTATTGCACCCTCGTCCAACTTGCCGATGCCAAGCTCGCCCGCGAGCTGGCGCAAGCCGCCACGCCGGAGCGCCTGCGCATCCCCGCCGACGAGGTGATGGATGCGGTGCTGCGCGGCGCCGGCACCACCAGCATGGACCCGGACGACGTGGCCGCGGCGCAGGCCGCTGTGGTGGTCATCGGGCGCGCGCTGGACAGCGCCGACGCGCTGATCGATGGCTACCTGCGCATGCGCAAGCCGGTGCCGTACACCGTGCCGCTGTTGCCGGTGCCGGAGGTGGTGTCGGTGTGGGCGCAGTGGATCGGCCGCTACCTGCTGCACAAGGAACGCTTCGGCACCGAGGAAAAGACCGACCCGGTGGTGCGCGACTACAAGGAGGCGATCCGCCTGCTGCAGGAAGTCCGCGACGGCAAGTTCAGCCTGGGCGTCGAGGACCCGCTGGCGCCGCCCAGCAGCGGCGCGCCCGCCTTCTGCGGCCCCGCCCGCGTGTTCTCGATGGACACGCTGAAGGACTTCGGCACGTGAGCGCCGCGCCCTTCGACGTCGGCCCGATCATCGCCCGCCTGCGCACGCGCGCAGTCAAGCCGGACGGCCTGCGCCTGGTCGAGGGCCGCGGCGCCTACGCCAAGATCCGCTCGCTGCAGGACTTCCCCGCGCCCTGCGCCTACGTGCTGCTGGCCAGGGAATCGGCCATGCGCACCGATACCGGCATGAGCATGCCGGGCGAGCAGTCCGACATCGGCCAGCTGATGCAGGTCGGCGTCGGCGTGGTCATGGCGTTCCGCAACCACCGCGGCCTGGCCGGCGACGAGCTGCGCGATGAGCTCAACGCCCAGGTCGGCATTGTGCGCAACCACCTGCTGGGGTGGACACCGGACGTCCCCGGCGCCGCGCAGCTGCAGTTGGTCGGCGGCGACCTCGAGGATTACGACGCCGGCGTCGCATTGTGGGCCGACCGCTGGCAGACCCGCCACTTCATCCAACCGGAGATCACCCCGTGAACGATCCGAAGCAAACCACCGTGGTCATCACGGCGGACAACCACACCCACGCCGGCCAGCCCGTCGCCAAGGGCACGCCGCTGACCGTGGACGAGCACACCGCGGCATGGATGGTGGCCAACAACATCGCCAAGCCGGCCGCCGCTGAAGCCCCGAAGAAGGAGGCGAAGTAATGTCCACCGTGACCAAGTATTTCTCGCTGCAGGGCCGCCTGAGCAAGTTCAAGCGCAACCCGGACGGCAGCAAGGGCGCCGGCCTCTGGTTCCAGAACGTGCCCAAGTTCGACCTGTCCATCGAAGTGAGCGAGGAGTCGATCAAGGAATCGCACTCCGGCAACAAGATGAAGGACCTGATCTTCGAGGTCGAGAAGGGCATCAAGACGGCCTACACGCTGCATGGGTTCGCCCTGGAGAATCTGGTCTCCGCGCTGTGGGCCAGCCGCTATACCGTCGCCACCGGCACGGTCAGCGGCGAAGAGCTGCCGACCGGCCTGCTGGTCGGCGACTACTTCGCCCTGGACAAGCAGAACACCTCGGCGTGGTCGCTGGTCGATTCCACCGGCACGCCGGTGGCGCTGGTCGCCGGCACCCACTACGCCCAGGTCTCGGCGTTCGCCGGCCACGGCCAGATCCTGGACCTGACCGGGCTGACCCAGCCGATCAAGGCCAGCTACAGCCACGCGGAGAGCAACGCGCTGTCGCTGCTCACCACCCGGCCGGACGACCACTTCCTGGTCTTCGACGGCATCGAAACGATCAGCAAGTCGCGCGCGTACCTGGAGATCCCGCGCCACACCAACAGCCCGATCGCATCGCTGCCGCTGATCAACAACGACGGCGTGGGCACGATGGAACTGTCGGGCGAGGCGCTGTTCAGCGGCACCGACCCGAACTTCCCGCTGGGCAAGTTCGTGCTGAGCGCCGCCTGATGGCCAAGAAGATCAGCCGGAAGGAAGCGACGGCGTCGGCGCAGGAACGCGCCGCCGCCGACGCTGCGGCGGCGGCCGCCGCCCAGGCCGCCGCCGAGCTGGACATCCTGCACCCCGAGCGCAGCATCCGCCTGCGCGGCCGGCTGCTGACGCTGCGCGAGTACGGCTACATCGAGGGCCTGAACCTGCAGCCCGGCATCCGCGACCTGCTGGAAGCGCTGTACGGCCTGTTCGATCGCGCCTCCGCGCCGCCATCCGCGGCGCAGGTGCGCGAGGTGTTCACCGCGCACGCAACCACCCTGCAGTGGCTCATGGCGCAGGCGTTCACGCCGTACCCGGAAGACCCCGGGCAGCTGCAGGCATTCTCCGCGCAGGTGGCCGAGAACTGCCGCTTCGTGGCCACGCTGGACGACATTGAGGGCGATGCCCTGATGGCCGCCTGGTGGGGGGCGAACGCCGGTTTTTTTATCCGCCGCTTCCGCGAGCGCCGGCTGGCGGAGGCAAGCCGGTCGGCGCCATCCGGCTCTACGCAACCCTGATCCGCGCCAACTACGGCCGCACCCCGGACGAGATCGGCCGCCGCTTCACCCGCCGCCAGGTCAACGCGTTCTTCGCCGAGGAACAGGCCCGCGAACGCCGGGAGCGCCGCATCCGCATTTCGGACACCAACGCCGCCATGAGCGGCGGCGACCGCGCCCAGAAGCTGCTCCACGACCTTGAGGACTGACCCGCCGTGAACACCCGCACCCTTGACGTCGCGCTGCGCATTGCCGCCGACCTGGACGGTGCGGCGAAGGAAGTCGATGCGCTGAGCGGTTCGCTGGACGGGGTGAAGGGCGCCGGCCAGAACGCCGCCCAGGGCCTCAACGCCGCGGCCACCGCCTCCGGCAAGAGCAGCGCCGCCAACCAGGCCAACGCGGCAGCCGCGAAGGCGGCCAGCACCGCGCAGACCGCGCTGGGCGCCGCGACGCAGAAGACCTCGGCCATCCAACAGCGCGCCGCCATGACCGCCGGCGAGCTGCGCAACGCGCAGCGCCAGCTGCCCATGCAGATCACCGACATCGTGACCGGCCTGGCCAGCGGCCAGTCCGTCTTCATGGTGGCGATCCAGCAGGGCGGCCAGCTGCGCGATGCGTGGGGCGGCATCGTGCCGGCGGGCCGGGCGCTGCTGGGCACCATCACGCCGATGGTTGCGGCCGTCTCCGCCGGCGCCGCCGCATTTGCGGTGCTGGGCATGGCTCTGTACGAAGTCGCGCAGGACGAGAAGGCCGTCAACGACGCGCTGCTCACCACCGGCAATTACGTCAACACCACCGCCGCCAGCGTGGATGCGATGGTGGGGAAGCTGGCCGAGCTGCAGGGCGTGACCGAAGGCGGCGCGCGCGACGCGCTGTTGGCGGTGGCCCAGAGCGGACGAATCACCGGCGAACAGTTCGAGCGCGTGGCAACGGTGGCCGCGCGCATGGAGGCTGCGGTTGGCCAGAGCATCGACACCACCGTCGAGAAGTTCGAAGCGATCGCCAAGTCGCCGGTCGAGGCCCTGCTGAAGCTCAACGAGACCGAGCACTTCCTCACCGAAGCGCAGCTGGAGCGCGTGCGGGCCCTGGTCGAGGAAGGCCGCGAGCAGGACGCCGTCGCCGAGGGCGCGCGGATTTACGCCGACCGCTTGGACGACATCGCCGACGCGGCCGAAGTGGCGCGGCCGCACCTTGCCCGTATGTGGCAGGACGCCAAGGAGGGCGCTGCATCTGCATGGGAGGAAACCAAGAACTTCGCCGAGTTCCTAGCCGCCGCCGGGGCCAAGTTCAACGAGCTGCCCTGGTACATGAAGTTCGGCCCCACTGCGGGCATCAGCGCCATCCGCGCCCTGTACCAGGCTGAGCCGGCCCAGCCCGGCCAGGTGGCATCGGTTGCCGGCGCGGTGGACTCCGAAGCCGAGCGAAAGCGCGACAAGGACCGCAAGCAGGCCGAGCAGGAATGGGCGCGCCTGCAGCAGTCCAACCTCAGCAAGGAGCAGAAGCTGGAAGCGGAGATCGTCGAGATCCGCAAGACCGGCGTCGCGCTGGGGAAGAACGACGCCGAGATCGAGGCGCAGATCGCGCAGGCCCGCGCCCGCTACAAGGAAAGCCTGCCGAAGGGGCGCAAGGGCGACAAGACCGAAGCGCAGAAGGACCAGGAGGCCGCCGCCCGCGAGCTGGCCAACCTCGAAAGGCAGATCGCCCTGGCCGGCGCCCTCGCCGACGGCGAAAAGCGCGTCAGCGAGGAAGCCCGCGTCCGCTACGAGGTGGAGAACGGCGCCTACAAGCTGGCCAGCGCGGCGACCCAGCAACAGCTGATCGACCAGGCCAAGCTGCTGGACGCCCGGCGAGCAGAGCGCGAAGAGGCCGAGAAGAAGGCCAAGGCCGACGAGGACGCGCGCCGCGCCTACGATCGCCTGCGCGCGGAGCTGGCCACCCCGGTGGAAAGCACGCTGCAGCAGATCACCGACCAGGTGAAGACCCTCAACGACGCGCTGCGCGTGGGCGGCGAAAAGCTGGTGCCGGAGTACCAGGCGCAGCTGGCGCGCATCTTCGATGGCGCGTACACCAAGGCGCCGAAGTTCCAGTCGCCATATGCAGGGCAGGACGACCTGACCGGCCTGCTGGGCGACCAGACGCAGTTCGATGGGTATCTGCAGCGCCTGCAGGACTGGTATCAGAAGCAGCAGGACATCGTGGCGCAAGGCCGGGCCGAGAACGCGGCGCTCAACGCGCAGTGGGACGCGCAGGAAGAGCGCGCCCGCATCGAGCACGCCGCGCGCCTGCAGGAGCTGACGCAGGCCCAGCACCAGATGCAGCTGGCGGCCACCGCCTCGATCTTCGATTCGATGGCGCAGATCGCCTACAACGCCGCCGGCGAGCAGTCGCGCGCCTACCAGGTGCTGTTCGCGATCTCCAAGGGCTTCGCCGTTGCGCAGGCCGCCGTGGCGCTGGCGCAGAACGTGGCCGAGGCCAGCAAGGTCGGCTTCCCGCAGAACCTGCCGCTGATCGCCGCGGCGTTCGCACAGGGCGCGCAGATCACCGCCATCCTGTCCGGCGCCAACTTCCGCCCCGGGGGTTACGCCGACGGCGGCTATACCGGCCCAGGCGGCAAGTACCAGCCCGCCGGCATCGTCCACAAGGGCGAAGGCGTGTTGAGCCAGGAGGACATGCGGGCGCTGGGCGGCCCGGCGGGCTTCTACGCGCTGCGCCACGCTATCCACAACGGATACGCCGAGGGCGGGCTGGTGATGCCAGCGGAGCGTGCCGAGCCGCTCGTCCGCCTGCAGGCGCCGCCCGCGCCCTCGGTGCATCAGCAGGCCTCGATGCGCGCGTACCTCTATCAGGACATCGACCAGCTGCGCGCGGCGATCCTCAACCACCCCGCGGCCGAGAAGATGATGGTCGCCACCATCGGCGACAACGGCCAGGCGATTCAGGCCAGCTGGGGGAACGGCTGATGCCCTGGGTGCCGATTGGCCAGGCGGCCTACCGCGCGGCGTTCTACGCGAATTCGCAGAACCCTGACGTGCACATCAACATGCGCAACAGCAGGGTGACCTACGCGGCCACCAGCCGGGACAACGTGTCCGCGTCCTACAGCATTCGCGTGGGCAGCAACCACTACCCGAGCAGGCAGGTCAAATATCGGGTCACGGTGGAGAGTTACGAGGCTGCCGACTCAGCGGGCAAGGAAGGGCTCTGGTACTCGCCGGCGTACTTTGTGGTTTACCACAGCCCGGTCATGCCGCAGCCGTTCATCCAGAAGAATCTGGCAGCGCCCTACGTTGACGGCGAACCCGACCCGTCGATGCCAAGCAATGATCCAGTGATGGAGTGGACCCCGGCGCAGGTCGAAGTGGACACCCCCATGCAGTACTTCGTCTACCGGGGCTCCTACACGGGCGAAGTGCACCTCCCCGCAGATGAAACCGACACGGCCTGGTCGCACTTCATCGAAGTGTGGGTGGACGACGACATCCTTGCCGCCGGCGGTGGCAGCAGCGGCGGCGGCGCGAGCCCCGCCGGCGATGGGCGCCTCTGGCCGCTGACGCCGGACTGGAACGAGCCCGTCACCGAAGGGCTGGCGTGGGGCACCAGCGTGAACGTGGCCAGCGCTACCGGCGTGTCCGTGCACGAGGCCTACCAGCTCGGCCCGCAGAGGTCCTTCACCTTCGAGGTTGCGGCCGCACGGCGCGGCGATCGGCAGATGGCCGACGCGCTCCTGGCCGGCCATCGCGGCGCATGGCTGTTGCCGGTCTTCCACGATGTGCAGCGCCTCACGTCGGCGGTGGACGCAGGCGACGATTACATCGCCTGCAGGACGGACGGCTTCGACTTCGTGGCCGGCGGCCGCGCGGTACTGTGGGCGTCGCCGACGCATTGGGAGCTGGTGTGGATCAGCGAGATCGATCCCGCCGGGCTGGCCCTGTCCGGCGCCCTTGCGGGCAACTGGCCGGTGGGCACTCGCCTGTACCCCGTTCGCCGCGCGCGCGTCCAGGACGGCTCCGAAGAACGCCTGCTCACCGACCAAGCGAGTCGACGCAAGCTGGCCTTCGACATCGACGAGCCCTGCGACTGGCCCGCGCTAGGCTCGCTGCCGCTGTACCTGACCCACCCGGTGCTGGAAGCACGGCCGGATGAAAGCGAGGCGCCTACCGCGTCCTACGCCCGGCTGCGCCAGGGCTCGAACTATCCCGGCGCGCTGCCCTTCGCCTACGACCTGGCCGACCAGGCGCTGCGCGCCCAGAGCACTGCGTGGAAGCTGGTGGGCCGCGCGCGCCACACCTGGCACCGCTCGCTGCTCTACCTGCTGGCGGGCCGCGCAACGCCGGTATGGCTGCCCAGCTTCGCCGCCGACCTGATCCCGGCGGCCGCGATTGCCGGCGGCAGCACGGCACTGAGCGTCGAGTGGGCCGGCTACACCCAGCTGGGCAAGGGCCGCCATAACCGCCGCGACCTGCGCATAGAGCTGGTCGACGGCACCGTCCATTACCGGCGCATCACCGACGCCGTAGAGGCCGGGGCAACCGAAACCCTGACGCTGTCGGCCGCGCTGGGCGCCGGGGCGATTGCGCCGGCGCAGATCCGGCAGGTGTCGTTCATGGCGCTGGCCACGCTGGCCGGCGACAGCGTGGAAATCACCCACGTCACCGACGCCGACGGCACGGCCACCGCCACCCACGGGTGGCAAGCGGTGGTGCCGGATGTCTAGGTTCGGCGGCAGGGGCGTGCGGCTGTTCCGCTTCCAGCTGCAGAACATGGTGTGGCTGTTCGCTCAGGCAGACCGTGTGGTGACGGTTGGCGATTCCGTGTGGCAGCCCGGCGGGATCGAGCGCGACGAGATCAAGCAGAACAACGAGCGCGCCCAGGACAAGCTGAAGATCCGCATGGATTACCTGCGGGACAGCGCGGCCCCGGTGGGCATGCTGCCGGCCACACAGTCGCTGGGCGACGTGTGGCACCCATACGTGCCCAGCAGCGTGGTGCGCGTCTCCTGTTACACGCTGGACGCCGCCGGCGCGCTGAACCATGACTGGTCCGGCGAGGTTCGCCAGCCGAAGTTCACCGACGTGGAGCTGGAGCTCACCTGCGTGCCCGGCAACAGCCGGGGCGAAGCGCGCAACCAGGGCATGAAGTTCCAGCGGAGCTGCTCCAAGACCGTGTATTCCACCGGCGTCCGCGGCTGCAATCTGAACCCCGCCGCCTTCACCATCGCCGCAGTACTCACCGGCGCCACCGGCCTGACCCTCACTGCAGCTGAGTTCGCCACCGCGCCGCATTCGCTGCTGCAGGGCTGGCTGTCGTGGACGCGGCCCAACGGGATCGTTGAGCGCCGCACCATCGTCCACCACAGCGGCAGCGAAGTGCGCCTGCTGTACGGCGGCCAGGGGCTGGCCAATGGCCTGGCCGTTACCGTGCTGCCGAACTGCCCCGGCACGTTCGCCGCTTGCGCCGCACGCCGTGGCGACCCGGAGCTGCACTACAGCGGCGCGATCTATGAGCCGATCGAGAACCCGCACCAGGGAGGCTCGATGTCATGGGGCTGATCGAGAAGTGCCGCCCGTCTGAGCGCTTGCGTGCCCTCGTGGATCTCCACACGCTGCGCCTGCGCTACTGGTATCTGGACACCGACGCCGGCATCCACGCGCAGCTGTGGGCGTTCGCGGCGGCGCTGCTGGTGCTGTTGGTACAGATCGTGCGGATGGCGGTTGCCGCGGCGTTTCCGGAGGCCCGCCCGGAGCCGGCGCAGGCTGTGGTCTGGTGGGTCGTACAGCTCGTGATCGCCATCGTCTCTGCGGTCATCGCCTACGCGCTGCGACCGAAGATCGAGACGCCGAAGCCCGCCGAAGCCGACATGCCGACGGTCGAAGACGGCCGCGCGGTGCCCGAGGCCCACGGCACGGTCTGGATCGAGGACGAATTCATGCTGGCCTACAAGGTCGTCGACCGCGTGCCGATCAAGAGCGGGGGCAAGAAGTGACCGCCCGCATCCACATGCGTCACGTGCGACAGCTGCGAGGCCGCGGCGTGACCTGCACGGCCGGCATCCGCGCGTGGTGCGCGCAGCACGGCGTGGATCTGCGCGTGCTGGCCAGCGAGGGCTTGCCAGTGGAAGTGGTGGCGCGCATCGGCGGGCCGTTCGTGGAGCAACTGCTGGAGATCCAGCGCACGGAGGCACAGCGCGATGGGCGGTAAGAACAAAAAGGTCACTACCGGCTACTGGTGGGAAGTGGCGCTCCACGATGGCCTGTGCCTGGGCCCGCTGGACGCCTTCCTGGAGTTCCGCCCCGGCACCAAGACGGCGTGGTCCGGTCGCATCACCGCCAGCACCACCATCAGCATCAACCAGCCCGACCTGTGGGGCGGCGAGAAAGACCAGGGCGGCGTGGTGGGCCCGCTGGCGGTGATGTTCGGCGAGGCCGACCAGTTGCCCAACGCCTACCTGACCGGCGCGTTCGGCAACCAGACCGTCGCCTGGCGCGGCATCGCCACCGTCGCCCTCGAGGGCGCCCGCTATGGCGCCAACAACCCGTGGCCCCAAAAGCGCGCGTACAAGCTCGAGCGGATCAAGCAGGGCTGGGATGCCGGGTGCTGGTATGAGGCAAAGGCGGCGGTACCGCTCGGTGGTAGTGGCGGCGGTGGTCCAGGTGTTCCTCCTGAACTCGGATACAACATCGGCAGGAGGGTCGAGATCGTCGCGGCTGTGAGTGCGCCGTCCATTTGCACAGTCGAGCTTGCGGAAGCGCACGGGCTGGACTACACGTTGTTGGACGAGGCGTTCTGGTTCTGGAGGGAAAACGAGTCAGGCCTTGGCTTCATAAAACTGCATGCCGAGGGCGATTCTGAGGTTGCGCTCAATCTCATTTCGCGCGGCTGGCAGATTAACGAAACCGCCCTGGTGAAGTTCTATAGCGGCGTACTAGGCGCGGTGATCCTGACAACGGACGATGTTCCGCCTTTTGCACCTGAGGGCTACTCTTGGGATGTTACCGCCGCTTTCCCTGTGGCCTCTTCGCTTGGCACGGTTTACATGTGGGTGTCCGGGGTCAACTCCATAGGCCCCAATAACTCATCCGTTTCAGGCGAAGCACTTTTCGCCGAAAACCCCGCCCACGCCATCGTCTGGGCGCACACGCAGGAGCACTGCGGCGCGCAGCCGCTGGCCACGGTCAACGCCGCCAGCGCGCAGGCCGCGGCCGACTGGTTCTATGCGCAGGGCTTCGGCATCTGCACGCTTCGCTACCCGGACAAGGAGAGCGCCGCCGAGTTCATTCGCCGCATCGAGCGCGTGGCCGGCTGCAGCTGGATCCAGAACCGCGCCGACGGCCAGTGGTACATCGACATCGCCAACGGCCAGTACACGCTGGCCGATCTGCCCGCCCTCACCGACGACGACATCGTCAGCTTCGAGGAAGTGCCCACCGTCCTGGATGAGGCGGTCAACTCGGTCAGCGTGAAGTACTTCGACCCGCAGCGGAAGGAAGCCATCACCACGCCGCCGCTGCGCGCGATGGGGCTGGTGGCCGAATTCGGCACGATCCACCAGACCTACGAATTCCCGGAGCTGCCCACCGACGCACTGGCCAACCGCGTGGCCAACCGCGAGCTGCTGGCCCGCTGCACGCCCACCCGCGTGTTCAACCTGGTCACGACCCGCAAGACCGCCGGCTGGCGCCGCAACACCTACTTCCGCCTGCAGTCGCCGAAGCGCGGCATTGCCGACATGGTGTGCCTGTTGGCCGAAGTCAACGACGGCTCGCTCAAGTCCGGCGCGGTGCAGATCAAGGCCACGCAGGACATCTACAGCCTGCCGACCACGGTCTACACCGAAACCGAGCAGGGCGTGGACACCCGGCCGCCCACCGAGCCGGTACCGGCCACTGCGCAGCTGGTATTCGAGGCGCCCTACGTCGACGTGGTGGCCGCGCTGCCTGCCGCGGAGTTCGATGCCCTGGCCGGCGATGCAGGCTTCGCGGTGGGCGTGGCCGCCAACCCCGGCGGCATGCTGGACTTCACCATGCGCGTGGACGCCGGCGCGGGTTTCGCCAACACCGCCACCGGCGACTTCTGCAAGATCGCCACGCTGGCGGCGGACCTGCCCCCGCAGCAGCAGACGGCCATCGCGCTGGTCAGCGCAGCCGGCCTGGCCGGCGTGGAAGTTGGCAGCGCATGCATTGTCGGCGCGGAGTGGTGCCGTGTGGATGCGATCGACACCGGCGCCAACACCATCGCCCTGGGCCGCGGCTGCGCCGACACCGTGCCCGCGTTGCACCTTGCCGGCACCCGGATCTACTTCTACGCCTCCGCGGCCGCCGCCGACCCCACGGAATACACCGACGGCGAAGCCATCGACATCAAATTGCTGCCGCGCACGGGGAGCAAGCTGCTGGCCGATGCGGACGCCACAACGCTGCCGCTGACCTTTGCGCGTCGGCTGGCACGGCCTTACCCGCCCGCGCAACTGCAACTCAACGGCGTTTCAATCTTCGAAGCGTCCACCGTAGACCCGGGCGCGGGCGGTGGCGGTGGTGGCGGCGCTGGCGGCGGCGCAGACCCCGGCGGCGGCGCCATTCCCTCCACGGGCCCAGCGGTGACGCCGGAGGGCACGCCGGCTTCCACCGCGCTGGGGCCGAATGGCGGCTTTGCCGATGATGCGCCCTACGCGCTGCCCCTACCGCCGCACAGCCCGTCCACCTCACTGATCGCGGATGGCGACTTCGCCGGGGCCGATTCGCTGGCCCCGTGGTCCACGGCAAGTGGCGCGGCGCCAGGTCCTGAGTGGAGCCTGGAGAGCGACGGCGCCGGAGGCAACCGCGCTCGGTACGCCGGCACCGGAACGGACCTCTATTACTACTCGCAGACCTACCGGATGCCGAGCCAGCCGCTGCCGCGCTACGAGCTCCAGCTCAGCGCTTCCATGCAGGCAGAGCCCGGTATGCGCGTGACGGTAGGGTTCTTCACTGGCTTGAGCACGAGCTCCGTCAAGGCGCTCAACTACGAGGGCCCGTTTGACGCCCCCGGCGCGCTGACCGTGACCAAGAACCTGGCCGGCAGCGGGTGGTTCGACAAGGAGGTGAAGGTGCTGCCCACCGGGCAACACGTTGCGAAGTACGCCACACCGATGGTGGTGTTTGAGAAATCCTCCGGGCTGGACGTGCCGAGCGCGGGGTGGTTCGACAAGTGCTACCTGTACGCCACCAAGATCGACCCGGCCGCGACCGCGCAAACCTTGGCGCACCTTGCCTTCGATACCGGGCTCACCGGCTGGACGCTGCAGCCCGCGGCGGATGCGGGCTCGCCCACGCTGTCGGCAACCGCCGGCGTGCTGGCGATGTCGCCCACGGGCGCGCAGCGCACCTACCAGAACGTCATCTGCGATGATCCGATCGACTTGGCCGACGCCGTCGGCAAGTACGTGGGCATCACCGCCGATTTCTGGAGCGACGACCCCGCCGCCGCCAGCGGCGTGACGCAGAACGGCGTGGCGCTGGGCATCATCGCCAAGGACACCGTGGCCGGCACCTACGCCGCTGCGCCCATCCTGGGCTGCTCCTACCAGCGCGGCGACTTCACGCAGCGCGAGGTGTGGATCCGCGTGCCGGAGATCGCCGGCGTGACCTGGCACCTCTGCGCAAGCCTGCGCGCGGCCACCGGCAAGGCAGCCAAGCTCCGCGCGATCAACGTGCGCGTCACTGACGCGGTGGTGGACTGATGGCACTCACCCTGAGCTGGGTTCCCCGCAACCGCGACCTGCAGGCCGACCTGCTGGTGGACCACTTCGCCGCCGGCACCACCGCGCCCGCCGGCTGGGCGGTGGTGGTGGAGTGGCGCTTCCGCGCAACCAGCGGCGACCCGTGGGGCGCGCCAACAATCCAGACCGTGGCACCGCCCACGCTGTCGGCGGAATACACGCCGCCAGGCGACGGCTTCGTGCAGGTCACCTGCTACGCGATCGAGGGAGGCCTCGCCAGCTGGCAGGGCTACGTCGCGGAGTGCGCGGTATCTGGCGGCGTGCCGATTACCCCCGAGCCCTACGTCGACGAAGACGCTCAAGGCTACGTCGACGAGCTTGGCAACCAATACGAGGATCTCTGACATGGCTGTACGTTGGAAAGACAAGGGCAAGCTGGCTGCGCTGGCCGGAACGGAGCGCATGCCCGCAACCAGCATGGCGGGCGGCACAAAGGAAGGCGGCGGCACGGTAGCCGAGGAAGAGGACATCCACCTCACGCCGGATGACCTGCGCGACTTCGCAACCAAGTCGAAGATCGTCACGGAGATCGTGAGCGGGGTGATCACGCCCGCCGGCGACACCGATGAACTCCGCCCGCCCGCATTGACCGCCGCGCTGACCATCGCGAACCCCAGCAGCGCGATGCGCGACGGCGACGGCTTCACCATCGAGCTGATCGATAACGGCGCCTCCCGCGCGCTCACCTGGGGCAGCAAATACGCCAACCGCATGGGCACGTTGCCCGCGGCAACCATCGCCGGGAAGCGGCACTACCTGGGCGTGAAGTACGTCGCCGCCGACGACACGCTCTACTGCATGTACGCGCAGGTGCAGCCGTGAAGCCGTGGGAGATGATGCGGCGGTTTGGCGCGGTGTCGACTGCGCCTCCCGCCGGGAGCACAACAGCATCCCTCTTGCATTTCGATGGAGCAGATGGCAGCACGGTGTTCACTGATGAAACGGGTAAGGTGTGGACACCAACCGCCGGACCGACGATCGACGCAGCCAACAAAAAGTACGGAACGGGGTGCGGGAAATTCCCTTACATCACCAATGCCAACGGCTACCTCACCACGCCTTACAGCGATGACTTCGCCTTCGGCAGCGGGGATTTCACAATCCAATTTTGGGTGCGTTGGATAAGTACGACGCCTTATTACGGTCCGGTGATCTGTCTTGACTCAATCGGCGGCACTCGCGGCTGGAGAATTGTGAAAGGGGACACAACGAACATTTTGCAGTTCGCCATTGATACCAATATCGACTCGTACGTGCTGAATGATTCCGGCGTCGTCCCGACAGCTAGCATGGCCCACTATGCTTGGGTGAGGGATGGCTCCATGCTGCGTCTGTATCGGAATGGCGTGCAGGTGGCCAGTCGTTCGATCTCCGGATCCGCCAATGCACCTAACGTCCCTTGCGTGGTTGGCGCGCTGTGGGCTCTGACCGGTCCGGTCAACAACAACCGTCTTTACGCCTACCTAGACGACCTGAAGGTTGAGAAGGGCTTCTGCCAATATCCGGGAGGGGCCGCTTTTTCTCCGCCTCCAGGCCCCTTGGCTTTGTGATACCTCACTGCTAGACCAGCCAGGCGGGCCGTCTACTCAGCGAGTTGCCCAGGAATAGGCTCGGCTGTGCCTGGCACCAGGCGTCGAAACCTTGCGTCCAGGTGCGGCGTCAAGGATTCAGCGAGCGCCGCGGCGATGTGCCGACGATCAAAGTACGCGGCCCTATCGCAGGCGCCGGCCGGGCAAACGAACGGATTCATGTCCACCGCCGAGACGTTGGGAATCCCGCGCATGGCCTCGAGTTCCCACCGGCGGACGTTGTCATAGGCCTCTTGGCCATTGACCCGCAGCAGCGGCGTGGATCGCATGAGGGCCACGCTTCCAGCAGCCGCAGCGGCGCGCTCAAGAACGCTGCGGGTGCCCGCCACCCACTGTTCACCGCTGAACCCGTAGCTGTTCGCCGATCCGGTGATGACGAGATCGGGGTGATGCCGGTCTAGCCATTGCAGCGCGCCATCTCGCCACTCTGCGCACTTGGTGAAGACCCCACCAATCCGCTCGTAGTAGAACGCCGCGTCGACCATCGGGCAAGAGGATTTGGTCAGCACCACCAGGCGCCACCCCGGCCTGTCGAAGATCCGGCGCACGGCCGGGAACCATTGCATTACGACGCTGTCTCCCAGCATGACCACGGTGCGCTCGCCATCCTTGTCTCCGAAGACGCACGGCACCACCTGCGCGCTTTCATACCAGCCGTCGCAGCCCATGTCGTAGATCGGAATCAGCCGTGCCCTGGTGGCCGCGGCCTGTTCCTTGGCGGGCGTGGGCTTTGGCAGCTCGCTGGCCAGCACGAGCGCCGAAGCGCACAGCACGGCGATCGCGGAGGTTGCAGCAGCGACCGTTTGGCGCGCCGGCCGCACCCAAGTGCGCCGCAGCGGCTGCTCGATCCAACGGTAGGACGCGGCGGCCGCCGCCAGTGCCGCGGCGACTTGCAGCCACACCGGCAGGGCCTTGCCCAGCACCATGACTGGCCAGTGCCACAGGTAGAGCGAATAGGAGACCAGCCCGACCAGCACCAGCGGCCGCGAGGCCAACAATGCGTTGCGCTGCCCCGCGTGGACGCCGGCGATCACCATGCTGGCGCCTACCACCGGCAACAGCGCGCCGGTGCCGGGGAAGCGCGCAAGCGGCACCAGGCACGCGACCAGGACCACCACGATGCCGAGCGGCGCCACCCACGGCCGGGCCGGAATGCGGTTCACTGCAACCAGGCCGCCGGCCGCCAGTTCCCAGGCGCGCATCGGGGCTTGATAGAAGGCCGCGCGATCCTGCCCGTGCGCCAGCAGCCATTCGGCCGCGGCGAACGAGGCGGCCGCGATCAGGCCGAACACCAGCGCCGGCCGGCGCCGCGCCAGCAGCACCACCAGCGGCCATGCGAGGTAGAACTGTTCCTCCACGCCGATCGACCACAGATGAAGCAGCGGATTGGCGTGGGCTTCCGGGTCGAAGTAGCCGTTTGCGGCGGTGGCGAAGAAGACGTTGGCGGCGAACGCGAAGGCGGCCGCGCCGGCCTGGACGGTCTGCCGCAGCTCGGCCGGCGGCAGCAGCGCTGCGCTGGCCAGCAGCGTGGCCACGGTGACCACCAGCAGCGCCGGCAGGATGCGACGCGCGCGGCGCGCGTAGAAGTCGATGATGTCGATACGCTGGTGCGCCAAGACCTCCTGGCGCAGCATCCGGGTGATCAGGTAGCCCGAGATCACGAAGAACACGTCCACGCCCACGAACCCGGCCGGCGGCCCGAAGCCCGCGTGGAACCCCACCACGGCGAGGACCGCGATAGCGCGCAGACCGTCGATCTCGGGCTTGTAGGCGGTGCTCATGGGGCGACTCTATACCCCCGCCGATTTCACTTTCCAAGCCGTGCCACGCGAGAATCACGAAAACAGGGCGGCGAGCCGATGCCGGCAAGCATCGACCCGCCGCCGCAACGCACGCGATCTCACCGCGTGGAATTGGCCGAGGCCCTGCCGCTCCCGAGAGCGCAGACATCCTCGGCGATGACCATCGCAGGAGGTGAGACTGTGCAGAAAGACCAACCCACCGGGGCCAGCCTGAGCGGCGCCAAGGCGTCGCCGGGGCGCAACCGGTACCGCTACAGACAGCAGTTCGGCATCGTGGTGATCTGCGACAGCGAGCGCGCCCAGGAAGCCGCCTACAGGCGCCTGCAGCGCGCGGGGTTCAAGCAACTCAAGGTGGTGACCGTATGAAGATCTCGGTCAACCACAGCTGCTCCGACTTCGACAGCTACCGCGCCGCTCGGGTGAAGTCGCTGTTCAACTGCGACAGCGGGGCCAACTTCGCGCTCGAGGCCGACCTGCCGATCGACGACAGCGACTGGCGCGTTGGCGTGGTGGTCGGGCCTTCCGGATCCGGCAAGACCAGCATCGGCCGCCAGTTGTTCGGCCCGCGCGCGGTCTGGCGGCCACGCTGGCCGAAGGATGCGCCCATCGTCGATGCGATCGCGCCGGCGTCAGAGTTCGATTCGGTGCCCGCCGCGTTGTCCGCCGTCGGCCTTGGATCGGTGCCGGCGTGGCTGCGCCCCTATCACGTGCTGAGCAATGGCGAGCGCTTCCGGGCGGATCTGGCCAGGCTGATTGCCGAGCGACCGGCGCGCGCCGTGGTCGACGAGTTCAGCAGCGTGGTGGACCGCCAGATTGCCCGCATCGGTGCGATGGCCTTCGCCAAGGCGTGGCGGCGCGGCGCCGGCCAGGCTGTGCTGCTCAGCTGCCACTACGACGTGCTGGATTGGGTGGAGCCGGACTGGATCTTCGACACGGCCAAGGGCACGTTCGAGCGGGCGGAAGCCGGGAGGCGACTTCGGCGACGCCCGCCGATCTCGTTCGAGCTCTGGGAGACCGACCGCCATCAATGGCCGGCGTTTGAGCCTCACCACTATCTGAAGCTGCCGGCGATGATCGCGGCGACGTACTACGTGGCCGCGGTGGATGGCCAGCCGGTCGCCCACGTGGCCGTCAGCACGCGTCCGGGGATGGTCGAGGCGCGCGCGTGCCGCCTGGTGGTAATGCCGGAGTGGCAGGGCGCCGGCATTGGCCTGCGCTTCCTGCAGGCCGTCTGCGAGCGCTGGCGGGCTGGCCAGAACCGCCACGGCATCTGCGTGCCCACGCTGTTCCACACCAGCCACCCGGGGCTTTGTGCGGCCCTGCGACGCGACCCGCGCTGGACGCAGGTCAGCGGTGCCCTGGTCGGCGACAACCGCACGAAGTGCAAGGAGTCGATGGCGCGTGCGGCCGCACGCGGGCGCATGGCGTTCACCGGCGCCGGCTATGGGGGGCACTTCCGCGCGGTCCAGGGCTTTCGGTACCTCGGGGAGGGCGCGGCATGCGCGTGATGCTGATCGGGCAGAAGTGGCTGGGCGCCGGCGCGCTGGCGCTGTTGCTGGAAAAGGGGCACGACGTGGCCTCTGTCGCCGCGCCGGTGGGCGACCGCCTGCACCTCGCGGCGGTAGCGGCGGGCGTCCCGGTCGCCGATCCTGGGCGCATTCTGGCGGCTTCGTGGGTGCCGCCCGGCACAGATTTGATTGTGGCGGCCCATTCACACAGCTACATCACCGGCGGCGCCCGGCGGGTGGCGCGCTTCGGCGCCATCGGCTACCACCCAAGCCTCCTGCCGCGGCACCGCGGCCGCGACGCTGTGCGATGGACGATCCACATGCGCGACCAGTTCGCCGGCGGCACGGTCTACTGGATGAACGACCGGGCCGACGGCGGTCCGATCGCGGCGCAGGACTGGTGCCATGTCCGGGACGGCGACACGGCCGATTCGCTGTGGCGGCGGGATCTCGGCCCGATGGGCCTGCGGCTGCTCGGCCGGGTTCTCGATGACGTGACCGCCGGGCGCTTGGTCATGGCCCCGCAGGACGAGGCGCTGGCCACGTGGGAGCCGGCCTTCGATCGGGCGGCACTCTCGGCGGCTTCACCGGCCGCCGCCCCGGCCCGGCGCGAGTCGGCTGTATGATTACGCCCCGTGAAATTACTTTGCGGCTACGGCAATTCGCCGGCGGCCGCGTTTATCTCACCCAGCCGGGCGATTTATCGCGCGCGGCTACAGGTAGCGTCGCGTTGATGACGTCCCCGTCCGCCACGCCACCCGATGCCCCCACGCCCCGGCCGTTCGTCGTGCCCTGCCGTCGCTTGGGCATGGACGCGCCCTGGCGCTGGCTGCGGCTTG
>NZ_JBKBPN010000010.1:0-21682 GCF_046293095.1 Thermomonas sp.
AGACAACGACCTTGAAGTGTTCTTTCTCAAGGACGGAGAGTGCAGAAGGCTGCACATTTTCATAGTCGATGAGTACGTAATTTGTCCGCATCCAATTTCCTCACAAGCGCTGCTAACACCTAGTAGACCCCATAAGCGGGGCATAAGCAGGATAGTGCGCGCCGGGCAGCCACTGGTCAAGGCGAATTCCTACGGAAATTCAGTAGCTTGTCCTCTGTTCGATCATGGGGCGGGCGCTGAAGCTCGTGGGATGGACTTCACGGGCGGGGGCGTAATGGAGCGACAGGCGGAAAATCGGGGTGTAGCAGCGGCATGCGGTCAGGCACGAAAAGGCGGCCTGATGGAGGAGGTTCGCAGAAAGATCCGTGCAAAACACTACAGCTTGCGCACGGAGCAAGCGTATCTTGGGTGGATTCGGCAATTCATTCTGGCAAACGGTCGCCGGCACCCGCGGACGTTGGGCGGGCCGGAGGTGGAGGCGTTCCTCAGCCGGTTGGCGGTGGAGCGCCACGTGGCAGCCAGCACGCAGAACCAGGCGCTGTCGGCGCTGCTGTTCCTGTATCGCGAGGTGTTGCGCATCGAATTGCCTTGGATGGATTCGGTGGTGCGGGCCAAGCGGCCCCGGCGCTTGCCGACGGTGTTATCGGTGGAGGAGGTGCGCAAGCTGCTGTCGATGATGGAGGGCCGCACCTGGCTGATGGCCAGCCTGCTTTACGGGACGGGAATGCGCCTGATGGAGTGCCTGCGGCTGCGGGTGAAGGACGTGGATTTCGCCCGCGGCGAAATCCTGGTCCGCAACGGCAAGGGCGGCAAGGACCGTCGCACGGTATTGCCGCGGACGCTGGAAGAGCCGTTGCGCCGCGAGATCGCGCGTGCGCGGGTGCTGCATGCGTTGGATCTGGCCGAGGGCTTTGGCGAGACGCCGCTGCCCGATGCGCTGTCGCGCAAGTATCCCGATGCCGGGCGGGAGTTCGGCTGGCAGTTCGTGTTCCCGGCGGATCGGCGGGCGGTCGATCCGCGCGGCGGCGGCGTCCATCGCCATCACGTGGACGATGCGGTGCTGGCGCGGGCGTTGAAGCGCGCGCGGGCTCAGGCCGGCATCGACAAGCTGCTCAGCGCGCACGCCCTGCGCCATTCCTTCGCCACCCACCTGCTGGAGGCGGGCTACGACATCCGCACCATCCAGGAGCTGCTGGGGCACAAGGACGTGGCGACCACGCAGATCTACACCCACGTGCTGAACCGCGGCGGGCGCGGGGTGCGCAGTCCGCTGGACGGCTGGGGCTCAGTCGCCTGCGGGCGTGATGCGTAGCGTGGCCTTCGGGGCGATGCCGCGCTCCAGCGCGTCCAGCGCCACGCGATGCGGGCCGAACGTGACCGCGGTCTGCCGGCCCTGCAGCGGGCTGGTGTGCAGCGCGGCATCCTGCGCGCGGCCGCCGGCCGCCTGCCAGCGCACCTGGATCTCGGCGTCGCCGGCCCAGACGCACTGCACGTCGGGCGGGCAGCGCGAGTCGTTGACCAGGCGCAGGTAGGTCAGCTGGCTGCCGTCAGCCAGTGTGGCGCGGGCGCCGACGTCCAGGGTCACGGTTTGCGGGGCGGACGGCGGTGAAGCGGGCATGCCGGAGTCCTCGATGGCGGGGCGGTCAGGGGTTGCGCGGGTGCCGGGGGTGGCGCCCGCGCAGGCAGTCAGCAGGGCAAGGGCAAGCAGGGGGGTGAAACGCGCCATCACGGCCTCCAATCCAATCGTCTGCCGCCGGTATACCACTTCGCCTGTGAGCGGGCGTGCGGAGCGCGGTGGCAGTCAGTCGGCGCTGCGCGGGTGGTCGCGGCGCGAGGCCAGCCGGTCGGCCAGGCGGGTGGGCTCGGGCAGGCGGTAGGTGGTGGTGAAGCGCATCACCAGCTCCGGCGCGGAAGCCAGCGCCACGCGGTGGCCGGGCGACACCACCAGCGGCAGGCAGCCGGGTTTGCTGCGCAGCAGCCAGCCGATCTGCGTGGTGCCGTCGCGCAGCGGGGTGAACGCGCCGCGCATCGCGTGCAGGGCCATGCGCGTCTCGCCCACCAGCACCTGCTTGCCCACGCCGATACTGGGCAGGCCCGTGGCCACGCCGAAATGCGCGGCAATGCCCAGCCGCCGCGGGTGGGCGATGCCGTGGCCGTCGATCAAGGCCAGGTCCGGCGCCTGTGGCAGTTGCGCCAGCGCCGCCAGCAGGGCCGGCAGTTCGCGGAAGCTCAGCAGGCCGGGCACGTAGGGCATGCGGGTGGGCAGGCGCGCCACCTGACGGTCCAGCACCGCCAGCGTGTCGGCGTCCAGCAGCACCGCGGCGGCGCGGGTGGTGGCGCCGCCGTCCTCGAAGCCCACGTCAAAGCCGGCTACCGTCCGCAGCGGCTTGGCGAAGGCGTCGCGCAGCACCACCTGCTGCGCCAGCGTCTGTTGCAGGGCGCGCAGCGGCGCGGTGTCGCCGGTCCAGTCGGGCAGCGCGTCGCTCATGGCGTGGCCGAGGGCGCGCCGTAGCGCTGCACGTCCAGCTGGGCACGGCCGTTGGCGTCGAACGTGATGATGCTCAGGCGGTCGTATTCGGTATCGGCCATCGGCGCAGCGGTGCAGGCGCACAGCGCGGCGACGAGGGCCGGCACGGTATTGCTGTGCCCGGCCACCAGCACCGTGCCGCGCGGATGGTCGGCGCGCAGCAGGGCGGCAACCTCGCCTGCGGGTTGGCTGGCACCGTAGGGCGTGATGGCCACGCGTTGCGCGACCGCGGTCGGGCCCACCGTCTGCCCGGTACGCTGGAACGCGGTGGCGTAGATCGCGGCCAGGGGCACGCCGTCCAGTCGCGCGGCCAGCGCCTGCGCGCGCGTGCGGCCAGCGGCGCTCAGCTCGGCGTCGCGGCTGTTGTCCACTTTCTCGGCGTGGCGGACCACGATCACCGTCGCCACCACCGGCGCGGCGCCGCCTGGACGCGTGGCGCAGCCGGCCAGCAGGGCGGTGGACAGGACAAGGAGGACGCGGTGCAGGCGGCGCATGCCGCCCATCATAGGGAAAGAGCGGGGGCGGGGCCCGCTGGCCAGTGGCGACGACACGCCTCGGCCAGCGCCGGCGGCATCGTGATATCCCACTCCGCGTGCCCCGGTTCTTCTCATCCCGGCCGCAGCGCCGCCAGCAGGCCACGCGCGGCCTGGAAGCGGGTGGCGGCGTCCGGCAGCGGCAACGTGATGCGCAGCTTGTCCGGGCCGTCCATGCGGTAGTGCTTGGGTTGGCCCTGGATCAGCCGGATCACCGCCATCGGGTCCACCTGCGGTTTTTCCACGAACTGGATCCGCCCACCGGCTTCGCCCAGATCCAGCTTGCGGATGCCCAGCGCGGTGGCGTCCAGCTTCAGCTCGGCGGTGGCGAACAGGTGCTTGGCCGGGTCCGGCAGCAGGCCGAACCGGTCGATCATCTCCACCTGCAGCTCGCGCAGCGCATCGCTGTCGCGGGCGGCGCTGATGCGCTTGTACAGGGTCAGGCGGGTGTGCGGGTCGGGCAGGTAGTCGTCGGGGATCAGCGCCGGCACGTGCAGGTCCACGTCGGCGCCGTGGCGGTCCACGTCGTCCACATCCGGCAGCTTGCCCTGCTTGATGCTGCGCACCGCGCGCTCCAGCAGCTCGGTGTAGAGGCTGAAGCCCACCTCCGCCATCTGCCCGCTCTGGTCCTCGCCCAGCAGCTCGCCGGCGCCGCGGATCTCCAGGTCGTGGGTGGCCAGGGTGAAGCCGGCGCCCAGCTCGTCCATCGAGCTGATCGCGTCCAGCCGCTTGCGGGCATCCTCGGTGATGCTGCGGCGGTCGGGGATCAGCAGGTAGGCGTAGGCGCGGTGGTGGCTGCGGCCCACGCGGCCACGCAGCTGGTGCAGCTGGGCCAGGCCGAACTTGTCGGCGCGGTGGATGACGATGGTGTTGGCGTTGGGGATGTCGATGCCGGATTCGATGATGGTGGTGGACAGCAGCACGTTGAAGCGCTGCTTGTGGAAGTCCAGCATCACCCGTTCCAGCTCGCGTTCCGGCATCTGTCCGTGGGCGATGCCGATGCGCGCATCCGGCACCAGTGCCTGCAGCGTCTCCTGCATGCGGCCGATGCTCTCCACGTCGTTATGCAGGAAGTACACCTGGCCGCCGCGCGCCAGCTCGCGCTGGAACGCCTCGCGCAGCAGCGCCTCGTCCCAGGCGTGCACGAAGGTCTGCACCGCCAGCCGGTTGGCCGGCGGGGTGGCGATGATGGACAGATCGCGCAGGCCGCTCATCGCCATGTTCAGCGTGCGCGGGATCGGCGTGGCGGTCAGCGTCAGCAGGTGCACGTTGGCGCGCAGCTTCTTCAGCGCCTCTTTCTGGCGCACGCCGAAGCGCTGCTCCTCGTCCACGATCACCAGGCCCAGGTCGGCGAACTTCACGTCCGGCTGCAGCAGGCGGTGGGTGCCCACGATCACATCCAGCTTGCCTTCGGCCAGCTTGCCCAGCTCCGCCTCGATCTCCTTCTTCGACTTGAAGCGCGACAGCACCTCCACCCGCAGCGGCCAGTCGGCGAAGCGGTCGCGGAAGTTGCGGTAGTGCTGCTCGGCCAGCAGCGTGGTGGGCACCAGCACCGCCACCTGCTTGCCGGCGCTGGCGGTGGCAAACGCGGCGCGCACCGCCACCTCGGTCTTGCCGAAGCCGACGTCGCCGCAGACCACGCGGTCCATCGGCAGGCTGGATTGCAGGTCGCGCAGCACGGCTTCGATGGCGGCCAGCTGGTCCGGGGTTTCCTCGAACGGGAAGCTGGCGGCAAAGGGTTCGTACATCGCGCGGTCGATCTGGATCGCCAGCCCCTGTCGCGCCTGCCGCTTGGCTTGGATCTCCAGCAGTTCGGCGGCCACGTCGCGGACTTTCTCCGCTGCCTTCTTTTTCGCCTTCGTCCACTGCTCGCCGCCCAGGTTGTGCAGCGGCGCGGTGTCGGGGTTGGCGCCGGAGTAGCGGCTGATGCGGTCCAGCTGCGCCACCGGCACATACAGGCGGTCGCCCTTGGCGTATTCGATGTCCAGGAACTCGCCGGGCATGCCGCCCACGTCCATCGCCACCAGCCCGCGGTAGCGGCCCACGCCGTGGTCTTCATGGACGATCGGCGCGCCCAGGGTCAGCTCGCCGAGGTCGCGGATGATCGCTTCCGGCTCGCGTCCGGCCCGCTTGCGGCGGCGCGGCTGGGCGGCGCGTTCCGGGAACAGCTGGCGTTCGGTCAGGACGCACAGCGTCGGGTCATCGAGCGCAAAGCCGTCGTCGAACGGTGCCACTGCGATGCCGAACCGCGCGTTGCCGCCGGCGAACGCGGGCCAGCCGTCCAGCACTGCCGGTGTGAGTGTCGCCGCCTGCAGCACTTCCAGCAGCGCCTCGCGCCGGCCCGGCGAATCCGCGGCCACCAGTACGCGGCCCGGATAGTGCGCCAGAAAGTCGCGCAGGGCCTGCCCTGCGGGCTGCTCCTTCGCCGCCACCGGCAGCGCCGGGGCCGGCTGTACCGGCAGCACGTGCGCCTCGCCGTGGCGCGGATGCGCATCGCCGCAGACTTCGATGCGCGCGCTGCGGTTCAGCCGCTCGCGCAGCGCGTCGGGCGGCAGCCACAGCGCGTCCGGTGGCAGCAGCGGCCGTTCGATGTCGTGGCGCAGTTGCTCGTAGCGCTGCCCCACCTGGGTCCACGCCTGCTCGGCGGCGTCCAGCGCGCCGTCGCAGAGCAGTGGCAGGGTGGCGTCGGACAGGTAGTCGAACAGTGTCTCGGTGCTGGCGTCGCCGTCGCGCGCCTCGAAGAACAGCGGCAGGTAGTACTCGATGCCGGCCGGGGCCAACCCCGCCTTCAGGTCCTGCACCAGCGCGCTGCGCCGGGTATCGATGTCGAAGCGTTCGCGCAGCGCGTCCAGCGCCTGCTGCACGTGCGCCGCGTCCATCGGCACCTCGCGGCCGGGCAGCAGCTCGATGGCGGCGATGCGCTCCAGCGAGCGCTGCGATTCCGGGTCGAAGGCGCGGATGCTGTCGATCTCGTCGTCCAGCAGTTCCACCCGGAACGGTGCCTCCGCGCCCATCGGGTACACGTCCAGCAGGCCGCCGCGCACGGCGAAATCACCGGGGTCGAACACCTGCGGCACGTTGCGGTAGCCGGCCGATTCCAGCCGGCGCTTCTCGGCGTCCAGGTCCAGCCGCTGGCCGGTGCGCACGCTGAAGCGGTTGCCCAGCACGTGGCTGCGTGGCGCCAGCCGCTGCATCAGGGTTGCGGCCGGAATCACCACCACGCCGCGGGTGAGCGTGGGCAGGCGCGCCAGCGTGGCCAGACGCTGGCTGACGATGTCCGGGTGCGGGCTGAAGCGGTCGTAGGGCAGGGTTTCCCAGTCCGGGAAGCCCAGCACCGGCAGCGCCGGGTCGTTGCCCGCCAGCGTGCGCAGGTCGGCTTCCAGCTGGTGCGCGGCGTGGTTGTCGCGCGCCACCAGCAGCAGCGGGCCGTCGTGCTGGTGCGCCGCGGCCAGCGCGGCGATGGCCAGCGCGGTGCCGCTGCCGGGTGCGCGCCACCAGGCGCGGGACTGGCCGGCGCGCGGCAGGGGGACGCGGGGGAAAAGCGGTTCGGTCATGGGGGAAAACACGCCCGCGCCGGACGCAGTGCGCCAGCGCGTTGAGAGGAGGGAGTTGTCCTGCGGATTCTACCGGCCCGGCAGGACGGGGTCGTCGTGGGCAGCCTCAGGCACCGGCGGCCAGCGGTGGGGACGGCGGCAGTTTGGGCTTGGGGGGCGGCAGGTCCAGCACCATCCGCACCAGCCCCGTTTCGGGGGTAGGCTCGCGGCGGAACCCCAGCGAGGCCGCCAACGCCTGCATCGGCAGGTTGCTCTCCAGCACGTCGCCGTAGATGCGCTGCACCTTGCGGCCCTTCGCCCAGCGCACCAGCCGGCGCATCAGGTGGCGGCCCAGGCCCATGCCGTTGACGTAGTGGCTGACCAGGATGGCGAACTCCGCGTCCTTGCCGTTGGCATCGAGGGAGATGCGCGCCACGGCGCCCACCAGCGCTTCGCCGGGGGGCAGCGGTTCGGCCGCCACCAGGGCGAAGTTCCGGCGCGGGTCCGGCCGGGTCAGCTGTTCGGCCTGCTGCGCGCTGAGCTCCTTCATGGGGTGCAGGAAGCGCTGCCGGATCTCGTCCGGCTCCAGCAGGGTGAACGCCGCCTGCATCGGGCCGGCATCCTCCGGCCGGATCGGGCGGATCAGGATGTCGCGCCCGTTGGCGAGGCGGACATGTTCGTGCCAGGGAGGCATGCGGTTGCGGCGGGCCATGGCGGCATCATCGCGTGAGGGGTGTTAAAAAAATGAACGGCGCGTGTCTGAACGGTGGCTCAGTCGCCGGCCGGGGCACGCGGGCCGCGCAGGCGGGCCAGCAGGGTCACCGCGGAGAGCACGACGGCGCCCGCCACCACGCCGAAGGCGGCGTTGGCCAGCGCGCTCCACAGCCAGCCGGGTGGTACCGCCGCCAGGCCCTGCAGCGCATGGTGCAGCGGGCCGATGCCATGCACCAGGATGCCGCCGCCGACCAGGAACATCGCCGCGGTCCCCGCCACCGACAATGTCTTCAACAGGCGCGGGGCAAAGGCCACGATGCCGCGGCCCAGTGCGGCGCGCCCGCGGCTGGCGCCGGGCCGGGCCAGATACAGGCCGATGTCGTCCAGTTTCACGATGGCACCCACCAGGCCGTACACGCCCAGCGTGATGCTTAGCGCCACTGCCACCAGCACGCCCAGCTGCACCGGCAGCGGCTTCGCCGCCACCGTTCCAAGGGCGATGACGATGATC
This sequence comes from Thermomonas sp., assembly GCF_046293095.1. Taxonomy (GTDB): domain Bacteria; phylum Pseudomonadota; class Gammaproteobacteria; order Xanthomonadales; family Xanthomonadaceae; genus Thermomonas. The sequence goes on from NZ_JBKBPN010000010.1 coordinate 7,819, forward strand.
TCGGCGGAGAGGATGAAGTCGGTGCGGATCGCGCCGCGGATCTTGTCGCGCTCGAACGCCACAAGATCCACCGAGGCATCGGCCAGCGCATGCACCAGCGCGTCGTGGTGCTGCGCGTCTTCGCGTTTGTGCAGGAACCTGTGGGCCAGCTTCTCCACGCCTTCGTAGCAGAGGTAGGCGCCGCCCAGCATCAGCAGCGGTTGGATCAGCGGCACCCGCAGCCCGCGCGCGGCCAGCAGGCTTTCCAGCCCGACGATCCCCAGTGCCGCCGGCATCAGGATCGCTTTGTTCACCAGCGAACCCTTGGCCACCGCCCACACCACCGGCAGCTCGCGCTCGGCGCGGATGCCGGTGACCTGCTGCGCGTTGAGGGCCAGGTCGTCGCCCAGCACGCCCGCGGTCTTGCCGCTGGCCACCTTGGTCATGGCGGCGATGTCGTCCAGCAGGCTGGCGATGTCGTCGAAGAGGGCGAAGAAGCTGGAAGCCATGGATGGGTCCGCGAAGGAGAGGGGCGAAAGTCTCGCATGCCGGCCAGTGGCCGGGCGGCTCAGGCGGGTGCGCGCAGCCACTCCACCCGCGCGCTGGCGCCGGGCTCGCCCAACGCGCGGCGCAGCGCCTCCAGCGTGGGCCGCATCGCGGCGTCGAATTGCCACGGCGCATTGAGGATCAGCATGCCGCTGCCGTTCATCCGCAGCGGTGAGTCGTCCGGCCGCACCAGCAGCTCCAGCAGCAGCGCGGACTTGGCCGGCAGCTTGGCGGCGGCGCGCCGGAACGGGTGCAGCGCGCGGCCCTGCTTGATCGGGTACCAGAGCGCGAAGATGGCCTGCGGCCAGCGCGCCAGGCCATCCTTCATTGCTGCCAGCGCGATGTCGAACTCGCCCAGCTGCGCTTCGAAGGGTGGATCGATCAGCACCAGCCCGCGCCCGAACTTCGTCGCCCCGTGCTTGGGCGGCAGCAGCGCCTTGATCGCGGCGTAGCCGTCGCGGGCGTGCGCCGCCATGCGCACTTCGTCGGCGAAATGGCCGCGCAGCACGTGGGCTTCCTCGGGATGCAGTTCGCAGACGGCGATCCGGTCCTGTTCGCGCAGCGCGTGCGCCAGCAGCCATGGCGAGCCGGGATAGGCCTGCGCGCCGTGCTGGGCCCTGCAGGCGCGCACCGCCGCCAGGTAGCGCTGCACGGCAGGGTCGCGCGGGGCTTCGGCCTGCAGGCGGGCGATGCCGTCCTGCGCTTCGCCGGTTTTCGAGGCCGCCTCGCCGTCCAGCTTGTACAGGCCACGCCCGGCGTGGGTGTCCAGCGCGAAGCAGGGCGAGGGCTTGGCGGTCAGGGCGTCGCACAGCGCCAGCAGCACGACATGCTTGAGCACGTCCGCGTGGTTGCCGGCGTGGAAGGCGTGGCGGTAGTTCATGTGCACATTGTCGCGGAATGGATTGCTTTCCGCAGAGGTGGGCTTTGGTCGTTGCGCTGGCCCGCGAGGGCAAGGCACAGGGGTGACCAACGGCCCGGGTGCCACTGCCGCCGGGCTGGCTAAACTGCTTCTTTGCCGCAATCGATGGGGAACGAGATGATGCGATGGGGAATGGCCACCGCCTTGCTGGTGGTGGGGTTATCGGGCGCGCAGGGCGCCTACGCGCAGGAAAAAGTGGATCTGGACATGACCGCCCGGATCCGCCAGGAGGCTTTCCAGCGTTCGCAGGTGATGGACACGCTGAACCACCTGACCGACGTGATCGGCCCGCGCCTGACCAACTCGCCGGCGATGGCGCAGGCCAACCAGTGGACCCGTTCCAAGTTCAGCGAGTGGGGCCTGGCCAACGTGCACGACGAAGCGGTGGCCGACATCGGCCGCGGCTGGGCGTTCACCGATGCCAGCATGGAGATGCTGGCCCCGCGCGCGATGCCGCTGCATGCGCTGCCCAAGGCGTGGACGCCGGGCACCAACGGCGCGGTGGAAGGCGAGGCGGTCTTCGCCAAGATCGAATCCAAGGCCGACCTGGAGAAGTGGAAGGGCAAGCTGAAGGGCAAGATCGTCTTCACCGACGACCTGCGCCCGTACAAGCCGAACGAGAAGTCCGACTTCAGCCGCCACGACCACGACAGCCTGGAAGAACTGCTGTCCTACCCGCTGCCGGAGGAGCGCAACACGGACCCGGCGATGATGGCGCGCTACCGCGCCCGCATGGAGCTGGCGCCGCTGCTCAACCAGTTCCTGATCGACGAGGGCGTGGTCGCCACCGTCTCCATCAGCAGCTGGAACGATGGCATCGTGCGCGTCATGGGCGGCGGTTCGCGCAAGGCCGGCGAGTCGGTCGGCGTGCCGGCGCTGGTGATGATGGCCGAGCACTACAACACCGTGATGCGCGCGCTGGAGCGCAAGGAGCCGGTGAAGCTGCGCCTCAACGTGGACGCGCGCTTCCTCGACGACGCCAACCAGCCGGGCTACAACACCATCGCCGAGATCCCCGGCACCGGCCCGCAGAAGGACGAGGTGGTGATGCTGGGCGCGCACATGGACTCCTGGCATACCGGTTCGGGTGCCAACGACAACGGCGCTGGCGTGGCGGTGATGATGGAGGCCATGCGCATCCTGAAGGCGGTTGGCGCCAAGCCCAATCGCACCATCCGGGTGGCGCTGTGGACCGGCGAGGAGCAGGGCCTGATCGGCTCGCAGGACTACGTGGGCAAGCACTTCGGCAAGTTCGAGGAGCCCAAGGACCCGGCCGAGCGCGCGCTGCCGGCGTTCTTCCGCCAGAGCAAGGGCAAGCTGATCCGCACCGCAGACCACGGAAAGATCTCCGCCTACTTCAACCTCGACAACGGCAGCGGCAGGATCCGCGGCATCTATGCCCAGGAAAACCTCGCCGTGGCCCCGATCTTCGAGGAGTGGCTGAAGCCGTGGCATGACGTGGGCGCCACCATCGTCACCCAGCGCAACACCGGCAGCACCGACCACGTCAGCTTCGACGCCGTGGGCATCCCGGGCTTCCAGTTCGTGCAGGACCAGCTGGATTACTTCAGCCACGTCCACCACACCCACCTGGACGTGCAGGATCACGCGGTGGCGGCCGACCTGAAGCAGGCCTCCGCCATCGTCGCCTCGTTCGTCTACAACGCCGCCATGCGCCCGGCCAGGTTGCCGCGCAAGCCGTTCGTGGAAGGCAAGTAAGCGGGGGCGCGTCCGGTCCGCGCGATGGAGGAAGGGCCGGCGCAAGCCGGCCCTTCTACGTTCCGGGCGATGGGTTGCCGGGCTGTGCGCTGCTGCGCGCCGCCTCAGTCGATGGCCAGCTTCAGCTGGATGCCCAGCCCCAGCATGTCCTCGGGCTCGGCCTCAAGGTCGGCGCGCAGCAGCGGGCGGCCGTGCAGCCAGCGCTTGTCGATGCGCAATACCAGCCGGTCGTCGTCGGCCTGCAGGCGCAGGCCTGGCGGCACCTCGTTGCCGCGCGAGCGGTGCAGCAGCACCGCCAGCCGCAGCAGGGCGGCGCTGCGGCGCGCGTTCGACAGCATCCGGTCGGGGATCATCTCGAATGCCGACTTCGGCACGCTGCGCCGATGGGTGCGCACCAGCGCGGCGAGGAAGCGCTGGCCCTGCTGCGAGAAGCCGGCGATGTCCGAATTTTGCAACACGTAGGCGCCATGGGTGTGGTAGCCACTGTGCGCGATGGCCAGGCCCAGTTCGTGCAGGCGGGCGGCGCGGGCCAGCATGGCGCGGTCGTCGCTGGTCAGGCGCCAGTTGCGCGCCACCTGGTCGAACAGGCGCAGCGCGGTGGCTTCCACGCGTGCGGCCTGGTCGGCATCCACGCCATAGCGCTGCATCATCGCTGCTACCGAGGCTTCGCGCGGGTCATCGGCGCCGCCACGGCCCAGCAGGTCGTAGAGCACGCCTTCGCGCAGCGCGGCCTTGCTGACCTGCAGGCGCTCCAATCCCAGCGTCGCGAACACGGCTTCCAGCACCAGCACGCCGCCGGCGATCACCGGCCGGCGGTCGTCGGACAGGCCGGGCAGGTCGATGGCCTCGATCCGGCCCGCCTGCAGCAGGCGCTCGCGCACCTGCGCCAGCGCGTCGCGGGTGATCGCGCCCTTGGTCAGCTTCATGGCGGCGCAGATGTTGCTGATCGCCTTGTGGGTACCGGAGGTGCCGATGGCCTCATCCCAACCCAGGCTGCGATAAGGGGCGGCAAACTGCTGGAATTGCGCTGCCACCTCGGTCAGCGCTGCGTTCCAACGCTTGCGGCCCAGCTTGCCGCCCTCGAAGAAACGGCGCGTGCTGGCCACGCAGCCAACCTGGATGCTCTCGCGTTCCAGCGGCGAGAACCCGCGCCCGATGATGCATTCGGTGGAGCCGCCCCCGATATCGATCACCAGCCGCTGTTGGCCGGGTTCGGGTGGCTGCTCGTGGGCCACGCCCAGATACACCAGGCGCGCTTCCTCGCGGCCGGAGATCACATCGATGGCGTGCCCCAGCGCCGCCTCGGCCGGGGCAAGGAACGTCTCCGGTGCGCGCAGCTGGCGCACGGTGTGGGTGGCCACCGTGCGCACCTGCCGCGGCGGGATGCCGGCAATGCGCTGGCCGAAGCGAGACAGGCAGGCCAGTGCGCGCTCGCGCACCTCGGGCGCCAGTCCGCCCAGCGCGTTCAGGCCTTCGGCCAGACGTACGGTTTCCCGCAGGCGATCCACCACCCGCAGTTGGCCCAGCACCCGCTGCGCCACCACGATGTGGAAGCTGTTGGAACCAAGATCGACCGCTGCCACCAGGTCGCCGTCCCGCAGCGGGGCGGAGGTGCGGGCGGGAAGCGAGCTCATGCGATGCGATGGCAGTGACGGTGCATGCCCGGCATTATCACCTGCTCATGCGTCAAGCGCCTCCAGCAAGGCCTGCTGCGCCGAAAATGGCGCTTCACCCGGCGCCGGCACGCAGCGCTCGTAGTGGCCGTCCGGACGCAGCTGCCAGGCGTTCTGGTTGTCCGCCAGGTAGTACAGCAGGCCTTCGCGATGGACGCGCGCGGCAATGGCCGGATCGAGGATCGGGAACGCGGTTTCCACCCGGCGCAGCAGGTTGCGCTCCAGCCAGTCGGCCGAGGAGCAGAACAGGTCGGGCTGGCCGTCGTTGCCGAACCACCACACGCGGTGGTGCTCCAGGAAGCGGCCCACCATCGAGCGCACGCGGATGTTGTCGGATACGCCGGGGATGCCGGGCCGCAGCGCGCAGCTGCCGCGCACGATCAGGTCGATCTCCACGCCGGCACGCGATGCTTCATAGAGCGCGCGCACTACGCCGGGTTCATTGAGTGCATTCATCTTGGCCACGATCCGGCCCGGCCGGCCGGCTTGGGCATGCGCGGTCTCGCGGGCGATGCGGTCCAGCACGCCCTGGTGCAGGGTGAACGGTGACTGCAACAGCCGCGCCAGGGTCAATGGCGCGGCCAGGCCCGACAGCTGCTGGAAGATCAGGTGCACGTCGTTGCCGATTTCCGGGTGGGCGGTCATCAGCCCGAAGTCGGTGTAGGCCCGCGCGGTGCCGTTGTGGTAATTGCCGGTGCCCAGGTGCACATAGCGGCGCAGGCCGCCGCCTTCGCGGCGCACGATCAGCAGCATCTTGGCGTGGGTCTTGTAGCCCACCACGCCGTACACCACCTGCACGCCGGCATCCTGCAGGCGGTCGGCCAGGCGCAGGTTGGCCTCCTCGTCGAAGCGTGCGCGCAGCTCCACCACCACGGTCACGTCCTTGCCGTTGCGTGCGGCCTGGATCAGGTGTTCGACGATGGGTGAGTCCTTGCCGGTGCGGTACAGCGTCTGCTTGATCGCCAGCACGTCCGGGTCCTCGGCGGCCTGGCGGATCAGTTCCAGCACCGGGGTGAACGCGTCGTAGGGGTGGTGCAGCAGCAGGTCACCCTGGCGAATGGCGTCGAACATCGCGTCCATCTCGCGCGGCAGGCGCGGCTGGAACGGGCGGAACTTCAGGTCCGGCCGCTGCACCATGTCGTAGACCTGCACCACCCGGTTGAGATTGACCGGGCCGTTGATCTTGTAGACCGCGCTTTCCGACAGGTCGAAGTTGGCCAGCAGGGTGTCCACCACCGCCTGCGGGCAGCGCTCGTCGATCTCCAGCCGCACCGCGCGCAGATAGCCGCGGCCCAGCAGTTCATCGCGCAGGGCCAGCGCCAGGTTGTCCATGTCGTCTTCGTCGACGATCAGCTCCGAGTTGCGGGTCACCCGGAACTGGTAGGCGCCGTTGACCTTCATTCCCGGGAACAGCTCGTGCACGAACGCCGACAGCACCGTGCTCAGGAACACGAAGTCGTGCAGGGCATCGCCATCGCCGTCGCCGTCAGGCAGGCGGATGATCCGCGGCAGCGAGCGCGGCGCGCGCACCACCGCCAGCGAGCCTTCGCGGCCAAAGGCATCGCGGCCCTCCAGCAGCACCACCACGTTGAGTGACTTGTTGAGGATTCTCGGGAACGGGTGCGCCGGGTCCAATCCCAGCGGCGAGAGCACGGGCATGATTTCGTTGCGGAAGTACTCGCGCAGCCAATCGGTCTGTTCCGGCGTCCATTGTTCGCGCTGCAGCAGGCGGATGCCTTCCTTCGCCAGTGCCGGCCGGAGCTCCTCGTAGAAGCAGCGGTATTGCGCATCCACCAGCGCGGCGGCGCGTTCGTGGATGCGTTCCAGCAGCACCGCCGGCGCCAGACCGTCCACGCCAGCCGGCAGGTTGAGTTCTACCGCGTGGCGCACCGCGCCGCCGCGGATCTCGAAGAACTCGTCGAGGTTCGTGCAGGAAATGCACAGGTAGCGCAGGCGCTCCAGCAGGGGGACCGAAGGGTCCTGCGCCTGCGCCAGCACCCGGAAGTTGAAGTCCAGCTGGGACAACTCGCGGTTGGTATACAGGGCGGGATCGTGGAGCGAACGGATGGCGTGGTCGTGGGTCATGGCGGAACCGGAAGGGGGGCGTCGAGGCCGCGGTCGAGCACGCGTTCGGCGCCGAAGTGGCAGGAGAAGGTGCTGCCCGTGCCGACGTCGCTGGTGATCTGCAGCTGCGCACCGTGCAGGCCCAGCACGTGCTTGACGATGGCCAGGCCCAGGCCGGTGCCGCCCGTCTCGCGCGAGCGGCTGGTGGAGACGCGGTAGAAGCGTTCGGTCAGGCGCGGCAGGTGCGCGGCGGGGATGCCGTAGCCGGTGTCGCGCACCGACAGCACGGCGCCGCCGTCGGCCGTGCGCGCGAAGCGCAAGCTGATCTGGCCGCCGTCCGGGGTGTAGCGCACCGCATTGCTGACCAGATTGCCGAATGCGCTGTGCAGTTCCTTGCCCGCACCGCGCAGGTCCACCTGCGCATCGTCCTCGACTTGGATGCGGTGGCGGCCGCCGCTCAGCGCCTCGGCCTCGCGGCGCAGGCTGGCCAGCAGCGGTGCCATCGCCACCTGCTCTTCGGGCAGCTGGTCGCGTGCTTCCAGCCGGGACAGGGTCAGCAGATCCTCCACCAGCCGGGCCATGCGCTGCGACTGCCGGCGCATTTCCGCCAGCAGCGTCGACCATTCCGGGTTGTCGTCCGCGTCCAGCATCTCCAGATAGCCGTGGATGACCGTCAGCGGCGTGCGCAGTTCATGCGAGACGTTGGCAACGAAATCGCGGCGCATATGTTCCAGCCGCAGCAGCTTGCTGACGTCGCGCGCCAGCAGCAGCCACAGCTCATCCGAATAGGGCAGCAAGCGCAGGCTCAGGCGCATGCCGGGGTCGGCCGGCGAGGCCACGTCCTCCATCGGCTCGGCGTTGCGGCCGGCGGCCAGCCACTGCGCCATCGGCAGCGGCTGCAGCGCATCGGCCACCGGCGCGCCGTGGTGGCGCGGGTAGCGCAGGCCCAGCAGCGGCGTGGCGGCTTCGTTGAACCAGAGCACGCGCTGGCTGTTGCGCTCCACCAGCACCACCGCGTCGGGCAGGGCGGCCGCCACCGCGCGGTAGGCGCGCAGCATCGCCAGCAGGCGGCGCTTGCGCGCACGCATCTCGGACTGGCCGCGGAACAGCAGGGCGTCCAGTTCGTTCCAGGCGCCGCTGCCGCCGGCTGGCTCCAGCCGCTGGCGTGCGGCCAGCCGCTGCAGGACGCGGTGCAGGCGCCAGTAGTGCCAGCCCACCACCGCCAGCGCGGCAAGGGCCAGGCCCGGCCACGGCTTCCCCAGCACCAGCCCCAAGCCAAGGCCTGCGACAAGCACCAGCGCAAGCTTGGCAAGGGTGCGGAACCAGGCGGTGTGGAACGTCGGGAGCATGGGGCCAGTCTAGTGGGGTTGCCGCCATCGGGGGCGGGCGCCCTGCGCGCGGCCGGCGCGGCCCCACGCCGGGCTCAGGTGGCGGTGGAGAAACGATAGCCGGCGCCGCGCACCGTCTGCACCATCGCATCCAGCCCATGCGGCTCCAGCGTCTTGCGCAAGCGCCGGATGTGGACGTCCACGGTGCGCTCCTCCACGTACACGCTGCCGCCCCAGACGTGGTCCAGCAGCTGGGTGCGGGTGTACACGCGCTCGGCGTGGGTCATGAAGAAATGCAGCAGGCGGTATTCGGTGGGGCCCATCTGGATCGGGTGGGCGGTGCCGTCCACGTCCGCGAACACGCGATGGGCGGCGCCGTCGATGCGCAGCGCGCCGACCTGCACGCTGCCGTCGTCGTCGTCCTCGCGCGAACGCCGCAGCACCGCGCGGATGCGCGCCAGCAGCTCGCGCGCGGAGAACGGCTTGACCACGTAGTCGTCGACGCCGGCTTCAAGCCCGCCGACGCGGTCGTTTTCCTCGCCGCGGGCGGTCAGCATGATGATCGGGATGTCGCGGGTCAGCGTTTCGCGGCGCCAGCGCCGGGCCAGCTCCAGGCCGCTGGTGCCGGGCAGCATCCAGTCCAGCAGAATCAGGTCGGGTACGCGTTCGGCGATGCGCTCCTGCGCTTCGCGCGCGTCCGCTGCCAGCAGCGGCGCATAATCGCCCTTGCGCAGGGCGTAGGCCAGCATGTCGCGGATCGCGGGCTCGTCTTCGACGATCAGGATGTGCTTTTGCATGGCGTCCGATGATCGCGCCGTGGAAGGGGCGCTGGATCATTACACGACGGTTGGGTGACAGTTTCGTGACCGTGTCACGGGCCGCCGCGCAGCCGCATCCCCAGGCGTCCGCCGCTCACTTCTTCGTCGCGCACCCCCTGCCGGCGCAGCTCCAGCACCGCCGGGGTGATGGCGGCGATGCGCGCGTCGATGCGGGCCCGGGCGTAGTAGTCCAGATCATCGCGCCGCTTCAGGTTGTTCAGCTGGACCAGCGCCTGTTCCGGGCGCCCGGCCAGATAGGCCGCCTCGGCCCAGGCCTCGCCAGCGCGCACCGGGTCGCCGGCGATCTCGTTGGCGCGGGCGTAGGCCTGCTGGAAAGGCAGGTCGTCGCCGCGCCTGCCCAACAGCGGCCGCAGCACCGCCACCGCCCGGACACCGGCTGCGCGGGTATTGCGTTCGCCCAGCAGGCGGGCATAGCTCAATGCCAGCGCGCGATGGGTGGGCATTCGCGCCAGCAGCGCATCGAAGCGCTGGTCGGCCTCCGCCGTACGGCCGCTGTGCGCCTCGGCCTCGCCCAGTGCAATCTGGATCCACAGGTCGTTCGGCCGCGTCTGCGCCAGCTGGGCCAGCAGCGCCAGTGCCTGTGCGTTTTGCCCGGCCAGCTGGTAGGCAAAAGCCAACCCGTAGCGGCGGGCCTCATCCAATGGCTGCTTGGCCTGCATCTGCTGGTATTCGCGAATCGCCAGTGCCGGGGTGGTGGCGCTGAGCACGCGCAGGCGCTCACGCGCGAGGGCGAAGTCCCCGGTGCCATCCGGGCCCTGGCGGCCGGAGGCGCCAGGGCCGATGCGCAGGCCCGGGGGCAGCAGGGGGTTGCTGGTCGGGCCGGGGGAGGCTGTGCCGCCCAGCGCCGGCTCCAGTTTGGCGGCGCGTTCGCGCGCTTCGCTGATACGGGCCAGCGTCAGCGGGTGGGTCTGCAGGTAGCCGGGCACCGCGCCGCGCTCGTCGCCCTGGTTCATCCGCACCACCGATTGCAGGGTCTGGAAGAAATCCGCCATTGCCTCCGGGTCGTAGCCGGCGCGCGCCAGTGTGCGGATGCCGATCCGGTCCGCTTCGGCCTCGTTGTCGCGGGTGTAGTTGATCTGGCGCTGCTGCAGCACGCCCAGGCCGGTCATCAGCGCGGCCGAGGTGGCATCCCCGCTGGAATTGCCACCGGCCTGCTGGGCGGCGACGATCGCCCCCAGCGTCGCCAGCAGGATCGGCAGGCTCTCGCGCTGGGCCTTCTCGGCGCCGCGCAGCACGTGCTGCTGGGTGACGTGGGAGATTTCGTGGGCCAGCACGCCGGCCACCTCGTCCTCGCGCTCCGCCGCCAGCACCAGGCCGGCGTTGACTCCCACGTAGCCGCCAAGGGTGGCGAAGGCGTTGATCTGGCGGTCACGCAGAAGGAAGAAGGTGAACGCCTGCTGCGGTCGATCACTGGCCCCGGCCAGGCGTTGGCCGACCTCGTCCAGCCAGCCGTCCAGCAGCGGGTCGTCCACCACGTAGCCGGCATGACGCAGCTGGGCCAGCACCATCGCTCCGTATTCGGCCTGCTTGGCCGGTGACAGGACGGTGCCGGCCGAGGAGCCGATGTCGGGCAGGTTGCGGTTCTGGGCGCTGGCAGCCCCCGCCACAGTGGCCAGGGCGGCGAGGAGAACGACGATCGGCAGAGGGCGGTTCATGCGTGCAGGATGCAGTGTTGTCGGCAAGTGGGGGTGAATGCGGCTTGAGCGGATGGGAAAATCCCCGCTTGGCCGCATATTCGACCAGAATCCCGCCTTCCGGTTCAGGAGACCACCGTGAGCGATCCTGCTTCCCCCACCATCACCATCTACAGCACCGCCGTCTGCCCCTACTGCGTGATGGCCAAGAACTTTCTCAAGAGCAAGGGCCAGGCCTGGACCGAGATCCGCATCGACACCGACCCGGCCGAGCGCGAGAAGATGGTGGCACGCACCGGGCGCACCAGCGTGCCGCAGATCTTCATCGGCGACGTCCACGTGGGCGGCTACGACGACATGATGGCGCTGCACCGCGCCGGCAAGCTCGACCCGCTGCTGGCGGGCTGATCGATACCGCCGCCCGCCCGACGGGGCATGCGGCTCCGTGATTTCCTGAAGGATATGACCTGATGAGCGATGCAGAAGACCGGGTGAAGCAGTTCACCGAATTCCGCCAGCGGATGAACAAGCGCATCTTGGACGAACCCAACCAGGTGGTGCGGCGGTTCTTCGCGCTGGACACCCAGACCTACCAGGCCGGCGCGCTGGACGTGAAGACCAAGGAGCTGATGGGCCTGACGGCCTCGATGGTGCTGCGCTGCGACGATTGCATCAGTTATCACGTGGCGCAATGCCTGGAAGCCGGTGTGACCCGCGAGGAGATGTTCGAGGCGTTCTCGGTCGGGCTGGTGGTGGGCGGCTCCATCGTCATTCCGCATCTGCGTCGCGCGGTGGATTTCCTGGACCGCTTGGAGCAGGGCGAGGCCGCCGCGCCGTCCACCCACGACCACGGTTGAATGCCCGCCGGCATACGCCGGCGGATGGCATCTGCCATAATGATGGGCTGTGCATCCCCCCTCGCCGCCACGCTGCCCAGCGTGGCGGTGGCCTGTCTGGAAACTGGAAAATGACAACGATCACGGTCATCCGCGGCGACGGCATCGGCCCGGAAATCATGGACGCCACCCTGCACGTGCTGGACGCGATGCAGCTGGGGCTGGCCTACGAGTTCGCGGACGCAGGCATGGTCGCGCTGGAGAAGCACGGCGACCTGCTGCCCGAAGCGACCATGGACTCGATCCGCCGCAATCGGATCGCCCTCAAGTCCCCGCTGACCACGCCGGTCGGCGGCGGGTTCTCCTCGATCAACGTCGAGCTGCGCAAGCGCTTCGACCTGTACGCCAACGTGCGCCCGGCGCGCAGCTTCCCCAACACCAAGACCCGCTTCAACGGCCAGGTCGACCTGATCACGGTCCGCGAGAACACCGAGGGTGCCTACATCGGTGAGGGCCAGAGCGTGTCCGAGGACGGCGAGACCGCGGTGCTGACCCAGAAGGTGACCCGCAAGGGTTCCGAGCGCATCGTCCGCTACGCCTTCGATCTGGCCCGCAAGACCGGCCGCAGGAAGGTCACAGTGGTGCATAAAGCCAACATCCTGAAGTCCACCTCGGGGTTGTTCCTCAAGACTGCGCGCGAAGTGGCAGCGCAGTATCCGGACATCGAGTGCAACGAGATGATCGTGGACAACACCTGCATGCAGCTGGTGATGAAGCCGGAGCAGTTCGACATCATCGTCACCACCAACCTGTTCGGCGACATCATCTCCGACCTGTGCGCCGGCCTGGTCGGCGGCCTGGGCCTTGCCCCGGGCGCCAACATCGGCGCCGACGCGGCGATCTTCGAGGCCGTGCATGGCTCGGCGCCGGACATCGCCGGCCAGGGCATCGCCAATCCGTGCGCGCTGCTGCTGGGCGCGGCGCAGATGCTGGATCACCTCGGCAAGCCGGACCAGGCCAACCGCCTGCGCGATGCCATCGTGGCGACGCTGGAAGCCAAGGATTCGCTGACCCCGGACTTGGGCGGCAACGGCAACACGATGTCTTTTGCCAAGGCCATCGCCAGCCGCCTCTGATCGAAGCAGACTGCGAATGAAAAAGGGCGCCGCAAGGCGCCCTTTTCCGTTGCTGGGCCGGTGGCCCGTCAGTTGCGCGATTGCAGCTTCGACAGCAGGCGCAGCAGCTCCAGGTACAGCCACACCAGCGTCACCAGCAGGCCGAACGCGGCGTACCACTCCATGTACTTCGGCGCGCCCTGTTCCACGCCCTGTTCGATGAAGTCGAAGTCCAGCACCAGGTTCAGCGCGGCGATGACCACGACGAAGCCGGAGAAAGCGATGCCCAGCAGGCTGCTGTCGTGGATGAAGCTCATGCCCTTGAAGCCGAACAGGCTCAATCCGATCTGGACGAGGTAGAGCAGGGCAATGCCGCCAGTGGCCGCCACCACGCCCAGTTTGAAGTTTTCGGTGGCCTTGACCAGGCCGCTGCGATAGGCGAGGAGCAGCGCCGCCAGCGTGCCGAAGGTCAGGCCCACGGCCTGCATCACGATGCCGGGGAAACGCAGTTCGAACATCGCCGACACCGCGCCGAGGAACAGGCCTTCCAGCACCGCGTAGGCCGGTGCGGTGAACGGCGACCATTCCTTTTTGAAGATCGTGACCAGCGCAACCACGAAGCCGCCGATCGCGCCGCCCCAGACGTAGGGCATCACCGCGCCCGGGTTGCCAGCGGCCATCGCCGCGGAAAATTGCGCCCAGGTGAACATCGCGCCGGCAAGCGACAGCACCAGCAGGATCGCGGTTTTGTTCACCGCGCCATTGAGCGTCATCGCACCGGCGTCGCCCTGCACAAGCCTGCCGCTGCCGAGGTCGAGGAAGGTGTCGTCTTTCAGTGCGGGATTGCCGCTGCGCATGAGGTCATCCTCCTAGGAGCCGGCGGCTGCCGGGATGCGCCGAGGATAGCTTCCTGCGACCGGCGTGGCCACAGTTGGTGCGAAAGGCGGGACTCGAACCCGCACGCCTTGCGGCACTGGAACCTAAATCCAGGGCGTCTACCAATTCCGCCACTTTCGCGTTCGCACATTGTAGCGGTGGTGACCTGTCCGGCGCGGACAGACGGGGCATGTCGTCACTTATGTTCCATGCAAAAAACGCCCGGCTTGTGGCCGGGCGTTTCGGGGTTTGGTGGGCCGTCAAGGGTGAGCGGGGCTTTCGCGCAGCGTAGCGGCGCGCCCGCGAGCGCCCGGTGCGCTGCACCGCACCGGGCCG
>NZ_JBKBPN010000011.1:0-12740 GCF_046293095.1 Thermomonas sp.
GAAACGTTCCGCGCCCACCTTCGTCAGCGCCGCCGTCAGCGTCGTCTTGCCGTGGTCCACGTGACCGATCGTGCCCACGTTCACGTGGGGCTTGGTGCGCTCGAACTTACCCTTAGCCATGTTGATAACTCCAGAGATTTTGGATTAGGAACCAATGCGCCGGACGGCAGGCACCGCACGCGCGGGCCGGTCGCCGGACGCCGGGGATCAGGCCTTCTTGATGACCGATTCTGCGATGTTGTTCGGCGCCTCTTCGTAGTGGTCGAATTCCATCGAGAAGGTCGCACGACCCTGCGTCATCGAACGCAGCGAAGTGGCGTAACCGAACATTTCGCCCAGCGGGATCATCGCGTTGATGATCTTGCCCGAGGGGCTGTCGTCCTGGCCCTGCAGCACGCCGCGGCGGCGGCTCACGTCGCCCATCACGTCGCCCAGGTAATCCTCCGGGCTGACGATCTCGACCTTCATGATCGGCTCCAGCAGGACCGGGTCGGCCTTGCGGAAACCCTCCTTGAACGCCATCGACGCGGCGAGCTTGAACGCCATTTCAGACGAGTCAACGTCATGGTACGAGCCGAACACCAGCTTCACCTTGACGCCCACCACCGGGTAGCCGGCCAGCGGGCCGCTGGTGATGGTTTCGCGAATGCCCTTCTCGACCGCCGGGATGAACTCCTTCGGGATCACACCGCCGGTGATCTCGTTGATGAACAGGAAATCGTTCTTGGCATCCGGGTTGGCCTTGTCTTCGGCGGTCATCGGCGACAGCTCGATCACCACGTGGCCGTACTGGCCCTTGCCGCCCGACTGCTTGGCGTGTTTGTAGTCGCTCTTGACGCCCGACTTGCGGATGGTCTCGCGGTACGCCACCTGCGGTTTGCCGACGTTGGCCTCCACGTTGAACTCGCGCTTCATGCGGTCAACGATGATGTCCAGGTGCAGCTCGCCCATGCCGGCGATGATGGTCTGGCCGGATTCCTCGTCGGTACGCACGCGGAAGGACGGGTCTTCCTGCGCCAGACGGCTCAGGGCGTTGCCCATCTTCTCCTGGTCGGACTTGGTCTTCGGCTCGACCGCCATGGAGATCACCGGCTCCGGGAAGCTCATGCGCTCCAGCACGATCGGTGCGTCGATGGCGCACAGCGTGTCGCCGGTCGTCACATCCTTCAGACCAACGGCGGCGGCGATATCGCCCGCCAACACTTCCTTGATCTCGTCGCGCTGGTTGGAGTGCATCTGCAGCAGACGGCCAATGCGCTCCTTCTTGCCCTTGACCGAGTTCAGCACCTGATCGCCGGCGCTGAGTGTGCCCGAATAGACACGGAAGAAGGTCAGCGAGCCCACGAACGGATCCGTCATGATCTTGAACGCCAGCGCCGAGAACGGCGCCTTGTCGTCCGACTTGCGGGTCAGCACCTTGGTCTCGTCGTCCACGTCCACGCCGCGCACATCCGGCACATCGACCGGCGACGGCAGCAGCTTGATGACGCCGTCCAGCATCGCCTGCACGCCCTTGTTCTTGAACGCGCTACCGCAGAACATCGGCACGATTTCGGTGCTCAGGGTGCGCTGGCGCAGGGCCGCAACGATCTCGTCCTCGCTCAGCTCTTCGCCACCGAGGTACTTGTCCATCAATTCTTCGTTGGCTTCGGCTGCAGCCTCGACCATGAAATTGCGCGCCTCTTCGGCCACCTCCATGAGGTCAGCCGGGATGTCGCGGTATTCGAAGTTCATGCCCTGCGAGGCGGCATCCCAGTGGATGGCCTTCATCTTCAACAGGTCAACCACGCCTTCGAAATTGTCTTCGGCGCCGATCGGCACCTGCATCGGCACCGGCACGGCACCCAGGCGGGACTTCAGCTGATCACGGACCTTGAAGAAGTTAGCGCCGGTGCGGTCCATCTTGTTGACGAACGCGATGCGCGGCACGTGGTACTTGTTGGCCTGGCGCCACACGGTCTCCGACTGCGGCTGCACGCCGCCCACGGCGCACAGCACGAACACCGCACCGTCCAGCACGCGCAACGAACGCTCCACTTCGATGGTGAAATCGACGTGCCCGGGGGTGTCGATGATGTTGAAGCGGTGCTCCGGGAAGGACTTGTCCATGCCCCTCCAGAACGCGGTGGTAGCAGCGGACTGGATCGTGATACCACGCTCCTGCTCCTGCTCCATCCAGTCCATGGTGGCCGCGCCATCATGCACTTCGCCGATCTTGTGGCTCTTGCCGGTGTAGAACAGGATGCGCTCGGACGTGGTGGTCTTGCCGGCATCGATGTGGGCCATGATGCCGAAGTTGCGGTAACGCTCGATGGGAGTGGTGCGGGCCACGGGAGCCTCTCAATGATTTCGGATTTCGGAATGACCGAAGGCCGCCTTGCGGCGGCTTCCGGGGTGTCGCGGCCCGTCCGGGGCCACGGCGCAGGGCGGCAGGTTTCGCCGCCAGCCCCGCGGAACCGCCGGGATTACCAGCGGTAGTGGGCGAACGCCTTGTTGGCGTCGGCCATGCGGTGGGTTTCTTCGCGCTTCTTGATCGCGCCACCACGGTTTTCGGAAGCGTCCATCAGCTCGCCGGCCAGCTTGCGCGGCATGGAGTTCTCGCCGCGCTTGCGGGCGGACTCGATCAGCCAGCGCATTGCCAGGGCCATGCGGCGCGAGGCGCGCACTTCGACCGGCACCTGGTAGGTGGCGCCACCGACGCGGCGGGACTTCACTTCGACCGACGGCGCGACGTTGCCCAGCGCCTTCTCGACCAGCTCAAGGGCGTTCGGGTTCTTCTCGCTGATCACGTCCATTGCGCCGTACACGATCTTCTCGGCCACCGACTTCTTGCCGCTCTGCATCACCATGTTGATGAAGCGGGCGATGGTTTCGCTTCCGTGCTTCGGGTCCGGCAGCACCGAACGCTGCGGGGTATTGCCTTTACGGGACATGTTGCTTCTCTCGTAGGGCGGGCGGCAGCCCACCGTTATTCTGCGTGGATGAACCTGTCACCCGGATGACACCGGGCCGGCCCGCCTCTTAGGACTTCGGACGCTTGGCGCCGTACTTCGAACGCGCCTGCTTGCGCTTGGCGACACCGGCGGCGTCCAGGGAGCCGCGCACGGTGTGGTAGCGCACGCCCGGCAGGTCCTTGACGCGGCCGCCGCGGATCAGCACCACGCTGTGCTCCTGCAGGTTGTGGCCTTCACCACCGATGTACGAGATGACCTCGTAGCCGTTGGTCAGGCGCACCTTGGCCACCTTGCGCAGGGCCGAGTTCGGCTTCTTCGGGGTGGTGGTGTACACACGGGTGCACACGCCGCGACGCTGCGGGCAGTTGGCCAGCGCGGGCGAAGTGCTCTTGTAGGTTTCCGGGCTGCGCGGCTTGCGCACCAGCTGGTTGATCGTTGCCATTTCAGGGCTCTATTGGCGGGCCTGGGGCCCATTCGGAGACAAAGCAGGCCGGATCCATACCGCAATCCAGCCAACCAAGACGAAAAGATACGGCCCGCGCTCGATCTTGCGACCAAACGCAGCCATATCCGAAAAACCACCCCGCCCGCAATGCGGGCAGCGGTGATTCATCTGCGATCCCGTCCGTCCTGGACCCAACACGAGGCGCTCCATGCGACCTCATTTGGTGATCTGGATGGCATACGCCATCGGAAAACCGGGCAAGCATACGCAATGCCCGGCAGGAAAGCAAGCCCGTCCCGACCTTCGCCGGGACGGGAGAACCGCATTACTCCGCAGGCTCGGCCTCGGCCGGCTCGCCGGCCAGGGTCGCCATCTCGGCCTCGGTGAGACCGGTGGCGTTCTTGCGCCGCTGGTTGTGGTAGGTCAGGCCGGTACCGGCAGGGATCAGGCGACCCACGATCACGTTCTCCTTCAGGCCGCGCAGGGTATCGCGGGTACCGCGCACCGCCGCCTCGGTGAGGACACGGGTGGTCTCCTGGAACGATGCCGAGGAGATGAACGACTCGGTCGCCAGCGACGCCTTGGTGATGCCCAGCAATACCGGCTCCACCTTGGCCGGGATCTCGCCCTTGCGCACCAGGCGGGCGTTCTCCTCGATGGCGCGCTGACGCTCGATCTGCTCGCCATTGAGGAACTTCGAATCGCCCTGGTCCACCACTTCGACCTTGCGCAGCATCTGGCGGATGATCACCTCGATGTGCTTGTCATTGATCTTCACGCCCTGCAGGCGGTAGACGTCCTGGATTTCCTTGACCAGATAGGCCGCCAGCTCCTCGACGCCCTTCAGGCGCAGGATGTCCTGCGGGCTGGGCTCGCCATCCACGATCGTCTCGCCCTTCTCGACGTGCTCGCCTTCGAACACGATGATCTGGCGGTACTTCGGGATCAGCTCCTCGTGCTCCTCGCCGTCCGGCCCCTTGATGATCAGGCGCTGCTTGCCCTTGGTGTCCTTGCCGAACGAGACCACGCCGGATTTCTCGGCCAGGATCGCCGGATCCTTCGGCTTGCGCGCCTCGAACAGGTCGGCCACGCGCGGCAGACCGCCGGTGATGTCGCGGGTCTTGGACGCTTCCTGCGGGATCTTGGCGACCACGTCGCCCACGCCCACGGCGGCGCCGTGTTGCAGGTTGACGATCGAGCGCGGCGGCAGCAGGTACTGCGCGGGCAGGTCGGTACCCGGGATCACCAGGTCCTTGCCGTCCTTGTCGACGATGCGCACCAGCGGACGCAGATCCTTGCCCTGGTTGCCGCGACGCTTCGGATCGGTGATCTCGCGCGAGGCAAGGCCGGTCAGCTCGTCCAGCTTCTCGATCACGGTCACGCCATCGACGAAGTCCACGAAGCGGATGAAACCTGCCACTTCAGAGACGATGGGGTGATTGTGCGGATCCCAGTTGGCGACGGTCTGGCCCGCCTTGACCGCACCACCATCCTGCACCTGCAGGGTGGCACCATACGGCAGCTTGTAGCGCTCGCGCTCGCGGCCGTGGTTGTCCAGCACCGAGAGTTCGCCCGAACGCGACACCGCGACCAGATGACCGTCGGCGTGCTTGACGAACTTCAGGTTGTTGAATTTCACCGAGCCGGTGGTCTTGACCGTGACGTTGTCGATGGCCGCGGCACGCGACGCCGCGCCACCGATGTGGAACGTCCGCATCGTGAGCTGGGTGCCAGGCTCGCCGATCGACTGTGCGGCCACCACACCTACCGCCTCGCCGTGGTTGACCAGATGACCACGGCCCAGGTCGCGGCCATAGCAGTGCGCGCACACGCCGAACGAGGACTCGCAGGTGATGGTGCTGCGGACCTTGATGACCTGCACACCGGCCTCTTCCAGCTTGGCAGCCCACTGCTCGTCGATCAGGGTGTTGCGGGTGATGAACGGATCCTCGTCGTTACCCGGCAGGAACACGTCCTCGGCCACGATGCGGCCCAACACGCGATCCTTCAGCGGTTCGACCACGTCGCCACCTTCCACGATCGGGGTCAGGGTCAGGCCGTTGAGCGTCCCGCAGTCGGTCTCGGTGATCACCACGTCCTGCGCCACGTCGACAAGGCGACGGGTCAGGTAACCGGAGTTCGCGGTCTTCAGCGCGGTATCCGCCAGGCCCTTGCGGGCACCGTGGG
This sequence comes from Thermomonas sp., assembly GCF_046293095.1. Lineage (GTDB taxonomy): Bacteria > Pseudomonadota > Gammaproteobacteria > Xanthomonadales > Xanthomonadaceae > Thermomonas. Next base: position 5,587 of record NZ_JBKBPN010000011.1, read on the forward strand.
TCGAGATGAAGTACTGCTGGACGTTCAGGCCTTCGCGGAAGTTGGAGGTGATCGGCGTCTCGATGATCGAGCCGTCCGGCTTGGCCATCAGGCCGCGCATGCCGGCCAGCTGGCGGATCTGGGCCTGCGAACCACGCGCGCCCGAGTCGGCCATGATGTAGATCGAGTTCATCGACTTCTGGTCGATGATCTCGCCCTTGGCGTTGACCACTTTCTCGGTGCCGATGGTGTCCATCATCGCCTTGGCGACGCGCTCGTTGGTGCGCGACCAGATGTCCACCACCTTGTTGTAGCGCTCGCCGGCGGTGACCAGACCCGACTGGTACTGCTGCTGGATCTCCAGCACCTCGGCCTCGGCCTCGGCCAGGATCGCCTTCTTCTCGGCCGGGATGGTCATGTCGTCGATACCGATCGACACGCCGGCGCGGGTGGCATAGGCGAAGCCGGTGTACATCAGCTTGTCGGCGAACACCACCGTGTCCTTCAGGCCCAGCATGCGGTAGCAGCTGTTGATCAGGCGGCTGATGTTCTTCTTGGTCAGCTCGGTGTTGGCCAGCGCGAACGGCAGGCCCTCCGGCAGGATCTCGCGCAGCAGGGCACGACCGACCGTGGTATCCACGATCGAGGTCTGCTGGCTGCGGCTGCCGTCCTCGGCGACCACGGTCTCGGTGATGCGCACCTTGCACTTGGCGTGCAGCTCGACCACGCGGTTGTCGTAGGCGCGCTTCACTTCGGCGATGTTGGCGAATACCATGCCCTCGCCCGCCTTGTTCTCCAGCGCGCGGGTCATGTAGTACAGGCCCAGCACCACGTCCTGCGACGGCACGATGATCGGCTCGCCGTTGGCGGGCGAGAGGATGTTGTTGGAGGCCATCATCAGCGCGCGTGCTTCCAGCTGGGCTTCCAGCGACAGCGGCACGTGGACGGCCATCTGGTCACCGTCGAAGTCGGCGTTGAACGCGGTGCAGACCAGCGGGTGCAGCTGGATCGCCTTGCCTTCGATCAGCACCGGCTCGAACGCCTGGATGCCAAGGCGGTGCAGGGTCGGGGCGCGGTTCAACAGGACCGGATGCTCGCGGATGACCTCCTCGAGGATGTCCCACACCTCGGCTTCCTCGCGCTCGACCAGCTTCTTCGCCGCCTTGATGGTGGTGGCAAGGCCGCGGGCCTGCAGCTTGGCGAAGATGAACGGCTTGAAGAGCTCCAGCGCCATCTTCTTCGGCAGGCCGCACTGGTGCAGCTTGAGGTACGGGCCGACCACGATGACCGAACGGCCGGAGTAGTCGACGCGCTTGCCGAGCAGGTTCTGGCGGAAGCGGCCCTGCTTGCCCTTGATCATGTCGGCCAGCGACTTGAGCGGGCGCTTGTTGGTGCCGGTGATGGCACGGCCGCGGCGGCCGTTGTCCATCAGCGCGTCCACCGACTCCTGCAGCATGCGCTTCTCGTTGCGCACGATGATGTCGGGCGCGTTGAGCTCCAGCAGGCGGCGCAAGCGGTTGTTGCGGTTGATGACGCGGCGGTACAGGTCATTCAGGTCGGACGTGGCGAAGCGGCCACCGTCCAGCGGCACCAGCGGACGCAGGTCCGGCGGCAGCACCGGCAGGACGGTCATGACCATCCACTCCGGGCGGTTGCCGGATTCGATGAAAGCCTCGATCAGCTTGATCCGCTTGGTCAGTCGCTTGAGCTTGGTCTCGCTGCCGGTAGAGGCAATCTCCTCCTTCAGCTGCACCATTTCGCTCTGCAGGTCGATGGTGCGGAGCAACTCGTAGATCGCCTCTGCGCCCATCGCGGCGTCGAAGTCGTCGCCATGCTCCTGGCGCGCCTGCAGGAACTGCTCCTCGGTGAGCAGCTGGCCGCGTTCCATCGGGGTCAGGCCCGGCTCGGTCACCACGAACGCTTCGAAATACAGGATGCGTTCGATGTCGCGCAGGGTCATGTCCAGCATCAGGCCGATGCGCGACGGCAGCGACTTGAGGAACCAGATGTGGGCAACCGGCGAGGCCAGATCGATGTGGCCCATGCGCTCGCGGCGCACCTTGGCCAGGGTCACCTCGGTGCCGCACTTCTCACACACCACGCCACGGTGCTTCATGCGCTTGTACTTGCCGCACAGGCACTCGTAATCCTTGATGGGACCGAAGATGGCGGCGCAGAACAGGCCGTCGCGCTCCGGCTTGAAGGTGCGGTAGTTGATCGTCTCGGGCTTCTTCACCTCGCCGTACGACCACGAACGGATCAGGTCCGGGCTGGCCAACGCGATCTTGATCGAGTCGAAGTCGAGCGTCTGGCGCTGCTGGTTGAAGAGGTTCAGCAAATCTTTCATTGGGATTCTCCGGGTCGGGGGCAATGGGTCCTGCGGGGCGGCGCGGCATCAACGCCGCGCCGTCGCGAAACTCAGTGCTCCTCGAGTTCCATGTTGATGGCCAGACTGCGGATTTCCTTCACCAGCACGTTGAAGGATTCCGGCATGCCGGCGACCATCTCGTGCTCGCCATCGACGATGTTCTTGTACATCTGGTTGCGGCCCTGCACGTCGTCGGACTTCACCGTCAGCATTTCCTGCAGGGTGTAGGCCGCGCCGTAGGCTTCCAGCGCCCAGACTTCCATTTCGCCGAAACGCTGGCCGCCGAACTGCGCCTTGCCGCCCAGCGGCTGCTGGGTGACCAGCGAGTACGGGCCGGTGGAACGGGCGTGCATCTTGTCATCGACCAGGTGGTTCAGCTTGAGCATGTGCATGTAGCCCACCGTGGTCTTGCGATCGAATGCCTCGCCGGTGCGACCGTCGTACAGCTGCATCTGGCCGGACTCCGGCAGCTCCGCCAGCCGCAGCATCGCCTTGATCTCGGCCTCATTGGCGCCATCGAAGACCGGGGTAGCCATCGGCACGCCGTCGGTCAGGTTCTTCGCCATCGCCAGCAGTTCCTCGTCACTGAACTGCGACAGATCCACGCGCTCCATGTGGGTTCCACGGTCGTGGTTGTAGATCTCGTCGAGGAACTTGCGCAAATCGGCGATCTTGGCCTGCGCATCCAGCATGCGCTGGATCTTCTGGCCCAGCCCCTTGGCCGCCAGCCCCAGATGGACTTCCAGCACCTGGCCGATGTTCATTCGGCTCGGCACGCCCAGCGGGTTCAGCACGATATCGATGGTCTGGCCATCGGCCATGTAAGGCATGTCCTCGACCGGCACGATGTTGGACACCACGCCCTTGTTGCCGTGGCGGCCGGCCATCTTGTCGCCCGGCTGGATGCGGCGCTTCACCGCCAGGAACACCTTGACCATCTTGAGCACGCCCGGCGCGAGGTCATCGCCCTGGGTGATCTTGCTGCGCTTGTCGGCGAAGCGTCGCTCGAACTCCTCACGATGGGCCTCGAGCTGCCTGGCGGCACGCTCGATCGCATCGGCCGCGTCGTCATCCTTCATGCGCAGCTGCAGCCAGTCCGACCGCTTGATGCCGTCCAGCACCAGCGACGACACGGTGTCGCCCTTCTTCACGCCCGGGCCGCCGTTGGCCACCTTGCCGAGCAGCTGCTCGCGCAGGCGCGCATAGATCGCATTCTCGAGGATGCGGAACTGGTCGTCGAAGTCCTTCTTGACGCGGCGGATCTCGTTTTCCTCGATCTGGCGCGCGCGCTTGTCCTTCTCGATGCCGTCGCGGGTGAACACCTGCACGTCGATCACCACACCATCCATGCCCGGCGGCACGCGCAGCGAACTGTCCTTCACGTCCGACGCCTTCTCGCCGAAGATCGCCCGCAGCAGCTTCTCCTCCGGGGTCAGCTGGCTTTCGCCCTTCGGCGTGACCTTGCCGACCAGGATGTCACCGGCGCGCACCTCCGCACCGATGTAGACCACGCCGGATTCGTCGAGGCGGCTCAACGCCTGCTCGGAGACGTTCGGGATGTCGGCGGAGATCTCCTCCGGCCCCAACTTGGTGTCACGGGCCTGGACGGTCAACTCCTCGATGTGGATCGTGGTGTAGCGATCCTCCTCCACCACGCGCTCGCTGAGCAGGATGGAGTCCTCGAAGTTGTAGCCGTTCCAAGGCATGAACGCGATCAGCATGTTCTGGCCCAGCGCCAGCTCGCCGATGTCGGTGGACGGACCGTCGGCAAGCACATCGCCACGCGCCACCACATCGCCCACGCTCACCAGCGGACGCTGGTTGATGCAGGTGTTCTGGTTGGAACGGGTGTACTTGACCAGCGAATAGATATCGACGCCGGCATCCTGCTCGCCGGAGATCTCGCTCTCGTTGACCTTCACCACGATGCGGGCGGCGTCGATCTGCTCCACCACGCCGCCACGGCGGGCGTTGACGGTCACGCCGGAGTCGCGCGCCAGCGCGCGCTCGATGCCGGTACCCACCAGCGGCTTCTGGGCACGCAGGGTCGGCACGGCCTGGCGCTGCATGTTGGCGCCCATCAGCGCGCGATTGGCGTCGTCGTGCTCCAGGAACGGCACCAGCGCCGCCGCCACCGACACGGTCTGCATCGGCGAGACGTCCATGTAATGGATCTCGCTCGGCGGCTTCAGCAGGTTCTCGCCCTGGTAGCGGCACGCCACGAACTGCGCGGTGATGCGTCCCTTGTCATCACGCGGCGCATTAGCCTGGGCGATGACGTATTCGTTTTCTTCGATCGCCGACAGGTACTCGACCTCGTCCGTGACCACCCCGTCCACCACCTTGCGGTACGGCGTTTCCAGGAAACCGTACTTGTTGGTGCGGGCGAACACCGCAAGCGAATTGATCAGGCCGATGTTCGGGCCTTCCGGCGTCTCGATGGTGCAGACGCGGCCGTAGTGGGTCGGGTGCACGTCGCGGACTTCGAAGCCGGCGCGCTCGCGGGTCAGGCCGCCCGGGCCCAGCGCCGACACGCGGCGCTTGTGGGTGACCTCGGACAGCGGATTGTTCTGGTCCATGAACTGCGACAGCTGCGAGGAGCCGAAGAACTCCTTGATCGCGGCGGCGACGGGCTTCGCGTTGATCAGCTCCTGCGGGGTCAGGCCTTCGGACTCGGCCATCGACAGGCGCTCCTTGACCGCGCGCTCGACGCGGACCAGCCCCACGCGGAACACGTTCTCGGCCATCTCGCCGACCGAACGCACGCGACGGTTGCCCAGATGGTCGATGTCATCCACGGTGCCGCGGCCATTGCGGATTTCGCACAGCACGCGGATCACGTCGAGGATGTCGGAGCCGCCGCCCACTTCGTTGCGCAGGCGCACGGACTCCTCGTCCTTGCGGTCGGCGAAGTACTTGGCGTCGAACAGCACTGGGGCGCCGGTGACTTCCTTGCGGCCAAGGCGACGGTTGAACTTCATGCGTCCGACCGCGGAGAGGTCGTAGCGCTCGAAGGTGAAGAACAGGTTGTGGAACAGGTTCTGCGCCGCGTCCTTGGTCGGGGGCTCACCGGGACGCATCATCCGGTAGATCTCGACCAGCGCTTCCAGCTGGGTCTTGGTGCCGTCGATGCGCAGGGTGTTGGACAGGTACGGACCGCGGTCGAGGTCGTTCACCCAGATCGTGCCAACGCTGGCGATGCCGGCCTTGCGCAGCTTCTCCAGGATGTCGGCGCTGATCTCGTCGTTGGCGCTGGCCAGCAACTCGCCGGTGGCAGGATCGACGACGTCATGCGAGAGGATCCGGCCCAGGATGTAGTCGTCCGGAACCGCCAGCGCGGCAACCCCGGCAGCCTCGAGCTGCTTGACGTGGCGCGCGGTGATGCGCTTGCCGGCCTCGACAATGACCTTGTCGCCGTCGGCCAGGTCGAAGTCCAGAGTTTCGCCGCGCAGGCGCTCGGGCACCAGCTCCAGCTGCACGCCTTCCTGCTGGATGTGGAAGGTGTTGATGTCGAAGAATTCGTTGAGCATCTCCTCGTTGGAGTAGCCCAATGCGCGCAGCAGCACGCTGACCGGCAGCTTGCGGCGGCGGTCGATGCGGGTGTACAGCGCGTCCTTCGGGTCGAACTCGAAGTCCAGCCAGGAGCCGCGGTAGGGGATGACGCGCGCGGAGAACAGCAGCTTGCCCGAGCTGTGGGTCTTGCCGCGGTCGTGGTCGAAGAACACGCCAGGGCTGCGGTGCAGCTGGGAGACGATGACGCGTTCGGTACCGTTGACGATGAAGGTGCCGTTGTCGGTCATGAGCGGGATCTCGCCCATGTAGACCTCCTGCTCCTTCACGTACTTGATCGCCTTGGTGGACGACTCGCGGTCATAGATGACCAGGCGCACGGTGACGCGCAGCGGCGCGCCGTACGACAGCCCGCGGGTGCGGCACTCGCGCTCGTCAAAAGCGGGTTCGCCCAGCTTGTAGCTCACGTACTCCAGCGCGGCATTGCCGCTGTAGCTGCTGATCGGAAACACCGACTTCAGCGCGGCGTGCAGGCCCTTGTCCTCGCGTGCGGCAGGATCGACGTGCTCCTGCAGGAACTCGCGGTAGGAGTCCACCTGGATGGCGAGCAGGTAAGGCACCTCGAGGATCGAGCGGCGCTTGCCGAAGTCCTTGCGGATGCGCTTCTTTTCGGTGAACGAATACTGTTTGGCGGTGGTCATGGAGCGTGCGCCTCGTCATGTGCGGCCGCCGTGGCGGCCAACGGGGGAATGTCAAACTGGCAGTGGGAAGTCGCTGGTATTGCCGGCACCAGCACGCCCTCTCCCGCTACTTCCAACTGCCAACTCGGTACGTCTGCTACGGGTATCTCAACAACGGCCAAAGGCCGGGGGCTTTCGCCCCCAGCCTTTGGTGGTCGCCAGCATGTGCAGCCCGGCGACGCAACGAAGGATTACTTGATTTCGACGGTCGCGCCGGCGGCCTCGAGGTCCTTCTTCATCTTCTCGGCGTCTTCCTTCGACACGCCTTCCTTCACGGTGCCGCCGGCCTCGGTGAGGTCCTTGGCTTCCTTCAGGCCCAGGCCGGTGATGGCGCGGACGGCCTTGATCACTTCGACCTTCTTGTCGCCGGCGCTCTTCAGGATGACGTTGAACTCGGTCTGCTCTTCCACGGCGGCGACCGGACCGGCGGCGGCGACGGCCATCACCGGGGCGGCGGCGGAGACGCCGAACTTCTCTTCGATGGCCTTCACCAGCTCCATCACTTCCATCAGCGACTTGGCGGCGATGGCGTCGACGATCTGCTCGTTGGTCAGGGA
>NZ_JBKBPN010000012.1:0-3776 GCF_046293095.1 Thermomonas sp.
CGGCCATCACCGGGGCGGCGGCGGAGACGCCGAACTTCTCTTCGATGGCCTTCACCAGCTCCATCACTTCCATCAGCGACTTGGCGGCGATGGCGTCGACGATCTGCTCGTTGGTCAGGGACATTGCGATTACCTCTGGATATGTTTCGTTTGGATGGGGAACGTTGTCAGGATCGGACGCGCATCAAGCCGGTTCGGCCTGCGCCTCGGCTTCCGCCGGGACCGCATCGCCACCGCCCTGCTTGTCGGCGACGGCCTTGACCGCGCGGGCAAACATCGCCGCCGGCTCGGCCAGCACGCGGGCCAGCATGGCAAGGGCCTGGTCGCGGGTCGGCAGCGAAGCCAGGACATCGACGTGGCTGGCCGGGTACTGCTGGCCACCGACGACGACGACCTTGGGCTGCAGCTTGTCGTTGCCCTTGGCGAATTCCTTGATCAGGCGGCCGGCGGCGCCGGGTTCCTCGATGGAGAACGCATACAGCAGCGGACCCACGAGAGAATCCTTCGCCACTTCGTACTCGGTACCGGTGACGGCGCGCGCGGCCAGCGTGTTCTTCACGACCTTCAGGAACACGCCCGTCTCGCGGGCCTTCTTGCGCATCGCGGTCATCTGGGAGACCGTGGTGCCGGCGTACTCGGCCGCGATCAGGGAGTGCGCCTTGGCGGCGACTTCCGCCACCTCCGCGACAACGTCCTGCTTCTGGGACAGATTGAGAGCCATAGTCACTCCTCTATTGAACGCCGCCCGCGGCTCCTGCCGCTGGCGGTCCTGGGCGATGCCGGTCCGTGGCATCGGGGATGCGGGGCATCCCGGCGGTGGCCATCCAGAGCTGTCTTGAACCAAAACATCCCAGAAGGGCATCACCATCTACGCAGGCCCTCCCTGCCGGGAGTGGATTAAGCGACCCCGCCTTCGGCAACGGCGAATCCATGCCGTGTGAGCATCCCTGCCCGTCGTTGCCACGCGCGGACCGCACCTGCGGTCTTTGACGGCTTCCGCCGCGACGGATCGCGGCGGGGCCTTCAAAATTTCAATGCACCGCGCCGCCGGGACGGCGCGGGTTGGAACATCACTTCAGGCTCAGCGAGGCCTGGTCCACGGTCACGCCGGGGCCCATGGTGGAGCTGAGCGAGATCTTCTGCAGGTAGGTGCCCTTCGAGGTTGCCGGCTTGGCCTTGATCAGGTCCAGCAGCAGCGCCTGCAGGTTGCCCTTCAGCGCGTCGTTCTCGAAATTGGCCTTGCCGATCGTGCAGTGGATGATGCCGGCCTTGTCGGTGCGGTAGCGCACCTGGCCCGCCTTGGCGTTCTTCACCGCCTCGGCCGGGTTGGGGGACACGGTGCCGACCTTCGGGTTCGGCATCAGGCCGCGCGGGCCCAGCACCTGGCCGAGCTTGCCAACCACGCGCATTGCGTCCGGGGTGGCGATCACGACGTCGTAGTTGAGGTCGCCGGCGATCATCTTCTCGGCCAGATCGTCCATGCCGACCACATCGGCGCCGGCAGCCAGGGCCTCATCGGCCTTGGCGCCCGCCGGGCAGAACACGGCCACGCGCACCGACTTACCGGTGCCGGCCGGCAGCACGGTGGAACCGCGCACCTGCTGGTCGGACTTCTTGGCGTCCACGCCCAGACGCACGGCCACGTCGATGGCCTCGACGAACTTGGCCTTGCTGTTGTCCTTGACGATCTTCAGGGCTTCATCGATCGCGTAGGCCTTGCCCGGCTGGGTGGCGGCAAGGATCGCCTTCTGTCGCTTGTTCAGTGCCATCGTCTTAACCCTCCACCACCAGACCCATGGAACGGGCCGAGCCCGCGATCGTGCGCACCGCCGCGTCCAGGTCGGCCGCGGTCAGGTCGGGCTCCTTCGCCTTGGCGATGTCCTCGAGCTGGGCGCGGGTGACCTTGCCCACCTTGTCGGTGTTCGGGCGCTTGGAGCCAGAGGTGATCCCCGCCGCCTTCTTCAGCAGCGTGGTCGCCGGGGTGCTCTTCGTGATGAAGGTGAAGGTACGGTCGGAGTAGGCCGTGATGATGACCGGGACCGGCAGCCCCGGCTCCAGCTTCTGCGTGGCAGCGTTGAACGCCTTGCAGAACTCCATGATGTTCAGGCCGCGCTGACCCAGCGCAGGACCGACCGGCGGCGAGGGGTTGGCCTGACCGGCCTTCACCTGCAGCTTGATGTAGCCGACGACTTTCTTTGCCATTGTCTTGTCTCCGGGTGCAAACGCCTGCTGTGCAGGCTCCCCATCGGACCGGGATCACGTTCAATCGCAGGCTGGGCGCGTCCCGGCGTCGCGCCCAGCGGATGTTTCATCCGCACCACCGGCCGCACTTGGCGGCCGACAGCACGGCGGCTCCCACGAGGGAGCCGGCAATGATAGCAGGTTTTTCCGCCCGTATGCCGGGCAACAGATCCGTCAGGCCTTTTCGACCTGGCCGAACTCCAACTCCACCGGCGTGGAGCGGCCGAAGATCAGCACGGCCACGCGCAAGCGGCTCTTTTCGTAGTTGATTTCTTCGACCACGCCGTTGAAGTCATTGAACGGACCGTCGACCACGCGGACCATCTGGCCCGGCTCGAACAGCACCTTCGGCTTCGGCTTCTCGACGCCATCCTGGACGCGCTGGAGGATGGCATCGGCCTCGGCATCGCTGATGGGCAGCGGCCGGTCGGCGGTTCCACCGATGAAACCCAGCACCTTCGGCGTTTCCTTCACCAGATGCCAGGACTCGTTGTCGATACGCGGAACAGCGTCCTCGAGATGGGTGGCGATCTGCACCAGCACGTAGCCGGGGAAGAACTTGCGCTCGGAACGGCGCTTTTGGCCGGCGCGCATCTCCACCACTTCCTCGGTCGGGACCAGCACGTCGCCGAAGCGATCCTGCATCCCCATGCGGACGATGCGGTCGCGCAGCGCCTGCGCCACCGATTTCTCGAACCCGGAATAGGCGTGGACGACGTACCAGCGCTTGTGGACTTCGGTATTGCTCACTGGGATCTCCATCAGGAACCGAGCAGCGCTTTCACCGCGAGCTGGATCGTCCAGTCGAAGGCAGCGAGGATGAGACTGATGAGGATGACCGCGACGATCACAACCCACATCGTGCGGGTGGCCTCCTGGCGGGTGGGCCAGACGACCTTGCGAAGCTCGAAGCGCGCTTCCGACAGGAAACCCAGGGCTTGCGCACCCTTGCCGGTGGAGAAGAACACCAGACCGGACAGCGCCAACGCCACTACGACCGCAAGAACGCGAACACCCTGCGGCCAGCTGCCATCGAACCAGTAGTAGGCGAAAACCCCACCGGCCAGCAGCAGGAGAGCAAGGGCGTACTTGGCGATGTCCCCACCACCGGCAGACGGGGTGGGCAGCGTATTGCTGGTCAAGATGTCATCCTCTCCACAGGAATCCACTGCGGTGATCCGCGAGTGGCACGCCAGGAGGGACTCGAACCCCCAACCTGCGGTTTTGGAGACCGCTGCTCTGCCAATTGAGCTACTGGCGTATCGAAAAACATGCTGCTTCCGAAAAAGGCAACGGCGGCTTTCGCCGCCTGCCTTCACCCCGGCCCGTTCCCGCAGGCGGAAACGGGGGAAACGCAGGGGCTTACTTGATGATCTTGGACACCACGCCGGCGCCGACGGTGCGGCCACCCTCACGGATCGCGAAGCGCAGGCCTTCGTCCATCGCCACCGGGTTGATCAGCGTGACCACCATCTTCACGTTGTCGCCCGGCATCACCATCTCCACACCCTCCGGCAGCTGCACCGCGCCGGTGA